>JBIJDH010000004.1:0-490631 GCA_044344255.1 Myxococcota bacterium
TTTTTGGTCGGTGACCATGGCCTGGAGGCTCCACCCGTTCCCATTCCGAACACGGAAGTTAAGCTCCAAGGCGCCGATGGTACTGCCGGGGTAGCCCGGTGGGAGAGTAGGTTATCGCCGACCAATCCTTCTGAACCCCCGATCGCCCCTGGCGGTCGGGGGTTCTTCATTTCAACGACCTCGGTACTTCGGCGGTGCCACTCGCTCGCGGCCTTCCGGATGGCTCCGTTCTCCGCTGCCGGATCGCCCCCTACCAGGTGAAGGTCGCGGTCAGTCCTAGGCCGAGGGCCGCAGCACCGGCGCCGATGGAGGTGAAGAAGAGCGTGTTGGTGCGGGTGCGGAGGGAGCCAAGGTCGGAGTCCGTGACAGGATCGTCTACGTCGTCGAAGACGGTGCGTTGTTGAACGGAGAGCCCGTAGAGGGTGCCCGCCGCGATGGCGGACGCGGTCGTGGCGGTGATGAGGACGACTCGCCGTCGGTGCTGCTGTGCACGCTCGAAGGGGAGGGGGCCCCACGCGGGGGTGGGGTCGCCGGGTAGGAGGAAGCGCGTCTCGGTCAGTCGCCCCTCGCGGTTGTAGACCTGAACCAGTGAGCTGATGCCTGTCGCACGAGCGGCGCCGCGGACACCGTCGGCGGTGGCCCAGCCGCCCTCGGGGGGGATGATGGGGTCGAGCTCGCCCTCCGCCGTGGACAGCGAAGCCTCGTAGAGGTTCATCAGCGGATGACCGGCTGGTGCCACGGTCTCGGGCATCTGGTATCCGGGCTCCAAGCGTCGGGCGGCGTGGAACTCGCCGAGGACTTGCTCCTGGTCGCCCGCGGTGAAGGCCGCGAGCGCCATCAGCCGGTGAAATGCGGCGGCTTGGTTGAGGGTGACGTCCTCCGTGAGGCACGGGAGCACCGCGAGGGCCTGTTCTCGGGCCTCCGTGAGGCCCGGGAGGTCCATCGCGGAGAACGCACCCTCGCCACGCTTTGCGGCGTCGAGGAAGCTCTGGAAGTTAGTCCCGCTCCGGCAGTCGAAGCCCGCTTGCGCGTGTCCTTCACCGACCTGGAAGAGCAGGAAGAGGATCACTGGCATTTCTGGAAGGCCGCCGTGCACTGGAGGGTCCGGTGTTCTCCGGGGGAGAGGCTGATCTTGCCGGCCAGCACGAGATCGCTGCCGGGGGTGAACACGGCCCTCACCGTGTGCGTGCCCGCTGGCAGTGCCCCGGGGTTGCGCACCACGCCGCCATCGTCCACGAAGACGACTCGATCGACGTTCCCGGCGATGCTGACCATCGCTGGCTCGGGCGCCGCCGCAGCCGGCGCCGGATCGGTGGGAGGCTGAGGAGGCTCGGCTGGCGACGGTCCGTCGGAGTCGGAGCCATCGCCGGTGGGGGCCCCCGCCTGGCCTCCGTGTGGATCCGCGCCTGGCTCCCGACGCCCGGCGCCGGGGTGAGGAGGAGCGCCCTCCTTGTGGGCGTTGGCGGCTTCGGAGGTCACAGCGGGGGCCTCTGGGTTCGGCGGGGGCGCGCCGACCGAGACCGGCGCGCTCGAGCTCGAGGGATTGGGCTCCTCGGCGTCGAGCCCACCGGCGATGGGGGCTCCGATGCGGGCGGGATCGGCGGACGCTTTGGGGGCCTCCGGGCCCGTGGTCGTCCGAAGGGCGAAGAGCGAGACGATGCCCAACAGCGCGATCGCCACGAGGCCGCTGATGACAAAGGGCGCGGCGCGCCGCGGCGGGCTCGGCTCGCTCTCGAGGATCGGTCCGCCGGGCCCCGGCGGGCGATGTCCCGGGCCGGTCGCGGCGGTGAGGACCTCGATCGGCCGAGGTGCGGCGGGCTCGAGCAGCTCCGCCAGCGTCCCGCTGACCTCCAGCCTGGGGGTGTCGCTCGGGGCCGAGGGCGGCTCGGTGGCGCCGCCCCCGAATCGTCGACCGAGGCGCGGGGTGTCAGGGGGAGGCTCCGGGAGCAGCGGGATCGCCGCCTCCACCGCCTCGATGAGGGACGCGACGTCCGGGAAGCGCTGCTCTGGCTGATAGCGGGTTGCGTGGCGGATGATGTCGGCGACGGGGGAGCTCAAGCCCTGGAGCAGGCTGTCGTCCATGTCAGCGGCGAAGAGGTCTATCGGCACCTTCCCGGTGACCAGCGCGTAGAGCGTCGCTCCCATCGCGTAGATGTCGCCGCGACCATCCACCCTCCGGGCGCTGGTCCGCTGCTCGGGGGACATGAAGCCCCAGGTGCCCATCACGGCGCCCGTGCGGGTGCGGGCGTGGTCGCGGAGGCTGTCTTGTACCTGGGCGATCCCGAAGTCGCTGATCTTCGGCGTTCCACTGCCGCTCAGCAGGATGTTTTGGGGCTTGAGGTCGCGATGGACCACCCCCATCGCGTGCGCGGCCCCCACGGCGTCGAGGGCGATGCGGAGGACCCGCAGTGCCATGGACTCCGGCATGGGGCCGCAGCTCTCGACCCAGTCCCAGAGCGTGCCGCCGCGCACTACCTCCATCACCATGAACACCGTCTGCCCGTCCTCCACCACGTCTTGTACGGCGACCACGTTTGGGTGGCTGAGGCGAGCCATCGTCCGGGCCTCGGCTTCGAAGCGGGCCCGCAGATCCTTACGGCTGGACAGGGCAGGCGCCAGGACCTTGATCGCCCGCTCCACGCCGAGGCGGCTGTCCCACGCGAGGTAGACGGTCGCCATTCCGCCTTCGCCAAGGACATCACGAAGCCGGTAGCGCCCCCCGGCTAGCGGGGGGGCGACCTCGGCGGGCCCGGGTGGGTCGGTCTCTCGTTGGCTCTCCACTCGGACCGCTCCATGGTAGCGGTTAACCTACCCCAGGTCCGCGGTGGACTGCACCACCGATACACGAGGCAGGAATGGGAACGATCTTCACCTTTAATGTGCTCGGCTATCCGGTGGCCGTCACCGGCTCCGCCTTGCTCATGTTCATTTACCTCGTCTATGGCGAGAGCGGCTCGGTGGCTGACATCTCGCGGGGGCTCATCTGGGCGTCGGTGTTGTTCTTTTCGGTGCTGGTGCATGAGCTCGGGCACGCCGTGGCGGCAGATCGCCTGGGGCTGCGACCGCTCGGGATCGTGCTCCACGGCTTCGGGGGCCTCTGCCAGTACGGGCGCTCTCCCAACCCGAAGCAGGGCCTCGTGGCCTCGGCCGCCGGGCCGGTGGCGGGGCTCCTGCTCGCCCTGGTCGCCTTCGTCTTGACCCTCGTGTTGCCGAAGACCCTGCCGGTAGGGGTGCTCTGGATGGTGCAGAGCTGCTTTCAGGTGAGCCTCTTCCTCAACCTGATGAACCTCTTGCCGATGTACCCGCTCGATGGCGGGCACGTGCTGCACAGCGGGCTCTCCATCTTCATGCGGGGCTCGACCGCCTGGCGGGTGACCAAGTGGGTGTCGGTGCCCACCGCCGTCGTCGTCGGACTGGGAGGCCTCTACCTCGGCTTCCCCTTCCTGGCGTTCATGGCGGCTCTCTCGCTCTACCAGACCCTCACCCGCTGAGCTGACCGGCTGAGTGCGCCGTGGTGCGACATCACGGCTGAAAGACGAGGACGCCACCGCGCCCACCGGGGGCGCCAGCGGTGAGGGTGCCCTCGCTGAGACTGACGGCGGCGCCGAGCTCGTCACCAGGGTGACCGATCCACCGCCGGGTGGGCGCGTCGAGGTAGCCGTTGGCGAAGAGGTAGACGGCGCCCGCGCGGCTGGCGGCGAAGGCAGGCGCGCCGACGAGGACGTCGAGCTGGCCGTCCCCGTCTAGATCGGCGACCGAGAGCGCGGCGCCGAAGCGCCCCCCATCTCCTTGGAGCTCCCGCTCGATCCGACCCGTCCGGGCCGACCAGAGGTAGACCCTGTTCGCCCCGGGGGCGCCGATCAGCCACTCGACCTCGCCGTCTCCGTCGAGGTCACCCGCGGCGAGGGCGAAGCCGGCCTCGTCGCCCTCGGCCGATCGAGCGAGCTCCACTTCGCCGACCTTCAGCGTCACGGGGCCGCGCGCCATCCCCACGCCCAGCGCTCCTCCACCCCAAGCGAGGGCGGAGGGCCGACCAGGGCTCTCACCCGCCCCGCCGCCCGCCGTCACCCATCCGGTGGCGGTGCTGGCGGCCCAGTCGGCGCCGCCGGCGAGCGCGGTCCCCAGCGGGCCAGCGCGCTCGCCGAGGTCGAGCACGGCACCGTCCTCGACCCGCGACAAGCGCCCCTCGCCGTCCAGCGGGGCGCTCGCGAGGGGGCCACCGGCGTCGAGGGCGAGCGCCGCGCCGAGCTTCCCGGGGCCCTCGAGCGCCTGAGACAGCGCCCCCTCCGCGTAGCGCCACACCGCGCCGGAGGGGCCGTAGGGGGCGCCCACCCAGACCTCGCCGGAGGGGGCGGCGACCAGGGCGGCGCCGAATCCGGCGTCGGGCTCCGGGGCTTCGACGCGGAGCGTGTCTTTGGGATCGCGCTCGTCGTCGGTCGAAGGTGGACCGTGGGCCCGGCAGGCCGTCCAGGAGAGCAGCCAGGAGAGCAGCCAGGAGAGCAGGAAGAGGGGGGCGGCGCGTCGCATCGGAGGTGGCCAGTATAGGCCCACTCGGCTACAAAGCGCCCCCCCCGACGAGGGCGTGTCCATGCCGGCCATCCGCCGCCACATCTTGATCGCGACCTCCACCCGCGCCGTGTGGAACGCGATCTCCACGCCGGAAGGGCTGTGCCGCTGGCTGGTCGCGGAGGCGCGCCTTGAGCCGCGCTCCGGCGGCCGCGTCGTGCTCGCTCGGATCGGCGCCGACGGTCTCCGCGAGGAGGCGCGGGGGATGGTCCATAAGTGGCGCCCCACCTCTCACCTCGAGATCGCCTTCGATCGGTTGGGGGACCACCCCTCCCGCGGCAGCCTCGTCGCCTTCCAGGTCGCGCGAGACGGCGACGAGACCCGGCTCTCGGTGGTCCAGAGCGGCGGTGAGCAGCTCGAAGATGAAGCCGCAGCGGCCTCTCTCGATGATCGGTGGCGCAAAGATCTGGAGCGGCTGCAGGCGGCCCTCGATGAAGGCCCCCCTCCCAAGGAGCGACGATGATGGATCCAAACGCGATGGGCGGCCTCCTCGGCGGTCTCCAGGCTCGGATGCAGGCGATGAAGGCTGAGGCCGCCGTCACCGAGGTCGAGGGGCAGGCCGGGGGCGGCCTCGTGAAGGTGGTGGCCAACGGCAACCTGGAGATCGTCCGCGTCACGCTCGACCCCTCGGTCGCCGGGGACACTGAGATGCTCGAGGACCTCCTTGTGGCCGCGAGCAACGACGCGCTCCGCAAGGCGCGTGGGATCCTTGAGCAAAAGATGAGCGCGCTCATGGGTGGGCTCCCGCTGCCGCCGGGGCTCCTCGGATTCTGAGGCCGACCGCAGGACCGGTGCTACACTGAAGGCTTGGTCGGACGGCCTTACACTAAAGGCATTGCCGGGCGCCCGGTGGGCAACGAGGGCGCCCATTGAGGTGGTTTGATGTTCAGCCTCGTCCTTGGCGTCCTCGGTTTCGGGATCTCTCCTGCACATGCCTTCTGCGGCACCTATGTCGGGCAGGCGGGCTCGCAGATCTACAGCTCCGTCAGCCAGGTGGTGATGGTGCGGCAGGGCGAGCGCACCACCCTGACCCTCGCCAATGACTTCGAAGGTGATGTCACCGACTTCGCGCTGGTGATGCCGGTCCCTGAGGTGTTGACCGCGGAGGATGTCCGCACGGTGGAGGGCGAGCTCATCGGCGCCCTGGACCTCTACTCTGCCCCGCGGCTCGTCTCGTATGAGTGTGCGGACTTCGAGTACGACTATGGCAGCGATGGCGGGACGAACGCCGACACTGGCGCCACCTCTGGAGAGGACGCAGACGGCTCCGTGGTGGTGGAGTCCTCCTTCACCGCGGGGGAGTACGAGATCGTGGTCCTCTCGGCGACCGACTCCCTCGACCTCGTCACGTGGCTGAACGACAACGGCTTCGCGGTCGACACCGCGGCCGAGGACATGCTCGGTGAGTACATCCACGACGGCGCCTACTTCGTCGCCGCAAAGGTCTCACTAGAGGCCGCGGTGGAGGGGCGCAGCTTCCTGTCTCCGCTGCAGTTCGGCTACAATTCCCCGCAGCTCAGCCTGCCGATCCGCCTCGGGACGCTCAACTCCCAGGGGGTGCAGGACCTGCTGATCTACGCCTTCACGGACGTCGCGGCCGGACAGGTTGGCGTGTCGAACTACGATGAGCTCGTGGTGGAGGACGACTGCATGTGGCGCGACTCCGCCACGGGGGTCTTCGCCGACTTCTACAAGGCCCAGCTGGACGCCGCCTTCGAGGACGGCAGCGGCGCCGCCTGGGTGCGGGAGTACTCCTGGTCACCGTCCGGCTGTGATCCCTGCAGCGGAGAGCCACCGACGGACGAGGCGGTTCAGCAGCTCGGCTTCGTGGGCGGCGCCTCCGACGCGTTCTTCACCCGGCTGCACCTCCGCTACACGCCAGAGGCCGCGACCGCGGACGTCACGCTCTATGAGTCGAACATCACGGATTATGACCAGATCAAGTTTATACAGTATGTCTACGAGCTCGAGGATCGGTTCCCCATCTGTGGGCTTGGCTTCGCGGAAGACCCCGGGACCTGCGACGACGGGGGCACCGATGGCACCGACGGGGCGGACGGATCGGGGGACGATGGCGGGGAAGAGCCGGCGCCGACCCCAGACCTCAGCGGCTACGACAAGGCCGATCACCTGAGCACCCCCAAGGGCTGCGCCTACGGCTGCGCGTCGGGCGGGGGAGCTGGCGGGCTCGCCCCCTTCGGGGTGGTCGTCGTCGCTTCGACGATCACGCTCCTTCGCCGTCGTCGGAGCTGAGCGATGTGGTGGATCCTCCTGCTCGCCTCCTGCGCGGGGAAAGCGGAGCCGGCCACCTCCGGCGACACGAGCTCCGCGGGGGGTGACACCGCCGCCGACCCCGATGACACGGGAGCGCCGCTGCCCGCCTGCGAGCGGCCGGAGCTGGTCGTCGAGATCGGCACCGGCGCGGACACCTTCGTCCCCCTGGAGGAGGGGGCGGAGGTGACGATGGTGTACGGATCCCAGGGCGGCTGGCACATGCTCGGCAGCGTGGAGATCGGTCAGACCACGCCGATCGTCAAGATCCACTACACCGTCGCCACCGTGGACGGTGGGGTGCTCGTCTCCGACAACATTTACCAGGTCCAGCTCGTCTCCGACGGCGAGTGTTCCGGGTACTACCCTGGGATGTACGGCTACCTCGACGTCGGAGAGCTCGTTGAGGGCACCGCCGACACCCCCCCTGAGCTCCTCGCTGGCGATCGACTGCTGATGCGGATGGAGGTGGAGGATCGTGAGGGTCGCCTGGGCGCAGACGAGGTGGAGGTGATCGCCGCGCTCGACGTCGCCGACGGTGGCGTGCCCGCTGAGGGAGCTCCTTGACAGGGGCCCCGGCCCGCGTCGGGGCATCCCTTGGCCTCGCCCTCACGATCGGACTCATCGCCTTGTCCCAGGGGGGCTGTGTGGGCGCGCCTCCCGGGGAGCCGGAGGGCGAAGGGGCGCCGCCGGGAGCGGGGGGCGCAGCGGAGTCCACCGCCGCCCCGCCCAAGGCGCGGATCACCAGCCCTTCGACGGGGCGGGTGGTGCGGGATGACCTCATCCCGCTCTCCGCCTGGACCCCCGAGGTGATGCCAGAGGCCACGGTCTCTGCGCGTCTGGACGGGGAGGACATCACGGACCCCGTGGGGCTCTACCGGCGTCGGTGGTCTCGCGGCGGCGGCGCCGACTATCTGTCCGTGCTGGATCTCTCCGCGCTCAAGCCGGGCCGCCACACCCTCTCGCTCACCTTCCTCGCCCCCTCCGCCAAGGGGACCAGCCTCCCGGACCGACGGGAGATGGAGAGCGTGTTCGAATATGCGCCCCATCCTTGCCGAGTCGAGCTGCGCCTCGTGGACGGTGGCGGCGCGAGGCGGGGCGGGCGGGTCCTGGTCTACGACGGGCTCACCGGCGCGCCAGTGAACCTCTGGGGGGAGGACGCCGCCGCTGACCCATCGAAGCGGGATGTCGTCGGCTACACCGTGCTGCTGCCGGAGGGCGCGGGGCACGTCCGCCTGCCTCCGGGGCGCTACACATTCGTCGGGCTCGGCGGGGTGCGGGACGGGGTGGACCTGGAGACCGTCCAGGTGTACGGAGGGGAGTCGCTGACCTTCACGGTCCCCGTCGAGGTCGAGACCCCCGGGCGGGTGACCGCTGACCTGCACGTCCACTCCGGGCGGAGCACGGACGCCTTCATCCCCGACCGCTGGCGGCTGGAGAGCCTGGTCGGCGCGGACGTGGAGGTGGCGGTCCTCTCCGACCACAACAAGGTCACGGACTCCTCGATCCCCCTGGGCCTCTTGGACCTCGGCGACGCGCTGTCGCTGATCCCCGGGGCGGAGGCCCGGGTCGCCCGCGGCAACCCAGGGGTCGAAGATCCCGATGAGGGCGGCGAAGAGGAGGTGGAGGACGCGGAGTCGGGAAAGGAGAAGAAGCGAGCCAAGAACATGGCGCATGTCAACGCCTTCCCGTTGGTCGGCCCTGAGGCGGGCGGCCCGGCCTTCCCCGACCAGGTGACGGACAGCCTCCGCGCCAACCTCGCCGCCTGGCGCGAACGACAGGTCGCCGCGCCCTTCCCCGGCGTCGGGGCCGCGGTGCTGCTCCAGTTGAACCACCCGCGCGGGATTCAGTTCTTCCCCGAAAAGGGGGTCTCCCGGGTCCATGATCTGTTCGACAAGGTTGACCTCCTCCCCGGCCTCCCCTTGGGCCAGCATGCCGTCGGCTGGTTGAACGAGCCGGCGATCAGCGGTGCCGCGGACGTGCTGGACTTCGACGCGATCGAGGTGATGAACCGCTTCAGCGCCCGCGCCTGGTGGGAGGTGCGTGCAGACTGGTTCTCTCTGTTAAACAAAGGCATTTTTATCACGGGCACTGGAAATTCAGACAGTCACTCTGTTCACGTCGAGCAGGTTGGCTATCCGGTGAACCTCGTGCACCTCCCGCCCCCCCAACCGGGCGCGGTGGGGCTCGACGTGGCGGCCTTCGTTGAGGCTATCGCGGCTGGGCGAGTAGAGGTCTCCAACGGCCCCGTGGTGGGGCTCCGCGTGCAGACCGAGCGAGGAGAGGGTGGGGTGGGTGACCTCGTGGCCGGCCGCCACCTCCGCGTGACCGCGACGGTGGACGCCGCTCGCTGGGTGCCGGTCCCCGAGGTGCGCCTCGTCGTGAACGGTGAGGTGTTGGACACCCTCACCCTCGGCCCCGCCGCCGATCCCGATTGGCCGAACGCCCGGCAGGAGGTGCACCGGGGCACCTTCACTTGGGAGCTCGACCTCGACCGCGACGGCTGGCTGCTGGTCGAGGCGGGCTGGCCCCTCCAGCGGTGGAAGGACCGCCTCCCCGGCCTCTACGGGCGCATCAGCCCGGGCTCGGTCCCCGTAGGCTTCACCAACCCGGTTCGGCTCGATGTCAACGGCGATGGCCGCTGGACGGTGGAGCCCCCTCGGGTGACGCGCGGGCCTACGCCTACGCCTACGCCTACGCCTACCCCGGCACCGGCAGATCGAGCGCCTCCAGCACGGCCCTGAGCAGGACCTCGGCGGGCGCAGGCTTGGGGACACGGCCGGTCACCCGCGCCCCGAGCACGCCGATGAGCGCGTAGTCGGTGCAGGCGGTGTGGGCGAGCACCTTGGGTGGGGGCTCGATGCGGTCAATCTCGTCGAGCAGCACGAGGCCGCCGAGGTGCTGGACGGTGTCCTGATACCGGCGAGCGCGGGGTCCGAGGGTGTCCCGCAGCCCCTCGCCGAGGGGGATGAAGATGTCGGTGACCACGAGGTCGATCGGGGCCCCCTGGAGCACCTCCACGGCCGCCTCCACGGTGTCGACGACGATCACCTCGGCCCCCAGCACCTCGGCGATGACACGGCTCGTAAAGGCCACATGCTCGGGGTCGTCGTCGATGAACAGGATTCGCATGGGCGGGCCCCTCCGGAAGAGCTGAGGTATCATCCCGCCCATGGGTCGGTCCGGCTCCTTCTGCGTGCTCATCCTCGCCGGCTTGCCCGGGTCCTTCAACCTCGCGGGTTGTTCGGGCAAGGGAGAGGGGCAACCTTCCGATTCGTCCACGTGGGTATGGGGCGACGGTCGGGACCCTGCGATCCGCCTCCGCTGGCTGCCCGTGGGCCCCGAGGAGGACTGGGACTCGGCCCGTGCGGGCCTCTGGTGGTCCCTGACCGCAGTGGGGGCCTTGCCCGTGGACGATCAGGCGCTCCAGGGGCTCGTCGAGGAGGGGGGAGGCGTCACCTTCACCCTCGATCTTGACGAGATCGGCCACCCGAACTCGGACGCCCTCGTCGAGCCCCTGTCGGAGCTCCGGGACAGCGATGAGGCCCGGCACCTCGGCGCGGTCGACCTCGGGCGCTGGCTGATGCGCGCCGTGTACGAGCCGTGGCGGTACCTCGCGGCCACGGGGGCCTGCCGCTCGCTGGAGGGCTGGCGGCGGCGCCTCCCCACCTCCCCCACCGTCTTCGTGATCACCGACTCCCTCCTCGTCGAGACGGAGCGCGCGGTGTTGTACGACGCCGAAGCCTCGACCTACTCCGAGATCGCCTTCCTCACCGAGGAGGGGGAGGGCTCGATCGAGGGCGGGAGCTTCGAGGTCGAGCAGGTGGAGGTCCTCGACGTCATGGACAACGGCCGCGATCGGTACGCGGCCTACGATCGGGAAGGGCGGCTCATCCCGAGCGCGGAGATCGCCGGGCTCCCCGGTCGCTGCGGCTGGTGCCACGAGGCCTCCCTCATCGGCACACGGCCCCAGCCCGAGGTGGGGGTCGGGGTGACCTACGAGGCCTTTATGGCCGATCTCCAGGCCCAGCAGGAGATCATCGACGCCCACCGCGCTCGGCAGGACACGGTGGCCCCGCTGCTCGACGGGGCTCGGGCCCATGAGTGGGCCGAGCGGCTGGTGGAGGGCTTCCTCCAGCCTACCGCCGCGCGGGTGGCCCTCGAGTGGGGCACCTCGGCCGCCGAGGTGGAGGCCGAGGCCTCCGCTGCCGGCCTCCGCTGGCACACGAACCTCGAGTACCCCGAGCAGGCGCCGGTGCTCTGGAGGGCGGAGGTGGACGCGCTGCTGCGCGCCCGCGCCCCCGGCTTCGAGCCGATACAGACGCTCCCCTCGGCCCGAGAGGCGCCGCCCGACTACGCCTTCGCCGAGCCGCCCCTCTCCTGGGTGGAAGACTGTCGCTGAGCCTCGGCGGGGAGCGCGCCCGCCCGCGGCCCTGCGGACGCGCCGCCCTCGGGCCCGCTCGACCGTTGCTCCTGGTAGGCCTCGTCGGCGTTGACCGCCCAGACGTCGTGCGCCGCACCCTCGATGTTTTCAACGCTGAGCATCGCGGTGAGGATGCTGTGATCCGAGTTGTTGTACTTGAACATCCCGTACCGACCCATCGGCGCGAGGTTCTCGAAGAGGCGCAGCCAGTCGGCGATGCAGGCGACGTTGGCCTCATAGCCGAGGGTATACATGGGGTAGGCCCGCGGGGCGCGGACCACCATCCCCTTCACCACCGGCGCGGCGCAGAGGCCGGTCTGAGCGAGCTCGCGCGTCGCCAGGGTGAGGAGCTCGGCGTCGGACATCTGCCACAGCGCGTCACCGTCCTCGGTGAAGTACTCCATCCCGAGCGCGCTCTGGCCCGTGTGCGGGACCATGTCGGGTGACCAGTTGCCGTAGTTCTGGATCCGACCCACGCGGAGCTCTGGACTGTGCACATACACCCAGTTGTCGGGGAAGATGTCGGCGCCCTGCACGACGAGGTTGACCGACACGAGGTGTCGAAAGCGGAGGGCCGCCGCGGCGCGCCGCACCGCCTCGGGCGCGGGGGGCTCGAGGGCGGTGATGAGGTGGTGGAGGGGGATCGAGGAGAGGATGTGGTCGGCCGTGTAGATCTCCCGCGCGCCGTCGGCCTGGCGGACCTCGACGGCCCGCACCTTCCCGCCGGCGTGCTGAAGTCGCACGACCTCTGCGCCGAGCGTGATGGCGCCGCCGTGGCCGAGGATCTGTTCGGCCATCCCCTCGTACATCTGCCCAGGGCCGTACCGAGGATAATGGAACTGTTCAACCAAGCTCGTGATCGAGGCCGGTGTTCGGGAGAAGGCGGCGCGGATGGCGCCGCTGAGGGACAGGTTCTTGATTCGCTGGGACGCCCAGTCTGCGCTGATCTCATGGGTCGGGATGCCCCAGACCTTCTCGGTGTAGCTTCGGAAGAAGATGTCGAACAGACGATCGCCGAAGCGGTTGCTCACCCACTCTTCGAAGCTCTGCTCATTCCCGCGGCGACGGAGCCGGGCCCGCCCGAAGCTGGCGACGCAGCGCGCCGCCTCGACCGGGCCGAGGTTCCGGAGGGCGTTCGCCGGGCGGAGCGGGTAGTCGAAGAGCCGCCCCTGGTAGAGGATGCGGCTCTGGCGCGGTCGCAGGAGGAGCTCGTCGCCCAGCACATCTTCCCACAGGCGCTGCACCGCCGCGGTGCGGGTGAAGAAGCGGTGGCCGCCGATGTCGAAGCGGTAGCCCTCCCAGCGCACCGTGCGGGAGAGGCCGCCCACCTGCTGGTCTCGCTCGAGCACCTGCACAGGGCGACCTCGGCGGCTCCAGAGCAGCGCGGCGGCGAGGCCAGCGGGGCCGGCGCCGAGCACGAGCAGGGAGGATGGGGGAGGCGCCATGCGGCGCGATGATGCCACAGGCCCGGCGGGGATGTAAGCGGTGCCCCCCACGCGGGACCCTGGGCTCGCCAGGCCTCTCGCCGCGAGTGGGGTGGTGAGGAGCCCGGATGAAGTCGCTCTGGTTGATGATCCCGCTCGGAACGGGGCTGCTGATCCCGGTCCTCGTGCAGATGAACCTGCGGATGGCCCGGTCCATCGGCGACATGGAGGCGGCGGTGCTGCTGCACGCCGTCGGCGTCGTCGCCGGGGTGGCGTGGATGGGCGTCGGGCTCCGCGGCGCCGGCTTTGGCGGGGTGGGCGCGGTCCCGTGGTGGGCCTGGCTCGGTGGCGTGATCGGCCTCTCCGGGATGGCGGCGATGAACCGGGCGATCCCAGAGGTGGGAGTGGCTTCGGCGGTGGCGGTCAACGTCGCCGCTCAGCTCGTCGCGGCCCTGCTCTTCGAGCAGTGGGGCCTCCTTGGCGCCGAGCTCCACGTCGCCACGCCCTCTCGCTGGTTGGGGGCAGCCCTGCTCGTGCTCGGCGCCTGGCTGATCCACCGCTGAACGGCGACCTCCAACGCCGGGGCTGGCCGGGCACCCTTCCGATCGGAGAGCACCTCCGATCAGGTAGAGTGAGGGCCGGAGTGCGGCACATGCGCGGATGGCTGTTCGTGACCCTGGCGGGCTGTAGCGCCTCGGGGCGCCTTGAGATGAAGGCAGAGGCTCCGCTCCCCGTGACCGACTCCGGCCAGGGGGAGGGCGGCGACGGCGGCGGCGGCGACGGTGTGGTGCCCGACGAGGACTCCGGCGGGGCCGTCCCCGAAGACGCGCCCCTCGAGGCGCTCGGCGCGGCGCGGTCCGATCTCGTCTTCACGCCCGCGGGAGGCACATTCGTCGGCTCGGTGACCGTCGACATCGGCACCACCGCCGGCGGCACCGTGCGCTACACGACGAACGGCCTCGCTCCCTCGGGCTCTTCGGACGCCTGGTCGGCGCCCCTGACCGTCGACGCCCCGACCACGATCTGCGCCTTCTTGCCGCCCGACGGTGAGGCCCGCTGTGAGACCTACCTCCCGGTGGAAGGGGAGGGGATCGACTTCACCTCCACCTTGCCGCTGCTCGTGCTGCACACCTACCGCGCGGCCCCCGAGTACACCGACCAGCCGGCGACCCCCATCACGGTCACCCTGCTCGAGCCAGGCGAGTCGGGTCGCACCTCGCTCGTCGGCACGGCCACGCTGAGCTCACGCGGTGGGCTCGAGGTTCGCGGCTCGTCGTCGGCGGGCTTCCCCAAGCGGCCGTACTCGCTCGAGCTCTGGGAGGGGGCGGGGGGCCTCGATCGGGACGAGCCCTTGCTCGGCCTCCCCGCGGACGGCGACTGGATCCTGTACCCTCCCTACGCCTTTGACCCGTCGATGATGCGAAACCCCTTCATCTACGACACCTCGAATGAGATCGGTCGGTGGGCGCCCCACACCCGCTTTGTCGAGGTCTTCGTGGCCGACGAGGGGGAGACGGTGGGCGCTGAGGACTATGTCGGCGTCTATGTCCTCACCGAGCGAATCGAGCGGGGCTCCGATCGGGTCGACGTGCAGAAGCTGGCGGCTACCGCCCTCGCGGAGCCGGAGGTCAGCGGCGGCTACATCTTCAAGTGTGATCGAACGGGGGCCGGGGAGTACGGCTTCTATGCGGGTGATGGCGGAGGAGTGTTCAGCTTCGGCGAGCCCTTTGTCTATGTTTATCCAGGGGAGGAGATCATCAAGGCGGAGCAGGCGAGCTGGCTCTCCGACTACATCGATGACGCAGGGGAGGCCGTCGTCGCCTCCGACCACGTCGATCCGTCGAGCGGCCTGCACTACCGTGAGATCATCGACGTCGACAGCTTCATCGACCACCACATCCTCAACACCTTCGTCAAGAACCCCGACGCGTTCCGCCTCAGCGGCTACTTTCACAAGGATCTCGAGGGCCTCCTCGTGGCCGGACCGATCTGGGACTTCGATCGTGCCATCGGGGCGAATTACGATGATCGGTCGGGTGATCCCAAGTGGTGGGACGCTACAAACTACACGAGCGACAACACATACGTCTTCGAATTTGGTTGGTACGCCGGCCTGTTTGAGGATGAAGAGTTTCGCGAGGCCTGGTGGGACCGCTATCGAGAGCTGCTCGACGGACCGCTCTCCGTCGAGGAGATGAACCTCCGCATCGACGCCTACGAAGCTGAGCTCTCCGAGGCCGGGCCGAGAGACCTCGCCCGCTGGCCCGAGTACCCCGCGCGCGGCTCCTGGTCGGACGAGGTGGCCTTGATGCGTCGCTGGCTGGAGCAGCGCCACGCTTGGATCTCGGCCTGCGTCGATCGTCGCCCCGCGGACCCGCGCGACTGCACCGGCTGAGGCGCCTCGCGGCAGGCGAGGGCCATGGGACCTGGCCCGCATCGAGATGCTCAGCCTTCAACGTGGACGCTCAGGGTATTTTGGGTTCTCGGTTTGACGGACGGGGATGGTCGCCATAGTAAGGCGGCGTCCCGGACAGACGGGCGCTGCGGCGGACGGGTCCCAACCCATCAAAGCAACGCTCATCCCTTGTAGGTTTTCGCCTTCAGGGGTCTCTCGAAGGCCACCTTGACGCGGGGTGGAGCAGTCCGGTAGCTCGTCGGGCTCATAACCCGAAGGTCGGAGGTTCAAATCCTCCCCCCGCATCCAACTTTTTCGGTTTCAACGTCTCTCTCTTACACCCTGGCGCGGGGTGGAGCAGTCCGGTAGCTCGTCGGGCTCATAACCCGAAGGTCGGAGGTTCAAATCCTCCCCCCGCATCCAACTCCTGAACGGGGCCTCGTGATTCACGAGGCCCCGTTCTTCGTTTCGTTCTTCGTTTTGATGAGGGCCGATCAGGCCCGCCTCCGGCGCGCTGCGATCACGTGCAGGGTGGTGGGGGCGAGGGTGCCGCTGTCGGCGGGTTGAAAGGCGCTGGGCGTTCGTCGGAGCAGTACGACCACGGGGAGCTCGCTGTCACCGTCCTCTTCGGCGCGGAAGGTGTGGCTCGGGCCGCGGCGAGCGGTGACGTGGGTGAGGGGGCTGGCGCTGGCGCTGGCGGTGGCGCTCGAGCAGGGGGCCGCCGGTGGCGTGGCTGTCGGCGTCTCCTGGAGCCGCTTGGACATCGCGCGGCGGCCGCGGCTGAACCAGTGCACGGCGCTGAGGAGGCCGAGGCTGAGGAAGATCACGGTGGCCCAGAGCCGGTCCGTGGTGTCGGTGGCGAGGTGGAGCTGACCCAGCGCGAACAGGGTGCACACGCCGAGCAAGGGGAAAACGAGGCCCCCGGTGGGCAGCAGCAGCCAGGGCAGCCAGCCCGGAGCGCTCACCTGGGGCAGGAAGACCGGCGTTAGGGTGACAGCGAGGGTGAGCAGCGCGGTGAGGCCGAAGAGGAGCACCGGGATGAGGTGGGCGAGGTCGAGCAGGAAGAGGGTGAGCGGGACGAGGTGCCGAGGGGCGCGGTTGGACATGGGGAGCCTCCTGCGAGGTCTCCATTGCAATCGCCGTGCCGACGTAATTTCAGACACTTACCTCCGACATCTGTCCGAATTTCGGACAGGGGTGGTGGACTGTCGTCACCCCCTTCGGCACCCTGCTCCTGCACCGGCACCCGCAACGGCACACGGCCGCGCCAGTAGCCGGCCGCGGGGGGTGAGGTGAGCCCCTGGGGTCAACGAGTCGCCACGGTCTTCCTGGCCTTTCATCTCCTGATGATGGCGGGGAGCCTGCTTGTGGACCTCCCGGTGGGCGCGGCGATCCGAACGCTCACCGGGCCCTATGAGCGCTTCGCGGGGGTGTACCAGGGTTGGGACATGTTCGCGCCGAACGCTCCTCGAGTGACCACTTGGGTCGAGGTCGAAGGACGGACGGCCGCCGGCGAGCGCGTGGCGCTGCCGTCCATCTCAGATGATCCGGATGATCGGAAGATAAACCTACGCTATTTGCGGCGGGACAAGCTCGGACGCAACCTTGCCCAAACCCACCGGGCGACCCTCCAGCGCAGCGCCGCCGATCGGGCCTGCGCGGTGTCCAAGGCGGAGGGGGCGCCGCTGCGCGCCGTGCACCTCGTGGCCCTCCGACGCAGCACGCCGACCCCGGGCGCCCGCCGCGCGGGGGAGGCGCCGATCCTGAAGCGCGAGACCCTCTTGGAGCGCCGGTGTCGATGAGCCAAGCCGAGGAGACGTCGCTGCGCGCCCGACTCACCGGGGCCTGGGGCACCTTCTGGTTCGCGCCGGTCGACGCCCACGGCCTCGGGCGGGCGCGGGCCCTGCTCGGGCTGATCCTCTCGGGCAGCTTGCTCCTCTCTTGGCCGGACGCCGAGGCGACGCTCGGCCCGGACGCCGTCATCTCGGTCGCCGCTGCGGTCGTGGCGGGGGCCCGAGAGCGCTTCAGCCCCCTCGATCACCTCCCGGACAACGCCTCCCTCCACCTCGCGTACGGGGCGCTCGTCCTGGTGGCGATCGCCGTGATGATCGGCTGGCAGAGCCGGCTGATGCTCCTGCTCGCCTTCCTCGGCCAGGTCGCCCTCCACCATCGCGATCCCTGGGTGCAGCACGGCGGTGATCGTCTCCTCCGGATCGGCACTCTCCTCCTCCTCCTCTCTCCGGCCGGCGCCGCGCTGTCGGTGGACGCCTGGCGGACGAGACGGCGGGAGCGCGCGGCGGGGCAGGGCGAACGCTCTGTGCTGGTGCCGATCTTCGCGCTGCGGCTCATCCAGGTGCAAGCGGCGGTGATCTACCTCGACACCGGGCTCCAGAAGCTGGCTGGAAGCACCTGGCGAGAGGGGACGGCGCTCTACTACGCACTGTCGAGCGGCAATTTTCAGCGCCTCCCGGCGGCCTGGCTGGAGCCGCTGTTGTCCTCCGCTGCGGGCCAGGGGCTGCTGCGCGCCTCCACCTGGCTCACGCTCGGCTGGGAGCTGGCCTTCGCGCCGCTCCTGCTCTTCGCGCCCACGCGGCGGGCGGTGCTGATCGTCGGCCTCTTCGTGCACACGGGCATCCTCCTCACGATGACGGTGGGCTCCTTCAGCCCGATCATGGTCTGGACCTACCTCGCCTTCTTTTGTCACCCCTTCCTTCGGCGCGCGGATCCGCTGGCCGCCGCTGGTTAGCGGTGGCGATGCGACCCACCCGCCGACATCTCCTCCGCTCCGGCCTCGCCTTCGGCTCCGTTCACGGCTGCGCCCTCCAGGTCGGCCGCGGCCTCGGCGCCTTCGCCCTCGGGGCCGCTGGGTCGGGCTGCGCCGACAAGGGGGACGGAGACTCGGGGGCGGGCGGTGGGGAGAGCCCGGCGCCGGCACGCCCCGCCGAACCCGAGACTTGGGGCGCACCCGGCGTCGAGGACAGCTCCGCCTTCCCGATGGGGGTCCAGACCGGCGACGCGACCGCCACCTCGGTGATCCTCCAGGTCCACACCACCGAGGCCGAGCTCGACGTGACCCTGATGCGGGCCGACGGCAGCGACGGGTGGGTCGAAGATCGGGTGGAGGTGGGCCTCATCGCCGCCGAGGGCCTGGTCCGGGTCGAGCTCGACGGCCTCCTCCCCGACACCGCCTACAACCTCGTGGCCCAGGTCCCCGGCGGTGACCGCCGCAGCCGTGTCGCCCGCTTCCGCACCGCCCTCGATGACAGCGGGCACCGAGTGCTCACCCTCGGGGTGACGAGCTGCTTCAAGGAGAACCGGCCTTGGCCGAGCCAGAGCCTCGCCGCTCAGGAGAAGCTCGACGCCTACCTGCTGCTCGGCGACACCGTCTATGCCGACGGCGCGGTCCTCATCGAAGAGTATCGAGCGTTCTGGACCGAGTACCTCTCCACTCAGGGTTTGCTGGATGTCACGGCCAGCACGAGCGTCGTCGCGACCTGGGACGACCACGAGGTTGCCAACAACTGGCACCCCGAAGACCTCCTCGAGGGGCAGCTCGAGACCGCCCTCCAGGCCTACCGGGAAGGGCTGCCCCAGCGGACGGGCCCCGGCGGCACGGGCGTTTGGCGGAGCCTCTCTTGGGGCCGGGTGGCCGAGCTCTTCGTGCTCGACTGCCGTGGCGAGCGCGAGGGGGAGACCCTCTACATCTCCGTCGAGCAGATGGAGTGGCTGAAGGCGGCCCTCCTCGCGAGCACGGCGCGCTTCAAGCTGATCCTCAACAGCGTCCCGATCACCGACATGACCGCGATGGTGGGCTCGCTCGGCGCCAATGACCGGTGGAACGGCTACCCGGCCCAGCGCAGCGAGCTGCTCGACCACATCATCGACCAGGGTGTCACGGGCGTGCTCTTCCTCACCGGCGACGTCCACTTCGGCCAGATCGGGATGGTCGACCCCGTGGGCGGGCCGGCGGAGCACCTCTGGGAGGTCTACTGTGGCCCGGCGGGAAGCTTCATCAACCCCGCCGCGGAGCTCTTCATCGGTGATCCGCAGTACCCCGTGCTCGTCTCCACCTGGAATTGGGTGCGGCTCACGCTCGATCCCGGGCTCGGGACCATCCGCGTGAACCACATGGGGGACGCCGGCGAGACGCTCTCCGACATGACGCTCAGCCTCTGAGCAGGCCTCGCCGGTGAGCGGCCGTGGCGGGGCTCGACCGTCGCCGAGCCCCGCGGCGGCTCAAGAGAGCATCTCGGAGAGGAGGTTGTAGGTCTCGGCCTCGGAGTCGGTGATGTGCCCGTCGGCGGCCGTCATGGCGAGGGCGGACTCCAGAAAGATCTTGCGATGCTCGGGCGGCACCAGCATCGGATCGACCTCGTCGGGCGGGGGCGGGTGCTGGAGCCAGCCCTCGACGAGCTGCGCCTCTTCGGGGCTCAAGTGGAGGCGTCGCACCATCCGGTGCACAAAGTCGCGCTCCTCCTGACCGATTCGAAGATCGGCCCAGGCGAAGGAGCAGACGAATTTCATGAGCTGGAGCCGGTCTTCGGGGCTCATGTTCTGGGTCATGGACGGACCTCGGGGGGAAGTGGAGGGTGAGGGTGAGGGGAGGCGGGGTCAGAGGGGGCGACAGGAGGGGACGGGGACGGCCGGGGTTTGCCCCTCATCGGGCCAGGACGCGGCGCCGACGCTTGATGTGCTCACGGAGGGAGAGGATGTCGACGTCTTCGTCGGGAGACCAGGTGATCTCTCGGTCTTCGTGGTGGTGCCACTTCAGGAAGGCGAGACGGATGAGGTCGTGGTCGAGGCTCCGGGCCCGCCACCAGAACAGGGGCCCTCGCGTGAAGAAGCGGCGAATGCCCGTCCATAGGCGGCGCCTGGCGGGGACGAGGCGCTGTGCCTCGACGGGCAGCACGACGTCCTTCGGCTCGCCCTCCAGGTGGAGGCGGATGATGCGGTTCTCGTGGCGCCAAACGAAGAGCACGACCAGCAGCAGCAGGAAGACGAAGGGGAGCTGGAGCACGAGGATCGCCAGCGGGATGGAGATGAGCAACACCCCGGCCTCGGAGTGTTGTCCGGTGATCCCGACGAAGACATTGACGAAGGTGTTCCAGAGGAAGTGAGCGAACATCGCCGTCCCCCAGAACATCGGCACGAAGGCCCACCGCAGGATGCCGCGGCGCAAGACTCGCACGATGCCGAAGCCGAGGCCGGTGAGGCCGGTGTAGGCCACGTGGCTGGTGACGCCGTTCATCACGCCGCGGAGGAAGGTGAGCTTCAGCATGCCCTCCGGGCCGCCCTCGCTCGCGCTCACGTAGTACAGGATGTTCTCGAACCAGGCGAAGCCGAGCCCGACGAGCGCGCCGTAGAGGATGCCGTCGAGCACGTTGTCGAATTCGCGCTTGAACAGGAGGAAGATCAGGAAGACCGCGGCTCCCTTCGTGAGCTCCTCGAAGAAGGGGGCGGCGAAGGAGGCGGTGGCCTGGTTGGCGAGGGCGGCGTTGCGCAGCCAGCCTTGCATCACGAGGCCGAAGCTCGTGTTTCCCACCAGCGACAGCGTGGTGGCGACCGTGGCTCCCCACATGAACGCGGTGGCGATGAGGTAGGTGGGCTCTCGTTCGTTCCGATCGAACCAGAGGAGCACGATGAAGTAGGGCACCGCCGTGGCGGTCGCGAGGAAGGTCGCCAGCAAGAAAACGGCGGGGCCGCCAGCGAAGGTCGTGCCCGCGAAGAGCCCGCTGCAGGCGAGGCAGCAGAAGAAGAAGACCACGAGCACGCTGAGGCAGCCGTAGCGGAGGAACCAGTAGCTCCTGCGCCGCTGCAGGCGGGCTCGGGGAGGGGGCGCGGCGTCCATGGGGCGTCTCGGGGCTGGCGAAGGTCCACGGTATGCCATTCTTGGCCGCTCCGGAAGCGGGCTCCACCTCCCTGGACGCGCCACGGGCACCGCCGGGGACCGGCGCCGCCCGCGCCGGAATAGGGGGCCGAATGGCGTTGAACCCGATTCGATCGATCAAGCTGCCCATCATCCTCGGCGCCATCACCGTGGTGCTCAGCCTCGCGCTGATGGTCGGCTGGATCGCGGTGATCGTCCGCAACATCGCGCTCTCCGAGCAGGTGGCGGAGCAGGGCACCGCGGGAACCTGGCTACTCGTGGCCGGGATCGTCTCGATCGTGGTCATCGTCGGCGTGCTCGTGATGTTCAGCGTCTTCCTCGTGCGCGAGGCACGCGAGGGTCGGCGCCAGGTGGGCTTCATCGACTCGGTCACCCACGAGCTGAAGAGCCCACTGGCCTCGCTCAAGCTCTGCGTTCAGACCCTCGAGCTCCGGGAGCTGGCCCCGGCTCAGCGCGCCCAGATCCACCAGATGATGCTCGACGACATCGACCGGCTGAACACCTTCATCGATGACATCCTGGTGGCGAGCCGGATCGGACAAGGCGAGGCCGAGGGGGTGGTCGAGGTGGTCTACCTCCGAGAGCTGGTCCATCGGGTGGCCGCGCGCATCCGCGTCCGCCACCGCATCGATGAGGCGGCGATCGCCGTCGTCGTGCCGGCGGAGCTGCGCATCGTGACGGAGGCGACCGCCCTCGAGACGGTGCTGGGCAACCTGCTCGACAACGCCGTGAAATACTCGAATCAGCCGGTGTCGGTCAGCGTTCGGGGTGTCGTCAAGCCGCGGGGGCGGCTCGAGATCACCGTCACGGATCGCGGCATCGGCGTACCAGAGGCTGATCTCCGGCGGATCTTCGAGCGCTTCTACCGATCCTCCACCGAGGATGTGCGCACTCGCCGAGGCACGGGCCTTGGCCTGTACGTCGCCTCCTCACTGGTCAAGAACCTCGGGGGGACCCTAACGGCGGACTCCCCCGGCCGAGGCCTCGGAACGACCCTCCGCTTTGAGCTGCCGATCGGCGAGCTCGATCGCCCGCCCAACCGTCGGCCCCCGCGCGCGATGGAGACTGGACCCCTATGACCGGCCGACTTTTGCTCGTAGAAGATGAGCACCACCTCGCGACCGGGCTGAAGCTCAACTTCGAATTCGAGGGCTTCGCGGTGGATATCGCCGGGACCGCGCGTGAAGCGATGGCGGCGCTTGCGGTGCGGCAGCCCTACGATCTGCTGCTGCTCGACGTCACCCTCCCCGATCTCGATGGATTTGAGCTCTGTGAGCGCATCCGCCGATCCGGCAACTTCACGCCGATCGTGATGCTGACCGCTCGAGCCAGCGCCGAAGACCGCATCACCGGGCTCGAGTCGGGCGCTGATGACTACCTCACCAAGCCCTTCGAGCTGGAAGAGCTGGTGGCCAGGGTGCGCTCCCAGCTCCGACGTCGCCGTTGGGACGCGGTGGGGGAGGGGGTCGCCGCCCACGCCGCCGGGGACACGCTGCGCTTCGGCCGGGCCATCATCCACTTCGACCGGCACGAGGTGATCGTCGGGGGAGAGCCGGTCAAGCTCACCCGCCTCGAGCTGGATCTCGTGCGGTTTCTCGCCGAGAACGCCGGGCGGGTGGTGAGCCGCGACGAGCTCCTCCAAGAGGTCTGGAAGCTCCGGAATTGGCCGAACACGCGCACAGTTGACAATTTCTTGTTGCGCCTGCGCCGACACTTCGAGGTTGATCCGGCAAACCCCGTCCACTTCCTCTCTGTGCGTGGCTCCGGCTACAAGTTCGTCCGCGGCCCGTCGACCGAGGCTGGCCCCGACGGGACCGCCTGAGGGCATGGGATAGGGCGCCCGCGGGAGGTCGACATGGACACAGCGGCAGGCAGCAGCGTGGGGAGCGGCGGGGGCAGCGGGTCGGGGACGGTCTCCGGCATGGAGGCGCGGATCCGCGCGAAGATCGAGGTCGCGCTGAGGCCGGCGCACCTCGAGGTGCTCAACGAGAGCCACAAGCACAACGTGCCCGCCGGCTCGGAGTCGCATTGGAACTTGATCATCGTCTCGGAGCACTTCGAGGGGCGCCGCCTCGTCGCTCGTCACCGCGCGGTCTATGACACGCTCGGCGATGAGCTGCGCGGCGGCATTCACGCCCTCGCGCTGAAGACGCTCAGCCCCGCCGAGTGGGCGGCCAGCGGCGGCGCGACCGCGAACCCGTCGCCCCCCTGCCTCGGCGGTTCGAAGTCCGACGGGTGAGGGGCCCCTCGCCGACCGAGCGGCGCCCTCAGTGCCGCCGAGCGACCCGGGCGATGCCCTCGGGGGTCGCAGGCACCACGCCGGCCTCGGTGATGATGCCGGCGATGAGGTGCGCGGGGGTGACGTCGAAGGCCGGGTTGTGGACGGGGGCCGCAGCAGGGGTGGTCAGCACCCGCGTGAAGCGGCCCTCGTCGGTCCAGCCCCAGGTGTAGCGGACCTCGTCGCCGTCGCGCTCCTCGATGGGGATGTGCTCGCCGGACGGGCAGTCGGGATCAATCGTGGTGGTGGGGGCGGCGACATAGAAGGGGATGCCGTTGGCGGCGGCGCAGACCGCCGAAGAGTAGGTGCCCACCTTGTTGGCGACGTCGCCGTTGGCGGCGATGCGGTCCGAGCCGACGATCACGAGGTCGATCAGGCCCTTGTGCATCAGCCAGCCGGTGGCGTTGTCGGGGATGATCGCGTGTGGCACGCCCTCCTGGGCGAGCTCCCAGGCGGTGAGCCGGCCGCCCTGGCCGCGCGGGCGGGTCTCGTCGGCGTACACGAAGACCCGCTTGCCGGAGCGATGGGCCACATAGATCGGCGAGAGGGCGCTGCCCCAGTCTACGAAGGCCAGCCAGCCGGCGTTGCAGTGGGTGTTGACCCGAGCGTTGTCGGGGATGAGCGGGGCGCCGTGCTCACCGATGGACTTGCAGCAGGCCGCGTCGTCGTCGGCCATCGCCTCGGCGGCGGCGACGGCGGCGGCGCGGGCGCGGGACACCTGGTCGCCCTCGGCCTCGATGGCCCGCAGCACGGTGTTGATGCCGTAGAAGAGGTTCTGCGCCGTCGGGCGGGTGCGTCGGAGGGTATTGGCGGCGTCGGCGATGTAGGCGTGGAAGCTGGCCTCGGGGGCCTCGAGGGCGGCCTGCGCCATGCCATACGCGCCGGTGGCGCCGATGGCCCCGGCGCCGCGCACCACCATTGTCTGGATGGCGACCGCGGTCTCGCGGTGGTTGGCCAGGCCGACGATCTTGAATTCGAGCGGGATCAGGTTCTGTTCGATCATGCGCAAGGTCTGGCCCTCGAGCCAGACGGTGCGGGTGGGCTTGCCTTCGACGAGCATCGTTCCTCCCGGGGGAGCGGGCCGCTAAGCCGCGGCGGGAGGAGGGTCAATCCCTGGGCGTGGCGCCTCCTCCCGGCCCCGCGAGGGGCGCGACGCGGACCGGCGGCGGCGTCCAGCGGAGGCGGCCCTCTTCGCCCACGCGGTAACGAAGCCAGCCCATGTAGTTCTCCCTCCACCATTCCTCTAGGCCCATGTGGGCGAGGTGGCCGTCGATGAGCGGTCGGTAGGCGCCATCTCCGTAGAGGCGACCGGAGACCCAGTCCCGCACCGAGAAGTCCTGACCGTCCCAGAGCGCGTACTGAGCGGAGCTGAAGGTCCAGGAGCCCGTGTTGATGTAGGTCCGTTCGGGGCCGATCTCCACCCTCCCGGGCATGTGCGAGTGTCCGGCGACGAGGAAGCGGTAGGGGCTCGCGGGCATCCAGTCCTTGACCCCCTCATACATGAGACCAGGGTCTCCGATCTGGTTCAAGGCCCAATATCGGACAAACATCCGCAGGTCGGCGAACCACTCGGGGTGGCCTTGGGCGGCCGCCATGCGGGACAGCGTCGAGACGAGCCAAGAGAACTTGTGAAAGATCCAGAAGGTCGCACGGTTGGGCAGCGTGTAGAAGTCGTCGAGGGGGAGCCTGATCCAGGAGCCCAGCATCCGCTCGACGAGGTGGTGCCCCATCGTCATCATGTGGCTGCCCTCGAGGTGAGGGCCGATGTAGGGGTCGAATTGGTAGCCATGCTGGACCAGGATGCGGTCGCCCACGTGGAGCGTCGAGCAGACGTCGAAGCGGAGCAGGTCTCGGAAGAGCGAGATGTCGTAGTCGTGATTGCCCCAGATGTAGGTGACGCCGTGGGTCTCGGCGTGCCGGGAGAGCTCGCCCATCAGGCGGGCGTGGGCCTTGAGCACCCGGCTGATCGAGATGGCCTGGTGCAGATCGATGAAGTCGCCCGCGATGACGAGCTGGGCGCCCTCGTTCCGCACGTGCTGGAGCAGGGCGATGAGCTCGCGGTCCTTGCCGAGGAAGGCGTCGGAGCGACTGCCGTCGCCGAGGTGGAGGTCGCTGATGAAGTAGATGCGCCGATCGGCGGTCATGGACCGGGTGACTTCGAGCGGCGCAGCGTGAGCCCACGACATCAACGGCATGTGCAGCACATGGGCGAGACCCCTCCTCCCACCCCCAGCAGCGAGGGTGCGCCTCGTCACTCTACCTCTGCCGGGCTACCTCCGCCCGATGCCGAGCCTCGTCGTCCGCCGCCCGCCTGTCGATCCCGTTGTCCTGATCGGGAGCTTCCCCGCGGAGGTGCCCCCGACCGATCTGCCGGAGGTCGCCTTCGCCGGGCGCTCCAACGTCGGCAAGTCGAGCGCGCTCAACGCGCTGCTCAACCAGCGGGGGGTGGCGCGGGTGAGCCGCACGCCGGGGCGCACCCAGCTCATCAACCTCTTTCGGATCAACGATCGGCTCGTGTTCACCGATCTCCCCGGCTACGGCTTCGCCAAGGTCCCGGGCGAGATCCACGCCGGCTGGAAGGGCATGATCGAGACCTACCTCGCCGAGCGCGAGGAGCTCTGCCTGATCGTGGTCTTCGTCGACTGTCGACACGAGGCCCAGCCGCTCGATCTCGACCTCGTGGTCGGCCTGCGCGAGGCCGAGTTGCCCCACGTCGTGGTCGCCACGAAGGTGGACAAGCTCACCCGCAACGCGCGGAAGGGGCAGCTCTCCAAGCTGGCGCGGGGGCTCGGCGTGGCGCCGGAGGATCTGCTGCCCTTCTCCAGTCAGACCATGGAGGGGGTCGAGGACCTCTGGCGGATGATCCAGGGCTCTACCAAGGCGCGCACCGCCACCTGAACCACCGGAGCCACTTGAGCCGGCGCCGGTGGGCGGGGTCTGCTCAGTAGGGGTTGCCCGGCACGCGCACGATGATGTCGAGGGTGTCGAGCAGCACGGTGTCGTCGCCGATCACGTTCAGCGAGAGGCGGAAGAGCTGGTCTTCCGTGGTCGCCGCCACCACGCCGCGGAAGGCGAGGGTGAACTGGATGACCTGGCTGCCGCCGCTGGTGTCGATGTCGGTGAAGTACTCGGGATCGACGCCGGTGACGAAGCCCCAGTCGTCCCCTTGGATGTCGAGGGCGACCTTGCTGAACTTGATCGAGCTCACGAGATCTTCGATGGCGCCAGTGATCGTCGTCTGGAAGGCGGTTGAGCTGCCGGTCCACTTGAAGGCCAAGGGATCGTCGGAGGCACCGTCGCCGTCGGTGTCGGCGTAGGAGCTGGTGTCGGCGGCGAGCTGCAGCATCTGGGTGTAGGGCGTGGACGTGTAGTTGTTCACCTGCACGCCGATGAGGTAGCCGCCGAGCGCGCCCATCGCGGCGATGACGTCGGTGCGGCCCGCGTCTTGGGGGCAGCCGCCCGGGACGCCGTAGCCGCCGTCGGCGTCGCGCAGATCGTAGTCCGTGGCGTAGACGATGACGGGGAGCGCGTAGTCGCGGAAGCCGAAGCCGCCGATAGCACCACCGCCCGTCCAGGAGCTGCTGTAGCCCTGGCCCGCGCCGCCGCCGAAGGGATCCGTGCTCGACGACAGGAAGGGCAGCACGTCCTCGGTGGGAGAGTAGTTGCCGTCGCAGCCCATGTCGTAGCCGATGCCGGCCGCGCCCTGGAGGATGGCCTCCATGCCCGACTCCGGCCCGTCGCCGCCGTAGTGGATGGCCACCTGGGTGGAGAGCACGCTCTGCACCTGGCTCACGTTGTCGGTGACCTGCTGGCGCATGTAGAAGGGCTTGTCGCTCGAAGAGGCGTAGCCGTAGCCGCAGCAAGCGTAGTCGTCGTAGGTGCCGACGGCGTACTCGGCGTCGGGGATGGTCGAGGCCAGGGTGGTGACGATGTTGGAGAACTCGGCCGCCATCGCGTTGGCCGTGCTGCCCATCGAGCCCGTGGTGTCGATCACGAAGGCGATGTCGCCCATCTGGATCTGGAGGGTGAAGTCGAAGACCTCCTCCACCTCGGTGCGCTCCGGCACCTCGACGTAGATGCCGTCGACCACGGAGGTCTCGTCGAGGGGGTCAGTCTCGGCGGTGATCTCGCCGCCGTCCGAGAAGCCGTCGCCGTCGGAGTCGGGGTCAAAGGGGTCGGTGCCGTAGGTGTCACGCTCCTCGGCGTCGGAGAGGGCGTCGCCGTCAGAGTCCGTGTCCTCGAAGTCGAAGAGGCCGTCCCCGTCGAGGTCGCGGGGGGCGCTCCCCTCGGTGGTGACGCCGGACTCCTCTCGGTCGGTGAAGCCGTCGCCGTCGGAGTCGAGGTCACGGAAGTCGGGGGTGCCGTCGCCATCGGTGTCGACCGGGTCGCCGTCCCACTCGGTGGTGCCGGCCTCGAAGATGTCGTAGACGCCGTCGCCGTCGGAGTCGAGATCTTGGTAGTCCGAGGTGCCGTCGCCGTCGGTGTCGGGCGGCAGGCAGTCGGCGCCGATCTCGTTGACGTCGGGGATGCCGTCGCCGTCGTTGTCGGCGTCGGCGTAGTCGTACTGACCGTCGAGGTCGAGGTCGCGCGGGCCGTCGCCGGTGGGCATCTTCTCGTCGATGTCGCCCACGCAGTTGTTGTCGCTGTCGAGGTCGAGGTAGTCCGAGGTGCCGTCGCTGTCGGAGTCGATGGGCAAGGTGAGGGGATCGGCGTCCCCGGCCTCGAGACGATCCTTGATGGTGTCGCCGTCGGCGTCGTCGTCGTCCTTGTTGGCGAGCCCGTCACCGTCGGTGTCGTCGCTGCCCTCGTGGATGTCGAGGATCGTGTCGCCGTCGGCGTCATCGTAGTGGGTCTCGACCTCGCCGCTCGAGCCGGTGTCGCTCTCTTTGGGCGCCACCGCCTCCGAGCAGCCCGCGAGGGCGATCAAGGAGATCATGCCGAGGAGCTGCAGACCCTTGGTGAGGGCCGTGGACGGGGCCTGTGCGGAGAGTGAAGCGTGATCGCCCCGAATTCGGGAATGAGTCTGAATCGGGGTCGTCACAAAGCACCTCGCTGGCCACGTTGCTGTTCAACAGGCTACCGGAGCGGAGGGGCGATTGTCAATCGCTGGTGTGCTTCTTTGCAGCCCGAAGGCGCTGCGCGAGAGCCGGCCGGTGTATACGCGGGGCTCCCTGAGGGGCGCCGGGTCGCCCGAAGGAGCTTTTGTACGTGGGAGACCGCAGCCGACCCGATCACTGGACCCGCCGGGCTCACGACGAGGGGTACGCGGCCCGCAGCGTCTTCAAGCTCGCCGAGCTCGAGGAGCGCTTTCATGTGATCCCACGGGGAGGGCGCGTGCTGGATCTCGGCTGCAGTCCGGGGAGCTGGTCGGCCTTCGTGATCAAGCAGGCGGGGCCGGGGGCGCGCGTCGTCGGCCTCGATCGGTCGCCGACGCCCGACTACCCCGGCACCTTCGTCCTCGCGTCGGTCTACGACGTGCCCGCTGCCACGCTGCTCGAGGCCTTGGGCGGCCCGGCTGACCTCGTCCTCTCCGACATGGCGCCCAACACCTCCGGCAACCGCTTCGCCGATCATGTTCAGCAGATCGAACTGGCCACGCAGGCCAGCGAGATCGCCCTCGCGATCCTCGCTCCTGGCGGCACCTTCGTCGCCAAGGTCTTCGAAGGTGCGGACGCCCGAGGCTTCGTGGAGGGGCTGCGCGACGGCTTCACCGCCGTCAAGCGGCTCAAGCCCAAGGCGACCCGTACGGAGAGCGTGGAATTCTTCGTCGTGGCCACCGGGAGGCGGGGATGAGCAGCCTCCGCCCGCTCGACCTCCCGACCCTCCGTGGCCTCGAGGTCGGGCTCACCGCCCGAATGGCCCCGGCGGTGGAGCTCCCCGAGGTCTTCAGCCCGGCGGAGTGCGCGCGGATCATCGCGCTTCGAGAGTCGCTCGGCTTTGACCTGGCGCCCATCCCGACTCGCTCGACGGTCGATGGACCGCTTCGCAGCCACGTGGTCGACCGCGCGGTCCGCCGCACGGAGCGCACCCACATCCTCTCCACCCCGGACCACTCCTGGATCTACGAGCGGCTGGGCGCCTCGGTGGAGGTCGCCAACGGGCAGGCCTGGCAGTTCAAGCTCTCCTACCTGGAGCCGCTGCAGCTCCTCGCCTACCCCGAGGATGGCTGGTTCGATTGGCACAGCGATCTCGGAGATCGCGGCGTCGCCTCGCTCCGCAAGGTCTCGGCGAGCATCCTGCTCTCGGATCCCGACACCTACGAGGGAGGCGAGCTGCAGCTGATGAACGCAGGCAAGGAGCTGGTGCCCGGCCGAAGCCAGGGCAGGGCCATCCTCTTCCCTTCCTTTCAGAACCACCGGGTGCTGCCGGTCCGGCGCGGCACCCGGCATGTGCTCATCCTCTGGACGGTCGGCCGGCACCCTCTGCGTTGAGCGTGGCCCCTCCGCTGCGCTGAGCGCGGCCCCTAGGAGAGGACCCACCGCGTGAGCGTGGGCACCATCGCGCCGCTGCCGCCCGCGACGAAGTGGCGGAAGCCCTTGTCAAAGAAGGCAGGGCCGGCGATGTCGAGGTGCACCCAGGCCGGACCGTCCACGAACTCGGCGAGGAACAGGGCCGCGGTGATGGCGCCGCCCTCGCGGCCCCCGACGTTCTTGATCGAGCCCCACTCGGCCTTGATCTTGTCCTTGTAGTGGTCGGGCATCGGCAGGCGCCAGACGTGCTCGCCGGCGTCGTCGGCCTGCTCGAGCACCGCCGAAGCGAGGGCGTCATTGTTCGCGAAGAGTCCGGAGTAGGTGTCGCCGAGCGCGACCACACAGGCGCCGGTGAGGGTGGCGAGGTCGATGACAGCCTCGACCCCGAGGCGGCTCGCGTAGGTGAGGCAGTCCGCGAGCACGAGGCGGCCTTCGGCGTCGGTGTTGTGAATCTCGACGGTCTTTCCATTGTACATGGTCAGGATGTCGCCGAGCTTGTAACAGTCTCCGCTCTGCATGTTCTCGACGGCCCCGATGATGCCGTGCACCTCGACGTCGGGGTGGAGCTGCGACACGGCGGTCATCACGCCGAGGACGGCGGCGCTGCCCGCCATGTCACAGCGCATCGTCTGCATTCCGTCCGAGGGCTTGAGCGACAGTCCACCGGAGTCGAAGGTCACGCCCTTGCCGACGAGGGCGATGCGGCGCCGAGGGGTGCCGACGGGGCTGTACCGGAGGTGGATGAAGCGGGCGGGGCGGGCGCTGCCCTGGCCGACCGCCGTAATGCCGCCCATGCCCTCGGCGCGGATGCGGTGCTCGTCCCAGACCTCCACGGTGATCCGGTCGTTGGCGAGGCGCAGGGCCTCTTGCGCGAGGGTCTCGGGGTAGAGGTTCGCGGGCTGCTCGTTGACGATGTCGCGCGCGAGGGTCTGACCGGCGAGGATGGCCCCGGAGCGACCCTGGAGGGAGAGGTCTGCGCTGCCTACGAAGGCGAGGCTGTGGGCGGCCTCCTTCCGGTCAGCGGCGGGCTTGTACTTCTCGAATCGGTAGTTGCCCGTCCAGAATCCCTCGATCGCGGCGGCGGTCTCTGACGCGGTGAGGGTGTTGAAGGCGAGGGCGACCGTGGCAGCGCCGCGGCTCCTGCCGAGGTGGCCCACCTTGCCGGCCGCGCGGCGGAGCTCGTCGGCGCTGCGCTTCCCGAGCCCGACCAGCACCACCCGGCGCGCGGTGTACGGCGTGGGCGCCGGGTAGATCACCGCGGCGCCGGCCTTCCCCGTGAACTCGTCCTGGGCGGCCCAGCTCGCGAGCTGACCGAGGGCCCCACCCGCGGTCTGCAGGCCCGCGAGGGCGCCTTCGGTGACCCCGATGGCGAGCAGGTCGACATCGACGTCTTCGGCGGACAGGGGGGTGGCGCTGTTTTCCATGGGGACCTCGTTGCGTTCAGGCGGGCGGTGCAGGCGCGCGGGGCGAGCGATGGGCCACGCGCCACCCTGCGGGGGAGCATCAGGGTTGGATGGAGCGAGGCGTCAGCTTCGGAGACCGGTCAAGTGAGGAACCCGAGGATGAGCGCCAGTATGATACACAGAACGATGGCGATCACAAGGAAGAGGATGAACGCATCTCCCCTGATCGCGCTGATCGCGCGAGAGATCGCCGCTGCGACCGGCCCCGCGGAGGCTGCGTCGTTCTCGTCGACCTCCTCCTCGACCGGCGTGGTGAGGACGGGTGCGGTGGTGCGTGGCCGATCGAGCCGGGCCGGCGGGAGGTCGTCGCGGCCCGCCGAAGGCAACGGCAGCTCGCTCCATCGACCGGCGCCCTTAAAGTCGGGCTCCTCTGGGGGCGGCGGTTCGGGGCGGCGAGCGGGGGCCGTCGGGGCGGCGGGCGGACGATTTGGGGCGGCGGCGGTTGCTGCCCCTGTTGCTGTTGCTGTCGCTGTCGCTGTCGCTGTCGCGCGAGGCGGGCTCGGTCGCGGAGCGCTGGGGGGTGCCGGCGGTGGCGTCGAGACCCCCTTCTGGGGGCCTGGGTTCGTCAACGGACCCGTCTTCGGCGGGACGGGCGCGACGGTGAGGACGGGCGCCTTGTGGGCGGCCGGTCCCGCCGATCCATTGGCGGAGCGGTTCGCTGGGTTCGACGCTGGGTTGGAGGGGGGAAGGCGGGTCGGCGTCGCGCCGCGGGCGGGCTCGCCTCGACCTTGGGCTCGACTCACCACCGCGTCGGGATCGGTCGGTGCGATCGGCGTCGGGTTCGGCATCGCGCTGAGCTGCTGCGTTGGCGACTCGTCCTCTAGCGTGGGATGGAGGGTCACCACCTGCCCCATCGTCACGGAGCGGGCCGGATCCGGGCGGAGCTCGACCTTCAGCTCGGGGCGGGGTGGCGCTTCGTGCTTGACCTTGCGGAGCGCGTCGGTCGGCGGGGCGTCGTCCTCCGAGCGATCGATGGGGATCGCGGTGGACCGCGGCTCGGGCTTGGGCGGGACGTAGCCGGCGGCAGGCCGGATGCGGAAGGTGCCCTCGGCGGTGGCGGGCTCGTCCCCGGATTCGCGGATGGTGAACGCCACCCGCACCCGGTAGCTGCCCGGGCCGAGGTCGGTGATCTTGAAGCCGAAGCGGAAGCGGCCGCTGGGGTGGCGGTCTACCGAGTATGCGCAGTTCACGTTGCGCAGCCGCTCGTCCTTCTCGGCGTCAAAGAAGGCGAGACCGCAGGCGATCTCCTCGTGCGTCTCGACCCCGGGGGAGCAGGCCACGGCCGTCGAGAAGGTGGGCTGGTCGTCGGTCGTGAAGCCCTCGCTGCCCGGCTTCTGATCGATGATGAGCCGACCGACGTGGGTGACCGTCGGGTGCACCAGCGCTTGGATCTCTTCAATTCGGCCGAGCAGCTCATCGAGGCGGCGGAACCGGTAGGGCGGCGAGGGGCTGGTCTCGCGGCTGAGGGCGCGGTTCAGGAGTGCGCTCAGGCGATCGCCGAGGCGGGTATGGAAGCGGGGGTTGCTGTTCTCCCGCTTCAGCCGGTTGATCACCCGGTCTTTCAAGGTGACGAGGCGACTCTTGTCGAGCCCCTCGTCGGGGAGGTCGGGGAAGCGCTCCGCCGGCTGACCGGGGTTGCTCATCGCGCCCCGGTAGAGGGCCATCGCGATGGCGTAGGCGTCTGTGGGCGGGCCGAGCGGCGGGCTCGAGGGCGCGGTGCGGACCTCGGGGGCGAGGTAAGGCTGGTGGCCGCCTGCCGCCGCCAGCAGGGCCGGCAGGGCCGCGCGGAAGGCCGGAGTGACCGGATCACTCAGGAAGACCGTACCTTGGCTGTCGAGGAGGACGTTGGTGGGGCGCAGGTTCCCGTGGAAGGGGGCTTGCTCCTCCAAGGCGCGGAGCGCGCGCACCACGCCAGCGGTGATCGTGAGCAGCTCTTCGACGGTGCAGCCGCCTGCGACACGTCGATCGAGGGAGGCGGCGGCCTTGGGGAACAGCAGCGCAGGCGAGCCGTCCGGGAGGGACAGGCGGGAGTCGAGGGCGATGAGCCCTTGTCCTGCCGCGCCTTCGAGCAGCCGAGCCTGTTCGAGGAGGATCTCTCGACACTGGGAGACGAGGTCATCCTGGCCGGGCAGCTCGGAGGGGCCGTGCGCGATCTTGATGACCCAGTCTGCTCCCCCGTTCTCCTCCCGCGCGCTGAATGACCGCCCCCAAAGGCCGCGCCCAAGCAACGGTCCTACTTGGAACGAACGGCCGCGGCCGTCCCGGACGATGTCGCCGGTCTTCATCGGCAGCTTTCCACGGATGCGGGGAGGGGAGGATGACGAGGAGGGGTGGCTCATGCCCGCTCGGGGGGGAGGGCTCCGAGGAGCCGGACCCGCCCGGGGTGGAGGTCTGGGGGTGACCTCCTGCGGGAGTGTAGCCGTGGGGTGGGCGAGGGTATCGGGGCCTTCTGCCCGTGTCAACGGAGCGCGGCGCGGGGTGCGCCGCTTCCTGCCCTGGCTTAGGCTCCGGTGGGCCGCCCACCCCCTTCGGAGGACGCCCCATGCTGGAGGTCGCCCAGGATGTCTGACGTCGTCCAGGTCGACAGTCCGCTCGACCGAAGCGGGAACGGCCCGTATCGCCTGCTCCGCGGGGTGGCCGACCGGCTGGTGCGGCGCTTCGACGCCGCGCTCTCCGATCCACGCGCCGCACAGCACGCCCGCCTCTCCGCCATCCTGGCCGGCAGCCGTGACACCGCCTTCGGACGGGAGCACGGCCTTGCGGGGGTTCGCACTCTCTCCGAGCTCCGCCGCGCGACGCCGATCCGCGGCTATGAGGCCCTTCGGCCCTGGTTCGACCGTGTAGCGGCAGGTGAGCAGGGGGTGCTCACCGAGGAGCGGGTGGAGATGCTGCTCGAGACGAGCGGCACCACGGGCCGCCCGAAGCACCTGCCGGTCACCGCGAGCTGGGCGCGCTCGGTCGCGGACGCACAGTCCTTGTGGATGCTCGGCCTTCTGCGAGAGCACGAGGCGGCCAGCCGCGGGCGTGCGCTCACCATCGTCTCACCGGCGGAGCACGCTCGGAGCCCGGGGGGGCTGCCCATCGGCGCCAACACGGGTCGGATGGTGCTCGCCCAGCCGTGGTGGGTCCGCGCCCGCTACGCGGTCCCGTATGAGGTCTTCGGCCTCGAGCCTGCTGAACTTCGTCAGTACGCGGTGCTCCGCTTCGCCCTCGGCGCTGAGGTCACGAGCTGGACCACCGCCAACCCCTCGACCATCCTCCTCTATGCGCGTCGGTTCGCCGAGTGGCGGGAGCCTCTGTCTCGAGATCTCGCCGCTGGCACGCTCCGACACGGGCCCGCCGCGGGGCTGGACCGCCTGCGGCGCCTCCGCTTGGAGCTCCACCTGCGGCGACGACCGCCTCCGACCGATTGGCGGCTCGGCCGAGTCTGGCCGCTCGCTTCGGTGAACTGTTGGAAGGGAGGGCCGGCCGGCTACTTCGTCGATCGGATCTCCGAGGCCCTGGGCGCGGACGTACCGGTCCGCGAAGTCGGGATCACCGCCAGCGAGGGCTTCTTCGCCATCCCGCTCCAGGAAGACTGGCCGGGCGGTGTGCTCTGGACGCTGGGGCACGTGCTGGAGTTCGTCGGCGCCGACGAGGAGCCGCGCGGCGCGTGGGAGCTCGAGCTCGGCGAGCGCTATCGCCTCGTCATCACGACGGAGGCCGGCCTGTTTCGGTACGACCTGCAGGACTTGGTGGAGGTCGTGGGCTTTTGTCGACAGACGCCCCTCGTCCGCTTTGTCGGAAAGGCGGGGCGGTACCTCAACACCACCGGGGAGCGGGTGTCGGAGGCCCAGGTGTCGGAGGCCATGCGGTCCGCCGCTGAAGAGACAGGGTTGCGCCCCATCGGCTTCTCGGTCCGGGTGCTTTGGGCCGAGGTCCCCGCCTATGAGCTGCTGGTCGAGCTCCCGGGGGTGACGCCCGCGGGGGCTGAGGTGGCCCTCGCGGCCGCTTTCGAGCGCGCCCTCCGTCGGCTGAACGTCGAATTTGATGGGAGGAGGGACAGCGCCCGCCTCGCGGGTGTGCGGGTCTCGCCCCTCCCGGCCCGGACCTATCAGCGCTTTCGGGCCGATCGGGTCGCCGAGGGCGCCCCGGAGGGCCAGGTGAAGGACCCCTTGCTCTTGGTCGACGACCGGGAGTGGGGGAGGCTCGCCGCCGCGAACCGTGATGGGAGGCCTACCTGATGCTGTTGCTCCAAGTCCTGCTCGGCCTGGTCATCCTGCTCTGGGGAGGCGTGGCGCTCAAGGCTCGACGGGTCAAGCAGACCAACCGCTTTCGAGTGGGCGTCGAAGACCTCCCGCCGGAGTCGGCCGTCCGCGTCACCGTGGTCGTGCCCGCGCGCAACGAGGTCCACAACATCGGCCCTTGCGTGGAGTCGATCATCCGACAGGATCTCCCCGGCCTCCGCGCTGTGGTCCTCGATGATGGGAGCACCGACGGCACGGGCGCGCTGCTCCAGGGGCTCCTGGCCGGGAGCGAGGGGCGGCTGCGCCTCCTGAGCGGCGGCGACGCCCCCCTCCCGGCTGGGTGGAAGGGAAAGCCGTGGGCCTGTCAGCGGGCCTCGGAGGCGTCGATGGCGGACGCAGACCCGCCCGAGTGGCTCTTGTTCACCGACGCGGACGTCCGGCTGCACCCCCACGCGGCGGGCGCGGCCGTGGGCTACGCCACCCGCAACCACCTGCAGATGATGTCGGGGATCGGGCGCCTCGAGATGGTGAGCTTCTGGGAGAAGGTGCTGCAGCCGATCGTCGCGGGGGCGATCGTCGCGGGCACCGATATTGAGAAGGTAAACGATCCGGCCCGCCGAAAGGGCAATCCCCTCGCGAACGGTCAGTTCATCTTGATTCGACGGGAGGCTTACCTTGCCATCGGCGGACACGGCGCCGTCCGCGACAATGTCCTCGACGACGTGGGAATGGCCACGGCGGTGTGCAAGGCGGGGATGGCCTACCAGATCGTCTACATGCGCAACCTGTTCAGCTGCCGGATGTACCACTCTTTCGATGAGCTCTGGAAGGGCTGGACGAAGAACCTCTTTGCGGGCATCGAATATCGGTGGGACCGCGTGGTGGGCGTCTCCATCTTTACGTTCCTCACCTCGGTCCTCCCCTACATTGTTGCGCTGGTGGGGCTCGTTGTCGGGCTGGACACCGTCACGCTCGGGCTGGCTTGGGGGGCGGTGCTCGCGATCCAGGTGATGCGCTACGTGCTCGACGGCATCTTCGAGCACGACCGGCGCTACGGGCTCAGCCACTTCCTGGGTAACGTCTTGTTCATCGCCTTGTTCTTCAACTCCGGCATCCGGACTGTGCAAGGTACGGCGGTGTGGAAGGGGCGGGCCCTCCAAATGCCCGGCGAGCCGAAGGCGTGATGACGGTGGACGGTGTGGTCGGGCGGGTGGCCCAGCTTTTGTCGGAGCCGATCGGAGCGCTCGAGCCGGGCGCTGTGACCCTCCTCCTTCGGTTCTCTTGCTCCGAGGCTGGGGATCGTCAGACGCGGGCCGCGGCGGTAGACCGGGCCGGGCGTGCGCTCACCCTCCAGTTCGCTGGCGGGGGGCGGCGCCGTGCCTTGGCGGAGCGCGTAGCGGGCGCGCTCCGCCGCCTCGGGGGCCACCACAAGGGGGGAGCAGGCTGGGATCTGGAGGCGAAGATCGAGGCGGCGCGCTGGCTCCGGGCGGCGGCAGAGCAGCAGAGCGCCGGGGGCCTCCGCGCCGAGGAGCGGAGCTCGTGGAGGGCTCAGGCGGAGGCGCTCCTCCATCAAAGCGCCGAGGAGCCGCTGTTGGTGGCCATCCTCAGCCAGGGCATGGTCCGCCTCGGGGCTGCGCCTCCCCCCGCCTTGGCGGCCTGGATGCGCACGCTCGCCGCCCACCCTCCAGGCTCCGGCTGGGGCCGAGGTATGGATCCGGCCTCGGCGGCGGAGTCGCAGGGGGAGCTCGTTCAGGCTGCGCTCGACGCCCACCGTCAAACGGCTGAGGCGCGCTGGCTCGAGGCCGCCCTCGAGGGCTCTCGAGCGCTCCGTCGGGGGGCGCTCGCGCTCGAGAGCCCCTCGCACCCCGCCGCGCTCACCGCCCTCCTCCGTGTGGATCTCCTGCACCCGGTGGGGCGATCAGCCGCCGAGGCCGCCGCGCTCCGCAACCGGGCCTCCACTCTGGATCCTGCGCGGACGGCGGGAGCTGAGGATGTCGGCGCCGCCCTCTGGGCTTCCTCGCCGGGGCCCGTGGTGGCGATCACCGGCTTTTCACCTGTGGGCTCCGACGGAGCGCTCCACGCTGTCGCCGCGCGCTGGACGGGCCTGCACCGGACCGTGGTCTGCCTCGCCCCCGGTGAGTCGGCGCTCGGCGCGCGGCTCGGGGTCTTTGAGGGCCGGGCCTCCGATCGGCCCGTGGCGTGGGTCTGCCGGGGGGGCGCTTGCGAGCTGCCCACCGTCGATCCCGTTCGCCTGTCCCGGATCCTCGAGCGGTCGAGCTAACGGTTGGGGCGCCGCGCAGAAGCGACGGCCTCGAGGTCGCGTAGGCGATCTTGCAGCTCGCCGACACGGCGTTGCTCGGCGCCAAGTTGGGCTCGCAGCCGCTCGATCAGCGCCTCGGCGGTGACCCCGGCCTCTGAGGCCGCCGCCACCTCGGGTGCCGCGGACTCGGTGACGGGGAGCGCCCGTGGCTCCGGAGTATCGACCGGCCGGCTCGTCAGCGCCATCCTCGGCGTCGCGCCCCCGCGGGGGGCGGAGGCTGGGACGGCGGCCGCCCCGGGGAGGCCGATCACGGCAGCTGGATCCGTGAGCACGTACCGTCGGTACCCTCGCCCGACCGTCGGGAAGAGCTCATGCCAGTAGGTAGCCTCCAGGGCCTCGAGGTCTTCGTCCACCAGCGTGTCGAAGGTCCAAGCCGCTCGCGCGCCCTCACCGGGGATGTGAAAGAGCACGGCCGAGCGCAGGGCCTCGAGCTCCAGCTGCGGTTCAAGGCCCTTGGAGGCGGCGGGGGCGTCGACCGTGACACCGCCGCGCCCCACGCGCAGGAGGGCCCGGCCGTCGCTGGACTCGAAGCGGACCGCGAAGGGGCGGCGCTCGTCGTCCTCGCGGAGCAGCCAGACGCGGGGCGCGGTGGGTTCAGCGGGGGGGGCGAGAGGTTGCATCGAGCTGACCTTCAACACGAGTGGACGCGCTCGGGCCCGGTGGACGCCGAGCGGCGTCGCTTGCCTGAGGCGCGGGCCCCCCTTAACCCTTGGGGAATCCGCCCAGAGGTGTCCCATGGCCGCGCCCCGCTCCGTCGTCTTTCGCATGGTTGGGGGGCTGTTGAAGCGCTTCTGGGTAAAGGTGATGGACCGCGTGGGCGGTCAGTTCGTCTCTGGGATGGCGGACACCTCGAGTGACGCGCCCTCCGCTGGCTACACGCCGAAGCGAAAGCTCTACGAGCAGATGAAGCAAGCCTCCGAGGAGGCCGCGCACGGCCACGATCACGATCATCGCTGACCCGCACTCCGGTGCTCCGGGGTCAATTCGGTCCGCGCCCGGACCTCGGTAGTGCCCGCCCCCCCGCGGTGAGGTTTCGCCTCCTGCAAGTGGGCCGCGGCGAGACAGCGCGGCGGCGATTCCTGTAAGATTCGCGGCGCCGCTCTACCCCCAGCGTGCGCCTTGGTCTCCGAGCCTATAGCAGGGCCTCTATGGCGTCCCGTACGGCTGTCTCGACCCCCCCGACCATCCTCGAGCGCCTCCGCTCGCAGGGGGACGTTTACCTTGCAGGATCCCTGATCGCCTTCATGGCGATCATGGTGATCCCGCTCCCTGCGCCGGCCCTCGACATCCTGCTCTCGCTGTCGGTCTCGATGAGCCTGCTCGTGCTCCTCGTCACCTTGTATGTCAAAAATCCGGTTGAATTCACCGTCTTCCCGATGGTGCTGCTGGCGACGACCCTCTTCCGGCTCGCGCTCAACGTGGCGACCACGCGGCTCATCTTGCTCAACGGATCGGAGGGGCCTGACGCCGCGGGTCATGTGGTGCGCACCTTCGGAGAGGTCGTCGTCGGCGGCAGCTATGTGGTCGGCCTCGTCGTGTTTGCGATCCTCATCGTCATCAACTTCGTCGTCATCACGAAGGGCGCGGGGCGAATCGCCGAGGTGGCGGCGCGCTTCACCCTCGACGCGATGCCCGGCAAGCAGATGGCGGTCGACGCCGAGCTCAACGCAGGCCTGATTGACGAAAAGGCGGCCAAGAAGAGGCGGGAGGGCATCGCTCGGGAGGCCGACTTCTACGGATCGATGGACGGCGCCAGCAAGTTCATCCGCGGCGACGCGGTCGCGGGCATCCTGATCACGCTCATCAACATCGTGGGCGGCATCATCATTGGCGTCGTTCAGAAAGACATGCCGCTGAAGGAGGCGGTCCAGGTCTACACCGTGCTCACCATCGGTGACGGTCTGTTGAGTCAGGTCCCCGCTTTGATCATCAGCGCGGCCGCCGGCATGCTGGTGACCCGAGTTCCCGACACCGACGAGCAGAGCCTCCCAGCGCAATTCGGCCACCAGCTCTTCGGCTCTCACCGAGCGCTCGCCATGCTCTCGGCCTCGTTGATGGGCTTCATGGCGCTCCCCGGGCTGCGCCTGCCCTTCTTCCTGCTCGCGGCGGTGGCGGCCTTTGGTGCTTGGCGCGGCTGGAAGGCCGATCAGGAGCCCAAGCCAAAGGTGGCTGAGCAGCTCGAGGGCGTGGCCGTCCCGGAGAAGGCGGGTGAGCCGCCGGTCGAGACGCTCCTCCGCGTCGAGCCGCTCGCCATCGAGCTCGGTGTCGATCTCATCGGCCTCGTGGACGAAAAGAAGGGTGGCAACCTCGTCGAGCGCATCCAGCGCATCCGCCGTCAGGTGGCGCAAGACACCGGCCTCCTCGTGCCGCCGGTGCACCTCCGCGACAACCTTCGCCTCGAAGGCAGTGAGTATCGGGTCTTGCTCCGCGGCGAGGAGGTCGGCCGCGGCAAGGTCACCCCACGGCAGCTCCTGGCGATCAACCCCGGCGACGCGAGCGGGAACCTCCGCGGCCATCGGACGCGTGATCCTGTCTTTGGCCTCGAGGCCCTCTGGATCTCGGAGAGCCTGCGCCAGAAGGCGCAGGAGGCGGGCTACACGGTGGTCGATGTGCCCACCGTGGTCACCACCCACCTCACTGAGGTTCTGAACCAGCACGGCCACGAGCTCTTCGGCAGGCAGCAGCTGGCCGACCTGCTGGACCGCATCCAGGTCGACAACCCGCGCCTCGTCGAGGAGCTGATCCCCGAGCCCCTGAGTCGCAGCGTTGTGCTCCGCGTATTCCGCAACCTCCTTCGTGAGGGGGTGGCCATCCGTGATGCGCAGAGCATCCTCGAGGCGATGGCCGATCACGCGCCGCGCGTTCGTGATGCCGATGCGCTCACCGAATTCGTGCGCCAGCGCCTCTCTCGCCACATCACCCGTCGCTACTCGGGTGAGGCGGGCGTGGTCAACTACATCGGCCTCGCCGCGGACGCTGAGGAGGCGCTCTCGAGCTCGGTGACCTCCGGGGAGGGCGGCGCGCTCAATCTCGCGCTCGACCCGGAAGACGCGCGGCGCCTCCTCATCAGCCTGCGGAACGTCTCGGAGCAGTGGCGGGGCTCGGCAGACCTCGTGCTGCTGGTGCCGCCGCTCGTTCGGGGGCCGCTTCGTCGCCTCACCGAGAAGCTCCTCCCGCGCGTGGCGGTGCTCTCTCCAGGCGAGCTCCTGCCCACCGTGCGCCTCGAGCGTGTGGCGGCTGTCTCCCTCAAGTCGGCGGGGGCTTGAGCTGTGGTGACCAAGGGCGGCCACCATCGGGTCCGGGTGCGGGCGATGTACGCAGCCGCCGAGCCCAGCGCGGCGCCGGTGGCGGCGGACCGGGTCCCTGAGAGTGAAGAGCCGACCGCCCCCTTGGATCCCGTGAGCGTAGGTGTCTACGGACGCGCCGGCCGAGTGACTGAGGGCCGTCGGATCGAGGGATGCACCCGCGAAGAGATCTGCGAGAAGTACCGGGGCCGCATCCTCATCATCGCGCGGCGCGTGGGTGAGCGACTCCCCGCCAGCTGTGAGATCGAGACGGCCGACCTCGCGGGCTTCGGCGCCATCGGCCTCCTCGAGGCCTTCGACCGCTTCGACGCCGAGCGAACAATTCTCTTCTCAACGTACGCGGAGTACCGCATCCGCGGGGCGATGATGGACGCGCTCCGTCAGAATGACGCCTTCAGCCGGCACCGTCGCCAGATGGCGCGCAAGGTGCAGCTGGCCTCCGCGGCGCTGTTGTCGGAGCTCGGCCGGCCTGCGCGCCCGGAGGAGGTCGCCGCGCGGCTCGAGGTCGATCTCGCGACCTACTGGTCGGTGGTAGACCGCACCCTCCCCGTCTCCTTCGTGAGCTTCGACGCCCAGTCTACCGAAGGAGATGACCACTCTCCGCCCTTGTTGGAGACCCTGCACGCCGGGGAAGGGCAGGAGGCGCTGCAGGCCTTGATGGGTCAGGACGCCCGTCGCCTGCTGAAGGAGGCGATACTGGCGCTTCCGGAGCGGAAGCGCCAATGTGTGCTGCTATACTACGGCCGCGGTCTCAGCCTCGCTGAGGTAGCGGCCGTGTTTGACCTGACGTCGGCGCGGATCTGCCAGATCCTCTCTGCGGCGCGGATTGATCTCCGCGCGGCCCTGGAGGGGAAGATCTCGGTCGAAGACCTCGACGGCATGGATATCGCCAAGGTGGAGTCCTCTTGAGCCGCGACATTTTTCCTTCTCTCTCCGGGGCGATCGCCTCGGCTCGGCAGATCGAGCTGGTGGCCAACAACGTGGCCAACCAGTCTACGGTGGGCTTCAAGGCGCAGCGAGGCACCTTCGAGCAGGTCAACCGGAGCTTCGAGCCCCTGGCGAACAGCTACGTCAAGCTCTCCCCTGGGTACCCCGATCTCTCCGACGGTCCCCTCATCGAAGATGGGGGTGAGACCCACCTCGCCCTCCAAGGCCGCGGCTTCCTCGTGGTCGAAGGCGGGGAAGGGCAGGGAGGGCAGCTGCTCTGCCGTGGCGGCGCCCTCCGCCTTGACCGCGATGGCTTCCTGGTGACCGACCGCGGTGAGAAGGTGCTCGGGGAGTCCGGGCCCATCCAGGTGCCGGAGAACGAGCACATCACCGTCGATCAGGCGGGGAAGGTCTCGACGACCCGGGGGGATGAGCTCGCACAGCTCCGCCTCGTCGTCCCCTCCGGCCCGCCGGGGAGCGTCGAGGAGCTGGGCGGCACCCGCTGGCTGGCTCGCGCCGGCACTCGTCCGGCCACCGAGGTGGTCGTCGTGCAAGGGGCGCTCGAGGGCTCGAACACCAACCCCGTCAAAGAGATGGTCGATCTCATCCAGGCGACCCGCTACTTCGAGCTCTACCAGAAGGCGATGCAGACCTCAGACGAGCTCGACGGACGTATGTATGCAACAGGGAGAGGCTGATGCGCGCCCTTTATAGCGCTGCGACGGGCATGGCTGCCCAGCAGCTCAAGATCGATAACATCTCGAACAACCTCGCGAACGTCTCGACGACCGGCTACAAGAAAGCCCGCGAGTCCTTCGAAGACCTCGTCTACCAGAACATGCCCATCGGGGGCGTCTCCAACGACACACCTCGGCCGGTCGGTATCCAAATCGGTACGGGTGTTCGGACCCTCGCCATCACCCGAGACTTCCGGAATGGCGACCAAGTCTACACCGGTAACCAGTTCGATGTGACGATCGGCGGCCGCGGGTTCTTCGTGCTCGAAGGCCCGAACGGTGAAGAGCGGTACACCCGAGACGGTCACTTCATTAAGAACGCAGACGGGGAGCTGGTCACCGCCGCTGGCTACAAGATGTCGCCGGGAATAGAGGTCCCGGAGGATGCGATCGCTGTCATCATCTCCGAGGATGGCACGGTCCAGGCGCAGTACCAGGATCAAGTCGACCTCGCGACCCTCGGCGTGATCCAGCTCGTCGATTTCGTCAACCCTGCAGGCCTCCGCGCGGTGGGCGGCAATCTGTTCACGGTGAGCCCCGAGAGCGGTGAACCGCAGATCCTGGAGCCGGGAGACGGCTTCGTCAACCTGCAGCAGGGCTTCCTCGAGAACAGCAACGTCGACATCGCCGAGGAGCTGATCAACATGATCATCGCCCAGCGCGCCTTCGAGACGAACAGCAAGGTCATCGAGACCGAGGATCAGAACCTCCAGACCGTGAATCAGCTCAAGCGCTGAGCCCGAAGCACCGTCGGCGACCCGCCTCCATGCAGCTCCCCATCCGCGATCCCCTGCTGCGTCAATCCATCCGGCCCATGGTGTGTGGGCTGGTGGGCGGCGCGCTGCTCTGTGGCGCGCCCGCATTCGGGGCCGTCTCGGTGGACGCCGTGTCGGCAGCCCTCCGAGCCGAGGTGGCGGCCCGCCTGGAGAAGGCCGAGTCGGACGTCGTGGTGGGCTTCCCCGGCCTCACGGCTCCCCTCGACTGCGCCGAGAGCTCTACCCTGCAGGTGCAGGCGTCGCCGGGTGAGCGCTTTCGGGGCCACCCGAACCTGCGCCTTCGGGTCACCGAGCCCGACGGTCGGGTCTGCGCCGACCTTCGGCTGCGGCCGGAGCTTCGCCTCTACGGGCAGGTGCCGGTCGCTGCGAACGCGGTCGGGGCGGGCGCGCCGGTGACGGTGCAGATGGAGCGTGTCGCCCTCGATCGGGTAGACGGTGCGCTCATCCCCGTCGGAGATGCGCCCGAAGCGAGCGGCCCCTGGGAGGCACGTGGGCCCTTGCAGAGAGGGCAGCCGCTGACCCTCTCGCGTGTGCGGGCCACCCCGGCCGGGCGGCAGGGCGCTGAGGTGCTCCTCGTTGCCAGCTCAGGCCCCCTGCGGGTTCAGGCTGCGGGGCGGCTCCTCGACGACGTCGCGCTGGGTGGTGAGGTGCGTGTGACCAACCTCGCTACGGGGGTCGTCGTGAACGGTGTGCTGGTGGAGCCTGGCGTCGTCCGGGCTGGAGCGCGTCCATGAAGTCCCCCTCAGCCGGCTCCCGAGTGGCGGGCGCCTCGGCGCCTACCCGTCGTGCCCTGGTCGTCCTCGTCCTCGTGCTCGGCCTGGGCACCTCTGAGAGCCTCGCGGCTCCGCCGGTCCCTCCCCCGGTGACAGCCCAGCCCACCTCGGTCGAGCCTTCGCCGCCAGGGAGCCTCTGGAACGAAGGGACGGCACGGATCTTGATCGGGCTGGACTCCAACGCCCGGCGCACCGGCGACCTCATCACGGTGAACATCACCGAAGAGACCCGGACTGAGCTCCTCGCCAACACCGAGGCGAACCGCGAGTCCTCGGTGGGCGGCGGCATCGGCTCGCTGTTTGGGCTCGACAAGGGGGCCACCAAGGCTAACGACAACCTGGACGGGGAGCTGTCGCTGTCGGTCGAAGGCGGGTCCGCCTTTAAGGGCGATGGTAAGACCTCTCGCGAGGCCTCGGTTGTCGGGAAGCTCACCTGCAAGGTGATCGAGGTGCAACCCAACGGGAACCTCGTGATCTGGGGCTGGAAGGAGGTCAGGGCCAACCGCGAGACTCAGTACATGGTGGTCTCGGGGACTGTCCGTCCGCAGGACATCAAGGCGGACAACACCGTGGACAGCCAGCTCCTCGCCGAGGCCCACATTGAATTCAACGGGAACGGCCCGCTCTCTGACAAGCAGGGCCCGGGGCTCGGTCAACGAGTGCTCGACCGCACCTGGCCCTTCTGAGGTCTCCCTTGATGGTCTGCCCTTCGCCTTCCACGCCGGCCCCGACCTCGCACTCCCGCGCGCGGCGGTTTGGCTTGGTTCGGGCCGCGCTGCTCCTGCTCTTCACGCTGCTGGCCCTCCGCGTCGCCCCCGCCGAGGCGGCCCGCGTCAAGGACATCGCGACCCTGTACGGGGTCCGTGACAACGTGCTCTCGGGGCAGGGCCTCGTGACCGGCCTGAACCGCTCCGGAGACTCTCGGCGAAACGAGGCAGCGATCCGGGCCCTCGCCAATAAGCTCCAGGGCCTGGGCTTTACGATCAGCACCGACGAGATCATCGCGCGGAACGTAGCGATCGTGATGGTGACCGCCCGAATGGCCGCGGATGCCCGGCCTGGAGCCGCCATCGATGTCGAGGTCAGCTCTTCGGGTGACGCCACGAGCCTCGAGGGCGGGGTGCTCCAACTCGCGGCCTTGTATGCCCCGAACGGTCAAGTGTTCGCCACAGCACAGGGTCCTCTCTTGGTGGGCGGCTTCCAGGTCGAGGCCGAGGGGAGCAGCACGCGGAAGAACCATCCCACGGTGGGCCGAATCCCGGAGGGGGCGATCGTGGAGCGGGAGAACCCGAACCGCCTCGACCTCGACATCCAGGAGAGGGTCGATTGGATCATCCACCAGCCCGATTTCACCACCACCCTGCGTGTCGCGGACGCGATCAACCAGGCCTTTGGGGAGGACATCGCCAAACCGCGAGACCGAGGCAGCGTGAGCGTGCGGGTCCCCGAGCGCTACAAGGGTCGGGTGGTGGAGCTGGTCTCGCAGATCGAGTCGCTGACCGTGGCCGTCGATGCGACGGCCCGGGTGGTCGTCAACGAACGAACCGGCACGGTGGTCATGGGGGCCGACGTCAAGATCTCTCCGGTCGCGATCGCCTACGGCGCGCTGTCGATCGAGGTCCAGCGCACCACGGACGTCAGCCAACCCGGCCCGCTCTCCGGCGGCAAGACGGTCAAGTCGAACAACGCGAACCTCGTGGTCAAGGAGGGGGACGGTGAGCTCGTGATGGTGGAAGGCATCAGCATCGGCGAGCTCGTGAAGGCCTTGAACAAGATCGGCGTGAAGCCGCGCGACCTGATCCAGATCCTGATGGCCATCAAGTCCGCCGGGGCCTTGCAGGCCGAGCTGGAGGTCCAGTGAGCGTCGATCCGTTGGGCGCCGCGCGCTCCGTGATCTCCGAGGCCCGCCTCGCCGCGATCGCGCCCCCCTCCGACACCTCGAAGGTGAGCGCGGAGACAGCCGCGCGCCAGTTTGAGGGCTACCTCGCGCAGCTGATGATTCGGGAGATGAAGAAGACTGTCCCAGAGGGGCTTTTCAATTCTCCGGCGATGGAGGTCTTTTCGGACCTCTTCGATGCCGAGATCGCGAACCGGATGAGCGAGGGTAGGGGGCTCGGGCTGGCAGCGCAGATCACCGCTCGGATCACCGGACAGCCCCTCCACGGCGCCGCCTCAGCCGGCCCGGAGACGAGCGCGGCCGCGACGACCGCCCGATCGCGCGGGAGCGGTGCGGTCATGCCGGTCATCGGCCGGTTGACCTCCCGATTCGGTCAGCGGGCCGACCCCTTCGACGGCACCCGACGGAGCCACCAGGGGGTAGACATCGCGGCCCCGCGCGGCGCGCCCGTGAGCCCCGTGAAGGCGGGCACGGTGACCATGGCGGGCCGCCGCAGCGGCTACGGCAACGTCGTCGTCGTCGATCACGGAGACGGGCTGACGACGCTCTACGCCCACTGTGACTCGCTCTCCGTGCGCGCGGGGCAGCAGGTGCAGCCCGGCGATGTGATCGCTCAGGTGGGGGACACGGGGCGCGCGACCGGCCCCCATTTGCACTTCGAGGTGCGCTCCGACGGCGTGGCTGTCGACCCGATTGAGACATTCGGGTGGCGGCGTTGAGGCTCGTCCTTAACTTCTGCGCGGCCCCGTCCGAAGAGGGAGATCGGAGGCGGTCATGAAAATTGAACCCACCATAGTCGCGCGAGCTGCGTTGTCCGCCCGAGCCCTCGGGAAGGGTGCGCGGGTGAGCAGCGGGGCGGCCGCGGTAGACGCCGTCGCGCTGTCGGCGTCCGCGCGCTTTGTGAACGAGCTTCGGGACGCCGTAGAGAATACGCCGGGGGTCCGTGCCGACGTGGTCGAGCAGGCCCGCGCCGACATCGCGTCGGGTCGCCTTGGCGGAGAGCTTGACCTCAACTTGGCGCTGGACTCCTTGCTCGCAGGCTTCTGATGGAGCGTCCGCTCGAAGAGATCCTGGAGGATTCGCTGGCGGTGGCTGAACAGCAGCTCACCGCCGCGCGCGCGTTGGACGTCGAGGCTCTCCGAGAGGCCACCAATCGCCGCCAGGACCTCAACTTTGAGCTGGAGCTCATCGAGGCCGAAGAGCTCGATATCCGAGGGGACACGCTCATTGAAGGGCTGCTCCTCGACCTACAGCAGATCGATCGCCGCATCACCGCCGTCGTGGGCGCGGCCAACGCGGTCTTCTCGACCCTCATCCCCCGTGAGCCGCCGCCGACCTATTCGGCCACCGGTCGGCTCCGTGGAGGCGCAGCATGAGCCTACTCTCGACGCTTCAGATCGGCCGTACGGGCCTCTCGGTCGCCTCCGCCGGCGTCTCGGTGGTGGGCCACAACGTGGCCAACGCGAGCACGGAGGGCTTCACCCGTCGGCGCCTTGAGGTCGGCACCTCTGACCCCGTCCTTCGGAAGGGGCTGTACTTCGGCCAGGGGGCGCGGACCCAGGGCATCACCCGCGTCACCGACCGCCTGGTCGAAGAGCGGCTGGTCAAGGCCACGGGTCAGCGCTCCCGCTCCGGCGCCGCGTTTGACACGCTCAGCGCGCTGGAGGGCGTCGCGTTCGACGAGACCAGCGGCACCGCCACCAACGACGACCTGCGGGAATTCTTCGACAAGCTGCAGGCCCTCTCCCGCGATCCCAGCGATCCATCGCTGCGTCGGGAGGCGCTCTCGGTCGCGCTTCGCCTCACCGACGGTCTCAACGACACCGCCCAGGCCATGACCCGCACCATCGACGACGTCGTGGAAGAGCTGCAGGGCACCCTCGCGGACATTCAGGCGAAGGTCGATCAGATCGCCGCCCTGAACGACAAGATGGTCTCGGGAGGTCCGCAAGGCGCGGCCGACTACGCCGATCAACGCGACCAGCTCATCACCGAGGTCGCGGACAAGATCGGGGTGCAGGTCGACTATTCACCGGATGGTCAGGCGACGTTGTTCATCGGGGGCCACGCCCTCGTGAGCGGCGGGGCTGCACGTCAGCTCGACGTCAGCTTGACGGGCGCCGGCCTCCCGGTGGTGACGATGTCCGCTGACTCCGGGGTCATCAACGTGACGTCGATGCTCGGGGGCCGCTGGGGCGGGCTGAACGACGCCGTGACCGTGACCGCCTCCGCCCAGGCGGAGCTTGACTCCTTCACCAACGACTTCGCGACGGCCTTCAACACCCAGCATCAGGCGGGTTTTGACACCACGGGTGCGGCCGGCATCCCCTTCTTCACCTTCTCGGTGCCGGGGGAGGCCGCCTCCATCACGGTGGATCCCTCCATCATCGCCAACGAAGGCCTCTTCGCCCTCGCGGGCGCCGCGACGGCCGCCGCGGGCGACGGAGACAACCTCACGGCGCTCGTGGGCCTGGAAGATCAAGCGATCATCGCGGGCCTGACGCTGACCCCGAACGCCGGGCTGGCGCAGGTCTACTCCACAATCGGTCGTGGGATCTCCAGCGTCGAGCTGGAGGCCAAGGGCTACGACGCGGTGGTCTCCGACCTCACGGAGCTCCGAAACTCGGTGAGCGGTGTGGACCTCGATCAGGAGGCCACCGAGCTCCTCGCCTGGCAAGCGGCCTACCAGGCCTCTTCGCGGGTGATCACCACCGCCAACGCCCTCCTGGGTGACCTCATGGACATGGTGCGCTGATGAGCATGATCCGTTCGACCTACCACGGCCGTCTCAGCGCCCTCGCCGCGGAGGTGAGCCGCAATGGCTCGACGTTGGCTCGGGCTCAGCTCGAGGCTTCGAGCGGCCTACGCTACTTCTCTCCCGCCGATGATCCGGGCATGGTCAGCCGGATCCATGCGATGCAGGCGGAGATCGAGGAGCAGAGCGTATACCAGGACAGCGCGAGCTGGGCGACCGGGATCCAAGCCACCGCGGAGGAGGCGCTCTCACACATCTCTGATCTGCTCACGCGGACGCGGGAGCTGGCCACGCAGATGTCCAGCGAGGAGAAGAACCCGCAGCAGGTGATCGAAGCCGCGCAGGAGGCGCAAGGCCTCTACGATCAGATGGTGAGCCTCGCCAACTCCACCTTTGGTGGGCGGTTTGTCTTCGCGGGGAACGCGTACGACACCCAGCCCTTCTCTACGGTGGGGGTGTACGGCGGGGACACCGGTCAGCCCTCCGTCGAGGTGGGCCAGGGGCTGCGCGCCTCGACCGGCTTCGACGGGAGCGCCATGCTTCAGGGGACCACCGACATCTTCGCGTCCGTGGCGTCCCTCGTGACCGCGCTCGGGACGGGCGTGGCGGCCAACGTCGCCCTGACGCTGGACCCCTTGAAAGACGCGCTCCAGCAGGTCACCGGCAGCCGGACCGAGGTGGGCACCCAGCTCGCCCTCGCCGAGGACGCGGCGCAGGTCTCCGAGAGCCTCGAGGTGGAGCTCAAGTCGCAGTTTACGAACTTCGTCGAGGTGGATCAGGCCAAGAGCTACATGCGCATGGCCCAGCTCCAGACCACCTACGAGACCACCTTGCAGGTGACGGCGTCGTCTCGCTACAACCTCCTCTTTGAGCGGCTGTAGCGGCCTCGTCGTCCGAGGCGCGTCCTCGTCGGCGGCCCGCTCATCAAAAGGTGTCACACCGACTTAAAGGTGGACCACTTCAGTCCGACAAGAAACACGAGGCTCGAGGGCAAGGCGCCGAAGCCTCAACTCCCCCCCAGAACAGGTGATCCCCATGTCGATGACCGTCCGGACCAACGTCTCGGCCATTCAGTCCGCTGGCGTGTTGGCCAAGACCAACAAGGCCCTCAACAAGTCGCTCCTCAAGATCTCGAGCGGCAAGCGCATCAACGGCGCGGCGGACGACGCTGCCGGCCTCGGCGTGGCCACCAACCTCGAGTCGGACGCCATCTCCGTCAAGCAGGCGATGCGCAACACCAATGACGGCATCTCCGTCATCCAGACCGCTGAGAGCGCCGCCAATGAGGTGACCGACATCCTCCAGCGCGTGCGTGAGCTCGCCGTGCAGAGCGCCTCGGAGACCCTCTCCGACAACGAGCGCTCCTACATCACCGACGAGTACACCCAGCTCAAGAGCGAAATCGACCGCATCGCCTCGGCGACCAACTTCAACGGTATCCAGCTGGCCGATGGCTCCGACACCAACCTGTCCGTGCAGGTCGGCATCACGAGCAACACCAGCACCAGCCAGATCACCATCAAGCTGGGCGACCTCACCGCGAACACCGGCCTCGGCCTCACCTCGGTGTCGCTCGCCAGCGCTACCGGCGCCCTCGCCGCCCTCGACTCGATCGACACCGCCCTCAACTCGGTGAACTCGGTCCGCTCGAAGTTCGGCTCCGTGCAGAACCGCCTCGAGTCCTCGCTGAACAACAGCCAGGCCTACGTGGAGGCCCTCTCCTCCGCCGCCAGCCAGATCGAGGACCTCGACTTCGCCAACGAGACGGCCAACCTCTCCAAGCTGCAGATCCTTCAGCAGTCTGGTGTGGCCGCCCTCGCCCAGGCCAAGAACATCAACCAGTCCGTCATCTCGCTCCTCCAGTAGGCGCGGGCGGGGCCTCCCCCGGGAGGCCTCCGGACCGGCGGCCTCCGCGACCCCGCTTGCAGGGTCGCGGGGGTTTTTTTATGTTAGACTCCCCGCATCGGTTCGCGCTCTTCGCGCTTTGAGAGGTCTCCATGGTCGCTTCTGCCACTCGGGTCGATGGAATCGTCTCCGGGATCGACACCACCGCCCTCATCGACGCGATCGTCAAGGCATCCAGCGCGCAGAAGACGCTCGTCTCCAAGCGGGTCGATGTCTACCAGGACAAGTCCGACAAGCTCACTGAGGTCATGAGCAAGCTCGGCGACGTCCAGGACGCCTTGGAGGACATGCAGTTCTCCACCGGGTTTCTCTCGTACAAGGCCACCTATGCGGAGAACTCCGCGGTGGATGTCACGGCCGGCGCTGGCTCGGTGACGGGCACCTACGAGATCGAGGTCCAGGCGCTCGCCAAGGCCGAGGTCAACAAGAGCCAGGGCTTCGCCTCGAAGACGGACACCGGCGTGCTCTCCACGGGGACAATGGACGTCACCTACAACGGCACGACGACCACCCTGACCCTCGACGGTTCGACCACGCTGAGCTCGCTGGCGAACGATCTCAACGAGATCGACGGCATCTCCGCCTATGTGTCCGACACCGGTGACGCCACCAACCCCTATGTGCTCGTGGTGAAGGGTTCGAACACGGGCGCTGACTACGGCATCACGCTCGACACCTCGCTGTTGTCGGGGGGCACCACCCCGACCTTCACCGAGACGACCACCGCCCAAGACGCCGAGATGACGATCGACGGCAACACGGTCACCTCGGCCTCCAACGACGTCACCGACGCCATCCCGGGGGTCACCTTCACGCTCAAGGATGAGTCGACCAGCGCGCTCACGGTCACCGTCGCGACGGACACCGACGGGATCGAAGAGAAGATCAACGCCTTCGTGGACGCCTACAACGCGGCCATTGACTACATCCGCGAGAACCTCGACTACGACGCCGACAAGGGGATCAAGGATGCCTTCGTCGGCGAGTCGGTGATCCGCAGCGTCACCCGCGGGATGCTCTCTGAGATCGGCAAGGCGTTCACGGCGCTCGGCCAGGACTACGACTCTGTGGGCCTCGTCGGCATCAACTCGGACGGCCTCGGAAAGCTGACCTTCGACACCACCGCCTTTGAGGAGGCCTTCGCCGCGGAGCCCGATCAGGTCACCGACCTCTTCACGAGCCCGGATGGTTTCGTAAACTCGATGCTCGACCGGCTCGACCTCTACCTCGACACCACCGATGGTAGCCTCCAGGCCCGCCAGGACACCATCGAGGCGCGCATCGAGGACATGAACGAACAGATCGATGCCTATACTCTCCGGCAGGACAAGCTTGAGATCCGACTCCGGAAGCAGTTTGACTCCATGGAGGCGATCCTGGGGACCTTGCAGTCCACCTCGAGCTACGTCTCGACCCTGCTCGCCTCCCTGACCAACACCTCCTCCTGACCCCACTCCTGATACAGGGACACCGCGTGTACGGCATCAACGAGTACAAGAACGTCGGCTTGAATTCGGCCTCCAATCGGGAGCTCGTGGTCCTGCTCTTCGAGGCAGCGGAGCGCCACCAGCGGTCGGCGATCGAGGCGTTGGACGAGGGGCGCCTCATCGACGGTCGAGAGAAGCTGCGGCTCACGCGCGAGATCTTCGGCGAGCTGCTCGCCGCCTTGGACCACGAGGTGGCGCCGGAGATGTCGGCCAACCTCGCCCGCCTCTACTTGTGGATCATCTCTCGGCTCGCGCGCGGCGGATTTGAGAACAAGTCGACCGCGATCCATGAGTCCCTCCGGGTCACCACGACGATGCGGGAGACTTGGGTGGAGGCCTTTCGGAGTGCCACCTGAAGCGCTTGGGGTGGCTGTCCGGCTCCGATCTCTTCGGGAGGACCTTGAGCGAGGGGACACCGTCCCGGAAGGCGCGCTGGGGCAGCTGCTCCTTGAGGTGAACGCTGGCGGCCATCGATTGACCCCGGCGGAGCTGGAGGCGGTGCGGGTGGAGCTGGACCGGCTCACTGATCTGGTCCAGGAGATCGAGGGGGCGTTGACCGAGGAGCTGGCGCAGCTCTCGCAGCGGCGGAAGAGCATCCAAGGTTACAATCAGCTCCGGCCGATCAAAGACCGCCAGCGGCTTTCGCGGCGAGCGTAGACGTTCGGGTGTCGCATAGCGAGGGGCCCGTCCCCCCGCGGTGGGTTAGCGTGGCCTCAAACGTGGTTAGCTGTTGAACGTCGCTCTGCGCTGGCCGAGCGGGGTGAGTGGAGCCTCGATGGGGTTGAGTCTTCCCCGCTTCATCCTTGGTGTGTGTGGCGCTTTGTGCGGCCTGCTCGGCCCACCTGCCCGCGCGGCTGACTCCTACCGTGAGCCTCCGCACAGCCCGGCCGAGGCGGCGGCCCCCGACCGGGTGGATCTCGCCATCGGCTTCATGGGTATGGGCGAGGTCTGGCAAGACGAAGCGATCATCGACCATTATCGGTCGAGCCGCTTCTCGGGCTCCGGCTTTGCGACGGTGGGGCTGTTCCCCTGGTTCGCGGTGGAGACGGAGGTTGGCTACATGCGCATGAGCAGCGACTCCGGGCGCAGCGGCGTGGCGCCTGGCTCGATGGAGGTCGTTCCCATCACCGTCTCCGGGCTGGTCCGCTCGAGCGGGCGGCGCGCAGAGGCCTTCGGTGGGGTTGGCTACGCGATGACGGTCTTCGCCGAGCGGACCGACGTGGGAACAGTCGCGGGGATCAAGCCGGGCTTTGATGTCCGATCCGGTGTGCGCATCCACACCAACATGGTGCAGCCGACCATGGCCCCCAACGGCTCGCCCGGCCTCCGCGGGCTGGACGTCGAGCTCCTCCTCGGTCGCCGTCAGCACCACGCCTTCGGGGTAGGACAGGGGCTCGACTTCTCGGCCTGGCGGGCGGGTGTCGGTCTGGTAGCCCGGCTTTGAGCCGGATGGTCCTTCGCGCCGTAGACAGGAGTGTGGTGTGAGATCGCCGAGCGCCTTCAGGGTTGGACTGCTGTGCTGCTGCGCGCTGTGGCTATCGTTGTCGGTGTCCGATACCGCAGAGGGCGCGGGGCCCGTCCGTGCGTTGAAGGTGCAGGTGGGCCAGCGGAGCTCGATTGAGTCGATGCCCCGCGTGCGGCCCGATCTGGTGGAGCTGGTGGTCCGCGGCGCGGAGCTTGAGCTCGACTCCGTGCTGTCGGTCCCCGCCGAGCGGGGCATCCGGGACATCCGGGTCAGCCACATGGGTGGCTCGGTCTGGTTCATCCGCATCTTCCTCGCCGAGATCGACCACGACGTAGATGCTCGTGTTGACGAAGGCGTGCTGTACGTAGACGTGGTCCCTCGGAAGGTCCCACACCTCACGCCGCGGATCGCGGCGCCCAGCGTGTCGGACGTTGTCGCGGGTCGCGCGCCTCGGAGCGGCGTCCGGGGCCGGCCTCCTCCGCTCAGCTTCCTCACCGGAGACGCGATGGCCGGTGGGTTGGTCCCCCTCCGCTACCGTCCTGCCTTGGCTCCAAGCCCGACCTGGCTCCCGCGGTCGACATGGGACGCGGTCGATCGGGCCCGCTCGGCCCTCCTCACGGCCGCCACTCCAGCTGCCGCCGATCAAGCGCGGTACCGGCTCGGGATGCATTACCTCGAGCTCGGTCTCGGGCGGGAGGCTCACTACTACTTCTCGGGGATCACGCCCGAAGGTGGCTCTGTCTCGGAGGCTGATCTGCGAATGGGCGCCGCACGGGCGGCCCTCGCCACCGGCCGCTGGACGGAGGCCAGGGAGGGGTTCAGACGGGCCTTCGAGCTGGGTGGAGATGAGGCCACCGTAATCGAGGGCCTGGCAGTGGTGAGCCTCGCCACCGCAGACCCGCCGCGGGCGTCGACGGGCCGTGCCCTGGCGGCCGTCACCGGACACCCCGCGGGCCTCGTGCTCGCCGCGGAGCTGCTACAGCGAGACGGCTACATCGCGGAGAGTCGGCCGCTGCTCGAGCTCGTCGGCGATCGGCTCTCTGGCGATGACGCCCAGCGCGCCGCCCTCCGCCTGGGGGATGCCCGCTTCGCCGATGGCAGCCTCGCCGAGGCGCGGATGGCGTGGAAGCAGGCAGAGCTCTCGATCGGCGATGTGCGTGATCAGCTCGCCGACATCGTCGGGGGGCACCCGTCGACCTGGGCGGCTGCGATCCCCTCGCTGATCGCCGCGAGCGTTCCACGGGATGACTCCGGGGCCGAGGCGCTGTTTCTGCTCTCCCAGATCGACCTTCTCGTGGGAAGCCGCGAAGACGCGATCATCGAGCTCGCGAGCGTGATCCGGCGCTTCCCTCGTAAGGTAGAGCGCTCGGACATCCTTGAACGTTTTTGGTCGATCTACTCGGAGCACGTTCAGGATCTCGCTGACCGGGAAGAGTGGTTCGACATCGCGGCCCTCCACGAGTCGGTCTGGGATCGGTCGGTCCGACGGGCGGTCAACAGCCCGGCTGTGCTCGTCAATGTCTCGCGAGCCTACGAGCGCGTGGGCCTGCCGGAGCGTGGCGCCGCCGTCCTTCGAGACGCGCTCGCGGTCTCGATCGCTCGCGGCGTGCGGGACCCGGAGCTGGTCTTCCACCTCGCCGAGCTGTACGCCGACCTTGGCGCGTGGCGGGAGGGGATGGAGACGCTGAAGTTCTTGCGCCAAGCCAAGTTTGCGCCGGAGGAGATGGCGGGCCGCCTGGAGCTGTTGGAGGCCCGGCTCGCCCTGGGGGGGGGTGATCTGGCGGGCGCGGCGGCGGCCCTCGGTCGGGCGACGAAGGACCCGCTCTCCGCCGAGGCGGCGACCTTGGAGCTCGCCTTGCTCGACGCCGAGGGCGGGCGGTGCGAGGTGGCGCGGGCCCCCTTGGAGGCCCTGCTGTTGGCCCCCGGTGGTGAGGATCGCTTTCCGCTACCCCGTCCATGGTTGGCCTTGGCCCGGTGCGCGAGCGCCCGTGGAGACCGAGAGGTGGCCGCGAAGGCGGCTGCGGTCGCCGCGGGAAAGACGACGTCAGACGCCGAGCAGCGGTACGCGTCCTGGATGGCTGCCGACGCCGGAGGCTGGAAGGATCCGGTCGCCGTCGACCAGCTGGCCAAGGGCGACGATGTCTGGTCGCGCTTCGCTCAGGAGCAGAAGGACGCATCGGCCTTTGCAGACGAGCTCACCTTGATGCGGGCCGAGCCGTCGTACCCCTGATCGGGCGCGAAGCGCGACTTGAATGCATGTGGAGATGTCGCCCCAGGCTCTCCTCCGGGCGACCCGCCTGCGTTGAACTGTCGCCACATTTGTGTGCCGGTGAGGGGTGGAGGCTCGCAACTGCGGCTCACAGGAGGTAGACTGGTCCGCTCCCAGGCGCGATCGCGGCGCTCGGGATCAAGGGTGGTGCTTGAGCTCCTTCCTCTTTGACAGGCTGCACGTGGGCGTGGGGCAGGTGCTAGACCTTCGCTCTGCGCAAAACGCGTTCTCAGCCTCAAATCTAGCGAATGCGTACACGCCTGGCTTTCGGGCTCAGTACCTGCGTTTTGACCACATCTTGGCCGCGGCCGTGGGGCGGGAGGATGAGCTGGGGATGTCGAGGACCGACCCTCGGCATGTCGGCGGGCCGGACGAAGACCCCGGGCTGCTCCCCATCGAGACCGTCGAGCCCGCCCCCTGGGTCCTCGACGGCAACTCGGTGAACCCCGAGCAAGAGCAGGTGCGCTTGACCGAGAACGCGCTGCTGTATGATGCGGTCGCGGCCGGGCTCAGCCGGCGTATTAGTCTCCTTCGTTACGCCGCGTCTGACGGCCGGCACTGAGAGGCGCTCGGATGGGGCTCATCAACACCTTCGGCATCTCCGCCAGCGGGCTCGTCGCCCAGCGGGTCCGCCTCCAGACGGTCGCCAGCAACATGGCGAACGCCCGGACCACGCGCACCCCCGAGGGGGGGCCGTACGTGCGGCAGCTCCCAGTGCTTCAAGCGGTGAGCAACGACTTCGGCTCTGAGCTCGATCGAGAGCTGTCCCGGGTGGAGGTGGCCGACGTCGTAGACTCCACCGAGCCCTTCGTGCTGGTCTACGAGCCGGGGCACCCCGACGCCGATGCGTCGGGCTACGTCCGCTTTCCCAACGTCGACGTGCTGAAGGAGATGGTTGATCTGATGACCACTTCACGGACCTATGAGGCCAACACCAACGTGGTGGACGTCACGAAGCGGCTGGCGATGGCAGCCATCGACATCGGGAGGGGATGATGTCTCCAATCCAGGGCGTCAGCCCTATCGTTTCTCCGTTCGCTGTCGGGAGCCCCCTCGCAGTGGAGCGCGGCGCCCGCGGGGCCAGCTTCGCAGTCCAGCTCGAGTCGGCGGTGGACACGGTCTCGTTGAAGGCCAACGCGGCTGACGATGCCGTCGCGGCCTTGGCCGCGGGGGAAGACGTCGACATTCACACGTCGATGATCGCCCTCTCGGAGGCCGAGGTCACCTTGAAGATGATGGTGGCCGTCCGTGACCGTGCCGTCGAGGCCTACCAGCATATCATGAACATGCAGATATGACCGGGCGGGATGGGGGCGCGGGGGTGTCGTTCGATGGACCCTGCGCTGCGTGCTGTCGGTGACAGATTGATGGTGTAGGCTCTCTTTTTGTCCGTCTCGGTCGTTGTTAGGGTCTCGTCATCCGCGTATTTTGAGGCTGCTCGTCTTGGCCAGCGCGATTGAACAGTTTCGTGCGTACTACGCCGGTTTGCAGCCCGGCCAACGCGGCGTCTTGCTCGGCGCAGCGCTGCTCTCCATTGCCTCGCTGGTCGGCGTGGGGTGGTGGAGCTGGGGAGACCGGTACGAGGTCGTTTATTCGGCGAACGATCCCCTCGACGTCCAAGAGGTGGTGTCGGCCCTCGAGACCCAGAACATCCCCTTCCGGATCGTCGAGAGCGGGCGCGCCATCGAGGTCCTCCCCGAGGATCTGGGCCGCGCGCGCATCGCCGGTGCCGCCGCGGGGAAGGTTCTGGGCTTCGAGGTGCTCGACAGCATCGAGCTCGGCAGCTCGCCCCAGCGGGAGCGGTGGGCCTTCCAGCGGGCGCTCCAAGGTGAGCTGGTGCGCACCATCAGCGCCCTGGATCAGGTGGAGTGGGCCAGGGTCCACCTCGCGCTCCCCGATCGCACCGCCTTCCTCCGGGATGAGACGCCCCCTTCGGCGAGCATCACGGTCAAGCTGCGACCGGGCGCGGTGCTCAGCGCCGCGGAGGTCCGCGGGATCACGGCCCTGGTCTCGGGCGCCGTCGATGGGCTGCACTCCAATGATGTCGTCCTGGTCAACCAAGACGGGGCCCTCCTGTCGGGCGGTGACGAGGAGGCCGCGGAGGCGGCGCTCGGCGGCGGTCCGGCCCTTATGGGCCTGCGCACCACCGAGGAGAAGCGCACACGGAACGCGATCCGGGACGCCCTCACCCGCGTCCTCGGCTCGCCGGACGACATCACGGTCGGAGTCACGGTCGATGTCGCCGCCTCTTCGATCGACCAGTTCACGCGCAGCAAGGATCCAGACAGCCAGGTGCTGATCTCGGAGACGATCCGGGAGCAGTCGGGTGAGTCGGTCAAGCCGGGCGGGATCCCAGGCACCGCGAGCAACCTCCCCGAGCAGGGCGGCTCCTCGGCGGCCACCTCGAAGGAGTCGCTGCAGGAGCAGCGGTCGAACTTCGACTACACCACGGTCGAGACCCGCGAGCAGTCCTCAGCCGGCGCCGTGAAGCGGCTCAGCATCGGCGTCTTCGTCAATTCAGACCGCATCGTCGCCCTCGCCACCGCCGTCGCCACCGCGGCGAACGCGGGCAAGGCGCCGGACGCCGCCGCGATCCAGGCCCAGATCGACGCGATTCAGAAGCAGGTCGAGGACACCGTGCGCGTCGCGGCTGGCTACAACAAGGAGCGCGGCGACAGCGTTCAGGTCAGCTTCGTCCCCTTCTCGGCCACCGCCGACGTCGGCTCGACGCCCTCCGAGGAGCCCGCCGCGCTGGTGGCGCTCGAGCGCTACCTGCCCTACCTCATCGTCCTCGTCGCCATGGCGCTCCTGTTCTGGTTCGTGATTCGGCCCCTCGTGGGCGCCGTGACGCGGGCTTCGGGCGGCGGCGGCCTCCAAGCCTTGGAGGCGGGGGCGATCGGCCTCGATGGACGACGGATCCTGGACGGCCCAGGCGCCGCCCGCACCGACGCGGCGGGGCGCAACCTCACGGAGCGCCTCCGCGCCATGGTAGACAACTTCGAGACGGTGGACGCTGCCGATCTCAACCGTCTGGTCGATCTGGAGCAGGAAGCCACCGCTCAAGTCCTCCGGCGGTGGATCCGCGAGAGCTGAGGATTACGGTCGATGGCGCAGGCGAACAATCAGGAGACCCAGCTCAGCGGCGCGGAGCGCGCGGCGATCCTCGTGATGTACCTCGACCGCGAGATCGCGAAGGGGCTGCTGCGCTCGCTCGATGACGAGGAGGTCCGCTCGGTCGGGCTCGCGATGGGGCGGATTGAGTCGGTGGAGCCGGCGCTGATCGAGCGGGTCATCGGCGAGTTCGTCAAGGATCTCCACGAGGTCAGCGTCATGCCGAAGTCCGGCGCAGACTTCGTGGCCCAGGTGCTGCCTGAGCTGCTCGACGACGAACGGAAGCGCGACCTCATCCCGATGATCCACCGTCGCACCAACCGCGACTTCGAGCAGTTCATCACAGCCCGGCAGCCCTCCAGCGTAGCGGCGCTGCTGAAGGATGAGCTGCCCCAGACCCAGGCGGTGGCGCTCTGCCTGATGGGCCCCGACAACGCGGCCCGGGTCCTGAAATTCCTCCCCGAGGAGGACCGCAATAAGATCACCGTGCGGATGGCGCGGCTGAAGCGCATCCCCGGCGAGCTGGCCGACGACGTGATCGCGGCCCTGCGGGCGGCCCTCGGCAAGCAAGCCGACCACCTCGACGTGGGCGGCGTCGATCGCACAGCCCGGATCCTCGGCAAGATGACCCGGGTGGAGAAGGGCAAGATCCTCGAGGGGGTCTCCGAGCGGGAGCCCGATCTCGCCGACGCCCTCCGCCGCCGGATGATCGTCTTCGAGGATCTCTCCCAGCTCACGAACATGGCCATCCAGGTCGTGCTCAAGAACGTCGATCGCGACGACCTCGTCGCCGCGCTGAAGGGCGCCAAGCCCGAGATGCAGGACTTCTTCCTCGCTGCCGTGTCGAGCCGCGCCGCCCAGGACATCCGCGAGGAGATGGAGCTGCCGCTCCCCGTGGCCAAGTCTCGCGTACGCACCGCCCAGGAGCGCATCGTCGCGGCTGCGCTCAAGCTGGCCGAGGAGGGCGCCATCTTCTTGCCGATGGGCGCCGATGACGATGAGCCTGAGTAGCCCGCTCCGCGAGGGGAGCTCAGCCCGTGGCTGATCCCTTCGTCCCCTTCCGGAAGCACGCCGGCTTCACCTCGACGCCCATCCCTTCGGGCCCGGCGGTGGACGTGGTGGTGCCGATCCGCGCCGACACCCGGCTGGAGATCCGACCGCTCCCGCGTCATGACAAGACCCCCGAGGTCACCGCCCCACCGCCGCCGCCGCCTGGCCCTACCAAGGAGGAGGTGGCCCGGATGGTCGCCGCTGCCGAGGAGAAGGCTCGGCGGGCCGCCCAGCTTGAGGTCGACCAGATCAAGCGGTCCGCCGCCGAAGATCGCGCGCGGCTCGCGCTGATCGGCGATCAGGTCGCCGGGCTCCAGCTGGCCCTCGCCACCGAGGCGCGCGCCGAGATGGGGGAGCTCCTGATCCGCGCGGTCGAGCGACTCGTCGGCTCCGTGCCCGAGCTCCTCGCTGCGATGGTGCGCACGCGCTGTGGAGAGGTGGCGCAGCAGCTCGTCAGCGCGCGGCAGGTCGTGGTTCGGGTCCACCCCGACGACGTCGCGCTCGCCCAGGAGGCGCTCGGCCGCCGGGACGGCTGGCGGGTGGAAGGCGATCCCACGATCCGAGGCGGCTGCGTGGCCGAGACGGACAACGGACTGGTGGACGCCAGCCTCGACGCCGCGATGGAGGCCCTCACCCAATCCGTGCTCTCCTGGCAGGCCGAGGTCGGCGCGGAGCCTGCGCGGAGAGAGGGGGGCCCTTGAGCCTCTCCATCGGGCTCGATCGGCTCGGCGGTTGGATCGACCAGCCGGCGCTCATCAAGCGCCGTGGCCGCGTCGTGCAGGTGATCGGGGGCGTGATCGAGGCCGACCTCCCAGGAGTGGCGGTGGGCGAGCTGACGCTCATCGGGCGTACACAAGCGGAGGTCATCGGCTTTCGAGAGCAGCGTGCGCTGCTGATGCCGCTCGGCTCGATGGAGGGCGTGGCCCACGGCACCGCGGTGGACGTGCAGAGCCGCCTGCTCCAGGTGCCGGTCGGCCCGGGGCTCCTCGGCCGCGTGGTGGATCCCCTCGGCCAGCCCCTCGACGGGCGCCCCCTGTCGAACGTCCCTCTGCGCCGTGGCCTCGACGGTCGCGCCCCCGATCCGATGCTCCGATCGCTCATTGAGCGCCCGCTGCTCACCGGGCTGCGGGTGATCGACGGCATGCTCACCCTCGGAGAGGGGCAGCGGATGTGCGTCCTCGCCGGCTCGGGCGTGGGAAAGTCGACCCTGATGGGGATGTTTGCCCGGAACAGCCAGGCCGAGGTGAACGTCGTCGCCCTCATCGGCGAGCGTGGGCGGGAGGTGCGGGAATTCCTGGAGCGGGATCTCGGGCCAGAGGGCCTCTCCCGCTCGGTCGTGGTGGTGGCCACCAGCGACTCCTCGCCGGTGTTGCAGGTCAAGACGCTCTTCTCCGCGCTGGCGATCGCCGAGCACTTCCGCGACGAGGGGCGGAAGGTGCTGCTGATGGTCGACAGCCTGACCCGCCTCGCGATGGCCCAGCGGCAGATCGGCCTCTCCGCGGGCGAGCCGCCGACCACCCGAGGCTACACGCCGAGCGTCTTCACGCTGATGCCTCGCCTGCTCGAGCGGGCCGGGCCGGGCGCGGGAAAGGGCAGCATCACGGGGATCTTCACCGTGCTGGTGGAGGGCGAAGACATGGACGACCCCGTCGCCGACACGGTGCGCGGTATCGTCGACGGGCACATCGTCCTGTCCAGAAAGCTGGCTAGTCATGGGCATTATCCGCCGATTGACGTGCTCCCGAGCGTGAGCCGGACCATGCCCTCGACGGTCGGGGCCGACCAGATGGCCTGGGCCTCTCGCATTCGTGCCCTGATGGCCACGTACCGGGAGAACGAGGAGCTCATCCGGCTGGCGGCCTACAAGCGGGGCTCGGACGGGGAGGTGGACGCGGCCATCGACGCCAACGGAAAGATCAACGCGTTCCTGCGTCAAGCGGTCGCCGAGAGCTGCGAGCTACCGGTCACGCTGCGGATGATGGAGGAGATCGCGGTGGGCGCGAGCCGCGGCGGCCCAGCGCCGGGCGCAGGAGCCGGCCGACCGGCCCCCCCCGTAAAAGGCGTGCGCCGCGCGACTCCGGACGTGCGGAAGACGTAGTTTCGTGTGAGAATGGCCACGCTCTGAGGGGACCTGCTCCGCGCGGTTCCTGCGGTCGAGAGCGCCAAGGGAGGTTTTGTTGAGCGAGGTCATGTCGACGCTCTCGCGCGTCCGTGAGATCCAAAAGAAGGTCTCGAAGCAGGCCTTTGCCTCGGCGGAGCGGTCACGGATCCTCCAAGAGGAGGCGGTAGACCAGCTCCAGGGGCACATCCTCCGCTCCCACTCGGCCACCCCGAAGCCCGAGGCGTGGATGGTGGGCTGCGAGCACCGCTTCCGCGGGAAGCTGCGAGGGGATCTTGTGACGGAGCAGTCGGAGCTCCATAGCCGCACGGAGGTGGTCGCCCAGCGCCGCTCCGAGCTGCAGGAGGCCAGCCGAGAGGCCCGCGTGGTCGAGCTCGCGATGGAGGCCCACCAGGAGATGGAGACGCTGTTCGAGCGAAGGGCCGACAACAAGCGGATCGATGACATGGCGGCGGTGCGTTGGTGGAGGGCCCAGGCATGACGACGCGCTCGCGCTGGTCCGTCCTCGGGTTGATGCTGGGGGCCGCGGTGGGCCTCGGGGTCTCCTCGGTGGGCGCTCAGGAGGCCGCGTTCGGCCAGAGCGCCGAAGACGCCGTTCGGCCGTCCCCCGAAGCCGGCCGAGAGCAGGTCATGGCGCTGCTCGTCCGCAAGGAGAGCGATCTCGACCGGCGGGAGGCCACCCTCCTCGCCCGTGAGCAAGACCTTCGAGCCGCGGAGGAGCAGGTCGGAAAGCGCCTCTCCGAGCTGCAGACCCTCCGGGATGACATCCGGGGCATGCTCACTGGCCTGGATGAGGAGCGCACCGCGCGGGTGATGGGCCTCGTGAAGATGTTCGAGAGCATGCGGGCCGCGCAGGCCGCGGCGATCCTCGAGAAGACCGACGCCGACATCGCGCTCGCCGTGCTCTCGCGGATGAACAAGGGCAAGGCCGGCAAGGCGCTGGCGGCGATGACACCGGAGAAGGCTGCCTACTTCGCGGAGCGCCTGGGCGGGCCGGCCCTCTCCAGCGCCAAGCGCGCGGCGCCCCCGTGATCGGCCTCGTGCTGTCGCAGGCGGTCGGGGTCCGGTTGGATCAGCCGCGCCCCTCCGTTATCGGCGCTCCTCTCGGCTTTGAAGGAGCGCTGGCCGAGGCGGTGCAGGGGGAGAGCTCCTCTCCCTCCGCCGCCCCCCTTGCGGGGGGGGCCGAAGGAGAGAGCCCGGTGGCGGGGAGCGGGAGCCGTGAGGGCCGGCCCCCCGCCGCGAGGACCAAGGGGCCGAGGTCTCCCCTCGAAACTGGAGGCGCCTCGCTCCCGCCGCCGACCTTCGCGCAGCTGCTGGCGGCTCAGGGCCACCTCGAGCCGCTCGAGCTGGAGCGTGTCGGCGGGGCGCGCTTCGAACGGGGGCCCGCGCCTCAGGGGGCCTTCGAGGCCCTCCTGGAGGGGGCGGACGGCGAGGCGCCCCCCGGCCCGTTCGCCGTCGATGGGCCTGCGATCGTCGTCGGCGTGGGCCTGGGAGCGGGACCGATGCTCGCCGGGCCTCCGCCTCTCGGCGCCGAGCGTGAGCGCTCGCCGGTCACTTCGGGGCGCCTCCGCGTCCCCGCCCGTGGAATGGACGCCGCGGCGGGGAGGGCCACGACGGATGGGCTCGGCGTCGAGGCCGCTCCGCAGGCGACGGTGGCCGCCCGGTTGGACTCGCCGCGCTCGATCCCGTGGGCGGCCCAGTTGTCCGACACGACGCGGTTGGTCGAGGCCGCTGAGGCCGTAGAGCTCAACCCGTCGCGCCCCGAGGCGGTGGTCGCGGATGCGCGAGGCGACGAGGGCCCATCGCTCCGCGCCGAGGCCCCGCCGCGTCTGGCCGGCGGACTTGCGATGCCGCCCCAGGCACCGTCTCTCACCCCTTCTCTGTCGCCGTCTCCAGTGGTCTCGGCGCCTCCGGTGGTCTCGGCGCCTCCGGTGGTCTCGGCGCCTCCGGTGATCGCGGCGCCTCCGGTGGTCTCGGCGTCTCCGGTGGTTTCGGCGTCTCCGACTCGTTCGCCGTCTCCTGCGGTACCGGCGCCTCCGGTGGTCTCGGCGCCTCCGGTGGTCTCGGTGACTCCTGCGGTCTCGGTGACTCCGGTGATCGCGGCGCCTCCGGTGATCGCGGCGCCTCCGGTGATCGCGGCGCCTCCGGTGGTCTCGGCGCCGCCGGTGGTCTCGGTGACTCCGGTGGTCTCGGCGGCTCCGGTGGTCTCGGCGGCTCCGGTGGTCTCGGCGCCGCCGGTGGTCTCGGCGACTCCGGTGGTTTCGCCATCTTCGGGTCTGTTGCCGCCTCCGGTGGTTTCGCTGAATGCGGTCGTGTCGCCGTCTGCGGGTCTGTCGCCGTCCCAAGTGGTCTCGGGGCCTCTGGTGGTTTCGCCGTCTCCGACGCTTTCGCCGTCTCCCTCTTTGTCTGCAACCCCAGGCGGCTCAACCTTGGCAGCGGCGGCGCGGCCCGTGATCGCTCCCTCGCTCGCTGTGGGCGGCGCGGCCGGACTCGAGGTCCTATCCCTTCACCTCCGTTCGGGCGCTCCGGCGATGGTCGCGCTCGGCCGCGCCGCGGGGGGGCCGGGTCGCGCCGGTCCCGAGGCCGACGGAGTCACGCTCTCGCCGATCTTACGACGGGCCCAATTGACCGCAAGAGAGCCGGTGGCTGGGCGGCTCGAGCGCCCGGTGGCGTCCGCAGACCGGCCGGTCCGCGGGGCTCCGATCGGCTTGCGCGCGGGGCCCTCGGCGCCGGTGAACGCGCCCCCGGTGAGCCCGCTGCCCCTCGACGGGGTGCCCTCTTCGTCCGGGCCGCCGCCCGCGCAGAGTGTGCCGGAGACGGCCTTCGTGACTCAGTCCAATCGCCTCGCGGGCGCGGTCGCGGCGCACCTTGGGGCGAACCCCGGCGTCCAGCGGCCCTCGACCCCAGGCGCTGCGCCAGACAGGGAGCTGGCCGAAGGGACGGGAGAGGAGCGAGCGGTGACCGGAGAGCCCCGCCTCCTGCCGCGGGGGGCCTTCAGCCCCCGCCGCATCGCCACGCCGCTCGCCGCGGCGCTCCGCGAACTGCCGGCGCGCCTGGCTAATTCGCTCCTTCGACCCTCCGCTCTCGGGAGTGGCTCTCCGGCCCAGCGGGCCGAGGCGCCTGCGGAGGGCTCCCTCACAGAGCGGGAAGGCGACGCCGGCCGGCCGGCCGCCGTCGAAGGGGGGCTCGGCACGCTCGACCGCGGTCAGGCAGATCCGCCTGTCGCGGGCGTGGTCGCCACCGCCCCCCCGGTCGAACCCGTGGAGGGGGCCGCGGAGGCCCCCCGCGCCCGCGAGGCGTCCCACGACTCGCTCGACACGCCCCCGCCGCCGGTCGACGACGACCGCCTCTCCTCCCCGGCATTGTCCCGGCTCCAAGAGGTGGAGCTGCGCCTCCGAGACACCGAGGGCGACATCCGGGTGGCCGTCCGTCGACAAGGTGAGGGCCTTGGTGTCCACCTCCAGGCCCCGCGCAGCCTCGTGCCCGAGCTCCGTGAGCTCCGCGCGGAGGTGGGGGCGGAGCTGGCCCAGGATGGGCACCAGCTCGACTCCTACGACGCCACGCCCGATCCCGACGAGGGTGCGCCGGACCCCGAGGGCGCCCCGCGGCCCGGCCAGGGCGAGGCTCCTTCCGCTCCGGCCGCCACTCCCAGCCGGGGTCGCGGTCAGGTCATCAACCGCGTGGTCTGAGCCCTCCCACGCAGCCCCCTTCCTCCCGCCCCTCTCCCGGTGGTCCCCTTGTCCACGTCTATCCAAGGTGTCTCCAGCTCCACCGACATCTCGACCTCCACGGTCGAGGCGGCGAGCGACGAGCTCGACAAGAACTCCTTCTTGACGCTGCTGGTCACCCAGCTCCAGTACCAGGATCCGCTCAATCCGCAGGACAACCAGGAGTTTGTGGCTCAGCTCGCCACCTTCTCGCAGCTCGAGCAGTCTCAGAGCATGAATGACTCGCTGTCGGCGGTCTACCTCGCGATCTCGTCGATGAACAACGCGTCGATGACCCAGCTGCTCGGCCAGCAGATCGTGGCCAAGGGCGACACCTTCCACTACGCCTCCGGCGATGAGGAGCTGCACTACGACGCGGCCTCCGCCGTCCAGAACGCGACGCTGACCATCACCAACGCCGATGGGAGCGTGGTCTACACCGAGGAGCTCGGCGGCCTCGACGAGGGGGAGGGCTCCTACACCTGGGATGGCTCGACCATCTCCGGCATCGCCGAAGAGGGTGACTACACCTTCACGATCACCGGGACAGACACGGCCGGCGACGACGTGGAGATCACGGCCCTCATCGCGGGCGTCATCGATGGCATGTCCTTCGAGGAGGGCACCCCCACGCCCTCCATCGAGGGGATCGACCTCTCGCTCGGGGACATCATCCGCGTGGAGACCCCGTGAGCGCGCCGTTCGGGCCTAGCGGGTTGAAGTTGCGGTTCGCTGGGGCCAAACCCTTTGAACCCTTCCTCCCACTAGAGTAGAGTGCCGCGCCATGCGTGTCCTTCCCCCCCCCAACAACGTCGCCGGTTCCGCTCCCGCGGGTCCGCTCGTGTTGGGCAGCCGGCTGGACCCTGCGGCGGGGGCCTCCTTTGCCGCCTTCTTGGAGAACGCGACCGCCGCAGACGTGGAGCCGCCCGTCACCGACGTCAGCTTCTCTCGGCACGCGATCTCCCGGTTGCAGAGCCGAAACATTCAGATTTCGCCCACGGAGCTCGCCGAGCTCTCTCATGCCATCGATCGCCTAAGCGCGAGGGGGGCGCGGGAGAGCCTGCTGATCCACGGCGACAACGCCTTCGTGGTGGGGGTGCAGAAGCGCACCGTCATCACAGCCCTCACCCGCCAAGAGGCGGTTGGGAGCATCTTTACCAACATCGACTCTACGCTCGTCGTCCGCTGACTACCCTGAGCGGGCAGCGGGCGGGTGTGCCGGGGTAGCCCAGGTGCCCCCAAACAGGCCGGACCGAGGGAGCGATCCCCTGGGGGCCTGCGGAGGACGTCCGAATGACGGCCTCCACCCCCGCGCGATGAGCGTCGCGCGGGCCCCGCAAACTGTCCCCCTTCGCCCAACCTTCCCGGAGACCAGATGTCCCTCTTCAGCACGATGAACACCGCCGCTTCCGGCCTCGGCGTCGCCAGCTCCAACCTCGGCGTGATCGGCGACAACATCGCCAACATCGGCACGACCGCCTTCAAGAAGAACCGGGCGGAGTTCGCTGACTTCCTCCCGCAGAACGTGGTCGGCCTCGCGGGCCCCGCCCAGCTCGGCATCGGCGCGGCGACGAACACCATCGCCACGATCTTCGCCCAGGGCTCGATCGCCACCAGCGAGAACGCCCTTGACCTCGCCATCAACGGCGACGGCTTCTTTGTCGTGAGCGATCAGGTCTCCGACTTCTACACCCGAGCTGGCGCCTTCGCCCTCGACGACGCGGGCTTCGTGGTCAACGCCCAGGGCATGCGCCTCCAGGGCTACAATTCCGACCAGGGCACGCTCGGCAAGTCCCTGGGTGACCTCGTGGTCGACCTCGACCCCATCGCGCCGAACGCGACGACGGAGGTCGACCTCACCGCGATCCTCTCCGCCGAGGCCGACTACACCACCACCCCGATCGCCACCGGCCTCGGCGCCGGCACCATCCTCTTCGACGGCTCCGCCGCCGGCACCACCCTCGAAGACGCCGCCGATACGTCCGACTTCGCCACCTCGGTGACGATGTATGACTCTCTTGGGGTCCCCCACGAGGTCACGGTCCTCTACGAGCGCAGCGACGTGGACACCTGGACCTGGTACGCCGTGGTCGACGCGGGTGAGGTCGACGATGGCACCGGCGTCCCCTTGACCGATGGCACGGCCTACCAGATCGCCTCTGGCGTCGCCAACTTCGACACCGCCGGCGACCTCGTGGACAACACCCAGACTGACGTGGTCGGCTGGACCTTCTACGGCGCCGCGGCTTCGGCCCCGGTCTTCGCTTTCGGTCGGGATGCGCTGGGCGTGGCCACCGAGGGTCGCGTCCGCATGATCTCGGGTGACTCCGCCGTCTCGGCGGTCTTCCAGGACGGCTACGCCCCCGGCGACCTCACCACCATGTCGGTCGACCCCGAAGGTGTGATCACCGGCGTGTACTCCAACGGCCAGGACATCATCCTCGGCCAGGTCGCCCTCGCGCGCTTCCCGGCGAATGAGGGCCTCGACCGGGTGGGCAGCACGCTCTTCCGGGAGACGGTGGCTTCGGGTCAGCCCGCGATCGGCGTCGCCGACACTGGCGGCCGCGGCATGATCATCGGCAACGCGCTCGAGAAGAGCAACGTCGACCTCGAGGACGAGTTCGTCTCGATGATCACCTCTCAGCGTGGCTACCAGGCCAACTCGCGGGTGATCAGCACGGCCAACGACACCCTCGATGAGCTCGTGCGCATCGTCTGATCGGCCGCCTCGGCCTGCCTCGGCTCACCGTTGGGCCGGGCAGGCGACCTCAAGGGCCCGCCCGAGGTGCAGCAGCGGGGCTTGGGCGGGTGTACCTCGAGTGGCTTGTCGGGTGGGTGGTTCGGGACGATTGGGGGTGCGGAGATGGCGGAAGAAGTGGGCGCGAAAGAGGAAGGCGATGGGAAGAAGCGAGCTTCTGTCCTTGTGATCGTCGGTGTTGCCTTCGGAATGCTCCTCGTTGGGCTGGGCGGCGGGTACTTCGTCGCCAAGCTCGTCGGCGGGGGGGCGAAGGCGCCTGCCGGTGAAGAGGGCGCCGAGGGTGAAGCGGCGGACGCCTCCGGCGAAGCCGCCGCCGAAGGCGGAGAGGAGCACGCCGCCGCCGCCTCCGAGGGCGGCCACGGGGGAGAGGAGAAGTCTGAGGGTGGGCACGAGGGTGCGGAGAAGGCCGCTCACAAGACGGGCCCTCAGGTGGTGGGGCTCGGCAGCTTCACGGTCAACCTGCGCGACAGCGCGGGCTCCCGGCTCTTGCTGATGGAGATCGCCCTGGAGTGTGCGCCCTCGGCGGCGCTCAAGGTGGAGGCGCGGGACGCACAGATCTCGGACACGGTCAACCTGCTCGCGGCGGACTACACCTTCCTGGAGCTGGACGGGCTGGACGGCCGAATGCGCCTCAAGGATGAGCTGCTGCGGCGGATCAACGCGGTGCTCTCGCCGGACAAGTGCGATCGACTCTACTTCACCTCCTTCGTCGTTCAGTGAGGAGAGCCTCCGCTGTGCGCTTCACTCATGCCAAGACCGATAGGCCGCCTTCCGCGGCTCGTCGGGCGGAAAGACCAGTTAGGGGCCGGCGCGGATGACACAGCCTTCTCCCACGCGGTCCCTCCTCGTCCACGCTCGGGGGGCGGACACCGCCCTGCCCGGGGTGGAAGTCTTCATGCGGAATTTCAGCCAGCGGCTGAGATCCCGCATGGTCAGCCGTTGTTCGAAGGACTTCCAGGTCCGGCTGACGGGCATCACGGGGCGGAGGATCGGCGACACCCTCAAGGATGAGGTCTGGAAGGACTCCGGCGTCTTCGGGTTGCTGCGCCTGGACTCAGTCGGCCTCGCGGGCTTGGTGGCCATCCAGGTCTCGGTCCTCACGCGGATCATCCTCGCGATGACCGGCGATGACGAGGCAGCGGATGCCCCTCGCGGTGGCCCTCGGAGCATGAGCCCGGTCGAGCTCCGCATCGCCACGCGGACCATGCAGGACATCTGCCGTGATCTGACCGCGACCTGGCCGCTTCGTCCGGCCGTGGAGGTCGACCTGGAGGGATCCCCCGGAGGTCCGCGCGTGATCGATCCGCGCAGCGCCACCGAGGAGGTCTTTTGGGCCACCATGGAGCTCGGGCCGGTGGAGAGCCCATTCGGCCTCCTCTGTGTCGGTGTGCCCACGCAGGCCCTCCGCGGCCTCGGCGCGGCGGGGGGCCCCGCTCGGCGAGAGGCTCGAAAGCCCGGCGACTTCAGTCGGGTGATGCCGGTGGAGGTGGAGGTGGTGGCCGAGATGGCCCGCCTGCCGATGCGGGTGCGCGACCTCCGCGCGCTCTCGATCGGAGACCTCGTCCCGCTCGGCGCTTTGGACGGAGCGTTGCTCCGTGTCAACGGGCGTGAGGTGCTGGTCGGCGAGCCCGGTCACGCAAACGGACAGCGCTCCGTGCGGGTCATAAGAAAGCTCGCCCGCTGAGCGGTAGCCGGGGCAATTTCGCGATAGCCTCCGCGCTCCCGCGGTGGTGGCGTGCTGGGAGGGGGGCGGCGGCACGCGCCTCCAGGTGCTTCCGCTGCCTCTCCCGAATCTCTTCGACTTGAGGTGACGAAATGGCGCGACCGACTGAATCCCAAGGATTCGACGAGGTTACGTTCCTCGGCGACATTCCGGTTGACGTCGTGATCGAGCTCGGTCGGCGCCGCATGGTCTTGAAGGAGCTCGCGGGCCTTGAAGCGGACGACATCGTGGAGCTCGACCAGCCGATGGATCGGCCGCTCGATCTCGTCGTCGGAGGGAGGGTGCTCGCGCGCGGCGAGCTCGTGATGGTCGGGGATCGGGTCGCCTTGCGCATCACCGAGCTGATCGGGCGGTCCAAGGAGGGCGGTTGATCGGCAGCGCGCTCCTCTATCTGACGCTCACGATCGGGCTCCCCGTCGCTGAGGCTCAGGACGGCGCAACCGCGACCCCACCTGCGGCGGGCGCTCGTCCGACGGCGCGTCGTCGTCGGGCGCGGCGACCTGCGCGGGCGGCTCCGCCCGCCCCCGCGGTCGAAGCGGCCCCCTCGGAGGGCCTCGTGCCGGTCCCCGCGGAGGCGGCGCCTGCGCCGGTCTGTGGCCCACTCGGCGAGGGCTGCGAGACCCTGCCCGACGGTGACCCTGCGTGGGCCGACGGCGCGGTCGGGTCGGCCCCCTCCGATCCCGCCACGGCGAACCAGACGGAGAGAGAGCGGCGCGAGATGGAGCGCCTCTTCGGGGGTGCGCCCAGCGGGGTCCAGGCTCCGCCTGCGATCCCCACGGTGACGCTGCCGAGCCCGGATGTCCCTCTGTGGGCCTGGCCCCTCGTGCTGGTGGGCGCGGTGGCCCTGTATGTGCTCCGAGATCGGCTCCTTCGGCGTCGCCAGCCGGCCCCCGTGCTGCGGGTGCTCGGCCGAGTGTCGCTCGGGAAGGAGGGCAGCCTCGCGCTGGTCGACGTAGACGATGGCCGTGGGGGCAGCCGGCGCCTGCTGCTCGGACTCGGTGCCGGGACGCCCCAGCTTCTGACCGATCTGAGCCAGCCCGCCCGGCGCTCCGTCGACACGCCGCTCGCGGACGGTGAGGCGCTCGCCCCTCCGAGGCCGCCGCGGCCGCCCGGCGCGACGCTCGCGGTGGTGGGAGAAGAGGACGACGACGAAGATCTGCTCCCACCGCCGCGCCGGGCCCCTCGGGCGACCGCGCAGGCCTGGGAGACCGCCCTCGATGAGGCGGAGGCAGAGGTTGAGGTGGAGCCCCCGCTTCGACCACTCCCAATCCCCCCTTACACCGCTTCGCCTGCGCCGATGATGCCGCCGCTGCCGATGTCGTCGGCGCCGATGTCGCCGGTGAGCATGTCGCCCTCGGTGCTTTCGCCGGTCTCCTCCACCGAGCCGCTGGGCGCCGCGGTGACCGCTCACTCCCCGCTGCGGTCGCGGCGGCTCCCGCCCGGTCTTGAGCAGCGTGATGATCTGATCGCGGAGGTGCTCGCCGAGCGGGGTGGGGAAGGGGAGCCCGAGCCCCGCCGCCGAGCCGGGAGCCCGTGGGCACGGGGGACTTGATGCGCCACCTCTTCCCGATCCTGTTCGCTCTGCTCCTGCTGGTGCTGCCCGCTGTCGGCTTCGCGCAGGAGCTCCGGGAGGTCTCGGATCCCATCGGGGATGGCGCGGTCTCGCTGGCGGAGGAGGTGCGGCAGGTGCCGGTGGCCACCACCGTCAAGCTCATCGTGATGCTCACGGCGCTCACGCTGCTGCCGGGCATCTTGATGGTCATGACGCCGTTCACGCGGTTCATCATCGTGTTCTCGATGCTTCGCCAGGCGCTCGGCCTCCAGCAGTCGCCGCCGAATCAGGTCCTGGTGGCGCTCTCCTTCTTCCTCTCGGTGTTGATCATGGCCCCCACCCTCGATGAGGTGCGGGCGGACGCGGTAGACCCCTTCATGGCCGGCCAGATGGACACCGGTGACGCGCTGCGCGCGGGCATGGAGCCCATGCGCACGTTCATGCTGGCGAACACACGACGCTCCGATCTCGCGGTGGTGATGGACATCGGACGGGTGCCTCGCCCCGAGACGCTGGCGGACGTGCCGACCTCCGCGGTGATCAGCGCGTTTGTGCTCTCCGAGCTCAAGACCGCCTTCGTCATCGGGGTCAAGATCTACATCCCTTTCCTGGTGCTCGACATCATCGTCGCCAACGTGCTGATGGGCATGGGTATGATGGTGCTCCCGCCGGTGGTCATCTCGCTGCCCTTCAAGCTGCTCCTCTTCGTGCTGATGGACGGTTGGGGGCTGCTGGTCCGCTCCCTCGCCGCCAGCTTCGGCCTCTGAGGGCCCGCCTCCTCTCAACCCTGGACGCTCCAATGTCGCTCAACGAGGCCATCCTCTGGGGCCAGCAGTCGATGCTGGCGGTCGCGATGGTGAGCGGCCCCATCCTGCTCACCGCTCTGCTGGTCGGCGTGGTGGTCGGCCTCCTGCAGGCCGTGACCCAGATCCATGAGATGACCCTTGTGTTCGTCCCGAAGATCATCGCCGTGTTCCTGGTCATCAGCGTGATGGGGCCCTGGATGCTCGATCAGATGGTGAACTTCTCCGAGCGGATCTTCATGTCCGTCTCTGTCATCAACGAGTAGGCGGCTCATGGCGATCGGCTGGCTCATCACCGGCTTCCTGGTGATGGCCCGCATCGGCGGCGCGCTGTCCATCCTGCCCGTGTTCTCCACGCCGAACATCCCCGCGATGTTTCGTGTGTTTTGCGCGATATCCCTCGCAGTCGTGGTCACGCCGGTGGTGCAGCCGGGCCCCACGCCGGCCACGGTCGCAGCCCTCATCGGGGGCCTGACCTCGGAGGTCCTGCTGGGCGTGATGATGGGCGGGGTCGTGCGCCTCGTCTTCGGGGCGATCGTCCTGGCCGGTGAGCTCATCAGCAGCCAGATCGGGCACGGAGCGGCCCTCCTCTACGACCCCACGACCCAGATCGCGCAGGGCCCCCTCGCCACGCTCTCTGGCCTGCTCGCCTCGCTGGTCTTCGTGGGCACCAACCTTCACCTCGAGGTGGTGCAGATCATCGGCCACTCCTTCGAGCGGGTTCCGCCGGGGCAGGTCGCCGACCTCATCGCACCCGGCGGCGTGTGGATCACCCTGGCCGGTTGGGTGATCCGCGCCGGGCTTCAGCTCGCTGGGCCCGCCTTGGCGCTCGTGTTCCTCGTCAACGTCTTCATGGGGGTCATCGGCCGCCTCGCGCCTTCCATGAACGCCTTCTTTGGCCTCGGCGTGATCCTCACCATGATCTTCGGCGAGCTGGTCTTCACCCTCGGAATGCCGCACGCGCTCGAGGCGCACATACAGATGCTCCGAGAGTCCCTCGGCAGCATGACTGAGGTGCTCCGGCAGGCCGCCGGGCCATGAGCGCCCTCGCCCGCAGGAGCGCCCGTGTCTGATGATGGCGGGCAGGAGAAGACACAGGAGCCCACGGCCAAGCGGGAGGAAGACTTTAGAGAGGAGGGCAAGGTCCCCCGCTCGAAGGACCTCGTCTCCAGCCTCGCGCTGGCGATCGGCGGCCTGATGATGATCCAGCTCACCCCCGGGGTGGGCCGTCACATGATCTACATTTTTCAGACCTTCTACGCGATCATCCCCATCGGGACGCTCGACCGGGCCGGGGCGGAGGCGCTGGCCGCCTATGTCCTCGTCGAGATGGCGGTGCTGCTCGCCCCCGTCTTCGGCATGTTGTTCATGGTCACGCTGATCATCGGCCTCGTGCAGGGCCAAGGCATCATCCCGAAGGACCCCATCAAGCTCGACTGGGGCCGCCTCGACCCGCTGAAGCAGGCCAAGGAGCTGTACCTCTCGCCCCACCCGATCGTTGAGCTGGTCAAGAGCGTTCTGAAGGTCGGCCTCATCGGCTGGCTGGTCTGGACCGCCCTCCGGGATCGCCCGGGATGGTTCCTCTCCTTCCAAAACCGCACCGCCGCCGGGATGCTGTACGGCTACAAGGAGTTGGCGATCATCGTGCTCTCTCGGGCGCTCCCGGTGGCCTTGATCCTGTCGGTGATGGACTACGTCTACCAGTGGTACCGCCTCCAAGAACAGAAGATGATGACCAAGGAGGAGGTCAAGGAAGAGCACAAGGCCTCCGACGGTGACCCAAACGTGAAGGCGGCCCGAAAGCGGCGAATGATGCAGATCAGCCAGTCGAAGGCCATCCAGAACGTGAAGAACGCCGACGTCGTGATCACCAACCCGACCCACTACGCCGTCGCCATCCGCTACCGAAAGGAGGAGGCCCCGGCCCCGCTCGTCCTGGCCCGCGGGGTCGATGCCTTCGCCCAGCGGATCAAGGCCGAGGCGATGCGTCACGACGTCCCACAGGTGGAGAACCGGGCCCTCGCGCGTACGCTCTACAAGCAGTCCCGGGAGGGCAAGATGATCCCGGAGGACCTGTTCGCTGCCGTCGCGCGGGTGCTGGCGGTGCTCTGGAAGCGGCGAGCCGCCCGCCCGGGGCTCAGCCGGGAGATCCGCCGCGCGCCGTCGAGCCCGGTGGCCGGACCGCGGGTGTCGGGGCGCTGAGGTGGGACCGGGGCGCGGGGAAATGAGGTATCCTCGGGGCGCATCTCGGGTGATCCATGGTCCTACGGTCGCGCTGCTCGGTCTCTCCCCTGGCCTTCCCCCTGCTGCTGGCGCTCACCGCCTGCAGTGAGAAGGCGGTGGGGATCTTCAATACGCCGCCTTCGGCCTCAATTATATCCCCGGCCGCCGGTGATCAGTTCGCCGGCGACACCCTGGTCGAGCTCCGCGGCCTCGCGCGCGACTCCCAGGACGACTCCGAGCTCTTGCTGGTCTCCTGGTCGAGCTCGATCGACGGAGAGCTCGGGGTGGATCCGCCGAACCCGAACGGCGACGTGTACCTCGGGGTGAGCGCCCTCACCGAAGGGGAGCACGTCATCACCCTCACGGTGGTCGACACCTCGGGCGACTCGGCGAGCGACGCCGTAAACCTGATCATCGGGGCGGGCGCAGAGGACACCGGCGGCGGAGATGACGGCCCCACGAGCGAGCCGCCCACCGTGCTGCTCGCCGGCCCCTCAAACGGCGACACCTTCGGGGTGGGCGAGACCGTCACCTTCATCGGCAAGGTGAGCGACGACCAGGCCCCGGAAACGCTCGGCGCCTCGCTCGTCTCGACCCTCGACGGGGTCATCTGGACGGGGAACCCCGCGGCGGACGGGCGGGTCGACGTCGACATCGCCGCGCTCAACCCCGGAGCCCACACCGTCTCCCTCGAGGTCACCGACGATGAGGGCAACACCGCCTCCGATCAGGTCGACGTCACGGTCCTCGAAGACGGCCGGCCGGTCACCGAGATCCTGAGCCCGCTCCCTGCGGGCAACCCCTATTGGACGGACAGCTCGGTCACCTTCCAGGGTGTCGTCTCCGACGGCGAGACCGACGCCGAGCTCTTGGGCGTCACCTGGTCTACCGACCTGCAGGGCACCCTCGCCACGGGGGCCCCCGACAGCGCTGGCAACACCGCCACCTCGGCCTTCCTCGTCGAGGGGACGCACGTCGTCACGCTGACCGCGGTGGACTCCGAGGGGAAGGTCGGTACGGCGACCTCCGTGATCGAGGTCTACGACCCGCTCCACTACGACAACGACGGCGACGGCTTCAGCGAGTCCGAGGGAGACTGCGACGACGCTGACGCCACTCGCAGCCCTGGCATCGCCGAGCTCTGTGATGATGTGGACAACGACTGCGACGGCGAGATCAACGAGGACTGGTGGGACACCAAGGAGGCCGACGACAGCATCGCCGACCCCTACGACCTCGGCGGGGTCGGCTCGGGGCTGTGGAGCTCCGACACCGTCACCATCTCCGGGCTGTCGCTCCACGAAGAGGGTGATGAGGACTGGTTTGTCTGGGAGGCCAACGACATCTTCCTGGTCGACAACGTCACGGTGCAGGTCTCGGTGACGGGCCTGCCCTCCGCCGGGCCGGGCGACTTCGTGGTTGAGCTCTACCTCGATGACGGCGGCTACAACCTCGTCGACAGCGACTCCGGCCTCGGCACCCTGTCGATCAACCACTCGGGCGACGTCTTCGAGGGCGGTGAGGACAATTGGGCCATCCGCATCTACGCCGCGAACTGGCCCGCCGGCTTCTGCACCAGCACCTTCACGATCAAGGTCACGAGCTGATCGCGGCAGCAGCGCCAGGGCCAACGCGCCTGGAGGGGCGTGGCGCTGGAGGAGCGGGGCCCGGAGGCCCCGCCCGTTGTCTGCGCTCCGATCAGCCGCCGGAGAAGGTGGACTTCACTAGGTCGAAGGTGGACTTCACGTCGCCGAGCGTGGTCTTCGCCTCGCCGGGGATGGCGCCGACCAGCTTCACGTTGGCCCCGACCGCCTTCAGCGTCTTCGGGATCTGAGTGGCCTTGAGGCCGGCGTCCTTGGCCATCGTCGGGACCTTCGAGGGCAGGGTCTTCGCCTCGGTCACCAGGGCCTGGGCGTCCTTGGGCATCGAGCCGAGCGCGACCGTGGCCTTCCCCATCGCCTCGACGAGGCCGTTGAGGGCCGCGACGCCGTTGGTGACCGTGGGGCTCGCGCCGGGCTTGACGGAGATCTTCGGCTTGGTCCCCTCCATCTTGAGGGTGAGGGCCCCCTTGGCGCTGGACTTGAGCTCTTCGAGGGCGTCGCCCAAGCTGGCCCCCTCGGCGATCCCGAGGGCCGTGTTGAGGTTCAGGTTCGCGTCGGCGATGGCGTCCTGGGCGGTGTAGAGCTTGTCGAGCATGCCCTGGGCCTTTCCGAAGAAGGAGTCGAGGTCCTTGATGCCGGTGACCTCCATCTTCTTGTGCTCGCGCTTCTCGCCGCTGCCCTTGCTCGACTTGCTCGCCTTGGCCGACTTCTTCTCCCCGTCGTCGTCGTCGGAGGCCTCGGGGAGGTCGTCGTCGCCGGAGTCAGCGGTGGCGGTGGCGGTAGAGGTGGACGCGGCTGCGGGGGGCGGATCTCCGCGGAGGCTGGCGAGGATGACCTCGGCGGTCGGGGTCTCCCCGGAGGCGGCCTTGTAGAACACCACCTCGACGAGGCGATCCGCGGCGTTCGACCCGCCCTTGGCACCGGCGTCGGCCATGCCGAGGGTGAGGATGCGGCGCTCGTCACCGCCCTTCTCGGACACCTCGCCCTTCACGAACTCGGCGCGATCGAGGGAGATCGACTGCTTGGCGGAGGTCGTGCCGACGGCGTCGGTGTAGCCCGCGAGCAGGATCCAGAGCCCCTGGTCCTTCTTGAGGTAGCCGGCGATCTCGGTCACCTTCTGGATGTCCCCCGAGGAGGCGAGGCTGGAGGCGCCGGTCGAGAACATCACCGGCTCCACCGCCGGAGAGGAGACCACCGAGCCATACGCGGCCGTGGTGGTGGTCTTGGTGGTCTTCGTGGAGGCGGCGCCGGTGGTGTTCTTGGCCGCTGACGCGGTGGTCTCCTTCGAGGAGGAGCTGCCCTTGGAAGAGCTCCCCTTCGAGGAGGAGCTGCCCTTCGAGGAGGAGCTTCCCTTCGAGGAGGAGCTGCCCTTGGAGGCCGCGGCCTTCACAGGCTCCGACGTCTTGTGAGAGAAGCAGCCGGTGGAGGCGAGAAGGAGGGAGATCAGGAGCGCAGGAGCGCCGAATCCAGAGGACCGCATCGGCCTTTCCTCGGTGTTTGCGGGAATTGTCCGATTGTTAGCGCGCCGTTGGGCGACTCGCCACTGAATCTACTCGGGGTGCGGCTCGTGGAACCCCGGGACCGACGGGACGCTTCCCCGAGCGACCGACGGGCTCAGCGGGTGGACCAGGCCAGGATCAGGCTGGCGAGGGCCTGCGCGGGGCGACCCATGTCGGTCTCCTTGCGGCCGTCCCATCGGAAGACCTTGTTCCCGCGCAGCAGGTAGACGGCGTCGGACTCGACCGCGAAGAGCGTCCCGGCTTGGGCCGGGGCCCGTCCGGTGCGCTCCAAGGAGACGGCCTCGGGGTCGAGGTCGGCCCCGGGGAGGTAGGAGGGCTCCCCGTAGATGCACACCCCGACCCGCCGCGGCTGGCGGTGCAAGGCGATGATCTCGCCGTAGGGCTCGGCGTCGCGGATGAGCAGCACCTTGCTCTGCGGACGCCGAAGGTCAGGGAAGCCGAAGGCCAACCAGGCGCGGCCGTCGGGGTGGGTGAGCACACCGCGGTCCCCAGCGGCGTCGAGCACGTTCTGGACCGGGGCGATCCCCTCGAGGGTCTCCGGGAGGCCCCCCCAAGCCCCCCGATCGAGGCTCCCGCCGAGGGCGGCCAGCGCGAGCATCCAGCCGGTGACCGGGGGATCTTCGGGCCGCACCGCGGGGGGCCGCCCGATCTCGGCGGCCTGCAGGCGCGCGGGGCCAGCGGGGAGGGCGGCGGCGGCCGGCGGCGCCTCCGTCGCGGTCGCGGCGGGCGTCGCGGCGGCGGGCGTCGCGGCGGCGGAAGGGGACGCGGACATCGTGAGCTGGACCCGTGGTGCGGCGCCCGCCGGTGCCGGCGCGGCCGCCTCGGCGGCGCCGCGGACGGGCGGGCGGAGCTCGTGCTCGGGGAGGTTCGGTCGGATGAGGCGCTCCCAGGCGAGCAGCGCGACCTCAGGGTCGGTCGGCAGGACGTAGACGAGGCCTCGCTTCGTCTGCGCCGCCCCCGCCGAGAGGAACATCGCCCGCGCGCCCACCGCCGTGAAGGCCAGGCCGCGGAGGAGCTCCAGGAAGCCCGGCACGGCCTCCCCGTCCGTCAGCCGAGCGAGGCCGGCGCCCTCGTGGCCGGGGGCGACCACGATGAGGGTAGCGGCCTGCCCGTCGTCGTCGAGGCTCCAGCCCGATCCGGTGATGGCCTCTACCAGGACCCGGGGGGCGACCGCGCCGAGGCCGATGACACAGATCGCGGTCGAGGAGGGGACGCTCATGACTCTCTCCGGTGCTGCCCCCTCTTCACCCGGCGAGCCCCGCTTGCGTAGGGGAGGGGGCGAATCTGTGTCGGCCGGTGGGCCCCCGTCTTCGGGCCGCTCAAGGGTCAGATCTTCGGGCCGGTTGGCGTTTCGCAGGGGGCCTGGGCGGAGGACGCGGCCAGGCACCCCCTCGACGAAGGAACGCGCGGACCTCCCATCCTGCGCGTAGACCGCCGCTCGCTCGGCCATGCTCGCGGGGAGCCAGGCGAGGAGGGGGTTTCGTTCGCCCCCCGCGACGCCCACGGCGGGGGTGCCGGCGTCGATCAAGGCCCGGAGGTCCTCGGCGCGGAGATCGACGAGGTCACAAGGGCAGATCAAGGCGAGGGGCGCTGTGCTGTCGCGGAGCGCTGCCGCGACCCCCCACAGGGGGTGGTGGTCGCCCAGCGGCGCCGCCTCGGCGATGACCCGGAGGCCCAGGGCCTGCAAGCCGGGCTGGCGGCCGACGAGGGTGATCGGGTCGAACCCGGCCGCGCGGAGGGCCCGCGCCACGCGGAGCGCCAGCGCCTCGCCATCGACCTGCACCAAGGCCTTGTCCTGGCCCATCCGACGTGAGGCGCCACCGGCGAGGATGTAGGCGGGCAGGCTGTCTGCGGGGCCTGCGTCCTCGGCTCGGCGGGGGATCAAGCCGGGCGCCCGCCCCATCGGTAGCCGGGGACCGGCGAGCACAAGAAGCCGGCGTCGATGATCTGCACCGGCACGAGGTCTCCGTCAGCGGCTCCTCGAGCGGCGGCGTCGAGCAGGAGGAGCCCCTGGGCCCGCGCCATGCTCGAGCCGAGGTGGGAGTCCTGTCCGCCGGTCGGACGGGCGCGGAGCTCGGCCCCCTCCCAGGAGAGCAGGACCCGCACGAGCTCGTTTCGACCGGCCCCCTTGTGGAGGGAGCCCTCCAGCCGCGCGTCGACGACCGGCAGGAAGGGGTTCGGGTCCCCCAGCGCCCGCCGCAGCACGGGGCGCACGAACTGGAGGAAGTTCACCATGCAGGAGACAGGGTTTCCCGGCAGGCCGAAGACGGGCACATCGCCGATGTGGCCGACAGCCAGCGGCTTTCCGGGGCGCATCTTCACTCGCCAGAAGTCCATCTCCACCCCGACATCCGCGAGCACCTCCTTGACGACGTCGAAGTCACCGACGCTCACCCCTCCGGTCGTGAGGAGCAGGTCCGGGCGGAGGGACAGGGCGGCGAGGAGGGCGGCGCGGGTGCCCTCTCGACTGTCGGGCGCGTTGCCGGCGTCGAGGGCCACGGCCCCTGCCTCGCGGACGAGGCCGATCAGGGCGGCGGTGTTGGACGACCAGAGCTGCCCTGGACCGAGGGGCTCACCCGGTGCCACCACCTCGTCACCGGTCGATAGGATGGCTACGCGGGGTGGCGCCGCGACCTTGAGCCGGGCCCGGCCGACCGACGCGCAGCGGCCGATCCGGGCCGGGGAGAGCGTCACACCCGGGCTCAGCACCTCCGCGCCCGCGGCGACCTCCTCTCCGCGGCGGCGGACGTGATGGCCGCGGCGCGCGGCGCCGAAGATGCGCACGCGGCCATCCGGTAGCGCCTCCACCTCCTCCTGGATCACGATGGTGTCAGCGCCCTCGGGGAGGGGCGCCCCCGTGAAGATGCGGGCGGACTCCCCAGGCCCCAGCGACCGTCGGGGGATGGAGCCGGCCGGGATCACCTCGACGATGTGCAGCACAACGCCCTCGGAGGGCGCTGCCGCTCCTCCTTCGGCGAGGTCACAGCCGCCGCCTGCCGGACCGGTGAGGTGGGACAGGTCGTCGGCGCGGACCGCGTAGCCGTCCATCGCGCTGTTGTCCCAGCGGGGGATGTCGATCGGGGAGACCACGGTCTCCGCGAGCACTCGCCCGTAGGCCTCGGTGAGGGGCACCTCCTCAACCCGGAGCGGGAGCCCCCGGGCGAGGCAGCGAGCGAGAGCCTCCTCGATCGTGAGCACCGCTCAGCCGGACTTGCGGATCTTGAGGGACTGCCCCACGTTGATCTGCGAGCCCTTCAGGTTGTTCCAGGACTTGATGTCGGAGGCGCTGACGCCGTAACGGGAGGCGACCTCGGAGAGGGTGTCGCCGCGCTTGACCGTGTAGCGGACCCACTTGACCGATGAGCCCGAGGGCTCGACGATCTTCAGCCGCTGGCCAACCAGGATCTTGTTGGCGTTGTCGATGTCGTTCCAGCGCAGCAGGTCGGACTGCGAGACGTTGTACCGGTCGGCGATGCGGGCGAGGTTCTCGCCGCGCTGCACGACGTGGCTGGTGGTCTTCGTCTTGGGCTTGGACGACGAGACCGGGCCGACAGAGGCGAGGGCGACCTCGCGCCGGTCCTCGTGGGCGCTCGACTCGGCGGCGTGGCTGGGCTTGGCGCTGGTGGAGGCGCTCGACTTCTTCAGGCTGGGCGCCTTGACCGTGGCGGCCATGGCGTCGGGGTCGCGGTCGGGGCGCTCGGAGGGGAGCCGGCCCTTGCCGGGGATGGACAGCACCTGACCGACGGCGATCTTGTTGGCGTTGCGGATTCGGTTCGCCGCCATCAGCTCTTTGACGGAGACGTTGTACTTGGTGGCGATGGTGCCGAGGGACTCGCCGCGGCGGACGCGGTGCTCCATCGTGGCCAAGGCCTTGACGTCGGGCTCGGCCACGGCGATGGCGGCGAGGAAGGACTCCTTGTGGCCCTTCGGGACGTTGAGGCGGACCTTCTTCCCGTCGGCGGGGAGGGTCCAGCGGCGGATGTGGGGGTTGAGGTCCATCATCTCGTCCTGCGAGGCGCCAGCGCAGCGCGAGATGAGCTCCATCGAGTAGCCGGGGGAGACCTCGACGACCTCGGTCTCGACCGGCATCTGGTAGGCGATGTCGGTGAAGCCGTAGCGCTCGGGGTGGTGGCCGATGATGGTGGCGGCGAGCAGCTTGGGGACGTAGTTCGCGGTCTCGGGGTGGAAGGCGCCCCGCTCCACGAGCGTCCAGAAGTCGCGGGTGCCGTGGCGCTTGATCCCCTTGTCGACGCGGCCCGGACCGCCGTTGTAGGCGGCGGCGGCGAGGTACCAGCTGTCGAACTTCTTGTTCAGGTAGCCGAGGAAGGCCACCGCAGCCTTGGTGGAGCGCTGGGGGTCGCGGCGCTCATCGACCCACCAGTCGATGCGCATCCCCCACTCGCTGCCCGTGGCGCTCATGAACTGCCAGAGCCCCACCGCGGCGGCGCGGCTGTAGGCGTGGTTCGAGTAGCCGCTCTCGATCATCGAGAGGTAGACGAGGTCGCGCGGCAGTTTGCCGGCGTCGAGGGCCTCGTACATCATCGGGCGGACCCGGGAGGAGCGGCCGAGCCAACGCCCGTAGTACTTGCGCCCGTCGCCGGTGAAGTACTTCATCCACTTGACGACCGAGGCGTTGACCACGATGGGGAGGTCAAACTCGGAAGGGTCAATCGCCTTGAGGTGGAGCGGGTCGTTCGGGTCGGCGACGAAGCTCTCGTCGGAGGCCTGGCGGCGGAGGGTCTCGATGAGGAAGTCGCGCTCCGCGCTGCGCTCGGCGTCCAGCTCTTCGCTGTCGTGCACGGCGTCTTCGTCAGGGACCGCGCCCTCGACCTCTTCGATGTAGTTCCAGAGCGAGCCCTCCTCGGGGGCGCGCGCCTGGGTCTCGGCGCCTGCGGGGGCCTCGGAGCCGCCGTGCCCGCCCTCGACGGGGGGGCCCGCTGGGGCCTCGCGCTCGGCGGGAGTGTCGGCCTGATCCGCCGGCTCCACGGAAGACTGCATCGGCTTGCGCTTCTTGAACAGGCCGGCCTGGGCGGTGGCCGGCAGCGCGAGGGCGAGGAGGAGCAGCAGAGAGCGCATGGTGTACCCGAGGTGCGAAAGTCTTGACGCACCAAGTGTAACCGGAGGTGTTGCATGAGGGGAAGGGCGGGGGGCCCCTGTCCTTGCGGTTTTTTTGTAGATCCCGAGGAAGGGGCGTCGAGTGGGCACCTTTCTCTGACCTCGGTCAGGGATTGGGCGAGAGGTCTCGCACGGAGTCCTCCATGCCATTCCCGACGTCGATCGCCGATATCGCCGCCCAGGCCGCCACGCCGGTGGCGCGGAGCGCGGGGAGGCGTTCCACGGTGACCCCGCCGATGGCCACCACCGGGAGGGGGCTCGCGCGCACCGCCTCGGCGAGCCGCTCGAGCCCGCGCGGCGACCAGGCGCTCTGCTTGCTGTGGGTGCCGAAGACAGGGCCAAATCCGATGTAGTCCGCGCCCTCCTGGGGGGCGGCCAGCACCTGCTCGAGGGTGTGCGTGCTGCGACCGAGCAGCGCGTCGGGGCCGAGGCGAGCGCGGGCCCAGGCGAGCGAGCCATCCCCCTGGCCGAGGTGAAGCCCGTTGGCGCCGCTCTCCGCCGCCGCTTCGAGGTCGTCGTTGATGATGAGCAGGCAGCCATGCGCCTGGAGGGCGGGGAGGAGGGCGCGGGCGGCGGCCACGCGCTCGGCGGTCCCCCAACCCTTGGCGCGGAGCTGCACGACGCCGACGCCGAGCGCGGCGAGGCGGAGGCCCTGAAGGACAGGGTCGCCCCGAGTGGTGCAGGCCATCCCGTAGAGGCCGCGAGGGAGGGTGGGCTTCATGGCTGCGCCTCCGGCCCTCGGCGGAGGGCCCGATAGAGCGCGCGACCCTTCGCCAGCGTCTCCTCCCACTCCTCTGCGGGGCGCGAGTCGGCGACGATGCCGGCGCCCACGTGAAAGCGCGCGAGGCCGCCCTGCACGGTGGCGGTGCGGATGGCGACGCTCCAGGAGGCGGCGCCGCCGTCGGCGAAGAAGCCGATGGCGCCGGTGTAGACGCCGCGCGGTCCGGCCTCCAGGGCTCGGATCACCTCCATGGCCCGAACCTTGGGCGCGCCGGTGACGCTGCCGGGTGGGAAGGCGGCGATGAAGGCGTCGATGCTGTCTCGATCCTCGCGCAGGGTGCAGCGCACCTCCTGCTCGGCGTGCAGCAGGTCTCCGCAGGCGCGGAGCGCGCGGGGGGAGACTTCGACGCTCCCGGCACGGGCCACGCGGCCGAGGTCGTTTCGGACAAGGTCGGTGATCATCGTGAGCTCCGCGCGCTCCTTTTCGCTGTGGGTGAGGGCCTCGTGCCCAGCGGCGCTGGCGGGCGCCGTGCCCTTGATCGGCGCGCTCTTGGCGTACAAGGCGCCGCCTCGGGCCTCGATCTCGAGGAAGAGCTCTGGGGAATTGGAGAGCACCACCCCCCAGGGGCTCTCGATGTAGGCGCCACGGAGGGCCGGGTTCTGCTCGCGCAGCGCGAGCCAGCGACCCAGCGGGTCGGTGACCGCGATGTCCCGGACCTCCCAGGCGAGGTTGACCTGGTAGACGTCCCCCGCTCGGATGTGCCCGAGCGCGGCCTCGACCTGGGACAGGTACGCGGCGCGCCCCTCCGCGTCGGTGGGGAGGGGCTCCTCCACGGGCACCGCGGCCACCGTTTCTTCTGAGGCGCCGGTGACCGTGGCCGCGTGCGCCGAGGCCGCGCGCAACAAGGCCTCCGCCTCGGCGCAGAACGCGGGTGCGCCCACCGCGCTCCAGGCTCCGGACGGTCGGTGGTGGTAGAGCGCCCCTTCGGTCCGCCACAGGGCCACCTCCGGCAAAGGAGGAGCGGTCCGCGGCGACGGCATCCGCTCTGTCCAGCGCCCCCCCTCGTAGCCCCACCAACCGATGAGGCCGCCAGCGAAGGGGAAGGGGGAAGGGTCAGAGGAGGGTGATGGGGAGGGCAGGGCAGCGGGCCGCAGGGCGGCGCGGAGGGCTTCGGGCCAGCCGGGGCCCGTGGGGCCGGTCCAGGCGGGGGTAGAAGTCCAGGTGAGCAAGGTCCAGGCCGGGCCAAGGTCGAGGGCGAGGAGGCCCGGTCGAGGCGCCAGCCGGAGGACGCGGCCGAGCGAGGGGGGGTGGGTGCTCATGGCCCCACCTTTCCGGCTGCGCGGGCGGCCGTCAACCCCGACGGACCTCCGCTCGGAGGGCAGGCCCTGCGGGCGTCCTCTCGTCCTGAAGGCCTCCTTTCGTTAGCGAGATTTTGCGTCGGGACGCAACAGTATAGGCTGACACCGGCTAAGCGGGTCGCGAGGGTGCTACCGTGGCAACATCGGGTCTCAAGATACTCATGGTAGACGGTGACCCGCACCTCTGCGCTGTGGTGCAGGGCGTCGTGGCGGGTGAAGGTCACCGATTACACGCGGTGTCACGGCTCGGTGAGGTAGAGAGCGCCACCCCAGACGCCGACCTCCTGCTCATCGACGTTGACCTCGCTGGCGGCGCGGTCCCAGAGCTCCTTCGGCGGCTCCGCCCCGCCCAGCCCGAGCTCTGCATCGTCCTTGTGAGCGTCCGGCCCCGCGATGACGCTGCCCTGTCCGCGCTCCAGCGAGAGGTGGGCGCCCTCGCCGTGCTGCGACGCCCCTTCTCCTTGCTGGACCTCAACGACCTCCTTCGGCGAGTGCCCAAGGCGCCGCGGGAGCGTGGAGCTGGCTCGACCTCCGGGGTCGAGCGACTTCGGCTCGGCGCGAGCTCGGAGCAGAGCCTGATGGGGGTTGAGCCCAGCCCATCCGAGAACCCGGCGCGGATCGCCCGCCTCTGGGCCTCCCAGTCGAGCGGTGTGCTGCACATCACCTCGGCGCGGGGGAGCAGCCAGACGCTTTGCCTCTCCGACGGCGGCCCCACCGACGCTCGGGGCCTGCGCCTGCTGGAGGTCGCCTTCGACGGGGGCCGGCTGGTCTTTGAGCCCGGAGAGGCGGAGGGTCTCGGTGAGGCGGAGGCGCTGGGGAGCCTGCTATACGACCGGATGCGCGACCCCGGGCGTTCCCGCTTCGCCGTGGAGAGCGCCTTCAAGGCCCCGGCGAGGACGCCCTGGTCGCCCGCCCTCGAGCGGCTCCCGGTCGATCCCGGCCTTCGTCGCCTCGCGATGGTGGCCGACGGTCAGGCCCTCCTCGGAGACCTGCTCGCTTCGCTCGACCTGAGCGCCGACGCCGTCTCGGCCGATCTGGAGCTGTGTCACCGACTCCGCCTGCTCGCGCTGCAGGCGCCGGTCTCCCGTCCTCGCGCCTCCCAGCCGCCCGCACGGAGCGCGGCGTCGCGATCGCGGGCCGCTCCGCCCATCCCTCCTCGGGGCACCGCGCCCGTCGCTCCCCTGGCCGGTCCCGCTGCGGCGCCCCTCTCCCTGGCCCCAACCTCGGTCGGGTCCGGTCGGACTTCGTCTTCCAGCAGCCGCTCTTCGTCCGAGGCTTCTTCCCTGGGGGGCCCGAACGGGGCGGGGGGCCAGCAACGTGTGGCGGAGCGGCTGCAGCGCGAGCTGGAGCGGCTGCGGGGGGCGAACGCCGCGGTCGTGCTCGGGGTGCCCGCGGACGCCTCCTCCGAGCTCATTCGGGAGGCCGCGGCGCGGATGCGGCTACGGTACGCGGAGATCGTCCGGAGGAGCGACAGCTCCCCTGAGCTCCGCGAGGCCGCCGGAGAGCTCCTCTCGCTGGTCGAGCGCTCCACCCGTACGGAGCAGGATGGCACGGTCTCGCTGCACGCCTCGCTGAGCTACGCCGGGTCTGGCCCCCACGGGGGCAGCCTGCACGGCGGTGGCTCCGTCGGCGGTGACCCGACCTCCATGATGGGCGGCGGCGAGAGCCCAGAAGAGCGGCTTCTCCAGCGGGGGCGGAGCTTGATCACGCAGTCTGCCTGGGAGCAGGCCGATCGGGTGCTGTCGCGGGCCCGCGATCGACGCATCGATCACCCCGCCATCCTGGCCAACCTCGCCTGGGCTCGCCTCCACAACCCGGGGCTCCCCTCCGCCCAGCGGGAGGAGGACGCGCGCGACCTGCTGCTGCTCGCCGAGCAGTTTGACGCCCATGATCCCGAGGGTCAGCGCTACTTGGCCCTCTACTTGGAGCGCCGCGGTGACCTTGGGGGCGCCTTGGGGCGGGCGCAGCGGGCGCAGCGGGCGCAGCCCACCGACATCGAGCTGCAGGGGCTCGTCCGGCGCCTCAAGGCCAGCCAAGGGGCCTGAGGCGCGGACGAGCCTCGCTCAGCGATCGTCCATCGGCAAGTCCTGCTCTCCCTCGTCGGACGGGAAGTCTCGCGGACCGTCGTCGAGGGGCTCGTCCATCCCCGGCGGGCCGTCGTCGATGGGGCCGTTGATGTCCATCGGCGGCGGGAAGTCCTCGTCCGGCCTTCCCATCGGGCCGTCTTCGTTCGAGGGGCCGCCGCCGGCCTCTCGATCCTCACGCTGCTTCCGCATGCGCTCGCGGCGCTCCCGGATGCGGTCGAGGCGCTTCTGGCGGCGCTCCTCCGCGCTCATGGTCTCTTCCCCGCCGCCGTCGTCCGCCTCGGCGCCGCCGAGCTGACCGGGTCCGAAGCCCGCGTCCGGCCCGCCGAGGCCGCCGGGGATGCCCTTCCCCCCTCGCCGCTTGGCGGGGCGCTCTTCGCCATCCAGCTCGTCCGGCTCGATGTTGTTGCGGGTGGTGCCGCCCGCTCGCTCTTCGCGGCAGTGGGGGGAGCTGAGGGTGCCCGTACAGAGGAGGTGGTAGACGCCCTCTGTGTCCCGCGCCTTGTTCAACATCGGAGCCATGCGGGCCAAGGTGTCGATCTGTTCTGAGAACTTGAGCTCCATCGTCACCCGGACGCGCCAGCGGGAGAGCTCCCGCGTGGAGAGGGTGATCTCACCGCCGAGACCGACGTCCACGAGGTCACTCTTGAAGTGGCCATCCTTGATCTCGGCCTTACCTTGATTGATCTCCATGTTCAGAAAGGACTCGGTGAAGGCGGTGGGGGGCATCTCCAGGCCCATCAGCGCGCCGCCTTCGAAGGCGAGGTCTTCAAAGTTGAGCTTGAAGTACCCCTTGGACTCCTTGATGTTCGTCGAGTCGATCTCGAAGTCGGCGTCCACCGACGCGAGGCCGGCCAGCGCGAGGTTCCAGTCTTCGCCCGCGAAGGGTACGGCCGAGAGATCGATGTCCTCGCCGTCGAGCTCGATTCGGCGGGACTTCTCACCGATGTCGATCGTCCCGGACAGCCCGCCACCGTACAGATCGGCGTCAAAGATCACGCTGGTCCGTCCACGCATGAGGGCGAAGAGCCCGGCGCGGACCGAGAGGCTGTCGAGGTGCAGGAAGGGGGAGGCCTTGACCGCCGGGTCTTCCGTTGGCTCCTCGTCCTCCGCCTTCCCCTTCTTCTTCTTGTTTCTCTTGACCTTCTTGCGGGCCTTCTCCACCTTGTAGAGGGTGGCGTCGGTAAACTCGAGCCCGCTGGGCAGCCAGATCGAGGCGTCACTAGCCTCGAAAGCCCACTTTCCGTCACCCTCCTCCTGGATCAGGTAGCGGACGCGTTCCAGCGCAGCCTCCGAGGGGAAGTTGACCTTCAAGCCAAGGAAGAAGACGATGAACCCGAAGGCCATCACGCCGAGGAAGATGCCGAGGGTCTTCAACATCACCCCTCCGTGGCGGCGGGGGCCGCTTCAACGAGGCGGAACGCGGAGATGTCCAGCGTGAGATCGAGCACCTTGCCGTTGGCGCCGGTCTTGGTCTTGGACTTGAAGCTTCGCACTTTGAGTGGGTAGCCGTTTCCCTCGAGCTCGTAGAGGAAGTTGCCCATCTCCTCCACGGTGAGCTTCGAGAGGGTCACGGCGTACATCTTCTCTTCGAGGTTGCCGTCGATGCTGGAGGACTTCTCCTTGACGGCGTCGAGTCGGTCACGCACGTTGGTGCGCTCGGCCGCCTGCTCCAGGTAGGTGGAGAGGTCGGTGCCGGCGTTCTTCTGGAGGAGGGTCTCGATCTCCTTCTCCGTGTCGGCGGTGCTGCCCTGCTCGGCTGCGAGCACCCGGATGAGGCGCAGCGTCTCTTCATGATCGGCGAGGCGGGCGTCGAGGGTGTTCAGGCGACCCTTCATCCACCAGCCGCCCCCGCCGAGGAGGCCGACCGTGGCGACCACGACGAGCCCGGCGGCCAACATACGATCCCGCGGGCTCATGTCGGCCAGGGCGTCCTGGATCCGGCCTTCGAAGGCCTCGAGTGTCTCTTTGAATGAAGCCATGGCCTAACCCTCGCTCGCGTCGCCCTCGGACTCGCCGAGCGGAATGGTGATGGTGAAGCGCACCTTCTCGCCGGTCTTCTTCTCGTCACCCTTCTGGGCGGACTTGAAGCGGGCGTTCCGCTTCAACGAGCTCTCGATCTTGCCGGCCTGCTCGAAGCCCTCGGTGTCAGCCTTCATCGTGATCGCGCTGTCGGTGATCGACAGCTCGGACACGTCGATGCTCGCCTCGGCGGGGGGGGGCATGTCGGCCGACAGGGTGCGGATCGTCGACAAGGTCGGCGGCTCTTGGGAGAGCAGGCTCCCCAGCGCGCCGACCCGCCCGGCCGAGGCCGAGGTCTTCTCCTGCATGATGGCCATCGCCATCGAGGGATCCTTCAGCTTGGCGGGGTCAGCGTCGGGGAAGGCGGAGAGGACGGTGGCGGCGATCTGGGCGTCGACCGCCTCGAGCGCGCGCTCGGCCGCGGTGGTCTTCCAAGCGAAGATGCCGGCCCCGACCGCGACGAAGGCGATGGCCGCCACGGCGAGGTAGCGCACGGCTCGGCCGATGGTGGCCAGGTCGCCCTTGAAGGCAAAGTCGCCGACCCGGAGGTCAAGGGGCTGGCCCTTGCCGGTCGCGGCAGCGACGCCGACGGCGTGCGCGAGGGCGTAGACGCCGGCCTGGCCGGTGCTGTCGGCCTCCGGCCCGAGGTGCGCGCTCCGCACGGGCACGCCGAGGACCTCACCCAGCCACTCGCGGAGGCCCACCTGCGCCGCGGCCCCGCCCGTGAGGACGAGCTCATCGATCTCGACGTTGAGGGCGTCTTCGAAGGAGAGCAGCGAGCTCCGCAGGTCGATGACCAGCGGGAGGTGCGCGGCGGCGAGGACGCGGCCGTCGGGGGCGATGGAGACGGGGTCGGTCCGCTCCTCGACGTGGGCCGCCATCAGCTCGCCCTGGGGCACCTCGAGCGCGGTTCGGTGCTTGCGGAGCTCGGCCTCGGCGTAGGACAGGCCGAGGGCCTGACCGAGGGCGATGGTGACGTGGTGGCCCCCACGGGGGAAGGAGCGTGTCGCCAGCACCTTGCCGTTCCGGCAGAGGGTGATGAGGGTGCGGCTGTGACCCAGGTCGACCACGGCCTGAACCCCCTCGGCGGCGTAGCTCCCGAGCAGGTCTCCATCGACCACCAGCAGGCTGGGGTCGACCCCCTCCTCCTTCAAGGCGGCGAGGATGGGGCGCACCCGGTCCCGCTCGGCCAGGGCGACCAGCACCGTGGTGGTGGTCCCCTCGACGCCGACGATGCGGCTGGCGAGCAGCATGTCCTCGAGGTCAAAGGGCACGAGGTTCTCGACCTCGGCCGAGAGCGTCTTCTCGACGAGCTTCCGGTCGGCGAAGGGCAGCACCACGGAGCGCACGCTGGCCGCCTCGGTGGGGAAGGTCGCGCCGCTGACCGTGCTCCCGGCCGCCGGTAGCTCTTCGAGCAGGGTGCGCAGGGCCTCGATGCGCGCCTCGAGGGAGGGCGGCTCTTCGTCCACCTGGGCCACCGCGGCCTGGTGGTAGCCCATGAGCTGATGCCGGCCGAAGCTGCCCTGAAAGAGGGCGAGCTTCACCGCGTGTGCGCCGAGGTCGATACCGAGGATCCTTGCCATGATTCGTCCGAGGTGGGGGCTTAATCAACCCGCCAGTACTTGAGGCTGCCTTCGCTGCTGCCGCTGCTGAAGTCCAGCACGGCGTGTACGGTCACGGAGCTCGTGCCGACGAGCCCGGTGGACAGGATGTCGTAGGTGGCCGAAGAGGTGGTCACGCGCGCGCTGTTACACTCCGTCTCGAGGATGACGCCGCAGGCGTCCGAGGAGGCCTTGAACGCCTTCGCCTTGGTCCAGCTCCCCCGAGAGATGAGGAACTCCACGGACTCGAGGCACTGTTCGAGCTGGGTGTCCAGAGGGGGCGTAGAAGCGCAGCCGCGCATCACGCTCTTGAGCACGTCATCGGAGGCCTTGTTCACGTTGATCTTGGCACCCGCACCGTAGACGGTGAGGCTGGCGCCGAAGCGGTCGTAGATCTCGCCCTCCCACCCCGCCACCTGGTGGATCTCTTCGATGGTGTCAAAGGGGGCGTTCTTCGTGAGGTAGGGCGACTCGAGGGCGTTGTAGAGCGAGTCCTCGTAACCACCGGAGCCGGCCGATCGGATGGAGTCGCTGTCGACCCAGTCCTTCAGGTTGCCGATGATCTCCCATCGATCGATGTTCCGCTCTTGGAACCACTGATCGTTCTCCTCCCCGCTCATCAGCGCGTAGAGCTGCTTGGCGGTGGGGGAGTCGTAGATGGTGAGCTGGGTGGCCTCTGTGCCGGTCGCGAAGCCGTTGACGTTGATGCGCGACTCGTGATCGTGCACTTCAGCAGAGAAGTCGCCGGGGAAGTCGAGGAAGTTCTTGTCGGAGAACAGCCCGCCCTCGCGGGACTCCTTCGCGACCTCCTCGGAGACCTGGCCCGTCTGCTTGAAGTCGGCCACGTCCTCCTCGGAGACGTCGCTCGCGCCCTCCGAGCCCATCAACATCCGCAGCAGGCCGGTGTTCAACACGGGGACGAGGTCGATGAGGGCATTGCCGATGCTGATGCCCATGGACTCTGCGAAGCTCTGGACCTGGCTGTTCTTTCCGAGCTCCTGGTTCCCGACGAGGATCAAGCGGTAGATGTTGTAGCCCGAGCGCGCCAGCCAGTAGGCGGCCACGCGGTCCTTCTCGTGGGTGGTCACCATGAAGCGGACCTGCGCCCCGTAGCTCAGCTCCGTCACGAGGATGGTGAGCAGCATCACGGTGGTGATGACGAGCAGGAGGGCCACGCCGCTGCGACGACCGCGGGCGGGGCGGGTCAGGCGGCCGGCGCGATGGAGGCTGCGGGGGCGGGTGAGCGCGCGCCAGAGCGCGCCGACCGAGCGGAGGCTGCTGCATCTCATTGGGGGATCCCATCGGCGAGGCTCTTCTTCTGACCCTGGTTGAACAGGCTCTTCTTGATTGGCTTCGCGGTCTCGATGAGGATGGTCTGGAGGTAGGGGTGCTCGATCCACTGCCCCTCGTTGTCGTCGTCGGGGGTGACGAGCACGAGCAGCACCTGGACGGCCCGCGGGAGGCGCCCGGGGGTCTCGGCGCCGGTGGTGTCCCACTCGTCCTTCCACTCGTTCTTCTCACCGTCCAGGTAGCGAAGGTCGAAGCGGGCCACGCCGCGGGCGAGCGGGAGGATGGTGCCGTCCTTGTCGGGCTCCTGGTCGATGCGCGGGGCCTCCCGGTGGAGGAGCACGAGGTGCTGGTCGTCTTCGGGATCGGCCTCCGTCCAGAGCGTGATCTCGGTCTGATCCCCTTCACGGGCGTCGTGGTAGGTGCGGCGGTGGCTGGTGGTGGCGAACCAGAGCTGGTCGGCCTCGTCGCTGTCCTTGCCCACAAAGAGCGTGCGGTAGGTGTTCACCGCGCTCGTGTTGGTGGTGAGGAAGGCGAGGGAGATCTCGCGGGACAGTCGCTGGATGGCCACGCGCGCGCTGCGGGAGAGCTCGTCGTTCTCTTCGAGCATGTCGCGCGACTGCACCGCGCCGGAGAGGGTCTCGAAGGCCAGGGCGGCGATCACGACGAGGATGCCGATCGCGATCATCACCTCGATCAGCGTGAAGCCGCGCCGCGACGAGGCGCGCCGGGCTGACCGGTGCTGGCGGAGGGCGCTCATTTGCCGGAGGCCCCGCCGCCGTCTTCCCCGCCGCCCTGCTCTTCGGAGGAGGAGACCATCCCGGTGGGGTTGATCACATGGTGGACGATCTCCACCTGATCAACCTCCTCGAGGTTCTCTCCCCACCAGACGCGGACCCGCACCTCCCGGAAATAATTGCTCAGATACTCCGTGAGCTGATCGGGGCTGATGAACGAGGACAGATCCGGCGCTCCGCTGAAGTCCGCGTTCTCGGTCTTCTCCTCCGCCCCGAAGTATCCGGAGCCGCTGAGCTGCTCCGCCATGCCGCCGAGGTCGGGGGGCAGGCTCAGCTCGACCTTCCGGACCGTCCAGGCCCAATGGAAGTCATTGAGCGAGTCTCCGTACTCGACCTGCAAGGAGGCGTCACCGCGGAAGTCCTCCTCGCCGAAGTCTTCGAAGTCGCCGTCCTCTTCTTTGTCTTGGTCGGTCCAACCCTCCTTCTCGAGGGTGATCATGACCTCCTTCAGCTTCTCCTCGGCGAGCATCGCGGCCGTGCCGGTCTTGTCGGCGTCCATCGTGCTCACCACGGCGCTACCCTGAGCGCCCACGAGCACCATCAGGGCGACCGCGAGGATGCCGAGGGCGATCATCACCTCGAGCAAGGTGAAGGCACGCTGTCGGCGACGCGGGGTCGGGCGAGGGGCCGTCATCGGATGGTCGGCCCCTCGACCGGCAGCCAGGCCATGCTCTGGCCGGGCTCGACGACGTCGTCCTTGAGGCTGACCTTGCCCGAGAGGGGCTCGACCTCGATGGTGTAGCCGTCCTCTGGATCGTCCCGATCGACGATGCGCACGACGATGTGCTGCGCCGTGCCGTCAGGGAAGATGTAGGTGTACGCGACACGCTCGTCGGCGGGGTCCTCGGGGGGCTCTTCGTTCGGGCGGAGGCCCTCGGTGCCATACTCGGGGGTGTAGACCCAGGCGAACATGCAGCCGGAGGGCAGCTCGTTCTCGGTGGTGAAGGCGGTGTTGTCGGTGAGCCCCTCGAACTGCGTGGGCGCCTCGCTCACCCCGCCGCCGAGGCCAGCCTCCTCGCCTTCGCCCTCGGCGGCGCCGGCCGCGTCGGCGTCGGGCACCCCCTCGGCGATCTCCCGCTCGGTGTAGCGGGACATGCGGTCTTTCTCGGCCTGCTCGGCCTTCTCGCGCTCCTCGGGGTTGGAGAAGACGAGGGTGTTCGGATCACCGGCCTCCACCTTCCAGGTGTTGCGGTCGAGGTTGTAGACGACACGGAAGGTGACGTTACGGAGCGCCGCCTCGTCGATGAGCCAGGTGTAGGTCTGGAGCAGCTCCTTGGCGGCGCCGCGCTGCTGGAGGTCGAGCGCGTTGGAGATGGCGGGGGCCCCGAGGAGCGCGAGCAGGCCCATGATGGCGATGACGACCATCAGCTCCATCAGCGTGAAGCCCGACCCTCTCCCACGCCGTGGGCCCGGTGCGCCGCGGGGAGCGGCGACCTCGGGCGACAGACGTCGGGGTGAGCGGGTGTTCATGTTCGGGCCGGGCTCCCTCAGGTGGCCTACTTCTCGTCGCTGTTACCCTTGCCGAGCTCCCAGGAGTTGATGTCGGCGTCGGTCTCTTCGCCGCCCTCCTGGCCGTCCTTCCCGAGCGAGATGAGCTCGTAGGCCTGCTCGCTGTGGGTGCCGGGGCTGTAATACTGGAACTCGTTGCCCCAGGTGTCGGTGGGAACTTCGCCGTTCGGGAGCCACTTCTTGGCGGCGGCGAGGCCCTCGCTCGTGGTGGGGTACTTCCCGCTGTGTTTGGCGGCGTACATCTCGAGGCTGGACTTCACCTTCTGCATCTGCAGCTTGGTGAGGTCGACGTTCGCCTCGTCCTGAGCGCCGAGCATCGTGCCGGCGACGAGGGCCATCAGCGTGCTCAAGATGGCGATGACGATGATGATCTCGACGAGCGTGAGCCCGCGCCGGGAGCCGGTTCGGCGGGATCCGCGGGAGCGGAAGAGGGGGCTGGACATGGCGGACTCCTTCGGTGAGGGTGTTCTGAGAGAGACACGAAGTCGGATGCGTTTGTTTCAGCGCTGCAGGTGCAGCGCCGCAGGTTCAGTGCTGCAGGTTCTGGGTCATCTGCAGCATCGGCAGCATGATGGCGAGGGCGATGGTGGCCACCATGCCGCCCATGAAGATGATCATCACGGGCTCGATGAGGCTGGTGATGCTGCCGAGGATGTTCTCCACCTGCTGGTCGTAGGAGTCTGCGACCTTGGCGAGCATGGGCTCGAGCTCACCGGTCTTCTCGCCGATGGCGATCATGTGGATGACCAGCGGGGGGAACTGGCCGGACTCCTTGAGGGGGCCGGCGATGCTCTGGCCCTCGCGGATGTTCTTCCCAGCGCTCTGGATCGCGTCGGAGAGGATGTCGTTCTCGACCACGGTGGCGACGATGCTCACGGCGGTGAGGATGGGCACGCCGCTGTCCAGCAGAGTGGAGAAGGTGCGGCAGAAGCGGCTCACCGCGACGAGGCGGTTCACCTTGCCGAAGATCGGCATCGAGAGCTTCCAACCGTGCCACTTTCGGCGTCCTGCAGGGGTGATGACCCACCGATAGACTCCGTACACGATGGCGGCGGTCACCATGATCATCAGCCACCAGTACCCCTGGATGGCGTCCGATATTCCAAGGGTGATGCGGGTGATGAGCGGGAGGGCCGTGCCCATGCTCTCAAAGATACGTCGGATCTTGGGGATCACTCCCACGAACAGACCGACGGTGATGAGTATCGCCACCGTACCCATCAGCGCGGGGTACATCATGGCGCTGGTGACCTTGCCGCGGAGGCGAACCTGCGACTCGGTGTAGGTCATCAGGCGCTTGAGCACGAGGTCGAGGGAGCCCGACTGCTCGCCGGCGGCCACCATGTTGATGTAGAGGTCGCCGAAGTCCTTGCCGCCGTGCTTTCGCATCGTGGCGGCGAGGCCGGAGCCCTGGTTGACGTCCTCACGGACGGCGACCATCACGCTCTTCAGCTTGGGGTTCTCGATCTGTTCGATCAGGGCGGAGAGGGCCTCCACCATGGGAATGCCGGCCCCGATGAGGGTTGCCATCTGGCCGGTCATCGTGGCGATGTCTTCGGTGCTGATACGCGCGAAGAGCTTGCCGAGATCGACCTCGACCGCGAGGCCCTTGCCGCGGGTGGAGCTCCCGGCCTTCTGTTCCATCACCTCGGTCGTGAACACACCCTGGCGCCGCAGCTTGTTGCGGGCGCCCTTGGCGGAGTCGGCGTCGACCACGCCGGCGGAGGTCTTTCCTGCGGCGTCGATTCCTTTGTACTCGTAGACGGCCATGGGGGAGAGGCTCCAACCGGCACAGGGATACCAACCGGCACTGGGAACGGGGGCCCGCGCGGCGCCCCCCACGGCCGGGTCAGTCGAAGGAGATCACGTCGTCCTGGGTGACACGCAGGACCTCATCGAGGGTGGTCTGGCCGGCCAGCGCCTTGGCGATGCCGTCATCTCGTAGGGTGCGCATGCCCTTGACCGCACAGTGCTTCTTGATCTGGCCGGCGTCGGCGCCGCCGGTGACGAGGGCGCGGGTCTCGTCGTCGACCACGAGCAGCTCGTAGATGCCCATTCGGCCGGTGTAGCCCTTCATGCTGCAGTTCGCGCAGCCCACGGCCCGATAGAGCTGGCCCCGGATGCGGTCGGGGTTGAGGCCGACGTCGCGGAGCTCGGCGGCGCTCGGCGTGTACTGTTCACGACAATCGGGGCAGATCCGGCGCACGAGGCGCTGGGCCAGGATGGCGATGAGCGAGCTCGCGACGAGGAAGGGCTCGATGCCCATGTCGACGAGTCGGGTGAAGGCGGTCGCCGAGTCGTTCGTGTGGATGGTCGAGAACACGAGGTGACCGGTGAGCGAGGCCTGGATCGCGTTCTCTGCCGTCTCCTTGTCGCGGGTCTCACCGACGAGGATGATGTCGGGGTCTTGGCGGAGGTGGGCGCGGAGCACGCTGGCGAAGGTGAGGTCGATCTTCGGGTTCACCTGGGTCTGACCGACCCCGCGCAGCTCGTACTCGATCGGATCCTCGATGGTGAGGATGTTCTTGTCGGGCGAGTTGATCTCGGCCAAGGCGGAGTAGAGCGTGGTCGTCTTGCCGGAGCCGGTGGGCCCGGAGACGAGCACGATGCCGTGAGGCAGCCGGATGAGCTTGCGGAAGTGAGCCATCACCTCGGCGTCCATGCCCACCCGCTCGAGGTTGAAGACGCGCCCCTTCTCGAGGAGACGCATCACCACACGCTCGCCGTGCCGGACGGGCATGGTGCTTACGCGGACGTCGATCTCCCGGCCCGCCATCCGGGTGCGGATGCGGCCGTCCTGCGGGATGCGCTTCTCGGCGATGTTCAGCCCAGCCATGATCTTGACGCGGCTGACGATCGAGGCCTGCAGGCGCGGGGGCGGCTTGACCACCTCGTAGAGGATGCCGTCCACGCGGAAGCGCACCACCAGCTCCTTCTCAAAGGGCTCGATGTGGATGTCGCTCGCCCGCTCCTTGATCGCCTGCGTGAACAGGGAGTTCACGAAGCGGATGATCGGGGCCTGGTTGGGGTCGTCCAGCAGGTCACCGTCGAGCGCGCCGAGCTGGATGCCACCGCTGTCCTCGGCCCCCTGGCTCTCGTCCATCTCCTCCATCACCGCGGTCGCGTTGCGGGTGGCCTTGTCGTAGGCGCGGTTGGTCGCCTCGCGCAGCACGATGGGCGGGACGAGGAAGGCCCGCACGTTCTTGCCGTAGAGCACGCGCAGATCGTCGATGGCGCCTTGGGAGCGCGGCGAGACCACCGCGGCCTCGACCATGTTGTCCTTGATCCACAGCGGGAGGATGCCGTACTCGCGGGCGAGGCCGAGGGGCAGCGGGCGGATGAGGTCGACGTCCACCGCGTCGACGTCGACCGAGGCGAGGAAGGGGAGCCCGCTCGTCTCGGCCAGGGTGCGCGCGAGGATGGTGCCGTCCACGGACTCCGTGCGGACGAGGCTCTCGAGGAGGTTCATCCCTCCCTTCGCGGCCTGACTCCGGCCCTCCTCGATGCTCGCGGGGCTTACGCCTCGGGCGACGAGGAGCCGGTCGATGGGTTCGCGGCGGATGGGCATGGTCTCTACTCGACGACTCTGGGTGAACAGCGCGCGGTGGGCTCAGGAGCGGGGAGGTGGGCGCGAGGCCTCGGGATCAGGGAGCGTCTTCAGGGAGCGTCTTCGGGGGGGTCTTCGGGGGCTCCCTTGCCCTCTGCGCGGGTGGCCGGCGGCGGAGGGTCGGCGTCCCCGCTCTGCTCTCCGACCATCTGGAACTTGGCGCCATCGTCGGAGGTGCCGCGGAAGCGGCTCGGCTTGTCGATCTGGTTCATGCTGTACGAGAGCAGGTTCTGCAGCTCGAGATCCTGGGCGGCCTTGCTCTTGCCGTAGAATCGGCGGAGGAACTCCTGCCGCTGGGCCCACTTGATCTGGTAGATCTCCTGGAGATCGATCGGCTCGTCGATGATGTGCGGCGTGAGGAAGATGAGCATGTTCGTCTTGCGGCTCGTCTTCTGCGTGCCGCGGAACAGCCGCCCGATCAGCGGGATGTCGCCGAGGATGGGCACCTTGGTCTCGGCGGTGCCGTCGGTCTCGCTGATGAGCCCGCCGATGACGATGGTCTGGTTGTCCTTGACCACCACCGTGCTCTCCACCTGTCGCTTCGACGTGGTGGGCCCGCCTGCGTTGTCGGCGGTGCTCGACTCGATCTCCTGCACCTCTTGGAAGACCTCCAAGGTCACGTAGTTCGACTCGTTGATCTGCGGCTTCACCTTGAGGGTGATGGCCACATCTTCGCGTTGATACTGGGTGATGGAGTTCGAGAGGTTGGTCGTGCTCGCCGCGGTCGACATCGGGAAGGGCACGTTGCGACCGACCACGATCTTGGCCTCCTCATTGTCCATGGTGAGCACGTTGGGGGTGCTCAAGATGTTGACGGAGGAGTTCTGCATGATCGCGTTCAGCGCGACGCCGAAGGCGGGGACCGGGATGGTGACCGTGCCGCCGCTGCCGGTGGGGTCGGGGATGTCGACGTCAAAGGAGCTGCCGAACATGCCGATGGCGAGGCCGGAGGGGTCGCTCGCGAGGCTGCTGGCGAAGGTGAGGGAGTCCCCGTTGAACTGCCCGGAGACGAGGCCCCAGCCCTCCCCCTTGCCGTCGATGCCGCGGTGTATGCCGATGCCGAGGCTGGAGCTGTCGTCGCTCGCGACCTCGAGGATCACGCACTCGACGAAGACCTGCTTGCGGCGGATGTCGAGCTTGTCGATGACCTGCTTCAGGATCTCGAACTGGTCTGGGGTGGCGATGATCACGAGGGAGTTCGTGTTCTCGTCGCTGGTGATGCGGAGGCCCGACTCGAAGGCCGCCACCGCGCCGCCGCCCTCGCCGCCCTCGGCCCCTCCTTCGGCCGCCGCGGCCGCGGTGCGCCCGGCCCGGCCCCCGGCCGCCGCTGCCGCGCCGGTCGTCCCGCGCCGGGTGCGGGAGCTCGCCGCGCTCGAGGAGGAGCTCGAGCTCTTGGACTCGTTGGCGAGGTTGGAGAGCACGGTCGAGACGTCCTCGGCCTTCGAGTGCTCGAGGTAGACGACGTGGATCTGGGCGCGGCTGGAGGGATCGACGTCCACGTCGAGCTGGCCGATGAGCTCCTTGACCGCCGCCATCGCCTCGTCGTTGGCCATCACGATCAGCGAGTTGGTGCGCTCATCGGCGATGATGCGGTCAATGTACTTCCCTTCAGAGCCCACGTTCGAGGAGGAGGCCTCCCCCCCGCCGTCGGTGGCGGCCGCGTCAGCGTTACGCTTGGAGCGTCGGGTGCGCCGAGCGGCCGCGTCCTCGCCGGTGGCGCTGGAGCGCGCGCTTGAGTCTGAGGCGTTGAGATTGTAGATCTGCTCGATCAGCTTCTGGATGTCGCTGGCGGTCGCGTTGACGATGGGGATGATCTCCATCTTCGCCTTGGGGGCCGCGACGTCGAGCTGGCTGATGATCCGGTAGACGCGGCGAATGTTGTTCGCAGAGTCGGTGATGATGATCGTGTTCGTCGGCGCGTAGTTCAGGATCTTGGCGCCCTTACCGGCGAGGCCCTGCACGATGCTGCTGACGTCGGCGACGGCGATGTTCTCGAGCTGGATGATCTGGGTGACGTAGTTGTCCGTCGCCGGGATGTTGCCGCCCTCGTACACCCGCAGCGGGTTGTTGGCGGCGCTCCCCGTGGGGACCACCTTTGTGGCCTGCCCCACGGTCACGGTGGTGTAGCCGGCCATCTCGAGGGCGGAGAGGAAGGCCTCGTAGGCCTCGGGCACCGACACGGGCTGGTGACTGATGATCGTCACCTCACCCTTCAGCTCATCGGTGAGGATGAAGTTCCGGCCCGTGATGTCGGCCATGTATTTGACGAGGTCGTTCAAGGACGTGTTGACGAAGTCCATGTTGACCTTCGCCCGAGGGTCGATCTGCGGCGCCTTCTGGCGACCGGGAGCCGCGGCTTCGGGCTCGCCGCCGTCGTCCTCGGCGTCGGTGGGGCCGCTCGAAGGAGGGGCCTTTTGGGGCTCCGGCTTCTCGGCCTCGGCGCCGGCCGGCGGCGGGGCAGGAGGCTGCTTCTTGTCCTGGCCCCAGGCCGCTCCGCCGAGCGCCGAGAGGGCCGCGAGGAGCAGGGCGGGGCGCAAGAGCCAGGAGCGCAGCGCGGAGGGGGCGGGGGTGCCGGAGCAGGGGAGCGGGCTCGTACGCGACATCAGCGGATCTCGTATTCGAAGGTCTGGCGTTGGTTGCGCCGGGTGATCTCGAAGTTGAAACTCTTCTCGTTCTGCAGCGAGTTGAAGGCTTCCATCCCGGCCGACATGCTGGTGAGGGTCTTGCCGTTCACCGCGTGGACCACGTCGCCATTCTTCACGCCGAGCTTGCCGAAGACGGACTTCTTGCGGATACCGCTGAGGCGATAGCCGTCGATCTCGCCGCTGGCGTCCTTGTGGGGGACGGCGCGGATCTGGGAGTAGAGCTTCTCGGGGTTGGCCAGCATCTCGTCGATGAGCGCCTGCTCGATGACGAAGTGGGTGTCGTCGGCCTTGGAGACACCCGCGGTCTCCGTCTCGCCGCCGGCCGCCTCTCCGGCGGCCACGACCTTGTCGGGGTCCATCGCGAGGTACTCGATGTCACCGTCGGAGCGACGGATGTAGACCTTCCGCTGCTCGATGCGGATGATCTTGGCCTCTCCGAGGAGGTCGTCGTCGATGCCGTAGCCCTGGGCGCCCGCTCGGCCGGACTTCTCTTCGGTGATGAGGGCCGAAGAGTACTCCGCGGGCTCGGTGACCACCGTGGCGAGCAGCACGACCTTGAGGTCGGTCTTGTGCTCTCCGCCGCTGATCTCGTCACCCTCGACCGCGGCCATACCAACCCGCGAGGAGTCGAAGATGTTGCGCGCGAGGATGGGCTCGACGTAGGCCGACTTGCTCCCCGCCGCGGGAGGCCCGCCGGGGAAGGGCCGGCTGCGGTTGGTGGAAGGGGCGAGGATGTCCGAGCCGCCGAGGCCCTCGGTCGAGGAGGGGTCGTCGGGGCCTCCCGCGGGCAGGGGCCCGCCTTCGGGGGGGCCGCCGGCAGCCACGTCGTTCGATGGCTTACCGAGCCCCCGGTTCCCGGGGGTTGGCTTGGTTCTGGGCGTCGCGGGGGCGGCCTCCTGGACGTCGAGGGCGACCAGCGAGGCGCCCTCCGGCAACGCCAAGTAGTGGCCCCCCACGCGCGCCACGCCCATCGAGCCCAACCAGGAGGTCACGCCGACCCCCAGGAAGAGTCCGGCGATGGTCCAACGCTTTCGGGTGAGCGCATCAGCCATGGTGGCTCCATGCGGTTCGCGCTGGGCGGGGCGATCGCAGGGGAGGGTGTCTAAGGTGGGTGGTCTTCATGGTCGGCGGGGCCCGTAGCTTCGTTTTCGCGGTCGCGCATCCACCGCGGACCTCCCCGGGGGGCGCGCAGCGACGGGCTGATGGTGCGGGGGATAACAATGCAAGATGCGTGCCGTTCGGGTCGGGCCCTCGACGACGACGTGCGGACGGGGCGTTGTTGACAGACTGTCAGAGGCTCATCGCGGCCTCGCCCCCCAAGGGACAGCCTGACCGTGACTCCGCGCTGGTCGGCGTCCGACGGCCGCGCTATGCAATGGGCCCGTTCGGCCCAGCTCGTCTTTCCCGTGTGCCTCTGCGCGCCCCCCGCGCAGCCGCTGGGCAAGGAGGGGCGGGAGGAGTCAAAGTGGCGACGCGCACGTGCACCGTCGTTTTCACGGATCTGGCCAATTACACGGCCTCCGTGGGGCGCTCCGATCGCGAGGGCCTGCGAAACCTCATCGCCATGCACGAGAAGTTGGTCGCGCCGGTCCTGGAGCGCTTCGGCGGCCGTATCGTCAAGAACCTCGGCGACTCCTACATGGCCCTCTTCCCGGCGGCCACCGACGCAGTGCGGTCCTCGGTCGAGCTGGTCGATACCATCCCGAACAAGGGGACGGGCCTCTCGATCCGCGCGGCGATGGCCACGGGTGACGTGGAGGTCATCGACGGTGACGCCTTCGGTGAGGCGGTCAACCTCGCGGCGCGTCTGCTGTCTCGCACGCCCGACGCCGAGATCTGGATGTCGGCGGCCACCCACCTGTGCATGAACCTCGCCGAGATCGCCTGGGAGCCGGTGGGGCGGCACACCCTGAAGGGCATCGCGAGCGAGGTCGAGGTCTTCCGCGCCGTCACGGCCACCCGCGCGATGCTCCCTGAGCCCGTGTCAGAGGCCGTCCGCACCGGTCGGCTCGTGCGCATCCAGCGGGGGGATCCGCTCCCTGCGCTGCCTCCGCGGCCGATTATCCTCCTCGAAGGATTTGTCCCGGCGAGCCCCCCGCTCCGAGATGTCGTAGACCGCCTGCCGGTGGTAGACCCCGCGAGCCTCTGGCTGGCCGCCTACAACATCCCGCCCGGTGACCGTATCGAGTGGCAGAAGGCGGGCCGCGGGCTGGTCATCGGACAGCCCGCCGGCATTGATCGCGCCATCCTCGAGACGGCCCGTCCCCGCGCCACCGCGGGCACCGACACCATCATCCTCGATGGCAACTCGTCCTTCGCGGGCGAGATCATGATGGCGGGCCTCGCGCTGCCCTCGGTGCCGATGAGCGAGGTGGTGGCCGGCTACACCTACGACCTCCTCTCGGATGGGCGCTGGGTGAACCGCAGCGACAGCTCGGTCGCCCGTGTCGATGTCTCCACCGACACCGTGGCCCTCACGATGCTCGCGCCGGGGGTGACCCTCGCAGGCCGCCAGATGAGCCCGGGCAAGCCTGTGATCCTCGAAGATGGAGACCGCATCTCCATCGGCAGCGGCCTCATCACCTATCGCGCGCTCCACCAGAAGGGGTACGCGGGCCTGCTCATCTCCGACTCCCTCGCCCGGCTCGGCGTGATGGCCGGTCAGCAGGCCGAGGTGGGTCGGGAGCCCAACTACCCCGGCCTCGCCCTCCCAGACCGCCGTGGCCAGGACAACGTTCGGTGGTGTGTGGGCGCGAGGGCGGCGCGAGCCAGAGAGAGCGGCTTTACCCTCGATCGGGCCCTCGCCGGTCGCCGCCATTGTGCCTTCTGCGCCGGCCCGGGAGGGGTCTCCGTGGTGAGCCTCCACGAGCGGTGCCACACCTATGTCTTGGCCGATGGGCGCTTGGACATCGTGGCCTCCTCCCGGCCGGTCGAGCCGGGAGACCTCATCATCGCCGGCACCAGCGTCATCGAGCTGCTCGAACCCGCGAACTGAGCGACCGACGCGGCGCTCAGCCCCGGACCGCCATCTCCCGAAGGGCGTCGGAGGGGAGCACGGGCCAGACGGCGCTGTTGTTGCGCACGGCCTGGGGGAGGCGCGCGAGCTGTGCGGCCGCCGAGGCCCGCACCTCCGTTAAGGCCGGGGCGGCGCGGAGGCGCGCTCCGTCTCGCACCACGGGCTGGAGCAGCAGCCTCCCGCCGCGTCCCTCGACCGCGCGCCCCTCGACCTCGAGGCAGAGCTCGTCGTGGTCGGCGAAGCGCGCGAGCTGCTTCCGGCCCGGCCAGGGGGAGGACCAGTGGCTGGTCACCGGGGTCGGATCGGGGCCTCGGGTCAGCTCGCTGATGCGGTAGGAGAGGCTCGGAGACGCGGCGCGGCCCCCGGAGGCGAGCGCGCTGCCCACGCCGTAGAGGTCGATCGGCGCGCCATCTCGGACGAGCTTGGACACCACGGCCTCGTCGAGGCTCCCGCTGCCGAGGATGCGCACGTGCTTCATCGCGTGGCGATCGAGGGAGCGGCGGAGCTCGCGGCTGGCCACGGCGAGGTCGCGGTGATCGAGGCGGACGGTGCGGAGGCTCGCGGCGATGGAGGCGAGCTCCGCCACCCCCTCGTGGGTGTCCTCGCCGGGCAGGTTGACGTGCCCGCAGTCTGGGAAGTGGAGGTGGAAGGCGTCGTAGGCGTCCGCGCTCTGGTCGTAGGCCGCGAGCATGGAGTCGGACATCACCACCCAGGGGGGGATGCCGAGCTGGCTGGCGGCGAGGGCGTTGGTGGTGGCCGCGCAGCCGCCGATCCAGGCCCCCCGCGCGGAGTGCCAGGCCGCCTCGGCCCCGGTGCAACGCCGGCTCCCGAAGTCAAGCACCGGCCGGCCCCCGGCCGCCTGAACGAGGCGGGCGGCCCGCGTGGCGACCCCGCAGGTCACGGTGAGGGTTTGAACGAGGCGGGTCTCGATGAGGCCGACGTGGACGAGGGGCGCGGTCACCCGGATCAAGGGCTCGCCGGGGAAGGCGGGGGTGCCCTCGGCCAGGGCGGAGATCTCCCCGTGAAAGCGGAAGTTACGCAGGCTGTCGAAGAAGCTCTGGCTCGTGCGGCTGAAGGCCGGCTGGGCGCGGAGCCAGCGGAGCTCCTCGTCGGTGAAGCGCATGGCCAGCACGGCGTCGATCGCCGGCTCGATGCCGGCCGCGAGCATCCAGGACCAGGTGGGCGGGAGGTCCTTGACGTACAGGTCGAAGGTCGCCTCGCCCCACAGGCCGTCGGCGTGGTACACCGCCGCCTGGATGAGCTGGTAGAACTCGGTCTGTAGGCCGGTGCTTTCGGGCATGAACAACGGCGCGGGCATGCCCCATCCTACCGCGAAGGGTCCCCGGCGGCACGGAGTGGGCTGACCTGGGCGTGGAGAGGCCCGCCTCCATCCGGAGCCGGGCTCCCGAGCGGCGCCAGAAGCGGCTACGGGGGTCCGACCGGAGCGTGGGGGGCGGGTGTGACATCGGCACGGCAAGAGCCCGCGAAGATCCAGCCGACCACCCATGTGGCCGGGAGCGGCGTGCCCATCCCCGTCCTGTCGGTGGTGGCCAAGGTGGCGGGCCCCGCGGTGGTGGTGAGCGCGAACCTGCACGGTGACGAGTGCACCGGCATCGGCGTCGTCCACGCCCTGGCGCGCCTCCTGCCCACGCGGCTTCTCCGCGGCTCGGTCTACCTCTACCCGAGCCTCAACCCGCAGGGCCTGATCGAGGGCACCCGGCGCCTCCCCGATGATGCCACGGATCCGAACCGGGCCTTCCCCGGCAACGCCCGCGGCACGCCCGCCGAGCGTCACGCGGCGCGGGTGTGGGCCGACGTCATCAGCCGGCGCCCCGAGCTCGTGTTGGACCTGCACACCGACACGGGCGGCGCGATCCCCTACGCGATCCTCGATCGCGTGGTGCGCGGCCCGCCCGGTCTCACCGAGGCCTGCCTTCGGTTTGCGGAGGCCTCCGGGCTCACGGTCCTGCGTGAGTATCCGAAGGACCGCTACCTGCGCTTTGATCTGGATCGCAGCCTCCCGGGCGCCCTGGTCAACGGTCCAGGGGTCCCCGCGGTCACCCTCGAGGTAGGCCCGCGGAGGCGAATTGACCGCGGCGCCGTTGAGGACGCCCTCCAGGCCGTGCTCGGCGTCCTCACCGCGCTCGGCCTCTGCGTCGCGCCGGCCCCCCAGCACGCGACCTTTCAGGGGGGAGGGCCCTGGAGACGGGAGAGCGGCCCCCGGACCACCCGGACCGGCTTGCTGGTCCCGCTCGTGGTCGGCGGGGAGCGCTTCGAGGCGGGCACGCTGCTCGCCGAGGTGAGGGCCCTCGATGGAGAGGTGCGGGAGCGCCTCGTGGCGCGCTCGCCGGGCTTCGTGATCGCGCTGCCGGAGGTGGCCCATGTCGCGATCGGCACCTCCTGCGCCACCGTCGCCATCCCCGACGAGGGCTGAGCGCCCGCCGGAGCCTCCGGTTCACCGCGGCGGCAGGCGCATCCGCGGCGGCTTGGCTGCGCTCGCAGGCTCCGGGGGCTCGATCTCAGGGAGCTGTACGGGGCCTCCAATGGGGTGGAGGGCCCAGGCGGCCCCCCGCGCCTCCTCCCGATCGGCCGGGCCGAGGACGGACTCGAGGAGGGCCCTGAAGGCGGCGGTCCAGGGGCCCTCGCGGCCGGGTCGGAACAGGGAGGGGTCCACCACCACCCAGCGAAAGCCGACGTCGAGCAAGGCCTGCAGGTCCGCGGGCTCGACCCGACCCGATGGGCGCCCCCCCTGGCTGAGGGTGGCGAGGGCGGAGAGCAGCCCGTTCCCGGCGATGAAAGCGTCGTAGCCGGCGGGGCGGTGGCTGGCGATGTGGTCGCCCAGGCCGCCCGAGATCGGCCGGCCGTGCAGCACCTGGAGGTAGAGCGCGTGTCGCCCGTCGGCTGAGGTGCCGGTCACCGGGGTGGTGATCAAGGCGCCTTCGAGGCCCGCGTAGAGGGCGGGCCGGTGCTCCCGAGGCCGCGTGGCGGGCAGCGGGCTGTAGGGGTTGCGGAGGCCGACCTCGGCGAAGAGCAGCACCAGCAGCGGCAGGGCGACCCAGCGTCCAGGGCGACCGAGGCGCGCGGCCAGCCCCTCGACCCCGGCCGCTGAGAGCACGGCGAGGGCCGCGAGCACGAGCGGCATCGCGCGGGTGGGCCACCACAGCCGGTCGAAGAGGGGCAGGTGGTCGAAGAGCAGGCGGTAGGGGAGGGGAGGGCCCATCAGGTCGCCCCGCCCGTCGCGGAGGTAGGGGCCGAGCAGCAGCCCCCAGCCGATGAGGCCGACCAGCAGCCAGCGCTTGAGCGGCGACGGGCCGCGGCAACGGATGAGCAGACCGACCACGAGGGCGCTGAGGGCCGTGAGCGGGAGGCGGAGGTCGGAGGGATCGCCGTCCCCGCGCCAGAAGGGCCAGAGCGGCCAGCTCGACTGGTCGATCACCATGTTGAGCGAGAAGAGCCCACGGCCGGCCGTCCCGTGGTCCATCCAGGCCTCGGGCGGCCGATCGACCCCCGGGAGGGCGCTCCAGCCGAGGCTCAGCGAGAGCACGAAGGGTCCGCAGCAGGCGGCGGTGACCAGGGCTGCCTCGGCCAGCGGGGCCCAACGGGCGCGCGTGCGGGGCGCCGACAGCCAGGCCGGCAGCGCGCCGAAGAGGAGGAAGAGGCCGGAGAACCAGTAGGTTAGGGCGGTGGCGGCGACCAGCAGACCGGCCAGCGGCCCGGCGCCGCGCCCGCCATCGCGCCGCGAGAGGGCGTCGAGGGCGCCGAGCCCGAGGAAGAAGGGGGCGAGCATCGCCTGGGAGAGGCGGCCGTTCGTGACCTCCATCAACAGCCAGGCGCTCGTCTCGACCGCGAGGCCGCCCACGAGGGCCGCGCTCCAGCTCACCTGGGCGGCCCTTCGCGCGAGGGCGGCGGCCGCTGCGCCCGTGCTGCCGAGGATCAACACCGCGGCGAGGTTGTAACCCCGCACCGGACCGAGGAGGTGGATGAGGGGCCAGAAGAGGAAGGCGTCCAGGAGGTTGTACCAGCACAGCGGCGACTGGCCGACGGGCAGGTAGTTCGCTGCGGCGGTCGCGGGGTCCTGCCCCGTGAGCAGGGCCTCACCCACCCACCACCAGGCCCAGAGGGTGCCCGCCCAGTCGGGCTGCTCACCGCCGCCGATGAGGGTCTCTCCGTCGCCGATCCAGGCTGGGAAGGTGAGGGCGAAGGCGACGAAGAGCGCAGTGAGGCAGACCATGGCGGGGCCGAGCAGCCTGCCGCGCGCCCCGCTCACAGCAGGTTCCTGGGGTCTACGTCCACGATCAAGCGGCTGCCGGCGCGGACCCCCCGATCGAGCATGGGGCGGATCTCATGCAACCAACGCCGGAAACGAGCCGGATCTCGCCCGCGCAGCACGATCTGGAAGCGCCAGCGGCCGACGAGGCGGGGCAGCGGCGCCGCCACGGGGCCGAGCACAGAGAGGTCGCGGCCCTGGGAGGCCGCCGAGCGACGCAGCGCCTGGCCGAGCTCGGTGGCCCGGGCCTGGGTCTGTTCACGGTCCACCCCCTCGAAGCGCAGCAGCACGAGCCGCGCGAAGGGCGGGTAGCCGAGCACCCGCCGGATGCGCGCCTCCTCCGTGTAGAAGGCGGCCGTCTCGTCGGGGGCCTCGGGGTCGTGATCTCCGGCGAGGCGCTGGAACACGAAATGATCGGGGTGGCGGGTCTGCACGAGCACCCGCCCCGGCACGTCGCCGCGGCCGGCCCGCCCGGCGAGCTGGGTGACGAGGGCATAGGTGCGCTCCGCGCTCCGGAAGTCGGGCAACATGAGCAGGTGGTCGACGCCGACGACGGCGGCCACGTGTACGTCGGGGAAGTCGTGCCCCTTGGCGACGAGCTGGGTCCCGACGAGCAGGCGTGCCTCCCCGCGGCGGAAGGTCTCGAGGATGGCGTGGTGGGAGCCGCGGGCCCCGGTGGTGTCGGCGTCCATGCGCACCACCCCGACGTCGGGGAAGGCAGCGCGCAGGGCCTCCTCGATCCGCTCCGTGCCATGGCCGAGCAGCGAGAGGGCGCCGCCGCAGGTGCCGCAGGCATCGGGGAGGGGGAGGAAGAAGCCACAGTAGTGGCAGGTCAGGCGTCGCTTCTCCCGGTGGGAGACGAGGCTCGTGCCACAGGAGGGGCAGGTGTAATGCCCGCCGCAGGCCGCACACTCGAGCACCGGGGCGTAGCCGCGGCGGTTGTAGAGGACGATGGCCTTCCCCCCGGCCTGCAGGGCCTCCGTGATCGAGTCCAGCAGGCGGGGGGCGAAGGGCTCGTCGGGCGGTCGGCCGCGCAGGTCGACGAGCTCAATGCGGGGCACCGGGCGAGGGGTGGCCCGCTCGGGGAGGGAGAGGCTGTGGTAACGACCGTCGCGGGCGTTCTGCCAGCTCTCGAGGCTCGGCGTGGCGCTGCCGAGCACCGCCGGGCAGCCCGCCTGATGGGCGCGGAGCACGGCGAGGTCTCGCGCGTGGTACCGCACCCCGTCGTCTTGTTTGTAGGAGTCGTCGTGCTCTTCGTCGACGATGATCAGGCCGAGGGCGTGGAAGGGGGCGAAGAGGCCGGAGCGGGCGCCGACCGCCACCGCCGCCTCTCCCGCCCGGATTCGGCGCCACTCCCGGAGGCGCTCGTTGACGCCGAGGCCGGAGTGCAGCACCGCGACGCGGTCACCGAAGCGGGCGCGGAAGCGGCCGCAGAGCTGCGGCGTGAGCGCGATCTCCGGCACCAGCACGAGCACCTGGCGGCCCCGCTCGAGCACCGCGGCGGCGGCCTGGAGGTAGACCTCGGTCTTGCCCGAGCCCGTCACACCATGAAGGAGGAAGCTCCCCTTCTCCGCGGCGAGTATGGCCCGGAGCGCCGTCGCCTGGGCGGCGTTGGGCGGCGGGGCCTCCTTCGCCCCCTGCGCTTCGCCCTCGACCACCGGATCCCGTGCCTCCCGCTCCCCCTTGATGACGAGGCCGCGGCCGACGAGGCGCGTCACGGCCTCGCGGGCCCCCTCTCCCTCCTGCTCGATGAGCGTGTGCAGGTCCAGCTCTCCGCCGGCCTCGCCGAGGCGAGCCAGGACGCCGCGCATCCGGGCGCCGGGGATCTCGGGGATCCCGTCGACCGGCCCCGTGAGGCGCACGGTGGTCACCATCTGGCGGGGGCCGCTCACCTCCTCCTCGACGGCGATGATCAGCCCGTGGCGCAGGTTGTGATCGAGGGCGCGATCGACCTCGGCCAGCTCGAGCTCGGCGGAGAGCGCGCGGGCGAGGCCCTGCCGGCTGCGCCCCGGATGCGCCACCACCTCGCGGAGGAGCGTGGTGCGCGGCCCCTCCTCGAGGCCAGCGTCGGCCAGCCACTCCATCGCCGCCGGGGCGGCCCGGTAGACACGCCGTGACTTCGCCCGGTAGGCGGCGGGCAAGGCGGTCGCGATGACCTCCCCCAGCCCGGCGAGGTAATAGTCCGCCGCCCAGCGGAGGAAATGGAGCTGCTCCCCGTTCAGCACCGGCTCGGCGTCGAGCAGGCGCAGCACGGGCTTGGTGGTCGGCACGTCGCTCTCGGCCGCGAGCTCCACCACCGTCCCCGCCATCTGGCGGCTCCCGAAGGGGACGAGCACGCTGTGGCCCACCTGGAGCTCCATCCCGGCGGGGACGGAGTAGGTGAAGAGCCCATCGACCGGGAGGGGCACCGCCACCCGGGCGAAGGCCGGCGGGCTCACGACCGCTGGAGCTCCGCCAGGATCTCGTCGAGGCCGGCCCGGAGCTCGGGGCGCTTGCGGGCGTAGTGGAGCGAGGCGCGCAGGAGGCCGAGCACGTTGCCGGTGTCGTGGCGGAGGCCCTCGAGCACCTGCCCGTGCACCTTCCCGCGGGCGCAGAGCACGGCGATGGCGTCGGTGAGCTGCACCTCGCCGCCCTTGCCCCGCGGCGTGTGGGCCAGGATCTCGAAGATCTCTCCCGGCAGAACATACCGGCCGACGATGGCCTGGTTGCTGGGGGCAGTCTCGGGGGAGGGCTTCTCGACCATCGCCGCGACCTGCATCCGCCCGGGCTGCACCCAGGGGCCCGCGCAGATGCCGTAGCGGTTCGTGTGCTCCCGCGGCACCTCGAAGAGGCCGACCACCGCACCGCCCACCTCGGCGTGGGCCTGGAGGAGCTGGCCGATGGCGGGGGTCCGGGAGTCCATGATGTCGTCGCCGAGCAGCACGGCGAAGTCCTGCTCGCCGACGGCGGGGAGGGCGGTGAGCACCGCGTGACCGAGGCCCAAGGCCTCCTGCTGCCGCACGGCGACCACCTCTGCCATCCGCGTGATGCGGCGGAGCTCCGCCAGGACGTCCGCCTTGCCGGTGTCGAGGAGGTGCTGCTCGAGGGTCGGCGAGCGGTCGAAGTAGTCGACCAGGGCGTCCTTGCCGCGAGCGGTCACGAAGACGATGCGGCTGAGGCCGGCCTCCACCGCCTCCGCCACGACGTACTCGATGCAGGGGCGGTCGACGATCGGCAGCATCTCCTTCGGCACCGCCTTGGTGACGGGGAGGAAGCGTGTGCCGAGGCCGGCGACGGGGATGACCGCGACCTGGATCATGTGCGGCTCAGAAGCTGCGGCTGCGACGTTCGAGCTGCTCGGCTTCCGTCTTGCAGTCGATACAGTGGGTGGCGACCGGGCGAGCGAGGAGGCGCTTCTCGGAGATCTCTTGGCCGCAGATGCTGCATAGGCCGTACTCACCGTCCTCGATGCGCTGCAGTCCCTCCTTGATCTTGCGGATCAGGACCCGCTCCCGGTCTCGGATTCGGAGCTGGAAGTCGCGGTTGGACTCCATGCTCGCGATGTCGAGGGCGTCGGCGAGGGCCTCCTTCTCGGTGTCCGTGAGGTCGCCCAGCGTGGCGCCCGCTTCGCTCAGCAGCGCGGAGAGGTGCTGGTTGAGCAGCTTGCGGAAGGCTTCGAGCTTTTCGGGTTCCATCAAGACTCCGGTGGAGGAGCGCCGCGCTCGCGCCCCGTCGTTCGGGAAGACCGAGCCATCGGCCGAGGGGTTGCCCCCCGTTAAAGCGCGCCATACTAAGGCCGCGCAGAGGTCCTGGCAAGGCTGCGGAGCACGACCGAGCGCTCTGCTCCCCTTGGGTGGGGGCGGCTTGTCGCGCAGTGGGGAGCGGTATGAAGCGCAGCGGGAAGGTGGTGAGGCGAGGCGTCTCGGTCGGAGCGGCCGCCCTGTTCGGTGGGGTGCAGCTCTGGGGGGCGCCGGCCGCGGCCGCGGACCCTACCTTCGCCGCCGAGCTCGGCGCCGCCGGCACCGGCCGGGCGAGCCCCACCTCCCTCTCGGCGATCGCGACGGCGCCGAGCATGTTGGCGATGCGCACCCGCTACGACCTCGGCGTGGGCGGCTCGCTCGGCCCCGACAAGCTCCGCAGGCTCACCGCTGCCGCGGTCGATTCGACGAGCGGCCCCGTCGCCTTGGGCGTCATCTTCGCCCGCGACTGGAGCACCCCCGGCGCGCTGGTCTCGGAGTACCCCGGCTGGCGCCGCCCCTCGGATGATCTTGACAACGACCTCATCGACACCGGCCTCCACCTCGGCCTCGGCACCGCCTTGCTCAACGGCCACCTTGGGGTGGGGCTCGGTGGCAGCTACCGGATCCGAAAGACCTCCTTCACCGGCCGCTCCGACAACGTGAACGTGACGGCCTCGTTGTCGGGCAACATCGCCGATCAGGTCTACCTCTCGGTCACGGGCGAGAACCTCGTGCCGCAGGACTTCGTGAGCGCGCCGCTGCGCATCGGCACTGGCCTCCGCTGGCAAGCGATCGAGGCAGTCGGCATCGAGGCTGACGGGGAGGCTGACCTCTCCGGCGCCTCGCCCGCCTACACCGTCGGTTTTGGTGTCGAGGGCGTGGCCGGCGGTAAGGTGCCGGTCCGGGCCGGCTATCGGAACGACGGCCTACGGGAACAGCAGCAGGTGACCGGCGGGATCGGCGTCGGAAATGGAGAGTACTTCCTCGAGTACGGCCTCCAGGTCGCCCTGGAGGAGGACGTGCAGCTCTGGCACGCGCTCACCGTACGGGTCACCTTCTCCTGATTTATCAGGTTCTCCTTAGGTCTCGGGGCGGTGGGGTCATCGAGCTGGCCCGTCTCCTGGCCTTCGTCGTGGGACTGGGCGCCGGGGCCGGCTGCACGAGGCCCCCGAGCGACGCCGAGCGGTACCTCGCGGGCCTGTCGCGGCCGACCGACCCGACCGCCTGCCTCGGCATCTCGGAGCCCCGGCTCTATGGAGAGTGCGTGACGATGGCCCTCGTCGCCGGACTTCCGGTCGATCGGCCCGCCGCCGATCCCGCGGCGACGGTGGCCCGATGTGAGGCCATCCCCGAGGGCCCCTGGCGAGACGAGTGCGCCTTCCTCCTGGCGGATGAGCTCGGCCTCCGCGGCGACGCGGCGGTGGCGGCCTGCGAGGCGGCGGGGCGGCTGCGCGCGCAGTGCCTCGGTCACGCCATCCAGCGCGAGGTCACCGCGGCCTTACGCGACCTGCCCGTCGGTGGGGAGCGAGAGGCCCTCAGTCGTGTCGAGGACATCACCTCGAGCTACCTCGGCCGCGGCCCCGACGCCCGCTCCCGCGCCCGCCAGCTCCTCGAGCAGGCCGTGAGCCAGCGCGCCCCGGGGGCCCCCTTCTCGAGCGCCCTCTGCGGGGCCCTTGAGCCCACCTCATGCTTGGCTGCCTTCCGCCAGCGCACCACGGTGGCCGCGCTCGCGCAGCGACCCCGGGACCCAGAGCCCTGGCGCATCGCCTGCGCCCGGACCGTGAGCGTGGAGCGCGCCACCTCCCTCGGACTCCCCGGCTGGACCGCCGACTTTGCGCCGCAAGCGGCGGAGGTCTGGGCCAGCCTCTGTCACCGATAGCCCGCCCGAGGCGGCGCTTGTGGCCTGGGCCGGCGGCTCAGCGGGCGGCGCCCGCGCTCTCGGCGACCTCACCCCGCCCCGAGTCCCGCAGCAGCCGCTTGCTGAGCTGCATCGCGTTCTCGATCGAGTGGTCCATGTTGTTGTACCAGAACAGTCCCGTGCGTCCGGCGAGGCGGAGGTTGCTGAACTGCCCGAGCGCGGTGCGGGCGCGGTCGAGCTCGCCCACGTAGCTCTTCTCGTAGATCGGGTAGCTCTCGGGGAGCCGCTCCACCCGAACGTCGAGCACGTTCTTACGATCACGGACGAGGCCGACCTTCATCAGATCGTCGATCACCCAGTCGGTCAGCCGCTCCCCGTGCTTCCAGCGCTCGTCACCCTGCATCGCGGTGACCTCGCAGCAGTAGCCGGTGGTCCCCGCGGGGGCGCAGTCGTGCGAGAAGAAGCGCGGGATGCTCACCCGGTTGATCAGCAGGTCGCGCGCGCCGTAGTAGCACCACTGGTAGTCGCGGGGGGCGTCCTCCTTGACCATCACGTTGTAGAGCAGCAGCCCGAGGTACTTCAGGTTGGGGACCGGCAGCGCGAGCTGCTCTGCGGCGAGCGTGATCGGGGCGGTCCACACCACCACCGAGGGCGTGAAGGACTCCTTCCCGGCCCAGACCTTGGTGACCCGACCGTTCGAGCCCTCCATCACGGCGCCCTGACCGGTGATGATGCGCCCGCCCGCCTTCTCGATCAGCCCGCCGAGCTGGTCCCAGGCCTGGTAGAGGCCGCCGTGGGGGTAGAGGAAGTGCTGGGACTTCTTGTTGAACTGCAGCAGCGTCGACTTGAGGAGCTGCGACAGGTTCTGCATCTGCGCCTTGTCGTCGATGATGGCGCGGTTGATGCCCACCTTGGCCCAGTCGGAGTGCGTCTCCCGGGGGTGGATCCCGAGGAACTTCATCGAGTAGCCCTCGAAGAAGTTCTGGTACAGCGTGGGGCCGTACTGGCGCAGGATGTAGTTCTCGAAGTTGTCCCCCTCGTAGGTTCGGTATCCGTTCACCGTGAGGTCAACGAAGGCCTTGGCGGCGAGGCCCGGAGGGAGCTGGACGAGGTTCTGCGGCTTGATCGGCCAGTCGTAATACTTGCCCTCGAAGTAGACCTCGCTCTTGCGGGCGTAGAAGGTGCCGCCTCGCTCGAGGATGCGCTCCAGATAGGCCTTGATGTTCGGGTTGCCGGTGTCGAAGCGGTGGGGGCCGCAGTCGAAGACGAAGCCGTCGTCGTAGACGAAGGACCGGGCGAGGCCGCCGATGGTATCGAGCTTCTCGACGACCACCACCTCGACACCCGCCTCGGCCAACAGGTGGGCGGTGACGAGGCCGGCGACACCCGCCCCGACCACCACCACGGGCCCGCTGAAGACGGACGGCTCGTCCCGCCCATTGGAGGACATCGCGCTGTTCATCTGGGCGTCGATCAGGCTGCTCACGGGACCCTCGGTGCAGAGAGGACCTAGCTCCGGGGGCCGGCCCGCATCCAGGGGCGGATGGGGTGGCCAGGAGATCGGGCGGTTCGCGGGGCGCGCCGGGGCGCCCTCTTGCCCCTTACCATCCCCTGCGCAGATGGTCACCGGCGGAGTGGGTTCCACGCGCTCGTCAGAGTTAGTCGGGCCCCTCGGAGGAACGACCCGCCATGACGAAGCCCGCGACCCTCGCCGCTGTGAAGCCCGATGCCATCGAGATGGCGGCCCAGCACCGCGCCCGCTTCATGGAGCGCCTCGGCGCGGACGCCGCCCTGCTCTTCGGCGCGCCGGCCCACCATCGAAACGGGGACGCCGAATTCCGTTACCGCCAGAGCAGCGATCTGCTCTACCTCACCGCCTGGGAAGACCCCCAGTCCGCGGTGCTGCTCCGCCCGGGCGCCGACAAGCCCTTCATCCTCTTCGTCGCCCCGCGAGATCCGGACGAGGAGGTCTGGGCGGGCCCCCGTCCGGGCCCCGAGGGCGCGGTCTCCCGCTTCCAGGCCGACGCCGCCTACCCGATCGGCGAACTCGCCAAGCTGCTGCCCGACCTCATCCAGGGCTACCGCAACCTCCATTACCGCTTCGCCGAGGACTTCGACCACGATCGGCTCGTCGTCGGCGCCATCGCCAAGGCCCGCCGCCCCGCCCGCCGCGCCGGCCTCGATCTGCCGGACGCCTTCTTCGATCCGAGCCGCCTCCTCCACGAGCTCCGCCTGATCAAGACCGAGGCTGAGCTCAGCTTGATGCGGCGGGCGGCGGAGATCACGGCCGAGGCCCACGTGGCGGCGATGCGCCTCACCCGCCCGGGTGTGATGGAGTACGAGCTTGAGGCCCTGATTGACCACACCTTCCGCCGCCGCGGTGGGGCCGGCCCTGGCTACACCACGATCGTCGGCGGTGGGGCGAACGCGACGATCCTGCACTACATCGCGAACCAGGACGAGCTCCGCGACGGCGAGGTGGTCTGTGTGGACGCCGGCTGTGAGTATGGCTGGTACACCGCCGACGTCACACGCGCCTGGCCGGTAAACGGCCGCTTCAGCGAGGCCCAGGCCGAGCTCTACCAGCTCGTGCTCGACGTCCAGAAGGTCGCGATCGCGGGCTGTCGGCCCGGCAACACCTGGAAGGCGGTCCACGATGAGGTGGTGCGCGGCCTCACGGTGGGCATGGTCCGCCTCGGCCTGCTCCCCGGAGACGCGGATGACGACGAGTACATCGACGGGCTCATCAAGGAGAACAAGTTCAAGCGGTACTATATGCACGGCACAGGCCACTGGCTCGGCCTCGATGTCCATGACGCGGGCGTCTACATCATCGACGGAGACGCCCGGCCCTTCGAGCCCGGGATGGTCTCCACCATCGAGCCCGGGATCTACGTGGGAAAGGACGACGTGGAGGCCCCCGAGCGCTTTCGGGGCCTCGGCGTCCGCATCGAGGACGACGTGCTGACGACGGCGGAGGGCGTCGAGGTGCTCACCGCGGCGATCCCGAAGGAGATCGCGGAGATCGAGGCGATCGTCGGCCGCGCCGCCTGAGTCATCGGTGGTTCAGCGCGGGCGGAGCGGCGCCGAGGCGGCTCGCGGGCAGCGCGCGCGCAGGCGGATCCAGCCGGCCCCGGCCTCCTCTTCGCGAGGGGGCTCCAGCACTTGATCGCCGCAGGCGGCGCGCAGGCGGGCGGCCCAGCGAGCGGAGAAGCCGCGTCCTCCCGACACCTCGCCGCCGTCCTTGATGGTGAGCCACAGCGGCTCTCCGCGCTCCACCCGCGCCCAGGGGTCGTCGCGGAGGACGGGCTCCGGCCGCTGTTGGAGCGGCGCGGCGAGGCGCGGCGGCGCGGCGGCGCTCCAGCGGCCCCCGGGGATCGGGGCGAGGAGGGCGAGCGCGAGCGCTCCAGCGCCCGCCCACTTTGGCGCGCGGGCGGCCCCGGCGGCCCCGAGCACCCAGAGCGCGCTCCCCGCGTAGGCGGTGTGCAGGCGCATGATCGGCGCGACCTCGGCCAGCGCCCCGATCATCCCGGCGACGAGCAGGGCGAGGTGGGCGAGGACGACGAGGTCGAGGCGCGCCCGTCCCTCCGCGGAGGGGAGGCGCCGCGCCGCCCAGCAGCCGGCGAGCGAGGCGAGCAGGCTCACGGCGCCGATCGGCGCCATGTCGCGAGGATCGAGGTGGTGGCCGAGCCGGAGGCGGAGGAGCGGGGCGGGGGCCGCGGCGTCGGCGCCGAGCAGGGCCCAAGGTGCGATCGGGAGGGCGCCGAGGGCGAGGGCGGGCAGCCCGCGGGGGGAGGCCAGGGCGACGGAGAGGCAGAGGCCGAGGGCGCTCGCAGGATGGACCGCGAGGCAGAGGCCGGCGAGGAGCCCGGCCCAGTGGGCGTCTCCGGCGAGCAGCCGCGAGAGCCCGGCGATCAGCAGGGGGAGGGCGAGGGTGCGAGAGAGCAGCGCAGGGTGCAGGAGGCGGCTCTCCCCGAGCAGGGCCACCGGCAGCGCGCAGAGGAGCAGGAGCGTGAGCAGCCGCCCCGGCCCCCGCGGGGCATCGGCGGGGGAGAGGGACCGGTGGAGGTCGCCGAGGGCCCAGCCGGTGGCGAGCAAGACCGCGACGTAGCCCGCGCCCTCGACCACCGGCAGCGCCCCCGTACCGCAGGCGCGCGCGGCGAGGGCGAGGAGGTCGGGCAGCAAGCCGGGGTGGGCGGCGGCGTGGTCGATGACGAGGTCGTCGGGCCAACCATCGGGCCAGAGGCGGGCCGCGACCAGCGCTCGCTGGATCGCCAGGTCCGAGTGGTCGCCAGCGAAGCCGCCCAGGAGCAGCGCCAGGGCGGCGAAGAAGGGGACCTCGAAGCGGAGCCGCGGGCGGGCCATCTCGTCGGGGTAGCCGTCACGGGATGGCCGCGCAAATCGCGCGCGGGTGCGGGTGCAGGGGCGGGTGGGGGGGGGGGTGTAGCTGTGGTCAGCCGCCGCAGCCGGCCGCGGCGGGCTCGCCCCCCTCTACACCCCCCTCGATGGTGAGGATGTCGTCTGCGAGGTGGTTCTCCCCGTCGCTCATCCGGATAAGGAGATCGACGGCCCCTGGCGCCACGAGCTTGTCGGTAGACACCGTGAGCAGCAGCTCATCCTCGCGGGCTTCAAAGGCGCAGATGGTGACGTCGCCCAGGAACTCGAGGTCGGCGATGGCAGCGTAGTCGAAGCTCTGGTTGGCGGTGAGCGAGAGGATGTCGGTCTCGCCGGCCCAGACGAGGTCGGGGCTCAGGGTGAAGAGGAGGGCGGGATCGGGCTCGGCCGTGTCGCCGCCGTCGCTGCCACCGTCGCCGCCCGTGTCCGCTCCGGTGTCGGCGCCGCCGTCGCCCCCGCCATCGCTCCCGTCGCCGTCGCCGTCGCCGTCGCCGTCGCCGTCGCCGTCGCCGTTGTCGTCGCTCTCGTCACCCCCTCCAGTGTCCTCGCCGCAGGCCGCGTCGTGGTGGCCCATCCGACCGCATGGGCCGTCCTTCCCCTCCGCGTAGATCACACAGCCGCCGAGGAGGACGAGGGACAGGGGCAGGAGCTTGAGGGTCATGGGGGTCTCCGTGCGCGGCGTTCAGGTGCCGCGCGCCACTCGGGGACGAGGCCCCGGGGGCCCCCATTCACCGCGACCCGCGCCTGGGCGGTGCGGTGCGGCGCCTTCTGGGCCCTTTCGGCGTGCCTCGGCGTGGCGCTCGCATTAACGAAGCGCTCATCGAAAGGAGCCCTGATGGCGGGTCCGGCCAAGGCATACAAGAACCTCCCCTTCCTTAACAGTCACGGTGCGCGGCACCTGCGCATCCTGGCCGAGTACGAGGAGCCTCGGCAGCGCCTGAAGGCCTTCGACGTGCGGGACACCATCGTGTTCTTCGGCTCGGCGCGGGCCCGGCCGATGGTGGTGGCGCAGCTCGAGCTGCAGAACGCGGAGCGCGCATTTCAGGGCGCCGAGGGCGAAGACGCCGTCCGGCGCTACGGTCACCAGGTCAAGGTCGCCAAGCGGAGGGTCCGCCTCTCGAGATATTACGCCCTGGGGCAGGAGCTGGCTCGGCGGCTCGCCGAGTGGGACCAGCAGCGGCAGGGCCCGCGGCGGTATCTGGTGGCCACCGGCGGCGGTCCCGGCATGATGGAGGCCGCGAACCGCGGGGCCTCGGAGGTGCCGGGGGCTCGCAACGTCGGCCTCGGCATCTCGCTGCCCTTCGAGGAGCAGCTCAACCCCTACGTCAGCCCGGAGCTCGGCTTCGAGTTCCATTACTTCTTCATGCGGAAGTACTGGTTCCTCTACCCCTGCAAGGCGATGGTCATCCTGCCCGGTGGCTTCGGCTCGATGGATGAGCTCTTCGAGACCCTCACCCTCCGCCAGACGGGCAAGATCAAGCACTCGCTGCCCACCGTGCTCTTCGGCGGAGAGTTCTGGAAGGACATCATCAACTTCCAGGCCATGGTGGACTGGGGCGTGATCAGCGAGGCCGACCTCCTCCTCTTCCAGATTGTGGACACCGTGGACGAGGCGTTCAACTTCCTGACGGCGGCCTTGACGGTCGCTGAGCAGGACGATCCGAGCACCCGGAACGAGGAGTAGATCATGACGCCCTTCGGAATTCGCAAGCGCATCCAGAAGTCCCTGGGCATCGGGCCGGTCGAGCGGAACATCGTCCAGTTCCCCGTCACCTTCCTCCTGCCGGATGGTTCGTCCCGCACCGTTCAGGCCGAGGAGCGCTACACCCTCCTGATGGCCAGCCAGGCCCTGCCCTCGCCGATCAGCACCGGTCGCCGGGCGGGCGGCACCTGCCCGGACGGCGGCTGCGGGCTCTGCCGGGTCGATGTCCCCGACGGCACCGGGCTCACGCCGATGAACGAATTCGAGGCGCGCATCCTGCAGGCCCACGCCAACGGGGACCCCCACGAGGGCCGTGATCGCGAGCCCGGGCCGCCGGTGGGGCCGCTGGAGCGCCTCGGCTGCCACGCCCGAATTGTGGGCCCCGGGGCCCGCGTGAAGGTCGGCGCGCTGGTCGACTTCGAGTCCTTGAAGGGAGACAAGGAGGTGTGAGCGGGCGCCGCGGGTCGCTTCCCCTGCGGCGACGGTTCACCTTCGCGGCGCTGATCACCCTCGGTCTGCTGTTGAGCGCGGAGCTCCTGCTCCGCCTCGTCTACGGCGCGCCGAACGAGGTCGCGAACGTCTTCAAGGCGATCAGCTACCCCGACGGGAGCTGGTTCGCCGTCGACGCGACCGGTGTCTCCACGACCTACGTGAACCTCGACCCCATCGCCCCCTTCCCGCGGCGGAGCGAGCGGCCGCGGGTGGCCGTGCTGGGCGGGAGCACCACACACGGCGGCTCGATCAACCTTCCGCGGAAGCGCGAGTTCCCACAGCTCGTCGAGCGGGCGACCGGCTTCACCACGCTCAACCTCGCGAGCCCCGGCCTCGACTCCTTCGACTCGGTGGGGATCGCCCAGGAGCTCTTCGAGAGTGAGGTCGATCTGCTCGTGATCTACGACGGGCACAACGACTTCGGCAACATGTACTTTCAGGAGCGCTTTGGCACCGCGGGCTCCGGTGTGGAGGCGCGCTTGCGAGCGCTGCTCGACCGCTCCCAGGTCTTCACCCAGCTCCACCGTGCGCTGGGCGGCCCGGATGGTCGGCCGCGGGTGGTCGGGCCGCGGGTCGGGGCGACGCCCGTCATCACGCCGGCGCGGATGGCGGCGGCGCTCAAGGCCTTCGAGCTCAACCTCAACCGCCTGTGTGACCTCGCCGAAGCGCACCGCGCGGGCGTGGTGCTGATCACGCCGGCGAGCTCGGTCTTTCGCCGCCCCTATGACCGCAACCCGGGGCCCGAGGGGGCCTGGGCGGCCTTCGAGCAGGGCGTCTCCCTCCGCGGCCGCGATCCCCTGCAGGCGGGCGCGCTGCTCACGGCGGCCCGTGACCGGGACACCATCCCGCTCCGCGCTCCCACCGCCGCTATCGAGGTGGTGCGCCGGGTGGCCGTCGAGCGTGGGGTCACCCTGGTCGACGCCGACCGCGATCTCCCCCGAGAGCCCCTCATGCTGGTGGTAGAGGGCGCCCTGATGCCAGACGGGATCCACTTCACCCAGCAAGGCCACGAAGAGATGGCCAAGCTCCTCGCCCCCGTGGTGAAGGCGGCCCTGGAGGCGCGGGCCCGCCCGGGCGGCCCGCGCCCGTGAGGGGCGCCGTTAGGGCGGGGTGACCTTGACCTCCTGGCCGGCCGAGATGTTGAGGGCGGCGTTGCCCGTGGAGATGGTGCCCTGGACGAGGGTGCCCGTGTTGGTGCCCACCACGGTCTGAAACACGCTCACCGACTTGCCCTTCGCCGAGAACTTGCCGCCGTAGCTCATCGGCAGCGTGAGAGAGACGTTGCCCCCCGCGGCGTTGGCGCTGTTGCTGCCTACGAGCTTCGACTCGTCGCTGATCTGCGCGTTGACGTCGCCCGAGGCGGCGTTGAGGTTCACGTTGGTGTAGGTGCCGTTGATGACGATGCCGCCGCTCTTGTTGGAGGCCTTCACCGAGCCCTTGCAGTTCATCACCTGAACGAAGCCGGCGCCGCCGACGACGGTGATGGCCGCCTCTTGGGGCAGGTTCACCACGAGGCTGATGTCGGACTCCTTCACGGCGGCGGGCTTCGAGGGGACCCGCGTCTTAACCGAGCCGCCGCTGGCCCCGCCCACCACCGAGATCCCGATGCCCTTGCCCATCTGCTCCATCGGCCCCTCGGCGGTGCCGCGGAGGTTGTAGGTGATGCGGGCGCTCATGCCCGGGCGATCCTGGCAGCGCACGCTGATCGAGCCCGCGCTGTGTGTGATGGTGACGGGCTTACCCTTGGCGTACTCGTTCGCGCTCTGGTCGATCGACCCGTCGTAGTTGAGGGTGGCCGCCGCGGTGGCGTTGCCGGTGCCGCTGCCGCCGCCGAGGTCGATCGAGCCCATGATGGCGTCGAGGCCCAGCGGATCATCGGAGGAGGGGGGAGGATCGCCCGAGGGCGCGGTTTCGTCGTCTGCCATCGCCAGGGGTGAGAGGGCGACGAGGCAGAGCAGGAGCAGGGATCGAGCCATGGGACCTCCGGGGGAGCAGGCTACCAGCAATACCGTCAGGAGTCAGTTATCTGCCGCGCCCCGCGAGAGGCCGCCCCGCTGCCCAGCCGGCGGCCGGTCGGGGCGAAGACAGGAGCACCGATGCGCCAGGGAAACGCTTACTGCGATCTGCACATCCACGTCGGGGCCTCGGTGGCGCCGCACATCCTCTGGAGCATCGCCCACCAGCAGGGCTTCAAGCTGCCGGTGCGGGATTATTGGGACTTCGTCGAGCTCATCACGGTCAACCCGCGAAAGGTGAAGAGCCTCGACGACTACCTCAAGATCCTCCACGAGTGGACAGAGAAGATCCAGTCCAGCCCTGCTGCGATGGAGCGCGCTGTCTACGAGATCATCGGTAAGGAGTACCGCAGCTCCCAGGTGGAGCAGATCGAGCTCCGGTTCAACCCGATGAAGCGGAACCTCGGCGGAGAGCGCGACCTGGACCACATCATCCACGCGGCGCTGATCGGCATGGACCGGGCCTGCCTGGAGTACGGCATCAAGGCTGGGCTCATCTTCTGCCTCGCGCGCGAGTTCTCCCACGAGGTCAACGAGATCATCCTCACCAAGGCGATCAAGTACAAACACCGCGGCGTGGTGGGCATTGACCTCGCTGGGACCGAGAAGCACGCCGTCGAGCTCAACGAGCAGGTCGACAAGTACGCCGCCATCTTCCGGCGGGCCCGGGAGGCGGGCCTCGGCACCACCATCCACACGGGCGAGACGCCCAACACCGATGGTCAGGGTGTCATCGCCGCGGTGAAGATGCTCAAGCCCGACCGCATCGGCCACGGCATCCGCGCCGCCTACGACGAAGAGGCGCTGCGGGTCCTGGCCGACTCGGGAACGGTGCTCGAGATCTGCCCCACCTCGAACCTGCACACGCGCGCGGTGCGGCACCTCGAGGAGTTCAAGTACATCCTGGGCACCTTCATGGACAAGGGGGTGCGCTTCACCATCAACACAGACGGCACCTACCTCTGCACCACCAACCTCCGCCGCGAATTCAGCCTGCTCTCCGAGAGCGGCATCCTCAACGCCGAGGAGTCGGAGCGGGCCCGGTCGCTGGCCTTTGAGGCGAGCTTCCTCCCGCAAGGCTGAGGCGGTCGAGCGCCCAGCCGGCGTGCTCGGTGACGAGCGGGCTCGGGTGGCGGAGCGCCTCCTCGAGGGCAGGCACGGCGGCGGCGTTGCCGAGGTTCCCGAGCACGACGGCGGCGTTACGCTTGAGGCCCGCGGCACCGGCGCGGCGGATCGGCGAGCCCTCGAAGCGCGCGAGCAGGCGGTCGTCGTCCTCGCGGAGCACCCAGTCGAGGTCGAGCCAGGCGTGCCCCGCTCGGGGGTCGAGGTCTTCGAAGTCTGCCTCGGGCGGGTGGTGGTTGTGGGGGCAGACGTCCTGGCAGTCGTCGCAGCCGAAGACCCAGCGGCCCATCTTGGGGCGCAGCTCGAGCGGGATCGGGCTCCGGTGCTCGATCGTCAGGTAGGAGATGCAGCGGCGGGCGTCGAGGTGCCCGGCCTCTACGAAGGCCTCGGTGGGGCAGGCGTCGAGGCAGCGGCGGCAGACCCCGCAGTGGCGGTCAGCGGTGGCCAGCGGCGGATCGGGGGGCAGCACCGCGCGGGTGAGCAGCACCGCGATGAAGAAGCTGGAGCCGCTCCCGGGCAGGATCGCCATGCAGTTCTTGCCGATGAAGCCGATGCCGGCGCGCTCGGCCCAGGCCCGCTCATTGAGCGGCCGGGAGTCAATGCTGAAGTAGGCCCCAAGGCTGGCCGCCCGCAGCGCCGCCGCCACCTTGCGGAGCCGCTTCTCGAGGAGGTTGTGGTAGTCGCGGCCCCAGGCGTAGGCGGCCACGCGGCCCGTGAGGCCGCCGGGGTCTGGCGGGCGGAGCGAGCTCCAGTCGACGGCGAAGACGATGGCGGAGCGCGCGCCAGCGAGGAGCTGCCCGGGGTCGGCGCGGGGCCCGCGGGACTCCGCCAGCCAGCCCATCTCTCCGTGGTGCCCGGCGGCGACGAAGCGGTCGTAGGCGGGCATCCCCGGCGGCGGATCCGCCGTGGTGAAGCGCACGCGGTCAAAGCCGTGGCGGGCGCAGAGGGCGCGGATCTCGGCGGGATCCAGGGCGGGCCTCCAGGGTGCAGGGGAGGGGAGGTTATGGTGCCGGACCCCAGCGGGCCACGCGCCCGCTCCTGGAGCCGCCATGTCCGAAACCGAAGCTGCAAGCGACAAGATCGAGAATGTCATCATCTGCGGATCGGGCCCCGCTGGCCTGACCGCGGCGCTCTACGCCGCCCGCGCCAACCTTGACCCCCTCGTGCTCGAGGGCATGCAGCCGGGCGGACAGCTCACCATCACCACGGAGGTTGAGAATTACCCAGGCTTCGAACATGGGATTCAGGGCCCGGAGCTGATGGACGTGATGAAGCGCCAGGTGGCGCGCTTCGGCACGCGCCTCGTCTTCGATGAGGTGGTGAAGGCCGAGCTCGATCAGTGGCCCTTTGTCCTCCACACCGCGGCGGGGGCGACGCTGCGCACGAAGGTCGTCATCATCGCCACTGGCGCCTCGGCCAAGTACCTGGGCCTCCCGAACGAGACGCGGCTCCAGGGCTACGGCGTGAGCGCCTGCGCCACCTGTGACGGCTTCTTCTACCGCAACCAGGAGGTGGTCGTGGTCGGCGGCGGGGACACCGCGGCGGAGGAGGCCAACTACCTCTCGCGTCTGTGCAGCCGCGTCCATCTCGTCGTCCGGAAGAGCTCGCTCCGCGCCTCGAAGATCATGCAGCAACGCGTGGTGGAGAACCCGAAAATCACCGTCCACTGGCAGCACGAGGTCACCGATGTGCTCGGTGACAAGGTCCTCACCGGGGTGCGGGTGCGAGACAACCGCAGCGGCCAGGAGTCTGACTGGACGCACGTGACCGGCCTCTTCCTCGCGATCGGCCACAAGCCGAACGCCGACGCCTTCACCCCCTGGCTCGATCACGACGAGACGGGCTACCTCATCACCAGGCCCGGCACCCCCGAGACGCGCATCCCCGGTGTCTTCGCGGCGGGCGACGTGCAGGACAAGCTCTGGCGTCAGGCGGTGACCGCGGCGGGCTCGGGCTGCATGGCGGCCATCGCCGCGGAGCGCTGGCTGGAGGAGCAGGCCCACAGCGGGCGCTGAGGCGGCCGGGTCGGCGGGCGCTCAGCCGGCGCGGAAAGGCTCGCCGCCGATGGAGACGAGCCGCTGAACCCGCCGGATGTGGAAGACACGGGGCTCCTGCCGGAGGTGGCAGAAGGCGTCGAAGTAGGGCAGCCGCAGCGCCTCGACGGTGATGGCGCGGCGGTTGACGAGGTCGCCTGTGCCCTCTCGTGACGTGTAGTCCATCACCACCGTGGACTTGTCGAGGGCGGCCAGGCCGAGCGCCCGCTCGATCGCCTTCCGCTCGGGGCCGTCGCGGCTCTCGAGGCCCTCGGCGAGGGAGCGGAGGGTCGGGGCCCCCTCCGGGCCGGAGAGCGACCGCACCATCGCGCGGTAGACGCCGAGGGTGGCCTCGCAGTCGGCGAGGGCGCGGTGGGCGACGGGCATCGGTACGCTGCAGCGCTCGGCCAGGGAGACGAGGCTGCAGCGGGGCAGGCCGAAGAGGTCGCGCGCGATCGAGAGCGTGCAGACCGTGGCCCGGAAATTCGGCAGCGAGAGCCCAGCCCGATCGCACTCCGCCATCAAGAAGCCAAGGTCAAAACGTGCGTTGTGGGCGACGAGCGCCGCGCCGTCCAGCATCTCGCAGAGCTCGGGCCACACCTCGGGGAAGCGCGGCGCGTCGGCCACCATCTCCTCGGTGATGCCGTGGATCCCGAGGGCGACCTCGGGGATCCCCCGCTCCGGCCGGACGAGGCGGCTCCAACGACGAGGCTCCCCGAAGCAGCCCCCCTCTAAGCGCAGGACGGCGACCTCGACGACACGATCGCCGTCGGCGGCCGAGAGGCCGGTGGTCTCAAAGTCTAGGAAGGCGGTGGGCGCCTCATCGGCGCGCCGGTCGAGCAGCTCCGGGTCGGACACGGCCGCTTAGGGCTCCACGGGGGGCTGAAGCCAGCTCGGGAGGCCCGGCGGGCTGAAGGTGCCGTCGCTGTCCACATCCACCCAGATCGGGTTCGTGAGCGCGTAGGGGTAGACCGGGAAGGTGCGCGGGATGGGGATGATGGGGTCGAGGAAGGCGTCGAGGCCCACGCCGGAGAGTGCGTCGGTGACGATGTCCTGGAGCTGGATCGGCGCCACGTCGACCGCCGTGAAGACCGGGGAGAGGTCATCGTCGCCGAGGGCGATGATCACGTACCAGGAGTCTTTCGAAGGGGTGACCGTGGTCTCGGTTTGTAGGCGCACGACGTCGTCGCTGCTGAGGTCGGTCCACTCTTGGATGAGGGTGCCGTTCTCGTAGAGCTCGACTCGGTCGACCGCCATCCAGGTGGGGGCCTCGACCTCCACCGTGAAGGTCACGCTGCCGCCTTGGACGGTGGTGCCGATGCCGTGCGACTCGTCACCGGCGTAGAAGCGGAGGAAGGGCCCGTAGGTGGTGAAGACCCTGTGCTCGCGGATGGCGGTGGCGACGTCGTCATCGGCGAGGAGCGCGGGCTCGTCACCGTCGGTCATCACGTAGTTACGCGGGCAGCCGGCCTCGATGCTCGTCGTGCCGTGGGTGTCGGAGTTGCCGAGGGCCGTGTAGGTGTAGCCGAGGTTCAGCAACGTGAACCAGTCGTCGATCTGGCCTTGGTGGCCGTAGCCGAGGCGGTAGGTGCCGGCGCTGAGCTCGTCCTGCTCGGCTTGCGTGCGGGCCAGCATGTCGTAGGTGATGCCGATGTCGCCGTCGGCGGCGAAGGTGTCGAGCTCGGGCTGCGTGGGGGTGCGGACGATCTCGAAGCGCTTGCCGTTGAGGAGCTCGATGGCGTCGTAGTCTTCGCTGAAGTTGTCACGGGCGAGCAGGGTGTTGCCCGACGCGGTGACGATCAGACTGTCTTCGAGGGTCATCCCGCCGCTCGTGGAGCTGTTCGGGTCGAAGCCGTACTGGTCGAAGTAGCCGAGCACGCCGTCGCGGGGATGGCCGATGAAGACGATGGGATCGACGCCCGCCGGATCCCCGAGGTCTCGCAGGCCGTCGATGATCTCCTGGGGCTTGAGGCCCGTCCAGTCGAGCGAGCCGCCGGACTGCTGGAGGTAGTCCAGGTTCAGGGGGAAGCCGAGGAAGTGGCCGAGCTCGAGGGTGGTGACCTCAGTGCCGACGACGGTGCCCAGCCAGGGCTCCAGCCCGAGGGCGTGGATGTTGGGCGCGTAGTCGGTGAGCGCGTCGTGGTCGTTGCTGGAGAGGTACTCGACCCCCTCGGCGGCCATCGTCGTGACGCGCATGTCATTGTTCACGCCGGAGTCAAAGGAGCGGTAGGCGTGGACGTGGAAGTCGGCGCTCACCCAGCCGGTGGAGTCGACCGAGCGGGCGACCTGGAGGTCGAGCTCGATGTGGCTGGTGGCGGTGACCTTGAAGGTGTCGGTCGTGCCGAGCTCGTACTCGATGCCGCGGGAGGCGACGGCGTAATACTCGCCAGGGGGGAGGATGATGTCTCCCTCACCGTCGGCGGTGAACTGGAGCGCCGCCGGGGCGCCGGCGATGTAGTGGTCCCCGTAGACCGGGTTGCGCGGGCTCTCCCCCTTCGCGGTGAAGAAGGTGACCTTGCTCGGCACCTTGATGCCCGTCTCGTCAACCACCGTGAAGTGAACGGAGCCGGGGCGGGGGCTCGCGAGGACGGCGGTGACCTCGCCGTCCTCCTCCACCGTGAAGGCGCTCCGGGTGCCGTCGGGGCGGCCCTCGGCGTGCACCAGGAGCTCCCAGTCGCCCACAGGCAGGGTGCCGCCGAAGGAGCCGTCGACCCGTCGGTCGTCGATTCCCACGTCGGTCTCGAATTCGGAGAAGGGGGCCTCGTCGCCCGGCTTGAAGATGAGCACGTGGGCGCCCGGGACGGCGACGCCGGTGCCCTCTTCGACCACCTGACCCGTGATCCGCCCCACCTTGTCGCCGCGGGCCTCGAGCACGGCGTCGAGCGCGCTGCCGACGTCTCCTGCGCCGACGCCGAACCACCGCTCATAGAAGAGGGCGGTGCCAGCGGGGAAGCGCTCGCGGCCCACGCCGGGGGTGGCCGCGCCGATCGCGACCGTCTGGGAGCTCGTGAACATCGGGATGAAGAGCAGGCCCTCGTTCGGGAGCAGGGCGTAGCTGACGCCGTCGGCGGTGCCGGCGATGTAGGGCAGCGCGATCGGGTTGGTGGCGGTGTTGACGCCGGAGACGAGCAGCTCGGAGACGTAGCTCTCCTCGTCGAAGCCCACGCCCGGGGTGAAGACGTCGACGCTGCCACCCTGGAGGTAGAAGTCGCCGAAGGCGAGCCCGCCCAGGCCGCTGGCCTCGGTGTCCTCGTCGGCCTCGATGTTCTTGTCGAGGGCGACGTTGATCAGGGGGAGGGTGTCGTTGGAGGTGATCGCGGCCTCGGCCTCGATGACGACGTCGCAGGGGGCCTCGGCGCCCACCACGGCCACCGTGCGGATCTTGACGGCCCCCATCCCCGGCTCGAGGATGTAGTCGGTGCGCATCGCGAAGTACGGCCGCTCCCCTGCCCACTGGAAGGTCCAGAGGGCGTCGAGGAGGGTGAGGAAGGACTTCTCGGGGCCGGTGGTGCAGATGATCGCCGCCCCGCCGTCGCTCCCATCGTTGATGATCTGGACCGTGCCCGCGTCTTCGTCGGCCTCCTGCACGTTGAGGTTCACCGTGGCGAAGACCTCGGAGAGGCGGTCATTTCCCTTGCCGTGGAGGTACCGCGGGTCCAGCCGCTGGAGATCGGCGTCGACGATGCTCCCGCCCGACGTGTGGGGGCCGGGGCTCACCCGCGCGTCGAGGATCGCGAGGCGGATGCGGTCATTCTCGAGGATGTAGTCGCCGGGCCGCGCCACGGCCTTGGGGCCGCCGATGGTCTCGGTGAGGTCCCCGATCTCGAAGGCCCGGGCGTAGGGCTCCGTATTCCCGCAGCCGCCGATACCGCTGAGGCCGAGCAGGGCCAAAAGCGGGGCGGGGGCCGCGCGGGCACCCCCCAGGCGTCTGGCGGTGGGGGTGGGCCGGGAGGATGTGTGCGGGGGGGGCTGGACGCGCATGGTCTCCATAGAATATTGAGGAAGCCTCGGAAGGGCCATGCGCAAACAAGATCTCTCTCCCCTCGCTTCCTCCCCCGCCACCCCGCTGGCGCCTTCGTCGCGTCGGCCCGCACTTCTGCCGGCCTTCGCCCTGGTGCTCGGCTGCCTGTCGGGCGGCGTCGCGCTCGCGGGAGACGACGAGAAGCCCGCGCTGCCCAAGCCCGAGCCCTACATCCTCCTCCAGGTCTGGGGCACCGCCTACGACCAGGATCAAGACCCCATCGCCGATCCGGCCAGCTACGGCGATCCGGAGGACGACATGGGCTTCAAGGTCCGGCGCGCGCGCTTCGGCTTCCGCGGTGACGCCGACGGCATCCGCTACGCCGTGGTCGCCGGGGTCAGCGCCCCCTACGACCAGATGCTCGACACCCCGGATGACGACATCGGGCTGGTCGACGCCTACGCCGGCTTCAAGGTGGTCAAGGGCCTCTGGCTCTCGGGCGGCCTCCAGGAGGTCCCCCTCTCGCGCGAGCACCTGATGAGCTCCGGCGATCTCGTCTTGGCTGAGCGCACCGCCGGCACCCAGTGGATGATCCCCGATCGAGAGGTCGGCCTCGTCTTCGACGGGCGCTTTGGCCCCGATGACAAGACCCGCGCCCGGGTGCGCCTCGGCGCCTTCAACGGCAACGGGGACCTCTTCACCGACGACAACGCCGGTAAGCTCGTCACCGCCCGCGCCGAGTTCGCGACCGGCGGCAACGCCTACGAGACGTGGGGCAAGGTGAACAAGGTCACGGTCGGCTTCGCCGGCGACTTCTTCATGAACCCGTCGATCTCGACGGACACCCTCGGCTACGGCGCAGACCTCATCTTCCGCGTCCAGGGCCTCGCCGTGCTGGTGGAGGGCCACATGGCCACCATCTCCCCTGCGAACAGCGACCTGGACCAGCCCGGCGTGCTCGAGGACACCACCCGCACGAGCGTCGTCGCCCAGGCCGGCTACTCCGTCCAGCACTTCGAGCCCGCCGTGCGCTTCGGGATGTTCGACGACAACGGGAGCAACGACGACAATGGTGACGTCGGCGAGGTGAGCGGCGGCCTCACCTACCACATGCGGAAGGACGCCCTGCGCTTCGGCGGCGCCTACGTGGCGCGGCTCGAGCTCCAGGGCACCGAGATCCCGAACGACACCGTCCGGCTCTGGGCGCAGCTCCGCTACTGAGGCGGCTGCTGCGGCGTGGACCACCCGTCAGGGTGGCTCCACCGCGACCCCGGCCTCGCGCCTCGACGAGCCTCAGCGACAGCCGAAAGGTGTCGACACAGGGGGCGACACAGGGGGGCGACTCGGCGCTGTCTCATCGACCCCTCCACGCGCGCGCTCGCTGGCGACCGAGCCAAATGGGGAGGAGCGCGGCCGGGGGGGCGAGGAGGTCAGCCGGATCGGCGACATGATGCACCGCCACGGGGCCGTCTCGCGACAGCAGAGGCAGGCCGAGCGCAGGGAGCAGCTGGGCCCCGCCCGTGAGCGCCGCCCCGAGCACCTCCTGGTAGACCGCGGAGGCATCGGCGGACAGCTGAATGTAGTCCGAAATTGGCCTATGCTGTCCGCGCGTGGCCGGGATCTGCGGCCGAGGAGTCACCGATGAGCGGGCACCACAACAAACGGGCGTACTTTCTGCTGACCTCCGCGCTTGCCCTCGCCTTGTCCGGCTGTGGCGGCGACAAAGGGGGCAGCGCGGATGGCTCGGAGGAGAGCGAGGGCTCCGACGGCGCGGATGGCTCCGACGGCGCGGACGGGGGGTCCAACGAGAACGGTGCCCTCTTCGACTGTTATGAGTACGCCTCTGGGGAGTCGGGAGGATCCGACTACACCCCTCTCCTCACCGAGGATCAGATCGACGCCCTCGACATCGAGATGAATTACCCGTCCGGCGCCTCCATCGCGGCCATCCGGGCGAGCTCGGCCTACCTCGAGGCCGAGGGGCTCCTGCGGGTCTCTCTCGTCGGTCTCGTCGACGTCAACGAGGCTGACCCCTCCACGCCCTTCAAGTTCACCGATGTCCCCCTCACCGACATGGCAGCGGACAACTTCACGGTGGAGGTAGACGGTGTGGCGGTGAGCCCCGAGGACGTGACCTGCAGCTCCAATCCCGAGACGCCGACCACCATCGTCTTTCTCGTGGACGTGACGGGCTCCATGACCCCAGCTATCGACGCCGTCCGCGGGTCATTGACCGACTTCATAGAAGCCGCCACCGCCTATGGCTTCAGCGGGAAGATCGGGGTGGCCACCTATCAGGACACGGTCGGCGTGAACGTTCCTTTCGAAGACTGCTCAGATGTGAGCGGAATTATCCCAGAACGGTCGCCCTTCTATCCACCCGTCTCCGTCTCCGACGAGGCGGGAATCGAGGAGCTCCGGGGCTTCATCGAGGCGCTCCACGCCGACGGCGGCAGTGACTTCCCCGAGAACCTCGCCGCAGGCGTGGACTTCGTCGCCAACAACGTGGTCGGTTATTCGAGTGACGGAGCACCGAACATCATCGGGGATGGGGTGGATGATCCGCAGTGGATCTCCCCTTGGCCGATCGACGAGGAGGCCGGTCTCGTGATGGTGGTCGCCATCACAGACGCCACCTTTCATCGGTCCGGGGAGGACTCGGACCACGTGTACGGGGACTACGCCGCCCGCGACCTTGCGGAGATCGCCCTCGACCTCGACGGGGTCATCGTCAGCACGATTGACCCTGCCGTGCTCGACGAGGCGAAGAAGATCGACGAGCTCGAGGCCGAGGTAGATCCGGACTTCTGGCCGAAGTACTCGGGGGGCGTTGGCGCGGACAACGTCGACATCGAATATTACGGCATCGGGGAGGACATCAGCCTCTTCGACCTGGAGCTCTTGGTGCTCGGCGAGGGTCTGCTTGAGATCCCCTTGGCCCCAGCGATCTCCTCCACCTGCCTCTTGTCCATTCACCTCGACGACACCCCCGTCGAGGTGGGAGTGACCATCACCCACGACGCGGACGCGGTGAGCTACTCGCTCAGCCCGAACGTCATCGCCCTGTGACGGAGACGACCGCGTGACCCTCGAGGGGCCACTGGACCGCCGAGTTCGTCACCCCGGGGGCTCGCGCGGAGCGCCCGGGCCTACGGCGCCCCGACCGACGGCTGGTCATTCGTGTGGCAGTGGACGCCGCCCCCCGCGTACCAGGACTCGAGCGTCTCGATGATGTGCACCTCGCGCCCGGGGAACCACTCTTCGAGCTGCGCCTTCGCAGCATCATCGGTGGCGGGGTTGTCAAAGCCCACGGTCGCCACGAAGCCGTCGCCGACCAGCCAGTTCATGTAGTCGGTGTCGAAGGTGGCGTCGCGATACGCGACGGCGCCGGCGATGGGCCAGCGGATGACCTCGAGGCCGGCGGCTTCGATGCGCGCCGCGGCGTCGTCGTAGATGAGGTCGTCGTGCCCGTCGGGCTGGCAGTGGCTGTCGGCCGAGCAGTCGGGGACCACCACCCGCTCGGCGTCGATGAAGCGGGCGATGCCGTCGATGTGGCCGTTCGTGAGGTCGCCCTCCGGGGCCCCCTCGACCAGCACCACGCGGCTGACCCCAAAGCGCGCCTCGAGGGCGGCCTTCACCTGCTCCTCGGTGATGCCCGGGTTGCGCGCGGGATCGCCGATGGTGCTCCAGTTGAGGAGGACGGTGTCTACGCCGTTGAACTCGAGGTTCCCGCGCTCGTGTACGATGTCTACTGGATCGACCGACAGGCCGAGGTAGGCCCCGACCGCGACCGGGACCGCGTCGTCCGCCGCGTAGGGGATGCCCGCGCCGAAGGCCCCGCCCCAAGCGTCGAAGCCCCAGTCCTGGATCCGCAGCTCGCCGCCCTCCAGCACGTAGGTGGGCCCGTTGTCGCGCATCCAGGCGCTGTCGTTGGCGATCTCGTGCCAGGTGATGTGGAAGCCCCGAGCGGAGACCGCGCCGCCGATCACCTCGGCCGTCAGCCCACCGTCTTCGGCGAGGGAGGCCTCCGCGCTCGCGCGGGTTTGTTCATCGTTGACGAGGAGGTGGACCTCTTCGTATTGGAGTACGGTCGCGACGATGCGGGAGAAGGCGACCTCGTAGGAGCGCTCCCAGCGTTGGGGCCACTGCATCCACACAGCGTCCTGGGGCTCCCACTCGGCGGGGACGCGGGTGTCGTCGGAGGAGCCGTCGGCGCCGCCGCTGTCCTCACCCTCTCCCGAGCACCCGGCCCCGGCGCAGCCCTTGTCGGGGGCCCCCTCGCGGGCGCAGGCCGCGAGCAGGACGAGCAAGCCGAAGGAGGCGGAGCGGCTGCGGGAGCGGTGGGTGAACATGGGATCCTCCTGAGCGGGGCCCCATAGCGCCCAGCGCGGCCCCTGAGCTACCCTCCTTGGATTGCGCGCCTCTCCCGCCCGAGCTTCCCGTAGGATCGTCCGTTGAACTGGACCCGCCACCCCGACGCCGCCTCCTTCCTGGCCACCGCCGGGCCGATGCTCGAGGCCGATCTGCTCCTCAACCAGACGCCGCTCGGCGTGGCGCGGCAGATCGTCGCGGAGCCCAGCCGGTGGCCCGACCCGCGCCTGTACACGGTGCACGGAGACGATGGCGCGGTGCTCGGCACGGTGCTGCAGACACCGCCTTGGTTGCCGCACGTCTCCGACATGCCCCTGCCGGCGCTCGTCTTCGCCGCCGGCCGCTTCGCGGACGCGCACCGGGACGCCGGGGGCGTCTTTGGCTCGGAGGAGGCCGCCATCGCGTTCGCGGCTGTGCTCCTCACGCGTCGAGACGGCGTGTCGAGCGTCGACGTGGAGCGGATGGGGCTCTTCGAGCTCACCGCCGTGGCGGAGGTCCCGCGGCCGCCCGGTCGGTTTCGGAGGGCCCGCCCCTCGGACGCGCCCCTGTTGCAGCGCTGGATCGAGGCGTTCACCGCTGAGGCCGTGCCACACGAGCCTCCTCCCGGCCCGACCGCTGGGGAGCGGGCCATCGCGCGGGGCGGTGTCCGGTTCTGGGAGGTGGAGGGCGATTCGGTCGCCTATGCCAACTTCGGCCGTGACCTCGGCACCCACGTGAGCATCGGGCCGGTGTTTACGCCGCCGGAGCGGCGCGGTCGTGGCTTCGCCACTGGGCTCGTCGCCGAGATGAGCGCCGCGGCGCTGGCCGAGGGTCGGGTCGGCTGCACGCTGTTCACGGACCTCGCGAACCCGACGTCCAACCGCATCTACGAGCGGATTGGGTACGTCCGGGTCGGGACGATGCGGCGGATCGGGTTCGTCACGGACGAACACGCGATCTGACCGTCCGAGCCGGTGGTGCCGGTCAGTGCCGGGGACAGAGACGGACGGCTTGCGCCTCCTCACCTGAACGCGCTATCAGGTGGGACAGAAGACAGCCGGTCACCGAAGGGGCGGCAGGCGGCGCGGCATAGGCGACAAGGGGGACGGATGAAGTACATCTCTGGCCTGATCTCGGGGCTCCTGCTGGCTGCAGGTTGTGCCACCACGACGACCGAGCGTCTGATCCTGCCGCAGCTCGAGACGGTCGCGCACGTCGATCTCGCTCGATACCTTGGCACCTGGTACGAGATCGCCAACTTTCCGCAGAGCTTCCAGCGCGGCTGTACGGGGACAACCGCGACCTACTCGCTGCGCGCCGACGGTGACATCGACGTCCTCAATCGGTGCCGCGTCGACTCTCTCGACGGCAAGGAGAAGTCGTCGCTCGGCAGAGCCCGGGTTGTCGACAGCTCCACAAACGCGAAGCTCGAGGTCAGCTTCTTTCGCCCCTTTTGGGGGGACTACTGGATCATCAACCTCGCGGACGACTACTCGTACGCGGTCGTGGGCCACCCCGGCCGGGACTACCTGTGGATCCTCGCGCGCGCGCCGACGATGCCCCAGGACACCTACCAGACCATCGTGGACCGCCTCCAGGCCCAGGGCTACGAGGTCGCCCGCCTTGTCCCGACGCTGCAGGTGGCCCCGGCGGAGCCTGTCGGCCGCCCGGAGATCGCTCCGACACCGAGGTGAAGCGGGTCGCCCGCAGAGGAGGGGCGGCTGGGTGGGACCGAATCGCGCGAGCTGGAGGAGCCGATGACGAAGATCCGGGGCGCTCGCCCCACGCTTGTGGGGGCATTTGCATTCGCCGTCGGGTGTGGCCCGCCCGACGCCCCCGATGGGAAGGGCGGCTCCGCCCCGGCGGCGGACACCGCCCCCGACACCGCCCCCGACACGGCGCGGGACAGCGCCGTGGACACGGCGGGCGACTCGCCGGCCGACTCTGGGGGCGACACGGGCGGAGACACCGCCGGTGACACCGCCCCGCCCCCCGACGACTGCGATCCCGCGTCGGAGGCGGCCGTCACGCTCTGTGCCGATCGATTCTGGGACCAGGAGCTCGACGCCACGAGCCGCGCCGAGCTCGACGCCGCGCTGGTCGACATGCCTGCGGAGCTGCGTGACCCGGCGCTCGAAGACCCGGTGTTGCGGGCGCGCCAGCTCCAGTGGGCGATCGTCGCGGCGAACGCGCTTACCGCCGTGACGGTCGTCGTGCTGCTCCCCGATGGCACCTACGACTTCACCGGGCTCGACCTGGCGCACCCCTCGGTTCCAGCGGCGGACGTCTACCAACAGCCGCTCCGGCCCAAGCTCTTCGTCCGGCGAGACGACGTGACCCTCCGCGCCGCCCGCGAAGGCGCCGCCCCGGTGCTCACCGCCAGCGGGCCGGGGGCAGACGGCGTCCACCACGGCCGCGTCTTCCTGCTCCTGGACAGCAGCGCCACCGGGCTGGTCGTCGAGGGGCTCACCTTCCGCGGCGACGCCGAGAGCGCGAGCTTCACCGATCCCGCACGATCGCTGCATGAGAACGACGCCTCGCTCACCTTCCGTGGCCAGTGGGGCTTCGCGATGGTGGGGCTCAATGGGGGGGCGAACCACGCGCGCTTCGATGGCTGTCACTTCGAGCGTGTGAACGGGAACGCGATCAGCGCCGTCGGACTGCTCACCGTCACTGACTCTGTCTTCGAGGGGGCGCTGCCCGACCCCGAGGAGGCCGATCCTCAGGCCGCGACGGAGGCGCTCTATGACGCGATCACCGCCGAGCGCGGCGTGTCTCCAGGAATGGACTTCCACGCGGGCGTCCGGCGCGCCTATGCCTATGGGCCGACGGTGGTGGAGCGCAGCTCGTTCACGGGCTTCGTCGAGGGCGTCGTGATGTCGGCGGACGCCTACTCCGTACGCGTGGCAGACAGCACCTTCACCGCGATCTACGACCACGGCGTGTATGTGCTCGGCGATGCGGCCGGGAGCGAGATCGAGGGCAATGAGTTCGAGCGGATCGGCAACGGCGCGGTCAAGTTCGCCGGCCACACCGAGGAGGCCGACCCCGCGCTCAGCCTCGCGGGGCTCCACGATGGGGCGGTCCGCGACAACCGCTTCCTCCAGATGCGGAACGGCGCGATGCAGGTGTCCGGCGTGCGCAACGAGATCGCGCGGAACGAGGTGGTCGCGTACGACGCGTCCGCTGACCCCACCGGCTGGTACGACCCCTTCCAGCGGCCCGGCTACCACTACCCGGACGCGTTCTTGATCACGGAGGCGGGGCAGGCCGGGTGGGCCAACCACATCTGGGGCAACACCTTCGAGGACAACACGACCACGGACGGAGACTTCGAGCTCTTCCTCCAGCAGCGCCCGAACGTGGCGGACCGCAGCATCTCGGAGAACGTGGTGTCCGGCGCGGGACAGACCGTGTACTTCCGCCACCTCGTACCCTGTGACGAGAACCCAGCGTCCTGTTCGAGCTATTCGCCCTCGATCACCGTCGACAGTGGCGCGACGCTTGTGTTTGGCGCGCCGGCGGACTGCGCCGACTGTTACCCTTCAGACACCGGATACATCGCCGAGCTGCCCTGAGCGGGTGAGGAGGGGCTTCGGAGCGGGGGCCGGCGCCGCGTAGCTGGGGCCGGCGCCGTGGAGCAGGGGCCGGTCTGCGCGGAGCTGGGCGGTGAGGAAGTCGAGCAGGACCCGGACCCGCGGCGCCTCCTTCACGTCGGCGTGGACCGTGAGCCAGACCCCGTCGCTGGGCTCCTGGGGCATGGGGATGCGCTGTAGGCCCGCCTCGGCGTCGCCGAGGTAGCGGGGCAGCACCGCGACGCCGGCGTGGGCCAGGGCGGCGCCGAGCAGCCCGAGGGTGAGGCCGCAGACGAAGCAGGGGCTGGCGCCTCCGGTGAGCTCCCGGACCCACTGCCCCTCTGTCGAGCGCTCGTCGGTCGGCGGGGTGAGCAGGCGATGGTGGCGGAGGTCGGACGGCCCCTGAACAGGGTGCGCAGCGAGGTATTCGGGTGAGGCGTAGAGCCCGTAGCCGACGTCGGCGACCCGCTTCACGACGAGGCTCTGCGGCCGCGAGCGGAAGAGCCGCACCGCGACGTCGGCCTCGCGGCGGCCGAGGTCGAGCACCTCGCCGCTGGCGGTGAGCTCGACGGTGAGGCCGGGGTGGGAGAGGCCGAAGCGGGCGAGCCGCGGCGCGAGATAGCTCACACCGAAGGTCTCGGGCGCGGTGACCCGCACCGGCCCCGTGAGCGCCGCGGCGGTGGTGCTGGCGGCGCGCTCGACGCGGAGCACGGCCTCCTCGACGGCGCGGAGCGACCCGAGCAGCCGCTCTCCCTCTGGGCTGAGCGCGTAGCCGGCGGCGGTGCGGGCGAAGAGGCGGAGGCCGAGCGCGGCCTCCGCGGCCTCGACGCGCCGGCCCACGGTGGTGTGGTCGACGCCGAGGAGCTTCGCCGCCCGGGCCAGCGAGCCGGCCTTGGAGAGCGCGAGGGCGTAGCGGAGATCGTCCCAGCCGAGGGCTGTGGATTTTTGCACGGGTGCCTCGCGTCGCTGAGTCTTCTCCAGTATCTCCCGGGCGGGCATCTTGGGGATCCCAACCCTTCGCCCAGGACCTCCCGATGCTCCTCCTCGTCGCCCTCCTCGTCGCCCTCCTCGTCGCCTGCTCTCCCATCCCCGATCGACCGGCCCCGACCGCGGCGGACGCCGACGCGAGCGAAGCCGGCGACAGCGGCGACAGCGGCGACAGCGGCGACAGCGGCGACAGCGGCGACAGCGGCGAGTGTCGGGAGGACGGGGAGTCCTGCACCCCCGATCCGGAGCGCACCCAGGGAGACTGCTGCCTCTCTCGACAGACCTGCTTCCCGGAGGGCTGCTTCTACAGTGATCCCAATGGGTGATCCCAATGGGTGATCCCAATGGGTGATCCCAATGGGTGATCCCAATGGGTGATCCCAATGGGTGATCCCAATAGGTGATCCCACCGGTCAGCGGCTCCCTCGGGCGGGGCTGCGGGCCCTTCGCTGCTACACTGCGCCGATGGCCCTCACCCGTCGCGCGATCTTGACTGCCGCCACCGCGCTCGTCGGCGGCGCGGGCGGCCTCGCGGTGGCCGGCGCCCTGCGCGGCGGTGGCCCTCGTCGGCGGCCGGCCGAGCCCTGGGCGCCCGCCCCCCGCCCGCTGCCCGAGGGCTTCCTCCGCGGCGTGAATTTCGCCCACCAGCACCGCCGCGGCGCCGGCTACGGCAGCGAGCGCGCGGCGCAGGAGCTCGACACGCTCCGTTCGCTCGGCATCCGCGACCTCGCGTTGAACCCCTTCGCCTACACGCCCTCGCTCGCCTCGGCCGACATCCGCTGGGGCGGCGATCCGACGCTGACCGACGACGACCTGCGCCGCCAGGTCGAGCAGGCGCAGGCGCGGGGGATGCGGGTGCTGATGAAGCCTCACCTCTGGAGCGGCAGCTTCTGGGCGGGCAGCGGCAACCCGGACATCGAGCTGGACGCGGCGGGCTGGGGGCGCTGGTTCGAGGCCTGGACCGCCTATGTGGTGCACCACGCCCGACTGGCCCAGGAGACCGGCTGCGGCGCCCTCTGCGTCGGCCTCGAGCTGACCGGCGCCACGGTCGAGAACCCGGGGGCCTGGGCGGCGGTCGCGCGCGCCTGTCGACAGGAATTCAAGGGCCCGGTCTATTACTCGGCCAATTGGTACGATGAGTATGCCCGCTTCACCGACTGGGGGGCCTTCGACTGTATCGGGCTCAGCGCCTACTTCCCCCTCGTCGGCGACACGGTGGGTGAGCTCCAGGCCTCCTGGGACGCGCACCTCGACGCCATCGCCGCGGTGGCCGCCGGCCGTCCTGTGATCTTCCTCGAGGCCGGCTGTCGGGCGGTGGCCGGCGCGACAGAGCGCCCCTGGGAGGCCCGTGACGGCGAGGCGGACGCCGATCTACAGGGGCGCGCCTATGAGGCGCTGCTGCGGGCCGGGTCGGCGCGGAGCTGGCTGCGGGGGGTCTATTGGTGGAAGTGGTTCACCGCCCCGGAGCCCGACACCGACGCCTTCGTCCCGGGGCCGCGCGCGCAGGAGGTGCTGCGGGCCTGGTTTCGGTAGGGAGGCCGAGGTGGCGCTCACCGGTCGAGGGCGCTGCGTCCTCCTCCGGTCTCGTCCCCACCGCACCAGCCGCGGAGCCGGCTCGTCCCGAGGACCACCCGGAAGTCGGGGCGGTCGGCGCCGTCGAAATTCCAAGATTGCCCGTCCTGGTGGGCCGGGCCCCCATAGTCTAGGGGGTGATCCTCCAGGGGGATGAGATCGGGCTCGAAGTGGTGGGGGAGCGTACAGTCTTCCCAGTCGGGGAGGGCGAGCGTGCTTGAGCCGGCGAGGTGGACGACGAAGCCCCCCGGCACATCCTCATCGGGGAGGCCCGTGGAGGCGAGGTTCAGGAGGGGGTAGCTGCCGGTCTGGGTCTTCTCCAGGTCAGCGAAGGGGAGGTAGCCGTCGTTGAGCCAGTCTCCTTCGGGCGCATCCATTCGGCTGCAGCGGTACCGACCGAGGGCGTCCGGGCCCGACCAGGCCCCCGCGGCGCAGCGGCTCCGCTCTGCAACCACGATGGGGACGCCGTTCTCGGTGGTCGAGACCTTCATCGCCGCCACGGCCAGCCAGTCGCGCGCCATCGAGCTGCCGTCGGGGCGGGTGTCGTGGGGATTGAGCCCGAAGCCCCCCGATCCGTAGCCCCAGTCCTCGTCTCCCACCCCGACGAGGCCGTCTCCGTTCGTGTCGGTGATCTCCCGCGGCGCAGACAGGGCCGCGAGCCCCCCGGGATAGGCCCACCACCAGCTGATCGTCGCGCCACCCCCAAAGTGGACCTCATCGACATAATATTCGCGACCTCGGTAGCCCTGCACCTCGGCCCCCTCCACGTCGAGGGCGGAGACGAAGCCGAAGAGGCCCTCGGCGAGGACCCCGCGGGTGCCGGGGGTGTCTCCGCCGGTGCAGCTCACCTGCGGCGCGCCTGTCTCTTCATCCCAGAAGGGGCTGCAGAGGAAGGCCCATCGATCGTGGTCCCAGGTGGCGGGGAGGACGCCGTCATCGCCATAGTCGGCCATCAGATAGAGCGGGGCCAGCCAGTCCGGCGCGCAGGCCCAGGTCTCGGCGTAGACCCCTCGGTACCAGCTCCGTTCGCCGACGGCGTCGTCGATCCAGACCGCGAGGGGGGCCTCGAGGGGGCAGGAGGCGCTGTCCTGACAGGCCACGTAGTCGCCGCCGGTCTCCTCCACGCAGGTTCGACAGGCGCTGCCCTCGGCGAAGAAGGTGCGGGCCTCGTCCTCGGCGCAGGCCCCGGAGCCGATCGCGGCGGGGATGTCGCCGCCGGCGGACTGGACGCCCGCGACGCAGGCCTCGCTGATGCTCACGAACATGGGCGTGGGGTCTCCGAGCAAGGCGGTGTAGGTGTAGACCGCGAGAGAGGCGACGTAGTCAGCGCCCCCCTCCCTCCAGTCAACCTCGAGCTCGGGCATCTCACAGAGTCCGCCGGCCTCCTCGGTGCCGAAGAGCTGCTCGGCGCTGAGCAGAGACAGGCCGTCTCGGTTTTGTTCGGCCGGAGAGAATTCGTCCATCGCCGCCTCGAGGTCCTCGCCGAGGCTTTCATTCCGCCGGGCGCCGGTGAGCGTCTCGGCCTCTACCGCCTCCGCCATCAGGCGGGCGGGGAGCAGCGAGGGGTCCGCCGCCGGCGGGGCGGCCATCGACATCGCCCCGGCTCCCCCGCCGCCCCATCGAGCCAGGGCCTCGGTCCAGCCATTCCGATGGTCTCCCGCCCTCCAGGCCGCCGCGTTGGCGCCGTGCAGGGGGCGGTTCTCGACCGGGACGGGGGACGGTCGGCAGCCGAGCAGGAGAGGGAGCAGGAGGGAGGCGAGGACCGTGACGGGGGCGGGGCGCATGCACGGAGGATAGCCACCTGGATGCGCTTCGGCCCTCCAGCACCTGCCTTCTTGCTCCTCTGCCCACTCGCGCTCACCCTCGGCTGTCACCGAGGGGGCAAGGGGGACGAAGCGGGCCCGTCGTCGGCGGAGGCCTCCGAGATCTGCGCCCGCCCCCAGGTGTCCGCGGCGGCCGTCGCCGGGGAGGCGAACGGGGACGGAGAGGTCGACATCGCCGATGCTTTGTGGCTCGAGCGCTCCCTCTTCGCGGGAGGGGCGGCGCCCGTCTGCGCGGCCGCGGTCGACTTCGTCGCGGATGGCCATGTCGACGCCGCCGATGGGGCCGCGATGCTGCGCTCGCGCTTCACCGCGGGCTTCCCGGCGCCGAGCCTGGCCGCCGGCCTCTGCGCGGCCGCCCCGGTCGGGGTCGAGCCCCCCTGCGGCGCGCTCTCCTTGGAGGTGAGGGCACCCACGGGGGCGGCCTCGTCGGAGGAGGGGCGCTTCGAGGCCACCGTGGAGCTTCATTCCCCCACCCTCGCGGTCGAAGGCTGGCAGCTTGGCCTCTCGGCGACCGGATGTACGATCATGTCGGCCACGCTGGAGGGCACCGTGGGCGCGCCCTCCTCGGAGGGGGGGATGCGAGAGCTGGGCTTCGGCCTCGCCGAGACGGTGAGCGGAGGCGCGGTCTCCGCGGTGGCCCTCGGGTGGACCACGGCGCTCATTCTCGACCCCGGCTCGGACCCGACCCTCCTCCGGGTCGAGGTTCAGGCGGCTCTGCCGGCCTCTGGCTGTGCCGATCCCTGCCAGCTGCGCGTCGGGGACGGCCTCCAGGGCTCGGGGGAGTCCATCCGGAGCGTGGTCTCGGTGGAGGGGCGGGCCTTCGTGCCGGAGCAGGGCTCCGCCACCGTGGAGGTGTGCGCGCCCTGAGCCTGGCTCCCCGGCCACTGGCCTCACGTCTTTCGCGCGGCGCGTGTCACCCTGTCCGGGTCATCGCGGGAGCCTTTGGACGGTCGTTGTTGTGCGGTCGAGGAGCCGCTCAACGACAGCCCACGCCGACGCCGCGCGTGTCGCCCAGTCCCCATCGATAGACACCCAATCGGCCCCAGCGGCCTCGAGGCGGTCACGGAACCGCGAGTCCATCGCCGCTCGGATCTGTTCCCCGTCCCGCCAGCCGTCCTGCACAAAGGGGGCGCCGTCCACCCCCATCAGCAGGTAGAGGCGGCGACCGGGGAGCTGCGCGGTCTCCGCCGGTACTTCGGGCACCGACTGGCCGAGGTATCGCTCCGCCCACAGCGCCGTCGCGAAGGCGTCGGTGTCGCAGATCAAGGCCGGACCGCCCGCGCGCGCGGCCTGCTCCTCCCGGGCGGTCTGGGTCGCGGCGATGTGCTCGAAGTCCGCTGGCGCGAAGGTGACGCCGGCCCACGGGGCGTCCGGGACGCGGGCTCGGAGCGCCGCGACACGACCCATCCACCACTCCCGCCCGTACTCGGGGACCGCCCGCACCGCTCCCCACGCCCCGGCCTGTTGACGGAGCCCCACCGCCAGCGCTTCCGCTAGGGTCGTCTTTCCGGTCGACTCCGCGCCGACGAGCACCACGCGGGTGGTGAGCCCGGCCCGGGTGGCCGCGGGGAGCTTCCACCAGGCGGCCGGCAGGTCTGCGCGCACCTCCGTGCCCGAGATCGCCAGCACGCTGCGATCGAGGCGCACGTCGGCCGCGCGGAACCGTCGCGCGAGCTCCGCGCCATAGGGCTCTGAGGTGAAGACGGCGTCGGGCTCCCCGCGTCCGGCCAGACGCAGCCCGGCTCGCATGAGGGCGACCTGCGCGGCCCAGACCGCGTCCGACTCGTAGTCGACCGGCAGCTCGTCGACCACACCGACGATCCGGACCGCGGGGGTCGCCGCGAAGGTCTCGCGCAGCCAGGCGACCCGCAGGTCGAGCGGCAGCCCCTCCCGTTCGGCGGCCATCACCACTACGGTGACCAGTTCGCTGTTCGCCGCCGCGCACCGGACGAGCGCCGCATGGCCCTCGTGCGGCGGGTAGAATTTGCCGATGACGAGGCCGTGTTCGAAGCGTGTCGGCTGGATCATGCCGGGACCGCCCTGGCCTCGGCCCGCCACCGCCAGGCCCCGCGGCAGGCGAGGCCGAGGAACAGGGCGTAGAGGAGCGCGATCAGGTACAAACCTTTGAATGCGTAGACGGGCACCGACACAATGTCTACCGCGATCCAGAAGTACCAGCTCTCCACCCGCCGCTTGTTCAGCAGCACCTGCGCGACCACGGACAGGGCGGTGATCAACGAGTCGAACACGGGGACGCTGCCCCGCGCCCAGGAGAGGACCGGGAGCAGCGCCCCCACGAGCAGCAGGACGAAGAGCAGGGACACCGCCGTGGCGCGCGGGGAGAGGTGGCGCACCGGCCCCTCGGCCTCCCGCACCGCCCGCGTCCACCGCCACCAGCCCTCGACGCCGAGGGTGATGAACAGGATCTGGAGCGCGGCGTCCGCGAAGAGGCGGGCCTCGACGAACACGAGCAGGAGGAGCGCGCTGTTTACGATCCCGACCGGAAAGTTGAGGATGTGGCCCCGCGACGCGAGCCACACGCACCAGAGCCCCGTCACGAAGCCGGCGGCCTCGCCCCACGACATCGTGTAGCCCCACAATAGGAGGAGCGGCTGGTTCATCCAGAGGACGAGCGACGACATTGTGGATGACAACATTGTGGACGGCACGCTCAGGGAAGGACCCAGGGCAAACGCATCTTGACGGGGCAAGAGGGTAGCATGGGTTGATCTCTTACCGCCAGGCATCTGCCGCGGCCTCGGCGGTCGCCATGGCGATGCGGCTGGAGCACTTCGGCAATCTGCCAGACCCCGGAGTGGACCGCACCAAGCGACACCCCCTCCGAGACATCATCGCCCTCACCATCCTGGCTGTGATCGGCGGCGCAGAGAACTTCGTTGAGGTCGTGGAATTCGGCCGAGCGAAGGTGGCTTGGTTCCGAACCTTTCTGGAGCTGCCCCGCGGGATTCCGTCTCACGACAAGCTGTGGCGCGTGTTCGCCCGCCTGGACCCGAAGGCGTTTCAAGAGCGGTTCATGGCCTGGGTCGGGTCGATCCGGGAGCAGATCGGCGGCGACGTCATCTCCATCGATGGCAAGAGCGTGCGCCGCAGCGTCGATGGGGCGCGCGGCCTGGGGCCCATCCATCTGGTTGGTGCCTGGGCCGGTTGCAGCCGCTTGATGCTGGGACAGGTCAAGACCAGCGAGAAGTGGAACGAGATTACGGCCATCCCCGAGCTGCTCGAGCTCGGTGGCTGCATCGTGACCATCGACGCCATGGGCTGCCAGAAGGCCATCGCGGCCAAGATCGTCGAGCGAGGTGACGACTATGTGCTGCAGCTCAAGGACAACCATCCGACCCTGGCCGGCCTCGTCGTGGACTTCTTCGAAGATGGCGTCAACTCCTACTTCGCGGGAATGAGGTCGGACTTCCATGAGGAGGTCACCCAAGAGCACGACCGGGACGAAGTTCGGCGGACCTGGACCTCGCGGGACCTTGAGTGGCTGCCAGAGTCCGAAGAGTGGGTCGGGATGACGAGCCTCATCTGAGTCGAGGCCCGTCGCCAGGTGCTCGGGAAGCAAGAGTCGGTCCACCGGCGCGACACCATCAGCAGCCTGTCGAGTCCTCCGGCACACAGGCCGCTCACATTGTCCGCAGCCATTGGGGCATCGAAAACCAAATGCACTGGGTCCTCGACGTTGCCTTACACGAAGCCGACGCCAGGGTCCGCCTGGGTCACTCCGCCGAGAATTTCGCCACCATAAATGGGACGTTTAGATGCGATTGCCCTGGATGTGTCAGGGGCCGACGGGTGTGCGCGTGCGGGTCGGCTCGTCCACCGTGGGTCGGTACATGTTGAACCTCTGTTTTCGTTTTGTGGGCTGATCCAACGCACAAATATCACCAATCGGCGGGCTCCGTTTGGCGGGTGCCATCCGCGACGGCTCAGCGGGTGATCGTCGCCACGTCGGCCCAGACGGTGACCGCTCCGGTCACGTCGAGCTGGAGCCGGAGCGGCCCTGCGTCGGCGGTGGCGCGGAGGGTGAGCGCCTCGAGGGAGGCGCGGCGGGCCGCGTAGGTGCCGGCGCGGGCGGCCTGGAGGTCCGCGAGGGTGACCGGCGCCTCCGCGAGGGTGCCGGACGCCCCCAGGAGGCGGAGGGTGGCGACGGTGACCCCCTCGTCGGTGGTGCCCGCTCCTTCGGCGCCCTCGGCCCCACCCCAGAGGCTCACCTCGAGGGCGGCGCCGGACGGCTGGGCGGGCAATGGCAGGTCGAGCAGGGTGCCCGGACCGTCGGTGGGGCCGGCCAGGCGGAGGCTGTCGCCCGAGGCGCGTTCGGTGCGGGGGTCGGCGGAGACGATGACGCCGACGGTGCTGGTCGAGGTGGGGTCCTCCGCCTCGATGTGCGTGATGTCGGCGCCCTCTGCGAAGCGCACCGCGGCCCAGATCACGGGGGTGAGGGGGCTGTGGGTGACCTGACCGTGGATGGGCAGAGGGTGGTTGAGGTCCCACTCGGCGTGGCGGAGGCCGGAGGCGGCGAGGGCGTCGCGCAGCGGCGCGTTGGGGATCGGCCCCGAGAGCGGGTCTGGAGTGTTCCAGACCTGAAAGGTGGGGATCGCCCAGGCTCCTGCGGAGAGGGCGAGCGAGAGGCTCAGCGCCTCGTATCGATCGAACCAGGGGGAGGCGGCGCCCGTGGCCTCCTCGTGGGGCGATCCGCCGAGCACGTGGTCGAGGCGCCGCTTGCGGGTCTCGAGATCTTGATCGATGTAGTCCGGCTCTTCATAGTAGCGGACGAGGTCGCCCGATCCGCTGTCGAAGGTGAGGCTGTCGATGCCCTCGACGCGGCGGGCAAACCAGACCGCCCCTTGGGCGCCCAGGCTGGTGCCGATGAGGTGCAGCGCCGCTTCGTCTACGCCCCAGGTGGTCTGCTGGTGGCGGACGTGGTCGAAGGCGAGGTCGGCGAGCGCGAAGCCCATGTGGAGGGGATCGACGGGGTCCGGCGCGCCGAGGCCGACCCAGGCGTCGCAGGCCGCGTTCTCCGGGACGACGATCAGGGCTCCGCGCTCGGCGAAGAGGCGGGCGACGTCGGAGGAGAGCAGGAATTCCACCGCGGCGTCCCGGCCGTAAGCGGTGCCGCAGGTGTCGTCGGCGCCAGTAGGGTCGGCCTCGCTGTCGACGTCCATGCAGCCGCCGTGGAGCATCATCACGAGGGGATGGGAGACGCCCGGGTCGGCCTGCACCGGCGCCGCGACCAGGAAGTGCGCAGGCTGACCATCCGGGCTCCGGAGGGCGGGGATGTAGTCCGGGCCTACCTCATAGCGGGTGACGGCGTAGCCGAGCTCGGCGAACTCGGCGTCTTCGATCCGGGAGGGGAGCAGACCGACTCCAGCCTCGCCGCCGAGCGCGCCGCTGTCGGGGGCGCCGGCAGAGTCCTCCTGCCCCGGCGTCCAACGCTCCGGCGCGCAGGCCGCGAGGCCGATCAGGAGCGACGTCGCCCATTTTCGGGCGAGGAGGGCGTGATCGCCGGAGATCCGCGCGCGCACGGCGAGAGGAGGCATCTGCAGACTGTAGCGCGGCGCCCCAGCGAGCCCCTGTCAAGCGGCTGTGTGGCCTGCGTCGTGATAGGCTGATGCTGGGAAAGCGGTATGAGGACCAACGCTCTATCCATCCAACCCCCCGGCATTCCGCTCTACCGCCGCTGGCGGAGCGGCGCGCTCGGCGTGTTCGGCGCGTTCGGCGCGCTTGGCGCGTTCGGCGTGGGCTGTGCGGAGGGCGGGGGCCGCGGGCCGGCGGGGGCCGCGCTGGGCCGCCTCCTCGACACCGCGGTCATCGTGGCTCCGCTCCCCGAGACGGACAGCCCCTCCGACGAGGCCCCGGGTGTCCTCCGCGTCGAGGCGGGTCGTGTCGAGCTCCTCGCCGATGGGCGAGACGAGACCTCGCTCACCCTCACCCTCACCGACGCCGCGGGCGCGCCGGTGTCCGACGGGACGGCCTTCGTGTTGGAGAGCTCGCTCGGCCGGGTCGAGCTGCTGGAGGGTGTGAGGGGAGGGGTGGCAGAGGCCCGCTTCCGTGCGGGCACCTGGCCCGGTGAGGCCGCCCTCTCCGCGGCGGGCTGGACGGTGGAGGGTGACCGCTCCCTCTCGCTGGAGCCCGGCGCGCCGCGCAGCGTCCAGCTCCACCTTCACGGCAGCCTCTCGGAGGGCGCGGGCACGATGTCGGGATCGATCACCTCCGCCGAGGTGAACCGGATCGACGTCCTCTGGTGGACCGACCACGACTTCCAGTACTACCCCGAGCGGCTGATGGAGCTCACGGGCTTCGACTTCGAGACCGGCACCCTTCAATCGACGGTCCCATCCTGGCCCTCCACGACCGTGCGGGACGTCCGATGGGTGGAGCTGGCCGACACCTTCCCCTTGTCTGCGAGCGAAGTGCGGGCCTCGTCCGCTCGTTCGGGGGCGTTTGGGTGGCACCTCGAGGGTACAGGGGCTGACGCCGGAGACTGGCAGCAGCAGAGCTTCACGCTCTCCGTCGAGCCCCGGCTGAACTTCAAGGCGCTGCTCGCCGGGATTGACCTTGGCTTCTGGGTGCGCCCCCTCGTGGATGACGCAGGGGCCGAGCTCTTCATCACCATCCCGCTGAGCGCCCGCGACGCAGGGGACGACAGCCTGCCCGAGTCCTATCGGGCGATACACTTCTTTCGATCGGCAGAGGATTATTCGAGCCTCTCTGACGAGACGAACCACTATGTGCGGATCCCCGGCGCGGTGGGCGAGTGGACCGAGGTGACCGCTGACCTCTCCGCCCTCGCCGAGCGATTCTCCCCCGACCTCGGCCTCGACCAGCACGCCGAGCTCCTGATCGTGACGGTGCGGGCCCAAGAGGGCGCCACAGCCTCCTTCGATCTCGACGACCTCCGGTGGGGGCAGGCCCTCGTAGGAGAGGCCCTCCGATCCGAGCAGCGGGCCTTCCTCGACGAGCAGCCCACCGACGTCGTCCAGCTCGTGGGCGCCGAGCTGACGCTCTTGCCCGAGGGGCACCTCAACGCCTTCGGCGCAGACGTGCCCTTCCTCCCCTACGCCGATCGGGACGACCTCAGCGCGGCGGACGCGGTGGAGCTCGTCCACGCCAGCGGGGGCCTCACGTCGTTCAATCACATTTTCGGCGTCACGGGCTCGCTCGTCGAGGAGGCCGAGCGGGCCGTGGCCGTGGACGAGACGATCACCGCCCTCGTCGAGAGCGCGGTCTGGGGCTGTGATCTCCTCGAGGTGGGCTATCGCCAGCGCGGCGGTGAGCTCGACGACTTCCTCGCCGTCTGGGACGCCCTCTCCGCCGCCGGGGTCTTCGTGACCGGTGAGGGCGCCAGCGACGCCCACGACGACGTCGGCTGGTCGATCATGCAGAACCGCTTCGTGACCTGGGTCCCGGCGGGCGAGCCCTCCGAGGCCGAGCTCCTGTGGAACCTGCGGCGCGGCGCCGCCTGGTTTGGTGACCCCGTCGCCTTCGAGGGCGGCCATGTGGCGGTGTCGCTCTCCGCGCCGGCGCTCCGCGCCACGATGGGGCAGGTGGTGGTGGGGGCCGCCGGGCCGGTCACCCTGCAGGTCACCGCAGATCCGCTGCGGGCGGGGCAGACCCTGCGCCTCCTCGCCGACGGCCTGGAGGTGGCCCGCTGGCCGGTGGAGGCGGATGGGGCGCTCACCGTCGAGGCCGAGGTCGATCCGACAGGAGGCCGGGCGGCGAGGGTCGAGCTGCTCAACGCCGCGGGGGCGGGGATCCTGTTCACGAACCCGATCTATTTCCTCGACAGCGACCCGGGGACGATCCCCGAGGTTCGGAGGCCGAGCCCCTGAGCCTCACACCCGCGACGGAGGCCCCCGGGCCGCCCTCGCTTGACGGGCGGCGGCGACCGGGTTCCCCTCGTTGGATGCTGCTGCTCACCCTGTTTGTCTCGCTCGCTCTCCCCCCCGCTTGGGCCGCGCCGCGGAGCCCCGCCGTCACCGCCACGGCTGCCGCGTCCGCGTCCGCGTCCGCGGTCGCAGTGCTGCCGGGCGGCGAAGGCGGCGCGGACGCGCGCTGGGAGGAGACGGTGCAGCGGGTGGTGCCGGCCGTGGTGTCGATCCGCCTCGCCCGGCCGCGGTCGTTTGACACCCAGCCCGCGGCCTCGGCGGTGGCGACCGGCTTCGTGGTCGATCGGCGCCGAGGCCTCATCCTCACCAACCGCCATGTGGCGGGGCCCGGGCCGATGGTGGCGGAGGCGGTGTTCCAGCACAACGAGGAGGTTCCGCTCACCCTCGTCTATCGAGACCCCGTGCATGACTTCTCGATCCTGCACTTTGATCCGAAGGCGGTGAAGTACCTCGAGAAGGTGGGTGAGCTCCGCCTCTTCCCCGAGGGCGCCAAGGTGGGGACCGAGATCCGGGTGCTCGGCAATGACGCGGGGGAGAAGGTCTCGATCCTCCAGGGCACCATCGCCCGGCTCGACCGTGACGCCCCCGACTATGGGCGGGGCAATTTCAACGACTTCAACACCTTCTACATCCAGGCGGCGTCGAGCACCTCGGGGGGATCCTCCGGCTCGCCGGTGGTTGACCGCGATGGCCGCGTGGTGGCCCTCAACGCCGGGGGCGCCCGGAAGTCCGCCTCCAGCTACTACCTGCCCCTCGATCGGGTGGTGCGCGCCCTGGAGCTTGTCCAGGCCGGGCGGGAGGTGCCACGGGGCACGCTGCAGGCGACCTTCACCTTCACGCCCTACGACGAGGCCCGCCGGCTCGGCCTTCCCGAGGGGGTCGAGGCCCGGCTCCGCGCCGCCTTCCCCGATGGCATCGGGCTCCTCACCGTGGAAGACCTCCTCCCCGGCGGTCCGGCGGACGGGATCCTCCGCCCCGGTGACCTCGTCCTCCAGGTTCAGGGGGCCCTCATCAACCACCACCTCCCCCTTGAGGAGGCCATCGACAGCCGCGTGGGGGGCTCCCTCCGGATGCGGGTGGTGCGCGGCGGCCAGGAGCTCGACCTCGACCTGCAGCCCGGTGACCTCCACAAGATCACCCCTGACCGCTACCTCGAGGTGGGCGGGGCCGTGCTGCACGCGCTCAGCTACCAGCAGGCGCGCGGCTACGCGATCCCCGTGAAGGGGGTCTACGTCGCCTCCGGTGGCTACATGTTCACCAACGCCGGGGTGTCGGGGAGCGCGCTGATCACGGAGGTCGATGGGCAGTCCATCTCGACCCTCGACGACATGGAGCGGGCGCTGGCCCGGCACCCGGATGGGGACAGCCTCTCTCTCCGCGTCGTCGACATCGCCGAGCCCCGCCAGAGCCGGGTGGTGGTGGCGACGATGGATTGGCGCTGGTTCCCGGCCCAGCGCTGTCACTTCGAGGCCGGGGCTTGGCCCTGTACGCCGATCCAGCCGCCGAGCGCAGGGCCGCTGCTGACGCCGGTCACGACGCAGTTCGTTCGACCGGAGGGCCGCGCGGCTCGGGCGCTCGCCCCCTCGCTGGCCATGGTGTCCCTCCAGCTCCCCTTCCGCCCCGACGGGGCCTACGCGACCAGCTTCCGCGGCACCGGCGTCGTCGTCGACGCAGAGCGCGGCTGGCTCCTCGTCGATCGCGACACCGCGCCGATCGGGCTCGGCGACCTGCGCATCACCTTCGCCGGCTCCGTCGAGGTGCCGGGCCGGGTGCGCTGGCTTCACCCGACCCACAACCTCGCCATCCTCGAGTACGATCCTCGACTCCTCGGGGACACGCCGGTGCGGGCGGTGGAGCTCTCCCAGGGCGAGCCCCAGCCCGGCGACCCCATCTGGATGGTCGGCCTCACCGGCGACCACGGGGTGGTCAGCCGGGAGACCCGCGTGGCCCGGGTGGATCCGCTCTTCCTCCCGCTGCCCTACCCCCCCTTCTTTCGCGACACCAACCTCGAGATCATCGAGCCCGAGGACATCACCCGCTCGGCCGGCGGGGTGCTCACCGACAAGCGGGGGAGGGTCCAGGCGCTCTGGGCCTCCTTCCCCGATCTGAGCGGAGAGCGGCCGAGCAGCACGCTCCGGGGCCTCCCCTCCACCCTGATCGACGAGGCCCTCCGGGCCCTGGCCGAGGGGCGGGCCGACCGCTGGCCGGTGCTCGGGGTCGAGCTGGGGGTCACGGACATCGCTAACGCCCGTGAGCGCGGCCTCTCCCGGGCGCGGGCCGAGGCCGTCGAGGCGCATGATCCCGCCCATCGCCGGCTGCTCACGGTGTGGCGCCGCACGGCGGGGAGCCCCGCCGCCCAGGTCTTGCGCGAGGGGGACATCCTGCTCAGCGCCGAGGGGCAGCCGGTCACCCGCTTCGAGGCGCTCGACGCGCTGGCCTGGCGGGGGCCGATCCACCTCGTCGTCTTACGCGACGGCGTCGAGGTGCCTGTCACCCTCGAGCCGAGCCGGGTGGCCGCGCTCGAGGTGCCGCGCTTCATCCTCTGGGGCGGGGCGCTGCTTCAGGATGTGCCCGCCGCCGCGCGTTCCCAGCGTGGGGTGCCCGGCGACGGCGTCTACGTCTCCTACTCCTGGTACGGGGGGCCGGCCTCCCGGTACCGGCTCCAGCCGACCTCCCGCATCCGCGAGGTGGACGGGGTGCCCACGCCGAACATCGACGCCTTCCTCGCCGCGGTGCAGGGCCGCGCTGACGGCAGCTCTCTCCGCCTCCTCACGGAAGACCTCGACGGGAAGGTGCGCGTGCAGAGCCTGAAGCTCGATCTCACCTTCTGGCCGACCACCACGTACGCCAATGGGCCGGCGGGCTGGACGCGCACGAGCCAGTAGGCGCCGACCGCCCGGGCCGGTTAGCCGGCCGCCTCCCGAGGTCGGCATGTCTCCCACAGTCCCCCCCCCGTCCCCACCGAGCGGCCCGGCCGCCGCCCCGGCGGAGCTCGTGGAGATCGTCCAGACCTTCCGCTTCGAGGCCGCCCACTTCCTCCCCAACGTGCGGCCGGGGCACCGTTGTATGCGGGTGCACGGGCACTCGTACCAGATCGACGTCCACCTCACGGGGGCCCTTGACCCCGCGACGGGCTGGGTGGTCGACTTCTACGACATCGAGGCCGCCTTCGGCCCCGTGATGGAGACCCTCGATCACCACCTGCTGAACGAGGTCCCCGGGCTTGAGAACCCGACCGCAGAGAACATCGCGGTGTGGGTCTACCGGCGCCTGCGGGCGGGCGGCCTCTCCCTCGTGAGTCAGATCGTGGTCCATGAGACGGGCAGCAGCCGAGCCGTCTACCGCGGCTGAGCGGGTCGGTCGTCGCTCCTCGGCCGAGGGCCCGCCGTGCCCTCGGTTGGCCAGCCGCCGTGGAGCCGAGCGAGCGCGCGGTGCACGTCGTCGGGGTCGAAGAAGGCGAGGTAGAGCAGGCCCATCAGGGCGCTGAAGACACCGACGGGCAGCGTCCAGTAGATGAAGGCGTGGAAGAGGAGGCCGAGCATGAGGAGCGGTCCCCGCAGGCGCCGGACGAAGAGCCCGAAGGCGAGCGCGAACTCGAGGAGCATCGAGCCCCAGGCCGAGGCCGCCATCAGCGTGTGGAAGCCCGGCCAGCGCGGGTAGTCGGAGCCGAGGTAGAGCGACATCAGGTAGTGCTCCATCCGCTCGCCCGACAAGTACGCCTCCGAGCACTTCGAGACGGCGCCCCAGAAGTAGATGGCGGCGACGTGCAGGGCGATGAGGCGGATGCCCCAGGTGCTCCCGCGCTCCAGGGGCGGCGGCGCGCCCTGGGCCTCGGCTCGGCGGAGCGCCCACCAGCGGTCGAGCGAGTAGCTGCCGCCGCTGGGGGTGAGGCTCAGCAGCACGACGGCGGTGGTGAGCGCGGCGACGTGGTGGTGGGTGTACGCCTCCTGACCGAGGTGGTGGCCGAGGTAATACGTGAAGATGCAGGCGTTGACCGCCGACCAGGCGGTGGTGAGCCGGCTCCCGACCCCGAACAGCATCAGCGCGCTGGCGACGAAGAAGGACAGGGAGAGGAGCCAACGCCAGGGCTCGGCGGAGCGCAGGGCCGGCAGGCACCACTCGCCGGCGAAGCGCTCCCAGAGCAGCAGGGCGAGGCCGATCCGCAGGAGGCCGGCGCTGCGGGTGGAGCCCTCCCGGGCGAGCGAGGCCCGGGCCACCTCGACCGCCCGCGTGAGGCGGCGCGGCGCCGTGGAGCGGGGAGGGGGTGCTCCGCTCATGGTGCCTGGGTCCGAGCTGGGCTGGCGGCACCCGGCTCGAGGGTGCAGAGGTTCCGCCGCCATGCGTCCTCCCGCTTCCAGCCTTGGCGGGTGGCGCAGCGGGCCCAGAGGCGGATGTCCGGCTCAGGGTGACCGTCCGCCTTACAGAGCCGTTGGCCGAGCCGGTCGGCGGCGGCGAGGTTGCCCACGGTGCGCACGCTGTGGGGCGCGGTCTCTGGGCGGAGGTCGAGGAGCTCGTATCGATCGAGCTCCTCTCGTGTGCCGTCGGTGTGCTGGGCGTAGTAGCGCACATCACAGACATCGAGGCCGTAGCCGACGAACATCACCCACTGGCCCAGCCAGGGCAGGTCCATGTGGCGGACCTGCCGGAGGTAGGGCCCGGCCGCGATCACCACCGCCAGGGTGATGAAGACGAGGGCACGGAGGAGCTCCGCCAGGTGCCGCATGCGCTCGGGCTACTCGAAGGCGGGGATGCCCGTGATCCATCGCCCCAAGATGAGGTTGTGGATGTCATGGGTTCCCTCGTAGGTGTAGACGCTCTCGAGGTTCGCCATGTGGCGCATCACCGGGTACTCGTCGAGGATGCCGTTCGCGCCGTGGATGTCGCGGGCGATGCGCGCCACCTGCAGCGCGATGTCGACGTTGTTCATCTTGGCCAGCGACACCTGCTCGGGGATGAGCGTGCCGTTGTCCTTCATGCGGCCGAGCTGGAGCGCGAGGAGCTGCCCCTTCGTGATCTCGCGGAGCATGAAGGCGAGCTTGTTCTGGACGAGCTGGAAGCCGGCGATGGGCTTGCCGAACTGGATGCGCGTGGCGGCATACTCCTTTGCGGAGAAATAGCAGGCCATCGCCGCCCCGAGCGCGCCCCAGGCGATGCCGAAGCGGGCGTTGTTCAGGCAGGAGAAGGGCCCCTTGAGCCCCTTCACGTGGGGGAGGATGCGGTCCTTCGGGATCCGGCAGTCCTGGAAGACGAGCTCGCTCGTGACGCTGGCCTTCAGCGAGTGTTTGCCGTGCATCTCGGGGGCGGAGAAGCCCACGTCGCCGCGCTCGACGATGAAGCCGCGGATCACGCCGTCGAGCTTGGCCCAGACGATGGCGAGGTGGGCGATGGTGCCGTTGGTGATCCACATCTTCGCGCCGTTGAGCACGTAGTGGGTGCCGTCATCGACGGCCTTGGTCACCATGTCGCCGGGGTTGCTGCCGTAGTCGGGCTCGGTGAGGCCGAAGCAGCCGATGAGCTCGCCCTTGGCCATGCCGGGCAGGTACTTCTGCTTCTGCTCCTCACTGCCGTGCTTCCAGATGGGGAACATGCAGAGCGAGCCTTGCACGCTCACGAAGCTGCGCAGCCCGGAGTCACCGCGCTCGAGCTCCTGGCAGGCGATGCCATAGGCCACGTTCGACATGCCCGCGCAGCCGTAGCCGTGCAGGTTCATCCCGAGCAGGCCCATCTCGCCGATCTGGGGCACGAGGTGGAAGGGGAAGGTGCCGGCGCGGCAGTGCCCCTCGATGACGGGGATGATGTTGTCCTCGACCCAGCCGCGGACGAGATCCTGGACCATCCGCTCCTCCTCGGTGAAGGAGGCGCTCAGGTTGTAGAAGTCGAGACCTTCGAAGCGCTTCATGGCGGACCTCAGGATGATGTGTCTCGGGCCGGGCTCCGGCGGGCCGAGCTTCTTCGGCCCGGGGGAGCGGGATGTCAGACGGAGGGGGCCGGGTGCTCGATCGCGCACTCGCGGAGGGCCGCGGCGAAGATCCCGGTGGCGACCTGGGCCTCGTCGGCGGTGAGGCAGAGCCCAGGCGCGAAACGGATCGAGTTGGGGCCGCAGCCGAGGATGAGGAGCCCCTTCTCGAAGCAGCGGGTGACCACCTCGTTCCGGAGCGTGTCGTCCCGGCGGAGGCTCTGCCGATCCTGAACCAGCTCGACGCCGATCATCAGGCCGCGGCCGCGGACCTCGGCCACCCGCGGGTGGTCGCCGACGGCGCTACGGAGCATGTCCTGGAAGAGGGGGCCCACGGTGGCGGCGTTCTCGATCAGGCCGGGCTCGCCGTCCGTGCCCTCGAGGAGGTCGAGCGTGGCGGCGGCGGCGGCGCAGGCGATCGGGTTGCCGCCGAAGGTGCTGGCGTGGGCGCCGGGGGGCCAGCACATGATCTCGTCGCGGGCGATCATCGCCGAGAGCGGCATGCCGCTGGCGATGCCCTTGGCGAGCGAGATGATGTCGGGCTTCACGCCGGTGTGCTGCCAGGCGAACATCTTGCCGGTGCGCCCCATCCCGCTCTGCACCTCGTCGAAGATGAGGAGGATGCCGTGGCGGTCGCAGATGTCGCGCAGGCCCTGGAGGAAGTCGGTCGGAGGGATGACGTAGCCACCCTCACCCTGGATCGGCTCGACCAGGATCGCGGCGAGCTCCTCGGGGGTGATGAGCTTCTGAAAGAGCAGCTCGATGTGGTCGAGGGCGAGGCGGGTGGCCTCGGGGCCCTGTCGCAGGGGGTCTGGATAGAGGGCGTGGTAGACGCCGGGGACGAGCGGACCGAAGCGGGCCCGCTGCACGCTGCGGCTCGAGGTCACCGAGAGCGAGCCCATCGAGCGGCCGTGGAAGGAGCCGAGGAAGCCCAGGATGCCGGTGCGGCCCGTCTTCCAACGGGCGAGCTTCAGCGCGGCCTCATTGGCCTCGGTGCCGGAGTTTCCGAAGTAGACTCTGTGCTTGTCACCCTTCACCGAACCCAATTTCGAGACGCGGTCTGCGAGGGCGGACTGGGCCGGATAGTAGAAGTCGGTGCCCGACATATGGATGAGGCGGGCGGCCTGCTCCTGGATGGCCTTCACCACGGTCGGGTGGCAGTGGCCGGTGGAGCAGACGGCGATGCCGCTCGTGAGGTCGAGGAACTCGTTTTCGTCGGGGTCGATGACCCAGCAGCCCTCCCCACGGTCGGCCACCAAGGGGTAGTCGCGGGTGTAGGAGGTCGAGACGGCGGCCGAGGACCGCGAGATGATCGCCTTGGCCTTGGGGCCGGGCAGCTCAGTGCGGAGGACCGGGCGGCGGGGGGCAGAGCCCTCGGCCAGCGCTGGGATCTGCGCGGAGGTCATGTGGGGGACCTTAGTCGAGGAGGGGTCCGGCCCGTAGCCCGCCCCGGGGGAGGGGTCAACGAAGGGCCGCGGGCCCTAGTGCGCATACTCGAGGGCCATCAAGTCCCAGGCCATCTCGACGGGTGCTTGATCGTCTACGAGCACCTGGGCGTCCTCCCAGCCGGGCACCGGGCCGGCGACGCGGCTCCGCAGGCGGTCGCGCAGGCTGTCGAGGGCGAGGGAGGGCGGGAGCTTGTCGAGGTTGTCTGCCCCGAGCATCATCGACTTCTCGCGGCGCGTCGCCAAGATGACGTCGTTGGCCTTGGTCGCGTTGACCAGCACCACCGTGGGGAAGACCTCCCGCAGCGTGCGGTAGATCATCGCCGACAAGGACGCGCTCACACCGCGCACGCTGGCCACGTTCACCGCGAGGACGCCGTCGTCTCCAAGGTGGTCGTAGACGGCCTCGAAGAACTCGCGGGTGACGAGGTGGAAGGGGATGTAGGGCTGGCGATAGGCGTCGATCTGGATGAGGTCGTACCGCTTGTCGGTGACCGACAGCCAGACGCGGCCGTCCATCACGATCGGCCGGAGGGCGGGGTTGGCGTTGTCGAAGTAACGGCGGCCGGCCTCGACCACCGCGCCGTCGATCTCGACGCCGTCGATCCGGGCCGCGGGGAAGGCGTCGAGCATCTGTCGGGCCATCGTTCCGCCGGCGAGGCCGATGATGAGCACGTCGCGGAGGGACTGGGGGTCGTCCATCCAGAGCGGGGCGGCGGCCATGTAGGTCCAGTAGCCCCGGATGTCCTTCTGCGGGTCGGGGCACTTGACCGAGTGAACGCCGATGCCCTCGTTCAAGTAGAGGTGGTAGGCGTCGGGGCAGTCGCCGTACGGCTCCTGGACCACCTGGATGAAGTGGTAGGTGCTCTCCTCTTCGTAGACGAGGCCGGGCATCGGGCGGATGGTGCCGGTGGGGAGGAGGAGCAGGAGCGCGGAGCCCGCCGGCGGCAAGGCTCCCTTCGCGCCGCCCAAGAAGCCGACGGCGCTCACCGCCAGCAGGACGGTGCCCACGGCGATGAAGGTGTCCCGCACGCCGAGCGCGGGCACGAGCACGAGGGCCGGCAGGAAGGTGCCGAGGATGCTGCCGAAGGTGGAGAGGGCGTAGAGCCGCCCCGCCACCTTGGCGCTGCCCTCGACGGTGTCGATGGCGAGGCGGATCGCCCAGGGGCTCACCATGCCGAGCAGCGTGATCGGGCCCGCCATGATCGCCAGCGTGCCGAGGATGCCGCCGACGATGGTGGCGATGGCGACGGCGGGCTCGGAGACCTCATCTCCCTGGACGAGGGGGCGCAGCACCGCCGCGGCGGCCTGCAGCACCGGCTGGCCGATGAAGGGGATGACGAGCACGAGCAGCGAGGCCGCGAAGGTCACCTTGCAGAGCGCGGGGAGCGTGGGGTGGCGGTCACCGAAGCGCCCGCCGAGCGAGTAGCCGAGCGACAGGAAGCCCATCAACGTGCCGATGAGCACGGTGGTCACGACGAGAGAGGTGCCGAAGTACGGCGCCAGGAGGCGCAGCCCGGCCATCTCGACGGCCATCACGGCGGCGCCGCTCGTGAAGACCAGCACCTGGAGGTGCCGACGGGGCGGCGGCGGGATGACCCCCCGCGGCGGCGCAATGTCAGCGCCAAGCGCGGTGGGGCTGACGGGCGTGTTCGGGCTAATAGGGGCTCTCTCCCAGCGCTTCGAGGGCCTCACGGGCCGAGCGCCTCACCTCAGGGTCGAGGTCGTCGGTGCGCTCACGGAGCGCATGGGTGGCCTCGCGGGCCCGGAGGTCCTCGAGGGCGCGGCACGCCTCGGCGCGGACGGAGGGGTCGTGATCGTGCAGCGCCTCCATCACCGCGGGGATGGCGCGAGGGTCTTCGGTGAAGCCCATGAGCTGGATCGCATAGAAGCGCAGCAGGGGCTCGCGCGGGTTGAGCTTGTAGAGCTCAGCGAGGTCTGGGAGGGCCTCGGCGCGGTCGAAGAGCACGGCGTCAAAGGCGGCGTCGGCCCGACGGGGGTCGGGATCGGTCAGCGCTTCGAAGAGGTCAGCGTAGCGGGGGCGCATGAGGCTCTCGACGGGTGCTCATCACGAGGGGCCGCCTCATAACGTACCCACGGGGATGGGTTAAGGTCGGGCGCCAATTATTGAGGTCGTCAATTGATGATGTCGCCTTGCTGATCCTGCTCTCCAATGATGATGGCATCGACGCCCCCGGCCTCGCGGCCTTGGAGCGGGCCTTTGCCCCCTTGGGAGATGTGGTGGTGGTGGCGCCGGCGGAGGAGCAGTCGGCGAAGAGCCACTCGCTCACCATGTTTGAGCCCCTGCGGGTGAGCCGGCGGGGTGAGCGGCGGTATGCCGTGACTGGCACGCCGGCCGACTGCGCCTACATCGGCGTCCATCACCTGTGCGGCCGGCCCCCTGACCTCGTCGTCTCGGGCGTGAACCGCGGCGTCAACCTGGGAGATGACGTGCATTACTCGGGCACGGTCGCCGCGGCGATGGAGGGGGCCCTGATCGGAGTGCCCGCCGTGGCCGTGAGCCTCGCGGCGGCGCCTGGCAAGCGGGACGACGCCCGCCCCTGGGACCTCGCCGCCGGCCTCGCGCTGCGGGTGGCCCGGGCGCTGCTCGACGACCCCCTCGACGGCCACGCCTTCCTCAACTTGAATGTGCCGGACGTGCCCGAGCTTCAAGGGTTGAAGGTCGCCCGCCAGGGCAAGCACTGGTACCACCCGCTGGTGGAGCAGAAGGAGGACCCTCGGGGTCGCCCGTACTTCTGGCTCGGCGGCGACCACCGGGCGTATTGCGACGAGCCTGACACCGACGGACACTGGTTCGCGAGGGGCTACGCCACGCTCACGCCGATGCGCCCCGACCTCACGGCCCACCGCCTGCTCGAGCGCGTGGGCCGCTGGGGCCTCTGAGCCCGCGGTCGCCGGTCGACGGTCGCCGCGCAGGGACACCCGGCGTGCGCGGGCGGCGGTGGCCCGGTCGGAATAGGCAGTGGGTCCACTCGGAGGTTCCCATGACCGATCTCCCCGACCGTCTCCGACAGGTCGTCCGCGACGTCCCTGACTTCCCGAAGCCCGGCATCCTGTTCAAGGACATCACGCCGATCCTCGCCGATCCGCGGCTGCTGCGCGGCACCGTCGATTATTTCGCCGAGCTCTACGCCGGCCAGCACATCGACGTCGTGGTCGGCATGGAGTCCCGCGGCTTCATCTTCGGTGCGCCGCTGGCCCTGGCCCTCTCGGCGGCCTTCGCGCCGGCGCGGAAGCCGGGCAAGCTGCCGTACCAGTCGATCGGCGTGGACTACGCGCTCGAGTACGGCACCGCCCGCCTCGAGATGCACATCGACGCCATCCGGCCCGGCCAGCGGGTGTTGGTCATCGACGACCTCCTCGCCACCGGTGGTACGGCGGCAGCGACGAACGAGCTCGTCCGGCGCCTCGGCGGTGACCTCGTCGCGGACCTCTTCGTGATCGAGCTCGCATTCCTCTCCGGTCGGGAGCTCCTCAACCCGGCGCCTGTGCATTCGCTGCTTCGTTTCGACTGAGCTCTGGCCTCGGAGACCGCGGCTGGCGGCCCTCCTGGAGGTCGGCCTGCAAAAAGCAGGTCAAGCAGGACACCGCGGTGGATCACATTGATGAGGACCGGCCATAAAGTGGTCGGTCTGCCCCCGAGGTGGCCCGGTCCTCCGATCGCGCCCACTTTGTCGTCCTCCCCGAGGCGAGATGCCCCCGGCCCCTGTCTTGCGGCTCAAGAGCTGCACCGTCGACCTTCAGCGCCGGGTGGTGGAGCGCGGGGTCGAGCTGGTGGCCTTGACGCCAAAAGAGGCGGAGCTACTTAGCTATCTGCTTCGAAGCGCGCCGAACGCGGTGTCGAGAGAGGAGCTGCTGACCGCGGTGTGGGAGTACGGGGCCAACGTCTCCACCCGCACGCTCGACACCACGATCTACACGCTGCGATCGAAGATCGAGGCCAAGCCGTCCGAGCCTGACCACGTGCTCACGGTGCGTGGGCTCGGCTACCAGTTCCAGGTTGCCGACCTCGCGCCCACCGCCAGCCTCACCGCGCTGCAGGTCGATGCCAGCACCTTTATCGGCCGCTCCGCCGAGCTCGACCTCCTGCTCGACCTCGTCCACGGCGGGGCGCGCATCGTGACGATCGTGGGGATGGCCGGGACGGGCAAGACCCGGCTCGCGCGCCGGTTCGCCGCGCTCCAGGCCGCGATGTTCCCGGGCGGCTCGTGGTTCTGTGACCTCAGCGAAGCCCGCAGCCAGGCGGACGTCTGCGCGGCCCTGGCCCGGACCCTGGTCCTCACCCTCGATCACAACGATGGCGTCGCCCAGCTCGGCCGCGCCCTCTCTGCCCGGGGTCGGGCGCTCGTGATCCTCGACAATTTCGAGCAGATCGTCCGCTTCGCCGGCGCGACGGTGCAGCGCTGGGCCGAGGCCTCCCCCGAGATCCTCTTCCTCGTCACGAGCCGTGAGCACCTCCGCCTGCCCGGCGAGCGCCTGCTGCCGCTCGGCCCGCTCGGCCTCCCGCCCGAGAGCGTGGTCGGCGCCGACGAGGCGCAGCGAGAGCGCCTGGGCTCGGTGGAGGCGGTGGCGCTCTTCGTCGATCGGGCCCGCTCGGGGCGGCCGAGCTTCGAGCTCACGAGCGAGAACGTCGTCGCGGTCTGCGACATCGTCCGCACCCTCGATGGTCTGCCGCTCGCGATCGAGCTCGCCGCCGCGCGCTGCCGCGTGCTCTCCCCCGAGGCGATCAAGACCCGCCTCGTCCGCCGCTTTGACCTGCTGACGGGCGGCCCCCGCGACGCCTCCGTGCGCCAGGCCACGCTGCGGGGGGCCATCGACTGGTCCTGGCAGATGCTGGAGCCCTGGGAGCAGCTCGCCCTCGCCCAGAGCGCGGTCTTCCGCGGCGGCTTCTCGCTGGAGGCCGCAGAGTCCGTACTGGAGACGGGTGCCTGGCCGGAGTCGGCCTTCGTGCTCGATCTTCTGCAGACCCTCCACGACAAGAGCCTGCTGCGCAGCAAGGAGCTGTCGGGGGGCGACCTCCGCTTCTTCCACTCGGAGTCCATCCGTGACTTCGTGTCGGAGAAGCTCGTGGCGCCCGGGGCGCTGATCAGCCCGGACGGGGTGGTCCTCACGGGACCGGCGGCCCTCGCGAGCGTCGAGCGGCGGCACTTCGCCTGGTTCGCCGGCCTCGGCGCGCGAGCCCAGATCGACGCGCTGCACGCCGAGGGCGGGGTGGAGCGGCTCCGCGTCCTGGTCCGCGAGGTGCACAACCTCGAGGCGGCCCACAGCCGCGCGGTCGGCATGGGGGAGGCCACGCTCGCCGCCGCCCTCTGCCTGGCGCTCCACGAGGTCTACCGGCTCCGGGGGCCCCTGGGCCACAGCCTCCATCGGGTCGGGCAGGTCCTCGCCCTCGGCGGGCTCTCCGCGGAGACGCGGGCCCGCCTCCTGCTCGCGCTGGCCGCCACGCGACGGGCGACCGGGCAGCCCGAGCTGGCGAAGCGGGCCCTCGGGCAGGCCATCGAGCTCTCTCGTGCGGCGGGCGATCGCTCCCTCGAGGCTCGCGCCGTCGGGACCCTCGGGGCGATCGATCACCAGTCTGGCCGGGCAGAGCAGGGCGTCCGCGAGGTCGTGGAGGGCCTCGGCCTCGCCCGGCGCTTCGGTCCGCCGTGGATCGAGGCCCAGCTCCTCTCGATGTTAGGTGAGATCCATCGCTCGGGCGGTCACCTCGACGAGGCCCGCGGCCACTTCGAGGCGGCGCTTCGGATCTCCCGCGACAACGGCGACCGTCCGCAGGAGGGCGATCTCCTCGGTGAGCTCGCCCACCTCTACCAGACGCAGGGCCGCTTCTCGCTGGCGCGGCGGGCTTGCGACGAGGCGCTCACCATCCACCGAGAGGTGGGCAACCGCACCCGCGAGGGCATTGTCATCGGCACGCTCGGGCTCCTGCTCGTGGACGAGGGCAACTACGCCTCCGCCCGGGCGCACCTCGATCAGGCCCTGGCGATGCACCGGGAGACGGGCGTGCGGCTGATGGAGGCGCGGGAGCTCCGGTACCTCGGTCGGCTCGAGCTCGACGTCGGGGACGTCGAGACGGCGGGGCTCCACATCGCCAGCGCCGAGCAGCTGGGCCTCGACCTCAACGACCACCGCCACATCGTCTACTGCCGGGCCCTGCGCGGGGAGCTCCTGCTCCGCCAGGGCGACCTCCAGGGCGCGCGCCGACTGCTCGGAGACGCCGTGGCGGAGCTCGATCAGATCGGCGATCGTTTCCAGGTCTCGCGGGCCATCGGCCCGCTCGGTGAGGTCCAGGCCCGCCTCGGGGAGCGAGGTGCGGCGGCGGGCACCCTCCAGCGCGCGCTCCACCTCGCCGCGGAGCTGGGCGTCGGCACGGGCTCGGCGCTGGTTCATGCCATCGATCGCCTCCGTCGGCGACTCGATCCCACCGAGGCCCCCGAGCCCGCCCGCCGGGCTTGAGCGCGCTCAGGCGGGGGGCGTGGCCTGGAGGATGCGGGCCCAGGCGAGGTCGAGGGCCCGGGCGAGCGCGGCCTCGTCGCCGCTGTTCTCGACGACCGCCGTCGCCAGCGCCGCCTTGTCGGCGGCCGGGAGCTGGGCGGCGATCCAGCGGCGGGCCGCCTCGGCGTCGAGGTGGTTGCGCCGCATGAGCCGGTCCTGCTGCACCTCGACGGGGGCGATGACGACCAGCAGCGCGTCGTAGAGGCGCCAGCTGCCGGTCTCCACCATCAGCGCCGCCTCGACCACCGCCACCTGCGCCCCGGCCTCTGCCTGCTCGGTGAGCCAGCGGTGGATCGCCGCGCGGATGAGGGGGTGGGTGATCTGCTCGAGGGCCGCGCGCTCGGCGGGGTCGGCGAGCACGATGACCCGCAGCCGCTCGCGATCGAGCACCCCGTCGGCCTGGAGCACCGACGGGCCGAAGCGGCGGGCCACCTGGGCCAGCCCCTCGCTGCCGGGGGCCACGACCGCCCGCGCGACCTGATCGGCGTCGAGCACGGGTAGGCCGCGCGCCCGGAGCAGGGCGGCGACCGTGGACTTGCCGCTGGCGATGCCTCCAGTGAGGCCGACGGTCTTCATGCGGTCTTCATACGGCCTTCATATGGGTTTTATGGGGTGGCGCTCGGGGGCGGGGGTGCCGCTGCGGGTGCCGCCGCAGGTGCCGCTGCGGGTGACCCCGCGGTGATCGCGGTGACGGCGGCCTCGAGGTGCCGCTTTGGTCGGGGTCGGACCTCCGCTCGGGCGGCGGCCTGGAGGGCGGGAAGGGCCGAGGCGGTCTCGAGCCCGCCGAGGATGTCGGCGCAGTGAGCGGTGATGTTGTCCCGCTGGCCCACCACGAGCGCGCAGGCGGGCGCGAGGAGCTGGTCGAAGTCTTGGAGGGCGGAGAGGGCGTCGTCGGCCGTCTCGCTGCCCGGTCGGCGGTCGGCCCGACGCAGCGCCCGCTTCACCTGTCGGCGGAGGGTGCGGGCGGCGAAGAGGCGGACGGGGGCGTCCTCATCGGAGAGGTCACGCACCAGCTCGGGGATCGACTTCGGGCCGGTCGCCCCCACGGCCGGCTGCGCGTTCGTCGCTCGAGCGGGCGCCGACCAGAGCGCGCTCGCGAGCAGCAGGAGCGAGGCGGAGGCGCCGAGGAGGGGGCCGCGGGGGGACATCACTCTTCGAACTTCTCGATGTACCGGAAGATGGTGCGCGGGTCGACGCCCAGGTCGCGGGCGGTCTGCGCCTTGTTCCAATTGTTGAGCTCGAGGGCCTCGCGGATGTAGGTCTTCTTGAAGTCCTCGGCCGCCGCCTCGAGCGGGAGGATGACGCGCTTGTCGCTGGCCTTGATGCCGAGGTCTTCGCCGTTGAGCAGGGCCCGATCGCTCATGATCACGGCCTTCTTCACGCGGTTCTCGAGCTGGCGGACGTTGCCCGGCCAGAAGTAGCCGAGCAGGGCGACCACACACTCGTTCGTGAAGCCGCGGGCCTTGGCTCCGTATTGCTCGGCGTACTTGTTGAGGAAGAAGCGGGCGAGCTCGTGGATGTCCTCTCCGCGGCTGCGGAGCGGGGGCAGGTTGATGCTCACCTCGTTGAGGCGGTAGAAGAGGTCTTCGCGGAAGCGCCCGGCTCGGATCTCCTCCTCGAGGTCCTTGTTGGTCGCGGAGACCACGCGGAGGTCGACCGGGCGCGGCTTGAGGTCGCCCACCCGCTCGATCACCCGCTCCTGCAGCACCCGCAGCAGCTTGACCTGCAGGTTCATCGGCATCTCGCCGATCTCGTCGAGGAAGAGGGTGCCGCTGTCGGCGGCCTCGAACTTGCCCACCTTGTCGGTCACGGCGCCGGTGAAGGCCCCCCGCTTATGGCCGAAGAGCTCGCTCTCCAGCAGGTTCTCGGGGATCGCACCGCAGTTGATGGAGACGAAGGGCTTCTTGGCCCGGGGGCTGAGCCGATGGAGCTCCGCGGCGACGAGCTCCTTGCCTGTGCCCGTCTCGCCCAGCACGAGGACGGTGAGATCGGTGGGCGAGACCTTCCGGATCATCCGGAAGACCTCCTTCATCGGCGCGCAGGAGCCGATGATGGCGCCCTGACCCGTCTTTCGGAGCTGCTCTCGGAGGTTGCGGTTGCTGACCTTGAGCTCGTCGAGCATCAGCGCGGCGTGCAGCACCATCGAGGCCTGGCTGGCCCAGACCTGGAGCAGGGCGAGGTCGTCCTCGGTGAAGAGCCCGGTGACGGCGTCATTGCCGAGGTACAGGACCCCGAGCAGCTCGCCCCGGAACAAGAGGGGGACGCACATCACGCTCGACAGCCGGAGGTCGACCACGCTCTGGGCGCGCGCGAACTTTCGATCGGCCATCGCGTCGCTGATGATGAGCGGCTGCTTGTGCTGGATCACCTGGTCGACGATCGTGTCGCTGATCCGGGAGAGGTCGAGGGTCTCGGAGCCGACGTTGTGGGAGGCGGCGAGGTGGCGCTCACCGTCCTTGAAGTAGATGACGAAGCCCTTCTCCGCGCGGGTGAGCTCGACGACCGCCTCCAGGAGGAGCTTGAAGACCCGCTCGGGCTTCTCCTCTCGCATGAGCGAGCTCGAGAACTCGACGAGGCGCGCGAGGGGCTCGACCGCGCCGCGCTCGGAGCGCCCCCCGCCCGCAGGGGTGACCTCGGGCTCGCCGTCTTGGAGGATCAGCTCGAAGCGGCCGACCAGCACACGATCGCCCGCGTTCAACACCGCCTGCCGTGCGAGGCGGCCGTTGACGTAGAGCTCGGCGCCGGGCCCGATGGCGTTGATGGTGTACTGGCCGCCCTTCCGGACGAGGTTCGCGTGGGTGGGGGCGACCGCCGTGTCGTCCAACACCACGTCATTCCCCGGCTGCCGCCCGACGCTGACCACGGGCTTTCGCAGAGGCAGGTCTCGTGAGGTCTTCCGGACCGGGTCGTTACAGCGGAGGAACGGCATCGAGCTCCCGGGGGCGCCCTCAGGCGCTGACCTGCCCGGCTTATCTCGTCGAGCCGCCGTCTGGCGCGGCCCTGCGAGCCGCCTCAGCCGCCCCCTGTCGGCGCCAGTGGCCATGGGCGTCGGCCACCCCGGCCGTCCAGGTCGCGTAGAAGCCGATCGTAGAGCCGAGGCTGAGGCCCTTGAGGGTGCGGAGCCGGCGCTCGGCGTCTGCGTCACCGGTGAGGTAGCGCCGATCACTGGCCAGCATGACGAAGGACACCGTGTTCAGCCCGACCATCGTGAGCTGTCCGCCCAGCCAGAGGGCGCCCATGCCGGTCCGCCCGTGGCGAAGCTGGTAGATGCCGAGGGGCGCCCAGGCGCCGATCGGCGCGCGAGGGAGGACCGTCGGGGGCGGCGGTGACGCTTGAGCCGAGGCGGCCTGCGCCTCGTACAGCCGGACGTAGTCGAAGAAGCTCGTGATGTCGGGCGGATGACGGAAGGGGTCGATGATGTAGAGGGGATCGATCTGGAGGACCTGCTCGAAGAATCGGCGAGCCCCCTCCTCGTCGCCCTCGGTGTACAGCAGCTCTCCGAGGTAGATCCGGGCCTCCAGCAAGAGGGTGGGGTCCCCGGGGGGGGGAGCCAGCACGAGATCGACCAACAAGCGACGGGCTTCCTCACGTTGTCCGACCTGGTAGGCCCTCACGGCCTCGTCGAGGCGCTGCTTGATGTCGGGGACCGGGACGGCGTCGCCGAAGGTGACCCCAGGCGCATCGGGTGCGCTCTGTTCCTCAGCAACCTGTGCTTCGGCGACCCCGGTGCCCAGGAGCATCAACAGGGGCAAGGTGGGGGTGAGGAGCACCCATCGCGGCAGCGGAACGCGCATCAGGGGCGAAGTTAGCCGGACGGTTGGAGGCGGTCAACCGGCCGGCCACGCCCGCTCGGTCCGCGGCGACCGGAGCGCCTGCCTTCGCCGCTCCGCTTTCGCCACCGCCCGTGACGTTCGATGACATGAAAACACAATCTTCTGGTCGCGGGGGCGACACAGACAAGATACAACTGAGGACGGCTGAAGAACAGGTGGCACCTGATTCCGTGGCCCCCCGCCCACATCTTCAGCGGTGGTGGTTCTCCAAAGAGCAGGTCCTGTGGGCCTCTTGGCGGGGTCCATCCTTCAGAAGTATGGCGGATGTCACCCCCTTTCAGGGGTGTGGTGTTCGTCGAACGTGGCGGGTCCCCCGGGCGCCCGGTGTGACCGTGTAGGATCCAGACGGTGTCCAGATGACGGCTTGAGAGGCGGCGCGGCGTGCCCATTTGGGCGAACCGAGCCGGACGTTCCCCGCTGACATTTGGACCTCGGATGTTGTCAGTGTCCAGTTCGGGCGCTCATTCACGCTGGCGCCTTGTTCACGTGTCTGGTGTCTCCGTCGTCCGTGCCTTCCATTCACCCCCCCAGTCAGGAGTCGATCATGAGGAAGCTTGAGGAACGTTCGTGGTGGGCTGAGCTCGTTCAGCTCAAAGATGTGCTCTCTCTCCGCGAGCTCGCCGAGCGCTACGGCGTGGCGCCTGCCGCGATCTCCAACGCGCTCAAGCGAAACAACTTGAGCCGAACGGCGGCTCCTCCGGGGCCCCGCGCCAAGCGTGACGAGGACCTCCTCGCGCGGGCCCAGGAGGCGATCACCCGCCTCGGAACCGCCACCCCCGCGCGCCGCGGCCGTCCGCCCCGGGCCGCTGCCGTGTCCGCGGAGGCCGCCCCCGCCGTGTCCGCCGCCGTGTCCGCGCCTGTGTCTGCCCCCGTGGCCGCTCCTCGCGCCGTGGTGATCGATGACGGCACCTTCGCCCACAAGGCTTGGCGGGTCAGCATCGACTCGGTGGACTACATCATCGTCGCCGATGACGTCGTCGGCGCCGCCCGCGTGGCCACCACGGCCAACAAGGGCTCGGTCACGCGCATCGAGCTCATCGGTCGCGCCATCTCGGCCTGAGCCGCTGTACGCTCAGTCGACGCGGCGGGCCCTGTCCGCTTCGTCGGCCGACGCTCCCCCGCCCCGTGGACCTCGTGTCCCGGGGCGTCTCTCGTCTCTGGGGCCGTCGCGCTAGCCTCAGTCGCCCTGGTCGATGCGGAAGCGGAAGCCCCCGTCGCCGTCGGTGAGCGTCGATGCGAGGGTCTGTCCGCTCGCGGTGCGGAGCTCCACCAGCGAGAAGGACAGCGCCTCGCCCTCTGAGCGCGCGACCCCCTCGATGATCTCGCCGGGGCTGAGCTGTCGGGCGCCGCCCCCGTCGGCGGGCTCACTCACGGAGAGGCGGGTGATCGCGGCGCTGGAGCCGGCGGGCGGCGAGAAGGTGTAGACCAAGGGGGCGTCCGGCACATCGAGCTGGAATTGGCCGTCTCTGTCGGTGATGGTCGACCAGGCGGCCTGATCGAAGCCCGCCTCGGTGGCGGTGACGACGGCGTCCTGGATGGGGTCGCCCGACGGATCGAGCAGCGTGCCCTCGACGGTGAGCTTGTCGGGCAGCACGATCTCGCCGAGGTTCTGGCTCGTGCCTTCGACCCGAAGCTCGAAGGAGGAGGGGGAGACCACTGCGTCCTTGTCGTAGGGCGGGATGACCTCGACCCGCCACTCGCCGGGGAGGAGCTGGGGGCTCACCACGCCGCTGCGGTCGGTGTCGGTCTCGACGAAGGCGTCCCCGAGGGCGTCGGTGAGGGAGACCGAGGTGAAGCGCACCTTGGCGTCGACCACCGCGGTGCCGTCGATGTCGACCACCTTGCCGCGGACCTCGGTGGGCCGCAGGGTGCCGACGAGGACGTCTACCCGCAGCGCGTCGCCCTCGCCGTCGACCACGACCACCTCGGGGACATCGACGCGGGGGATGGTGGAGGCGTCTGCTCCCTCCACCCGCAGCGTGTACTCGCCCGGGAAGGCGCGGAGCTGGTACCAGCCGCTCGCCGTCGTCTCCACCGCGGCGCCCTCGACCCCGGTGGCGCTGTCGATGAGCGAGACCCGCGGCCGACCGGAGCCCACCGAGGCCACGTCGGAGCCGTCGGACTGCGTGACGTGGCCGTAGACCCCGATCCCGAAGTCGAGGTGTACGTCCAGGCTGTGCCCCGAGAGCATCGACTGCTGGTCGAGGACGAGGAAGGGCAGCAGCTCCGGGCTGTGGGGGATGATCGAGAGGAGGTAGCCGTCGAGGGCGGGGAGGGACAGGCTGTAGGTGCCGGTCACCCCGGTCTCGGCCGTGCCGCCGGACACGGTGCCCAGCACGACGCCGACTACGTCGGCCTGGACGGGGACATCATCCTCGCCGGGGACCACGACATCCGCCGCGGGGTTGGCCCGGAAGCCGACCACCGAGCCCGAGAGCGTCACCGTGCGGGCGAGCTCGAGGCGGAGGTCGGACAGGTCGTCGGAGGTGTCGGCGTAGAAAGACTGAGCGTGGACGTTGAGGTCACCCGAGGGGTGGACGTCGATGCGCACTGAGCGCTCGACGGTGGCGGTGTCTCCCGCCTCGTCGGAGGTGCCGCTGGCTCCGTCTTTGCCCAGAGAGGTGCTGTAGTCGCTGCAGGCCGCCAGCAGCAAGGCGGCGAAGGAGAGGTGCCGGGGGCGGTGCTCAGGCTTCATGGCGCCTCCTCAGGGACGACGATGAGCCAGCTGCGCTGATCGGAGTCTCCGAAGGAGTCGACCACCGTGACCTGGAGCTCCCGGCCGTCATAGAGCGTGTCTCGGGGCAAGGTGAGGCGGCTGCCATAGATGTTGGAGCCTGCGGCCAGGGGCTCGGTGCGCCCCTCTTCGCCGAGGCCGTTGACCTCCCATTGGTAGCTGAGCTCTTCGGGATCGTTCTTGTCGACCACTCGAACGTAGACGATGACCTCGGGGAGGTCGAGGTCGAGGCGGTCCCCCTCGGCCGGATACGACTCACGGATCTCGGGGGGCTCATTGGGTTGCTCCTCGACGAGGGGCAGCCAGAAGTAGCAGCCGCTCGACAGGAGAGCTGGTATGCAAAATGCGTGCCATGCGCGGGAGCGCAGAGCGCGGCACGCTGAAGGTCGCCTGTCGGCGGAGGCCGAGGGGGTGGTCCACGACATCGGTGTCAGGGGAGGGGGACCGTGAAGGTGGAGCCGGGGCGCTGTCGGTTGGCGGGGACCTCCTGGCCGAAGTCCGGGCCCTCGGGGCAGGAGACGCGGAGCGAGTGCGGGCCGCGGGGGTCGGTGATGGTGAGCGCGTGCCCGAGGGCGCCCAGGGTGCCGCGGGGCTGCCCGTCGAGGGTCACGTGGCAGGCGTCGGGGAGCCGGGGGTCGAAGCGCCCGAGGATGGGCAACGGGGTCAGCTCGTCCACCCCGATCTCGATGTGCTCGCCGGGCGCCACCTCAAAGGGGCGCGTGTAGGGGACGGCCATCGGGTTGCGGAGCTCGATCGTGTGCTTGCCGGGGGTGACCTTCATCACCCCCACCTCGCCGGTGCGGCCCTTCTGCACCCCGTCCACGTAGACGAAGGCCCACGCGCCCTCGCGCACGAAGACCGAGACCGTGCCCGGCTCGTCGGGGACGGATGCGACGGCCGCGGCGGACCCGGCGCGGTCGCCCTCGGGTGGCGCGCTGCGGCCAGTCCGAGCGGGCGCCGCGCTGCGCGCCGCCACGGTCGCAGGGTCGCGGCTGGGAGGGGTGCCGTCTCGGTGGCTGAGGTCTGAGGCGAGGACGCTCATCGACTCCGTGCGGGCGCCGGTCGCAGGGTCGGGGAGGGGCGTGTTCTCGTCGCTGCCCTCGTTCGGGTTCTCGACGTCGATCGAGCCCTCCCCGAGCGCCACCATCGCCACCCCGTCCGGCTCTCCGGGGGTCGGTAAGCTCGGCCAGAGGGCCCAGGTGGCCACGGCGGCGGTGAGGGCCGCTCCGACCCCCACAGACCACCAGCGCTTGGAGCTCGGCGGCGGCGCGAGGTCGGTGGGGGTGTGCATGCCCTGGACGATCTGCAGCACCTCCTCGTTCTCTTCGTCGAGGGAGAGCAGGCGGTTGAAGAGCCGGAGGGCGCCGAGGTGGTCCTTGCTGGCGAGGCGGGCCTTGCCCTCGACGAGCAGCACCTCGCGGAGCCGCGCCTTCAACCTCTCTTCGTAGCCGGCGGGGTCGAGCAGCCAGGCGCGGAGGTTCCAGTTTGGGTCGGAGGGCTCGATGGAGACGTCGCGGAGGGTCTGGCGGAGGGCGACCTCGACGGCGGCGGCGTTCTGGGGGCGGTCCTCCTGGTTGTTCTGGAGCAGGCGCTCGATGAGGTCGGCGAGGCCGGCGGAGATGTCGCTCGCGAGCTCGATGACCTCGGGCCGGTTGCCCTCGATGATGTTGCGGAGGATGATGCTCGGGTTCGAGCCGGCGAAGGGGAGCTGCCCCGACACGAGGTGGAAGAGCAGCGTGCCCATGCTGAAGAGGTCGGAGCGGGGGTCGAGCACTCGCTCCATCGCCTGCTCCGGGCTCATGTAGGCGGGGGAGCCCACGAGCGCGCCGGTGACGGTGAGGTTGACCTCGTCGAGGAAGCGAGCGATGCCGAAGTCCATCAGCTTCACAGAGCCGTCACGCCGGAGCATGACGTTCTCGGGCTTCAGGTCGCGGTGGATGATGCCGAGGCCGTGGGCATAGGCGAGGGCGGCGGCGAGCTCGATGCAGATGAGAGAGGCGACCTCGGAGGGCAGGCGGCCGTGCTCGGCGGTGAGCTGCTGGAGCGTGACGCCGTCGACCAGCTCGGTGACGATGTAGCTGTCTTCCGTCTCGCTCCCGGAGTAGTCGAAGATCTTGAGGATGTTGTCGTGATCGAGATGCTCGATGGCCCGGGCCTCGCGGGCGAAGCGGGCGCGGTTGCGCTCGGAGCGCGAGAGGTGGGGGTGGAGGATCTTGATGGCGACGTCGCGGCCGAGCGTCGTGTGACGCCCCCGGTAGACCGTGGCCATCCCGCCCTCGCCGATCTTCTGCAGCACCTCGTACTTGTCGAGGACAGCCCCGATGAGCGTGCCGCCTCGCCGGGAGCCCTGCTCGCCTCGCTCGGCGCCGTCGGAGCGGTCGGGGGCCGCGCGGGGGTCGATCCGTCGATCCACGAGCGCGCCTCCGGGCGAGGGGTCAGGCTCGTCCAGGATCGGCATCGTGGGGTACGGCGAGTGTGCGCTCAGAGCTGGCCGGCCTCCCCTTCCATGACGCTGATCCCCCGCTCGGCCATGATGCGGAGGATGACAGACGCGGTCTCTTCGACGGCCTTCCGGGTCACGTCGATCACGGGCCAGGTCGGGTGCTGGCGGAAGAGGTCCTCCGCCCACTCGAGCTCGGCGAGGATGTGGTCCATGTCACCATAGGCTGAGCGGCTGGACACGCGCATGGTCTCAAGGCGCTCTTTGCGGATCTCGCGCAGGGACTCAGGATCGATGGTCAAGCCGAAGATGCAGCTCTGATCGAGGTCGTGGACCTCCTTGGGCAGCGGCCGGTCGAGCACGATCGGCACGTTGCTCACCCGGTAGCCCTTGTGGGCGAGGAAGACGGACAGCGGCGTCTTGGAGGTGCGGCTGACCCCGACCAGCACGATGTCGGCCTCTCGCAGCAGGCGGGGCTCCTTGCCGTCGTCGGCCTTGACGGTGAACTCAACCGCCTCCACGCGGCGGAAGTAATCGTCGTCGGCCACCGCCATGCGGTTGGGCACGCCGTCGGGGAGGGCGTGGAGGAAGATGGCCATCTGCGCGAGCAGGTTGCCGAGCAGGTCGACCGTGCGGACCCGGTGCTCTTGGGCGAGCTCGCGGAGGACCCGGCGGAGATCGGTGCGCACCAGCGTGGTGACGAGCAGGGCGTTCTCTTGCGCGGCCCGCCGCATCAGGCGCTCGATCTGCTCGGCGTCGGTGACGCTCGGGTAGACCTGGATGTGCACCGGCGCCCCGGTGAACTGTACGAGCGCGGCGCGGACGACCTTCTCGGCCGTCCCGCCGGTGCCGTCGGAGACGATGTAGATGGGCCGTTGTCGCAGCCGGCCCTCGGAGCCCGGGGGCATCGGTTCGCCCTCCTTCCACCCTCTCTAGCCGATCTGTCGTCAACGCGCGTCCTCCACCGCCCGCCTCTGGACCGTGGTAGACCGGGACATGGCTCCGCTCCGCGGCATCCGGGTCCTCGACCTCTCGCGCCTCCTCCCCGGTCCGTTCTGTTCCTGGTACCTCCGGGGGATGGGCGCCGAGGTCGTCAAGGTCGAAGATCCGCAGGGCGGCGACTATCTCCGGCACCTGCCCCCCTTCGACGCCGCCGGGGTGGGCGCCTGGTTCGGGGCGCTCAACGCGGGCGCGCGCTCGGTCTGCCTCGACCCCCGGCTCCCGGGTGACCGCGAGGCCCTGCTCGGCCTCATCGCCGGGGCCGACGTCCTCATCGAGGGCTTCCGCCCCGGGGTGATGGCTCGCCTCGGCCTCGCCCCCGCCTCGCTGCTCGAGCGCTGGCCGCGCCTCGTCGTCGCCAGCATCAGCGGCTTTGGTCAGGACGGGCCGCTCCGCGAGCACCCGGGACATGATCTCGGCTACGTCGGCCTCACCGGGGCCTTCGCCCTGCCCGTGCGCCACGAGGGCGTGCCTGACGTGCCGGCGGTCCAGGTGGCGGACCTCGCCGGCGGCGCGCTCACCGCCGCCCTCCGCATCACCGCTGCCCTCTACGAGCGGGAGCGCAGCGGGCGCGGGGCCTGGCTCGACGTCTCGATGACCGACGGCGCGCTGGCGCTGCTGGCCCCGGTGCTCGCCGCCGCGGCCGTGGGCGAGCCCCCGCGCCCCGGAGAGGGCCCGCTGGCCGGCGGCCTCGCGGTCTACCGCCTCTATCGCTGCGCCGATGACCGCCTGCTCGCGGTCGCGGCCATCGAGGGCAAGTTCCAGGCCGAGCTCTCCCGACTGCTCGGCCCCGACGTGCCGCTCGACGAGGCCGGCCTCCGCGTGGCCTTCGCCACCGCCCCGCGGGACCACTGGGCAGAGCGGCTCGCCTCGGCCTGCTGCACGCCGGTGCTCGATCTCGAAGAGGCCCTCGCGCACCCGCTCTTCCGCGCCCGCGGCCTCGTCCACGGGGAGGGGGCCGCGCGTCGGGTGAGCCCGCCCTGGCCGGGCGCTCACCAATTCACCGGCGGCGCCGTGCCGGCCCTCGGCGAGCACACCGCCGCCGAGCTGGGCGCGCTGCGCTCCCCCCCGCCCGGCCCCCCGCCGATCCTCCTCTCCCCTGCTGGAACCGTGGAGCCCCGATGACGCTCAGTGAGCTTGCCACCCGCCCCCTGACCCCGATCGACTGGGTCTTCGTCGCCCTCGCCTCGGCGATCATCTTTGTTATCCACATCAAGAAGCTCAGCCGCGACATCCAGGGCTGGATGAAGAAGGACAGCTGAGCCCCAGCGGACGGCGCTGGTCGCGGCCCTTCAGGCGCTGAGGCGCGCGAGGATCACGATCGCGACGATCAGGGCGGAGTGGACGATCATGTGCCGGGAGAGCGGGCCGAGCGCGGCTCGGAAGGCCGCTTCGTCGGCGATCTGCCCGTTCTTGTCGAGCTTACGGGTGGGCTCGAGCGTCCAGATCTCCAGCTTGATGTTGGAGATCCACATCGCGAGGAAGGTGAGCCAGCCGATCGAGCTCAGCCGGTGCGCGTCATCAAAGGGCCAAGAGAAGGCCCCGTCGGTGAGCCACTTCGCGACCAGGGCGCCGAAGACGCAGGCGCCCAGCGACAGGCCGAGGCCCGGGCCCCACGAGCGGTAGACCCGCACGACGTCCCAGGGGGCGAGGTGTGGGATGCGCGACGACATCCGGACCAGGACGGTGAAGGCCACCATTGGGCCCGCATAGAGCAGGAAGCCGAGGTCGCGGAGGATCAGCGCGACATCGAGGGCGGACTCAAACATCAAGGGACTCCCAGCGCCTCGCAGGCCAGCGGCGGGATACCGCTCCCGGGTGGGCGGTGTCAAGGTTGGATCGGCGTCCGGGCGCCGCGGAGCGCGGCGCGGGGACCGACGGGAGCGGCGGGATGGCGGAGCGGAGCCCAGGGGCGGTGGAGGGTGGGGAGCCCGGAGGGAGGCGCATCGGGGGGGGCCTCGCGGTGGGGATCGTCGAGGTCACCTCCTACGCCCTCGTGGCCCTGGTGGCGGTGGCGGGGGCGCTCGGCGCGGCGGGCCACGTCGTGGGTGACGGCGTCGATCTCTACGGCACCTTCTGGTTCTTCTGGTGGATCAAGGACTGCCTCGAGCAGGCGCGGGATCCCTCCTTCACCGACATGATGTTCCACCCGCTCGGGAAGAACATCTTCGCCCACACGGGCAACAACTTCGTCGATGCCTTGGCCTCTGTGCCCTTCCAGGCGGCCTTTGGCTTCCCTCGCTACCAACCCTGGTTCATCGGCCTCGTCCTCTTCGTCAACGGCCTGAGCTTCCGGCCGCTGGCCCGGGAGATCCTCGGCCCGGGGCGCCCCTGGTCTGTCTGGACCTCGACCGTCTTGTGGATGATCTGCCCCTTCACGCTCTTCGAGCTGATGTGTGGGCGGCTCACCCAGGCCTTCTTGTGGTTCCTGCCACCGGCGATCCTCTGGTTCCTCCGGATCGGTCACGCGCGCCGCGGGCGGCTCGGCTGGCTGGTGGCCCCGACGCTGGCCGGGCTCTTCACGGGCCTCCAGGGGTGGACCTATTGGTTCATGGGCTGGTTCATGGCCTTCGCCTTCGCCTGGCTGGCGGTGGGGGAGCTCCGGCGGGGCATCGTGTCCCCTCGTCGCCTCGCGCTCGGCTGGCTCACGGCCGCGCTGGTCTGCGGGCTGGTCATCGCGCCCGGGGCCCTGGCGATGGCCTCCGCGGCGGACCAAGAGCTGGTCCCCGGCCTCGTCGCCGACTCCGCCGACACCGTCTTCGCCAAGCCGAAGGCGCTCGCGAACAACGTGGCCCCGATGCTCCACGGCGTCGTGCTGATGGAGCGTTTCGGGCAGCCGATGTTCACCACCTGGACCTGGGGCGCCGCCGGGCTGCTCGTGCTGCTCTTCGCCGGCAAGGAGCGTCGCCGCTGGTTCGGCCTCCTGCTGTTCTTCCTCCTCTTCGGCGTGGGGCCGATCCTGCCCGACCGAGACGGAAATCAGTGGCTCCCGATGCCGCATTATCAGCTCGCCTACCGCTTCCTCCCTTACTTCGACCGGCTCTGGTTCCCCTACCGCATGGAGGTGATGAGCCAGCTCGCGGCGGCCGTGGGCCTCGGGGTCGTGCTCTCGCGCCTCGAGGGGGCGCTGGTCTGGCGGCTCAAGCGGGCCACCGGCCTCGTCTTCGGCGCGGTGGTGCTCCTGTTCATGGCCGAACAGAACGAGCACCTCGCCTATCCCTTGCTGCACCGCGACTTCACGCCGCCCTCCGTCTACCGTTGGTTGCACGATCAGCCGGGCAGCCTCATCGAGCTGCCGATCGGCATGTCCCGGATCTCGATCAGCTGGCAGGCCGTCCACGAGCGGCCCACCTTCGGGGGAATGGCGGAGAACGCACAGATCTTCTGGCCGGAGGGCATGAAGCGCCGGATGAGCCTGAACCTCATCCGCTTCTTGAAGGACGTGACCTACAACCCGAGCACGAAGCTCACGGTCTCCAACCGCGACAAGCAGCGCCTCCTCGACGAGGGCTTCCGCTGGGTGGTGATGGACCGCCACCTCGTCGACTGTGACCTCTTCCGCCCAAGGGGCACAGCGCTCCCGAGCGACGCCGATCAGATCGTCTTTCGCGCACAGGATCGAGTGAGCGCCGAGCTCGGCCCGCCCGTGGCGGTGGATGGGGAGCTCGTGGTGTGGGACCTCGCAGGAGAGGCCGTGGCGCCCGCTGCGCTCCAGCCCACCGCGCAGACGTTGAGCCACCGCACCTGGACCACAGAAGACATGCCCGAGTATGAGCGCCACCTGCGGGAAGTGGGGCGCTTTCCGGCCGATGGCGGCCCCGGCGGCGGAGGGAAGTGAGCGCCCCGGTGCGCGGGCGTGTCGGCCGCGCTTGCCCTTGGGGAATCGGGGAATAGGGAATCGAGGTGCAGTCGAGGGTGGGAGCCCCGTGCGGGTCGCGCCCTCCCCTTCGATCGGGCCCCGTGCTCCGTTCGCGCATACCGCCGAATTCTCTCCCTTCATTGATTCGAACCATTGAATTGAACCCCTGAGGTCTCGATGTCCAGCGACTCCACGGATCAGGAAACGACGTCCCTGCCCTCCCGGCTGGACCTCCCGATCCTGGCCATCCGCAACACGGTGATCTTCCCGGTCCTCGCTTTCCCGATCAACGTGGGGCGGGACAAGTCGCTGCTCGCGGTCGAGAAGGCCCTGGAGAGCGGGAAGCTCCTCGGCATCCTCGCCCAGCGGGACGCCAAGAACGAGGACCCCGCCCCCGACGACCTCTACCTGACCGGTACGATCGTCAAGATCCTCAAGTCGGTGAAGATGCCGGGCAACAAGCTCTCGGTCATCATCCAGGGCCTCGCTCGCATCAAGGTGCGGCAGTGGGTGGGCACGGGCGCCTTCCTCCGCGCCGAGGTGGATGTCTTCGAGGAGCCCCAGGAGCACCCCGCCGAGCTTGAGCAGAAGATGGTGGGCATGCGGGATCTCGCGCAGCGGATCATCGATCTCTCGCCGCAGATCCCCTCCGAGGCGAGCTTCCTCGTCCGCTCGATCGACAACCCGGGCGTCCTCGCAGACATCGTGGCCAGCAACCTCGGGATCGGCGTGGAGGAGAAGCAAGACCTCCTCGACACCTTCGACACCGGCGCCCGGATGGACAAGGTGGTGGCCCTCCTCAACAAGGAGATCCAGGTCCTCGAGCTCTCGAACAAGATCCAGTCCGAGGTGAAGGGAGAGATGGACAAGGCGCAGCGGGAGTATTTCCTCCGCGAGCAGCTGAAGGCCATCCAGAAGGAGCTCGGCGAGGTCGATGACCGCCAGGAGGAGTTCGAGGAGCTCAAGAAGAACATCAAGAAGGCGCGGATGCCGAAGGAGGTCGAGAAGACCGCCTACAAAGAGCTCAAGCGCATGAGCCGCATGAGCCCCGGCGCCGCGGAGTACACCGTCAGCCGCACCTACATCGACTGGCTGATCGAGCTGCCCTGGGCGGTCTCCACCCAGGACAACCTCGACATCATGCGCGCCCACGAGATCTTGAACGAGGATCACTACGACCTCGAGAAGGTGAAGCGCCGGATCGTCGAGTACCTCGCGGTCCGCAAGCTGAAGAACGACATGAAGGGCCCCATCCTCTGCCTGGTGGGTCCCCCGGGCGTCGGCAAGACCTCGCTCGCCAAGTCCGTGGCGCGGGCGCTGGGGCGGAAGATGCAGCGCATCTCGCTCGGTGGCGTGCGCGATGAGGCCGAGATCCGCGGCCACCGCCGCACCTACATCGGCTCGCTGCCGGGCAAGATCGTCAAGGGCCTGAAGAAGGCGGGGAGCAACAACCCGGTCTTCGTGCTCGACGAGATCGACAAGCTCGGCGCCGACTACCGCGGCGACCCCTCGAGCGCGCTCCTCGAGGTGCTCGATCCCGAGCAGAACGACACCTTCATGGACCACTACCTCGACGTGGCCTTTGACCTCAGCAAGGTGCTGTTCATCGCCACCGCGAACCAGCTCCACCCCATCCCGGCCGCCCTGCGCGACCGAATGGAGGTCCTCGAGATCCCCGGGTACACCCAGGAGGACAAGATCAAGATCGCCCGCAGCTTCATCCTCCCCGAGCAGCTCGATGAGCACGGGATCTCGGAGGAGCATGTTGTGATGAGCGACGAGTGTGTCCGCTTCATCATCGACAGCTACACCCGGGAGGCCGGCGTGCGGAGCCTGAAGCGGGAGATCGCGGCCGTGCTGCGCTGGGTGGCCAAGGAGGTCGCCGCCGACAAGCTCACCGAGAAGCTCGTGCTCACGCCCGAGAAGATCGAGGAGATCCGCGGCCCCATCCAGTTCTTCAGCGAAGTGGCCGAGCGCACGAGCGTGCCGGGTGTGGCCACCGGCCTCGCTTGGACCGCGACCGGCGGTGACATCCTCTTCATCGAAGCGACGAAGATGCGTGGAAAGGGAGCCATGAAGCTCACGGGCCAGCTCGGCGACGTGATGAAGGAGTCGGTGGGCGTGGCCTCGAGCTACGTGCGCGCCGCCGCCCGCGACCTCGGCATCGACGAGGACATCTTCGAGAGCATCGACATCCACGTCCACGTCCCCTCGGGCGCCATCCCGAAGGACGGCCCTTCGGCTGGCGTGACGATGCTCACCGCCATCGTGTCGCTGCTCACGGGCCTGACCGTCGACTCCACGCTCGCGATGACCGGCGAGGCCACGCTGCGCGGGGCCGTCCTCCCCGTGGGCGGCATCAAGGAGAAGGTGCTGGCGGCGCACCGCGCTGGGATCCGCACCATCCTGCTGCCGGCGAAGAACAAGAAGGACATGGTGGAGGTCCCCGAAGAGATCCAGAAGGAGATGACCTTCCACTTCTGCTCTCGGATGGAGGAGGTCCTCGCGCACGCGCTCGGTGAGGACAAGCTCGCCGAGCGGCGGGCCAAGGTCGACGCCGACATCGAGGCCAAGAAGGCAGCCAAGCAGGCCGAGGCCGACGCCAAGATCGTCGCCCGGGCCGCGGCGGCCGAAGCGGTGGGCTGAGCCCTTCGGGGTCGCGGACGCCGGATCCTCGATCGAGGATCCGGCGTCTCTTGTTGGGGAGCGGGTCTCTCAGGAGGCGCAGATGTCTGTTCGATTCCTACTGAGCCTCTTGTTCACCGCCGCCGCGTTCGCGCTCGGCGGCCGTGCGGAGGCCCGAGCGCCCGCGGTGGAGGTCGAGGTGCTGGGCGTGGAGGACCTCACGATGCGCAAGGGGGCCCTGCGCTTCAACCTCTCCGCCGACGTTCACCGCACGCGGGGGCTGCCGTTGCACCTCCGGGCGCTGAAGTACAGCCTCGTGGTGAACAAGACGCCGATCACCCGTCAGGATGTAGATCTCGGCGGGCTGCGAATCCGGCGCGGAGAGACCGAGCGGGTCTTGATCCCTTGCTCGCTCGAGCTGGCCGATGCCGCCGGACTGACCCTCCAGAGCCTCACCTCGGGCTCGCTCAAGGTGAAGCTCAAGGGTGAGGCGTCTGTGCGGGTGCTGATCTTCCCGTACTCCATCCCCTTTCAGACGAAGGTGGTCGACCTCTCCCTCTGAGCGCGCCGGAGCGGGCAGGGGCGGCCTGCGCCAGGCCCCGCTCAGCCCGCGGTGGGCTTCGGGAGGAAGGGGAGCAGGGACTGCGCGAAGGCCTGGATGTTCCGGGTCTGGATGTAGACCTCGCCGGGGCCGGTGTATCGGCACACGAGGCCCTCGCCCGAGGTCGCCGACGCCATGAAGCCCTTGGCCGCCTTGTCGATCTTGAAGCTCACCGTCGACTCGAAGGCGACGATGTGGCCCGTGTCGATGATGTAGGTCTCGCCGGCGTCGAGGACGATCTTGTGGATGGCCCCGTAGGAGGCGAGGAGGGTGAGGCCCGTGCCCGTGACCTTGATGAGCAGCGCGCCGCCGCCGCCGAGCATCGCGCCGCCGTTAAACTTGGTCTCGATCTTGATGTCTGGGCTGCTCGCCAGCCAGGCGCCGCTCTGGATGAGAAACGACTGGTTGTTGAGCTCGATGCCCATGATGTCGCCGGGGGTGGACGGAGCGAGCAGCACCTCGCCCTGGCCGCCTTTGGCGGTGAAGGTGCTCTGGAACAGCGACTCTCCCGCCGCGGCCCGCGCCAGGGACTTGAGGAAGCCGCCCTCCATCTTGGCGTCGAGGCTGATGTTGGCCGACATGCCCACCATCGCGCCGGACTCCGTGCGGATCTTCTCGCCGTCTTCGAGCTCGACGCGCGCGACGGCGAAGGAGGGGCGGTAGAGGATGTTGTGCTTCACGAGAGTCTCCAAGAGGCTGGGGGGCCCCGGGCGCGCGGCGGGGGAGGGCGCAGGCGCGAGAGGGCTGCTTAGAAGAAGGTCCAGTCGCCGACCGGCTCGCCCTTCTGCTTCTTCTCGGCGATGAGGTAGGCGTCGGCTGCGGAGATGAGGTTCACGAGGCCGAAGAGGCAGCAGGTGAAGACGCCAACGCCGAGGAGCGCGCCCCCCTTCAGGGTCTGCCCGGCCCAGATCTGACCGGCGCCGGGGATGATCAGGCTGGCCAGCGCGGCGAGGACGGGGCTCGGGCCCGACGCAGGGACGACCCCTGTGACCGCCGGCGCCGCGCTGCTCCCGGTCGTCAGCGGCGCGGGGACCGACAACGGCGTGGGGGCGGAGGCCGTCGATTTCAACGGCGCGGCGGGCGTCGCGACCGGTTTTGTCGCCTCGGCCGCGACGGTCCGAGCTTCCTGGGCGAGGCGCGGATCGGGCGCCATCACGGTGCGGGCCTCCTCGAGGTCGGTGTAGGAGGGCATCAGCTCGGGCACCGGGGCCAGCGGCCGCACAGGCGCCGCCGCGGGCGGCGGTGGCGTGGCCGCGCGGCTCGGGACCTGGGTCGGCGCAGCTTCGGCGGAGGGGTCCTCCGGGGGTGGCGGGGCCTGCGGCGCCCGGCGTGCGGGTACGGCCTCAGCCATGCCCCCTGCGTACAGGCTGAGGTCTTCGTCCGGGGAGACCTGAATGTGCTTGGGCATCTCAGCACCGGGGCGGGAGGACGAGGGGCCTATCCGCCCGGACCCAGGCCCGGCAACTCGACCAGAGCGGCGCGCTCCGGCTCAAGCCCGGCCGAAGAGCCCGCGTTGGCGGAGCTTCACGACCTCCTTGCGCAGGTTCTCCACGTCGTGCTCGAGGCGCGCGCGGAGCTCGTCCATGGAGAGGAGCTCCGCGCTCTTCTTCTCAAGGTCCGCGCGGAGGAGGCCGACCTCGCGCTCGGCCTCTCGGAGGGTGCGGTGGGCGCGCTCCGACTGCCCCCCCAGGACCGCGATCGCCTCCCGCTTGAAACCAGCCACCTCGTCGATGGCCCGGCTGAGGCGCGTGTTGACCTCGATGAGGTCTTGGACCTGCCCGTTCAGACGAGTGACCTCCTGGCGCTTGAGCTCGACCTCGGCCTCGGCGCGGGCGCTCGCTTCTACTGCGGCCTCGGCGCGGGCTCCCGCGCTTGCAGCCTCGCGGCTCTCGCGTGCGGCATCGACCAGCAGTGAGCTTCCGCGTGGGTGTCGGGTCGGCTTGGCCATCCAGGCCACGAGGGGCGCGAGGGCGACCGCCGGAGAGAGAGGGCCGCGCGCCAATTGGAGAGCCGCGGTCGCGCGCGACGCGAGGCCGGCGGGGTCACTCAGCGCGTCGCAGAGGGTCTCCTCCACCGCCTCCTCGCTCACGGTCCATCCGGCCTCGCCGAGCAGGTCGCCGAGCGCCGAGTCCGGGCCGGTGAGGATCGGCAGGCCACAGGCCAGCCAATCGACCTGCCGGAAGGAGAGGGCCATGCTCCGCTCGGGGTTGGGGGTCATCCAGTCGAAGGCGAGGGTCGATTCGGAGTACTCGGCGAGGAGCTGATCCCAGCCCAGCCAGCCCGGCTGACGGAGGCGAGGGTGCTCGAGCCTCTCGGGCGCGCTCGAGTCGCCCTCGCCGAGCAGCGGCGGGCCGCCGTACCACCAGAGCTCACCGCGACCGAGGCGATCGAGGGCCCGCAGCGCGGCGCGCAGGCCGGGGGTGGGGTCTTGCCAGGGCCATCGCGCGCCGCCCGTGACGACGCGGGGCTCCATCGGCGGCCTCGGCGGCGGGGCCACAGGGGCGACGAGGGGCAAGGTGAGCGTCGGATCTTGACGGGTGTCGATGCCGGCGAGCGCGAGCAGGCCGAGCCAGTGCCAGCGCTGGCGGACGTTGCTGACGAGGAAGACGTCCCCCAGCGAGAGGGCGTGCAGGGTCTGGGTGGCCTCCCGCGCCAAGGTGCCGCTGTAGGCGCCCTCGATCAGGCGCGGCGCGTAGAGGTCGACCGCGAGGGGCAGGCGCAGCGCCGCCAGGGCGGGTACGTCCTCGATCTGCACCGCCAACACCCGATCGGGTCGGAGCGCGCCTGCCTTGCGGACGAGGTCTGGCGGGCTCCGGAAGCCCCCCGGCGCGTCTTGATGCCGAGTCAGGTAGGCGACCTCGAAGCCGGCGGCCTGCAGCGCGCGGCCGTGGTTCCAGGCTCGGAGGGCGCCGCCGGTGACAGGCTGACCCGGGGCGGGGAGACGGCCGTGATGGACGATGAGGACGCGCATCGGGGGAGACTACCGCGCGGGCCCGCCTCCGGGCGAGTGTCCGGAGCCCCGGCTGGGCCGTGGACCGTCCTGAATCAGCCTCCGGGGCGCTCACCGGACTTCGGGTGGTCGCTCACCGGAGGCGACCCTCTCGCCTCCAAGTTTTTCCCGTTCCCTCTGCCCTATCCCGGACTCTCTATTGACATCGGCTTGCACGCTCAAATGGTCCAGGCGCGAATTACTTTCGCTTGAAGTGGCCCTTCGAGACGCCCGTGGTGACGGACCTGCGTCGTCACTCGGGCGCGGACCGAGCGGAGGACAACGACTGGATCCTCTCCTTCGAGCTGTGAAGGGCCGGGTGACCTCGAGAGATGTCCGCCTTCGTCTCCGACTTGGACACGCCGTCGCCGACGTCACTCTGACCTCGGTTTAGATGAGATCGATGGGATGCGGATCTTGGGACAACGCCCCCTCCGGGCCGGAGCCTTTCCGCGCCGCTGTATTTTTGGTGTCGGACCCTTTCCTCCTGTGGGGAATGAGATAGGCAGGAGCCGCTGTCAGCCAATCTCACCCACGAGGTTCCCGTGAAGATCTCTGTTCAAGGTATTGTCGCCGAAGGCGGCCCGGATGAGCTCGCCCAGTTCTGTCGCGCCCTCGCTGGCATCTCCCTCGTCGCCGAGGCCGCGCTGGTCGCCCCCGTGGCCCCCGCGCCCCTCGCGAGCCCCGCGGCCATCGAGGCTCCGGCCCCCCTCGCCAGCCCCGAGCCCTCGGCGGCTCCCGAGGCCCTCTCGGAAGGTGAGCCTGTCGTCGTCGCGGTCGAGGCCCCTGTGGAGGAGGCCCCTGTCGCGGCGGCCCCTGTGGAAGCGGCCCCTGTCGCAGCGGCCCCTGTCGCAGCGGCCCCTGTGAAGGAGGCTCCTGTCGCGGCGTCCCCTGTCGCGGAGGCTCCGGCCGCTCCCGTGAAGCGAGGCCGCGGTCGCCCCCGGAAGAATCCCCTCCCGGTCGCCGCCGCGCCGGCCCCTGTCGCCGCGCCGGCCCCCGCCGCCGCGCCGGCCCCTGTCGCCGCGCCGGCCCCTGTCGCCGCGCCGGCCCCCGTCGTCGCGCCGGCCCCCGTCGTCGCGCCCGTGGCGGCGGCGCCGGTCGCCCCCTCGGGCCCGATGCTCTCTGGCTCCGCTCTCCTCAGCGTCGCGGACGCCCTCGAGGAGCGCCTCAGCGGCGCCCGGGCCGCCTACCTCGCCATCGCCGCCTCCGGCGCGGCGGGCATCCTGGCCGCCGAGGCCATGCGCAAGGCGGAGCTCCCCTCTCGCCATGTCGGCGCCTTCCTCTCCGCGATCCGGGCCTACTCGCAGACCAAGGCGATCGCCGAGAGCTCGCTCATCCGTCGCCAGCCCACCAAGGAAGGCGTTCGTTTCTTCCTGACCCACGGCTGAGGCTCGGGGGCGCGTCTCCGAACCTGGAGAGGCCGAGTGGAGGGCGTCCCTTTGCGGGGGCGCCCTCTTCTTCTTTAGGCGTACCCACCTCTACGATCGTGGCGGCGGATGCGCGCGAGGTCGATCAACATCGGGATCGGGTCGCGGAGGAGGTCGACCCGCGTGTCGATCGAATTGACCCAGCTCACCGGCAGGCCCCGCACGGACAGGCCGAGCCTCCGGAGGATGACCAGCACCTCGACGTCAAAGGCGAAGCCATCGATGATGGAGCGGGAGAACACGGCCTCGGCGGCCTCGGCGCGGAAGAGCTTGAAGCCGCACTGGGTGTCGGTGAGCTCGGTGAGGCCGGCCCGGTGGACGGCGTGCGCGAAGGCGCCGCCCACCGCCGCCCGCGCTCGGTTGCGCAGCGTGGCCGGCATCAGCGAGCGTCGAAGGCCGATGGCGGCGGCGTGGCCCTCTCCGAGGGCGGCCTCGAGCGCGCCGAGCTCCTCGAGGGGGGTGGGCAGGTCGGCGTCGGTCATCAAGCGGAGCGCCCCCTCCGCCTCCAGCATCCCTGCGCGCACCGCCGCGCCCTTGCCGCGGTTGCGGGGCAGCACCACGGTCCGGCAGCCGTGGGCCTGGGCGATGGCCGCGGTGCCGTCTGTGCTGCCATCGTCGACGACGACGACCTCGACGAGCCGCGCCTCGGCGTCCGCCCAGGCCCGCACCCGGGAGAGGGTGCCGGGGAGGCGACGCGACTCGTTCCAGGCCGGGATGATGATCGAGAGCGCTGGAATGGGGAGGGCCTACTTCCCGCCGCCCAGGCTGGAGAAGAAGTCATTCCCCTTGTCGTCGGTGACGATGAAAGCGGGGAAGTCCTCTACTTCGATGTACCACACCGCCTCCATGCCGAGCTCGGCGTAGTCGAGCACCTCTACCTTTCGGATGTTGTTCTGGGCGAGGATCGCGGCGGGGCCGCCGATGGAGCCGAGATAGAAGCCGCCGTTCTTCTTGCAGGCGTCCACCACGGCCTTGCCGCGGTTGCCCTTGGCCAGCATGATGTGGCTGCCGCCATGGGCCTGGAGGAGCTCGACGTAGGCGTCCATGCGGCCGGCCGTGGTCGGTCCGAAGGAGCCCGAGGCGTAGCCCTCCGGGGTCTTGGCCGGTCCGGCATAATACACGGGGTGCTTCCGCAGATAGTCGGGGAGGCCCTCTCCGCGATCGAGGCGCTCCTTGAATTTCGCGTGGGCGATGTCGCGGGCGACGACCATCGGGCCGGAGAGGGAGAGGCGGGTCTGGACGGGGTAGCGGGAGAGGGTCTCCCGGATCTGGGCCATGGGCTGGTTGAGATCGATCCGTACGACATCGGCGGAGAGGTCGGCCGAGCTGGGCTCGGGGAGGAAACGCGCGGGATCCGCCTCGAGCTGCTCGAGGAAGACTCCCTCCTCGGTGATCTTCCCCAGCGCCTGGCGGTCGGCCGAGCAGGAGACGCCGATGCCGACCGGGCAAGAGGCGCCGTGGCGGGGCAAGCGGATGACCCGCACGTCGTGGCAGAAGTACTTTCCGCCGAACTGCGCGCCGATCCCCGTCTTGGCAGCCAACTCGAAGATCTGCTGCTCGAGCGCGACGTCGCGGATCGCGTGGCCGAGCCGGTTGCCCTCGGTGGGCAGGCCGTCGAGGCTGCGGCAGCTCGCGAGCTTCACCGTCTTCAGGGTCATCTCGGCGGAGGTGCCCCCAATGACGATGGCGAGGTGGTAGGGCGGACAGGCCGAGGTGCCGAGGCTGCGCAGCTTCTCGGCGACGAAGGCGAGGAGGGAGGCCGGGTTCAGGAGGGCCTTCGTCTCCTGATACAGGAAGGTCTTGTTCGCCGAGCCGCCGCCCTTGGTGATGAAGAGGAACTTGTAGGCCTCTCCCCGCGTGGCGTAGAGCTCGATCTGCGCCGGAAGATTGGTGCCCGTGTTCACCTCGTTGAAGGTAGACAGGGGCGCCATCTGACTGTAGCGGAGGTTCGTGCGGGTGTAGGTGTCGTATACGCCTTGGCTGATCGCGGCTTCGTCATCGCCGCTCGTCCAGACCTGCTGGCCCTTCTTGCCCACCACGATCGCAGTGCCGGTGTCCTGGCAGGAGGGGAGGACCATGCCGGCGGAGATGTTGGCGTTCAGCAACATCTGGCGAGCCACGAAGCGGTCATTGGGCGAGGCCTCGGGGTCGCCGAGGATCTTGTTGAGCTGGCCGAGGTGGCCGGGGCGGAAGAGGTGCGAGATGTCCCGGATCGCCGAGGCGGTGAGCAGGCGGAGTGCGGAGACGTCGACCTCGAGGATCCGGCGGTCGCCGAAGCGCTTCACCTCGACGAAGTCTCCGCCGAGCCGACGGTAGACCGTGGGGTCGTCGTGGGTGGGGAACATCTCTTGGTATTGAAAGGCCGGCGTGCTCATCGGGGCTCCGAGAATTCGGGAGGGCTCGGGGGAGTCAGGGGGGCTGACTAACGCGAGGGGTGGGGTAGAGGGGAGCGATGCGCAGCAAGGCCGAGCTCGAGCGGGACAGCCGCATGTTCCTGTCGAGGCTCCTCAACCGGAGCCTCGCGCCGCCCGACCGAGTGAGCCTCAACGTGACGCTGCGGTGCAACCTCTCCTGCACCATGTGCACCACCTGCTACGACAGCCCTGAGCTCAGCACCGACGAGATCAAGGGCATCATCGATCAGACCCGCGCCTGGGGGGTCAAGGTCTTCAACCCGCTGGGCGGCGAGCCCTTCATGCGGGCCGACATCGAGGAGCTCCTCGCGTACGCCGTGCGCGGCGGCTTTTACGTCACGGTCACCACCAACGGCACGCTCATCACCGAGCGCCGGGCCCGCTCGATCGCCGCGGTGCCGGCCGATCGGCTCCACTTCAACCTCTCCCTCGACGGAGATGAGCAGAGCCACGATCTCATCCGCTCGCGGGGCATGTGGCGGCGGGCCATCCAGGGCTTCGAGCGGATTCGAGAGGCCGACGCGGCCGCCGGCAACCCCCGCCGAAAGGTGCTCGCCAACACCATCCTCCACGCGGCGAACCTCGAACGTTTCACCGACATCCTCGACGAGCAGGCGGCGCTCGGCTTGGACGGGGTGCAGATCCTCACCCTCTTTCGGGCCGGCTCGGACACCCCCCCTGAGTCGGCGAACCTCTGGCTCCAGCCCCGTCACATCCCGGCGGTCGAGTCGCTGGCCGCCGAGCTCGAGCGGCGGGCCCTCTCCCAGGGCCCATCGGGGTATCGCATCCAGAACACCGTGGAGGAGCTCCGCTTCATCCCGCGGTATTACCGCGACGAGCTCGGGCCGCTCGAGGCGCCCTGCTGGGCCGGCTGGAAGGAGCTCTACATCAACGCCGATGGCAGCGCCATCATGTGCGACGGGGAGCTCGACTTCCTGGCTGGGCGGTTCGGGAGCGCGCGTGAACAGACCCTGCGCCAGCTCTGGCAGAGCCCAGCGCTCCGCGAGCGGCGCTCGGTGGTCAAGGCGTGCAAGACCCCCTGTATCCAGACGTGCTACCTCCGCGGAAGCAGCGACTCCGGGGCTGCCCTCGCCGCGGACGGGGTGAAGATGGGCATCGGCGCTCTCTCATCGGCGGTGCGGCGGCGGGTGAGCGCGCGGCTGCCCGGCGTCGAGCGCCACCCCGACACCGTGCTGCGGCTGGAGCTCTCCGACGTCTGCCCCTGTGACTGGGAGGGCTGCGCCACCCCGCGGGTCCGTTGGGCGGCGCTCACGGGTGGCCTGCCCGAGCGGCCCGATGTCCAGAACTGGGCGAGCTTTCGCGATCGACGATACCTCGACTTCGGCCGCGGCTTCATGGGCTTCGAGGTGGTGCGCTCTGTCGTCCAGGATCTGCTGGACTCCCGGATTCAATTCGGCACCCTGTCCGTCTCCTGGCGGGGGGAGCCCTTGCTCCACCCCGAGGCGGAGCCCATCCTCCGATACCTGCTCGATCAAATCCACTCGGGGGGCCTCGCGGACCGCCTGCGGATCGAGACGGACGGCCGCTTCCTCACCCCAGGGCTGGCCGCCCTGTCGGCCCACCCGGCGGCCCAGGACTGGATCTTTGACCTCGATCGCGGGGATGGAGCCGGCCTCTCACGCCTCTGCGCGGCACGGGGTGGGGCCGCCCGCGTGCTCCTCGCCGTGTCGGCCTCGGGTGGCCTCGATCCCCGCGCCCTCACCCGCCGGTTCCCCGGCTTCGCGCCGGCGGCGGGGCGGATGCCGACGATCGGGGACCACCTGTGGTTCCGGCGCACAGACCATGAGCATTACGTCTCGAACGCCGAAGCCCGTCGGGAGCTCGCGCGGGTGGCCGCCCTGCTCGGGGTCGTGGCCGAGCTGGGAGAGGAGGATCGGCCCCGGCGCTGCCGCGCCCTCGAGCGCAGCCCGACGCTGAGCTGGGACGGCAAGCTCACGCTCTGTCCGCGCGACGTCCAGCTCCAGAACCGTGTCGGGGACGTCACGAGCGGCCGCCTCTCCGCGCTCTGGCGGGGTCTGGAGGCGGAGCGTACGGCCGCCCGGGCCCGCGGGGTGCCCGATCGGGCCCTCTGCCGCGACTGTCCTGCCCCCTGGAGCCCAAACCACGGCTGATCGGCCTTCGTCGGGTCGGGGCGCCGCCGCTCCGAGAGGGTCAGTCGGGCCAGACCACCGTCGTCATCGCGGCCTCGAGCGCCGCGCGAAAGGCCCGGCGTCGAGGGAAACGGCGGGCGAGGGCGACGGGGAAGGCCCGGGCCTCGTCGGGCTCCCCGGCGGCGGCCGCGGCCTCGGACCAGGCGGCGGCGAATTGGGCGACGCGGGCGTAGTCCTGGCCGACGCTGACCGTGCCATCGGCGCCGCGGATGAGCTCGTGGTGGGCCTGGGCGCGGAACCAGGCGGCGTCGGCCCGCCATCCGGGGTGGCGGGCGGCCACCGCGGCGAGCACGGAGGCTGGCTCCGCCTCCCGCTCGGACCAGGTCGGCCGCTCCGATCGGGGAAAGCCTAGGCGGGCGGCGCGCTCGATGGCTCCGCCGGCCGGGGGCGCCTGGCCGCCGAGCGCGAGGACCATCAGCGCGGCGAGCACCGGGGCGAAGGGGTGCTCGGGATCGGCGGCGTGGCGCGGATCGGCCCCCTGCAGGCGCGCGAGGGCCACCTCGATCTCCCCGGCCAGCACCTCGAGCTGCACGAGGGTGTGCTGGTCGTCCTCCTCCTCGTAGGCCTGCGCCAGCGCCGCGCGCAGCGCCTCGGGCTCGGCGGCCGCGGCCATGCGGAGCAGGCGGTCGGCGGTCGGCGCGGCCTCCCAGGCCCGCCTCCGCGCCTCGGCCTCTCCTTCGGCGCCGGTCGACCAGCAAAGCGCGGCGAGGCGGTCGGCGAAGAGCGCGCGGGATCCCCAAGATTCGGCGTCTCGCTCCGCGGCCGCGGCGGCCTCCCGGGCCTCCGCCGCGCGGTCGCTGGCGACGAGGCCGGCGATGAGCTCGAGGTGGAGGTCGGGGAGGGCGCGGCCGGCTCGGGCGGCGATGGAGCGGAGCTCGGCGATCTCCCCCTCCGCGCGGGGCAGGCCGCCGATGAGCCGGGCGCGCAGCTCTCCCCACTCCGGGCTGTCGACGGGCACCTGGAGGAGGGCCGAACGCAGGCCGCGGTGAACCTCGGCCCATCCTTCGGGCGGGACGGGGTGGGCGTCTCGGATCGCCTCGACGTGGAGCGGCAGCCCCAGCCGGGCCGCGGCGTGGAGGGCCGTCGCCACGGCGTAGCAGCGGTGGTGCGCGCGCCGGGTGGAGAGGAGCGCGCGGCACCAGGCGGCGAGGTGCTGCGGCAGGTCGGCCTCCAGGAGCGCGGCGGGGGACTCGATCCCGCCGAAGCGGTCCTCGAGCAGGCCCGGCAGCAGCGTGGCCCAGAGCGAGGCGGCCACCGCGAAGTCACCTGCCCGGAAGAGAGACAAGGCCGTCGCGAGGAGCTCGTCGTAGGCGTGGACCCAGCCCGTGTCGCTCGGCGCGGAGGCACCCCGACGCCCGCGGTCGCTCACGGGGCCCTCGAAGCTGTCCCCGCGCGGGAGGGCGCGCAGGAGGTCCCGGGCGGCGGCCACGGGGTCCGCCGGCGCTGCGCTCTGGCGCCCGCGGCGATGGGCGGGTCGATCCACCGGGCTCAGGGCCGGTAGAGGCCCGGCGGCTGCTGGAGCAACCATCGGGCGTGGCGCAGGGCCCCGATCGCGAAGACCTCCCGTCGGGTGGCCACGTGCTTGAGCTCGATCCGCTCTCCGGGGCCCGCCAGCCAGACGGTGTGCTCACCCACGGTGTCGCCGACCCGGAGCGCATGGGTGGGTACGGGGGCGCCGTCCGGGCGCTCGCCGATCGCGCGGAGGATGCGGAGCGCGGTCCCCGAGGGGGCGTCCTTCTTGGCGGCGTGGTGGGCCTCCACGACCTCAATTTGCCAGCCCTCGGGGAGCCGACCGACCGCGGCGGTGATGAGGTCGAGCAGCAGCGGTACGCCGATCGAGAAGTTGGCCACGATCGCGACCGGAGCGCGCGCCGCGTAGTCGGCGAGCTCGGCCTCGGGCAGGGCGCCGGTGGTGCCGACGAGCAGGGCCTCGCCGCGGAGGCGCGGCAGCAGCGCGGCGGTGCCCGCGGGGCTGCTGAGGTCGATGACGACGTCACAGTCGGGGAGCGCTCCCTCGCGGGGGACGGGCAGCCCAGGAGCGGCGCTTTCGGCTAGCTCCGCCATCACGAGGCGGCCGAGCCGCCCCGTCGCGCCGTGCACCGCGATCCGCGCGCTCACTCGAGGCCGGCCAGGAGGGCGGCGGACGGAGGCGTCGCGGGCGACAGCGGCAGGCGGAGCTCATTACGACACAGGCCCATCGCCGACATCATCGCCTTGACCGGCACGGGGTTCACCTCGGCGAAGAGGGCGCGCACCACCGGCATCAAGCGGGCGCGGAGGGCGCGGAGCGTGGTGACGTCGCCCCGCTCCGCGGCCGCCGCCCAGGCCACGGTGAGCCGCGGGGCCACGTTGCTCAGCACCGAGATCACGCCCTGGCCGCCCATCACCATCATCGCGGCGAAGGTGAAGTCGTCCCCCGACAGGATCGCCCGGTCGGTGAGCTCCATCAGGTCTTGCTGGTACTGGATCTCGCCGGTCGCCTCCTTCACGCCCACCACGCCGGGGAGGTTGCACAGCTCCGCGAGCTGAGCCACGCTGCAGCGGAGGCCGGTGCGGCCGGGGATGTGGTAGAGCACCAGCGGCAGGCCGACCTTTCGTGCGGCGTCGATGTGGGCGCGGAGCCCCGCCGGGTTCGGCTTGTTGTAGTAGGGGAAGACCACGAGCGCGGCGTCCGCGCCGAGCCGCCGCGCGGCGGCGATGTTGGACACGGTCCGCGCGGTGCTGTTGGAGCCGCAGCCCGCGATGACGGGCACCCGGCCACGGCTGAGGCGCACGGTCCGCGCGACGAGGTCGGCCCACTCGTCGTCCTCGAGGGTGGGCGCCTCACCGGTGGTGCCGCAGGGCACGAGGCCGTGGATGCCCGCCGCGATCTGCCGCTCCAGCAGGGCGTCGAAGCTGGCGGTGTCGAGGGCGCCATCTTCGAAGGGCGTGACGAGGGCCGTGTAGACGCCGGACAGCCGCATGGGGCCTCTCCTGTCGGGTGGTCCTAGAACTGGGTCCTAGAACTGGATCGTGGCCGAGACCTTGCTGCCGAAGGTGGCCTTGTCGAAGGCCCCGTCGAAGGCGTCGGTCTCGAACTGGCTGTAGAACTTCCCGGGCAGGAACAGCCCCCCGGTGCCCTTCACGGTGAAGTGGGCGTAGGGGCTGTACTGTACGCTGAGGTCGATCTCCGATCCGTAGCCGGTGTCTGTCTTCGAGCTGGCGTCAGCCTTGGACTGGCGGGCCGCGATGTAGGAGAGGTCGCCGCGGAGGTTGTCGAGGAGCTGGTATCCGGCGCTCGGGCGGAGGAAGAGCGCGTTGGACACGCTGTAGCCGGTGCGGGCGTAGGCGGTGGTGCGCCCGCCGTTGTCGGCGTTGGACACGTCGGGCTCGAGCGTGGGCATCGGCTCTTCGAACATCATCAGGGCGACGTCGAAGTCGGGGTCAAAGGTGAAGGTGTGGACGTTCTTGTCAGCGAGGTCCTTGTCGCCGCCTGCGAAGCCGACGAGCGCGTTGAGGCGCACCTTCCCGGGGTTGAAGCCGAGGCGGAGGTTGCTGCCGAAGGCGCTCACCCGGAGGTCGTTGACGCCCTCATCGAGGTCACCCCCGCCCACCTGGGCGGCGAACTCGAGGTCGGCCGTGGCGGCGCCGAGCCGGGCGCTGGCCCAGATGTCACCGGTGTAGAGGCGGAACTTGGACTCCACCCCCGCGTCGTCGGTGAGCTTGCGCCAGCGGTAGGTGTGGTAGGTGCCGACGCCGACCTGCTCGTTCTGGTAGTAGACCGCGCCGACGAGGGCCCGATAGTCATCGGGCTCGCTGAGGAAGCCCTCGTAGCGGTTCTCGTAGCCGCCGAGGATGTAGACATCCTTGGCCTTGCCCGTGAACTGGATGCGATCGGCGGTGTCGCCGAAGTCGGAGTCGGGGGTGTTGCCGGCGTTGAAGACCATCCCGGTGCCCCACTCGACCGGCACGCGGCCGAAGCGGAGCTGGCCCACCGGGGTCTGCAGCTCACCCCACAGGCGAGTGACCTGGATGTTCTGCAGCGTGCTGCCGCCGTCTTCGGTGGTGGGGGAGGTGAGGGACTCGGCGTAGACGACCGGCTCGACCTCCCCGGTGACGGGGTCGGTGCGCTGGGTGGGCTGCTCGCCGAACTTCACGAAGGGCAGCAGATCGACCTGGGTGAAGAGGCCGACCTTGTCGCTCAGCAGGAAGCCGGGCTGGAGGCGGAGGTGGTGGTCCCAGTACCAGGCGGCGCCCTCGGGCTGCAGGCCGGTGGCGGGGCTGTCGTCCGAGAGGGAGAGAGAGTTGAAGCCGTAGCCAGTGGCTCGGTAGTAGCCGTCCCAGACGACCTCCGCAGCGGCGGCGGTGGGCGCGAAGCTGAGGCCGAGGAGGAGCAGGGGCCAGCGAAGATGAGTGCGGATCGACAAGGCCCGAGCCTCCCGGGGAGTGGGGCGCTGGCCTAGCACGGGCTCCCCCGTACGGCAAAGCGCAGACCGGGCCAAACCCCGGTCCGTCCCGGTTTCGTCCCGCCCGAGCCCAGCCCCGGGGAAGGGAGGGAGCGCGGCCGCTTCAGCGGGCGCCGACCCCGAAGAGCACGACGGGCACGGTGCGGAGGAGGAGCTTGACGTCGAGCAGCAGGGACCAGTTGTCGATGTACTCGAGGTCGAGCTTCATCCAGGTCTCAAAGTCGATGTTGTTGCGGCCCGAGACCTGCCAGATGCAGGTGATGCCGGGCTTCATCGAGAGGCGACGGAGCTGCCACCGCTCGTACTTCTCGGTCTCGGCCGGCAGCGGCGGGCGCGGGCCGACGAGGCTCATCTCGCCGATGAACACGTTCCAGAACTGCGGCAGCTCGTCGATGCTGGTCTTGCGGATGAAGGCGCCGAAGCGGGTGATTCGAGGGTCTGCGGCGATCTTGAAGACCGGGCCGCTCATCTCGTTCATGTGCTCGAGCTCGCGCCGTCGGGCCTCGGCGTCGATCACCATGCTCCGGAATTTGAGCATCTTGAAGCGTCGCCCGTAGAGCCCCGAGCGCTCCTGGGCGAAGAGCACCGGGCCGCGGTCCTGGTACTTGACGACGGCGGCCACCCCGATGAAGACCGGGGTGAGCGCGAGCAAGGCGAGGCCGGAGAGCACCACGTCCATCATGCGCTTGACGGCGAGGGCGGTGGTGTCGGTGGGGGTGGCGGAGAAGGTGAGCACGCCCGAGCCGTCGAAGTCGTCGAGCTGCACGCGGGCGGTCTTCAGGCCGAGGAAGTTCGCGTCCATCGAGAAACGAACGCCAAGCTCCTCGCAAGAGTCTGCGATGAAGCGGAGAGACTCGACGTCCCAGGTGCGCCCGGTGAGGAAGACCTGATCGACCGTCTCTCGTTCGAGGACGCGGGGGAGATCGGGCAGCGCGCCGAGGATCGGCAGGGGCGAAGTGATGCGCCCCTGATCGACCCAGATGAAGCCGATCACCCGGATGCCCCAGTGCTGATGCCGCTCGAGGGCCGAGATCAGCGGCCGGGCCTCGCTCGCGTTGCCGACGATGAGCAGGTTCCAGCTCCCGGACTTGGCCAACCACCGGCGCATCGCGTGGTTGAGGGCGAGCCGAGCCAGGAAGACGGTGGGCGCGTTGACCGCCGTGAAGGCCGCGACCAGCGATCGACTCGCGAAGTCGATGCGCAGCGTGAACAAGACCCCCATGAACAAGAGGGTCGCGAGGACAGTCGCCTTGCTGATCTGCCAGAAGAGCTCGCGCTGGGGGGTGCGGCGAGGGTCCTCGTAGGTGCGCATGCGCCGCAGGGCGAGCAGCATGGCGCCCACGATGAAGACGACCAGCGTGGCGTGGCGGCCGACGGACAGGCCCTGGAAGATGGAGGGGCCGGGGAAGAGATCGAAGGTCCAGATGTCACGAAACCAAGCTCGAAGCCAGGAGAGCCCGATCCAGGTGGTCGCGACTACCGCCGCGTCCGTGGCCGCGGCGGCGATGCGGTAGTTCATGAGTCGGTCGCGAAACAAGGCCCCCCCGTGAGACCTGAAGGTAGCCCCGCAGTGTAGACGGTGCACCGGGTCTCGCTTGACGTGGCGGTAAAAATGCGTCACCCAGGACCGCGAGCCGGGCACCGCCGCCGACCTGGGGGCTGGGTGTCTCGGCGCCGCCGAGCGGCCCCACGGTCGGGCAGCCAGGAGGGGAGTGATGACGCAGCAGAGGGACAGCGGGGGCGCCTTCTCCGTGGGAAGCCGGGGGCTCCACGCGGTGCCGGTCGGGGGAGGCGCCCCGTTGGTGCTGATCGCCGGCCCCTGTGTGATCGAGAGCGAGGAGGGGGTCAACCGGGTCGCCGAAGCCCTCGTGGCGCTCTGCGGGCGGCTCGGCCTGCCGCTCATCTTCAAGGCCAGCTTCGACAAGGCCAACCGGAGCTCGCTCGACGCCTTCCGAGGCCCCGGTCTCATCGAAGGGATGCGGATCCTGGGAGACCTGCGCGCGCGGCTGCGGCTCCCGGTCACGACGGACATCCACGCGCCCGATCAGGCCGCACCGGTCGCTGAGGTGGTCGACCTGCTGCAGATCCCCGCCTTCCTCTGCCGGCAGACTGACCTGCTGGTCGCCGCGGCAGCCACCGGCGCGCCGGTCAACCTCAAGAAGGGGCAGTTCGTCGCCCCGGTCGACATGGGGCCGGCCCTCCATAAGCTCCGGGCCTCCGGCGCGGGGGGGGTGATGCTCACCGAGCGCGGCGCCACCTTCGGTTACCGCGATCTTGTGGTCGACATGCGCGCGCTCCCCACCCTGCGCGGCCTCGGCGCGCCGGTCTGCTTCGACGCGACCCACTCTGTCCAGCAGCCCGGGGCCCTCGGGGACCGGACGGGCGGGCGACGCGACCTCGTCCCCACCCTCGCCCGCGCCGCCGCCGCCGTCGGCATCGACGCCCTCTTCATGGAGGTGCACGAAGATCCCGACCGCGCCTTGTCCGACGGGCCCAATATGGTGCCGCTGGCCGAGCTCGAAGCCCTGCTCCGCGCCGTGATGGCCGTCGATCAGGCCGTCCGCGCCAACCCGTGAGCCCGGGTTCGCTCAGGCCTGGACGGGGCGGCCCTTCGCGTCGTTGATCGCCGGGTACTTCGACGGATCGTCGGTCCAATGGATGCAGGTGACCGGACAGGCGTCGATCGCGTCTTGGATGAGGTCCATCGCCCCCTCCTGCCGGTAGGCGACGGCCTTGGCGTCATCGGGGAGGACGAAGACGGCGTCGGTGTTCTCGACGCATGTGCCACAATTGATACACTCCCACTGGTCTACGATGAGCGTGAGGCCGGCTGCCTTGGCGCGGGCCGACTCGTTGTCGATCGGGCCCCAGTAGAGGCCGCCGTCTTCGGCCTGCCGGAGCCCGCCCACGGCGGGGGCGCCCTTGGCCCCGGAGGTGAAGGAGGCGGCCCGTGGGGCCGGCGGCGCGGCGACCACCGGCGCGACGACGACGGGCGCGACGATGACGGGCGCGACGACGACGGGTGCGACGACCACCGGCGCGACGACCACGGGCGCGACGGGGCGCACCGTGGGGACGGGCGCTGGCGGCGGGGCCGGCGCCGCTGGGCGAGGCGCGGGTGCGGCGCGGCCGAGCGCGCTGTTCAGCCTGTCTTTGACGAGCTTGCGGAGCATGGGTCACCCGGGGCGGCGTTAACCCGATGGGTCGGCAGGACCAGCCCGCCCGTGGTCCGGCGCTCAGGCGCAGGTGCTCGACCCACCGTTCCGAGGGACCTCAGCGCGGCGGCGCCACCCGCCGCCAGTCGTCGGTGTGGAGCCGCACGAGGCGCCGGCGGGCCACGTCGGCGGCGGACTGGGTGTAGATCCAGGCGGGTACTCGATCCTCACCCACCCACACCGTCACCCGCTCGCGGATGTAGAGCCCGTCCGCGACGCCCTCGAAGTGGTCGAGCACGCTCAGCAGGCCCGCCTGCGGCAGGCGCACGAGCTCCCCCTGGATGGCGGTGGCGCTGGGATCGGGCACCAGGACGGGGTATCCGGCGGGCAGGCGGAAGAGCCGGCCAGGGAGGCGGGCGGGTCGCACGGGCATCCCGGCGAGGTAGCCCTCGTTTGGCTGGCCCCGCATGAGGCTCCCGTAGACGAAGAGATCGAGCAGCTGCGATGATCGGGCGGGGGCGGCCGGGCGCATCGATGGACTCCGAGCCGGGGATCCCCGGGAAGAGATGCTCAGGTAATGCATCAAGGGCTGGGTTGACAGGTCCCCCTGAACAGCCTAGAATCGGCGTTGCTGCTCGCCCGGCCGATTCGGAGGTCGTGGCCGCTGAGGGAGGGTCCATGTCGCGCTTAGCCCGTCGCATCCGGATCGGTGTCCGCCGCGAAGAGCCAAGGGTAGACGCTGAACAGCGCGCGATTGACGCCGCGCTGCGCGGCCGCACGGCGCGGAAGGTGCGCGCGCACCTCCGCCGGATGGAGTCCCTCGTGGTGCTCGCCCCCCGCTGGAGCGCCACCAGCCAGTTCCTCGAAGATCTCGCCCTTGACCTCGCGGTCGGCGAGCCGGCGGTCGGCTGCCGCACCGTCAGCTTTCGGCCCCTCAAGGGCCGGAGCGTGGCCGAGGCCTGGCAGTTCACGCTCCAGATCTTCGGTCAGCTCGGTCACCGCGGCTGGCGGCCGAGCAGCCTGCCCACGGTGGCCGATCGCCGCGGCTTCCGCTGGGCGATGGAGCAGCTCCTCGAGGAGGCCCACCGGGGCAGCCGCCACCGTGTCGCCCTGCTCGCCCACGGCGCCGAGCACCTGCCGATGGAGATCACCGAAGATCTCACCGCCGTCTGGGGCGACTACGTGGGCCGCCACCCGGAGGGCCGGCGCTGCGCGGTCCTGCTCAGCGGCGCCTCCTCGGCGCGCTGGCTCAGCATCGGGGACGCCCCCCGCATCGAGCTCACCGACTTTGGGGAGGGGGAGGCCGCGGCGGCGATCGTCGGCCGGGCCGGCCCCCTGCCGATGCGCCAGCTCGAGCTCGCCGTGCGCTTCTCCGGTGGGGTCCCCGGCCTCGTCGAGGCCCTCGGTCGCGAGGCCCGCAGCTCCGGGCGCCTGCCCATGCGGCGGGAGGAGCTCCTCGGCTGCCTCGGCCCGCTGGGCGTCGAGATGCGGAGCGCCGTCGACATCGTCGCCGCGCACGATGAGCTCTCCGATCGGCTCCAAGAGCTGCTCCCGGGCGAGCCGATCCCCGAAGTGGAAGAGGTGGACACCCCGCTCGTGCTCGCCGGCCTCGTCCGTCGCGTCCGCGGGGGGCTCGAGCCCCACGTCACGCTGCGCGCCCCGGCCATCGCCGCCCTCGTCGGCTGAAGGGCTCCGCCGGGGATAGGGGGCCGACCACCTCGAGCCCCGGAGGGCCCCTTGAGCGCCGCCGAAGCCAACCCCCCCTTCGTGGCCGCCTCCGCGGCCGGCACCCCCGTTGACCTCTCCGCGGCCCAGGCCCGCTGGGAGGCCCTCGATCCGGCCCAGGCCGCCGCGCGGGTCGAGGCGCTCCGCGGCGAGCTGGGACGGCACAACCGGCTCTACCATGAGCTCGGGCAGCCCGAGATCGACGACCGGGCCTACGATCTGCTGTTCCGCGAGCTCAGCGAGCTCGAGGCGCGGTTCCCGGCGCTGCGACGGCCCGGCAGCCCGACCGAGCGGGTCGGCGGCCAAGCGGTAGACGAGCTGACCCCCTTCCGACATCGCGTGCCGATGCTCTCGCTCTCCAACGCCTTCTCGGCCACGGAGCTCCAGGAATTCGAGGAGCGCAACCGAAAGGAGCTGCGCAGGAAGGGGGCGATCGAGCCCGCTGACTTCACCTACGTGGTCGAGCCCAAGCTCGACGGGCTCGCCATCGAGCTCGTCTACGAAGGGGGGCAGCTCGTCGCCGCCGGCACCCGCGGCGACGGGGAGGTGGGCGAGGACGTCACCCACACGCTCCGCACCCTCGCGAGCGTGCCCAAGCGGCTCATCGGCGAGGCCCCCGCCTACCTCTCCGTACGCGGGGAGGTGCTCTTTGACCTCCAGGGCTTCGAAGACATGAACCGCCTGCGGGCGGAGCGCGGGGAGAAGACCTTCGAGAACCCCCGCAACGCCGCCGCCGGCACCGTCCGCCAGCTCGATCCGAAGGCCGCGAGCGAGCGCCCGCTGCGCTTCTACGCGCACTCGGCGGGGGAGGGCCTGGAGCTCGACGCCTTCCCCACGCACAGCGCCCTCCTCCTCCGCCTCGGCGCGCTCGGCTTCCAGGTGAGTGAGCTCAACCGGGTCTGCGAGGGGCTGGCGGCGGCGGCGGCGGCGGTGGAGGCCCTCGGTCTGCAGCGCCAGGAGCTCCCCTTCGAGATCGACGGCGCCGTCGTGAAGGTCGACAGCCGGGCCCTCCAGGAGAGCCTCGGCTTCGTCACCCGCAGCCCCCGTTGGGCCGTCGCCCACAAGTACCCGCCGCCGCGCGTGCGCACGCGCCTGCTGAGCGTGGACTTCAGCGTCGGTCGCTCGGGGGTCGTCACGCCGGTCGCGGTCCTCGCGCCCGCGAGGGTGGGTGGCGTGACCGTGCGCAACGCGACCCTCCACAATGAGGTCCAGATGCTCACGAAGCCCGAGTACCTGGGCGGGCTGCGCATCGGAGACCTCGTCGAGGTGTTGCGGGCGGGCGACGTCATCCCGCGTGTCGAGGCGGTGGTGGCCGAGGAGGGGCGCGAGGCCCGGCCGCTCGCCGCCTTCCCGGAGTCCTGTCCCGTCTGCGGCCACCGCCTCCAGCGGGACGACGTGCAGAGCGCCGACAAGGTGGCCATCCGCTGTCCGAACCGGCTCGGCTGTCGCGCTCAGCTCGAGGCCGGCCTCCAGCACTTCGCGAGCCGCCTCGCGATGGACATCGATGGCCTCGGCGAGAAGCTGGTGGCGCAGCTCATCTCCCGCGGGCTCGTGAAGAGCCGCGCCGACCTCTACGCCCTCCGCGCCCAAGACCTCGCGGGGCTCGACCGCATGGGGGACAAGTCAGCCCGAAACCTGATCGAGGCGATCGAGCTCAGCAAGGAGCGCCCGCTCGAGCGCTGCCTGTTCGCCCTCGGCATCCCTCAGGTCGGGGAGTCCACCGCCCGCGACCTGGCGCGGCACTTCGGCACGATCGATCGCCTGCTGGCCGCCGATGCCCCCGCCCTCGCCGCCGTACACGGGGTGGGCGCCGAGGTCACCAGCCTCGTGCTGCGCTTCTTCGCCGAGCCCGGCGCGGTCGCCGAGATCGAGCGACTTCGGGCCGCGGGGGTGCGCTTCCCCGAGGTGGTCTCGGCGGCGGCCACCGCGGCGGTCACCGGCGTCTCGGGGCGCAGCTTCGTGTTGACCGGCACCCTTCCGACGATGAGCCGGGACCAGGCGGGGGCCCTCATCCTCGCTGCGGGCGGCAAGGTGGTGGGCTCCGTCTCCAAGAAGACCGACTACGTCGTCGCAGGCGAGGCGGCCGGCAGCAAGCTCGACAAGGCCCAGGCGCTCGGTGTGCCCGTCCTCGACGAGGCCGGCCTGCTCCAGCTCCTCGCAGGCGGTGCGGCTTGATCCGCGTCCACCTCCGCGTGCGAGGGCGGGTCCAAGGGGTCTTCTTCCGCGGCAGCGCCCAAGCCGAGGCGGCGCGGCTCGGGCTCCGTGGGTGGGTGCGCAACCGCAGCGACGGCAGCGTCGAGCTCGTGGCCGAGGGAGAGGCCGCCGCGATGGAGGGCCTCCTCGACTGGTGCCGCCGAGGACCCTCCGGCGCTCAGGTTACGGGGGTCGAAGAGGTCCGCGAAGAGCCGGTGGGCCTCGAAGAGGGCTTCGATGTCCGCCCCTCCCTGTAGCCCCCCGTCATCCTTCCGCGGTCGCCTCGCCCGGCGAGGCCTCGGTCTGCTGGGGCTGGCGGCGCTAGCCGGCGGCTGCGCCGAGCCCCAGAGCGTCCTCCTGCCGCGGCTGCTCGAGGCCTGGAGCCAGGAGGCCGCCGACATCGCCTCGCCCTCGGTCACCGCCGCCCTCGTCATGGGCGGCCTCGCGACCGATCTCTGCGTGCGGGCCACCACGGGCACCGCCGAGGCCTTCGTCGTCGGTCAGCCGCCCCCCCTCGATCCGCTGCTGGTCGCTGCGATGGGCGATCCCGTGGTGGCCTCTCTCGAGACCTTCGGCAACGGCTCGATCGAGGTGCTGCTCATCGGCGTCTCGATCATGGATCGGGAGAGCGCGACGGTGCGGTATGTCACCACGCCCGGCGCGGGGAGCTTCTCGGTCGAGGCCGTCACCATGGACGGCAAGCTCTCCGACGAAGACGTGATCTCCGGCACTCCCTTCGGCCGCATCGCGGTGACGGTCGACAACGACTGCCAGCCGGGCTCGAACCGGGTGCAGGGCAGCGCCAAGTGGACCGACCTCGCGGGGCGCGCCCAGGCGGTGGAGATGCCCGCCGAGGAGTCCCTGTCGCAGGGCGTCGGCTTCGGCACCGACCCGCCTTGGATCCCGGCGGTCGGCACCCTCTCTTGGACCGGCCGCCTCGAGGATCAGGACCGCACCGTCACCACCATCGACGCCGCCGACATCGTCGTCGAGGAGACCACCGAGGTGGTGCCGGAGGCCATCTGGCCCGCCACCACCCTCGGGGAGGCCGACCAGGGGGAGGAGTGGGAGCAGGCCTCGACCCTGTGGATCTCGCCCTGATCGGCCACGCCGGCCGCCCAACGACCGCTCAGTCGCGCTTGCGGCCCACGTGGAGCCCGAGGGGGTAGCGCACGCTCTTCAACATGCCGAGCAAGGCCATGATCTCCTCGGACTCGAGATCGGCGCGGCCGAGCAGCCGGAACATCGTGCTCTGAACCTGCTCGGCGCTCCGCCCCTTGAGGTAGCCGGTGTGCTCCAGCACCTCCATTGCCTCTCGGGTGACCCGGTCGCGGTGCTCCGCCGGGGCGCGCGGGGCGCGGGGCGGCGCCGTCGCCGAGCGCGCGACGGAGGCCGCGGCGGCGAGCGAGGCCGCGCAGACGGTCACCGCCTGGCCGAGGTTCAGAGAGGCGTGGCCGGCGGTGGGCAGCACGAGCATCGCGTCCACCCGCAGCAAGTCCTCATTCGAGAGGCCGCTGTCCTCCGGGCCGAAGAGGATCGCGGTGGGGACCGGCGCCGCCAGCAGCGTGCCTTGCAGCTCGGACGGCCCCCAACGTGGCCAGGTCCAGCGCCGCCAGCGCCCGGAGGTGGCGACGACGCGCTCGCGATCCGCGACCGCCTCGGCGACGGTGCGGACAAAGCGGGCCTGATCGATCACCTCGTGGGCACCTGGGGCCATCCAGCGGGCCCGCTCGGGGTCGAAGCCCGGGGGATCGACCAGCACGAGGCGGCCGAGGCCGTGGTTGGCGATCGCGCGTGCCGCGGTGCCCACATTGGAGGGCTGCTGGGGGCGGACGAGCACGATGGAGACGTGATCGAGGGGCCCCCCTTCGGGGCCGAGCGCCGTCACCCTACTTGCCGCCGAACAGGCTCTTGAACCAGCCGATCACCCGGCCAAAGACGCCGGGCGCCTCGGCGGGGGGCGGCGCCACCGGGCTGAGCTCGGCGCCAGCGGCCGGCGGCGTGCCCGGCGGGGGGTTGAGCACCCTCGGCGGGGGAGGCGCGTCCGGCACGAGGTCGGCCGGGGCGGTGTTGTTCGGGTGCAGCCCGAGGGGCACGGAGGCCTCGAGGCCGGTCGCCCTCGGATCCAACTTCGGCAGCCGCGGCCGAGAGGCCTCGGGAGGGGGCTGGCCGGCGTTCGCGAAGAGGGAGGAGGTGGGCATGTCGAGGGAGAGCGGCGGCGGACCGTCGAGGGCCTCCTCTTCCTCTCGCTTCTTGTCGCCCTTCTTCACGGCGCGAGACTGCCCCACCTTCAGCGTGGACTCGACGGTCTGGCCCGTCTCCTTGTCCCGCGCGGTGAGGTTGAGGATGCCCTCGGAGTCGATGTGGAAGGTGACCTCGATCTGGACCGAGCCCTTCGGCGCCGAGCGGATGCCCTGGAACTTGAAGGCCCCGAGCAGCTCATTGTCTGCGACCATCCGGCTCTCACCTTGGTAGATGCAGAGCAGGATCGAGCGTTGGTTGTCACGGCTCGTCGTGAGGCTGCGCGACTTGTAGTCGGGGAGCGGCTGGTTCTTCTGAAAGAGGATGTGCATGGTGCCATCGGTCTTGTTGATCCCGATGGGCATGGGCAGGACGTCGAGCAGGGTGACGTCGGAGTCAGCCGAGCCGGACAACGAGTGGGCCATGATGGCCGCGCCGATGCCGACCGCCTCGTCGGGGTGCACACCCTTGGAGGGGGGGCGACCCATGAACTCGAGCACGCGCTGCTGCACCAGGGGCATGCGGGACTGCCCGCCGACCAGCAGCACCTCGTCGATCTGCTCCTTGGTGGTGCCGGCCTCCTTGAAGATGCGCTCACAGGTGGTGATCGTGCGCTCGACGAGGTCCGAGGTGAGCTTCTCGAGCTGTGCTCGGGTGAGCTGCATGTCCACGTCCAGCCAACCTGCGTCGCCCTTGGCGATCTGCGGGATGTGGAGGTGGGAGGTCGTCCTCGCCGACAGCTCGATCTTCGAGCCCTCTGCCCCGTCGCGGATCCGCTGGATGGCGACGCGGTCCCAGGCGAGGTCGATGTGGTGCCCCTTCAGGAAGTCTTCGAGGACGTATTGCATCAGGCGATCGTCAAAGTCCACGCCACCGAGGAAGGTGTCACCGCCCGTGGCGATGACCTCGAAGATGCGGTCTTTGATGTCGATGATCGAGATGTCGAAGGTGCCGCCGCCGAGGTCGTAGACGGCGATCCGCTGCGAGAGGTTCTTGCCGAGCCCGTAGGCGAGGGCCGCCGCGGTGGGCTCGTTGAGGATGCGGAGGACCCGCAGACCGGCGAGGCGACCGGCGTTGCGGACGGCCTGCCGCTGCCGGTCATTGAAATAGGCGGGGACGGTGATGACGGCCTGATCGACCTCCTCACCCAGCGCCTCTTCGGCGACCTCCTTGATCTTCTTGAGGATGGCGGCGGAGATCTGCTCAAGGGTGAAGACCTGGTCTTTCACCTTGATGAGGACCTCGTTGTTGTCGCCCTCCATCATCTCGTAGGTGAAGATCTGGCGGACGCGATCGATGGTCTTGCTGTGGAAGTTCCGGCCGATCAGGCGCTTGCTCGCCATGACCGTGTTCGTCGGGTTGAGCTGGGCCTGCTGCTTGGCCTCGTGCCCGACCAGCCGATTGCCGGACTCGTCGATCGCAAAGACCGACGGGATCGTCGTCTCGCCGCCCTTGTAGGTGATGACCCGCGGCCGGCTGCCATCCATGATGGCAGCGCAGCTGTTGGTCGTCCCAAGGTCGATGCCGATTGCCCTACCCATGAACCAAACCCACCAGCTTTTAGGCCGGCTGCGAGGGGATGCCCCTGCAAGCCGACAGGGTCTACGAAAGTATGGCCTAAGTCGTGCTCCCGCCTTTCGCCACCAGCAGGATCTTCGCATCCTGACGGTCTCTGCTCCGCTCCACCGCGCTCGCCGCTCGAGAGAGGGGGAGGCGACAGCTCACCATCTCACGGATGGGGAGGCGGTCGTGGGCGAGGAGCCGGAGGATGTGGGGGAAGACCCCACCCCCCGCGTGCCCTCGCGCGCCTACGATACAGGAGGCGAGCGAGACAAGCACGTCCAGCATCACCGGCGCCCGCTCGCCGGTGCGGCCGAGGTAGACGACCTTCCCGGCCGGCGCGAGGCCGCGCTCGATCCAGGGGAGCGTTTGTGTGGCGGCTCCTGCGGCCTCCACCACCATGTCGGCCCCCCAGCCGGCGCTGATCCGGCGGAGCTCCTCGGCGGGATCGCCCCCGCCCGCGAGCAGGGCGCCGAGATCGATCGCCTCGTCAGCGCCGAGCTGGCGGGCGACCGCGAGGCGGGGGTTGGAGTAGTCCCAGGCTTGGATCGTCGCTGCCCCTGCGGCCCGGGCGAGGGCGATCGCGCCGAGGCCGATCGGGCCGCAGCCGAAGACCACGACGTGGCTCCCCGGGAGCATGCCGCCCGCGGCGATGAACATGCCGTTGAAGGCGCAGCCGACCGGCTCGACGAGGCTCGCCAACTCGCAGGCGACCTCGGCGCTGCCCACCCGTTCGGCCAGCGGGTTGATCGTCCAGCAGTGCTTCTCGTGCACGGTGATCAGATCCGCATAGGCGCCTGGGCTGGAGAAGCCCACCATGTCGAGGCGGATGCACTGGTTGAACAGACCCTTTCGGCAGGCTTCGCAGACCCCGCAGTAGAGCATGCCTTCGGCGGTGACGAGGTCGCCGCGGGAGAGAGCTCGGACACCAGGGCCGACCGCCACCACCTCTCCGGCGTACTCGTGGCCGAGGACGCAGGGGAAGCGGGCGGGGCCCGAGAAGCGGACGTAGCCCTCGGCGTCGGTCTCGAGGCAGTGGGTGTCGGAGCCGCAGACCCCGCAGACCCTCACCGCCACCACCACCTCGCCGGGCCCGGGGGTCGGATCCGGCAGCGTGATCGACTCGAGGCGGGGCCGGCGCCAGACCTGGCTGGCCATGCGGGCCTTCTGGCTCCGCAGTTCGTCTTCGGTGACCCGATAGCCCTCTCGGGGCGCCCAGTCGGCCAGGAGCTGCACGGCGTTCATGGCGGGTAGCCTAGGCGCGGCGGAGCCCGATGTCGAGGGGTCAGCGCGCGCGCAGGATCTTCACCTCGAGGATGGCCCGCTCGTTCGCCTTGCTCACCGTGATCTTGTAGGCGCCCTGGGTGACGCCCTCGCCCACGGGCACCACCTTGCCGAGGCGGGAGAGCAGGAAGCCGGCGATGGTCTCGTACTGGCCCTCGGGGAGGATGAGGCCGGTGGCCTGCTCGAGGTGCTCGGTCTCGGCGCGCCCCGACGCCGTCCACTCGCGCTCGCCCGACTTGCGGACCAGGGCGCCGGAGGGGTCGTCGCCCTCATCGTCAATTTCGCCCACGATCTCCTCGAGCAGGTCCTCTGCGGTGATCAGCCCGACGGCGCCACCATACTCATCTACGGCCACCGCCATGCGCTGGCGGTTTCGCCGCATCTCCAGCATGAGCTCGTCTACGCGCTTGGTCTCGGGCACGAAGAAGGCCGGGCGAGCGACCTGGTGGCAAGGGGCGGTCCAATCTTCAGCGGCGAGGAGGTCCTGGTGCAGGATGATGCCGGTGATGCGGTCTATTCGCTCTTTGTACACGGGGAGGCGGGAGTGGCCGGACTCTGTCATCCGCCGGGCGGCCTCGGCCACTGAGGCGTTGTGGGGCACGGCCACGACCTCGATGAGGGGTACCATGGCGTCCTCGACCACCGCCTCCGTGAAGGCGAAGACCCGCTTGATGAGGGCGCGATCGTCGGGCGTGAGCTCCGAGGAATTGGCGGCGTCGGCGCTGTCGAGGAGCAGCTTCAGCTCCTGGCGGGTGATGGCGCGGTCCTCCTCGACGAAGGAGCCACCGAAGAGGCGGACGACGCGGTCGATCACGAAGAAGAGCGGCGCCAGCAGGAAGGAGATCGCCCGCAGGGGCACGATGATGAAGGGGACGAGGCGGTCGGCGTGGTGCTGGTAGAGCGCCTTGGGGAGCATCTCGCCGAAGGTGAGGGTGAAGGGGATGAGGAAGAGGGTCGCCACGACGGTGGGCAGCCCCAGCGACTCGGCGACGAGGTGCGCGGCGAGGGTGGCGCCGCCGAAGAGGCAGAGGTTGGTGCCGAGGAGGCAGGTGCCGAGGGTCCAGGCGGGGCGCTCGAGCATCGTGAGGGCGAGGCGGGCCCTTCGGCTGCCGGCGTCGGCGTCGGCGCGGAGCTTGAGGCGGTCGGCGGAGACGAGCGCGATCTCCGAGCCGGAGAAGAAGCCCTGCCCGAGCACACAGGCGGCGATGCCCAGCACGAGGAGCTCGGCGCTCATGGCTCAGCCTCCGGGGTGCCGGCCCGGGTCTCGTCCGACTGGACCGCAGGCAGGTGCACGACCACCTCGGTCACCCGCCGGCTCTCGACCCCCATCACGGCGAAGCGGACGCCGTTCCAGAGCAGCTCTTCGCCCTTCTCGGGGAGCTTGCCCCACTCGGCGAGGATGAAGCCGCCGAGGGTGTTGTACTCGCCAGCGGGGAGCTCGACGTCGAAGCGGGTGGAGAAGTCGTCGACGTCCATGCTGCCCCGCACCTGGAAGACACGGGCGGAGAGCTCCTTGACCTCGGGGTTCTCCTGATCGGTCTCGTCGAGCAGCTCGCCGACGAGCTCGGCGAGGAGGTCGTCGAGGCTGACGACACCCGCTACGCTGCCGTGCTCGTCGACCACGATGGCCATGTGGAAGCGCTCCTTGCGGAACTCGGCCAGCATGTCCTCGCTGCGCTTGGTGGTGGGCACGAAGCGGGGCGGGTGGAGGAGGCGCTGGATCTGGCGCAGCCCGGGGGAGAAAGTCTCGTCGCGCCGCTCCTGGAGCAGGGGGAGGAGGTCCTTGACGAGCAGCACGCCGACGATGTTGTCGGGGCTTCCCTGCCAGACGGGCACGCGGCTGTAGCCGGCGGTGCGGAGCTGGTGGAGGAGCTCGGGCCAGGGCGTGTTCAGGCGCACGCTGAAGACGTCGGGCCGCGGGGTCATCAGGCGGCTCACGGTCAGGTCTCCGAACTCGAAGACCTTGTGGATCATCTCCTGCTCCATCGGCATGATGTGGCCGTGCCGGTGGCCCTGATCGATGAGGGCGCGGAGCTGCTCTTCGCGGAGCTCGGCCTCGCGGGGGGCGGTGCTGCCGCCGGTGAAGCGCAGGGCGGCCTCGGCCACGAGGGTCAGCAGCACCCGGATCGGCGCCACGACGACGCTGAAGGCTCGCAGCGGGACGGCGACGATGGGGGCGAGGCTGCGGTTGTTCCGCAGCGCGAAGACCTTGGGGAACATCTCGCCCACGATGAGCAGGATCGGCGGGACGATCACCACGTTCAACCAGGGCTGGTCAGGGGCGATGTGGAGGAAGAGCCCGGCGGTCACCGTCGACAGGCTGAGGTTGACCACCTCATTGCCGATCAGCAAGGTGGCGAGCGTGCGGCGCGGGTTGCGGAGCAGGGTGTCTACCCGCGCGCGGGCCTTCTCCGCCATGGATTGGCGGTCCATGGGCTGGAGGCTGAACAGCGCCGTCTCCGAGGCGGAGAAGAAGGCCGCGCCCAGGAGCAGGAGGACCGCGAGCGCGATGGCGGTGGGCGGATCCGACGGGCCCTCGAAGAGCTCCGAGCTGGACACAACGCCGAGCAAGGCGGACAAAGAGAGGGCGCTGTTCACGCGTCCGCCGAGAAGTGGCTGAACAGCGGGGAGGGCCAGGCGGCGTCGACCAGGTTCACGCGACCATCATCGGTGATGTCCCCGATTCGGGTCAAGGGGGTGCCGAGGCGGTGGGCGAGCGCGAGGAGCGCGCCCGCCTGGGACTCTGGGGCGGTGAGCAGCAGCTCGTAGTCGTCTCCGAAGGCCACTTGGAGGGCGAGGGGCGCTGGACGTGCCGTGTCAGGGCAGGCCTGCAGCGCGGGCCCCCGGGGCAGCGCCGCGGCGGAGACCCGGGCCCCCACGCCGCTCGCCGCGCAGAGGCGGGGGAGGTCTGCGGCGAGGCCGTCGGAGAGGTCCATCATGGCGGTCGCCAGGCCCGCCTCGGCGAGGGCGGCGCCGAAGGCCACGGGGGGGCGCGGCCGGCGGAGGGCCGCGAGGCCGGGACCCCCGAAGTAGAAGCCTGCGGCGGCCTCGCCGAGGGAGCCGGTCACCCAGAGGCCGTCGCCGGGCCTCGCGCCGCCGCGGGTGACGGGGTGTCGCACGCGCCCGCCCATCGACAGGCCGGCGATGATCGGGCCGGGGCTGCGGGTGGTGTCTCCGCCGATCAGGGCCACGCCGTAGTGGCGGAGGCCCTCGTGGAGCCCCTCTCGAAAGCCCATGAGCCACGCGGCGGGCGCAGGGCGGGGGAGGCAGAGGCTTAGCAGGGCCCACAGGGGCTGCCCGCCCATCGCCCCCACGTCGGAGGCGTTGACGGCCACAAGCTTCCAGCCGACATCGGCGGGGTGGAGATGGTCGTCCCAGTGGACACCCTCCACCATCGTGTCGTGCGTCAGCACCGTGCCATCGCCGAGCACAGCGCCGTCATCCCCCGCGTCTACCCGGATCAGCCCCTCCAAGGCGGGGAGGCGATCGGTGAGCAGAGCCTGGATGATGTCGCGCTCGTCGAGCGACGGGGGCCAGGCAGGTGGGGGAGGTTCGGACATGGGGCCGGGAACGAGGAGCGGCCTCGTATCCTGTCAAGGGTCGGCCGGCTGCTCCGGGGCGCTGTCACCGCCATCGGCCGTCCAGGGGCGGAGCTCATCACCGCGGATGGTCAGCACCATCAGCTTGCGCTCGACGTCGCGGAGCTCGCCGAAGCCGGCGCCGCCGCCGACGGGGTGGTCGATGCGGGTCTTCAGGAGCTCTTCTCGGATCTTCGCCCGGTTCGTACCCCCGGCGCTGACCGCGGCGCTGGCGATGCGGGTGACGTCCCAGGTGATGGCGTCGAGCACGTCCGGGCGGCGGTTGAAGTGGCTCTTGTAGGTCTCGACAAAGGCGCGGATGTCGGCCTTGTTGCTGCCCGACCAGAAGGCGTCGACGAGCACGCCCCCTTGCATGTAGTCGCCGCCGGCGCGGGCGGTGTCGGGGCTGTTCCAGCCGTTGAGCCCCATCAGCAGCACGGGGTCCATCCCCCACTGGGGCCGAAATTTTCCAACCGGGAACTCCTGGAAGGCGAGGGCGCTGGCGATGAGGGCCGCGCGCTGCCCGGAGTCGGGGATGAAGATCGCGTCGAAGGCGATGCTCGGGGGCAGCACGACCTTGCTGGGGTCCTGGCCCTTGGCCTTGGCGGCGGCGCGCAGGCGGGCGAGCTCGGCGGAGCCCGCCTTTTGGTCGCGGGCCGAGAGCTCTCGCGCGGCGGGGAGGAAGGAGCGGGAGGCGGGATCGTAGCCGACGGTGCGCGGCACCTCTCCGCCCCGCTTGGTGACCTCGGCGACGAAGGCGTCGCGGCTGGCGAGGCCGTAGGCGTTGTTCGGGTGCATGACGGCGAAGCGCCGCATGCTCCGCTGCCCCATCACGTGATCGAGGAGGGCCCCGACCTGCTGCTCCACCGGGAGGAAGCCGCGGAAGGCGAAGTCGCCCACCGAGGCCGGATCCTGTCCCTGGTTGAGCGTGATGATCGGCACCCCGAGGGAGTCGGCGGCCTCGGCCACTGGGCGGAGGTGCTCCTTCAACAGGGGGCCGATGAGGGCGACGCAGCCCTTCTGGAGCACGAGCTGCTCGACGGCGGGTACGGGGTCGCCGCCCACGTCGCCCGTGTTGAGGAAGACGAGCTCGAGCTTGGCTCCGCTCCGCTGGTTGGCCAGCTCCATGTCGGCCTTGAGGCGCGCGGCGATCGAGGCGTAGTCGCCCGCCTCGGGCAGGAGCACGCCCACCCGGCCGGCCACGGCGGGGTCCTTGGCGGCGGCGCGCTTCTGGAGCCCCTCGGCCATCCGCTTCACCCGTCCCTCGGGGCCGTTGGCGAGCAGCTCCTTGGCGCTGGCGGCGGCCTCGTCGAAGCGGTCGGCCTCGAGCAGGTCACGGATGCGCTCGACGGCCTGCTCCTCTTCGGTGCCACCCCGGCTGGCGCTGGCGGGGGGAGGGGCCCCGCTGGCGCCGTTGGCCACGATGTCGCCGACCTCTCCCTGGACGCGGGCGAGGACCTCGGGATCGGCGGCGGCGTATTGGACGGACTTCTCGGCGAGGGCCCGGACCTCGGCGGCGCTGGCCTTGTCTGCGGCGGCGACCCGGGCGAGGATGCGGTAGCGATCGGCGTTCAGGGTGTCGGGGACGTGCTTTGCGCTCGTGGCCTGCAGGCGAACGAGCCCCTTGCCGCTGGGGTCCTTCTTGTCGGCGTCGACCACCGCCATGCCGAGCAGAGCGGCCTCCTTGAGCGGGCCCGAGGGGTAGGCGGCGGCGAGCTGCTCGAACCAGGATCGGGCGACCGATCGGTCACCGGCGAGTCGGCGCTGCTCGCCCGCGTAGAGCATGGCCCAGGGGCGCACCTTCTCGTCGGCCTCGCCGGTCAGGTACTCCTCGAGGAGCCCGACGGCCGCTCGCCGATCGCTGCCCGCCTTCTCGAGCGCGTCTTCGATGAGGGGCGGCGGCTTGGCCTGGGTCTTGGCCGACCACGCCGGCCCGGCGGACAGGGCCGAGACGAGCGCGAGGAGGAGCAGCGCGGCACGACCCGCGCTCCAGAGGCGGCGCCCGGGGGGCTGGGCGGGCGCGGAGGGCCAGGGAGTCAGGGGAGCGGTGAGCTTCACGGAGCGTCCGATGCTTCAGGTGCGCGCGCGGAGGGCGTCGTCGTACTGTCTTCGTCGCGGGTGGGCGTCGGCGCCGAGCTGCGACGACAAGGCCGACAGGGCGCGCCGCTGCTCGGCGTTGAGCTCGGCGGGCACCTCGACGTTGACCTTGATGTGCAGATCGCCCGTCCGTCGACCGTCCAAGTCGGGGAGGCCTCGCCCGCTCAGGCGGAACACCTTGCCCGACGGCGTGCCGGCCGGGATGCGGATCGTGGTGCGGCCCTCGAGCGTGGGGACCACGAGATCTGTGCCCATCGCGGCCTCGGCGAAGAGCAGGGGCACGTCACAGAAGAGGTCAGCGCCGCGGCGGCGAAACAGTTCGTGATCGGTCACATTGACGAGCACGTAGAGGTCACCCGGGGGGCCGCCGCCGCGGGGCACGTTGCCCTTCCCGCGGAGCTTTAGCTTCTGACCGGTGGCCACCCCCGGGGGGACACGGATCTTCAGCCGCTCCAGGTTCTCTCGGGTGCCGGAGCCGCTGCAGGTGCCGCACTTCTTGATCATCCGCCAGCCTCGGCCGTCGCAGCGCGGGCAGTCCGCGCGGAAGATGCGGCGGGTGGCTGACTTCCCGGTGCCGGTGCAGGCCTCACAGGCGGCGCGCCCCTCGTCGGGATCGGCGCCGGTGCCCTCACACTTCCGACAGGCGGACTGCCGGCGGAGGTCGATGGTCCGCTCGGCCCCCTGCACCACGTCTTCGAGGCTCACCGAGAGGGTGTACTTGAGGTCGTCGCCGCGGTCGTCGGGGCGCTTCTTACGAAACAAGCCGGAGAGGGCGTCGGAGACGAAGTCGTTGAGGTCGTCCGGCGAGGGCGGCCGGCCGTCGGGGCGGAAGAAGGGGCCCAGGCGGTCGTATCGCGTGCGCTGCTCGGGATCGGAGAGGACCTTGTAGGCTTCGGCCACCTCTCGGAAACGGTCATCCGCCTCGGGATCATCCGGCCGACGGTCCGGATGGAATTCCATCGCCAGGCCTCGAAAGGCCTTCTTGATCTCGTCCGGAGCGGCCGAGCGGGGGACACCGAGGACGGCGTAGTAGTCACGTCGGGAGGGCAATCGGGGCCTCCGTTATGCCGGGCGGCAGCGGTCAGGCGCCGCCCATATCCCCATCGGAGCCATCCCCCCAGCCCTGCGCGCCGACCTCACCGGCCATCTGGTCTCGCAGGCCGCCATAGATGGCCTCCGCGAGCTTCTGGGCGGCGTTGAAGAGGTCATCGTGGGCCGCCTGGACTCGCTCGAGGTCGTTGATCTCCATGGCGTCCTCCGCGGTCTGGAGCGCCTGGCGGAGCAGCTCGTGGTCGGAAGGGGCGAGCCCGCTGCCGAATTCTTCGAAGCTGCGTGCCGTGTTGTAGATGAGCCCATCGAGCTGGTTCTTGGCCTCGGCCACCTCGCGGCGCCGCTTGTCATCCGTGCGGAAGGCCTCCGCCTCGCCCACCATCTTGCCGATCTCCTCGTCGTTGAGGCCGGAGGAGGAGACGATGCGCATCGACTGCGCCCGGCCGGTGCCGAGGTCTTTGGCCCGCACGTGCATGATGCCGTTGGCGTCGATCTCGAAGGTGACCTCGATCTCCGGCACGCCGCGGGGGGCCGGCGGCAGGCCGTGGAGCTCGAGCTTGCCGAGGGACTTGTTACCCTCCACCATCTCGCGCTCGCCCTGCACGATGTTGACCCGCACCATGTCCTGGCCGTCGATGGCCGTGGTGAAGACCTTCGACTTCCGGCACGGGATCGTCGTGTTTCGGGGGATCACGGGCTCCATGATCCCGCCCTTGATCTCGATGCCGACCGTGAGCGGCGCGACGTCGAGGAGGAGGACGTCCTTGACCTCCCCCTGGAGCACGCTCGCCTGGATGGCGGCGCCGACGGCCACCACCTCGTCGGGGTTGATGCCTCGCTCGGGCTCTCGCTGGAAGAGCTGCGCGACCTTCCGCTGCACCCGGGGCATGCGGGTCATGCCGCCGACGAGCAACACGGCGTCGAGGTCTTGCGGGCGGAGCCCGGCGTCGTGGAGGCAGCTGAGGCACGGGGGGCCGAGGCGCAGGATGAGGTGCTCGACGAGGCCCTCGAGTGTGCTGCGATCGATGGTCTCGACGAGGTGGAGCGGCCCGCTCGAGTTCGCGGCGAGGAAGGGGAGGTTCACATCGGTCTCGTCGGAGGACGAGAGCTCGTGCTTGGCCTTCTCGGCGGCCTCCTTGAGGCGCTGCATCGCGACCTTGTCGCCGCGCAGCTCGATGCCGGTGTCCTCCAGGAAGCGGCTGAGGAGGTACTCGACGAGGCAATTGTCGAAGTCCTCGCCGCCGAGGAAGGTATCGCCGTTCGTGGCCTTGACCTGGAATACGCCGGAGTCCATCTCAAGGATGGAGATGTCGAAGGTGCCGCCGCCGAGGTCGAAGACCGCGACCTTCTCGCGCTCCTTTCGCCCGAGCCCATAGGCGAGGGCCGCGGCCGTGGGCTCGTTGATGATGCGCAGGACCTCGAGGCCTGCGATGCGGCCGGCGTCCTTCGTGGCCTGGCGCTGGGAGTCGTTGAAGTAGGCCGGGACGGTGATGATCGCCTGGGTGACATCTTCGCCGAGATAGGCCTCGGCGATGGCCTTCATCTTCTCCAGGACCATCGCGCTGACCTGGGGCGGCGAGTAGTCGACCGCCTGGACGCGCACCCAGGCGTCGCCGTTGTCGGCCCGGGCGATGGAGTAGGGGACGAGGCCGCGCGTGCGCTGGACGTCCTCCTCCTCGAAGCGGCGACCGATCAAGCGCTTGACCGCGTACAAGGTACGATCGGGGTTTGTGACCGCCTGCCGACGCGCGATCTGGCCCACGAGGCGCCCACCGTCGTTGGTGAAGGCCACCACGGAGGGAGTGGTGCGGCTGCCTTCATCGTTCGGGATCACGAGGGGATCTCCGTGCTCGATGATGGCCACGCAGGAATTGGTGGTGCCGAGATCGATGCCGATGGCTCGGGACGAGCGGGACATCACGTCTCCGTTTGAGAGGGACCCGTTTGTACCACGGTCAGGGCAGCGCCGATCCAGCAGGGTCCGCGTCGATGTTGTCAGGCACCTGTGAAGAGGGCGCGGGCGGGGCCGTCGCCGAGGGGGCAGGCGCCAGCGCGGGGGCGGCCACGCTCACTCGGGCCGCGCGCAGCAGGCGCCCGTGCAGGGTGTAGCCGGCGGAGAGCTCGGCCTGGATGGTGCCTTCGGGGTGATCGGCGGACGGCACCCGCTGCATCGCCTCATGGAACTCCGGCTGGAACGGGGTGCCGGGGGTGGCGAGGATGCGCTGGGCCCCCGTGCGCTCGATGGTGCGGCGGAGCTGCTCGGCGATCATCTGCACACCCTGGAGCACGCGGGCGGCGTCGGAGGATGCGTGCTGCAGCGCCATCTGGAGGTTGTCCTGGACGGGGAAGAGCTCGAGCAAGAGCGGGCTGGCGGCGAAGCGGCGGGCCTCCTCGACCTCGGACTTCCGGCGGTCGTTGAGGCGCTTGACGTCGGCCATCGAGCGTTCGAGGGCCTCCCGGGCGTTCTTGGCGGCGTCTTCGGCGGCGGCGCGAGCGTCCTGGGCGAGGCGGGCGGCGTGCTCCGCGCGCTGGATGCGATCGTTGGCGCGCAGCAGGATGGCGCCGGCTCGTTTCCGCTCGCCGATCTCGGCCTGCAGGGAGGCCTCGAGGGCCTCGATCCGACCCCGGGCTTGTGCGAGCTCGGCGCGTCCCTCGGCCAGCTCGGCGAGGAGGCCCTGGATGGCCTCCGGCCCGTCGCCTCCGTCCCGCTCGAGCCCGACGACGATGTCGCCGTCGGTCAGGCCGTCACCCTCGGGGTCGACGACCAGGTCGTCGAGGTCGAATTCGATCGGCGATGTGGCGCGGCTGGGCTCTGCGGCGCGGGGATCGGGGCTGACCGGCTCTGGGCTGCGGTTCGACCGGCGGGCGTCCACGGCGGCGAGGGCGGCGGCGAGCAGATCGTCACCGCCGGCGATCGACAACATGGGCCCGTCTTCTGAGGGGGGACGGGTCGAGCCGGTCGGCCGAAACGCGGGGTGGACCTTGACTGCCTTGGCGAGCTCGTTGGACATGGTCATGCTCGATAGCGTTGGGACCCGAACGATCCCGCGAGTGAGCCCCGTGGAATGTCACGGCGACGGTCCCTTTTCCCATTCCGAGCCCGGCATGTCAAGGCCATTGTCAAGAGTGGCCCATCGACAGCACATCAACTGGCGCCGAACCTGCCCGGCGGAGGCCGCCGTCGGGGCCGCTCAGCGCCCGGACGCCGCGCCGCCCCCGCCTTCGTCACCCTCGTCCCCGTCTTCGTCCTCGAGGTATCCGAGGGCGCGGAGCTGCTCCAGATCGGCCTCTGAAGCCTGGGACTCCCAAGTGAGCTGACGCGCCTCGTAGCCCTCCCGCAGCTCGTTCATCTTCCGTTGGAAGTGTTCGGCCCGAACCGGCTCATCGTGGAAGAGGTCCTCGGACTGGGCGAGGTCTGAGCTGCGGTAGAGCTCCTCCCTCCCTTCCGGCTCGGTGACGTCACCCGGGAAGGACTGGATGTAGATCCAGCCCTCCGTGGTGATCCGGGACTTGTTGGCGCCGCCGTAGCGGGTGACCGAGAGGGAATCGCGCACGCGGGTGATGCGGCGCTTGCCCTGGACCTCCTCTTTCAGCGAGACCCCGTCGAGGCTGGCGTCGCGCTCGATGCCCACGAGGTCGAGGACGGTGGGAGCCACGTCGATGCTGCGGGCGAGGCCCTCCACCACGTTGTCGGGGCCGACGCGGCTGCCGTGGAGGATCCACGGCACCTTGAGGTTCCCGTTGTAGAGGCGACGGGCGTGGTTGGAGCCGGCCCGCTTGGGGATCCGCAGCCCCTCGCCGTGGTCGCCCACGAACACGAGGAGGCGGTCTTCGCGCCCCATGTCCGTCAGGGCGCGGTCGAGGTCGCGGACGTGCTCGTCGACGAGGGTGACGGCGGCGTCGTACTGATCGACGAGGTTGTAACGGAAGGGGCTGAGGCCCAGGCTGGCCCGCCGCCAACCCAGCCAGTCCAGCGGGCGGTGGGTGTCGACCAGCACCACCATGCCGTAGAGCTTGCCCTCCACCTCGCGGGCCTTCTCGACGAAGGTGTCAATCACGTCGTCCCCGTCGATCTTGTCGATGCGACCCTGCCAGACGGTGCCCGTGTCGTCGTAGCTGTCGAAGCCTTGACCGAAGCCGAAGCGGGCGTTGGCGTTCGGGTTCGAGGTGACCCCGATCGTGTGCCAGCCGTCGGCCTGGAAGCGCTCGGCGGTGGTCTGGATCTCGGGGGAGATGCCGCGGTTGAAGCCCACCTCCTGGTCTTTGATGTCTACACCGAGCCGGAGCGGGTGGGCGCCGGTGACGAGCGCGCCGATGCCGGGGCGGGTCCACGGAGCGTTGGAGAGCATCTCGTCGAAGCGTGTGCCCGACCGGGCCAGGGCGTCGATGTAGGGCGAGGTGTCCCGCGTGTTGCCGTAGGCTCCGAGGCGCTCGGCGCGCATGGTGCAAGCGACCACCATGATCACGGTCTTCGGACGCCCGGCCCCGACGTCGGAGGGCTCGATCTGGGGCGGATCGCCGCACGCGAGGAGGGCCGCGCCAGCGAGGATCGGGCCGAGCCCTCGAGTGAGCAGGGCGGATCGGCTGGGCTTCAACGGAGGGGCGGGGGGAGGGGTCGGCATGGCGGCTCGCTTAACCGCGCGAGGCGGGCCGGAGCCCGTCGGCGAGCCGCCGAACGACGCCGTCGATGAGGGGCCAGGCCGCTGGGGTCGGCCGCAGGTGAGCGCCCGCTCGGTGGAGGAGGCCCTCCCGCTCCAGGCGCGCGATCACCTGGGGATCGATGGTGTGGCCACATCGCTCCGCCAGCCGGTCGGTGGGCAGACCGTCGATGTGTCGGAAGGTGGAGAGGAGCAGGTCGGTGGCCGCCTGCTCCAGGCTCGGCGCCTCGACCTCCCCCTCGGGCGCGGCGATCCAGTCCTCGAAGCGCGCGTGCCCGAGGCGGCGCAGGCCGCTCGGGGTGAAGCCATGCGCCCCGGGGCCGAGGCCCGCGTAGGGACCGCCACGCCAGACCGCTTCGTTGTGGCGGGAGCGGTGGCCCGGCCGCGCGAAATTGCTCACCTCGTAGCGCTCCCACCCCGCGGCCCCGAGGCGGTCTCCGATCTCATCGAAGGCGCTCCGCCAGCGATCCTCGTCGACGGGCACGAGGCGCCCCTCGTCGCGGGCCCGGGTGAAGGGCGTGCCCTCCTCGAAGCTGAGCCCGTAGATGGAGACGTGAGGCGGGGCGAGCTCGATCACCGCGTCGAGGTCGGCGGTCACCTCGGCCTCTGTCTGACCCGGCACCGAGAAGATCAGGTCGAAGGACCAGCTCTCGAAGCCGGCCTCGGCGACGAGCTGGAGCAGCTCCCGTGACTGTTCGACGGTGTGTCCGCGGTTGAGCAGCCGGGCCATGCGGGGCTGAAAGGTCTGGATGCCCACGGAGAGGCGGTTCACCCCGGCAGCCTTGAAGTCCTGCAGCCGCGAGCGGGTGATCGTGCCCGGGTTGGTCTCCAGCGTCACCTCCGCCCCGCGCGCGAGGGGGAGGCGGTCGATCAGGGTTCGGACGGCCTCGGGCGGGGCGAGGCTGGGCGTGCCTCCGCCGAAGTAGAGGCTGTGCGCCTCGCCGTCGAAGCTCGCGCGCTCCAGCCGCCACTGAGCGAGGATGCCCTCGACCCAGCGCCCGTAGGGGGGCGCCGCCTCGACGTAGGTGTTGAAGGCGCAGTAGGGGCAGCGGGTCGAGCACCACGGGACATGGACGTAGATCCCGAACGCTGCGGGCTTTGCCTCCGGGAGGTCCCCGGCGGTCGCCCGCGCGGTGGCGCTGGAGGTGGAGTCGGAGGTCGAGTCGAAGGTCGAGTCGGAATTCGACGGGGGAGCGGGGGGCATCGGGGCGGCTCCGGGGCGCAAGGCGAAGGCGGGAGCGACGGGCCGGGCAGGCTCCACCCTGTCTCCACCCGGTCTGCACCCTGTCCGCGGACAGGTTCCGGGCTAACCCCTCGGCCATGCTGTACGTCGAGACCCTCCCTGGGGGGGCCACCCTCCTCATCGATCCCACGGGCCCCGTGCCCGTGGCTGCCTGTTACCTCTGGTTCAACGTGGGCTCTGCCTGGGAGGGGCCCGGTCTAGAGGGCGCGGCCCACCTCCTCGAGCACATGCTGTTCAAGGGGACAGGGGAGCTCGGTCCTGGCGAGATCACCGCCCGCTTGGAGGCGGTGGGAGGAGATTTGAACGCCTGGACCTCGGTGGAGGAGACCGTCTTCCACTGCACGATCCCGTCGGCTCAGGTGCTGCTCGCCCTCGACACCCTGGTGGGCATGGGCCTCAACCCCCGCCTCGACGGTCGCGAGCTCCGCCGGGAGAAGGGCGTGGTGGTCGAGGAGATTCGAGGCGCGAAGGACGATCCGGGCGGCCAGCTCACCGACGCCCTCCGCGCGCGAGCCTGGGGGCAGCACCCCTATGGGCGGCCCATCCTCGGCACCGAGGCGAGCGTCAAGGGCATCCGGCGAGAGGCCCTCGTCGCCTTCCACCAGGCCCACTACATCGCGTCCAACGCGGTGCTCGTGGTCACCGGACCGGTCGATCAGGCCGCCGTCATCGCCTTCGCGCGCGAGCGGCTCTCTGGGGGCCCGGTCGCGCCGCCGCGCCCGGTGCGCCCGGCGCGCCCAGAGGTGGTCGAGGACCCCATCCTCCACCTCGACCCTGGCTTCGACGAGCGCATCGTCGAGGTGCTCTTCCCCATCCCCGACCTCGGCCACGACGAGATCGCCGCCCTCGACCTCCTCGCCTCGGGGCTCTCCGACGGCGCCGCGGCGATCCTCCCAGCGGTGCTTCGGCACGAGCGCGACCTCGTGCACTCCACCTGGGCGGAGCTCGAGGTCGAGGTCGACGGCGGCCTCCTGGCCGTCGGGGCTACGGCCCGGGACGGTAAGCTCGAAGAGACGGTCGAGGTGCTGTTCGCCAGCCTCGCGCGTGTGGCCCGCGAGGGGCTGCCCGCCGCCGCCCTCCGGCGAGCTCGGACCAGCATCCTCGGCGACCGGGTCCGCGAGACCGAGACGGTGGACGGCCGGGCCCACCGGCTCGCCTGGTATCAGGTCTGGTTCAAGGACCCGCGCGCCGACGCGCGGTACGACGCCGCCATCCAGCGCACCACCGCCGAGGCCGTCCGCGCGGCGGCCGCTCGTTACCTGGATCGGAGCCGGGCGGTGCTGGGCGCGCTGTCCCCCAAGGCCGAGCTCGATCAGGAGCGCCTCGCCCGCGCCGCCGATCGCGGCTGGAGCACCCCCTCGGCGCCGCTGGTCGCCCGCGCTGGCCTGTTCCGGCGGCGCCTCTCCTGTGGGGCGACGGTCGTATGTGAGCCAGACGAGCGCGGCGATCTCGCCAGCGTCTCGGTGGTGGGCATCGGCGGAGGCCTGGTCGAGGGGAGCGGCAACGCCGGCCTGTCCGGGGCCTGGTCCGCCCTGCTCTCCCGCGGGGCCGGCGATCTGGACGCCATGAGCTTCGCCGCCGCGGTGGAGGACCGTTCGGGCTCCCTGCGCCCCTGGGCAGGGCGGAACAGCGCAGGGATCCAGATCGTGTTCCCGTCCGGTGACGTTCAGCTCGGCGTCGAGCTGCTCGCGGAGGCCCTCCTCTCGCCTCGCTTCGACCCGCTCGAGGTGGAGCGCACCCGGGCCGACCTGGTCGCCGGGCAGCGAGCCACGCGCGACGATCCCTCCGCCCTCGCTTGGGATCTGGCCTTCTCCGCGCTGTATCCGGGCCACCCCTGGGGCCACCCCGGTTCGGGCACCGCCGCCAGCGCAGCGCGCCTCAGCCCGGCGAGGCTCCGAGCCTTTCACCGTCGGGTGGTGCAGGGAGAGAACCTCGTCTTTGGGCTCGCCGGTGGGGTTGATCCCGAGGAGCTATGTCGCCGCCTCGAGCATCTCCTCCGAGGCTTGGCACCGGGCGCCGCCCAGGTGGCGCGTCCGCCAACGCCCCCCGCCCGCTTCCAGCGTCGCCGCAGCGCCACCGTGCCCCGCGCCGAGGCGGTCGCCCAAGTGCTGGTGGCCTTCCCGTCGGTGGGGGTCGAGCACCCCGATGAGCCCGTGCTCTCTGTGCTGAGCGCGCTCCTCGGGGGCGCTGTGGGCGGCGGTGGGCGGCTCTTTGATCGCATCCGCGAGAAGCACGGGCTGGCCTACGACGTCTCCGCCCACCCCGAGCGCGGCCTCGGGGGCGGCGCCCTCGTCTTCTCGGTGATCACCGACCCGGACCGCGTCGAGGAGGCGAAGCGGGCCCTGTGGGTCGAGCTCGATCGGGTCGTGGCCGAGCCGGTCGCGCCAGCCGAGCTCGAGCGGGTGAAGGCCGGCCTCGTCGAGGGGGCCGTGCTCGGCCTCCAGCGTGCCGCCTCCCGCGCCGACCACGTCGCCACCGCCGAACGGTACGGGGGCGGCGCCGACCGTTGGCGGGAGCGGCTGCTCGCCCCTCGTGCCGTCACCGCGTCGCAGCTGCAGGCCTTCGCCGCCGAGACGCTGCGGCGCGATCGGTGTGTCCGGGTCGAGACGGGGCCCGATCGCAGCGCGAAGGTCCGGCCAAAGGGCAAGCGGCGCAGCCCAGCGCCCCGCTGAGCGACGGGCGGCCCTCGGCAGGGCCGTGGCGGAGCGCCCGAAAAGGTGAGAAGCTCAAACGATGTCCGACGAACCGACCGCCCTCGAGCTCTTGAAGAAGAAGAAGGTCCCGACCCGCCGGTCGCTCGGGGACGGGCTGGTGGGCAAGGTCGGAGCGCGGGGCTGGCAGCGGCCGAACGTGGCGGTCAGTGACCGCCTGTTCAAGCATTATCATGTGGTCGATCCCTGGGATCCCGAAGGGAAGCAGGAGAAGGACCCCATCGGCCTCGGCGACAGCGCGCTCCGGATGGGCGAGCCCAAGCGGGAGGTCGCCCCGCACCTCAAGCCCCCGGAGGTCGGCGGAGGGGCGCTCGGCCCCGGCAAGGCGGCGGCCAGCCCGGGCGGCAAGCCGTCCGAGGTCGATCCGCTGGCCAAGTGGCGCCGTCCTGCGGTCAAGCCGACCGGCGAGGAGGCGGCGCCCACCCACAAGCCCGCCGCGGCGCCAGCCGGGGAGGCCGGGGCCCGCCCGCCCTTGCCCACTCCGATCCCGGGTGCGCCGAAGGAGCGGAAGCTCACACCGGGGCTCTTCGACGGCTCGAAGAAGCCGGGAGCCAGTGGAGAGTTCGGCGGCAGCAAGGACCGCCCCGCCCTCAAGGGGCCGCTGCCGATGCGCCCCGACGCTCCGCCGGGGAAGGCCCCGCCGCAGGCCCCGGGGGGCGCTGCGGGGGGAGGCTCGGCCCGGCCCGCGTCGGCGGCCCCCGCCAAGGCGCCGCCGGCCCCCGCCCGCGCGGTCGGCGCCCCGAACCCGGCCGCTGCCCTGCCCCGCCCGCCGATCGCCCGCCCGGCGGGCGTTGGGGGAGGCGCCAGCGGGGGGCGCGCCGCCGGGCCTGCGTCGGGGGCCAACACCGGCAGCGGTCGCTTCGGGGCCCGCAATCAAGTGCGGAGCCTGAGCGTCGAGGACGTAGAGCCAGAGATCCGCGAGGTCACGCTCGCGCCCGTCGGGACCTCGCCCCCTCCGATGAGCGAGTCCGCGTCGGAGGCGCCGGCGCCTGCCAAGGTCGAGCCCGCCAAGGTCATCGATCGGCGGATCCCCACCGGCCCCATCGGCCTCGACGACATCTTTGGCGGGAGCTCCGAGGGCCGTATCCGGCGCCCCAAGAAGGGGGAGGGGAAGTGAAGCCGTGGTGAAATTCGCCCGCGGAGAGCGGAGGTCGAAGGAGTCGGCTACAATGTGCAGATGGAAGGAGTCCTCATGAAGATCCTGACTGCGGTGCGGTCCCCCTCCTCGGCCTCACGCTTCGCCGCGGTCGGCCTGCTGCTGGTGGCGTGCGGCACCGCGAAGGTGGACATCCAGCTCGGTGACGAGATGGACAGTGATGAAGATGGGCTGTCCGACGCGGGTGAGATCGACGAGGGCACCGACCCGACCTCCGATGACTCGGACGGCGACACCTGGAGCGACGGCGAAGAGTTCGAGCAGGGCACCGACCCCCTGAGCGAGCTCGATCACCCGTACACGGGCGGCTGGAAGATCGACAAGGAGTGTCGAAACATGGCGCCCGACACCACGGGGGCCAATGAGGGCGACATCGCGGCCAACTTCACGTTGGTCGACCAGTACGGTGACAATGTTCGCCTCTATGATTTCTGCAACCACGCGGTGTTGTTGATATCGGCCGCCTTCTGGTGAGGCAGCTGCGTCTCTGAGGCTCAGGGACTCGAAGAAGAATACCAGGCTCGTAAAGATCGCGGCTTCATCATCCTCAGCATGATCGGGGAAGATCTGACTGGGGCCGCGCCCACAGCCGAGCAGCTCAAGGTGGACTGGGCTGACAAATACGGCATCACGGCGCCGGTCTTGTCGGACGGTGGCTTCGGCGTCGGGTGGACTTACATGAGCGGTGGCCTCCCCAGCCAGACGCTCCTCGCTCCTGGCATGGAGATCATCATCAAAGATGGGTACCCCATCTCCGGCGAAGCCATCGACGAAGTGCTGCCCGTCCCGGAGTGACCCCTCAGGAGAGTTCCCTTGCGCAGCGTGCTCTTGTGGCTGGCGATGGCGGGCTTCGGCCCGGTCGCCTCTGCCTCGGATGGTCTCTTGTTGTTGCCGCCGGGCCCGATCCTCGCCGATGGCGAGACGGTGACCCGCATTCAGGTCTGGGGCCCCATGATCGGCCCCGACTCGAAGGTGAAGGCGAAGGGCAGCGGACTGAAGGTCGTCGAGATCAGCGCGGCCCCGGGTCTGCTCACGCTCTCGTTGACCGCCTCCGAACAGACGGCCCCGGCGAACGCGTCCTTGCACGTGTCCGTGAAGGGGGCGGGAGGTGAGGCGGAGGCTGATCTTGGCCTCTCCCTGGTCCCGCCTCCCGATCAGCCGCTCCCCCTCAGCTTCGAGCCCGCCCTCGCTCGCGCTGGGGTGGACGCCAGCGTGCTGGTGCGGGTCCGTGTCCCGCCCGGACCGCAGGCCGCCGCGAGCCGACGGCTCCTCCTGACCGCCTCGGTGGGCACGGTGGACGCCGTCACCCCCTCCGCTGACGGCTCCTTCGTCGCGCGATGGACGCCCCCTCCGAAGCCCGACCGTTCGCGGATCGTGGTCTTCACGGCGGCCGACGCCGCGGCCCCCGACACCGCCGTGGGGGTGGGGCTCCTGCCGCTCGTGGTCAAACGATCGGTCACCGTCGACGCCCCGGCGGGCAGCTCCAACCTGCTCGTCCTCGGCGATCGCAGCTACGGTCCGGTCCCGGCGTCCCCGGCGGGCACGGTGGCCTTCGACGTCGAGGTCAACCCCACCGCGCCGAGCGCGACGCTGCGGAGCACGATCCAGGGCGCGACCACCGACAAGCCGGTCGATCTCGCCTACGGTGAGGCCCCCGCTTGGTCCTTCCTGCCCCTGCCCGCCGTCGCTCTGGCCGATCCTTCCACCCCCTTTTTGGTCGGGTTGGCGGTCGTCGGGGCCGATGGGGGTCCTTGGAAGGGCTCGCTCCCCAGCCTCACCGCCAACCAGGGACAGATCGGCCCGGTCACGGCCGGCGAGCTGGCCGGCGTCTACCGCGCGCTCTACACCCCGAGTCCGGCCCCGGGCCCCGTCACCTTTGCCGCGAAGCTCGACAGCATGGAGCTGAGCCGCACGGTCGCGCTGGCGGCCCGCTTGCCGACGCTCTCGGTCACGACGACGCCCACCTCGCTCGAGCCGGGTAAGAAGGAGGTGGTGATCACCGCCCTCCTCAAGGACGCCAATGGCACCTCCGTGCCCGGCGCGCCGCCCGACATCCTGGTCGACGGGCTCGAGAAGGTGGGCAAGCCCATCGACAACAAAGACGGCACCTACCGCCTCAACACCAAGGTGAAGGCCTCGGCCGGGCAAGCCCTCGTGTTGGCCGAGCCGAACATGAAGGCCTCCGCGGAGGGGCCGGCGCGCCTCGTCGCCTGGACCGCCGACGCCTCCGTGGAGCCCGGCCATGTGGACTACCTCGTGGTGGCCGCGGTGGACCGCTTCGGGAACCCGATCGCCAACCTTCCGCTGAGCTTCTCGGTGCCGGTGGGGGACGGCAGTCTCAGCCCCTCCGGGAAGACCGACGGCAAGGGCCTCGCCTGGGTCGCATACACGGCGGGCAGCCGATTGGGGCCGGTGACGCTGCGGGTGCAGGGCGCGGGCCTGCAGGACGAGCTCGCGCTCTTCCAGGGTGCGGCGCCAGCCGGCCTCCTCCCCCCTGACGCCCTCGAGGCGCGCTGGCGCGCCGCGGTCGGGCTCGCCGTGCTGGACGGCCCGAAGGCTGCCGTGCCGGTGGCGGTGGCCGCCCCGGCTGGCTCCCCGTCGACCTCCGCGGCCGCGGCGCCGGTCGCGAGCGCGGCGCCGGTCACCTCGGCCGCGCCCGCCGCCGCCGCTGCGGCGACCTCGACGACGAAGGTCAAGGCGCCCAAGGCCCCGCGCGCCGCCTCGAGCGGCGACAAGGCTCCGACGCGGCTGATGCTCGGGCTCGCGACGATGCCGCGCACCTTCTCGATGACCGCCGAGGACGCGGCCGGCTCGGTGCCGCCCGAGGCGAGCTACTCCTCGGGTGACCTGTTTGGTGGTGACCCGTTCGGCGGCGCCGGGATTGACCTCCGGGCCGAGCTCGGCTTTAACGAGACCTGGGTGGCAGATGTCCGCGCGCGGCTGGGCGTCGAGTCGGTCGAGGCGGGCCACGACGAGCAGTCGATCAAGTCCTGGTCGGGGGCCGTGGGCGCCCGCTATCGGCGGGAGCTGACGGACGGGGTGCATTACTACGGCATCGGCCAGATCCACCGTATCTCCGCACCCTACTTTCAGTATGGGGACGAGCGGAAGGTGGTCGTGGACGTCCACCAGGCGAGCAAGGTCGGCCTGCGGGCGGGCGGCGGCCTGGAAGCGGCGATCGGGCCGGTCTTCGCCGAGCTGGAGGCCACCGAGACCTTGGTCCCCTTGCCCGCCGATGCGCACCTCGGACTCCTCCTCGGCGTGGCGGTCCAGAGCAACATGGCCGTGCACCTCGGGGTCGATCTTGACTGGCTGGCCATCCGCGAGACGGTGGACGAGGTCGACATCAAGCTCAAGTCAAAGGAGCAGGTGCTCTTCCTCGGCGGGACGCTCGCCTTCGATTGACCGGGGCGCCCTCGCCAGACCTGACCTGAAGTTGGCGAGCGCGGAAGATGTCCCGCTGCCGATCGTCAGTCGCTTTGGCTATACTCTTGCAGTCTTCCACGGAGCCTTCGATGCGCCTTCTCCTCCTCGGCCTCCCCCTGTTCGTTGTCGCTTGCTCAGGCGGCAAGAGCTCCTCTGACCGTTCGAATGACCAGAGCACGAGCGGCGACGGGGGCGGCGGCGATTCGACCACCGACACCGACGGCGACGGTGTAACGGACAGCGACGAAGAGGCCGCCGGCACTGACCCTGCTGCCGCTGACTCCGACGCCGACGGGATCATGGATGGGGACGAGCTCGCGGGTGGCACGGATCCCCTCTCCGGTGACTCCGATGAAGACGGCTACCCCGACGGCGCGGAGGTCGCCGCTGGCTCCGATCCCAACGACGCCTCCAGCCTCCTCTACACCGGCGGCTGGCCTTACAACCCGAACAAGGACTCCATGACCGCCGGTGACCCGGAGGACATGGCCGCCGTGGACGGTGTGGTGCCGCGCTTCGTGTTCATGGACCAGTATGGCGACATGGTCGACATCTATGACTTCGCCCAGCAGGGCAAGCCGATGATCATCGACCTCTCGGGCGTCTGGTGCTACTGGTGTAATGAGGCCGCCAAGCTCATCGAAGGGAGCCCCAGCGCGCTCGACGGATACGGCTTTGAGGGCATCCACGACGCCATTGTCAACGGTGACGTGTACTGGATCACCATCCTCGACTCCAATCGCTCCGGGGCCCCGGCCGCCGACGACACCGCCGAGAACTGGTTCAACCTCTACCCCTTTGAGCCCGTGCTGGTGCTGAGCGACGTGAACCAAGAGTCCACCGCCTGGATCGCGCCCTCCGGCTACCCCACCATGATGTTCGTCGATGAGAACATGGTCATCACGAACTACAAGAAGGCCGACTACACCAAGGCGATCACCGCGGCGATCAACTACTCCGAGTCGCTCTGAGTCGGCCACCCCGATGACGGGGTGACCCAGGTAGGCCCCGGGGAGCACGATCCAAGGATCGTGCTCTTCGGGGCCTCTCTCTTTGGGCTCGTAGCCGTCCGTCGGTCTACTTCCCCGGGGGCGCGGCTTCGCGCATTCCGGCGGGGCAGTCCGGCTTAGCCTCGATCCGGTAGTAGCCCACCTCGTCGGCCCAGAACTCGCCCTCGTAGGGCCAGGCTCGCCAGCCCGGCTTGACCCGGGCCTTCCGGCCGACGGTGTCGCGGACCTTCGCCATGTCGCCGGTGGCCGCGGCCATCTCGTAGAGGCGCGTCTCCATGCTGAGCATGTCCAGCTTGGAGAGCTCGGCGTCGGCCAACATCTGGTCGAGGGCGGCGCTCATCTTCTGGGCGTCGGCCTGGATGCGCTTGCCTTCGGTCTGGCGGATGGAGGCCTTACGGTCGGCCACCCAGCCCTTCGCGGCGCGGCTGAAGGGGTTGGCGGCGATGTTGTCGAGCCGCTTTGACTCGTCTTCGGCGGAGCGCACGGCGCGCAGGCTGCCCAGGAAGCGGTCTTCTGCCTCGAAGTGCCAGGTCACCATCGCAGGGATCTGGTTGCTGCCGCCGTTCTTCTTCTCGACGTGGTCGGCCATCTGGTCGAAGAGGGCGTCCGGGGTCTCGGCGGCGACCCGCTTCAGCTCGGCGGCCTTGGGCGTGTAAGCCACCTGGAAGGCGGCCACCTGGCGGCTCGCTTCGGGGAACTTGCACATCAAGAAGAGCGAGTGGATGCGGAGCAGCCAAGCCTCTGGGTAGAACCACTGGTCGAAGAAGGGCGACACGTGGTTCTGGAGGAGGCTCAGGGCGCCGTTCATGTCATTGACACGGAAGTGCGCCCAGGCCCGCTCGAATTCCGCCTCCGGCCAGTCCCGGCTGCCGCGCTGCACCTTCGCGTAGTACTCGATGGCGCGCGGGAAGTTGCCCGCCGCGTAGTAAGCGCGGGCGATGTTGAGGTCGGTGTGATTGAAGAACTCGCTGCCGCGGCCGAGCTTCTCGGCGGAGCCCCGCGCGGTGAGCAGCGGCGCGAGGGCGTCTACGGGCTTTCCCTGGAGCGAGAAGTTGATGCCCTCGAGGGTCTTGGCCTCCGGGTACCAGGGGTCCTCGGGGCGCACCATCTTGAGGATGGCCCCGGCGGTGCCGAAGTTACCGGAGTGGACGGACTCGCGGGCCGCGAGGTAGGCCATCCGGCTGCGGGTGGCGGGATCGACCTCGAGGCCGACGTTTGCAGCGAACACCTTCTCGAGGACCCCGGTGTCACCGACCTTCTCGCCGAGCTCAATCGCCAGCTTGGCGGAGTCGCTGACGAGGACGGGATCTTTGGCGAGGGCCTTCTCGTAGGCGAGGAGGGCGGCGTAGGGCAGGTCGAGCTCGCGCAGCACGCCGCCGAGCCGGGCCCAGGCCTCGGCGTGAAACTTGTCGTTGGCCGGGTTCTCGACGATCTCGACCAGCAGGTCAGCGGCCTTGGCCTTCCGCCCTTCTTTGTAGGCCGTGTCGACCTCGCCGAAGACCTTGGCCCGCTCGGCCATGTCGAGCGTGGAGCCAGCCTCGGTCTTCGAGGCGGTCTCGGGCTTCTTGGCCTCACCCTTCTCGTTCTTCTTCGCCGCCCAAGCCGGCCCGCCGAGGCAGAGCGCGAGCCCGAGCAGCAGGGCGGAGGGCCTCATGACTTCCTCTTGCCGAGCTTGCTGTAGCCGATGGTGATGGCCGCGTTCTGCTTGAGGAAGAAGCCCTGGGAGTCGGCGGTCTTGACCCGCTTCTCTCGCAGGAGGTCGTCTCGGACCTGCACGCGGATGGTGCCGGTGTCGTGTACGAAGAAGCGCATCCCCACCCCGAGGCCGAGGGTGGGGGAGAAGGCCATCGCGTTGTCGGGCAAGATGGCCTGCTCGGCCGAGACGCCGAGGCCGCCGAGGCCGTAGATGTCGTAGTGGGCGATCTTCTTGCCGGCGAGGCTCATCTTGGCGTAGATCGGCGACCACTGGGCGTCGACGAGGAAGCTGCCGAGGAAGCGATAGGCGTCGGGCGTGATGCCGTAAGCGTCGCTCTCCAAGATCTTGTAGTTGGCGTTCTTCAGGCCGTAGCCCCCGGTGAAGGAGCCTTCGAAGCCGAGCTGTTCGCTCTTGCTCCACATGCCGGTGAGCTGGAACACCGGCGTGGTGGTGTAGGTGTCGAAGGGCATCCAGCCGAGGTGGGCGCCGAGCTCCAGGCGGCCCGTCTTCGGGAAGAGCAGCTTCTGCACGACGGTGATGTCCTGGTTCTTCAGGACGCCGATGTCGAGCGGGCTGCTCACCGCCGGCTTGTCCGCGCTCGGCGGCGGAATATCGTCGTCACTCTGGGCGAAGGCCGCGCGGGAGGCCAGGAGGGCCATGCCGGTCGCGAGGAGGGCGCGCAACATCATCGACACACCACGGAAGACAGGGGGACAAACAGGGAAGGGCGAGAGACGGGGCGCACGCGGGGCTAAAAGGGCAGCTCCCGCGGGTTTCCGGACAGCGGCCGGTAGTAGATGCGGACGTCGGCGTTGTAGCCGGGCACCTGATCGGGCCAGAAGACCACCGCGTTCTGGGCGGAGTCGTAGCTCCAGCCGTCGGCGTAGATGGGCTCGGTGGAGGGGTCTTCAGAGATCGCATCGGCGTTCTCGATGGTCGCCGAAGGGATCTCCTCCCCGTCGATCCACACCTGGATGGTGCTGGTGTCGGGCACGCTCTGGAGCTGGAACACCGTCTGCAGGTTGTTCAGCAGGTCGCCGAGCTGCTCGAGGTAGGTGGCGAAGTCGGAGAGCTCGCAGGCGTCGTCGGAGGCGCCGGGGGCGACGATGTTCTGGTAGAAGCCGCCTGTCACGGTGGCGGCGTCTTGCAGGCGCTCGACGCTCCAGGTGGGGACGGCGTCGGCGCACTTCACGCCGCCGGTGGCCGGATCGAGGTAGGGCCCGATGGCCACGATCTTGATCGGGCGCTCGAACTCGGAGAGGAGGTCGAGGTAGGGCTGGGGGTCCGCCTCGCCCTGCGAGAGGCGGCGCGAGTTGTCTCCTTCATCGCTGACGATCACCACCACGACCGTGCTGTCGTCGCGGAGGAAGCCGTCGTTGGTGTACTCAGGCGGCACGATGAAGGGGGAGAGGGGGTCATAGCAGCCCTCGGGGGGCTCCTCGACCGAGCGGCACAAGGCGAGGTACGCCGCCTCGAGCGGCTCCTCCTGGCCGGAGCCGCTGTTGCCCTGCCAGCCGTCGATACCGCACTCGCAGTCGAGGTACTCGAGGGAGATGAGGTCGTCGGGGCCGAGGGGGGTGCCGCAGATGTAGGCGGAATCCGAGGTGAGCGCGCTCTCGTTCCAGCTCGCCGCCTCACAGAGCAGGTTGCGGCGGAAGTCTCCCTCCACATCGTCTCCGCCGCGGGCCACGACGGTGGGATCGCCGAGCAGCCGCCCGGCCTCACCGGGGTCTACGCCGTCGGAGTCACCGAAGCCGGCGTAGTCCACCGAGGTGGACGTGATCGCGAGGTGGTAGTCGATGATGCTGCCGCGGTCGCTCGTGTAGGTCACGTAATTGGCGACGGCGTCTTCGAGGCTGCCGGTGGGGGGCTCGGAGCCCCGCAGCGTCTCGATGAACGTATTGAAATTGAGCCCGAGCGAGGCTGTCTCCTCTACCATCGACGGGGAGTTGTCGATGACGAAGAGGATGTCGGCCTGGTTCGAGTACGAGACCTGCTCGTATCCGGCGACGTTGAACATCGCGTACCGGTTGCAGCCGGGCAGGGCGCCGAGCGCGGCGATCGCCGCGAGGCCGGCGAAGCGGGCGGTGACCCGGTCTGCGCGGTGGAGCAAGGCAGGGAAGGCAGAACGTACGGGCTGGTGAAGGGCCACCATCGCCTCCGGGGAGCGGCGCTCAGTGTACCGGGGTCGGGTGGGCTGCCGCAAGGAAGCCACCCCGGAGAGGACCTGCAAGTTTGTGTCAACTGCGCTGCCCGGGGGAGCAGAGCGCGGGGAGCGTCGTGCCGGTGCGGCGCAGCGCAGGGGGGGAGACCGAGAGGGGAGGGGAGGGCGTCGGGGGGTCAGAGGTTGCGGACGATCGTCTCGATCGTGCGGAAGGTGTGTGAGACCCTCGGTTGGACGGCCTGACCGCGCGTCCGATGGTGCTCGATGAGGTGGGCCCACAGGGAGGCGAACTCATCACGGATCTTGTCGTAGTCGCGGTTCTGGACGAGCTCGCCCATACGGACCACCGGCGGGGGTGCGCCCTCCGGGTAGCAGGCGCGCATCCGCCCCACCGTCTCTTGGAGGAGCATCGCGATGGGGTCTTGTGCGGGCGGTGCGGCCGCCGCGGGCCGGGGCGCGCGCGGGGGAGCGCCGCTGGGGGCAGGGGCCTCGTCCTCCACCATCATGAGCGGGGTGGTGACGGGGCTCCCGGCAGGGGAGGGAGGTCGGAAGGGGACGTCTTCGACGATGCGGGCGGGCGCGAGCGGGGCCTCGGTCGTCGGTCGGGTCGGGGCAGGGGAGCGCTGCGGGGGGGTGGGCTCCGGGGTGGGCAAGGAGGGCGCGCTGCGGGGGAGCCGAGCGGTGGGCTCGGCGGCGATCTGCGCGCCGCCCCGCGGCGGGGCAGGGGTGAGCGCGCCGGACATGTCGAAGACGGCGTCCGCCGACAGGTCGTCGGCCACGTCTTCCATGCCGATGAGCTCGACCGGCAGCCGGTGGGTGTCGGTCGGCTCGTCGAGGGGCTCTGGCGCCGGCATCTGGGGGGCTGGCGTGGCGGCGGGGGCCGGGGGGCTCGGCTCCACGGGCGGCGGGGCGGTGGTCTCGTCGGAGGGCGTGAGCTGGAACAGGACCTCGACCGAGCTGTTCGGATCGGGCCAGCCCGCGGACGGTCGGGCGGCCTTCGCTCCCGGCTCGTCGCTCGTGGCGACCTGGGGAGCGGGCGCGCCCACCTCGTCGGTCGGGTCTACCAGCAACATCGGCGGCGCGATCCGCGGCGAGGCGGGGGCCGCGGCGGCGCTCGCTTCGACGGTGGGCGGATCGCTGACGGGCGGGGCCAGGGGCGCGGCGGCGGGGGGTGTCTCGGGCGCCGCGGCCTCTCTGGCCTGTTGTGCCGCGAGCTCGATCTCGGCGGCGAGCAGCTCGGCCTCGATCTGGGCTGCGATCTGGCGTTCGATCTGCTCGGCCTGCGCCTGCTCGGCTCGTCGCGCGGCTTCGCGCTCTTCGGCGGCTCGCAGCGCCGCCGCGGCCGCCTCCTGCGCGGCGCGGCGCTGCTCCTCGGCGGCTCGTTCGGCCTCAAGTCGCTCGGCCTCGAGTCGCTCGGCCTCGAGTCGTTCGGCCTCGAGTCGTTCGGCCTCGAGTCGTTCGGCCTCGAGTCGCTCGGCCTCGAGTCGTTCGGCCTCGAGTCGTTCGGCCTCGAGTCGCTGGACCTCTCGCCGGGCGGCCTCCAGCCGCTCGGCCTCTCGGCGAGCGACCTCCTGCCTCTCGGCCTCTCGGCGCTCGGCCTCTCGCCGGGCGGCCTCGGATCGCTCGGCCTCGACGCGGGCGGCCTCGAGCCGCGCCGCCTCGACGCGGGCGGCCTCGGCGCGGGCGGCCTCGGCGCGGGCGGCGTCGACTCGGGCCTCCTCCGCCTTCGCGGCGGCCTCGGCGCGGGCGGCGGCCAGCCGATCGGCGTCGATCCGGGCGGCCTCGATCCGGGCGGCCTCGGCCTGCGCCGCCTCCATCCGCGTGACCTCCTCGGCCAAGGGCGTGCGGGCCGGGGTGGGCAGGCGGTGCAGGCCGCGGTCGTTGAGGAAGCGGTCCACGTCCTGGCCGAGCAGGGACTCGAGGTCGCTCAGGCGGAGGCAGCCCTTGACGCCGGTGAGGCTGAGCTGCTCGTGGTTGTGGCACTCCACCACCGTGACCCGGCCGGCGGTGCCCGCCTCGAAGCTCACGGTGGGGGCGATGAAGACGTCGGACTGCAGGCGGGTCTCGCCCACTCGGATGCTCGTACGGGCCTGGGCGACCTTGAGCTCCGCCCGCCCGCCGTCGAGGCGGATGGTGTCCGCGCGGAGGGAGTCGGCCTCGACGTTGCCGTGCAGCTCTGCGCTCTCACCGGCTCGGAGCTCCGTGGCGTGGACCGGGCCTCGGGCCTCGAGGTCGGTCCCGGCGACGATCAGGCGGGCGCGGGTGGCGCCCCGGAGGTCGAGGCGCCCCTCGGTGGCCTCGACGCGATCGGCCACGGTGTCGCCGCCGATCGACACGGCGCCGTGCCGGGCGAGGATGTCGCCCTTCACACGGCAGGCGCCGCTCACGACCAGGTCGCCCACTTCGATGTGGAGGCTGTTGGCCTCGACGTTCCCTTCGATACGGACCTCGGCGCCGACCACGGTGTGCGCCCGCAGGTTCCCGCCGATCCGAAGCCCCTGGGCCGTGACCGCCTCGGCGGTGAGCGAGCCCGTGACCTCGATGTTGCCCTCGGGCGCCTCGACCCGGCTGAGCTGGGCGTCAAAGTGGAGGTGGACGTTGCCGAGCCGCGAGCGGACCTTGTGGAGGCGCTGCCCGAGGGTGCCGTACAGGACGATGTCCCCGTCGTGCTCGATCTCGAGCCCACCCTCGACCTGATGGAAGACGAGGCCGGCGGGGACGACAAAGGGGTCGGTTCGGGTGCCCATGATCGCAGACGTACTCGGGTGGGAGCTCAGGGGGGAGCGCGGTCGCCGCTGGGAGGCCCAGCAGGCCGGACCGAGGCGGGGACGGGTGCCGCAGGCGCGCCACTTTACCGATCGGATCGACCCTTGGGAAGGGGCCCCGGGGCTGGCCATCTACCCCGTCCTTGGGGCCTCGGGCAGGTGCGAGGTGTTCCGCGTCGGGCCGAGCGCTCGGGCGTACGGGCCGGCCAGCAGGTCGTGGGCGTGACCGAGGGGGTCCGTCCACGTGAGCGGCGCTTGACGACCTCGGCCGCGGTGGAGCTCGGCCTGCAGCGCGGCCTCGAGCTCGTGGAGCCCGATCGGCCCCACGAGCCGGGCCCCGGGGCAGAGCTCCGCGGCGCCGCCCTCCCGGCTGACCACCACCCGAAGGCCCGCTGCGGTGGCCTCGCGGATCACGAGCGGGCTGTTCTCGGGCCAGGTGGAAGGGAGCACGAGCACGTCGTGATCGTCGAGCAGCGCCTGCATCTCGTCGGGGCGGACCCCCCCCTTCCAGTGGGCGTTCGGCGTCCGCGCCACCTCGGCCCGCAGGCGTTCGGCGAAGCTGGGGTCACCGTCGAAGGGCGGGCAGGGGCCGGCCAACGTGAGGCTCGCGGCGCCGACCGGGAGGCGACCGAAGGCGGCGAGCAGGCGGTCCGGGCCCTTCGTGGGGAGGATCGCGCTGGCGAAGAGCAGGCGGAGGGGCCCCGGGGGCGGCGTGGGCGCGGCGCGGATCGGGCGAATCAACGGGAGGGGCGCGTGCTCGGGGCGCCGGAGGCCGAGGTCGGCGAAGCGGCGCGCGAGGTCGTGCGAGGGCGAGAGCAGCGTGTGGACCGAGCTCAGGAGGGCCTCGACCGCGGCGATCCGTCGGGAGACTCGGAGGGTGTCGCTCGGACGGAGCGGGCGGTCGCTCACGCGCTGGTGGAGCGCCGCTCGGGCCCCGGGCCAGGCGCGGAGGCGGCCGCCCAGGCGGGCGGAGAGGGGATCGAGGCGGAGGTGGGCCCCGAGGCAGGCCGCGCAGGCTTCGGGGCTGGGGCCCCCGCAGGGCTCGCCGGACCCCGTGACGAGCTGCCCGCGGGCGCAGGGGATCGCGTAGTCGTGGAGGGTGAGGACGGTGGGGATGCCGTGCTCGGCCGCGATCCGGGGGAGCCCGAAGCTCAGCCCCGAGAGGTGGTGGACATGTACGAGGTCGGGGCGAGCGAGGCGGAGCCAGGCTCGCCAGCGCGCCTCGACGTCCCGACGCCGGAAGCTCTCCTCCCAGAAGAGGGGCGGGGAGGGCGTGAGGAGCAGCCGGGACTCCGAGGCCTCCGGAGGCCCCCTGGTGGGCGCGACCAGGGAGACGGCCACCCCGGCTTGCGCGAGGGCCTCCCCCAGCGCGGCGACGTAGAGGCCGGTCCCGCCCATCTGCTCCGGCGGCCAGCCGTGGAGCACCAGGGCGACCCGCACTCAGAGCGCCGGGTGGTCGAAGCGGTGGGCGCGGGCCTCCGCCTCTTCCCTCGCCGCGGGGCCAGGGCGCATCGCGCCAAACTGGATGCCGGGCAGGCCCACGATCTTGGTGAGCAGCCACCCCTTGAGGCGCGGGGCCAACCAGCGACGGATGGGCGGGATGATGATGAGCAGGCCGAGGAGGTCGGTCAACACGCCGGGGCTGATCAGGAGGACGGACCCCACGAGCACCAGCAGGCCCTCCACCACCCGGTCACCGGGGGGGATCCCGAGGACGGACTCCTCTTTGAGCTGCCGGATGACACCGAGGCCCTCCCGCTTGGCGAGCCACGCCCCCAGCATCCCGGTTCCGACCACGAAGGCGACCGTCGCGGCGGGCCCCATCAGCGCCCCCACCCGGATGAGGAGGTAGAGCTCGATGGTGGGCACCACCGTCATCAGGAGGAAGAGGCGCGCGAGCATGGTGGAGTCTATTCACGCCGATCGGGGCGGGGAAGGGGCCGCTACAACGCCGTCGGGGCTGGGGGGGTGCTCATCGGCCTGGAGCTGCCGCTTGGACTCGACCCACAGGGCGTCGAGCGCGGCGGCGTCGGCCTCTTCGAGGCGCAGGCCCCGGAGGGCGGCGTTCGCCTCGAGGCGCGCGAATCGGCGGGCGAATCGCTGGTTCGCGCGCCCCAGGCTGGGCTCGGGCTCAAGGCCCAGGTGGCGACCCACCGACGCCACCGCCATCAGGAGGTCGCCGTACTCGTGGTCGAGGGCCGCGGGGTCTCCGCTCGCGATGGCCTCGCGGAGCTCGGCGAGCTCCTCCTCCACCTTGGCGAGGACGCCGTGAACATCAGGCCAATCGAAGCCCACTCGGGCCACCCTGGCCGCGGTCTCGTGGGCGCAGATGAGCGCGGGGGAGGCGGGGTGATCGATCTCGTCGCTGGGGAGCATCGCCGAGTGGGCTCCACGCTCGAGGGGGCTGTTGTCCAGGTTTGCGGTCAACGTCGTGACACTCAAGCAGAGAGGGTGGTACTATCCGCTCTTCATCGGGGCTCCTCATGAATCCAGACAATTCCGCCGCTCGCCTGTTGCCCACCCGCCGCGCCCTCCGTGCGGCCCTCCGTCCCTCCGCCGGGCGCCTCGTCCTGCTGGGCGTGCTCGCGGTCGCCTGTCAGAGCGACTACGACATCAAGGGTGAGCACATCGGATCGGTGCTCAGCCTCGAGGTGACGAGCCCCACCTACGGCGAATTCATGGGGGACTCCGACATCACCGTGACGGGCACGGTTTACCCCCGTCAGGCGGTGCTCACGATTGAAGGGGAGACGGTCGAGGTGTCGGACGATGGCTCCTTCTCCGTCTCGGTCCCTGTCGACTACGCCTACCGGATCGTCGACATCGAGGCCCACCTCGACAGCCAGGCCGAGCGCATCCGCCTCCCGGTCTTCCAGGGCCACAACCCCGCCGACACCTGGCCGGGCGGGATGTCGGCGCGGCTCCTGCCCTCCGGCCTCGACAAGCTCGGCGTGCAGGTGGGCGCGATGGTCGACGGCCTCGGCTGGAAGGAGCAGATCTCGGCGGCGCTGCCGTCGTACACCTCAGACTTCTTGTCGCTGACCTCGCTCGGCGTCACCTCAGACCCCACCGTGGTCCTCCTCGAGCCGGCGCTCGGCGGCCTCGACACCTACTTCACGATCAACAACGTCCTCGTCGCCTACCAGATCGACATCGACTACTGGATCGGCACCTACACCGGTGAGATGTCGATCGGCTTCACCGAGGTCGCCATCGGCGGCCTCATGGTGCCCTCCCTCGACGAGGCGGGCATCCTCACGCTCGAGCTCACCGATGCCTCCCTCGACATCTCCGAGCCCGATCTCACGCTCGGCCCCCTGGACGGCACCGTCCTCGAGTGGGTCATGGGCGCGCTCAACGACTACATCCTCGAGCCCCTCGTGGATCTGCTCCTCGGCGTGATCCTGGACCAGGTGGGCGTCATCGAGGTGGGCGGGCCCTTTGACTTCAGCACCGACCTCTTCGGCACCTCGATCGACATCAGCCTCGCCTCCGTCTTCGCAGACCTCGACGGCCTCGGCGCGCTGCTCGGCATGGGCATCGGAGAGCCGATTGACCTCGCCGGCCTCGACGTCCCCGTGCCGGGGCTGACGACCACCTACGGCGATCAGTCCGACGTCGCGATCGGCGTCCATGAGGGCCTGCTCCAGCTCGTCATCGTCAACACGCTCGACGAGCTGTTGGGCGGCGGCTTCGACATCGGCTCTTACGCCTTCCTGCTCGACGGTCCGATCCGCGCCCTCCCGGGTGGCTCGGAGGCCCCGGAGGGCGCCGCCTGGTGCCTCGCCATCGACCCCGGCACCGCCTACGTCGCCCGCTTCGTCGAGGGCACCGACCGCCTGGGCGCCGTCTACATGCCCGACTTTCTGGTCGACATCGGCATCGACGACGGTTCGACGTGCAACCCCTGGCTGAAGACCTCCCTCGCGATGGAGCTCGGCCTCGTGGTCGAAGACGGGACCAACATCACCTTCGACATGTCGGTGCGGGAGGGCGCGGTGCTCGAGTACGGCGCCAGCGAGTACGACGAGGCGGAGGTGGTCAACCAGCTCGGCACCCTGCTCTCGACGATGATCGGCCTCGTGGGCGGCAGCCTCTCCTTCAACCTCACCGATCTCGTGGGCGGCCTCGGCGCCGACACCACCGGGGGCCTCTCGCTCGGCGAGCTCGCCCCCACGGTGGTGGGGACGACGAAGCTGTACAACACCGACGGCAGCTGGAACGAGGGCCTCTACGCCCTCTGCCTCGACCTCTGGGCCGATTGAGACGCCGGTCGGGCTGACGCGCGGGGGCGCTTTGGCGCTCCTGGCGGCTGAGCCGAGGCGTAGGCTCGGCCGCGGCGCGATCTCGGCCGCGGCGCGATCTCGGCCGCGGCGCGGTCTCTCAGGCCTTGAGCGCGCTCACGAGCTTCTGCATGCTGTCCTTGGCGTCGCCGTACAGCATGTGGCAGTTGTCGTAGTAGAAGAGCGGGTTCTCGATGCCTGCGTAGCCGGCTCCCTTGCCGCGCTTGAGCACCACGACCGTCTTCGACTTCCAGACCTGGATCACTGGCATGCCGTAGATCGGGCTCGACCCGTCGGTCTCGGCGCCGGGGTTCACGATGTCGTTGGCCCCGATGATGAGGACGAGGTCGGTGGTCGGGCAGTCGCCGTTGATCTCGTCCATCTCGAGGACGATGTCGTAGGGCACCCCCGCCTCGGCCAGCAGCACGTTCATGTGGCCGGGGAGGCGGCCTGCGACGGGGTGGATCGCGTAGCGGACGTTGACGCCGCGGGCGCGCAGCACCTTGGAGAAGTCGTGCACGAGGTGCTGCGCGCGGCCGACGGCCATGCCGTAGCCGGGCACGATCATGATCTCCTTGGCCGACTGCGCGGCGCTGACCACGTCGGCCACCGTCATCTCGGTGATGCTGCCGACGATGGGCTCCGCCGGGGCCGAGGGCTTGCCGCCGTCCGTGCCGAAGCCGCCGAAGACCACGTTCAAGATCGAGCGGTTCATCGCCCGACACATGATGATCGAGAGGATGGCGCCCGAGGAGCCCACGAGGGCGCCGGTGACGATGAGCAGGTCATTGCCGAGCATGAAGCCGGCCGCCGCCGCCGCCCAGCCCGAGTAGCTGTTGAGCAGGGAGACCACGACCGGCATGTCGGCCCCGCCGATCGCCATCACGAGGTGCACGCCGAGGAGGCTGGCCAGGGCCGTCATGCCGAGGATGAGCGGCAGGGCGAGGGTGGGCGCGCCCGCGCCAAGGTGGTCGATCACGAAGGGGACGCCGAGGCCGAGGATGGTGATGGCCAGCGCGGCGTTGAGCAGGTGGCGGCCCGGCAGCAGCAGGGGCCTCCCGCCGATGCTGCCCTTGAGCTTGGCCCAGGCGATGATCGAGCCGGTGAGCGTCACCGCGCCGATGGCCACGCCGAGCCAGACCTCGATGAGGTGCACGACGAGCTCGCCCTTGTGGAGCTCGGGCGGTAGGGCCATCGCGCTCGAGATGCCGACCAGCACGGCGGCGAGGCCGACGAAGCTGTGCAACACCGCGACGAGCTCGGGCATCGCCGTCATCGCGACCCTGCTGGCGAGGAAGGCCCCCACCGCGCCGCCGATCACGACGGCGCCGATCAGCATCCCGAAGGCGTGCACGGTGGGGTTGAGGGCCGTCGCCGCGATGGCGATCGCCATGCCGATCATGCCGTAGAGGTTGCCTTGGCGGGCCGTCTGCTGGTTGGCCAGACCCCCGAGGCTCAGGATGAACAGGATGGCCGCGAGGAGGTAGGCCGCGGTCAGCGCGCCCATCGGCAGCAGGTTCTCCATGTCTACTCACCCTCTCTGCGGAACATCTGGAGCATGCGCTGGGTGACCAGGAAGCCCCCCGCGATGTTGATGGAGGCCACGAGGATGGCCACCGCGCCGAGCACAGCGGCGATGTTCATCTCGCCGGAGGCCGCCTGGAGCATGCCGCCGACGATGATGATCCCCGAGATGGCGTTCGTGACGCTCATCAGGGGCGTGTGCAGGGCGGGGCTCACGCTCCAGACCACCTGCCAGCCGACGAAGCAGGCGAGGACAAAGACCGTGAAGTGCTGGATGAACTCGCTCGGCGCGAAGACGCCGATCGCGGCCAGCATGGCGGCGACCACCGCGATGACGACGTTCTGCGCCACGCCGGACATCCCAGCGCCGCCGCCATGGCCGTGGCCGCCGGACTTGGCCTTCTTGGCTGCGGGAGGGAGCAGGGTGGGGTGCGCGATCGGCTCGCTGGCCTTCGGCGCCGTTGGGCTCGGCGCGGGGGTCGCTGCGGGGGTCGCTGCGGGGGCCGGCGCGGGGGTGGCCACCGCCTTGGGCGGCGGGGGCGGCCAGACCAGGGCGCCCTCCTGGAGCACGATCGCGCCACGAACGACCTCATCGCTGAGGTTGATCCTGTACTTGTCGCCTCCGCCCATGTCGGTGAGGAGGTGGACCAGGTTGGAGGCGAAGAGCTGCGAGGCCTGGCCGGGCAGCCGGCTCGGGAGGTCTGTCCAGCCGAGGATCGTGACACCGTGGACGTTCACCACCTCACCGGGCACCGTGTACTCGCAGTTCCCACCCTGCTCTGCCGCGAGATCGACCACCACAGACCCGGCCTTCATGCGATCGATCACATGGCCGGGGAGGAGGATGGGGGCGCGGCGGCCGGGGATGAGGGCCGTCGTGATGATGATGTCCACCTCGCGGGCCTGCTCTCCGAAGAGCTTCATCTCCGCGTCGTAGAACTCCTGGCTCATCACGTTGGCGTAGCCGCCCTTCGTCTCGGCCGACTCGCCCATCGGGAAGTCGAGGAGGAGGAAGGTGGCGCCGAGGCTCTCACACTGCTCCTTGGTGGCCGGGCGCACGTCGAAGGCGCGCACCTCCGCCCCGAGGCCGCGGGCGGCGGCGATGGCGGCGAGGCCGGCCACCCCGGCGCCGATGATCAGCACCCGCGCCGGGCGCGTGCGACCCGCGGCGGTGATCATGCCGGCGAAGAAGCCGCCGAAGTGATTGGCGGCCTCGATGACCGCCTTGTAGCCGGAGATGTTCCCCATGCTCGACAGCACGTCCATCTTCTGGGCGCGGCTGATGCGGGGGATCTGATCGAGGGCGATCACGGTCGCCTTGCGGGCCGCGAGGCGCTCGATCAGCTCTTTGTTCTGGGCGGGGAAGAGCAGGCAGATGAGGTGCCCGCCCTCGCGCAGCAGATCGGCCTCGTGCACGCCGGTGGCGGGGTCGACCCCGGGTGGCCGCACCTTGGTGACGACGTCGGCGGCGGCCCACAGCGGAGCTGCCCCCTCGATGATCGTGGCGCCGGCCGCGGCGAAGTCAGCGTCGGACAAGCAGGCGCCGGCGCCAGCGCCAGCCTCTACGAGGACTTCAAAGCCGAGCTTTCGCAGCCGAGTGACGGTGTCGGGCGTCCCCGCGACGCGGCGTTCGCCGGCGTGGGTCTCCCGGGGGATGCCGATCTTCATCGGGCCTCCGAATGGGCGGCCCTGCTATCTCGCCCCGGGGCCTTCGGTCAGCCCCGCTCGTCGGTGGATTGTATGATCCAGTCCATGGCCATGTTGTCGAGCAGGGCGGCGCCAGCGTCGTCCTCTGGGGAGAGCGCGGCCCGGGCCTCGGCGAGGCGGCCGAGCAGCGGAGGGTCGGCCAGCTCGCCGAGGGGGGGGCTGGTGAGCGCGCCCTGCCAGCGCCCCTCGACGAAGGTGTCCTGGATGGGCAGGCCTCCGCCGCGCTTGAGCGCGAAACAAGGGGTGCCGAAGCAGCGCAGCAGGCGGCCGAGGGCGTCGTCCCGCGCCGCCGCTCCGGCGAGCACCGCGACCACGGCCGCCTCGGGGTCGTCCTCCTCGGCGGGCTGGCTGAGGGCCCAGAGGCCGTAGAGCCCCGACCAGGCGAGGGCGGGGTCTGCGGCCCAGCGTGCGGCGCCGTCGCCGAGCACCCAGGCCCGGAGCTGACGCACGGGGCCGAAGGTGGCGAGCGCCTCGCTGACCTGCTCGATCACCTCGAGGTCGTCGAAGGCCTGGGCGGGCAGGACGCGGGTGTCGATGACCACGCCGCCGGAGCGCAGCCGGGTGAGGAGGGCGGCCGAAGGGCGAAGGGTGGGGGATGCCATCGGGGGCTCCAGGGCGGGTGCCTCTGTTATGCTGGCGGAGCGAGGAGCACCCGCCATGACCCTGGACCCCCGATTCTTCCCCGTTCATCGACGGCTCGCCCTCGGGGCGCTGCTCGGGTTGGCCGCCTGCGCGGGCGGCGAGGCCGGGAAGGGTGGCGCGGCCGGTGAAGGGGGCGTCACCGGCCAGGACCGTGACCTCGACGGCTACTCGGGGCTGGACGACTGCAACGACGAGGACCCCGCCGTTCACGTGGACGCCGCCGAGATCTGCGACGGCGTCGACAACAACTGCGACGGGGAGGTGGACGAGGGTGTGCTCACCACCTGGTACAGCGACCTCGACGACGACGGCTTCGGCGACGCCGCGAGCCCCATCGAGGCCTGCTCTCCGGATGAGGGCATGGTGACGAACGACACGGACTGCGATGACGACGAGGAGCGGGTCTACCCCGGTGCTTATGACGCCTGCGACGGCCTCGACAACGACTGCGACGGCGAGATCGACGAGGCGGAGAGCGTCACCTGGTACGCCGACGAAGACGGGGACGGCTACGGTGACCCCGCCGCCTGGGTCGAGGCTTGCGCCGCCCCCGACGGCTACACGCGCGACGATCAGGACTGCGACGACACCACCGCGGCGGCCGCCCCGGCGGCCGCGGAGGTCTGTGATGAGATCGACAATGACTGCGACGGTGACATCGACGAGGCCGTGACCTCCACCTACTACGAGGACCGCGACGGAGACGGCTGGGGCCTCCTCGCCGAGACCACCGAGGCCTGCACCCGCCCCACCGGCTACTCGGTCGACGCCGGGGACTGTGACGACACCGACGTCGCCTACAACCCCGACGCGCTCGAGCTCGACTGCACCGATCCCCACGACTACAACTGCGACGGCAGCGTGGGCTACGCCGACGCCGACGGGGACGGCTGGGCCGCCTGCGAGGACTGCGACGACAGCGACGCCCTCGTCCGCCCCGACGGCCTCGAGGTCTGTAACGGCGTCGATGACGACTGCGACACCCTCATCGATGACGCGGACCCCTCCGCTGACCTCAGCACCGGCTCCACTTGGTACGCCGACGCCGACGGGGACGGCTTCGGGGACGCCGGCGTCGCCGTCTCGGCCTGCGGGGCGCCGTTCGGCTACGTCTCGAACACGCTCGACTGTGATGACCACGACAGCCTCGTGAGCCCCAGCGCCACGGAGATCTGCAACGAGATCGACGATGACTGCGACGGGGACATCGACGGGGACGACAGCTCCGTCGATCTGTCCACGGGTGTGGTGTCCTACGCCGACGTGGATGGAGATGGGTACGGCGACGCCGCCGCCCCCGCCGAGGGCTGCGTGATCGAGGCCGGCTACGTCGACAACGACTCCGACTGTGACGACGCGGCGGTGGCGGTCAACCCGGCGGCGATCGAGGTCTGTAATGGTTACGACGACGACTGCGACCTGGCGATCGATGACGCGGACGGCAGCCTCAGCCTCGGCTCGGCCGGCACCTGGTATCAGGACAGCGACGGCGACGGCTACGGGCTCAGCAGCTCCACCACCCGCGCCTGCCTCGAGCCCGCCGGCTACGCCGCTTCGAGCGCGGACTGCGACGACGGGGCCGGGGCGGTCCACCCGGGGGCCACCGAGGTCTGTGACGCCGTAGACAATGACTGCGACACGAGCGTCGACGAGGGCTGGGACGCGGACGGAGACTCGATCACCGACTGCAAGGAGATCTCCCACACGGTGACGCTCTACCTCTCCGTCGATGACGCCTGGAGCGGCTACATCGACGGGACCTCCATCGGCTCGGGGGGCGGCTGGTCCACCGTCCACACCATCACGAGCACCCTCGACTCCGGTGACCACGTGCTCGCCATCTACGGTGTCGACACGGGAGCGGCCATCGCGGGCTTCCTGGCCGCCGTCTACATCGATGGGAGCCTGTACTCGGTCTCGGGAGACGGGAAGTGGAAGGTCGGCGCCTCTGGCCCCAGCGGCTGGACCACGGCCGCGTACAACGACGCCGCCTGGGGCACCGGCACGGCCTGCACCGCCTCCCAGATGTCGACCTACTGGGGAGGGGCGCCGGCCAGCCTGCGGGCCACCGGCGCCTCCTGGATCTGGTCGCAGAGCTGCACCAGCCTTGGGGCGGGCTACTTCCGCTTGAACCTGACCTTGCCCTGAGGCCGGGCCCTCCCCCCGTGTCCCCTCGCTCCGGGTGAGGGGACACGGGGATCGGTCGGTCAGCCCTCGCGCTCGAAGACCGCCGCCGCGCCCATGCCGCCGCCGATGCACATCGAGACGACGCCGTAGCGGCTGCCGCGGCGCTTCATCTCGTGGAGCAGGGAGGCGGTGAGCTTGGCGCCCGTGCAGCCCAAGGGGTGACCGAGGGCGATGGCGCCGCCGTTCACGTTGACCTTGGCGGCGTCGATGCCGAGCTCGCGCACGCAGTAGACGGCCTGGCTGGCGAAGGCCTCGTTGATCTCGAAGACGTCGATGTCTTCGACCGCCACGCCGGCCTTCTTGGCGGCGACGGGGATGGCGGCGGCGGGGCCGATGCCCATCACCGCGGGGTCCACGCCGACGACCGCGTAGGAGCGCAGCACGCCGAGGATCGGCAGGCCCTGGGCCTCGGCGGCCTCTCGCGCCATGACGAGGGTGGCGGCGGCGCCGTCGCTCATCTGGCTCGAGTTGCCGGCGGTGGTGGTGCCGGTGGTCGAGAAGGCGGGCTTGAGCTTGGAGAGCCCCTCCGCCGTGGTGTCGCCGCGCACGCCGTCATCGATGGTGATGGTGGTGTCGGTCCAGGCGCCGTCCTTGTACAGGCGGGTCGCGACCGGCACGATCTCGTCGGTGAACTTGCCATCGCGGATGGCGGCGGCCGCCTTCTGGTGTGAGGAAGCAGCGAAGGCGTCCTGGTCGGCCCGGGAGACGTTGTAGCGCTTGGCCACGTTCTCCGAGGTGATGCCCATCGGCGTGTAGATCTCGGGGTGCTCCGCCATGATGGTCGGGTTCGGGCTCGGCCGGTCCCCGCCCATCGGGATCTGGGACATGGACTCCACGCCCCCCGAGATGCCGGCGTCGTACCAGCCGGCGTTGATGCTGGCCGCCACCTGCGCGAGGGACTGGAGGCCCGACGAGCAGAAGCGATTGATGGTCATCGCGGGGACGCTGTCGGGCACGCCGGCCGCGAGGGCAGCGATGCGGGCCACGTTCATGCCCTGCTCGCCTTCGGGCATCGCGGTGCCGATGACGACGTCACCCACCTGGGTGGCGTCGAAGCCGGGCACCCGCTCGAGCAGGCCACGGATGGCGATGGTGATGAGGTCGTCGGGGCGGGTGTCCTTGAGACCACCACGCTTGGCCTTGGTGACGGGGGTGCGGACCGCCGCCACCACGACCGCGTCCCGGGGGTTCTTCTGTGCCATTGGAAACACTCCGAATTCAGGTACGAAGGAAGTCGGAAACTGTGGTGGGAGCGGATCAGTTCCGGAGGGGCTTGCCCTTCTCCAGCATGTACATGATGCGGGCCTGGGTGCCCTCGGTGCCGCAGAGGCTGAGGAAGGCCTCGCGCTCGAGCTCGAGGATGCGCTCCTCGGTGACCCAGGTGCCGTTCGGCACGTCGCCGCCGGTGAGCACGCGGGCGAGCTGCTTCGAGACGACCAGGTCATGGTCGGTGGCGAAGCCGCCCTCGTGCATCTGGTAGAGGAAGAGCTCGATCGCGGCGCGGCCCTGCGAGCCGGGCAGCTTGAACTTCCGCTTGCGGGGCGGCTGGTAGCCCGAGGCGGCGAGGCCGAGGCCGACGCGCTTCGCGCTCTGGATGAGGGAGTCGGGGTCGAGGATGACGCTGTCGGTCGGGCGGAGGTAGCCGATGGCCCGGGCCTCTTCGGCCGACACCGCCACCTTCGCGAGGCCGATGCTCTTGAAGGCGGCCTGCACGAAGGGGTTGGGGTCGTACTCGGTGCCCTCGGGGATGTCGCCGAGGTAGCGCGCGAGCATCTCCTTACAGCCGCCGCCGGCGGGGATGAGGCCCACGCCGACCTCGACGAGGCCCATGTAGGTCTCACCGGCGGCCCGGGTGTGGGCGCACTGCATCGCGATCTCAGCGCCGCCGCCGAGCACGAGGCCCCAGGGTGCGGTGACCACGGGGACGCGGCTGTACTTGGCGCGCTGGAGCACGTTCTGGAGGCGGGTGATCATCGCCCCCAGCTGCTCCCACTCCTGCGACATCGCCGCGGTGCCCACCATCATCAGGTTGGCGCCGGCGCAGAAGGCCGGCCCGCCCTGGTTGCCGACGACGATGGACTTCCAGCGGCCGGCCTCTGCCTCATCGAGCGCCTGCTCGTAGAGGCCGATGATGGCGTCGTCGATCGCGTTCATCTTGGTGTGGAAGGAGAGGCAGACCACGCCGTCGCCGAGGTCGATGAGGTCAGCGGAGTCGTTGCTGTGGACGACGTTGCTCTTGTGGACGGTGACGTCCTTGAGGAACAACCAGTCCTCGCTCATCGGCACGCGCTTGGCGCTGGCGGTGGTCGGGTCCCAGTAGGTCTGGAAGCCGGCCTCGTCGCGGCCGTAGAAGCTGGCGCGGCCGGTGGCCAGCATCGCCTTGACCCAGGCGGGCACCTCGCGGCCCTCGGCCTCCATCCGGGCGACGGTGGCGGCGACGCCGATGCCGTCCCAGCCCTCGAAGGGGCCCATGTCCCAGGCGAAGCCCCAGCGCATGGCCCGGTCGATGTTGACGATGTCGTCGGCGATCTCGGGGATGCGGTTGGCCGAGTAGATGAGGGTGTCGGCCGTGCAGGCCCAGGCGATCTGGGAGGCCTTGTCGTCGCCCTGGAGCACGATCTGGGTGGAGACGGAGGGGTCGTCGGCGAAGGGGCGGGCGGCGCCGAGGCTGGCGAAGCGGACCTTGGCCGAGGGGGCGTACTGCCCCGTCTTCCAGTTGCGGGCGAGGATGGTCTTACCGCCGTCGCCGCGCAGCTTCTGGTAGAAGCCCTTGCCGGTCTTGTCGCCGAGGGCGCCCTCGGCCACCATCTGCTTGAGCCAGGGGGGGCTCACGAACCAGTCGCGACGTTCGTCTTCGGGGCAGCCGTCGTAGACGTTGGCCAGCACGTGGTCGAGGGTGTCGAGGCCGACGAGGTCGCCCGTCCGGAAGACGGCCGACTTCGGGCGGCCGAGCGGCTTGCCGAAGATGGCGTCGACCTCCTCCACCGAGAGGTCAAAGGCCTCCATGTGGCGGAAGACGCTCACGATGCCGAAGGTGCCGATGCGGTTGGCGACGAAGTTCGGCGTGTCCTTGCCGTAGACGATGCCCTTGCCGAGCGTCTTCTCGCCGAAGGAGGCCACGGCGGCCGTCACCGCGGGGAGGGTCTCGGGGCCGCTCACGAGCTCGAGCAGCCGCATGTAGCGGACCGGGTTGAAGAAGTGGGTGATGAGGAAGTGCTGGCGCATCTCCTCGGGCATGGAGGCCGCCATGTCGACCAGCTTGAGGCCCGACGTGTTGGAGGCGACGATGGAGCCCGGGCGGCGGTGGGTGGCGACCCACTCGTAGACGCGGCTCTTGATGTCGAGGCGCTCGACCACCACCTCGATGACGAGGTCACAGCCGGCGAGGAGCGCGCCGTCGTCGTCGTAGTTGGCCGGAGAGATGAGGGCGGAGAGGTCAGCCCGGAAGAAGGCGGCGGGCTTGAGCTTGGCGGCGTTGGCGATGCCGTCGATCGCGAGCTTCGAGCGGGGCTCTCCAGCGACCAGCGTGCGGGGCACGATGTCGAAGAGGATGGAGGGGATGCCGGCGTTGGCCAGGTGGGCGGCGATGCCCTGACCCATCACACCGGCTCCAAGCACGGCCACCTTTCGAATTGGGTAGGCCTTGGGCTGGGAGACCATGGGACGCGCTCCAAAGTTGGGGAGAGGTGCTGAATGAACCCTCATTCAGTGACGCGCTTATCCCCGCCCCTCGGGGGGCGCACGCTGACCCGGGTCGGGGATCTGTGAGGAGCTTGATCCGCGACCCTGGCGCGGCTACGCGGGAGAGGCCCCGCCTTCGGTCGGGCCGCCGCGGCCTTCGTGGCGATCTCCTTCGGAGGAGCACGCGTGAGCCGGGATCTTCCGCCGCAGCCTTCCCTGCCTCCGGCTTCACCGCCTCCGGCTCCCTTGCCTTCCATCGGGGGAGCAGGCCCGCAGAGCGCCGCGCTCGCGGGCGGCACGCTCTCGGGCGCCCTGCCCACGCTCAGCGCCTCGACGGGAAACCCCCCCGAGGTCTTCGGGAAGTACCACCTGCTCGAGAAGATCGCGACAGGTGGCATGGCCGAGGTATGGCGAGCCCGCGCCTACGGCATGGCGGGCTTCGAGAAGATCCTCGTCATCAAGAAGGTGCTCCCGAACCTCGCTGAGGATGATGAGTTCATCAAGCTCTTCATCGATGAGGCCCGCATCGCGGTCCAGCTCTTGCACGTCAACATCGTGCAGGTCTTCGATCTCGGTCAGGTCGAGAAGAGCTACTACATGGCGATGGAGTACGTGCACGGGCTGGATCTCAGCCGGCTCGTCACCCGCTCCCGCAACCTCGGCCCCTTTCCCGTGCCGCTCGCCCTCTTCGTCATCGGCGAGGTCTGCAAGGCGCTCCAGTTCGCGCACGACCGAGTGGGGGAGGACCACGAGCCCCTCAACGTGGTGCACTGCGACATCTCCCCGCAGAACATCCTCGTCTCCTACGCCGGCGAGGTGAAGCTCACCGACTTCGGCATCTCGCGGGCCGCCTTCCAGGCCGACGCCATGCACAAGGTGGTGCGCGGCAAGTACGCCTACATGAGCCCAGAGCAGGTCGATGGGCGGGCCCTCGATCGCCGCACCGACATCTTCAGCCTCGGCATCGTGCTCTACGAGACCCTCACCGGCCGCCGGCTCTTCAAGGGCAAGACCCGCGACCAGACGCTGGACCGCGTGCGGCGGGCCGAGGTGCCCTCTCCGCGCGCCTACCGCCCCGAGATCAGCGAAGACCTCGAGGCCCTCCTGCTCCGCTGCCTCGCCCGGCGCCCCGATGAGCGCTTCTACGACGCCGGCGAGCTTCTTGAGTCGCTCTCCGCGCTGATGGTCCGAGAGGGCCACCGCTCCACCAACAATGACCTCGCCGCCTACCTGAAGGCGGTGATCGACTCCGCGGTCACCCGATCGGGCGACGAGCCGGAGCCGGTGCGCCGGCCCGGGCGCACCCTGCCCCCCTCGCCGGTGGTGGTCCTCTCTGCCGAGGCCTCTCCGCCGCCGCGCTCGATCGCCGGCCCCCGCGCCACGCTCGCCGCCCTCACACAAGAGTGGGCGGGCATCGTCGCCGCCGCGGGCGGGGAGCTCTGGGAGCGCGGCGAGGGCTCGCTGCTCGTGGTCTGGGTGGCGCGCGGGGGCCTCCGGGCCAGCATCGGCAAGGCCGTCCAGACGGCCGAGGCGCTCCAAAAGACGGCGATGACCGCTGGTTACCGTTTGAGCGCCGGCCTGTCGCCGGGCGTGGCGCGCATCGCTGCCGACACCCGCCGCCCCCCCGAGGGCTGGGAGCTCGCCGGCCCCTTCTACCTCGCCCGCTGGATGATGAACCTCTCCGCCCACCGCGGCCGGGTGCTGCTCACCGAGGTGGGCGCCAAGCAGGCCGGCGCCCGCACCTCTTTGCTCGGTCGGATCCCGATCCAGGGGAACCGCTACATCAACCTGCACGAGCTGGGGTAGCGCGGCGCGGCGGACGGCGGACGGCGGACGGCGGAGGGCGGACGGCGGCTCAGGCGAGCGATCGACAGTAGGTGACGCAGTCGTCCCCGGGCTGGTAGTAGTCCTTCACCCGCCCCACCTCGAGGTAGCCGGCCTCCTCGTAGAAGCGCCGTGTGCGCGCATAGTCGGGGCGACCGCTCGTCTCGAGCACGAGCCTCGCGCCACCGCGCTCCGTCACCAGCGCCTCCCCCGCCGCGAGCAGGTTGCGCCCGCTGCCGAGGCCTTGGGCCTCCGGGCTGACCGCGATCCAGTAGAGGTGCCAGGAGGAGCGGGTCGCGGCGATGGGCCCGACGCAGATGTAGCCGATGACGCTCCCGCCGCGCTCGAGCACGAGGTGGGGGTAGGCGTCGGTGGACAAGCCAAGCTGCATCACCTCGAAGGCGAGCGCCTGCTCTTCGAGGGAGAAGGCGCCGCAGCGGCGGGTGATCGGGAGCAGGTGCTCCACATCGGACAGCAGCATGGGGCGGATCATCGCGCGATCTCCACCTGGAAGCGGATGAAGTCGGCCCAGGACCATCCTGCAGAGAGCACGGCCCGCGCCATTCCCGAGGTGGAGGTGAGCCCGTCGTCGGGGGTGAGATCGGGGTTCGGGTTCACGTCGATCACCCGCGGTCGGCCCTCGGCGTCGAGCCGCAGGTCCATCCTCGCGTAGCCCCAGAGCCCGATCGCCGCCCAGGCCCCGCGGGCCGCTTGGAGCAGCTCCGCCGCCAGCGCCGGCGAGACGTCGGCCGGGTACGTGGTCGTGGTGCCCCGATAGTCGTCGCTGGTGGGGAGCCACTTGGCCTCCCACGTCAGGAAGGGCCGGTGCGCCGGGAAGCGGACCTCGCCGACGGCGGCGTGCTCCGCCTCGCGCCCCCAGAGGGCCACCACCAGCTCCCGGCCGGGCAGGTAATCCTCGACCACCACCTCGCCGAGCCGGGCGCGCTGGGCCTCCACCTCGGTCGCGTCCCGGCAGAGGCAGCCGGCCTCGATGCCCGCCGAGCCGTGCTCCGCGACGGGCTTGACGAAGGCCGGCAGGCCCCCAGAGCCGGGGATGGGCACGCTGGCCGCGCGCAAGAGGGCCCGCACGCGGTCTTTGCGGTGACAGAGGGCGAGGGCCTCGCTGCCCGCGCCGGTGTGCCGCTGCCCGAGCCATGCGAGCAGCGCGGGGACGTGCGGCTCCCAGGTCGGCACGCCGCAGGGCGCCTCGCAGAGGTTGAAGACCACGTCGGGGCGGTGGCGGTGGAGCAGGGCCAGGAGCTCGCCCGGCTCACCTCGGACCCCCTCCACGACCACGTCTTCGAGGGCGGCGGCCACGCCGGCGGCGGGGAGCGAGAGGTCGGTGTCGATGAGGGTGGGATCGGCGGGCAGGGTGTGCAGGACGAGCGTGCGGGTCACGTCGTGGGCTCTTCGGGGCTCGGGTGGGTCGCGCCTCTCCCGAGGGGGGCGCGGGACCCGTATCCGACCGCTGGCGAGGCGACCGCGCGGGTCGAGATCTGGCGCCCGCTCATCCGTGCAGCACGTTAGGCAGCGCCGGTGAACAGCACCCAGGACGCCGCTCCGCTCTTTGCTTCACGCCGCAGCGAGGCTGGGGGCGATCGGCTCGCGTTGTCCCTGGTCTGGTCGCGGGAAGAGCCCCACCGTGTCGGAGAGATCGTGCTCCCCGGCCCCACGCCAGCGGTCCTCGGTCGCGGGCCGGCGCTCGGCGCGGGTCGCCTGGGCCTCGGGCGCGCCCGCCCGGGCTCGACGTGGGACCCCTCCCAGCTCGGCTCACCGCGCATCTCTCGAGACCAGCTTCGACTGTGGACCGAGGGCGGGAGCCTCCGCGTCGAGAACGTGGGGCGCTGCCGGCTGCTCGTTGATGGCGCGGCGGTGACCGAGGTCACCGTCGACCCGCACGACCAGGTCTTGCTCGAAGACGAGGCCCTCTTCATCGTCGTCCGGCGTCCCTGGCCGGTCACCGCCTGGAGCGCCACGCCGCGCCCGCCGCGCTTCCCCTTCGGAGAGGCGGATGAGGACGGGCTCGTCGGCGAGAGCCCGGCGATGTGGGCCTTACGCAGCCAGCTCGCCCTGCTCGGGCCGCGGGCCGCCCACGTCTTGGTGCGGGGCGAGAGCGGCACGGGCAAGGAGCTCGTGGCGCGGGGTCTCCACCGCCGGTCGACGCGCGCCTCCCGAGCGCTGGTCGCGCGAAACGCCGCCACCCTCCCCGCCACCCTGGTCGACGCCGAGCTCTTCGGAAACGCGCGGAACTACCCGAACCCGGGCATGGCCGAGCGCCCGGGGCTCGTGGGTGAGGCCGATGGCGGCAGCCTCTTCCTCGATGAGTTCGCCGAGCTGCCGGTCGAGGCCCAGGCCCACCTCCTCCGCGTGCTCGACCAGGGGGAGTACCACCGCCTCGGGGAGGCCAAGGCCCGCGTGGCCGACCTCCGCCTGATCGCGGCCACCAACCGGCCAGAGACCGCGATCAAGCACGACGTGCTGGCGCGGATGCCGCTGCGGGTGGAGCTCCCCCCGCTCACCGCGCGCCCCGAAGACGTGCCCCTGCTGCTTCGGCACCTCCTCTTGGGCATCACCCGCCGCGATCCTGCGCTGATGGCCCAGCTCATCGGCCCCACCGGGCTCCCTCGCACCACGCCGGGCCTCATCGCGGGGCTCTGTCGGTGGCGGTGGACCACCCACGTGCGGGAGCTCGAGCAGCTCCTCTGGAGGGCGATCGGCGAGGCCACGGACGGCCTGCTCGACTGGCCCCGGGGCCTCGACGCCCGGCCCGCCGCCGCGCGGCCCGTCACGCCCCTGGGGCCGCTCGTCGATCCCGAAGAGGCGGAGCGGGGTGACGGAGACAGCGGTGGGGTCGATCCCGAGACCCTCGATCCCGCTCATGTGCAGGATGTCCTCGACGAACATGGGGGCCAACAGGAGCCCGCCTGGCGCGCCCTCGGGCTCGCGAGCCGGCATGTGCTCACCCGGCTCGTCAAGAAGCACGGGCTCCGGGTGCGGGGCCGCAGGGGCCCCGCTTGACGAGCTGGGTACTCCCCGATCAGTTCGATGGGCTGCGGGTCGTGAGGGCGCTCGGCCGCGGGGGGATGGGCGCGGTTTACCTCGCGCACGACGTCGCCCTGGATCGCCCGACCGCCCTCAAGCTGATCAGCGCCGAGGAGCCCACGAGCGCGCTGCGTTCGCGCTTCCTCGTCGAGGCCCGCGCCCTGGCCCGGCTCCAGCACCCCAACGTGGTCGGGGTGTATCGGTTCGGTGAGGTCGATGGCCGGCCCTACCTCGCCTACGAGTTCGTCGAGGGGGGCTCCCTCGCCGGTGTGGGCCAGATGCCGTGGGTGCGGGCGCTGAGCATCTGCGCGCAGGTGGCCCGCGGTATGGCCGCCTCCCATGAGCGGGGGGTGGTGCACCGGGACATCAAGCCGGCCAACATCATGGTCGGCGTCGACGGGTCGGTGAAGCTGCTCGACTTCGGCCTCGCCGTCCTCGGCGCCACCGGAGATCGACCCGCCCAGGCCCTCACCCTCGACGGCCGCGTCGTGGGCACCCCCGCCTACATGGCCCCCGAACGCTGGCTCGGCGAGGCCCCCTCTCCGGCCGCCGACGTCTGGGCTTGGGCGATGGTCTTCCGCCTCCTGCTCACAGGCTCCCACCCCTTGGAGGGGGTGCCGGTCTCCGAGCTGCCGCGGGAGCTCACCCTCCGGGACCTCCCGCCCTGCAGCAGCGTCCTCCCCGACCTCCCGCCCGTGCTCTCCTCGCTGATCGATCGCTGCCTCTCCCGCTCGCCGGAGCGCCGGCCCCCCTCCGGCGTCGAGGTGCGGGACGCCCTGGAGGCGGTCACGGCGCTCCTGCTCCCCGCGGGCGGCGGCTCCCCCACTGAGGGGCGCATCGGCCTCGTGGGGGCCTCCTTCTCGCGGGTGGCGCAGTCCGTCGAGCTCTTCTCCCGGCGCTTCTATGAGCGCCTCTTCGCCCTCTCCCCCGGCCTGCGCCCGCTCTTCCCGCTCGACATGTCGAGCCAACGCGACAAGCTGGTCGGCGCCTTGCAGCTCAGCGTACAGTCGCTGCGGGTGCCCGAGGTGCTGGTCCCCTTGCTTCGGGACCTTGGGCGGCGCCACGCGGCCTACGGGGTCGAGGCGCGGCACTTCGAGCCGGTGGGGGCGGCGCTGCTCGGCGCGCTGCAAGAGATCGAGGGCAGCGCCTGGACGCCGGCCCTCGCCCAGGCCTGGCAGGCCACCTGGGCCGATCTGGCGCGGCCCGTGCTCGCCGGCCTCGCCGAGGCGCGGGGAGGGGACACCCTGGGGATGCTCACCGAGGGCGGCGGCGCCATCGCCCGGGTCGCCCTGCCCACCCACCTGCCCCTCTCCGGGCCCTCGGCGATGGCGACCCCCGCCAGCGACGCCCGCGCCCCCTCGCTCCCGCCGCGGGGCGCAACGCCCTCCAACGGCCCCGGGGCCTCCCGGCCGCCGCTCTCCGCGCCGCCCCGCGCCTCCGGCTCGTCCCCGCCCCCCTCGCTGCCGTCGCCCTTGACCCGCTTCTTCGGCCGCACGCGGGAGCTCGAGGAGCTCGTCGCCCAGGTGGCCGAGGGAGTGCGGCTGCTCACGATCCTCGGCATGGGCGGCTCGGGCAAGACCCGCCTCGCCCTCGAGCTCGCCCGGCGCCTGCACGCGGCCAGCCTCGGACGGCCGGTCGTCTGGGTGGCCCTCGCCGACGCTCGCGACCACGAGGGGGCCCTCTCCCTGATGTTGCGGGCGCTCGGGGTCAAGGACGCCCAAGGCGAGCCCCTCGATCTCCTCATCGAGACGCTCCACACCCGCCCAGCGCTGATCTTCCTCGACAACGTCGAGGACATCGCCGATGAGCTCGGCGACAGCCTCAGCGGCGTGCTCGAGCAGTGTCCGGACGCCACCTGCATCATCACCTCCCAGCGCCCGCTCCACATCATGGGGGAGCTGCTCTACCGCCTCGAGCCGCTGCCGCTGCCCTCCGCCGACGCCGCGACCCTGGAGATCGAGGCCAGCGACGCCGTCGCGCTGCTGATCGACCGCATCCGCCTGCAGCGCCCCACCTTCCGGCCCGATCCCACCTCGCTCCCGCAGCTCCTGGCGTTGGCCCGCCGCCTCGACGGCATCCCGCTGGCCCTCGAGCTCGTGGCGGTGCGGGTGGGCAAGATGCAGCTCTCGTCGCTCATCGAGCGGCTGGAGCGTGATCTCGGGCTGATCGAGGACGGCGCCCGAAACCGCCCCGGCCGACAGCGCTCGCTCACCGCCGCGCTCCGGTGGACGGCCGAGCGCCTCGACCCCGAGCTCCGTGCGCTCTTCTCCGATCTGGCGGTCTTCCCCGGAGAGTTCGGCCTCGAAGACCTGCGCGAAGTGCTCGGCGTCCCGGTCACCCACGAGGAGCTGGAGTCGCTGATCGAGCACTCCCTCGTGGTGCCCGTCGGCGGCTCCGAGGGGCGCTATCGGATGCTGAGCACCGTGCGGGCCTACGCCGCCGGCCTGAGCTCTCCCGAGCGCAGCGCGGCCCTCCAGCTCGCCCTGGTCGAGATGATCACCTCGATGGCCGGGAAGTGGATCGATCAGCTCGGCACCTCGGAGGCCCAGCGGAGCACCGCGCGCTTGGAGGCGAGCTGGTCCACCCTGCTCGCGGTGGTCGATCTGGCCACCCCCGAGCGGGCCGCGCACATCCTCGGCCGCGTCCCCGTCTTCGTGATGATGACGAAGCGCTTCGCCGATGTCCTACCCCGCATCGAGCGGCTCTTCGCCAGTGACATCCTGCCGAAGCTGAGCTCGGACGTGCGAGTGCGCCTCTGCCGGGCCGGCCACCGCCTCAACCTCGTCACCGGCCACGCCGATCGCACCGAGGCCTGGCGGCTCCAGCTCCTGCACTGCGCGGCCCTGCCGCTCTCGGAAGTCATTCGAGACGGCCTCGACGCCGAGCTCGGTCTCTCGGCCATGGAGCGGGGCAGCTATCGGGAGGCGCGCGAGATCTACCAGCGCCTGCGCGAGGGGGAGCAGCGCCGCGGGAACACGCGCCAGGAGGCCGTTCACGTGGACTCCCTGTCCCGTGTCGCCTTCTACGCGGGTGATCTCCGGCTCGCGAATTCGCTGGCGGTCGAGTGCGCTGCGCTCGTGCACCAAGTGGCTGATCCGCAGCTCGCCGAGGCGAACCTCCGCATGCGCATCGGCCTCCAGGCCGACCTCGAGGACGCCGAGGAGGTCGAGTCGCTCTACGACGCCCTCGTCGAGCTCCGGCGGGCCTCCGGACAGCCAGAGCGCGATGGCTCGATGATCCTGCTGGAGTCGATGATCGCGCGGGCGAAGGGGGAGTACGAGCGGAGCTTCAACCTGCTGCTGGAGTCGGGCGGCGAAGAGAGCGACAACCGTCGTCAGCGCATCATCTTCCTCGGCTTCCTGGCCAAGGCGGCCCTCCTCCGGGGCGACCTGGAGCGCGCCTTGGTGGAGGCCGAGCGCTCGTCGGCGGGGCATCGCGCCCTCCTCCGCCCTTGTGAGCTGCCGCGGGTGCTGTGGATCCGCGTCCGCTGCCTCCACCTCCTCGGGCGAGCCGGGCAGGAGGAGGCCCTGTGGGAGGCCGCCGAGGCCACGCTGGCCGTGGAGGGCTACCTCGCCGCCCGAGACCTCCTCGAGGTCTGGTCCCTCGTCCGCCCCGGCGATGGGGTCACGATGGAGATGTACCCGGAGGGCTGGCGTGGCCGGGTCCGAGAGCTGCTCGAGCAGCGGAGGGCGCCGGGCTCATGAGGCCGTCTCAAGCCGAGACGAGGCGGAGGAGCGTGATCTCTGCGGGTTCGCCCATCCGGTTCGGGGGCCCCCAGTAGCCCGTGCCGCGGTTCGTATAGATCCACATCTCCCCGAGCTTGTTCAGACCCGCCGCGAAGGGCTGGACGAGGCCGATGAGGAGGGTCCAGGGGAAGTATTGGCCCGCGTGGGTGTGGCCGGAGAGCTGGAGGTGAAAGCCCCCCTCCACGGTGACGGCTGCCAGCGCGCTCCGCGGCTGGTGGGCCAGCAAGAGCCGCAGCGCGGCCGGCGGCGCTCCGCGGATGGCGGCGGCGGGGTCCGAGCGGTGCGTGGGCATCATCCGCTCGGCGGAGAGGTCGGTGACCCCGGCGACGACCACGGTCTCGCCGTCGTGCTCGAGCACCACATGCTCGTTGACCAGGGTGCGCAGCCCGTAGCCGCGGAGGGCCTCGAGCCAGGCCTCGGCGCCCGAGTAGTACTCGTGGTTGCCGGTCACGAAGAAGGTGCCGTGGCGCGAGCGAAGGTCGCCAATGATCGAGACCTCGGCGCCGAGGGCCTCTACGGTGCCGTCCATGAGATCGCCGGTCACGGCGACGAGATCGACCCCGAGCGCGTTGACCCGCTCGACGACGGCGCGGAGGTACTCACCGGTGATGGTGGGCCCGATGTGGACGTCGCTGAGCTGGGCGACGCGGAGCCCCACGAGGGATCGGGGGAGGCCGACGATCGGCACCTCGATCTCGACGACGGCTGCGAGTCGCCGAGCCTCCCGGTATCCGAGGACGGTGGCCCCCGCGCCGAGGGCGAGGGTGGCGCCGTAGCCCACCCCGGCGAAGAGCCGCCGACGGGCAGGGTCGAAGCGGTCCGCACCAGCCCCACCCCGGGCCCGCCGCACGACGTCGGGCAGGCGGGCGAGGAGGATCAGCAGATCGGTGGACGCGACCCCGGCGAAGAGGAGGGTCGAGCAGCCGAAGAGCAGGTAGGCCGGCCAGCTCACGAAGGGCTGCCAGGGCGCGCGGCTCGCGGCGCGCATCAGCGTGAAGGAGAGGGGCAGGAGCAGGGCCTGAGCGGCGAGGAGGCCCCAGATGAGCGCCTTGAAACGGGGGAAGGCTCCGCCGATCCGGCGACCGAGGTAGGCGCTGAAGCCGGTGAGGAGGCCGAGGGCGAGGAGGCCGAAGAGGGTCATGGGCAGAGCTCCTACCCCGCCTGTCCCCGGCGCCCAGTCGCCGGCGGCCTCGGCGCCCCGCGGCCCGGGTTCGCGGCGCTCCGCCTCGGCCCCGCGATAGGCGGTCGGGTCCGTGAGGCCCTCGCGATGCTGATCCCGCTCTCGTTCCTCGGCGCCCTCAGCGTGCTCGGCGCGCGCTCGTTGACCCCGGAGGCGCGGGCCGAGCCGCTCACCACCGCGCTTGTCGGGCAGCACGACCAGCCCGGGGACTGCTGGGCCCTCATCGACGGCGTCGTCTACGACCTCAGCCCCTGGGTGGGCGCTCACCCGGGGGGAGAGGCCATCACCCGGGCCTGCGGCAAGGACGCGACCTGGCTCTTCCACCATCGTGAGGCCGCCGGGGGGCCATCCGGGGGGCAATCAGGTGGCCACTCCGCCGCGGCCGCAGCCCTCCTGCCCTCCCTCGCCCTCGGCCCTCTCGGCGCAGAGGCTCCCGCGAGCGTCGCCCGCCCCGTGATCCACCCGCACGCCGCTCGGCTCGAGGGGGCGCGGGTGGGCCTCCTCCCCTCGTCGGGGGTCGGTCCAGCGAAGAGCGTGGCCCTGCGGGTGGGGCACCAGCTCTCCACCGGCGACGCCGCCTCGGGGATCGGGGTGCAGCTCGGCTACAGCACCGGCTGGATGGACGTCCTCGTCAGTGATCAACGCGCGCCCGGGCTCGGCGCCCTCGAGGTGAAGGTCCGCCCCCTCGCCCAGCACGGGGCGGTGGAGCGGCCGCTCTCGATCTCCCTCGGCGCCGGCGGGGGCTACGCCTCCGCGGCGGAGGCGCCCGCCCTCTTCGGCGCGCTGGTGCTGGAGCGGGACGCCCTCGACCGACGTCTGAGCGCCCGACTCGTCGGCGACGGGGGCCTGTCCCCGGGAGAGGCGGAGAGCGCCCAGGCCTCGGCGGGCGTCGGGCTCGAATTCCGGCCGATCCCCATCCACAGCCTCTTCGGGGAGCTGGTGGTGCCGCTCGGAGCGCCCGAGAGCTTGGCCTGGTCGGCGGGGGCCCGATTGTTCACCCGCAGCCACAGCTTCTCGATCTATGTGGCCTCGACGCCGGCCCTGTCTCCCTGGGAGCTCGCCGGCCCCACCGCAGAGACCCTGTCGATCGGCCTCTCGATGGAGCGAGCCTTTCGACTCTGAGGTGCCCGCCCGGTTAACGGTCGGGAGGCCCGTCCCCTCGGGTCACCCTGGGAGCCCCCGTGAGCCCGAGCCGCCCTTCCATTCGAATCGTGACCGAGATCCCCGGCCCCCGCAGCCGGGCCATCGTCGCTCGCCGCGACGCCGCGATGCCGTCGGGCGCCGCTCGCCTCACGGGCATCTCTGTCCGCTCCGCGCACGGCGCTGAGGTCACCGATGAAGATGGCAATGTCTTCCTTGACTTCGCGGGAGGCATCGGCACCCTCGCGGTGGGCCACACCCCCGACGACGTGGTGGCGGCGGTGCAGGCCCAGGCCGCAGACCTGCTGCACATGTGCGCCATCGTCGCCACCTACGAGCCGATGGTCGAGCTCGCCGAGCGGCTCAACGCGCTCACGCCGGGCGGCTTCGCCAAGCGCTGCCTCTTCATGAATTCGGGCGCGGAGGCCCTCGAGACCTGCGTTCACATCAGCCGCGCCTACACCAAGCGACAGGGTGTGGTGGTCTTTGACGGGGCCTATCACGGGCGCACCAACCTCACGATGGCGATGACCTCGAAGTTCAACCTCTTCAAGAAGGGCTTCGGCCCCTTCGCCCCGGAGGTCTATCGGTTCCCTTTCCCAAACCTCTATCGGCGTCCCGCGGAGAGCACCGAGGAGAGCTGGATCGACTGGAACATCCGCCTGCTCGACCACGCCTTCATGGCGGTGGTGGATCCGGGCCACGTCGCCGCCGTGGTGATCGAGCCGGTCATCGGCGAGGGGGGCTTCCTCCCGGCGCCCGCCCGTTGGCTGGTTCGGCTCCGCGCCCTCTGTGACCAGCACGGCATCTTGCTCGTGGCTGACGAGGTGCAGTGCGGGATGGGGCGCACCGGCCGCCTGTTCGCCATCGAGCACGCGGGCGTCGTGCCCGACCTCGTCGCCACCGCCAAGAGCCTCGGCGCCGGGCTGCCGATCTCGGCGGTCATCGGGCGGGCCGAGGTGATGGAGGCCCCGCACCCAGGCGGCCTCGGCGGGACGTACTCCGCGAACCCGCTCGCCTGTCGTGCGGCCCTCAAGGCCCTCGACACCCTCACGGACCCCGCCTTCCTGGCCCGGGCCACCGCGCTCGGCGCCCGCCTCCGGGCCCGCCTCGAGGCCATCCAAGCCCGCCACCCCCGCCTCGTCGGCGACGTGCGAGGCCTTGGCCCGATGCTGGCGATGGAGCTCGTCCGCGACCGGGACACCCAGGAGCCCTGGATCGAGGCCACCCAGCAGGTCAACGCCGCCACGCTGCAGCGCGGCCTCATCACCATCCGGGCCGGCCTCTTCTCGAACTGCGTCCGCCTGCTGCCGCCGCTCACGCTCACCGACGCCCAGGTGGACGAGGCGATGGACGTGCTCGACGCCTCCGTGGACGAGGTGGCGCAGCGCCTCGGCGTCGCCGGCGCTCAGGCGCGGCCGAACAACGCCTGACGGAGCTCGGCGTCGGGCTCACCGCGGAGGCTGGTGAGCTCGACGCTGCCGCCGATCGGGCTGCCTCGCATCTCCATGCACATGTGGCGGGCCACGAGGCGCACGCCGACCGCGGTGGGGGCGAGGGCGGAGGCCGCGATGGTGTCGGCGATGGCGGCGGAGAGCCGCTCTTGGACCTGCGGCCGGCGAGCGTGCGCCTCGAGCACCCGCACGAACCAGCCGAGGCCGGGTACGCGCCCCTGAGGCCGCATGGCGAGGGTGGCGGTGCCGAAGAAGGGCAGCAGGTGGTGGGCGCAGAGCGAGTGGAAGGGGAGATCGCGGAGCACGATGAGATCGCGGCAGGCCGTGGGCAGGAGCTCCGGTGACGGAGGATCCAGTGGGCGAAAGCCTGCTAGGAAGGTGGAGACCAGCTCCGCTGTCCGGCCGGTCTCGGGGTCATCCCGAAGGGTGAGGGCCTGCAGCGCCGCCTCGATGTGGTATCGCGCGAGGTCCAGATCCTGGCCTGTCGGCGGCGCGCCCCCAGCGGAGGGGGGCGGTTGCGAAGGCGAGGGGGCGCTGGTGGCAGGCATGGTCACCCAGTGGATGCGCCCTCGGTATCGCGCGGGCTACGGGTGCGCTTCGAGGTGAACATGCGTCCTTCTCGCGGATACGCGCCGCGCTCCGTCAGCCCCGGTCAGGACGCGCTCCTCGATGACATCCTGGCCGTGGCGCACCGCGCCGGCCCGACGGGGGTGGGCGTCTTCGACCTCGATGGTTGCCTCTTCGACACCCGGCCTCGCCAGCTGCACATCCTCCGTGAGCTCGGCAGCCTGGAGGGCATGTCCGACCTCTATTGTGTGACCGAGGACCACTTCACCGACTGGCACTTGAGCGCCAGCCTGTCCCGCGCGGGCTTGCCCGCCGACCGGGTGGCGGCCATCCTCCCTCGTGTCGAGGCCCACTGGCAGCCCCGCTTCTTCTCGGGGGAATATGTTGGTTTTGACGCCGCGATGCCCGGGGCGGCCGCGCTCGTCTGGGCCTGCTACCGGGCGGGGATGCAGGTCGTCTACCTGACCGGGCGTCACGAGGAGATGCGGGCCGGCACCGAGGCCGCCCTGAGCCGGATGGGCTTTCCGATGCAGCGGCCCGGCACCCACCTGATCGTGAAGCCGTCGATGCAGATGGAGGACACCGCCTTCAAGCGGGAGGCCCTGCGGGAGCTGCGCACCCTCGGCCGGCCGGTGCTCTTCCTCGACAACGAGCCCTCGAACGTCAACGCCTTCCGCGCCGAGGAGCCCGATGCCCTCGTCGTCTTCGTCGAGACCGACCATTCGCCGCGCCCCATCTACCCGCTGCCGGACATCCCCTGGATCCGCGGCTTCTTACGACAGGGCGCGCCGGGCGCTCGGTCGGACGGGGAGCGGTGAGGGGGCTTTCGAGGCCGAGAGAGGGGCGTCCTGGCGGCGGACTGGGTAGGAGGGCCGAATGATCGAAGGCTCCCCAGTCCTCCAGGCGCTCGGCACCGTCCTCGCGGTGTTGGCCATCATCGTCGGCTATGAGCTGCTCCGCTTCGCGCTGGTGCGGCGGGTGCGCGCCCGCCTCCACGAGGGCGCGGTGCGCTTCGTGCGGCGGTACCGCGTGCGCCTCGAGTCGGCCCGCTTCATCGATCGGGTCTGGCTCCGCGAGGCCCTCTTGCAGGACGCCGAGATCGACCGCGCCGTCTCGGAGGCCTCCGCCGAGCGGGGCGAGCCCGTCCTCGTGCTCCGTGACCGTGTCGAGGCCTATGTGGCCGAGATCACGCCCGCCTTCTCGCTCACCGCCTACTACCGGGTGGGGGCCCTGCTCGCGCGGCTGTCGGTCGATTTTCTCTATGAGCTGGTCTTTGACCCGCGGAGCTATGAGGCCGCCGTCAGCAAGGTTCCGCCGGGGGCGATCCGTGTCTTTGTCATCAATCATCGTTCGAACGCAGACTATGTGCTCCTATCTTATGGGCTCTTGCGCCATGTGGCCCTGTCGTACGCGGTGGGCGAATGGGCGCGGGTCTGGCCGCTCGACCTCCTCTTTCGCTCCTTCGGCAGCTACTTCATCCGCCGCGGCGAGAAGGACCGCCTCTATCACAAGGTGCTCGAGCGGTACGTTCAGCTCCTCGTCGGGAATGGCGGCGTGACCGGCTTCTTCATCGAGGGTCGCCTGACGCGGGACGGGCTGCTCGGAGAGGCCAAGGCTGGGCTGCTCGACTATATCGTCGGCGTGCGCCGGAGTGACCCTGCGCGCGAGATCTGGTTCGTCCCCGTCGGCCTGAACCTCGATCACGCGCTCGAAGACCGCAGCCTCGTCCAGGAGCGGCCCCGCGCTGCGGCCCCGGGGTTCGGCGACAAGGCGCGCTCGCTGCTCCGGGTCGTCTATCGACTGCCGATGGTCGTGGGGGCGAACCTCCTCCGGGTGGCCACGCGCTCCCACCGGAAGTTCGGCTACGCCGCCGTCGTCGTGGGAGAGCCCGTGTCGCTCGAGGATCTGACGGGGGGCATGGAGGTGGCGAACCTCCCGGCCGAAGAGCGCTGGTCGCGCGTGAAAGACCTCGCCGCCTCGCTGCTCGTCCGGGTGGGCGAGGTGGTGCCGGTCACGCCGGTGCCGGTCTTCTGCCTCGCCCTGCTGCGGGCCGAAGAGCTGAGCCACCGCGCCTTGACGGTCCAGGTCCGGTCGCTGCTGCAGGCCTTCCGCGAGGTCGGAGCGCCGATCACCCTCGGGAAGGCCTTCGAGCGGCGCGGCGCGGCGGGGGCCAACATCCCGGGGCTCGACGATGAGATCGAGCTGCTCGCCGAGGCGGAGCTGGTGGTCACCCTCGCCGGGATGCCGATGGAGCGCCGGGGGCTCGTGCAGCGGCGAGGCGGCTTCTTCCACGTGACGCCGGGCTCGGAGCCTCTCGTCGCCTGGTATGCCAACTCCGTCGTGCACCACCTCGGCTGGGGTGACGCCTTGCCGGGTCGCGCCGCTCCGGTAGCCTGAGGCATGGCCCGCCTCGACCTCCTGCTGTTCCACGCGTACCTGCTCGCCGAAGATCCCCACGAACAGGAGATCATGCGGCCCTTTCCGCCCCTCGGCCTCCAGTATCTGGTCGCCTGGCTGCGGCGGGAGGGGGCCTTCGCGGTGGACTGGTTTGACCTCACCTTCGCAGGTGGGGTGGGCGACTTCACCGCGCGCTGCGCAGATGAAGACCCCCGCGTGGTCGGCCTCTACGGCCACACCATCACCCGCCCGCGCGCGGCCGCGATGGTGCGGCGCTGTCGGGAGGAGGGCCGCCGGGTGATCGCAGGTGGGCCCGATCCGGTCCAGTACCTCGATGAGTACTTCGACGCGGGCGTGGAGGTGGTGATCATCGGCGAGGGGGAGCAGACCACGGAGGCCCTCCTCCACCACCTCCGCGGCAACGACTGGCGGTGGGACTGGGACCGGCTGGCGGAGATCGACGGTGTCGCGTTCCGCCGCGACGGCGTGGTCATTCGGACCCGCCCCCGTGCCCTCCTCCGCCCCATCGACCGATTCCCCTGGCCCGTTCGTGATCGGAGAGACCAGGAGGGGTATTTTTCGGCCTGGCGGGCGCGACACGGCGAGACCGCCCTGTCGATGATCACCAGCCGAGGCTGCCCCTATCACTGCACCTGGTGCAGCAAGCAAGTCTATGGGGACACCTTTCGCCGTCGTAGCCCCGGCGACGTGCTCGATGAGCTCGCCGCGCTGCGGGAGCGTTTCAATCCGGATCAGATCTGGTTCGCCGATGACCTCTTCACGCTGAACAAGGCTTGGGTGCACCGCTTCTGCGCCGAGATGGTGCGACGCGGGCTCCAGATCCCCTTCTACGTCATCGGCCGCCCCGAGACCCTCGATCCCGAGCTCTGCGCCGCGATGCGGGCGGCGGGGCTCTTCCGGATGTACCTCTCCGCCGAGAGCGGGGCGCAGCACATCCTCGACCAGATGCGCAAGGAGGACACCGTCCAGGACATCGAGCGGGCGGCCCGCCTCCTCCGCGCGCAGGGCGTCGAGCTCGGGGTCTTCGTGATGATCGGATACCCCGGAGAGACCCGCGCCGACCTCGACCAGACCCTTCGGATGTTGCACCGCATCGCGCCGGACGTCTCGCTCGTCAGCGTCGCCCACCCGATGAAGGGCACCGCCTTCTACGACGCCGTCGCCGATAGGGTGATCGCGGGGTCAGCCGCCGAGAATGGCGGCCGGAACCGCTTCGTGATGGACCACCCCGCTGAGTACTACGAGCTGGCCCAGCGGCTCATCCACGCCGAGACGGGGCTTGTGCGGCGGCTCCGCCAGGGGCGCCTCGACGGTGAGACCGCGCGCCTCGCCCTCAAGGCGCCGGTGCTGAGGGCGGGGACCTGGTGGTGGAGCCGCAGCGGCCCCCCGCTCACAGGACAAACTGGAGGGTGACCCCGGTGGCCGCGAGGCCGGCGAGGCCGTAGCTCCCATAGGTGTAGACCTTCTGCCGCGCGAAGTGGCTGTCGAGGTCAGCCTGGGTGGTGGCGGTCTCCATGATGCCCGTCTCCCGCCAGGCCATCAGCATGCCCCCGCCGGCGAGCAGGCCCGTGCCCACCCCGGCGGCCAGCCACACCGGGAAGCCGCGCCCCGTCTTTGGGGCGTGGGTGAGGGGGCCCGTGTTGACCACGAGGCTCTCCCCGGCGCCGAGGAGGCTGAGCCGCGCGAAGCGGGAGGGGCCGCTCTTCGGGTCGAGGACCTGGACGAGGTGGAAGCCCGCGGTGGTGGTGACGGGGAAGGCGACGATCTTCCCGTCGAGGGCGGTGCGGAAGCCCTCCGTCGCCGGCTCGATCGTGATCTGGCCGATGGTCCCCGCGCTGCCGGCCACGGCGGCGTCATACTCGGCCTGGAGGGTCGCGCCGTACTTCGGATCCCAGACGTCGGCCTGGATGGAGTGCGCTGTGACGAAGGCGGCCTTGGCGTCGCCCTTCTCGCCGCCGAGGGAGAGCCACACCCCCTGGACGAGGAGGAGGTGGGCCAGGGCGGTCGGATCGGCGACCTCCCCGCAGGCGAAGGCGGCCTCGGTGCGGCTGATCAAGGCTTGGACCTCCTCTTGCCGACCGTCGAGCACGGCGGTCTCGACTTGGGTGACCAGGGCGGCGACATCTTCACAAGGGGGCAGGGCGGGCGGGGTCATTGGAGGGTCTCCCATTGATTGGTCTCTACGTTCCACCGAAATCGATTGGCGCGCCGCGAGCTCACGTTCACGGTCACCGTCTTGGTCTTGTCGCCGAGGCGCAATTGGACGCTGTGTTCGCCCGCGCTGGCCTTCAGCGCCTTGGGGGTCTGTCCGACCACGGCGCCGTCGAGGAGGATGGTCGCCCCCACCTGGGAGGCCGAGATGTTGAGGTCGTAGAGGGCGACCTCAGCGGCCGGGGGCGCGGAGGGGCCGGCGGCGGCCGTCGTGACGGTGGGGGCGGCGGAGGGCGGCGGAGATTCGGAGCGGGGTTCGGAGCGGTGTTCGGAGCGGGGTTCGGCCTTGCCTTCCGGGCGCGGCTCCGGCTGGGGCTCGGATGTCGCGGCCACCCTCGCCGGGGCGGGCACCTCGACGGGCGGGCGGGAGAGGCTGTCCGCAGGAGGCCTGCTCTCGGCGAGGCTGCCGATGAGATCCTGCCGGGCACCTTCATGGGCAGGGCGGGCGGCGCGCCCCTCCTGCCTCGCGGCCGCGGCCGGGCTCGGGGGCGAGGCGGCGGAGCCCGCGTCGCGGGCGGGTTCGGCGGGCGGCGCCTCGGCGGTCTCCGCAGCGGGCGCTTCGGGCCCCTGGGCCGGCGCTGGCGCGACCACCCCCTCTCCCAGAGGGTGCGCCTGGGGGGTGTCGCGGGTGGAGAGCGCCCAGAGCGCCGCGCCGACGGCGCCGAGGAGGCCGATCGCGGTGAGGCCTGCGACCGCCGTGATCAACCCCAGGCGGGGGGTGGACCGCGCCGGACGGCGGTGATCGGGCTGAGGGATAGCGAGGGAGTCCTCCGGCGCGGTCAGCGGGGCGCCGAGGGCCTCGCCCACCCGAGCGGCGCGGAGGGGCACGGTCGAGGCGCTCGAGGGGAGCGCAGGCGAGGAGGAGGGGCCTGAGGCGGCGGCGCTCGGTGGTCGCGGCGGAGGGGACGTCGTCGATCGCGGTGGGCTTTCGGGGCCCTTCGAGCTCGACCTCGCCTCGTCGGTGGGGATTGAGACCTCCTCGTAGGGGACGCTCACGGCGTCGAGCATGGGGTCGTTGCGGAAGCGCTCGCGTCTCCCCTCGATCAGCGGAGGGATCAGCCGGGTCGCGTAGCGGCCGAGCCCCTCACCGGGCGCGAGGTCGGCGAGATTTTGGGCACGCTCGTGCACCGCGCCTGCGTCCGGCCGATCCTCGGGACGAAAGGCCAGCATCCCGAGGATGAGCGCGTCGAGCTCGCGCTGGGCCTCCGGGGGCCAGAGCGGGTTTTGGAGGGCCTGGGCGATCGCCTCGACGTGCTCGCGGTGACGTTCGGGCGCGAGCGGCGCGCGGGTGACGTTGGCGCCGACCAGGATCTCGGCGAGGCTGATACCGAGGGCGTAGATGTCGACCCCGTGTCCGACCTGGCCATACAGCCACTGCTCGGGCGCCATGAAGCGGGCGGTACCGAACTGCATCGACTCTGTCTTGCCCTCCCGATCGAAGTCGGCGCGCGCGACCCCGAAGTCCAGCACCTTGACCCCTCCGTGACGGGAGATGAGCAGGTTCGCCGGCTTGATGTCGCGGTGGACCACCCGGAGGGGTTGGTCTGCCCGCGGCCCGGCGGTGGTCCAAGCGGCGTGCAGCGCGCTGGCGGCGGCGGCCACGATCTGAAAGGCGGCCCGCGGAGGGATTGGCCCGTGGCGGAGCAGCTCCGCGGCGTCTACCCCCTCCACGTACTCCATCATCACCGCGGGCCGACCGTGGATGGTGGTGAGGTCAAAGACCTTGACGATATTGTCGTGGTTCAGTCGGGCGAGCAGGCGGGCTTCGTCGCGTTGGCGCGCGGCGAAGTCGGCGGTGTCGTTCATCTCGGCGCTCAGCACCTTGATGGCGAGGCGCTGGACGAAGCGGTCTGGGTTGTGGACCTCGGCGAGGTAGACGGCGCCGAAGCCTCCGCGACCGAGGGTCTCGAGGAAGCGAAGCCGCCGCTGCCGGCCACCGCTGTCCGCCCGCTCCCCGCGGGCAGTGAGGAGGATGTCCGGTGGGTTGACGCTCACGGGCCCTCTCCTTGGATTGTGCGCAGGGCGTGACACCCAGAAGGTATCACAGAGCGTCGGCATTGTGAGCAGACGGTCTCACGGTGCGGGATCATGGTGATCCCCCCGATTGTACGGCTCTCCAGGTCGGCTCGATGAGCGTCTCCAGCGCGGGGTGGGGTCGCTCGGCGGCCGCGGCGGCGACCGCGGCTCTCCAGGCGTCGCCGTCTGCGCGACCGCGAGGGCCGGGAGTGTCGGTGTCCAGCCACCAGGCGAGGGCGCAGCCGAGATCACGCGGCGCACCGAAGTGGCGGCCGAGGCCGCTGCGGTAACGATTGACCCCGCCAGACGAGAGAGGCCCACCGGGTAGGGCGTCTATCGCGATGACAGACACCCCCTGCTGGCGGAGGCTGCGTACGGCGTCCGCGCCGGGGTCTTCCGGCCACTCGCCAGCCTCGAAGGCCTTGATGTAGCGGAGGATCGGCTCCGACTCGACCCAGGCGCTCCAGGACTCCGGCGGCCGCGCTCCGGGGGGGAGGAGGACGGGGTTCACCAGGGGACGCCCGTGGAATCGCTGGTGCAGCCCCACCTGCGAGGCCCGCAGCCACCCCCGCCGGAGCGGCAGCTCGAGCACCGCGCCGCTGGCCCCGCGCAGCTCCGTCCAGCACGCCTCGTCCCCGACGCGAGTGGTCTGCAGGGGCAGGTTCTCGCTCGTGTACAGGCTGCTCAACAGGACCGCCCCGGCCCAGAGCGGCGGCCGTGGCGCTCGCGCGGCGACGAGGACGAGGCCGAGGCTGATGAGGAAGCCCCAACGCTCCGCCCAGTCGAGGCGCGCAAAATACGGGTGCAAGGATCGAAAATAGTGGAAGGGCAGGGCGATCGGCGAACCATTGACGGTCACGACCTCGTCTCCCCACCGAAGGTAGGGCCCAAGCACCATCACGCCGCCGAGGCCCATCAACCAGAGGCCCAGCAGCCCCTCCCGCTTCTTCGACCGGGACAGCCCCGCCGCCGCGGCGAGCAGCAGCGCGGGGCTCAGCCAATTCGAGAGGTCGATGGGGGTGCGGTCGGCCCAGAAGGTCGGCGTGTTGCCGTGTTGCGCGATGAAGATCTCGTCTGTTGGCAGCACGTCGTAGGTGTCCGGCGCGTTGGCGGGCGGGATCGGCGGACCGGCGCGGGTGAGCGACCGCTCGTCCCAGCCGATGAGCTGCGGCAAGAGGAAGGGGCCGCAGAGCAGCAGGCCGGTGAGGGCCATCCAGCCGAGGGCGCGGAGCGGCGTCCGGAGCAGGAGGGGCAGGGTGCCGAGGAACACGAAGAGCCCGGCGTACCAGTAGGCGAGGGAGAGGAGCGAGAGCCAGGCCCCAGCGGTCATCGCTCCCCGCCGGCTGGGCTTCGCCTGGAGCTCGAGCAACGCGAGCAGGTAGAGGGGCGCCGCGAAGAGCATGGCTTGGGGCGCGTGGTGGAGGTTCGCCTCTCGGGCCACCGGCTCGGCGAGCTGAAAGGCCACGCCGGCCAGCCAGCCGGCCCCCTCCGAGCCCCCCACCTTTCGACCGAGGGCGTGAGCGGCGAGCCCATTCAACGTCAATACGCACAGCCACCACAGGTTGTCGCCCCATGGGAAGCCAAAGATCCAAACAAATGGCGCCGCGCTCAGGTGATCGAGCAGGTTCGGTGTCAGCTCGAGGACGGGAAAGCCGATCGGGAAGTACACACCGAACGACTGGGGGAATGAGGAGGGGTGCAGCAGGAGATCGGCGACCAGTCCCCGCAACATCACCGTATCCACGGCGTCGATCGTGGAGTATCCGATGATGGCGTCGCCGGGGGTCCGCGCCAGCGGCCAGCTCATCAGGACCGAGATGAGCAAGAAGCCGAGCGGTCGGAGCGCCCAGGTGGGGAGGGAGCGCCCGCCGAGGGTGAGGATCTGCGAGGGGGCGCCTGCGGGGTCTTGGTCTGTGTTCACCGCCACAGCCTACTCCAGGTGCCGGTAGGGGGCCCAGGCGGCCGTGGCGGGGAGATGGTGGGTGTCGAGGGGCGGGAATCGAGGGTCTCCGAGGAAGGGCGCCAGGCGGTCGAGCGCCGCGGGAGAACCGGGCGGGCATCGGCGAACCGTGGACTCATCGACCCCGAGCTGGCGGCCGATCTCGCCCTGGCTGAGCCGCGTCCAACGGCGGGCCGCCGCCATCACCAGGCGGCGGAATGCGCCGCGGCCGTGCAGCGCGCGGAGGGGCGTGCGCGTCCAGGCTGAGGTGACCGCGACGATCTCCGGCAGCGCCACGGCGCGCGGGGCTTCGCTCGGCGTGTAGACAGCCCCGAGCGGCGGCAGGCGGGAGAGCTCGGCCCGCTGGGACTCGTACCAGCGGTGGGCGTCCTGTCGGGGCGGGCGGGCGCCGTGGTCACAGAGGCCGAGCCCGTCGCGGAGGGTGCTGAAGGGCCAGGCGAGGGGGTGTGGGCTGAGGCCGAGGCGCCAGGGCTCGAGCTCGGCCTGGGTGGGCTGCCCGGGGCAAGCGAGCCCGGTGAGCCCGGGGGTGTCGAGCGAGGCCCAGACTGCGCCGGCCGTGCGGCGGTGGTGGTTCCGCCACCGCGCATAGGCGCGCATGCCCGTGCGCAGTGCCGTCACCTGGGGCAGGGGGTGACTGAGGTGGAGGTGATCGGGGAGGAGGACGAGGCTCGTCAGGCCAGGGACGGCCACCAACACGCGGTCCCAGAGGGCGCGGGCCTCTTCCCAACTGTTGAAGAGCAGGGTGCCGGGGAGGGCGTGGGCGGTGTAGTGGAGCATGTCTGGCTCCGTAGCAAGAGGCGTGCCTCTGTAAGAGGCTGGAATTACAGAGGGGTACCGCGGTCCAGGTGACGAGCGTCGACCGACATTCGTCAGACCACGGTCACCCTGTGCCAGCGAGGTCGCTGTCAAGGGCCGACCTGGGTTGTGGGAAGCGAGGAGGTTGGGATGCCGGAGCTCCCCGAGGTCGAGATCGCCGCGCGACAGCTCCGCGGCTGGCTCGGTGGGCGCTTGCTCGTCGACGTCGAGCTGCTCGATCCGGGCCTCCTGAGCGGCGCCTGGGCGGCGCGCGGCCCTGCGGCCCTGCAGCCCCTGGTCGGCGCCCGGGTGGACGCGGTGGGGCGCCGCGGGAAGAACCTGCTGATCCGGGTCGGCGGGCTGTGCCTGCACCTGCACCTCCGGATGACCGGGCAGCTCGTCCGGGGCTTCGACCTGCCGCGCTTCGCTCGTCTCCGGCTGTCACCCGAGGGGGCGCCCCCGGTGACCTTCGTCGATCCCCGCCGCTTTGGGACCTTGCAGCCCTTGGACACCGACGCCGAGCGCGCCCTCGAGGCCTCGCTCGGCCCCGAGCCTTGGCCCGACCGACGCTCCGGGGCTTGGTGGGCGGCCCGGTTCGCTGGCGCGCGGGCGCCGATCAAGGTCGCCCTCTTGGATCAGTCGAGGGTGGCGGGGCTTGGCAACATCCTCGCGACGGAGGCCCTCTTTAGCGCGAGCCTCGCCCCCGATCGGTCGGTCGCCTCGCTCCGCCCAGAGGAGTGGGCTCGGCTCGCCGACGCCGTGCCTGCCTGTGTCGATCACGTGCTCGCCGTGGAGAGCGCCGAGGCGCTCACGTACGTGAACCTGGGAGGAGTCAACCCCTTCGCGGTGTACGGCCGCGCCGGTGAGCCCTGTCCCCGCTGCGGCGCGCCCATCGAGCGCTTCGTCCAGGCGGGGCGAGGGACCTGGTGGTGCCCACCCTGTGCGCAGGCGGCGGAGATCGAAGGGGCAGGGCGGCGTTAAGAGCCGGGGCAATTGCCTCGAGGGCCCCCATGACTCGCCTCCCCGACCCTCCGGTTGTCCCCGATGCCGGCGGCGCCGAGCCCCATCCGTCCTCCGACCCCTGGCGGGTGCCGCCGGGGGACACGCTCCGCTCCTTCCTGGCCGACGCCCCCTCCGGCGCGCGGCTGCGCTTGCTCCCGGGCCTGCACTGGGGGCCCTTCACGTTCACCCGATCCGTGTGGCTCGAGGGGGAGGCCGGTGTGATCCTCGACGCCCGGGGGCGCGGACCTTGCGTCCACGTAGAGGCGGACGACCTCTCCATCCGCCTCCGCGGGCTTCAGCTCAGCGGCGGCGCCGGCCCCCGAGGGGGTGGCGTCTGCCTCGAAGGCTGGTCGTCCGTCGAGCTCCACGCGGTGCGCCTCGAGGGCAGCGTGGCCCGCGAGGGGAGGGGGGCCGGCCTCGCGCAGTCCCGGGGGGGCCTCTTCGCTGCCGGGCTGCGCGCGGGGGTCGGTCAAGACCTCCTCTTCTCCGGCGTGGCGGAGGCCCGCCTCGAGGGCGCTGAGCTGGACGCGGCCATCGGCCTGTTCGATGGCGCAGATCTCTCCCTGTCGGGGGGCCAGTTCCCCGGTGGTGTCGACCTACGCGGCACCACCAGCCGCGCACCCCTGCTTCGGCTCCGGGCGGGCGCCTCGCCGAGCCTCCGCCAGCACCCTCGGCTCCCGGGCCGAGTGGAGCGCGAAAGCTAGGGCTCAAAATATCCCTGAATCTTTCGTCGCCTCGCCTTGAATCTATGGACCCGGATGGGTACGTTCCACGAATCAGGCGTGCGTCGTGCCTGCGTTGCTTGGCTCGCGAGTAGCCCACCGGGGTGATGAGATGGGGCAAGAGTGAAGAAGAGCGGGTCGGAGGTCGAGAGCTCCGCCCACCCCCGCTCAAACTCTTGTCAGGTCAAGTCAGCTGGTGAGGTGAGTTCAAGGCCCTCCGCCCGGAGAGAGGCGGGGAGGGCGTCCGCGTTGTCGGCCCTGGCGCCCGCGCTCCCGCTCGACGAGGCCCAACGCGAGGTCCGGATCCGTCGCTGGCTCCGCCCCCGCCTCAGCGTGCTCGCCCTGCTCGTGATGAGCGTGCTCTCGGTGGGCTTCTCTTGGGGGGTCGGCGAGGAGGTCGCCCGGGGTGAGCCTCAGGGCCGCTGGTTGGAGCGTGTGGACCAGCACCTTCGAGTGGTCGCCCAAGCCGAGCTCCTCGACGCCGCCGGCCTCGCCGGGACGGATCTCGAGCGGGCCGCCCTCATCCGCGACCTCGGGCGAGCGCGGACGGCGATGGCGGGGGATCCGACTGAGGCGCGGCGCCTGCTCGAGGCCCTCTACCTGGACAGCCCGGGCACCGACGTCGAGGCGCGGGCCATCGAGCTGATGATCGAGCTCGCCGCTCCCGGCTGGCCCGAAGGCTACCGCGGTGAATTTCTGGCAGGCCTGGCCCCCGCCGCCATCGAGTCGGGTCGGGCCCGGAAGATCCCGCCCAGCGTCACGCTCGCCCAGGCGATCATTGAGAGCGGATGGGGGCGCAGCCAGCTCACCCGCAAGCACCACAACCTCTTCGGCGTGAAGGGTGGGAGCGGAGCCTCCAAGGTGATGGTGCGGGCGCGGGTGTCGGGGAGCGGCCGGAGCGCCCGTTACGCGCGGTTGGGGTACCGCAGCTACCCGAGCTTCGCGGCGAGCATCGCCCACCATGGGGAGCTGCTCTCCCAGTCTTCCGCCTACGCGAAGGCCCGTCCCCTCTGGCGGGACTGGCGCGCCTACCTCAAGTGCATCGGCCCGATCTATGCGCGGGATCCTCGTTACGTCCGCGCGGTCTCCGACATGATCACCCGCTACGACCTCGATCAGTGGGACCGCCTCGTGGTCCTGGCCGTCGAGCGGGATGCCATAAAGGACGAGTCCTGAGCGCGCGAGGGGGCCGCCCGTGACCGCGATGGGTCCGGCGGAGGGTACGATGGTGCCTCCGGACAGGGGGCGAGCGTTGGATCCCAGGTCTCCCTTCGGGGGCGTGTTGCGGCTCGGCCTCTGGGCGCGGCTCTCCCGCTGGTGGTTGGGGGTAGGCCCCCTCCGCGCGCGCCCTGGGTCGGCGCGGGGCCCGCTTGCGATCGGCGCCTCCCCTGCGCTGGCCCCTGCCGGCTCCTCTCCGCGCCTCGCCGCCCCCTGGCTGGGAGACGTGGAGGCCCCCTCGGTGGAGGCATCCCAGGTCCGGGCCTGGCTCGTCGGCTCCCTGCTCGAGGAGCGGGATCGGCACGTCCCCGGCCCCGATCGGGACCTGGTGGAGCGGCTCCTCCGCCTCCTCGGCTCGCAGACCCTCGACTTCCCCCTCTTCCCCGACGTCGCCTGGGAGCTGAACACCCTGCTCCAGCGGGGCGACCCCTCGATCACCGAGGTGGCGCGCCTGGTTCGGCGGGAGCCCGACCTCGTGCGACGGGTGTGGGCGGAGGCGTCGGGCGCGGAGTTCGCGCGGAAGGTCGGTAGCTTGAACCATGCGATCGCGCGGATCGGCTTCGACTCCCTCTGGCGGGTCGTCATGCGGGCCTCGATGCAGTCCACCGTCTTCAAGGTGCGAGGCTGGCAAGGGGCGGTCGATCAGGCCCGCAGCGTCGCGATCGTCACCGCCGAGGTGGCGGCTTGGCTCGGCGACGAGGGGCGAGGGGATCTCTTCCTCTCCGGTCTGCTCCACAACGCCGGTCAGCTCCTCGTGCTCCGGGCCGCGGGGCCGCCGCGCGCCGCCGATGGGCTGCCCGGTCGGGCCTTCGTGCTCGACCTCCAGCGCCGCCTCTCCGCCTCCTTTGGCCTCCTTGTGGCAGACACCTGGCAGCTTGGGCCGACGGTGGGCGCCGCGATCGCCTTCTGTCCGGCCCCCCTCCGCGCTCCACCGGAGCACCGCGAGGGGGCGACCATCGTCCAGATCGCGCGGATCGCCGCGCTCACGGCGCTGGAGGCCCGCACACACCGTGACGTCGGCGGCGTGGCGGCCCTCTTCGCGATCCAAGGCCTCACCTTCGATCCAGCGCGCACCGTCGAGAAGGCGGTGGGCGCCCTCAAGCAGCTCGAAGCCGGCGGCGGGACTATCCCCGGCTGATCGAGCCGGTGATCTCTTCGGTGGGCGGGGGCCCGGGATCGGGGAGGGTGATCAGCTCCCACGATGCACGCGCCTGGCTGATCGCGACGTCCGGATCGAAGCCCAGCGCCGCGATCTCCTGGCGGGCGACGGCGAGGGTGGGATCGGAGAGGTCGGTGATCTGCGAGGCGTGAGCCGCGATGTGGGCCGCGTGTACGATCGAGGCGACGCTCTTGTGCATCGCTGGGGCGTGGTTGGGGGCGTGGTGGAAGCCGATGCCAGCCGCCACGCTCTCGTCGAGCTTCCAGGAGTCGGCGACCAGCACGCCGAAGGCGGAGTGGGTGCGCTCGATGACCCGCCGCACCATCTGCGGGCTCGCGCGCATGGTCGAAGCGCGTCCCCCCGCCGTGCGCAAGATGATGAGGTGCCCCACGTCGTGGAGGAGGCCTGCGAGGTAGAGGGTGCCGCGGCGCTCCCCGCCCAGGGCCGCAGCGACGTCTGCGGTGATGAGGCCGTGCGCACGCACGTCGTCGGCCATCTCCTGGAAGCCCTCGACCCGGAACACCGTGTCGTTCAAGCAGACGCTCATGCCGATCTGCCACAGCGTGTCCAAGCCCACCCGCGCGACCGCATGGTGGAGGCTCCGCGGCGCGGTGTTGTACATGGCGCTGCGCGCGCAGGTCCAGACTCGACGGATCAGGCCCGGATCTCGCTCGACGACCCTCGCGATCTGGGGGAGGTCGACGTCGGGCTGCCGGAGCAGGGCGTCGAGCTCGCGGGCGATGTCGGGGAAGGGGGGGAGGTCGAGCTGGCGGCGATCGACCCGCTGGATGAGCCGCTCGACCAGGCGGAGGTCGCCCTCTGAGGTGGGGCTGCGCTCGGCGCGCACCTCGTCGACGAGGCGGTGGAGCTCGGCGAGGAGGGCGGTGTGGACCTGATTGGGGTCCAGCGAGGTGACTCGATCGCCGTTTACCCAGGATCGAGGTGATGGCGTCGCAGGAGGGCGCGGCTTCACCGTCATGGGAGGCCCGGCTTGCTCGAGCTCCACCGCGATCGAGATCTCCGCCGTCGGGCTCTCGAAGGAGACCGGCCGCACGGGAGCGGTCTCCTCATTGGCCAGGGACCTCGCCGCATCGGCCAGCGACACCTCGGCTGCGGGAGCGACCGCCGGGGCGGCCTCGACCCCCGCCAGCGGCGGTTGCGGCGAAGGTTCTACCTTGCCTTCGACCTTGTTCTCAAGCCTGAGGAGTCGGCGGAGCCATTGCAGCATGGGGGTAGCGTACTCCACTCCGCGCGCCGTGGCGCTCTCGGTCCGGCAGATTCAGCGTGAGCCCCCTCGCCTCAGACGTCCAGCACGTCGACGAGGGCCATCCACTCGGTGATCTCGCGGTATCGGGTCTGCGCGTCCTTGCCCATCAGGTCGCTCACCACCTTGTCCGTCTCGAGCCGGGCCCCCTCCGGGATCGCGACCCGGAGGAGGCGTCGCTTCGTGGGATCGAGGGTCGTCTCGTACAGGGTCTTGGGCATCATCTCGCCGAGCCCCTTGAAGCGGCTGATCTCCGGCTTGATCCGGGGCGGAATCCGCTTCAGCAGGCGGTCGCGCTCGACCTCGTCCTTCGCCCACCAAGTCTGTTTACCTGCATCGATTCGGTAGAGGGGGGGCTGTGCGAGGAACACATGCCCCTTGTCGATGAGCGGCGTCAGGTAGCGGTAGAAGAAGGTGAGCAGCAAGGTGGCGATGTGGTGGCCGTCGCTGTCGGCGTCCATCAGCAGGATGATCTTGTTGTACCGGAGGCGGCTGAGATCAAAGTCCTTGCCCACCCCGCAGCCCACGGCGGAGACGATGTCGTTCAGCTCGCTGTTCTCGAGCACCTTCTTCAGCGTGGCTTGCTCGGCGTTGAGCACCTTCCCTCGCAGGGGGAGGATGGCCTGGAAGGCGCGGTCTCGACCCTGTTTGGCGGAGCCACCGGCGCTGTCCCCTTCGACGATGAAGAGCTCACAGAGGCCTGGATCGCCACTTGAACAGTCGGCCAGCTTGCCGGGGAGGTTGAGGCGGCGGCTGACGGGGCTCTTCCGGCGCACCTGCTCGGTGGCGTCGCGGGAGGCCTGCCGGGCGCGGGCCGAGAGCACGACCCGGCTCAGGATGGCGTCAGCCTGGCTGCGGTGGTCGTGGAGCCACTTCTCGAGGGCCACGCGGACCACTCCGTCCACCTGGCCTTTGACCTCGACGTTGTTCAGCTTGTCCTTCGTCTGTCCCTGGAACTGGGGCTCGGCGATGAAGATCGAGCAGACGGCCACGATGCCCTCGCGGATGTCCTCCGCGGTCAGCTTGATGCCCTTCGGGATCTGCACCTCGTGGGTGTCGACGTAGTTACGCAGCGCCTTGGCGACGGCGTCCTTCAACCCCTGCTCGTGGGTGCCGCCGTCGCGGGTGGGGATGCCGTTGACGAAGGACAGGAAGCGCTCCCGGGGCGCGTCCGACCAGGAGAGGGCGAGCTGGATGCGCGGCTCGGCCTCGCGCTCGAGGAGGAAGGGGCGGTCGGTGGTCATGGTGACCCCCGACTGCTGCACGGCGTGCTGGAGGAACTCCGAGACCCCGCCGGGATGGCAGTACTCCTCCCGCTTGCCGGTGGTGTCATCCGCGAAGCTGACCTTCAGCCCCTTGTTGAGGAAGGAGCAGGTCTCGAGGTGCTCGCTGATCACCTCGGCGTCGAAGACGAACTCTCCGAAGATCTCGTCGTCGGGCGTAAAGCTGATCGCGGTGCCGGTCGCCCGGGTGGCGCGGCCCTTGCGCATCGGCCCCGTGGGCTTTCCCCGTCGAAATTCCTGGGCCCACTCAAAGCCGTCTCGGCGAACCGTGGCGCCGAGGTGGACGGAGAGGGCGTTGACCACGCTGGAGCCGACGCCGTGGAGGCCGCCGGAGGTGGAGTACCCGCCCTCTCCGAACTTGCCGCCGGAGTGCAGCGTGGTGAGGATCACCTCCAGCGCTGGCTTGCCGACCTTGGGGTGCACGTCGACCGGGATGCCGCGGCCGTTGTCGGTGACCACCACCGTGCGCCCGTCGGCCTTGATGCGGACCTCGATCTGGCTCGCGTGACCGTTCATGGCCTCGTCGACCGCATTATCTACGATCTCGCGGACGAGGTGGTGCAGCCCCTCCTTCCCGGTGCCGCCGATGTACATGCCGGGGCGCTTGCGGACCGGCTCCAGGCCCTCGAGGACGGAGATCGAGGAGGCGTCATAGGTGCTCATGGCTCACTCCTCGCCGCGGCCGACGGGGCTCGGCCGGTCGTCGTCGCGGGGCTCATCGGGGGGGCGCAGCAGGTCGAGGCGGCAGAGGTTGGGCCTCCACGGCTGGAGCTTTCCGCTGCGGATGACCCCCTTGCCCCGGGCGGCGCGGGCGCCCTGGAAGCGGCTCGGGCTGATGATCTCGAGCTTGCCCACGCCGGTCGTGACCGTGGGGCCGACGGCCTTGTCGCGGCTGAGCTCGAAGGCGAGCAGCGTGTCTCCCTCGTCGAGCTTGATCGCCGTGACCCCCTTGCCGGCGGCCTTGACCACGCTCACCTCGGTCACCGAGAAGCAGAGCGCCCGGCCCTCGGTGCTGGCGACGCAGACCGTCTCGGTGCCATCGGAGATGAGCACGGAGATCACGCCGTCGTCGGCCTCGTCGGTCTTGACGTACCGGCGGCCGTTCTTGTTGGACACCTCGGCGTGCGTGGAGAGCGGGAAGCGGAGGCAGCGGCCCTGTCGGGTGACCGCGACGCCGTGCGGCGGCGGGGCCTCGATGTTGCCGGCCTCGTCGGGGACGCCGTCCAGCAGGGCCTCGGGCACCTCGGGGAGGGAGGCGCGGTCGTGGATGGCCACGCCCACCACCCGCTCGCCGTCGGCGAAGGAGAAGTGGCGCTGGACGGGCTCCCCGTGGCCGGCCGTGCTCACGAGATCGTCGATGCGCAGCACATAGGCGCCGCCGCGGTCGGTGAAGAAGGTGACGGTGGCGCGGGTGCTGCCCTTGCCGATCCAGCCCACGGCGTCGCCCTCGCGGACGCGGATGCGCTCGACGCCGTTGAAGCTGCCCTGGCGCTTCACCCAGCCGTCGCGGGTGACGACGACGTAGGCGTCTTCGGCGAGGATGTAGGCGTTCTCGTCGTAGGAGGGGTCGTCACCCTCGAGGCCGATGTCGGTGCGGCGCGGCTCGGCGTAGGCCTTACGGAGCTCCTGCAGCTCCTTGCGCACCTCCGCCTGGAGCAGGCGCTCGCTGGAGAGCAGCCCTTCGATGTGGAGGGCCGCCGCCCGCTTCTCTCCGAGCTCCTCTTGAATCGCCAGGATCTCGAGCTTGGCCAGCTTGTAGAGGCGGAGCTCGAGGATGGCTTCGGTCTGCAGATCGTCGAGGTTGAAGCGGTCCATCAGGCGCTCAGCGGCGTCGCGTTTGCCCTCTGATGCGCGGATGATTCGGATGACCTCGTCGAGCACGTCGAAGACGCGGGCGAAGCCGTCGAGGATGTGGATGCGGGCGCGGAGCTGCTCGAGCTCGTAGATGAAGCGGCGGCGCACCGTCGTGATGCGGAAGTCGAGCCAGTACCGGAGCATCTCTCGGAGCGAGCAGCGCATCGGCACCGCGGGCAGCTCGGAGTCCTCGGCGGGGACGAGGCAGGTCAGGTTGACCGGGAAGCTGGTCTGGAGGGCGGTGTGCTTGAAGAGGAAGGCCATCGCCGCCTGCTCGTCGCCCTCCTGGCGGAGCTCCAGCACCACCCGCACGACGTCGGTGGACTCATCGCGCACGTCTTGGAGCTGGGGGATCTTCCGTTCAGAGATGAGCAGACCGATCTTCTCGACCAGCACCGCCTTGTTGGTGGCGTAGGGCACCTCGGTCACGACGATGAAGTGCTTACGGCCCACCTTCTCGGTGGTCCAGCGGGCCCGGGTGCGGACGCTGCCCTGGCCCGTCTCGTAGATGTCGGCCAGCTCTTCGCGACTGTTCAGGATAATCCCGCCGGTGGGGAAGTCAGGGCCCTTCACCTTCTTGCACAGCGCGGCGCCGGTCACGTCGGGATCGTCGATCAGCAGTGTGACGGCGTCGATGATCTCGCGCAGGTTGTGCGGCGGGATCCGGGTGGCCATTCCCACCGCGATGCCCTCCGCCCCGTTGACGAGGAGCTGGGGGAGCTGGGCAGGGAGCACCACGGGCTCAGCGTGCTGGCCGTCGTAATTGGGCCGGAAGTCGACCGTCTGCTGCTTGATCTCGGAGAGGAGATCGACCGCGAGTGGGCGGAGCTTGCACTCGGTATACCGCATGGCCGCGGCGTTATCACCGTCCATCGAGCCGAAGTTGCCCTGGCCGTCGATGAGCATGTGGCGGAGGGAGAAGGGCTGCGCCATGCGCACGAGCGCGTCGTAGATGCTGGTGTCGCCGTGGGGGTGGTACTTCGCCATCACCTCGCCGACCACCGCCGCGCTCTTTCGGTAGCGGGCGTCCGGCGTCAGGTGGAGGTTATTGTACATGGCGTACAGAATGCGCCGCTGCACCGGCTTCAGGCCGTCTCGCACGTCGGGGAGGGCGCGCGCGGTGATGACCGAGAGGGCGTAGTTCAGGTAGCGGTGGCGCGTGACCTCGTGGAGGCTTGCGTCGTCGATACCGGAGTGCGGAGGGGTCGATGTGGGCTTTGGCATGGCGGCCGCAGTATGACCCGCCGCCCGCTGGGAGGCACGGTCAATAGCTGTCCGCGGATCAACAGCCGGGGCGCCGGCCGCGGCTCAGCCGGGGAGGCGACCGGTGGCGCGCAGCAGCTCGGCGTTGGCGATCGCCGCTCCGGCCGCGCCGCGGATGGTGTTGTGGCCGAGGGCGTAGAACTTCACGCCCAGGACGGGGCAGCGCTCGACCCGCCCCACCGTGACCCCCATCCCGCCGTGGGCCATGGCGTCAAAGCGGGGCGAGGGGCGGTCTCTCCGGTGGGTCAACAGCAGCGGCGGGCGCGGGCAGCTCGGCAGCGGCGGCGCCTCCCCCTGCCAGGTGACCATCGCCTCGACCACGGCCTCGACGGAGGGATCGCCCGAGAGCCGAACGTGTACGCCGACGAGGTGGCCATCCGCCACCGGGACGCGCACGCAGCGGGCAGAGAGCGGGAAGGTGGCGGGGGAGGTGGGGGTGCCGAGCATCTTCTGAGGCTCAATCGCCAGCTTCTCTTCTTCGTTTCCCGCGTGAGGGTGTACGTTTCCCACCATGTCCCAGGCGCTCTCGCCGGGGTATCCGGCGCCCGAGACCGCCTGCCAGGTCGAGACCGTGAGGGCCTCCACCCCCCAGCGCCGGTGCAGGGGCGCAAGGGCCATCACGAGGGGGATCGCGCAACAGTTGGCGTTGGCGACGATGAAGCCCGGCCCCTGCCGATCGATGAGGCAGAGGTGATCGGGGTTGACCTCGGGGATGATGAGGGGGACGTCGGGATCGGCGCGGAAGGCGCTGGCGTTGGTGACCACGGCGAAGCCGGCCGCCCGGAAGGCGGCCTCGATGGGCCCGGCCACCTGGGCGTCGAGGGCCGAGATCACGAGCCTCAGCCCGGGGGGCATCGCCGAGGGCTCGCAGGGCAGCACGGGCAAGGCGCCGATCTGGGCCGGCACGTCACCTTCGAGGCGCCAGGCCGTCGCCAGGGCGTAGGGCTGGCCCACCGAGCGGGAGGAGGCGGCGACGGCCTCGACGCGGAACCAGGGGTGGGCCTGGAGGCGCTCGATCAGGCGCTGACCGACCATGCCGGTGGCGCCGAGGATGGCGACAGGGGTGAAGCTCATGGCCGGCTCCGTTCGCGCCCGATGCGGGTGGGTGGGGCGGCCATGCTACCCCGGTAGGACGGCCCAGGGCAGCCGCGATAGGCGCCCCCGCCGGAGCTTGAACACGGAGACAGGACATGCTCGACGCTGATCTCGACCTCCTCCCCGCGGTGCTGCGCGCCTATGGGCCGAGCCGATGCTCCCTGGAGCGCCTCGGCCGGGAGCCCGCGCTGGCGGACGGCCCCGGTCGCGGCCTCGAGGGCGCGGTGGAGCGGCATGGTGTGGGCCCGCTCGTGGCGGCCCTGGTCCCCGGCGATCGCCTCGTCCTCGCCGACGAGGGGATTGAGCTCGAGCTCGTCCGCGAGGCGGACGGCGCGCTGCTCCGCGCGCGGTGGTTCGACGGCCCGGCCTACGAGGAGCGGCTGCCCGCCGGCGTCTCCAGCCTGGAGCGGCTGTTGGGCCTCCCCGTCGCCGAGCCCGCACCGGCCGGCGCCGTCGCGCGCCCCGTGGTGTCGCACCCTCCCCCGCTCGCGCCGCGGGCGTCCCCCACGAGCCTCCCCCTCGAGGGCGCCGCGCTGGTCGAGGCCCTCCATGATCCCGCCCGCCCGCTGTGGGCGCTGGGCGGCAGGGTCTACCCCTCTCCGGTAGACGGCGGCAGCCCCATCCCCGTCGTGACGGCGGGCGCCCTCGGCTCTCGCGACTTCTGCGCCGCGCACGGCCTCCGCGCCCCCTACATCGCCGGCGCGATGGCGGGGGGCATCGCCTCGGTGGAGCTCGTCGTGGCGATGGGCAAGGCCGGCCTCGTCGGCTTCTTCGGCGCGGGTGGGCTAGACCTCCCCGCGGTCGCCGCCGCGGTGGACCGCATCCAGGCCGCCCTCGGCCCCACGGCCCCCGCCGGCTTCAACCTGCTCCACAACCCGGCCGAGCCCTCCGTCGAGGAGGCGACCGTCGATCTGTACCTGTCGCGCCGCTGCCGAATGGTCTCGGCCAGCGCCTACATGGGCCTCACCCCCGCGGTCGTGCGCTACCGCCTGAGCGGGCTCCACCGCGGGCCGAGCGGCGAGCTCGTCGTCCCCAACAAGGTCTTCGCCAAGGTGAGCCGGCTCGAGGTGGCGGAGCGCTTCATGCGGCCGGCCCCGAAGGCGATGATCGCCGAGCTCCTCGCTGCCGGGCGCATCAGCACCGCCGAGGCCGAGCTCGCCCCGCTCGTGCCCCTCGCCGAGGACATCACCGCCGAGGCCGACTCCGGCGGTCACACCGACCACCGGCCCCTCGTCGTGCTGCTGCCCGCCTTCCTCCGCCTGCGGGACCGGGTCTCCGCCGAGGAGGGTTACGCCGCGCGCGGCCTCTCGCTCCGGGTGGGCGGCGCCGGCGGCCTGGGTGACCCTGCCTCTGTTCACGCCGCCTTCGCGATGGGCGCCGACTACGTGCTGACCGGCTCGGTGAACCAGGCCTGCGTCGAGGCGGGGACGAGCGCGGTCGCCAAGGCGATGGTCGCCGCCTCTGGCATCGCCGACTGCACCACCGGCCCGGCCCCCGACATGTTCGAGATCGGGGCCCACGTGCAGGTCCTCGGGGCCGGCACGATGTACGCCCAGCGCGCGCAGCGGCTCTACGACCTCTATCGGCGCCACCGCTCCCTCGAGGAGATCTCCGAAGAGGACCGGAAGAAGGTGGAGTCCACCATCCTCCGCCGCAGCTTCGACGAGGTCTGGGCCGACACCCGCGCCTACTGGGCCGCCCGCGACGCCCGCGAGGTGGAGCGCGCCGAGGCCGATCCCCACCACCGCATGGCCCTCGTCTTCCGCTGGTACCTCGGCATGACCAGCCGCTGGGCCCGCATCGGCGACGCCGAGCGGAAGCGCGACTTCCAGATCTGGTGCGGCCCGGCCGCCGGTCTGTTCAACGACTGGGTGAAGGGCAGCGCGCTCGAGCCCGTGGAGGGCCGCACGGTGGTCGGCGTGGCCGACGCCCTGCTCACCGGTGCCGCCGCCCTCCGCCGCGTGGAGGTGGCGCGCGCCCTCGGCGTGGCCCTGCCGCCGGGCGCGTCCTCACCGAGGCCTCGCCTCGGCTGAGCCTTGCGTCTTCGCTCTTGCCCGGAGCCGCCCCGGAGCCCGTGCTCGGGGTCCGCCGGGCAGTGCTCAACTTTCCAATCCGATCCGACATAACGGCGCATTGTGGCGCGGGAGTCCGGTGTTGGCGACACGTCGTGCCGAAAGTATGAACGCTTGGTCAGCCCTCGTCTCCTCGCTCGTCGAGTGGAGCGCGTTATACTGCCGACGGAGTTACCCATGCCCTCCTTCGTTCCAGATTCCTCTCTCAAGCACACCTTCACTGGGATCGTCCCAGACAAAAGTGAGTACGAAAATGAGGATTTCTCAGGGAGTGCTTTCGTTGACGTTGGCGCCAAGAAGTGCGTTTTCAAGTCGTGCAAGTTCAAGTTCTGCACGTTCGAGAGGTCGTACTTCCGTGGTGCGCTTTTCGAAGACTGTGATTTCCAGGGAGCTCGATTTCGAGATAGTAACTTCCGAGATGCAATATTCAAGGGTAATTGCGTGTTCTATTATGCTACGTTTGTGGGAACTTTGATCGAATCAGAGCAAATGCTCACGAAGTTGCCACCGTATCCCAACCTCAAGTTGGAGTTCGCGAGGAGTCTCCGTGCGAACTTCGCGGGACTTGGGATGCATGTTGATGCACAAAGTTTTTTTGACGTGGAATTAGCCTCCGAATACGAGCACTTCTCAAAGATTGTCGGCTCGGGCGAGACATACTACACTACCCGTTATCCGACCGTTCGTGAGCGCTTTCCCTACTGGGTGAAACTCGGTTTGCATCGCCTTGAGGCGTTCGTTTGGGGCCACGGCGCGAGTCCACTACTTCTCGCGCGTGCGACTTTGTTCGGACTCGCAGTTCTGTCCCTCGTTTTCATGTTTCTGGCGCCGGGCTACGGTGGAAGGGAATTCTCCTCGGACCCGTTCGGCGCGGTAGGTGACAGCGTCTACTACACCTTGCTCACGTTCTTCAGTGCTGATGACCAGGGTTTTCGACCGGTCTCGGCGGTGACGAAGGGGTTCACGGTGCTCACGCTGCTTTATGGCTACTTGACGCTGGGGTTGTTCGTGACCGCTATGTATCGGCGTCTGGCTAGGATTTAGCCCTTGCCTGTTCTAACCAACATAGTATGTGCTAGGCTCTTTGGTTCGAGGGTTCGGGGGGACCACGATGACGTTAGCGATCACGACGTGCTTGTCGTGCTTGAGGACAAGTTGAATCCCGATGCGCTCGCCCGGATTGAGGACGAGGTGAGCCTGGAGTTGGGAGTACGGGTGGATGTATCCTTCTACTCCGAGACCCACCTTCGAAAGCTGTTTGAAGGTGGGCACCTTTTCGCGTGGCACCTCTGGCGTGAATCAGTGCCGCTTGCCGGTCGGATCCCAGACCTTATTGAGATAATCGGTCCGCCGGAAGCGAACACCGATGCGCGGCAGGAGATTCAAGACTTGCTTCTGCTTCTGTGTTCAATTCCTTCGAAGCGTCTGAATAGTCGGACTTTGGTGTACGATGCCGGTATTCTGTACGTGATAATTCGCAATGTGGGAACGAGCGCTACTTGGTTCTTTGGTCCATCTCGGCTCGACTTCGGCCGGTACTCTCCCTGGGCACTGAATCGTCTCGGCGGGCCGCCGCCCCCGATCGACGAGGAAGGTTATCATAGGCTTCTGCATGCCCGCAAGGCCGGAATGGCCGGGTTGCCGGCTCCGGCGATTTCGTTGGAGGAGTTGCGGCGGTGGTACGACCAGACCGCCGCTTGGATAGGAGCGGTATGCCGGCAAATCGACAGTTCACTCTCCGACGGCGAGATTGAGGCCTTCCTTACGAAGCTGTAGGAGGTACTCTGCGAGTAGGGCAGCCCCATCGAGGGCATCCACTGCCGGAGCTGGGTCGAAGACTGTTCGGCTTCTGTCGGCGATGGTTCCTGCGACATTGGACAGGCGGACGAGCGTCTCTGCGGCTCGTACCACTGCAAATGGAGCACCCTTGCCGCCCCGAGTGTCGATCCAGCGCACGATGGCCGGTTGACTTAGTCCAGCTAACTGCTCACCGTCTGCGAATGCAATATTGGTAACCGCAATCACATCACGCTCGAAGGCGACGCGCAGGCGGAACCTGCGCCGGCGCTCGGTTTCATTGGATTCCACTGATGTTCTCCGGAAGAGTGGCCTGGGCCTCAGAGGCGGCACGCAGCAGGGTATCCAGTGCAGCGTTCTCGTGCTCTGCGGCCACGATGCTGTGGAATGCGAGGGTCGTAAGGGCTCCCAACCGCGCCTCGTAAATCGACAGGTTTGTTATGGCTACGGGAGCACCAGTGTGAGAGATTCCGAATCCCCGAGCCAACAGTCCGTAGCTGGCCAACTGAAGGACTGTCTGCCCGTAATAGGCATTTCGTCCAGTCTTTACTTCGACGATCGCTTCATCCAGGGCGAGATCAGCATCCGCCCCGCCTACGGCGCGTGAGCCTATTCCAAACGTTGGGTTCAGAACGAGTCTCATTCTTGGCTTGAACTTCGACCATGGAACTACCGCGTAGAGCGCGCGCAACTCTTCAGTCGAATCGCATTGGACGGTGAGCCTCGTCGGCCCCCTTCCTCGGCCTCTGTAGAATGCATCGAAGTCGGCTAGCGCAATACAGGCTCCGGCCTGAGCGGGCGTGATCGTTCCGGGCCTGAGTGTGCTCATAATACTCAGTGCGCCGAAGAGGCTCGCCTTCGCTTGCCTTTTGTTCATTGCCTTCTCGCCTGACACCAGCCGATCGACCAGTTCTGCATCCGACTCGGCGGCGAGCGCCCACCCAGCACCGGAGAGACCCCATCGGAGCGCGTAGTCGAACGCTGTTCCCACACGGGACCCGTAGGGCACCAGGTCTTGCGGTGAACCTCGGGACTCTTCCATGGGGGGATACCGGACGAAGGGTGCCATCGCCGCAACCACCTTCGGTAAACGCAGAAGTTCTGTAAGGCTCACGCGTGTACATCGACCTCAATGGTCTTCCGGGGGGCAATCGGAAGCTGGCGCTTGCGAAGTAGGGCCTCAAGGTCTGTCCCGGTGAGCCAGGAGCGCAGGGCCTTCTGGCCGACCGACTCGTCGAGATACTCCTGCCCTCCTTCCTTCAAGCGAAGGGCGACTGCGATATCGTGGTCATGGGTCTCCCGGAGCAGACGGAAGCTGGCGTCGCCGGGATCGACGACGAGATCCATGTTCCGCCAACTCTCGTCGAAGTGTTGCTCGGTACCGTAATGGTCCAGCCCGGGTGTGATGTGGTAGCCGAAGTTGTTCTCGGCGCCGAGCGAATGGGTCTTGTGAATCGTGAGCGAGGCACCGTCTCCCGTGCCTTGGTTGCTCTCGTAGAGCTGACTCGTCAGGTTGACGACAGTGGAATCCTCTGCGCACCAGTCGCGCCGACGGGCCAGAATGCCTGGAAGGTGCTTGGGCTTGGCCTCTTCGAGGGCGCAGCAGCGCGCGGCCAACTCCTGCATAGGCGCGTCGGACTCGGCTTCGAACCACTGGTAGAAGGCATTCCGAGCGACCCTCGTCTCGGTGTCCCCCTTCGTCAGGGCGCAAACCGCCGATGCGAGGCGGCCGCACTCCTCGGTCCCCCCGGCGGAGATCAGGGCCCAGACCCACTCCAGTGGATCCAGCTTCCGTTCCCGCTTCAGCGCTCCCAGGCGCCTCGCTGTCTCCATCACCGAGGCTGCCGGCAGCATCTCGTTCAACTTCGCCCGGAATTGCTCGGCGTCCATCTGCCACCTCCTCAACACGACATGGAGAGCTACCCTGAAAAGAAGGGGCGATCAACCACGCGAGTCGGAGCGGGCGTAAGACTCGTACCCAGCCTGACCGAAAGGGATCGATCTACGCCGAGGATGAGCCTTTGCGGACTACGATTCACCTTCACCTCCAGCTACGACCGTGGGGTGTACGTCCTCGGCGACGCGGGCGGCACCACGATCGAGGGCAACGTCTTCGACCGGATCGGCAACGGCGCGGTGAAATTCGCCGGGCACACCGAGGAGCCCGACCCCGAGCTCAGCCTCGCCGGCCTCCACGACGGCGCCATCCGCGACAACCGCTTCCTCCAGATGCGCAACGGCGCGATGCTGATGTCGGGCGTCCGCAACACGATCCTCGGCAACGAGGTGGTCGCTTATGACGCCTCCGCCGATCCCACCGGCTGGTACCACCCCTTTCAGCGGCCCGGCTACCACTACCTGGACGAGTTCCTCATCACCGACGCCGGGCAGGCCGGGCAGGCCGGGAGGGCCAACCACATCTGGGGCAACACCTTCGAAGACAACACGACCACTGACGGGGACTTCGAGCTGTTCCTCCAGCAGCGGCCCAACGTGGCCGACCGCAGGATCTCCGCCAAACTCGTGACGGGCGCGGGACAGACGGTGTACTTCCGCCACCTCGTCCCCTGCGCCGAGAGCGCCGCGCCCTGCTTGGCCTACACACCCTCCATCCGCGTGGATGCTGGCGCGACGCTCGTCTTTGGCGCCCCCGCCGACTGTGCAGACTGCTACCCGTCGGACACCGGCTACCTCACCGAGCTGCCCTGACCGTCGGGCTTCGGGGAGCGATCCCAGGGCCGACCTGGCGGTTCGACGATTGGGAGGTGGATCAGCGACGGGGAACAGGGGACGCCGGGTTCGGCTCGCCCGGGCTCCCCGCCTCGCCCGCCTTCCCGCAGCCGCAGGCCGGGTGGCCCTGGTTCTTGTCCATCGCCTCGAGGAAGCTGCGCACCGACTGGGGATCGACGCCGGGCTCGGCGCCCTGGCCCTTCCGCCACATCAGGGCGCACTCCTCGCAGACGGGCTCGCCTTTGCGCAGGGCCTCGCCGCAGCGGCAGCCGCCGGCCATGCGGGCGCAGTGGCCGCAGGGCTTCTGGATGCAGCAGTCGTACCGACCCTCCTCGCCGAGGTCAGCGACGAGCTGGTCGAGCTCGCCGACGATCGCCTGGCGGCGCCCCTCGTAGTCGCCGCGCTCCAGCGCCGCGCCCCCGCCGGCTGCGCCCTCGCGGACCGCCTTCGATCCGGGGGGCTCGGACGGGCAGCCGAACCAGGCCAGGAGGAGGAGGGTGCGGGGGAGCAGGCCGCGGGGGGTCATTCGGCGCTGAGCTCGGCGCGGACGGCGGCGCCGACCCGCTCGGCGCGGAGGGAGACGGCCTCGAGGGCGGCGGCGGCGCGGGCGCGGTAGGCGGCGCGCGCGTCGGGGTCGGCGAGGTCGCGGGCGTTGATGTTCACGTTGTAGAAGGCCCCCTCGGCGGCCGCGCGGAGGGTGAGCGCGGCGACGCCGGCGTCGGAGCGGGCGTTCTTGTTGCCGGTGGCCGCGACCTCGACGGCGTCGAGGGCCTTGACGCAGCGCTCGAGCACGCCGAGGGGCACCTCGATGGCGTGGCGGGTGGCCGCCTGGATGGCGGCGACGCGGGCGGCCTTGTCGGCCTCGGTGGCCTTGGGGAGGCCGAAGGCGGACATGATGCCGTCAAAGGCGAGCGTGTCGCGGTCAATGTCCTGGAGGAAGGCCTCCTTCAGCGCCTGGGCCTCCACCGCGGCGGCGGCGTGCTTGGCGTTGTCCTGCTCGTAGCCCTTCTTCCCGGTGGTGAGCTGGGAGACCATCGCGGCGAGCGAGGTGGCGAGGGCCCCGCAGAGGGCGGCCACCGAGCCGCCGCCGGGGGCCGGCGCCGAGGAGGAGAGGCGGTCGATGAAGCCGCGCACGGTGGCGCCCACGAGCGGGCCGTCCTTCGTGATGCGGCGCTCGATGATGCGCTGATCGGCGTCGAAGGGGCCGAGGTCGCGGAGGCCGAGGGAGCGGATCGCGGTCTCGACCACCTCGCTCTCCGGCGCGCCGGGGTTGACGCCCTGGCGGCGGAGGTAGTGGTGCCCGGCGGCCATCAGGGCGTCGCGGGGCACGAGGCCCACGAGCTCGCTGCCGGTGACGACCACGCCCTCCTCGTCGGCCACGCGGCGGATCGTGTCGTAGACCTCGTGCAGGGGCGCGCTCGTGTGGTCGGTGAGGTTCAAGGAGACCTGGCAGCGGTCATACTCGGCGATGAACCAGCCGATACCCTTGACGCTGCGGAAGAGGCCAGGGTCCCGCACGCCCTTGCCCTCGGCGTCGCGCACGATCTCGCCCTGTCCGTCGCGGCGGTAGATGCCCTTCTCGCGCACCAGGGCCGCGATCTTGTTGGCCCGGCGCAGGTTCTTGGTGTTGAGGTTGACGTTCCAGGCGATGAGGAAGGGGCGGGCGCCGATGACCGAGGCGCCGCTCGTGGCCACCCGCGCGTCCCAGGCGGCGGGGCCGTAGTCAGGGGCCCACTCTGGGTCCTGCAGCTTGGCGGCGAGGCCCTCGTACTCGCCGGCCCGGATGTCGGGCAGCTCGACGCGGGCGGGGCGGCTGGCGGCGGCCTGGTAGAGGTAGACCGGGATCCCGAGCTCCCGCCCGACCCGCTCGCCCAGGCGGCGCGCCAGCTCGGCGCAGTCCTCCATCGAGGCGCCGGAGACGGGCACGAAGGGGCAGACGTCGGTGGCGCCGATGCGGGGGTGGGCGCCCTTGTGCTGCCGCATGTCGATGAGGGCGGCGGCGCGCGCGATGCCGGCGAAGGCGCCCTCGAGCACGGCCTCGGGGGGCCCGACGAAGGTGACGACGGTGCGGTTCGTGGCCTCCCCGCGATCGACGTCGAGGAGGGAGACCCCGGGCACCGCAGAGATCGCGGCGGTGATCTGCGCGATGACGGCGGCGTCGCGGCCCTCGGAGAAGTTCGGCACACACTCGACGATGGGACCCTGACTCATGTGGACCTCGGCGACCCTCGGGCCCGCCCTGCGCAGAGGGGCCGCCCGCGGCGGGGGTTGGGAAACAGGTGACAGTCGACTCAGATCGGGCGAAGGAGATCACCCGAAGCCTATGCTGGTTCACTGGAGGTCTCCATGGCCCGATTGCCCCTCGCCTCGCCCTCGTGGCGGTCTCCTGCGGGGGTCCCCATCGGGCTCGCGCTCTGCGCCTCGCTCTCGCTCTTCGGCTGCAAGGAAGAGGCGGACAAGGGCTTCGTCGGCGGCGGCGGTTCGCTCAACACGGAAGACACGGGCGCCGCCGACGGCGCCGACGGCACGGACGGCGCCGACGGCGCCGACGGCGGGGATGACGGGGTGCCCGTCGACACCAACATCGAGCTCCCGCCCACGCCGGAGGCCTGCACGACGGGTGAGGAGGGAGCGGTCGAGACCCAGCCCGCGCTCCGCCTGACCGCTGTGGCCACGTGGACGATCGAGTTCGACGCCGAGGCCGAGGCCAGCGGCTTCTTCGACTGCAGCTACACCCGCCGCTTCGAGGGCCTGCAGACCCTCGAGCACGACTTCACCTGCCCCGACTGTGACGTGCTCATCACCCGCGGCGACGCCACCGTGACCGAGGGCCTCGACTGCGTGGAGCAGATCACCGGCACCGCGGAGGAGGTCCGCCCCGAGATGTGGGGCGCGACCTCGGACGGCCGGCTCTTCCGCGTCGGGCGCGACCAGTCGCCCCTCTCGGAGCTCGCCACCTTCACGCCGCCCGCCGTGGAGGGAGAGAGCGTGGCCATCGAGTGGTCGAGCACCTCCGACCTCACCGACGGCGGCACGATGCTGCTGAGCGCCATGGGCGAGATGAGCTGGGTCGCCGATCCCGAGACGCTGCTCAACGAGCCCTTTGGCCCCCGGCCGGCCGCCTACGCCTGCGGCTGGGAGTGTAATGACCCCGGCACCCACGCCCAGGACTACGCCCTCGACATCGGCTCGACGATGCCCAACGTGCGCCTCGACGACCAGTGCGGCGACGCGGTCGATCTGTGGGACTTCACCGGCTCCTACCTCATCATCGACAACGCCGAGCCCGACTGTGGGCCCTGCCGCAGCATGGCCTCGGAGTCCGAGGCCTTCCTCGCCCGCATGCGCGAGGCCGGCATCCCCGTGCGGGCGATCACCATCCTCGGCAACGGCCTGGGCGAGCCTTGGGTCACGCCCGACGCCGAGGTGGTCGATGAGTGGGTGAGCAGCTCCGGCGGCGCCGATCCGGTGCTCGCCGACAACGGCTACGGCTGGTCGCTCTTCCCCTCCTTCTTCGAGACGGCCACGGGGGAGAGCTTTGGTTATCCGGCCTGGATCCTCGTCGATCCGGAGATGAAGATCATCAAGGCCAACATCGGCTACTCGAGCTGGGAGCCGATGGAGGAGGCCATCCTCGACGACCTCAGCGGGGGCTGAGCCCCGCCGGGTCGCCGAGCGGCTCGGCGCGTAAGCCTCGCTTCGAGGGGGCCGCTCAGGCCTGCCGCGCCTCGAGGGCCTCGATGCGGTCGAGGGCCTTGCGGAGCTTGTCCTGGAGGGCCTCGACGCTGCGCTGGAGCGTCGGGAGCTCCGCCCCCGGGCCCCCGCGCCGGAGCCCGCTCGCCAGTCGTCGCACGCGGGGGTGGTCCTGGGTGGCGAGGGAGGGCAGGGCCGCCTCGATCGCCGCCGCCGCCTCGGGGAGGCCGAGGGCGGAGAGCGCCCGCGCCGCCGCGATGCGGATGTTGTAGACCGGGTCACGGAGGAGCCCGACGAGGAGCTCGACGGCCTGCTCCTGGGCGGGCCGCGCGGACCAGCGGGCGGCGTCGGCGAGGGCCTCGACGGCGCCCACCCGCACCTGGGTGCGGTCGGTGACCGCGACGGCGCGGCCCCGAAGGTAGTGGACCGCGGCCTCGGTGCGCAGGGAGCCGAGGCCGGTGAGGGCGCCCTTGGCGGCTTGGCCCCACCACTCGGGGGCCTCGGCCCAGGCGACGAGCAGCGCCATATCGGCGGGATCGCGCTGCAGGCCGAGGTTTCGGAGGGCGGCAGCGGCGGCGCGGTAGGGGCGCTCGGGGAGGGCCAGCCAGGCGCGGAGGGCGGCGTGCACTTCCGGGTGACGCTGGCCGCCCACGGCGTCGAGGGTGCCCATCATGGCGCGGGGATCGACCTCCTCGGCGATCAGCGTGGCGAGGCCCTGCAGGGCGGCCTCGGAGCCGCCCTTGCCGAGGGCGGTCGCGTAGATCACGCGGATCCCCCAGCGCGGCTCGGCCCGCCAGGCCTCGACGACGGCGGCGACGTCGCTGGCGCGGCCCCCCTTGGCGAGGGTGTGGGCGGCGTGGAGGCGAGCGCTGACCGAGGTGGCGCCGAGGGAGCGGCGCAGCATGTCGGCGCCGGGATCGAAGTCCACCACGGCGAGCACGGCGCTCTCAGGGTCGATCTGCACCTGCAGCGGGGCGCTCGCCAGGGGGATCAGGAGGCTGTGGCGGGGGCCCGACAGGGGCAGGCGGTGGTGGCTCCAGCGCCCCTCCGCCTCCTCTACGGCGACGTCGAGCGGCAGGTCGAAGGCGCCCACCCCCCGCGCGGCGTCGATCTGGGTCTGGTCGACCGTGATCCGCAGCTCGCCGCGGCGTGCGTCGTGGTGGAGCTCCACCTTGAGGGTCGGGTGCCCGGGGCTCTCAAACCACTGCTCGAAGAAGCGCGCGAGGTAGAGGCCGCTTGTCGCCTCGATCTCGCGGCGGAAGTGGTCAGTCTCGACGACCTCTCCGCCGTAGTGGGAGAGGTAGCGTTGGACGCCCTTCCAGAAGGGTACATCGCCGACGATCTTCCGCAGCATGTGCAGGCGCACCGCCCCGCCTGGATAGAGGTGCCGGTCGAACATGTCCCAAGAGGAGTCGTATCGACGGGTGATGATGGGCCGCATGTAGCGGCCCTCGGCCTCGCCGAGGTACTCGACCTTCTCATTGTAGAGCTGGACGTGCATGGCCTCGAGGCTGTCCGTCTCTTCGAGCCAGACCGCCTCCATGTAGGTCGCCCAGCTCTCCTTGAGCCAGACATGGGCGAAGTCGCGCACCACGACGGCGTCGCCGAACCAGGAGTGGCTCATCTCGTGCAGGTTGACGAGGTCGACGAGGTGCCCGAACTCGGCCCGCCCGCGTTCGTCCTGCACCCAGGCGTCGTCCCAGCTCACGAGGGAGATGTTCTCCATCGCGCCGCCGATCTGGTGCGCGGCGAACTGAAAATACTTTGGGAAAGGGAAGGGGACGCCAAGGCGGCCGACCAGCCAGTCCATCATCCCCGCGGTGGGGCCGAAGGTGCGGCTCAGGTCAGCGGCGGTGAAGGGCGGGGGCGCGAAGAAGGCGATCTCGAGGCCCTCGTGCCCGGGCGCGGTCGGGCGGCCGCCCTCGGCGCGGACGAGATCGCCCACGCAGAGACAGAGGAGGTAGGAGGGGGTGGGGTGCTCAAGCTCCCAGCGCACCGTGCGGGTGCCGTCGCCATGAGCCTCATCGCCGCGGGCGATGCCGCCGGCGAGGCTCGTGTGGCGGGCGAGGCTGCGGATGGAGATCGTCCAGCTCGGCCGCACGGAGGGATGATCCACGCAGGGGAGCCAGTAGCGAGCGCGCTCGGTCTCGTGATCGGTGGCCGCCCACTGCGGCTCGGCCGGGCGGGACGGATCGGCGGAGGAGAAGTGGAGGCCGGTGATGGGGCGCAGGGCCACCGAACAGACCGTGACCGGCCGGAGCTCTCCGGCCTCAAAGGGGGCCACCCAGGTGATGAAGAGGTGGGCGCCGTCGGTTCGCCACTGGAGGGCGCGCCCGTCCGGATCGTGGACGGCCTCGATCTCGAGGTCAATTGCGTCGAGCACGAGGGTCGGCCGGCCGCCGGCGATGGCGCGGACCCGGGTGGTGGCCTCTACCGTCGCTCGCCGTGCGGGGATGTCGAGCTGGAGGTTCAGATCGACGTGGACGGGACAGAGCTCGGTGTCCGGCGCGTACTTGGGCGAGGCCCCCACGGCGAAGGCGGCCGCGGAGGCGGGGAGCGCAGGATCGAGGTCGTGTTGCCTGGGCATGGGGGCTCCAGCGGCGGAGGGGCGCCGCGCGGTGAAGTTCAGAGACGGTCGCCGAAGAGCGCCGTGCCCACTCGGACCAGGGTGGCGCCGTGGCGGATGGCGACCTCGAAGTCGTCGCTCATGCCCATGGACAGCTCCACCAAGGGGAGGCCGCGCGCCCGGCCCTCCCGCGCCAGCGCCGACATCGCCTCAAAGTAGGGGGCGGCGGCCTCCGGGTCCTCCGCCCAGGGGGGGATGGTCATCAAGCCGCGGAGCCGGACGTCGGGGAGGGCGGCGAGCGCGGCGCAGAGGTCGAGCACCGTGGCCGGCGCGACGCCCGCCTTGCTCTCCTCGCCGCCGATGTTCACCTCGACGAGGATGGCGACGGGGCCGGGATCCTGGCCGCGCTCGGCGAGGTTCCGCCGGCGCTTGCCGATCTCCTGGGCGAGCTCGAGGCTGTCCACCGTGTGGATGAGCGCGACCTCCCCCACCACGTTCCGGACCTTGTTCTTCTGCAGGGGGCCGATGAAGTGCCACTCGACGGGCGGGAGGTCTTGCCGTTCGGCGAAGGCGGCCCGCTTGTCCCGGAGCTCCTGGGCCCGGTTCTCTCCGAGGAGGGTCTGTCCGTCGAGGACGGCGGCGGCCAGCCGGTCTGCGGGCACCGTCTTGCTGGCGGCGAGGAGGCGGACGGAGCCCGGCCTGCGACCGGCGGCCTCGGTGGCGGCGGCGACGCGGGCGAGGAGCTCGGCGCGGCGGGCGGCGAAGGTCATGCGGCCCCCGAGGGGTGGATGCCGACCGTGGCGAGCGCGGCCAGCACCTCGACGAGGGGGAGGCCGACCACGTTGGTGTGGCTGCCCACCACCCGGTCGATGAGCGCGGCGCCCGCGCCTTGGATGCCGTACCCGCCTGCCTTGTCGCGGCCCTCGCCCGTCGCGACGTAGGCCCAGACCTCCGCCTCGCGCAGCCCCCGGAACCGCACCCGGGAGGTGCGGTGGCCCCGCAGGACCCGCCCCTCGCCGCGGAGGCACCAGGCCGTGGTGACGCTGTGCCAGGCGCCGGCGAGGGCGCGGAGGAAGCGGGCGGCCTCCTCGTCGTCGACGGGCTTCTCGAAGAGGGCGGGCCCCAGGTGCACGACGGTGTCCGCAGAGAGGGCAAAGCCGGCCGCGACCTCGATCGCGCCCGCCTTCTCGACGGAGAGGCGCCGCGCATAGGCCACCGCGGCCTCTCCCGGGCGGGGCGCCTCGGGGATCTGAGGGGGCCTCACCGCGGCGATGCGGATGCCGGCGGTCTCCAAGAGCTGGCGGCGGCGCGGGGAGGCGCTCGCCAACGTCAGGGGAGGGCAGGGGGCGAGCGAGGGCGCAGACAGCGGCGGCTCCGAGACGGGGCGGCCCCCTAACCGGCGCCGCGCGCGGAGGCGTCCGGGGGGGCCGCCCGTGGGCCGCCCGTGGGCCGCCGTCGTGCGCCCACTGGTGAGCGACCAGTCTCCGGAATATTCTGGGACTGACCCCAATGACGAGCGAAATGCTGAGGAGCGTCATGCCCCGCGACCTGAGCCGAGAGGCGGCCCTCATCGCGGCCCGCAGCCAGCGCGACCGCCAGAGCCTGGAGCGGGTCTGGCGGGCCAGCCGAAGGGAGCGCCTGTCGCTGGCGCTCGTCTTCGCGCTCGTGGGCGCCAGCGCCGCCTTCTTCCTCCCCTTTGAGCGGGACGCCACGCTGCTCCGGGCGGGTGTGGTGGTCTTCACCGTCGGTCTCTGCGGCGTCGCCCTGCGCGGCGCCGCCCGAGCGCGCGCCGAGCTCCGAGGCCCCCTCGATCGCTGTGAGGCCCGCTGCGCCGCGCGGCCTCGGGTGCGGGTGTTCGAGGCGTCCGTGAGCCGGGTGCTGACCGCCACTGATGAGGGCGGAGAGGGTCTGTCCTGGTGGTTCTTCATCGGCCCCGACGGCTCGGCCCTCCTGGTCGAGGACGCCGAGCTGTCGGTCGAGCGGCCCGCGCAGTGGCGCGCCTCGCTCACCCTCGTCGTCGACGGCATGGGAGAGGGCCTCTTTGTCGAGACGACGGGCGCGCCGGTGCCCTTCTCCAATCGCGCCTTGCAGCCCCCCGACTTCCTGCCGCAGCCCGACAGCCTCTATTGGACCGCGGGCGAATCGGAAGGGGAGGGGGAGGGGGAGGGGGAGGGGGATCGGGTGGCGACACCCTGTCGTATCCCGGCCGCGACGCTGCCCGACGAGGCCGGTCAGGGGCCGCTCCACACGTAGGCCGCGACCCCCTCGCTCGTATAGCCGTAGACGGCCACGGCGGCGTCGCGCTCCTCGGCGCTGAGCGTATAGAAGTGGTCGCCAGTGGTGCCGGAGTACAACCGATAGAGGGGCACTGAGCCGCAGGTCTCGGCGGTGGCCACCCAGCCGACGACCAGGTCGACGGCGAGGCCGATCTCGCAGGTGGAGGAGAGGGTGAGGAAGCGCTGGCCGTTGCCCTTGTCGCAGCGATAGAGCGGGGAGAGGGCGGCGGACTCTGCTGGATAGACGTAGAAGTAGGGGTCGGACTCGATCGACTGGCCGGCGTTCGCCGCCTCGGCGGGGTCGAGGCCGTAGATGTGGCCGTAGGGGCCGCCGCTCCGATAGACATCGACCCGACAGGAGAGGTCCTCGTCACAGGCGCCGTCGCAGTCGTCATCGGCGCCGTCACAGGTCTCGACAGGCGGCGCGCAGGTGGGGATGCAGGGGTCTGCGCAGTCCAGCGCGCCGACGCTCCCGCAGGAGGTGGAGCAGGCCGCGGCGGGCACACAGGTGTCCTCCTGTTCGCAGCCGGTGGCCAGCGTGCCGTCGCAGTCGGCCCAGCCGGGGTCACAGGCGCCGAGCGCGCACTCGCCGTCCACGCACGCGGCCTCTCCCTGGTCGATCAGGCAGGTGCGGCCGCAGGCGCCGCAGTTGCGGGGATCGGTGGCGAGGTCTACGCAGAGGTCGTCGCAGCGGTCGGCCTCGCAGGCCTCGGCCTCGGGAGAGAAGCCGACGGGATCGGGCTCCTCGCCTTTGGTGGACGAGATCTCCGCGCAGGCTCCGAAGAGGCAGAGCAGGGGCGCGGCCAGGGAGGCGCGGGGGGCCCGCTTCAAGCGAGGAGCTCCGGGAGGTCGTCGGTGGTCTCTCCGCCGTTGAAGCCGAAGGACTCCGTCTCGAGCCCGATGGCCCGCAGGATCGTGAGGTGGGCGCTGCTCAAATTGCCGCCCACCTCTCGGACGTGCACCCCCGGGTTCAAGGCGCCGTTTGCGCCGCCGGCGAGCACGATCGGCATCTCGGCCACCGAGTGCTGATAGCCCTCTCCGTACTCGGAGCACCCGTAGACGAGGGCGCGGTCGAGGATGCTGCGGCCCGTCGGATCGACGGCGGCCGAGAGGTGATCGAGGAAGGCGGCGAAGCAGCTCATCTGCAAGGAGGTGACCGCGTAGACAGACTCCCACTCGCCGTTGTGACAGACGGTGTGCATGTCGGAGACGACGCCGAGCTCGCTGAAGACGTGGGTGGTCGCGGGGGACGTCAACATGAAGCTGAAGCTGCGGGTGATGTTGCAGGCCAGACCGAGGGAGAGGAGCTCGGCCAGGGTGTTCGTCTGGGTGTACAGATCTCCGCTGCTCGTGGGGAGCGGAGGGCTGCCGCACTCGATGTCGCCGAGATCGAGGCGGCGCTGCACCTCATAGAGGTGCTCGAGGTGGTCGTCGAGGCGCTGCTGGTCTTCGCTCCCGAGGCGACCGCGGAGATCGGCGGCGTCCTCGAGCACGGCGTCGAGCAGCCGGGCCCGGCGGCCGGACTCGGCGTCGCCAGTGGGCTGCCCGAAGAGGAGCTCGTAGAGGCGGCTCGGATCGGTGACCGGCGCGATGGGGGCATCAGGCCCGCTGTAGCTGATCGCGTTCCAGTGCCCGTAATCATGGAAGCGGGCGGTGCTGACCCCGAGGACGAGGCTCCGATAGGGGCTCGGATACGTGGCGTAGAACCGAGGGTCCTCGGCGACGACCTGTTCCAGCGTGGGGCGGAGGCAGGTGAGCGTGTGGCTCGGGTGGTCGAAGCCCTCGCTGCGGGGCCGGTCCGAGGTGAGCGAGACCATGAAGCCCCGCATGTGGCCGTCGCTCTGACCGTCCGGCTCGGTCGGGATCTCCGTCCATGGGGTGAGCCCGCTGATCACGCTCACGCGGTGGGGGCTGAGCGGGCTCAGCAGGGGCGTGTAGGCGAAGTCGGGGCCGGTGGTCGTGGGGGTCCAGTAATCCGCGCCGGCCGCCTGAAGCGATCCGTGACCGGCGTGCCAGGGGGCGCCTCCGCCCCAGAAGAAGACCCCGAAGATCGGCCCCAGCGCCGCCTCATCGGCGCGGGCGCGCCCGGTGAGCATGGCGTCGAGGGTGGGGAGGGCGAGGGCGACGGGCGCGCCGCGCACGAGGCCCCGCAGCACGGCGCGGCGGGAGAGTGAGGCCGCCCCGATACGAGGGCGCGTCCAGCCGGAGAGGTCCCAGAGGGGGCTCCGGGAGGGCAGCTTGGGCCGATCGTGGCTCATGGGGTCCCTCCAGCGGCGGTCTCGGCGCCTCCGGCCGGCTCGGCGCCTCCGGTGTTGGGGGCGGCGATGACGCGGAAGGTGGGGTGGGTCACGAGGCGGACGACGAGCGAGAGGTAGCGGTGATCGTCGGCCGCGAAGCTATCGGAGAGCTCGGCGAGGGTGGCCTCGTCGGCCTCGGTGTCGAGGCGGCCGTGGGCGTGGCGGAAGAGCTGGCGGACCATGCAGGGGCCGACCCGGTCGTCGGTGGCGAGGAGGTCGCCGAGGGCGCCGGCGTCGGCCAGGGGCACTCCCATGAGGTCCCCGGAGGCGTCAATCGGCTGCCCGGCGTCCTGGTCGCGCCAGGCGCCGATGGCGTCGAAGTGCTCGAAGAGGTAGCCCGGCGGATCGGTGAGGCTGTGGCAGCCCGAGCAGGCCGGATCTTCGCGGTGCTGTTCGAGGCGTTCGCGGAGGGTGACGGCGCCTTCGTCCTCGTCATCGAGCTCGGTGGCGACGTCGGGCGGCGGCGGCGGCACCGTGGTGCAGAGCACGCGCTCCAGCACGTACTTCCCGCGCAAGGTCGGTGAGGTGGAGACGGCGTGGGCGTTCATCGTGAGGAAGGCGCCCAGGCCGAGGATGCCGACCCGCTGCCCGTCGGCGGGGAGCTCGACGGGGACGAAGGCCACCGCGGAGGCGCCGGGCGCCGTGACCCCGTAGTGGGCCGCCAGCTCACTGTTCACGAAGGCCCGTCGCTCGCTCCACAGCCCGCGGATGTCGGCGGGCTGTCGCCAGATGAGGTCATCGACCAGCAGGAGGACCTCCGAGCGCATCGCCGAGCGGAGGGTGGGGGTGAAGGTGGGGAAGGTGGCCGGATCGGGGGCGGCGCGGTCGAGGCGGGCGAGGTCGAGGTACTGCTCGAAGAAGGCCTCTGTGGCCTCTCGGGCCCGCTCGTCGGCGAGGAGGCGGGTGGCCTGGGCCTCGAGGCCCTCCGGCGTGGAGAGGAGGCCGGCGGCGGCGGCGTCTTGGAGCTGGCGGTCCGGCGGGGCCTCCCAGAGCAGGAAGCTCAGCCGCGCGGCGAGCTCCCAGTCGGTGAGCACGCGGAGGCTCGGGTCTGTGGGATGCGGGGTGCCGATCTCGGTCCGATAGACCACCCAGGGGGACTGGAGCATGCCGCTCGTGGCGGAGCGGAGGCCGCGCCAGACGTCGCCCTCGGAGAGGGTGTCGGTGACCGAGCGCCAACGGGCGGCCTCGATCTCGGTGAGGGGGCGGCGGTAGGCCCGCCGCCCGAAGTCTTCGAGGAAGGCGGCGACGCAGGGGTCAGCGGCGGTGGTGGGAGCGCAGCCGACGAGGGCCTCCCGGCGAGCAGGGTCACTGAAGACCTCGGCGGTGACCGCGTCGGCGGCCTCCTCGAGGAGCTGCACCCCGGACTCGGAGAGGGCCTCGGTCGAGGCGCCGATGCTGGCGAAGAGGTAGGGGTAGGTGTCCTCCTGCAGGCTCACCGGCGCGGTCTCCCCGAAGAGCTCCAGCAACAGGGCCCGGTATTGGCGGGTGGTCAAGCGCGCGAAGGGGGCCTCGGCGTAGGTGATCTCTCGCGCCTCGGTGGAGGGCTCGCTCGACCCCCCCTCAAAGCCGGGGGAGCAGGCCGAGAGCGAGGCCTGGGCGGAGAGCAGCAGCGGGACGCAGGCGCGGGGGGACAAGCGACCTCCGGGGCGGCGTCTACCGCAGCCCGGCCCATCGTATCACCCTCGGGGCGGGAGGGAGCGACAGAGGCGGAGGCCACGGAAGGGGGAGCGCACCGAGGGGGCGTTGGCGTCGCGATGAGAGAGGACCGCGGCGCGGGGGCTGTCCGCCCAGGAGCCACCCCGGTCGGACCGCATGCCCTCGCCACCGCCGCCCTCGCCGCCGGGGTCAGGGCCGATGCGGTCGCCGATGAGGGGAGGACCCTCCGGGCGAAAGAGGTTCTCGCACCAGTCTCGCATCCCGCCTGCCATGTCGTTCACGCCATAGGGGCTCTCGTCTACCGGGTAGCTGCCGACGGCGCGTGGACCGATCGGCGCCGGCGGGCTCGACCGGAGCCGGGCCCAGGTGGCGTCGAAGAAGCCTCCCCAGGGATAGACCCGGCCGTCTACCCCGCGGGCGGCCTTCTCCCACTCGAGCTCGTGCGGGAGGCGCCACGGGAGCCCGTCGCGCTGCGCCCGCCAGTCGGCATAGGCCCTGGCTCCCTCCCAGTCGATCATCATCACGGCCCAGTCGAGCTCCCAGACGTCGCCGTCGGCGTCCGGCCGCACGACGAAGTGCCCCGCCGCGTCTCGGCCATAGATGAGGGCGCCTTGGTCGCCCACGGTGCCTCCCCGCTCGCGGGGGGCGTGTCGAAGGGCCTCCGCCTCGGCGCCCTGGTCGACCCGCTCGTCCAGAAATTGGATGAATTCTCGATTGGTGACCGAGCAGCGCTGGAAGACGAGCCCGTCTATCCACAGGCGGCGGGTGGACAGGGCCTGATCGGAGGGGGTCCGGCTGCCCGACCAGAACCAGCCGGCCGGCACGTAGACGTCGTTCGGACCGAGGCTGCCCGCGGGCATCAGGGGGATCGGCTGGGGCGCAACCTGCCCGGGGGGCGCGCCCGTCCAGCGCTCTCCGCGCCCAATCGAGAGGGGGTACCGCAGGGGGTGAAAGCCCGGGGCGGCCACATCTACGCGGTAGCTCCCGCGCGGGAGGGGGCGGTCGAGGATCGGCGTGGGGCCGAGCGCGGCGACGTAGACCGGCTGCAGGCGGCGGTCGATCGTCTCGTACCGATAGAGCGTCGCCTCGGCGCCGGGCGGCGACGTGACCAACGAAAAGGCGCCCCCCCCCTCCAGCCACTCGGTCCAGGCGCCGGTGTCATGCGCGCGGAGCAGGGCCTCGGCGCGGGCGGCGGCGGAGGTGTCCCCCCGAGCCTCCGCCTGGGCGCAGGCCTCGGCGTAGAGCTCGGCCAGGGCACGGTGGGCCTCGTCGAGCTCCGGGACGAGGTTGAGGGCCGCGCCGAGCGTCTCCTGAGCCCCCACGAGGGCGAGCTCCGCCTCGAGCTCGGCGGCGGCGGCCTGGTCCTCCAGCTCCCAGGCGGGGCGCTTCTCGGACACGGCGGCCGCTGCGCTCACCTGGCTCAGCGTCCGCGCGGCCTCTCGGCGGCTCTCAGCGGCAGCGGCGCGGCGCTCGACGATGGTGGGCCACGTGGCGCGGGCCTGCGCGACCAGCTCCAGGGCCTGATCCCGCTTGCGGGCGCCCTCGAGCCAGGCGGAGAGCTCGGCCGAGAAGGCGCCGGCCTGCGGCGGGCGATCGGCGGGGTCCTCCGACATCGCGGCGAGCACCAGCGCGCGCAGCTCCGCGGGGACACGGCGGCTCCAGGGGCGGCGGTCGAGGTGGCGGGCGAGGGTGGCGGGCTCGCGGTCGCGCGGGCGGGGCGCGACGCCGAGCAGGATCTCGAAGAGGATGGCGCCGAGCGAGAAGACATCGGCGGTGGGGCCGATCCGGACGCCAGCGTGGGCCTGCTCCGGGGCCATGTAAGCGGGGGTGCCGGCGACCAGCCCGCCGTCTCCCTTCTCGATCGACCGGGCGAGCCCCCAGTCGGCGACCAGCACCTCACCGAAGGCCCCGCAGAGGATGTTGGCCGGCTTGAGATCACGATGAATGACCTTGCGGGCGTGGGCATAGGCCACGGCCTCGGCGGAGTCTCTCAGGGCGGCGACGAGGCGGCGAAAGGTCCAGCCGTTGGCGGTGCTCTCCCAGCGATCCCCTGGAGAGGCCTCGTGCACCGCTCGGATGAGCTCTCCGAGGGGCTGGCCCCGCATCTCCTTCATGGTGTAATAGGGCCGCCCGTCGGGCAGCTCCCCGAGCTCGTGTACGGGGGCGATGCCGGGGTGATCGAGGCGGGCCGTGATGCGCGCCTCTTCCTGAAAGCGAGCCTTTGCCGCGGCGTTACCCATCAGCTCTCTGCGGATGGCCTTGAGGGCGACCGTCCGCCCGAGGCTGCGGTCATAGACCCGCCGCACCTCGCCCATCCCCCCCTGTCCGAGCAGGCCGCGCTCTTCGTAGCGCCCCTCGTGCTCCTCGGTGGGGTCGTCGGGGTCGTCGGACCAGGTGCGGACGGGGGTGAGGGTGGCGGTCGAGAAGGCGCTGTCGACCTGGGCCACAGAGGGGGCGCCCGCGTTGGAGGCCGGCTCGTGCGACAGGAAGCTCGCGGCCGTGTTGGCGCCGCGCGTCTCCGGGCCGAGCACCTCTTGGAGGAGCCGCTGCAGGGCCTCCTGCTGGTCACTCGACAGGGACAGCCCGTCGAGGTGCCGTTGGATGAGCGCGTCCCACATCCGCGGTCAGTGTTCCTGTGGGGCCGCGGCGCGCCGACCGCGGAGGTCGTCGGCCACCTCTCTCAGGCGCGCAGAGGCCGCGCGGACCTCGGCCTCCAGCTCGGGATCGGACAGACCCGCGCGGAGGACCTCGGGCAGGCGCTCGAGCGTGTCTCCGGCGTCGCCCCAGCCTTGCTCTCGCAGCACCGTGGCCAGGCGCTCCAAGCGGCCCTGCAGCACCTCCTGGCCCGGCTGCTCGGCGTTTACCATGGCCTTCATGTCGGCCAGCAGAGCCGAGAAGGCGCGCTGGAGGCCGTCCTTCACGGCGGAGGGGTCTTCCCGGAGCTGCTCGGGGCTGATGCCCAGCGCCTCGGCGATGAGGTCGGCCTGGGCGGGCCCGGCGGCGGCCTCGGCGACCCCGTCTGCCACCCGCTGTTGGGTCTTGCCGACCTCCTCGAGCACGGACTTCGCCCCACGCAGCGCTCGGCCGATGTTGGCGGAGAAGGCCCGGATGTGACGGGCGGCGATCTCCTTGGCCTCTTCTTCGGTCACCTCCCAGACCGCGGCGACCACGCCGTCTACCTGGCGCTCCTTGCCGGCGAGGCTGCGGAGGACCAGCTTGCCGGGCAGGATGTGGGCGTCATCGGGGATGAAGAAGAAGCGGGTGGCCGGATCGGTGGCGTAGAGCGTCGAGGTCGAAGCGGCTGAGACAGCGGAGGTGGGCCGGGTGGTGGTCATGGCGGAGAGCGTAGCCCGGCGGCGGAGGATCGTCCTGGTGAGCCTCCTCAGTCGCGGCCAAAGGGCCAGTCACTCGGCCTGTCCCGGCTGCGCCCAACGCTCGGCGAGGCGGGCCCACTCGCCCCGCGGCACCTCCCGCCGTATCGCCAGGGCGTTCGCGAGGCGGTGCTTGCCCAGCTCATCCGGCTCAACCCCGTCGAGGAGGCCGAGCAGCACGCGGTTCATGCCTCCATGGGCCACGAGCAGGGTGAGGGGGACCTCCGGCAGAGCCGCCAGCAGCGGGAGGGCGCGGCGGGCGAGGTCGGCGTGGGACTCTCCCCCCGGCGGCCGACCGTCCCAGGACAGCATCGCGTCCAGGCGCCCGTCGCCGCGGAGCACGGCGATAGGCTGACCTTGATATTCGCCCATTCGCCGCTCCCGCAGGGCGGACAGGATGAGCACCGGAGGGTCTCGCTCGGGCTCGAGCGTAGGCGAGCGCGCGGCCTCCAAGAGGAGCTCGGCCGTTCGCCGCGCCCGTTGGAGGTCGCTGCTCAGCACCCGATGGATGGGGGCTCCCATGAGGGCGGCGCCGGCGAGCCTCGCCTGGCGCTCACCCTCCGAGGTCAGGGCGACGTCCTCCCAGCCGGAGAGGACGCCGGCCGCGTTGGCCGTGCTCTCTCCGTGCCGGATGAAGATCCACCCTGTGCCGCTGTGGGTCACCCGGCTGGCTCAGCGCCCGAGGCGGCCGATCCAAGCGCGGATGCGCTCGTCGGCCACGAGGAGGGCGGCGAGCTCCGGCTGGTCACCGAGGATCTGCCCGACCAGCTCCTGCAGGCTGGCGAGCTCGACCCGAGCGAGGCGCGCCGAGAAGGCGTCCACGCCCAGCTTGGCCTCTTCGGTCACCGGCAGGGCCGAGACCAGCTCCCGCACGAGGCGGATGTAGCGGTTGCGGACGATGCCGATGGCGACGGGATCCCAGGCGCTCTGGGCCGGGCGGGCCTCCAGGGAGCGGACCGTGGACAGGAGGCGGCTGGCCTCCCCGGCGGCGAGGTAGCTCGTCAGGACGGCGTCGACGTCGCCCGGGCCAGCCAGCAGCGCCACTTCGCGGGCCACGGCGACTTCACCCAGCAGGGCGACCTTCTGGGCGAGGGCCAGCGGGATCTCCTTGCTCGTGAGCGCCTCGACGCGGGCGAGGATGCGGGCCTCGTGCACCGTGCCGCGGGTGTTGCCGATGGCGCGGAGGGCGGCCTGGATGCCTGCCTTGCTCTCCTTCTCGGGGCCGGGCTCGCCTGCGCTGAGCCAGATGCTCACGAGGCTCTGGACCGCGTCGGTGACGCCCACCCAAGCGTGGTAGCGGCCGATCGGGCTGCTGGGGCTGGCCTCGATCTCCGCGCGGATGCCCCAGGCGTCGACGAGGGTCATGGCGTGCGACCAGGCGGTCGCGACGGCCACGGGGCTCGCGCCTGTGAGCTCGAGCAGCAGCGGCAAGAAGACCGCGCCGGCCTCGTTGACCACCTCGTTGCACACCACGGTCATCGCGATCGACTGGTGCAGCATGTGCGTCGGCACGTCGGCGGCGAAGTCGTTCTTGATGCGGTCCGGGAAGTAGTCCAGCACCTTCTGCTTGAAGCCGGGGATGCTGCTGCCGTCTGCGTCCTTGAGCTGCCGGAACAGGTGCATCTTGACGTGCGCCTGAATGACGGCGAGCTCGGGGCGGGACAGGCCGAGGTGGGCCGCGGCGCGCTTCTTGAGGTCGTCCTCGGAGGGCAGGCGGAGGAACTGAGCGGTCACGTTCCCGAGCTTGCAGATGAAGTCGATCGTGCGGGTCCAGGCGATGGGATCGCGCTGGCTGCGCACCTGATCGAGCGACAACAGGCGACCGTGGAGGTCGTTGTTGTGCAGCACGTCGGCGGCGACGTCCTCGGTGAGGCTCTCGATGAGCACGTTCCGCTCTTCGCGGGTCATGCGGCCGGCGGCGACCATCGGGTTGAGCAGGATCTTGAGGTTGACCTCGTGATCCGACATGTCGACGCCGCCCGAGTTGTCGATGGCGTCGGTGTTGAGGCGACCGCCGAGCATGGCGTACTCGTGGCGGCCCGCCTGCGTGAAGCCGAGGTTGCCACCCTCGCCCACGATCTTGCAGCGGAGCTCAGGCGCGTCGGCGCGGACCTCGTCGTTGGCGGGGTCACCGGCCTCCTGGTGGGTCTCGAAGGAGGCCTTCCAGTACGTGCCGATGCCGCCGTTCCACATCAGGTCGACGTCGAGGCGGAGGATGGCGCGGACGACGGCGTCCGAGGGGAGCTCGGTCGCGGTGGTGCCGAGCAGGGCCTGCAGCGCGGGGGAGAGCGGGATGCTCTTCGCCTTGCGGGAGAAGATGCCACCGCCCGCTGAGATGATCGAGGTGTCGTAGGCCTCCCAGCCCTTCACCTCGCGGAACAGGCGGTTGCGCTCGGCGAAAGAGGCGGCGCAGTCCGGGTTGGGGTCGAGGAAGATGTGAAGGTGGTTGAAGGCCGCCACGAGCCGCATCTTCGGGTGGGCGATGACGCCGTTGCCGAACACGTCGCCCGAGGTGTCGCCGATGCCGGCGCAAGTGAACTCGGTGGTGTGCGGGTTGATGCCCATCTCGGCGAAGTGGCGGTGGACCGTCTCCCAGCCGCCGCGGGCCGTGATGCCCACCACCTTGTGGTCGTAGCCGTTCGAGCCACCGGAGGCGAAGGCGTCGTCGAGCCAGAAGCCGTAGGACTGGCTGAGCCGATTGGCGGTGTCCGAGAGGTGCGCGGTGCCCTTGTCGGCGGCGACGACGAGGTAGGGGTCGGCGTCGTCGTGGCGGACCACGTTCGGGGGGCCGACCGGCGTGCCGGCGACGATGTTGTCGGTGACGTCGAGCAGACCGCGGATGAAGATCTGGTAGAGCTCATCGGCGCGGCGGCGCTTGTCGGCCGGGTTGACCGGGCTGTGCTTCATGAAGAAGCCGCCCTTGCTGCCTTCGGGCACGATGACGACGTTCTTGACCATCTGGGTGTTCACGAGGCCGAGCACCTCGCGGCGGAAGTCATCGCGGTCCGACCAGCGGATGCCACCGCGGGCCACCTTGCCGCCGCGGAGGTGGAGGCCCTCGACGTCGCGGTGGTGCACGTAGATCTCGAAGAGCATGCGGGGCGAGGGCATCTGCTTGACCCGCGCGTGCTCGACCTTGAAGGAGATGTAGTGCTCGACCCTGTCCGTTCGGTAGAAGTTCGTCCGAATCGAGGAGTCGACCAGGTTGTAGAGGGTGCGGAAGATGACGTCCTGATCGTTGTCGCTCACCTCGCGGAGCGCGTCCTGGTAGGCCTCGTTCGCCTTCGCCATCTCGACGCTGCGGTCGCCTTCGAGGGCCGGGTTGAAGCGGGCCTGGAAGACCTCCCACAGCCGAGTGACCAGCTCGGCCTTGGAGAGCAAGAGCTCCTGGGCGCGGACGGCGGTGCAGGGGAGCCCGAGCTGGCGGGCATAGCCGAGGTAGGCCCGGAAGAGGTCCACCGCCTCCCAGGGGATGTTGGACCGCAGCAAGATTCGGTTCAGACCATCATCCACCATCTTCTTGGCGACGACCGCCTTGACACCCTCGATGAGGATCTGCTTGCGGTCGAGGATATCGGCGGACGAGAGGCCACTCACGCCGCGGAGGCGGAAGGTGTCAATCGTGGACTTGGCCCCCCCCTCCGGCGTGACCGTGTCACTCCACTGGTCTTCGACCACGAGGCCGAATTTGTCGAGGACCGGGAGGATGTCGGAGAGGATGATGTGCTGGGCCTGGTAGGCGCGGAGGTGCAGGGTCCCATCTCGGTCGGCGCTCAGGTCCAGCTCGAGCGTGGAGCCGGCGGCGAGGCGCGTGAGCTGGACGATGTCCTCGGCGGCGGAGGCCGGGGTGACCTTCTGGCGGTAGCCGTCCGGGAAGGCGTCACCGTAGGTGAACACGAGATCGTCGGCGGTGTCGACCCCGACGAGGGCGGTCAACGCGCCGTAGACGGCGTCGTCCCAGGGGGTGGTGCGCGCGGTCACCTCAGCGAGGATGGCCTCGCGGGCGCCCTCCGAGAGGGCGTGGGTGCCGGTCAAGGAGTAGTAGACGAGCATCGTCTGGAAGCGGCCGAGGAAGACCCCGTGGTCGCAGGCCGTGGCCCCCGAGGCGCTCACCAGCAGCTCTTCGATCGCGACGCGGAGCTGGTCGGTCCAGCGCTCGCGCGGCATGGCGAGGAGGGCGAAGGTGGAGGTGGCGTCCGCGTTCTGGCTCACGTGGATGCGGACCACGTGCTCCTGTTCGGCCTCGAGGACGCGGTCGGCGACGTCGGAGATCTCGGCCGCGGTTGCGGTGAAGAGGTACTCGATCGGGAGGGCGTCGAAGACGTTGGCCACCCCCTTGTACCGGTAGGAGCCGGGCTTGGACTCCTCCTTCTGCAGCATCTCGGCCAGCACGCGGCGCAGGACCGGCACATGACGGGAGGGCTGGGTGACCGCGCGGTAGGTGAAGAGGCCCTGGAAGAGCAGGACGCGGCTCTCGCCGGCGCCGCCGCCGGGGATCTCGATGCGGAGCTCGTCCACGCGGCCGTAGCGGTGCACGGCCGAAGAGAGGAGGCCCTTGCGGATCTGCACGGGCACTCGGCCCGACGAGGGGGACCAGCCGGTGGAGAGCGAGGAGACATCCCAGGCGTCGGCGGCGGTGGCCCGGGCGATGCCGAGGGAGCCCTCGTCGCTGATGGCGCCCATGAAGACGAAGTTGTCCGAGAGCAGCCAGCGAAGCAGCTCGGCGGCCTCGCGCAGGCCATCGGCCTGGTCGGGCATGCGGTCGGCGAGGCGGTTGAAGCGCAGGGCGGCGGTCTCGACGAGGTCGGTCATCGACTGGAAGTCAGCGACGACGTGCTGGGCGAGGCGGAGGCGGGCCGCTAGCCCGGCCACGACGGTCGCCAGGGACTCCGCCGCGATGCCCTCGGCCTCGATGCGGGTGACGCTCTCGAGGGGATCGTAGGCCTGATCGACCTCGACGATCCGGCCGGCCTCGTCTCGTCGGGTGGAGACCACCACGTTGAGGTTGCCGGTGTAGGTGGCGCCGAAGGTGGTGAGGCCGAGGCGCAGGGTGTCAACGATGAAGGGCTGGTCGCGCATCACGGTGGTGAAGACGGCGAGCTCGCCCTCCATGTGGCCAGCGACGTCGGGGGTGTCGGACGTGCGGACGGAGATGCGCTCCCAGAGCTCAGCGACGTGGTCGGCGGCGCTCTGGTGGCTGTGGCGCGCGAGGTAGGGGCGACGGAGCTGCCGCCCGACGGCCCGACCGAAGCGGCGGAAGGTCTCCGGGTCGCCGCTCGTGGGAGCGGTACGCTTGGAGAGATTGTCCAGCATCTTCTCGACAAAGGCCGTGATCGGCATGACTGCCTCGCGCTCGGGTTTAGGTTGCCCCGGTCTCCTCCGCGGGCACCCCTGGTCCCCCCGGTGGGCGCTGCAGCCTCCGGCGGGACGTGTTGAGGGCGTCAGAGCTAACCGGGGGCTGGTGCGGCCGCCCGCACTTCTGAGCGGGTCTGGGCGGAGCGCCTGGCGGTCGCGGCGGCGAGATCGTCTCAGGCCCGGCGGCGCTGCCAGCGGGCCTCGGCCTCCAGGGCGTCCTCGTCGGAGATGCCCAGCCGACGCGACAAGTTGAAGAGCTGGACGCGGGACTGGTCATCTTGACCGCCCCAGGTGAACATCCGCTCGATCGACTGGTCGAGGACGTAGCCCTCCGCAGCTTCGCGGGCGCCTTGGAGGTCTGCGGCGGTGAGCTGGAGGCCCTTGGCGTAGCGGTCGAGGGCCTGGCGCTCGGCGGGGTCGAAGGTCTCGTCGACGAGGGCGAGGGCCCAGACGGTCGCGAGCAGCGTCTTGCGGACGGCGCCGCGGCTCACGTTCCGCAGCTCGGCGTCGGTGAGCGGGGGGCGCTTGGCCAGCTCGCCGATCGAGCCCATGTCGGCGGTGATCACGTCGGTGAGCCAGCTCTGCTCCTCGCCCGCGAGGTCTCCGTCGGCGCGGGCGAGCTCGATCAGCATTCGTCCGAGCACCTTGCGGTCGTAGGCGTGAGCGACGGGCGCCTCGTTGAGCAGCCGCTCGAAGGGAGAGAGCAGCTCGGCGGAGACCTTCACGCTGACCCAGGTGGCGTGGTTCGGGTTCCAGACGAAGCGGCCGCGTACGCTCTGGAAGGCCTCGACAAGGGCCTGCTGCTTCTCGTCGTTGGACAGGTTGTTCCCGGTCTGTTCTCGGGTGACCTCGTTCATCGCCGAATAGGCGATGTCTCCGGCGAGGCGGCCGACCACCCCGCCGCCGAAGACGCTGCGCAGTGTGCTGGCGATGGCGCTGCGCACGCTCCACATGAGCGAGCGCTGGACGGTGCTCCCGATGCGGGAGGTCATCGCCGTGTTCGGCGGCATGGTGTGGCGGGCCGGCACGGACTCCCCCGAGACCGGGCAGCGGAAGGTGACGGTGACGCTCCGGCCGCTGTAGCGAGGATCCTGAGCGAGGGGGAGCACGTTCGGGTAGCTGGGCGTGGACATCTGTCTTCCCTCTCTTTGGGCTGCCCCTTCGCGGGGGCCGCTATCGGGGTGACCGGGGCAGGGTTGGAGGCGCGGCTGGAGGCGGGGCTCGGGGCGGGGCTCTTGGCGGATCGGGGAGGTCGACGGTGCCGGTGACGTAGATCGCGCGGGCGTCGTCTCCCGTGAGCTCGACGGCGGCGTGGTGCCCACCGTAGTGGGCGGAAATTCCCGTGTCGATGCCGAGCAGGGCCCCGCCGCAGCGCACCGCGATCTTCCCGCTCTCTTGTGTGGTGTGGCCGATCACCATGCGACGGGCCCCGAGGGCTGTGAGGGCGGTCTCGAGCTCGGCGCAGGCGACCGACTCGTCGGCGAGCAGGTAGCCGCGGTACCAAAGCGGGCCCTCGGGGCCGAGCACATCGGCGGGGCCCGCGCCACGGAGGGCGGCGGCGGTGGCGGCGTTGAGGCCGTCGACGCCTTGGGGCGCGAAGCGCTGGCTGATCCCACCGTGGAGGTAGACGGTGCCGTCCAAGGAGGCGATTGGGGGGTGTTCGAGCAGCCAGCGGCCGACCGCACCGTCGGCCGAGTAGGCCTGCCGCCTCCCGGCCTCCCCTCCGAATTGACCCATCTCGACGGGGTTGACGTAGCGCCAGTCCCCCTGGAGGTTCATCGCCTCGTGGTTGCCGATGAGGAGGACCGCCGCGCCACCGGCGGCCTTCGCCTCGGCCTCGAGGCGCTGCAGGAGCTCGATCAGCGGGCGACCGTCGGGCCCGCGATCGGTGTAGTCGCCGGTGATGACGAGGGTGGCGTCCTTGCCGCACCAGTGGCCCGCGGCGTCGACGAGGCGGGTCATCTGCAGCGTGGCGAGGGCGTGGGGCAGGTCGGCGTGCAGATCGCCCACGGCGACGATGCGGCCGGCGGCCTCGGCGGCGCGGGGGACGGTCAGACCGAGGGCCAAGCTGATGCCGACGGCGACCGAAGCCCCTAGGGGTGCGCGGGGTGGTGGGGTTATGTGCGCAGAGCTCATCCGAGCAGCCTAGCCTCTGCGGGGCCGGCGGGCCGGTGTGAGCATCGGAGGCGTCGTGACCGATCTGAAGCGGGTGGCCGTCGAAGTGGTGAGAGAGGCCCGAAAGGAGCCCGTGATCGGCGTGGAGGTGTTGGTCGTCCACAGCGAGCAGCGCGATTGGCGATCCGATCGCCCCTCCCCCACCCGGAGCGAGGCGGGCACCTCCACCGTGCGGGTCTTCCTGGACGGCGGGCGATCGGCGGAGGTGGCCCGCGAGGGGCTCGATCCCGCCGTCGGCGTGGCCGCCTTCCACGAGGCCGCGGCGCTCGCGGCCGCCGCTCCCCCCGATCCATCCGCCGCGCTCGCCCCGCGCCTCGACGTGCCCAGTCGAGGCCTCGGGATCTGCGATCCGCGGCAGTCCATCCTCACCGACGAAGACCGCCAGGAGGCCCTCACCTGGAACGTCGAGGCCTGCCGGGAGGTGGGCGCGGGCGTGCTCCCCGGCCTGTTCGTCTACCGCGAGCGGGTCGAGCAGCGCGCCTTCGCCTCGAGCCGCGGGGTGGAGGCCCTCGAGAAGAGCACTCGCTTCGGCCTCTCGGGCTCCGCTTCGGCTGCAGAGGCCCCGGAGCACCTGGCGCGCGCCGAGAACGCGAGCCGGAACTTCGCCGACGTGGCCAGTCGACCCCTCGGCACCGACCTTGGCCGGATGGTCCTGTCGATGTCACGGACGGCGAGCTTGCCTCGCTCACCCTCGCCAATTCTGTTGTCGCCCGTCGTGGTGAGCCAGCTCCTGCCCGAGATCATGCAGGTCTTTCGGCGAGAGACGGTCGAGGACACCTTCCTCGCTCGGCACCTCAACACGGCGCTCGGGGTCGAGCGCCTCCATGTCATCGATGACGCCTCGATCCCCGGCGCGCTCGCGACCCGCGCCTTCGACGATCGCGGTGTCCCGCCCGTCCCCGTCCCGCTGCTCCGCGAGGGGGTCGCCTCGGGGCTCTTCCAAGGCGTGGGGGCTGCCCGCCGTCGGGATCAGCGCCCCACCGGCCACGAGACCCAGGGCGGCGGGCTCTGGCTCGGGAACCTCATCGTCCGTCCGGGCGGCCGCTCTCGAAACATGATCTTCCCCGAGCTCGGCCAGTTCGTGCTCGCGGAGGAGCTCGTCGAGCCGGTGGTCTTCGACGTCAAGACGGGCGCCCTCCGCCTCCGCGTGCGCGGCTTCCTCGCCGCCGCCGGGGCGCAGAGCTCCGCCGGGCAGCTCGGCCACATCGGGGTGCTGACCCTCGAGACCACGGTGCCCGAGCTCTTCCGCTCGATCCGAGAGCTGGCCTCGGATCACGAGCGGCACGGCATCGTTGACACGCCGAGCTGGGTGCTCTCCGGGCCCTGGTTCACCGTGGCCTGAGCGTCCGGGTCAGCCTTCGAAGCCGAGCCAGCGCCCCCCCTGGTAGACGACGAAGCTCGCGACCCAGGCGAGGCCGGTCATGTAGACGAAGAGGAAGCTCGGCCAGGCCCAACCGCGGGTCTCGCGCTTGACAATGGCCAGCGTGCTCATGCACTGGCAGGCCAGCGCGAAGAAGACCATCAGCGAGAGGCCGACGAGGGGGGTGTAGGTGGCGCTGCCGTCCTCGCGGCGCTCGGCGCGGATGCGGTCGCGGAGCGGCGCGCTCTCTTCGTCCACCTCCTCGCCGACGCCGTAGACGATCCCCATCGTGCTGACGAAGACCTCGCGGGCGGCGAAGGCGCCGACGATGCCGACGCCGATCTTCCAGTCGAAGCCGAGCGGGCGGATGGCGGGCTCGAGGGCGATGCCCACCTGGCCGGCGTAGCTACCCTGCAGAGACGCTGCCTCGAAGGCCGCCTGCTCGGCGGCGGGCCGCGCGTCCCAGTCCGCGGGGAGGTCCCGCTTCGGGAATTCGAGGAGGGCCCACATCAGCACGGTGCAGGCCAGGATCACGGTGCCGGCCTCCGTGAGGAAGCTCCGGGAGCGCTCGACCATCAGCCGAAAGATCGAGCGCAGCGTCGGGAGGCGGTAGGGGGGCAGCTCGAGCAGCAGGGGCACCCGCTGGCCCTTGATGAGCGTGCGGCCGAGCACGCCGGCCGCGACGAGCGCGACCACCACGCTGAAGAGGTACATCGCCACCATCAGGAGCCCCTGGACCGGAAGCAGGCCGAAGAGGTGGTCTGGCGGGAAGAGGGCGCCGATGATGAGCGTGTAGACCGGGAGGCGGGCCGAGCAGGTCATGAGCGGCACGACCATCATCGTGAGCAGGCGGTCGCGCTTGTGCTCCATCGTGCGGGTGGCCATGATCGCCGGGACCGCACAGGCAAAGCCCGACAACATCGGCACGAAGGCCCGGCCGTGGAGCCCGAGCGAGCGCATGATGCGGTCCATCAAGTAGGCCGCGCGGGCCATGTAGCCGCTGTCCTCGAGCAGGCCGATGAAGAAGAAGAGCAGGAGGATCTGGGGCAAGAAGACGATGACGTTCCCGACGCCGCCGATCACGCCCTCCACCAGGAGGTCGGTGAGCAAGCTGGCCGGCAGCCGGGCGCTCGCCTGCTCGCCGAGCCAGCCCACCGCGGCCTCGATCGCGGAGATGGCGGGGTCAGAGCCGCTGAAGAGCGCCTGGAACATGATCAGCATGATCAAGAGGAAGGCCGCGAAGCCGAAGACGGGGTGCAGGAGGATCCGGTCGACCCGCTCGGTGTGGTTGCGCGGCGGGGGCGGGCGATAAAAGGCGGGCTGCTCCCGATCGAGGAAGGCGTAGCGGGGGACGATGACCTCGGCGTCGATGTCTCGCCCTGCGGCGAGGGCCGCGGCCTGCGCCTGGAGCACCGCGGCCCGGAGCGAGGGCTCGACGCCGGTGAGCTCGTCGCCCGGCGCCACGCTGGTCAGCAGCCAGAGGGCGTAGGCGGCGCGGGTCTCGGGGGGCAGACCGCTGGGGAGAGAGGGTAGCAGTGCGGTGACGTCGGCCCGCAGAGCCTCTCCATAGGGGACCTCTACGGCGCCGTGGGGCGGCCGACGGACGGCGTCGGCCAGGGCGGCGCGGAGGGCGGGGAGGCCGAAGCCGCTCTTGGCGCTCGTGGGCAGGCAGGGGACCCCGAGGATCGTGGTGAGGGAGCGGTGGTCGGGCGGGCTGTCCGCCACCTCGTCGATGAGGTTCAGCGCCAGGACGGTGGGGATGCCGAGCTCGATGATCTGGATGGCGAGGTAGAGGTTTCGGACGAGCTGGGTGGCGTCGAGGATCACGAGCGCCAGCGTGGGGGCGGGGTTGCCGTTGCGGCCCAGCAGGGCGTCGATCGCGATCTGCTCCTCCCCGCCACGCGCCGAGAGGCTGTAGGTGCCTGGGACGTCGACGATCTCGACCGTGAGCGGATCGGCGCCGGCGATGGGCAGCTTCACCGTGCCCGTGCGGCGCTCGACGGTGACCCCTGGGTAGTTCCCGACCCGCGCGTTCTGCCCGGTGAGCCGATTGAAGAGGGCCGTCTTGCCGACGTTCGGGTTGCCGACGATGGCGATCAAGGGCGGGGGGGCCGGCGGGTGCGGGCTCATGTCCGGACGGCGCCGGTGGCGGAGACCATCAGCAGATCGGCCTCCTGGCGGCGGATCGAGAGGCGGCAGCCCCGAACCAAGAGCTCGATCGGATCCCCCATCGGCGCCACCTTCGTCATCCGAATGGCTGTCCCGGGCACGAGCCCGAGCTCCATCAAGCGGCGGCGAAAGGCCCGCTCTCCGCCGACGGCCTGCACGACCACAGGGGTCTCGAGGGGGAGGGTGGTGAGCGCGACGTTCATGCGGTCCTCCAGCGTTGCCCCTTAGCGCGTCTGAAATTGATAGTCACTTTCAAAAAATGGGACACCCGCCGTGGGTCGAGGCTCAGGCACAGGGACCTGCGCGAGATCAGGTCATGGTCGGCGCTCCTCGGCGGTGGCCTCGGGCGGCCTGATCTCCGCTCGCCTCGATACGGGGAGGTCGCGGAGGTCACGATGCGTGAAGCGGTCGGAGCGGTCGGAGCGGGCGAGAGCGGCGGCGATGCGACGAGCCGGGGGCGGGCTGACCTCGCAGGGTGGCTGGCGGCGCAGCCCGCCGATCTGTACGCCGATGACCTGGCCTTCCAGGCCCTCGTCGCCGCGGCGGGCCTCGAAGATCGGGCGGAGCGGCTCGGGGAGGTCGGGCGAACGGTGGCCGGGCCGCTCGACCGGGCCGTGCGGGAGAACAACCTCCACCGCAACTTACCCGTGCTGGACGACTGGGACGCGATCGGCCGCTTCACGAGCGGGGTGAGCCACCACCCCACCTGGCGGGAGGCCGGCAGGATGATCTACGGCACCGGGGTCATGACCGCCTATGGCGAGCCCGTCGTGCCCCATCGTTACATCCTCGGGCTGTTCTACCTCACCGCCCAGGCCGGGGAGGCGGGCCACAACTGCCCGCTCGCCTGTGCCGCGGGGGCGATCCGCTCGCTGCAGGCGCTCGGCACCCCGGCCCAGCGGGCCCGCTACCTGCCGCGTCTGCTCGATCCCGACTTCGACTCGAACTTCACCGCCTCCCAGTTCCTGACCGAGCTCCAGGGCGGCTCCGACGTCGGCGCCAACGCGGTGCGGGCCGAGCCGGTCGAGGGCGGCGGCGGCGCCGGCTCGCGGTGGCAGATCTCGGGAGAGAAGTGGTTCTGCTCCAACGCCGACGCCGACGTCTTCCTCCTCACGGCGCGGGTGGCGCCGCCCGAGACCGGCACGGGGGGCCTCGGCCTCTTCCTCCTCCCGCGTCAGCGCGCCGACGGGCGGCCCAACGGCTTCCGCCTGCGGCGGCTCAAGGACAAGCTCGGCACCCGCTCGATGGCCTCGGGGGAGATCGACTTCGACCGGGCGGAGGCGGAGGCCCTCGGGCCGGTCGATCGGGGCTTCAAGAACGTGATCGAGGGGGTGATCAACACGTCTCGCCTCTACAACGCCTTCGGCTGCGCGGCCCACGCCCGCCGGGCCTGGGTTGTGGCGAGCACCTATGCTCAGCACCGTCGGGCATTCGGGCGGCCGATCGGGGGCTTCGCCGCCGTGCAGGAGACCCTGGCGTGGATGCGGGCCGACGCGACGGCCTGCCTCGCCTCCTCCTGGTGGCTGGCTGAGCTCCAAGAGCGCCTCGACGCGGGCAGCGCCTCGAAGGCCGACGCGGACTTCTTCCGCGTGGCGGTCAACCTGAACAAGCTGCGCACCTGCGTGCTCGCCCACGAGGTCGTCAACCATGGCATCGAGATCCTGGGCGGGAACGGGGCCATCGAGAGCTTCTCGGTCCTGCCGCGCCTCCTGCGCGACAACGTGGTCTACGAGAACTGGGAGGGCAGCCACAACGTGCTGCGGGCGCAGGTCCTGCGCGACTGTCAGCGCCTCGGTGTGCACCGTGGCTTCTTCGAGGTGCTGGAGGGGAGGCTGGGGCCGGCGGCGCTCGAGGCCGATCGACAGGAGCTCGACGCGCTGCTCGCCGAGGGCGGCCCCTTGGCGGAGCTGAGGTTCCGGCGGCTGGCCGATCGGCTCGCCACCTGGGTGATGGTAGGGGCCCTGTCGGTGCACCCCTCGCTCCAGGCGGAGGGGCGGGTCACGGCCCGCCACCTCGAGGCGCCGAAGGTGGACGCCGAGTGGCTCCGGCTCGTGGAGGGCTTGCAGCGGGGCTGATGCGCGCCCGTCGGGAGCCGGGAGCGCGGCGACGCCGTGGTTCCAGGGCGGGTAAGGGGCCGCCCCGCCTCGTTCTTTTTGGGGCGCTCATGTGTTACAACCGCGGCCGCTCAGCCGGTGAGCGGCTTGCGCGCAGCTTCGGGCGGGTGACCGCTGAGGGGCGCGTGGGGCGACTCGCCCGTGGGCCTGTGGGGTGAACCTGTGATGGGGGCTTCGATGTCGGAAGTGCGTGTCGGTTGGAGGCAGGTCGGCCTCGTCTTTTCCTTGTTCGCCGTGGCGATCGTCGCCCTGATGGTCGGGCCGGCTCGCGCCCAGTCTGCCCAGTGGGTCTTGAAGGTCGCCTCGGTGGCGCCGGATGGCACGCCCTGGACCGAGGGCCTCAACCGTTTCAAGGCCTCGGTGTGGACCGCCTCCGAGAAGCGGCTGGAGGTGCGCGTCTTCTCCGCGGGCACGCTCGGCGATGAGAACGAGACCGTCATCGCCACGCAGCGCGGGCAGATCCAGGGCGTGGGCGCCTCGACGGGCGCGATCGCCTCCCTGGTCCCCGAGCTCAACGTGCTGGAGCTCCCGTACCTGTTCCGCGACCAGAAGGAGGCCGACCATGTGCTCGACAAGGTCATCCTCCAGACGATGGAGAAGGCCTTCGAGGCGCGCGGCCTCGTGCTCGGCTTCTGGAGCGAGAACGGGTACCGCTCTTACGGCACCAACTTCGGCTTCGTGAAGTCGCCCGACGCCCTCAAGGGCCACAAGATGCGCAGCCAGGAGAACCCGGTGCACATCGGGCTCTACAAGGCTCTCGGCGCCTCACCGGTGCCCATCCCCACCACCGAGGTGCTCACCTCGCTGCAGACCGGCGTGGTCGATGGGTACGACAACACCGCGCTCTTCGCGCAGGCCGCGCAGTGGGCGAGCTCGACCAAGTACTACACGGTCACCAATCACATCTACCAGCCGGCCGCCATCGTCTACAACAAGGCCTTCTTCTACAGCTTGCCCGCCGACGTGCAGGCTGACCTGAAGAGCCCCCGGGCCGCCTTGATGCAGGAGATGCGGGAGGAGATCCGGACCCTCGACACCATGCTCCTCGACAATTTCAAGGCGATGAAGGTGCAGGTCTACGCGCTCACCCCGGCCGAGCGCCAGACCTTCGACGCCCCCGCCAAGAAGGCGCGCGAAGAGTACATCGCCAAGGCCAGCCCCGCCGAGAAGGCGCTCTACGCGCAGATCACCAAGGGGATCACCGATTACCGGGCCACCCACAAGTGATGGGTGCGCTCGAGCGGTTCGATGAGCGCCTGTACCGGGCCGAGCGCGCCCTCGTGGCGGCGATGCTCGCGATCATGGGCGTCGTGGTCTTCCTCGACGTGATGTTGCGCGTCACCACCCGCGAAGGGAGCCCGCTCGCGAACCCGCTCGTCCAGGGTGTGGCCTTTGGGGTGCTCACCGCGCTCGGCCTGCGCTACCGCGGGGTGGCCCGAGCCCCCCTGCTCGGGGTCGGCGGGGGCGTCGCCGCGGTGCTGTTCATCCAGCTCATGCTGCTGCTCTTCCCGAACGGCCTCATCTGGTCGCAGACGCTCGCCTTGGCCTTCACGCTCTGGCTCGGGATGGTCGGCGCGACGCTGGCCGCCCACGACCGGCGGCACCTCGCGCTCGACATCGGCAGCAAGCTGTGGCCCCCCGCCCTCGCGCCCAAGGTCGCGGCGGTGGGGCACGGGGTCACGGCGCTCTTCTGTCTGTCGCTCGTCTTCCTCGGGTATCGCTCGGTCTCGGCCCATTATGCGACCTGGGCCGACAGCGAGGGGAGCGCCGGCATCTTCCCCGTCCAGATGGAGCTGCTCGGCTTCGAGCTGCCCATCATCAAGTGGGTGGTCTTCACCGCCATCCCCTACGGCGGGGCCTCCCTCTTCTTCCGCTTCACCCTCGACGCTGCGCGGGCTTGGACCGGTCGGCTTCCCGTCGGGGAGGATGACACCTTGCAGCAGCTCGGCATCCAGCCCTCGTCTGCGCTGGGCACCGTAGAGCCGAGCGGCGTGCCGATCGGCCCCGAGGAGTCCCCGTGAGCGGCCTCATCCTGATCCTCGTGATGGTGGGGCTCGCGCTCCTGGGCGCGCGCCTCTTCGTCGTGGTGGGGGTGGCCACCGCCCTCTGCTTCTTGCTCTTCCTCGGAGACTCCGACCCCCTCCTCCAGATGGACCGCATCGTCACCAAGATGGAGGGCCTGTCTACGAAGAACGTGTTCTTGTCGATCCCCTTCTTCGTGGCCAGCGGCGCCATCATGACGAAGGGCGGCATCGCCAAGCGCCTCACCGACCTCGCACAGGCGGCGGTGGGCTGGCTCCCGGGCGGCCTCGCCGTCGCCTCCGTGGTGGCCTGCATCATCTTCGCCGCCATCAGCGGCTCCTCGCCGGTCACCCTGGTGGCGGTGGGGAGCGTGATGTTCCCCGCCCTGGTGTCCGCTGGCTACCCGAAGAAGTTCTCGACGGGCCTCATCACCAGCGCCGGCAGCCTCGGCTGCATGATCCCGCCCGCCATCTCGATGCTGATCTACGCGATCAGCGTGCAGGGCTCCGCCTCGGTGGACCCTGCCGATCTCTTCTTCGCCGGGCTCGTGCCTGCGCTCTTCATCGCAGGCTTGTTGGCCGTGTACAGCGTGTGGGTGGGCCTCAGCGTGCCGGGCTCACGCCGCCCCTTCAACCTGGGTGAGCTCACGACGGCCCTCGCGGGCGCGGCCTGGTCGCTGACCCTGCCGGCCATCGTGCTCGGCGGGATCTACGGCGGGGTCTTCACCCCCACCGAGGCCGGCGCTGTGGCCTTCGCGGCCAGCGTGATCATCGCCTGCGGCATCCATGGCGACGTGCCTTGGCGGCGCCTGCCCGCCATCCTCATGGAGGCCGCCACCCTCATCGGCAGCCTGATCTTGATCGTGGTGCTGGCCTTTGGCCTCAACGACTTCCTCGCCGAGGTGGACGCCCCCGGCATCATCAAGCGCTGGGTCGAGACCGCTGACCTCAACGCCTGGCAATTCATGTTGCTCGTCAACATCGTGCTGATCGTGCTCGGCGCCCTGATGGACAGCATCTCGGCCACGCTCGTCTTCGCGCCCATGTTGGCCCCGGTGGCGATCAACCACTACGGCATCGATCCCATCCACTTCGGAGTCGTCTTCGTGGTGAACATGGAGATCGGCTACATCGCGCCCCCGGTGGCCACCAACCTGTTCGTGGCCGCCGCGATCTTCCGGCAGCCCTTCGTCGATGTCGCCAAGGCCATCGTGCCCACGCTCGGCATCATCTGCGGCGCGCTGGTGCTCTTGATCTACATCCCCAGCTTCTCGAAGGGGCCGCTGAACCTCCGCGAGGGGCGCGACTTCTACGAGGGTTTCCCCTGGGACGGCAAGCCCGTCGTCGCCGCGCCGTCCGAGATCCCGGCGGACGGCGCCCCGGGCGCCGAGGCGGAGCCCAAGGTGCTCACGCTTCAGGAGATGATGGAGAAGGCAAAGAAACAAAAGGCGGAGCAGAAGGCCGCCGCGGAGGCCGCAGGCCCGCCCGTCGAGGGTGCTCCGCCGGTGGAGGGTGCTCCGCCGGTGGAAGGTGAGGCGGTCGAAGGTAGCCCCGGGGCGCCCTGACCGTGGAGCCGGACCGAACCCTGCCCCGTCGACCCCTCCCCAGGGTGCAGGTCGGGTGGGCGCTCCTGCTGCTCGGCGCCTGTGCCGCTCAGGCGGAGGCCCCGCCGGCGGCGGTCGACGTGTGGGCGGAGTGGACCGACCGTCATACCCCCGTCGCCGACGGATTCCAGCCCCCCGTCGACGCGGGCTGGACCCGGACAGGGGAGGGCAGTTGGCGGCGAGCGTCCGCGGGCGCGGTCCAGGCCCCAGCGCTGGGGGTCGTGCGGAGGGCCAGCGGGGACACCCTCGTGATCGAGCATGTCTTCTACGAGAACGCGGAGCGGGTGACCGTGACCTCGACCCTCCACGGCGACGGCCCCTGGGTGAGCGCGGGGGCGGCCGGAGATCGGGTGGAGGCGGGGGCGGTGATCGGGCGCGGAGCGCAGGTCGAGTGGTCGCTCCGGAGGGGCGCGGAGGAGGTGCCGGTCGAGGCCTTCCTCCGGGCGCACGAGGCGGTGCCGGTCCCCCAGCGAGAGGCCGCCCTCGCGGTGGTGGACGCGGCGCGGAGCGAGCTGCGCCTGTACCGGCGGGGGCAGGAGGCCGCTCGATACCGGGTCGGGCGCGGCCAAGCGGATGGGCCCAAGGAGCGGCGAGGGGACAACCGCACGCCGGTCGGGATGTACTTCGTGGTGGCCAAATCGACGGGGCCCTTCGAGGGGCCGGTCGCGGACTATTACGGGGGGTACTGGACGAAGCTGAACTACCCGAACCCCTGGGACGCCGAGCGGGGGCTCGCCCAAGGCTGGGTGACCGCCGAGCAGGCCGGGGCGATCTCGCGGGCCTGGCGGCGCCGGGGGCTGACGCTCCAGGACACGCGGCTCGGGGGCGGGATCGGCTTCCACGGCTGGATCTCGGAGTGGTCGGACGCCGATGGCCCGCGCAAGAGCTGGGGCTGCGTGGTCAACCACCTCTCCGACGTCGCGGCGGTGTATGCGGCGCTGCCGGTGGGGGCGATGGTGATCCTGCGCTGATCGGTGATCCTTCGCAGGAGGAGAGGCCGATCTGGTGTGTAGGTTGGGGTGGGAGAGGTCCCCTCCTCTGCGCAGCTCCGGGAGCCCCCATGCGTTCATCTCCGGTCCGCCTCCACCTCCTCGCGCCCCTCGCCGCCCTCGCCGCCCTCGGCGCATGTGGGAAGGACGACGCGGATCCGGTCAACTGCTCCACGGAGGCGCGCGGCTCGGTGAACCTGACGGTGGTGGACGAAGCGGCGGCCCCGATCGCCGGGGCGACCGCCACGTGGTTGGTGGACGGGGGGGAGGCCCAACCCTGCGACGGGATGCCGGACGGGGTCTTCGTCTGCGGCTGGGAGGTCGACGGCGACCTCCTCCTGCGCGTGGAGGCCGAGGGCTACGAGTCGGCCGAGCAGGTGGTCACCGTCGAGGCCGATGAGTGCCACGTCATCCCCGAGGTCCTCACGCTCACGCTCCTCGAAGAGCAGGTCGACTGCACCGAGCAAGAGGTGCCCTCGATCGCGGTCACGGTCGCCGGCAGCTCCGGCGAGCCCCTCGACGGGGTGGGCGTCACCTACGCGCCGCTGGGTGGTGATGATGCGGCGCCCTGCGAGCTCCGCTCGGACGCCTCCTGGATCTGCGGCTCCGAGGAGGCGGGTGACTTCGTCGTCACGGCCCTCGCGGCGGGCCACGTCCCAGAGAGCGCCGGGGTCACCGTCGAGGCCGACGAGTGCCACGTCATCACCGAGACCGTCGACTTCTTGCTCGACTGGGGCGCAGATTGAGTGGGGGGCGGCTCGAGGGGCCTCGACTCAGCGGAGCAGCGCGTCGCGGCCGATGAGGGCCTCGAGGCGGTAGCCGGCGGCGGCGAGGCGCTCCACGGCCCCCTCTTCGCGGTCGACCACGACGATGCACTGCACCACCCGCAGGCCCTCCTGCTCGACCCGCTCGATGGCGGTGAGCAGGCTGCCGCCGGTGGTGGCGGTGTCCTCGACGATGCAGACGGGCGCGCCGTCGGGGAGGGAGCCGCGGCCCTCGACCCACAGGCGGAGGCCGTGGCCCTTGGGCTCCTTCCGCACCATGAAGCCCTGGATGGGGCGACCGCGGAGGAAGGACACGGCGGCGACGGCGCCGGCGATAGGGTCTGCGCCGGTGACGGGCCCCCCCACGGCGACCACCTCGGGGAGGAGACGCTCCAGCACGAGCTCAGCGATGAGCGCGGCGCCCTCGGGGTGCAGCGTGGTCTGGCGGGCGTCGACGTAGAAGTCGCTCTCCCGCCCCGACGCGAGGATCACCCGCTGGCGGCGGACGGAGCGCTCCAGCAGCAGGGCCTTCAGCCGTTCCTGGCGCCCCATCAGACCGCCTCCAGCCAGGCGATGAGCTCGGCCAGCACCTGCTTCTGCTCCGGCTCGTTGAAGAGCTCGTGGTAGAGGTGCGGGTAGAGCACGTGGGACTTCGGCCCGCCATAGGCGGCGAAGAGGCGCAAGGCGGCCTCGTGGTCGCACATCTGATCGGCGTCGGAGACCATCAGGTGGAGGGGCAGGCGGTAGCTCGCCGCAGCGGCGTGGACGCGGACCTGCGCCGCCAGCATCTCGGTGTACCAGCGTGGGGTGATCTTGCCGTAGACCAGCGGATCGGCCTCGTAGGCGCGAACCACCGCGGGGTCGCGGGAGATGGCGTTGGTGTCGAGCTCGTTCGACAAGGGGAGCCAGGGGAGAAGCCGAGAGAGGAGCTTCGCCGCCTTGATCTTGATCGCCGGGGCCTGGACCTTCACGCCCAGCAGCGGGTTTGAGAGGGCGAGGGCGCGGACGGCCGGGCTCATCGGCTCAAGCAGGGTCCAGAGGGAGACGAGGCCCCCCATCGAGTGCGCGAGCAGCACGAAGGGGCGCCCGACGAAGGTGGCGGCGGCCCGCACGTCGTCCGCGTAGTCCTGCCAGGACATCACGTGGCCGCGGCGGCCCTCGCTGCGCCCGTGGCCGCGGAGCTCCAGCAGGGTGACCCGCCAGCCAGCGGCGACCAGCGCGGCGGCCACGTGCTCGTAGCGGCCCGCGTGCTCGGCGAGCCCGTGGACAATCAGCACGTCCCGATCGGCCGATCCCCAACGGGCGACCCGGAGGGCGGTGCCGTCGGTGGAGCGGAGGGTGTGCATCTCAGGCATGGGGTTCCCTTGGCCCGAGGTCAGGCCGGGTTCGAAGGGGTGGCCTCGATCACTGGGCGAAGAACTCGGCCTCGCGGGCGAGGAGGTCCTTGGCCTTGGCCTGCTCGGCCAGGTTCTCGGGGATCACCGAGGGATCGATGTTCGGGTCGGCGGCGATGACCTCTTTGAGGAGGCGCTCGTACTCGGCCTTGTTCTGCGACTTGACCGCCCACTCCGCCGCCATCAGCACCTTGGTGGAGAAGTAGTTGGGGTCCAAGGCGAGGGACTTGTCGAAGTGGTCCTTCGACTTGTTGAGGTCCTGGCCGGCGAAGCTCGGGATGGCGGCGTAGTACGCGCCCCAATACCGGTCGGGCGCGCCATGGAAGTAGGTGGGCTCGAGCTCTTGCACGCGGGCCACCCAGGCCTTCACCGTGCCGAGGTTCTTCAGGGTCTTGGCGAGGCCGCTGAGCTTGGCCCACTTCCCGAGGGAGGTGGCCGTCCAGTAGGTGCACGGGACGTCGGCGGCGGTCAGCACCTTGGCGGCGGTGGCCTCGTCCTCATCGCCCTTCTCGAGCATGGCGGTGAATTCGGCGTTGATCGCGATGCACCGCTTTCCAGCCGTGATCGCCTTGTCCCAGACGGCGAGCTTCTTGTCCTTGTCGGTCTCGTGGGCGTCGCCGAGGAAGTAGTAGCCGCGCACCACCTGCGCGCCGATGACGCGGTTGGTGGGATCGGCGGCGAAGGCGGCCTCGTACTGGACGATGGCGGCCTCAAGCTGGGCCTTGTCCGAGCGCTTCTCCCACAGGGCGTTGGCCTCGTCGAGGGCGGAGGGCGCCGAGGCGGTGCTCGGCGCAGCACCGACCTCGTAGGTGCCCTTGTGCTTGGCGCCGCAGCCGGCGAGGGCGGCGAGGAACAGGGTGGCGGCGAACAATGAGCGCATGGGTACTCCGAGCGAGTGATCGAGCATAAGTATGCGGTGGCCGTCCTTTTACCGAGAGGCCGGGGCGCTGTCAACGAGGGGAGTCCGATGGCGGTGGCCGGGGCGGCCCCCGCTCGGACCCGGTGATAGGCCCCTGGCCCGGATGACGCCCCGCCGGGAGAGAGGCTGTGATGCTGCGCCACGACATTCCGCTCGCGCTCACCTTTGATGACGTCTTGCTGCTCCCGGCCCACTCCCTGGTGCTGCCGAGCGAGGTTGACGTCTCGACCACCCTCGGGAGGGGGCTGCGCCTCAACCTCCCGCTGGTCTCCGCCGCGATGGACACCGTGACCGAGGCCGCTACGGCCATCGCGATGGCCCGTGAGGGCGGCGTCGGGGTCGTGCATAAGAACATGTCGGTGGCGGCGCAGGCGGCGGAGGTCTTGAAGGTCAAGCGCGCCATGACCGGCATCGTGCCCGATCCCGTCACGCTCCACCCCGATCAGCTCCTCCGGGACGCCCGTCGCTTGATGCGGGAGCGGGGCATCTCTGGCTTCCCGGTGGTCGAGGGTGACCGGGTGGTCGGGATCCTCACCGATCGTGACCTGCGCTTCGAGCGGAACCTGGATCGGCGGGTGCGCGAGGTCATGACCACGGGCGAGCACCTCGTGACCTGCCCCCCCGGCACCGATCTCGAGGCCGCCAAGGACCTGCTCCAGTCCAACAAGATCGAGAAGCTGCTCGTCGTCGAGGGCGACGGGCGCCTCGTGGGCCTGCTCACCTTCAAGGACCTACAGGCCGCCTCCCGCTACCCTCAGGCCACGCGAGACCACAACGGTCGCCTGGTCTGCGGAGCGGCGATCGGGGTCGGCGTCGATCGGGACGCCCGAGCGGAGGCGCTCGTCGAGGCGGGGGTCGACTTCCTGGCCATCGACACCGCGCATGGGCACTCCGAGGGGGTCCTGCGCGCGGCGCGGGAGGTCCGCCGTCGGTTCCCCGAGCTTCTGCTCGTGGTCGGCAACGTCGCCACCGCGGACGCCACCCGCGCCTGCGTGGACGCGGGCGCCGACGTCGTCAAGGTCGGCATCGGACCCGGCAGCATCTGCACCACCCGCGTGGTCGCCGGGGTCGGCGTCCCCCAGCTCACCGCGATCTCCGACTGCGCGGAGGCCGCCCATGCCGCCGGCGTACACATCATCGCCGACGGGGGCATCAAGTACAGCGGGGACGTCGCCAAGGCCTTCGCCGCTGGCGCGGACGCGGTGATGATCGGATCACTCTTCGCGGGCACCGACGAGGCCCCTGGCGAGGTGGTGCTCTTTCAGGGGCGCTCGTACAAGACCTATCGGGGCATGGGCTCGGTGGAGGCCATGCGGGAGGGCTCGTCGGACCGCTACTTCCAGGAGGGCGGCGACCGAGAGGGGGAGGGGAGGAAGCTCGTCCCCGAGGGCATCGTCGGTCGGGTGCCCTACCGGGGCCCCCTCTCGGAGACCCTCTACCAGCTCGTGGGAGGTCTCAAGGCGGCCATGGGCTACACCGGCTGTCCGACGATCGGGACGCTCCACTCGGACAGCTCCTTCGTGCGCATCACGCCCTCCGGGCTCCGCGAGAGTCACGTCCACGACGTGATCATCACCAAGGAGAGCCCGAACTACCGCATGGAGTGATCCCCCACGAGTTGAGGGCGTAAAAAAGGAGAGGCCCCCGGGGTGAGCGGGGGCCTCTGCGAAGACCAGCGGACCGGCGGTGGTCTACTTCTTGAGCTTCTTCACGGCGCGGCGAACCGTGACCATGTCGCCGTCGCTGCCCGGGACGCCACCCTTGATGTAGATGTGGCCCTTCTCGGCGTCCACCTTCACGATCTTCAGGTTCTGGACGGTGACCTGGGAGTTGCCGAGGTGCCCCGGCATCTTGACGCCCTTGAGCGTCATGCCCGGGGTGAGGCGCGTGCCGATCGAACCGCCGTGGCGGTAGTACTCGTGCACGCCGTGGCTGCGCTCGAAGCCGGCCATGTGGTGGCGCTTGAACACACCGGCGAAGCCGCGGCCCTTGCTGAGGCCCACGACGTCGATGATGTCACCGGCGTTGAAGAACTGGGCGACCTGGAGCACGGTGCCGGCCGGGTAGAGGGCGGCGTCGGCGGCGTTGATGCGCACCTCGCGGAGGGTCTGAGAGGGGAGCGCCCCCACCTTTGCGAAGTGACCCTGGGAGGCCTTGGTGATGCGGCTGGCGCGACGGGTGCCGTAGCCGAGCTGGACGGCGTTGTAGCCGTCGCTGCCGCTCTCGGACTTGACCGTGATCACGGTGTTGTTGCTGGCGTCCACCACGGTCACGCCGACGAGGGCGCCATCTTCGGTGAACAACTGGGTCATGCCGAGCTTCTTGCCAAGCAGACCAACGGACGAATTCGCCACGGGAACCTCGCATTGGACGGCGCACCCTGTGGTGAGTCGTCTTACGGTTGGGGGGCGAGCCGGTTAGCCCGTCCACCGGGTCGGAGCAAGGACCGTAGGGGCGAGGCCGTCAGATGCCCTGGACGGCGATGGCGTAGTCGGGCTGGGCCGGATCATTGCTCAGGATGTGGAGGATGTTCTCGTCGGTGATCGTGTTCGCGATGTCCAGACAAAACTCAGGGCAGGTGTAGTTGATCGTGAAGGTCAACGTGGATCGGGGGCTCATGGTCGCGGTGTTCAGCCCGCTGATCGTGAAGGTCCCGCCCTGGGCGTCGTTTTGGAAGTCGTAGCCGAGGATCTCGAGATCGACGTCGCTGGCGTTGGTGATGATCACCGACTGGGAGGCGGGGATTCCGAAGATGCTGCCGAGGCCGACCTCGTAGTCGCTGGTACCGCCGGTATCGACCTCGATGGTGGGGTCGCAGACGTAGCAGGGTGGCTCGACCCCCTTGCCTTGGACACTGACATCGTAGGTGTTGCCCGTTGTTTCGTCGGTGACGAGCTGGATGGTGTCGCTGTAGCTGCCGATCGTCGTCGGCGAGAAGGCGAGGATGAGGGTGTCCGTCGCGCCGGAGCCGATCACCTGGGGGAGGGTGAGCCCAGAGAAGGAGAAGGTGTCCTCGCCGATCACCACGTCCTGGACGAGGATGTCACCCGTACAGTTGTTCGTGAGCGTGACGCTCTGCGTGGCCGTGGTGTAGAGGTACACATCCGAGAAGTCGACCGCCGAATGACTGAGGCCGAGGTGGCAGTCGCCACCGCCGTCGCTGCCATCGCCGCCGTCTGTGCCGTCGGCGCCGTCGCCGCCGTCGCTCCCGTCAGAGCCCCCGCTGGAGGCGGTGCCCGTGAGGGGCACGGAGGCCACCTGCTGCGTGTTGCCGACCTCGATGTCGAGGCTGCCGGTGAAGGTGGCGGCGGTCGCGGGCTCGAAGCCCACGGAGACGACGAGGGAGTCCTCCGAGAGGAGCTCGACCGGGAAGGTCGTGGTGCTCAAGATGGAGAAGGCGGAGTCACCGCGGACGACCGACTCCACCAGCACGACGCTGCCGCTCCCGGTGTTGGTGATCACCACGTCCGCGGACGAGGGCTCACCCGGGCTCACCGTGCCGAAGTCAACGGTGCCGGGGCTGATGGAGAGGTCACCGACCTGGAGCTCTCCGCCACCGCCACCCGACGCGGTGTCGGAGCCCTTGGGCGGCGCGACCTGCAGCCCGCAAGCGGTCGAGAGCAGGAGGAGGAGGGGGAGGGTCTTTAGGCGCGTGGGCGTCAACGTCAGTTCCTCGTAGGTCGGGCGGATTGTAGCATACGGGATGCGCCACCCGGAAACGAGAAGACCGCGCTCCGTAGGGGCGCGGTCTCTGGCTTCTTCGCCGGGATGCCTCGGCGAGGAGGCGAGCGATCAGAAGGTGTACTTCAGGTTGCCCGTGACGTTGGCGCCGAGATCAAAGCCCACCGCGTAGAACACGTCGGCGTCCACACCCACGGAGAAGTGGGAGAGCTTGGTGTAGTACTCGAAGGTCGGGCCGCCGATGCCGAGCGGGTGGGGGCCGTGATGGTATCCGGGGTCGATCCCGCCCCAGGTGCCAGCGACGACCTCCTTGTTGTAGTAGTCCGGCTCCATCAGCAGCGGGGAGATGAGCACGCCACCCCCCGCTCGAATGCCGATGCCGATGCGGCGGGTCGGGTAAAAGGACCACTCGAGCACGCCCGCGAGGGTGTAGGTGCGGAGGTCGCCCTGCACGCAGGGCGCCCCGCCGCCGGCGTCCATACACGCGCCGCCCTCGAGGATCTGGGTCTCGTACTGCTTGCCGTTGTGCACGCCCTGGAAGAAGTCGATCTCCCACGCGGCAGAGCTGGTCTCGCGGTCGAGGAAGTCATCCCCGACGGAGAGGCCCAGGGCCGTCCCCGGGCTGACCCAGCCGCTGAGGTCGAGGAGGTAGAGCCCTCCTCCGACGCTGGCCTTGGCGTAGAGCCCCTTGGTGATCTCTCGCACCGCGGCTTGCTTCTTCGCCTTGGTCGTCTTCTTCGGAGCGGCGCCGTCGCCCTCCATGTCCCCATATTCATCCCCGCCTTCGTCATCGGCGGCCATCGCAGAAGACGGGAGCCAAGCGGCAGAGGTGAGGAGCGCCGAGAGCAGCAGTCTGTCGATCTTCATGAGGTTCTCGGAAGGAGAAGGCGGGGGGACTTGCTGAGACCGGGACGGCCCGTCCTAGCACGGACGGGCCGCCGCGGGAAGGCTCTCAGCCCGGCGAGAAGATGAAGGGGTACGACACGATGACGATGCCACCGCCCTTCGGCTCGGGGAACTGGAAGCGGAGGAAGCGGTCTGCGATGCAGCCCTCCACCGACTTGTTGCCCATCGTCGAGCTCTTCACGTCCGACTTGGACACCGAGCCGTCCTTGGCGATCACGAACTTGATCGTGATCTTACCGCCGAGGTTCGGGTTCTTGGTCAGCTCGCGCTGGTAGCAGTAGCGGATCTGGTTCATGTGCCGCTTGATGACGGCGTCGATGAGCGACTTGTCGAGAGCGCCGAGGATGATGGGATCACCGCCGATAGCGCCGATGCCGCCTTCGCTCTTCTGGCCGAAGCTGCCGCCGCCGGAGCCGTAGCCAGAGGAGCCGGACCCACGGCCCTTGGTGCCGAGGCCGCCGAGGCCCTCTGCCGAGCCGCCGCCGCCGAGGCCGCCGCCGCGGCCGCCGAGGCCGCCGGAGCCCATCTGGGTGCCGGAGGCGCCGATGAGGCCGCCGATGCCGCCCGCGAGGTCGGTGCTCATGGCCGAGGAGCCGAAGACGCTGTCGAGCTCACCGCCGTCGCGGAGGGCGCCGAGGACGCCTGCCTGCTCGGCGATCTCCTTGTCGAGCTGCTGCTTCTGCATCTCGACCTTGTTGCCCTTGGCGGTCTTCATCTTGGCGTCTTGCTTGCCGACCTTGCCCTCTTCCTTCTTGGCCTTGGCGCCTTCGCCCGCGTCGGGGTTGGCGTCGGCCTTCTTGGGCTGAGGGATCTCCTCAGGGGGCTTCTCAAGGAGGAGATCGACGAAACGATCGTCAATCTCCATCATCTCGTTCTCGGGGGGCGGCGGGCTCAGGGCCATCATGATGGTGAGCAGGCCGAACAGGAAGCCCATGAAGCCGAGGATGCCGAGGAAGGGGTAGTCCATCCCTTCGGAGAACTTGGTGGGCACCACCTTGCCCGGCGCCGCGAGCTGGCCGAAGAAGATGAAGTTCCCGGTGTCCGCGACGACGCGGGTGCCCTCGACCACGGGCACCTGGTACTGCCCACCGCCCACCGAGGTGGCCTTGCCGCTCTGGATGAGGTCGTGGAAGTCGTGGCGCTCCTCACCGATGTCGGCGAAGCCGGACCACTTGTCGCTGATGTTGCACACGTACTGGCTACCGGCCCACTCGAAGACCTTGTAGTTGTCGGTGGGGAGCACGCCCGAGGGGACGAAGAACTCCGCGCCGACCGGCCCAGCGGTGACGCTGGCGGCGCCGCGGGAGTACTGCTTGATGTTCATCACGACGTCGCCCCACACCTGGGCGACCTCAAGCACCTTGGGCTTGGTGTTGTCGAAGCCCGCCTCGTGGGTGCCGCCGGAGCGCATGATGAAGGCGATCACGTCCTCGCCGGTGTCCTTCTCCAGGAGCTCGCCACCCTGCGGTGCCGTGTAGGCCGCGCCGACCGCCGCCGCGCGAGGGGCTACGGACCCGCCGCCCGCGGTGTCGTGGTCTGCTGCGTCTTCGGCGCCTGCGCCGATCGACGGGGAGAGCTGGGTGGCCTCCTCATCGGCGAGCGCCTGCTCATCGTGGATGGCCAGCGCGAAGCGGACGGTCCCGACGCTGATCTGATCGCCGTTGCGGAGGTTCGTGTTGTTGACGACCTCGCCGTTGACCGTCGTGCCGGTGGGCCCGCCGAGGTCGAGGAGCTGAATCGTGCCGTCGTCATTGATGTTGATGACGGCGTGGAGGTCAGCGAGCGCCTCGTTGTCCACGCGGAGCATCGCGGCGGGACCGCGACCGATCGTCACGCTCTCCGCGGAGATCTCCTCGCGGCGGAGGTACTGGTCACCCTCGTAGATGTCGAAGCTGAGGACGAGCTTGCCGGAGGTTTCGTTCGCCATGGCGATGATCCTTAGTGCAGATCCGGAGAGGTTCTCGGAGGGAAGCGCGGCGAGGCGGGGACTACTTGATCTGGTCCACCGACTGGGCCATCTCCTCGTTGAAGTCCAAGCGGAGGCGGATGAGGGGGTTGAAGGAGGCGCGCTTGCGCTCCATGAGGAGGGCGCCGGCCGGCTTCACGAGCTCGCCCGCGACGTCCAGACCTTCGAAGTCGATCTCGGTGGTCGACTTGTAGGTGACCTTGCGGTCCTCCGTCGCGCCCTCTCCGCCCTCCTCCTGGGCGCTGGCGACGCCGAGGGAGAGGCTGAGGATCGACAGGGCAAACAGGCGGCTGAGCGTGGACTTCATGAGACCTCCCAAGGGGGATGAGCGCGGGCCCGGACCCGACCTCTCTTTACACGTTGAACTATACCGGTGATTCGAGCCCTCGGGAACCCCGACGTTAGCGGCACCTTGAGATCGGTGCCGAAAACTATCCAGGTTGAAACCCTGTTTGGGACGGGTGTGGTCCTTGCAAGGTTCCGGTAAATCCGGGTGAGACCGAAGAGCGCGCTCCACCAGAACGCGTGGCGCACGTGCAGCCACCGCGACGAAGATCTGGATGATCCCTGACCTTCGCTGGGGTGACTGACACGGACCCTCTCCGCTGGTTCGTCAGGCCTTTGTCAAGACCCCTACTGGGGGGCGGGAGCCTCACCACCCGCCGGAGCCGCAGGGGCATCGGGTGCGGGTGCCGGAGCGGGGGCTTCGGGCGCGGGTGCCGGAGCGGGGGCCGCACCGCCGCCGCAAGACGGGATGATGGCCTCGAGCTGCGGCATCAAATCATCCACGAAGGTGGTGATATCGCCCGCCATGTCGATCTCTTCCGACTGAATGACCGCCTCGGCCTGCTCGAGGACCATCTGGCCCTGATCGATGCCGCCGGACTCCACCATCATCGGACAGCTTGAGTAGGTGGCCATCACCTGCTTGAGCTTCGCGACCTTGCCCTTGAGGTCTTCGAAGGCCTGCTGCTGGCGCTTCTTGCGCTCTTCAGCCTCCTTCTTCTTGCGCTCTTCTTCGGCCTTGCGCTCTTCGTCGATCCGCTGAGACTCCTTCACGCGGTCCATTCGGGCGTAGACCTCGTGATCCGGACCCATCTGACCCTTGTTGTTCTTGTCCACGAAGTCCTGAAGGACCTTCAGCGCCTTCTTGTAGTCCTTCGTGTACTTCTCGTACAACGTGGCGGCGTTGAAGTAGGCGTCCTGATTGCTCGGGTCGGCCTCGAGGATCTCGCTGTAGAGCTTGGCCGAGGCCTCGTACTCCTTGGCCCCGCGGAGCGCGACGGCGAGACCGAGCTTGCCGTTTGTGTTTCCGGGCTCACCCTTGAGGGCCGCCTCGAAACACTGCCTCGCCAAGCTGTAATCACCAGAGTTGAGGGCCACGAAGCCCAGGTTCAGGTTGGCCTCCGTGGTGTCGGACCGGAGCTTGATCGCCGTCTTGAACTCCTCGATCGCCGCCGGCTCGTTGTCCATCACGAGGTAGGTGACGCCGATATTGTTGTAGATACCGGGATCGCCCTCCGCGAGGGTCCTCGCCTTCTCGGCGCAGAGCTGACTCATGCGGTAGTCGCCCTTCGCGAAGTACACCCGCGAGAGCGTTCGGTACGCGCCTACGTTCTTGGAGTCCCGGAGGAGGATCTCTCTCGCCTGGAGGAGGGCGTCGTCGTACATGTCGGCGCCGTTCAGGGCCTCCATGAGGAGGTTGCGGAGCGTGATGTCATCAGGGGCCTTCTCGGAGGCGCCCCGGTAGAGCTGGACCGCGTCGTCACCCTTGCCCGCCTTGGTGAGCGCCGCTCCGAGGGCGAGGAAGGCCTCGTTGTAGGACGGATCCGCGTCGAGCGCCGCCCGGTAGTGGTTGGCGGCTTTCTCTACGTTGCCCATCCGCTCGGCGGTCCAGGCCGCGTTGAAGTGGGCCTTCGAGAAGTCGGGCTTGGCGGTGGTGGCTGCCTCGAATTGGGCCAGCGCGCCAGCGTAGTCGATGACCCCATCCTTGCTGGGACTCTTGAGGATCTGAACCCCGGCGGCGAAGGCGGCCTTGGGATTGACCACCCCGTCTACGGCGGTCTCGGGGGCTTTCTTTGGTCCGCAACCGACCATCGGGGGGAGCCCGAAGGACAGGAGCAGCACCAGTGAGCGGAAGTTCCACATGGTTGATCGTCTCCTTAGGGCTGCTCTTCAAACTTCTGCGCGACGCCGGCAGCGGCGGTGAAGCGGGCCTTGGGCAGCTCCTCCACCAGCACGGGGAAGTCGTCGGGGCGCAGAGTACCGAGCTGCCGGGTGGCGAAGTCGGTGTTCTCATTGTACAGATTGAGCTCGTAGGCCTTCTTCAAGGCTTCGGAGTACACGGTCACCGACTTCTCGACCTGCAGGTAGGCCTTGTCTTCGAGGCCCATCTTGTAGAGGTCGGCCTGGTCGGCGCTGAGGTAGTCGGGGATGTACGAGGTGCGGAGGGTCTCCGACATGTTCTCGTAGGCCTTGCCCAGCTTGACGAGGGAGGCGAGACCCCACTCGCCGGCGCCGGTCTTGACGATCTCGACGTAGGTCTTCTCGACCTCCATCAGCGCCTTGGCTTTGTCAGAGAGCTGCTTGGTCAGCACCTTGTTGGTGTTGGCGGTGTTTGACTTTCCACCCGGGCCGCTGATCTTCATCTTCATGTAGGCGTCGTACTGGCCCTCCGCCTGCTTGAACATGATCTGGGCGATGAACTCGACGGCGGTGCCGGTGTTCTCACCCTTGGACTTCGACGCCTGGAAGGCCGCGAGGGTCTCTTTCCAGTGCTTGTCGATCTTCGCGCCTTGCCCGAGAGCCTCCATGTTGAGGCCGTAGCGGAGCCTGGAGAAGTAGACCTGCTCGATGGTGGCGCCAGCGGGCGGCTTGGTGAAGAAGCTGAAGTAGATCTTCGAGGCCTCGTCGATCTTCTTCTGCTCTTCGTAGATCTGCGCGATGCCGATGGTGAGGTTCGGGTTGCGCTCGTCTGCGGGGTACGCCGTCTGGAAGAGCTGGTAGTCTTTGATCGACCCCTGCCAGTCGCCGCTGGCCCGCCGGAAGAGGGCCGCGGAGTAGAGGGCGTCCTTCGCGGCGGGGTGCTCCTTGTCGAGGCTGAACAGCTTCTCGTACCAGTTCGCGGCCTGTCCAAAGTCGGCAATGGACTCGTAGTCGAAGCCGAGGTCTGCGACCTGCTGCTTGTAGAACTTAGAGCTCGGGAACTTCTCAATGAGGGTCTTGCGGCCGCTCATCGACTTGCCCGTCTGGCCCAGCTTGTTGTAGTAGACCGAGGCGTTGTTCAGCGCGAGATCGGCGACCTGGGACTGCGGGAACTCGCCGTAGAAGGCCATGTAGGCGTCGGCCGCCGCGCCCTGATCCTTCGACTTCTCGAAGTTGATCTCGACCAGCTTGAACGAGGCGCGCTCGTAGACGTCGTAGACCTCCTTTTTGAAGCCAGCGGAGCCGAGGCCCTGCTGGTCGTAGAAGGCCTTGGCGACCTCCTTCAAGTTCTGCCAGTCCTGGACGAGGTTGAAGGAGTCGAGGATCAGGTTGGCGGCCTGCTCTGCTTCCTTCGACTGGGGGTCCATCTTGATGACGATGCGGAAGCGGTCGGAGGCCTCCTTGAACTGATTGTGATTGTACAGGAGGTACGCGGACTTATAGATGATGTTCCGCGTCTTCTTGTCTTCCGGGTACAGCTTGGAGTACTGGTCCAGCGAGGTGAGCAGGTTCTGCTCCCACTTGCCGAGCGGAGTGGCGTCCGTCTTGCTGTCCGGGGCCGTCTTGGAGTTCTTGTCGGCCTTCACGACCTCATCGGCGGCGAAGATCGCCGACTCGGCGCAGAACATCGAGTGCTGGCCCTTCGGATCGAGGGCCACCACCTTCATGTACTGGTCCCAGGCCTCGTCGAACTTCTTGATCTTGTAGAGGAGCTCACCAAAGGCGTAGCGCACATCGTAGGTGTACTTGCCCTCCGGGAACTCCTGCAGGTAGACCGAGTAGGCCTTGTAGGCGAGCGCGTAGGACTCGACCGCGCCCTTCCCAGTGCCCATCTTCTTGGCGTCATTGTGGAAGTTTGTGGCCACCGTGCGGAGGTTCTTCTCGACGTAGTCGGTGGCCGACTTGACGGCCTCCTGGTCGGCCGAGTTGGCACGAGCCCAGGCGGAGCTCTTCCCGTAGGTGGTCCGGAGGCGCTCGATCTCGGAGAGGGTCTCCTCCCGGCGGCCGATCTTGGTGTAGGCCTCGATGATCGAGTTCTGGTAGATCGGCGCGTCCTTCCCTTGTGGGTTCTCGGCGATGAGGCGCCGGTAGGTCTGGATGCACTCCTCGAACTTGCCCTGCTCGAAGTAGGTCGCCGCGAGGCGAGTGAGCATGTCCTTGATGAGGTCTTTCTTGCCGAGCTTCGTGAAGTAGACGTAGGCTTCGTCCATTTCACCGGCGTCGGCGAAGAAGCGGACGAGGTCCTTGAGGGCTTCGTCCTGCAGCGACAGGCGACGCTTCTGCCCCGCATCACCCGCGGCGGCGTCCTGGGTCATCGAGAACTGCACCACCGACTTCATGGTGTCGATGGCCTTGCCGTACTCGCCCACGTTGTAGAAGCACCACGCCAGCTTGTAGGTGGCGAAGGCGTACTGGGGGGAGTCCTTGTACCGGGCGGCCTTCTGGTAGGCCATCAGCGCCTTGTAGGCGTTGTTGGTCTCGAAGTAGAACTCGCCGATGTTGACGTAGGCGTCAGGGACGTAGGCGCTCTCGGGGTAGGTTCGGACGAGCGCGGTGAACTGCTCGACCGCCGGCTCCTTTTGGCCCGTCTCTTGGAGCGCCGAGGCGAGGTAGAAGGTCGCTTCGTCGGCTCGCTGGTACTGCGGGTAGCTCTGCAGGATCTGCTGATAGAGCTTGATCGCCTTGTCGAGCCACTTCCGACTCTCGGTGTAATCCTCCACGATCTTGTCGGGCTGGCAGCCCTTCGTGTTGAAACACTTGTCGAAGGCGGCCTGGTTGCGCGCCGACTCGTCGAGGCGAATGTCACGGCCCTCTTCCGAGTAGAGCTCGGCGAGCCGGAGCATCATCTCGGCCTTCTGGGTGCCCTGGGGCGCCCGGTTGGCCAGGATGTCCTTCAGGAAGTTCATCGACTCATGGCGCTTCTCCCGCGCCATCTGCCGATAGGCCTCAGACTTGGACTCCGCGGGGAGATCCGACATCTTGAGGACCTTTCGTTCGTCCTTCTTCGGTTCGGCCTTTGCCTCGGTCTTGCCGGCGGCGGGCTGCTGGGCCTGTGCCTGGCCGACCTCCGACGACACCATCGGGGTGAGGACCCCGAGGGCAAGCAGGGCGACGAGGGGAACAACTGGGGAGCGCTTCATGGAAGCCTCTTCGGTGGTCAGCGGCCGCCTGCCTGGCAGACGGCCTCACTGGGTCGATAAGCGGCGATGAGAGGAGGGGGCCTCTACTTACAGGAGCTCTGCTCGGTGTAGTGGTAGTAGCCGAGCTCGTCCGACCAGAATTCACCATTGAACGGCCAGTAGATGAAGTCAGTGGCCGTGGCGAAGTCGAGGTCAGTGCTCTTCAGGGACTCGTTGATGTCCCCGGACTGCGCCTTGTACACGTAGTCGACGCGCTGGGCGTCCACGACCTCGAAGCGCACGATCTCGGACTGCGTGAGCAGGTCGTCCACCGTGTTGGCCTGTCGTGCCATCTCCTTGAGGAGGAGCAGACCAGCCCGCTTCTTGTACTTCTGGCGATCGGCCTCGATGATCTTCTGCAGGTAGGGCCCGAGCTGGTCTCGCCACTTCGGGTTCTGCTTGTCGATCACCGCGAGCTCCTCTTCCATCACGTCCATGTGGCGGACGATCCCGGAGAGGTCCTTGTTCTGGAGCACCCTGTTGAAGAGGGTCTTCGGCAGCACGGAGTCGCGCTTGCCCTCCTTGCCGAAGTAGGCGTCCCAGGCCTCGTCCGAGAGCTTTCGGGTCTCTTCGGAAGAGTATGCCTTGACGAAGTCACGCATCTCGGCGCGCATCGGCCGATGTTCGTTCTCGAACTTCAGCAGGATCTTCTCCACCTCTTTGTATTCGCAGAGGTTGAAGAAGGTGAGCGCGCGGAGCAGCGTGGCTTCGGGGAGCCACTGCTCATCAACATAGAAGGGGCTCTTCACCGTCAACAGCTGCCCGAGGGTGTCGTTGAGGTTGTTGCGCATGAAGTTGGCCCAAGCGTTCTCGAAGAGCGCCTCGGGCCAGTATTCGCTGTCGCGAGAGACGAGGTCGTAGTACTTGCCGGCCTCGTCGTACCGCTCGATCCCGTAATAGATACGCGCCACGTTGATGAGCGCTAGGTCCTTGAGCTCCTCGACCTCGCGGAGGTAGCGGGTGTCGTTGTAGACCTCCACGTCCTCGCGGTACACGTCGCGGAAGGAGCGAACCGCGCTCTTCAGCTTGCCCTGCTGGTGGTAGATGACCCCTCGGAAATACTCGCTCTTGAGGTAGAGCGGAGACTTCGTGGACACCTGACCGAAGAACTTTCGGGCGTCCGAGAGGTTGTCGTCGTCGTAGGCTCGCACGCCGAGCAAGTAGTACAGGTGGTTCTTGGCGTCGCGCGGGAAGGCGTCGGGAGGGATCTTGGAGACGATCTTCTGCAGCTCGGTGTCATCGCCGGTGTACCGGGCGATCTTCACCAGCTTCGGCAGCGCATAGTTGAAGTAGGGGTTTGATGTGCCCTTCTTCACGACCTGCAGATAGTGGTACTGGGCTGTGTGGTACATCTCGAGGTCTTCGAGACATCGGCCCAGGTAGTAGTTGATCTTCGTCTCCTGCTCAGGGTACTGGCCCTCCTGGATGAGACGATAGAGGATGGCCGAAGCAGTGAGGGGCTTCTTGGCCCTGAACTGCTTGATGGCCATCTTGATGTCGCCCGGCTCGTCGCCGTCTTCGGCGCCCTGCTCGGGGAGATCCTCAACCTTCTTCTTCGACCGACTGCCGAGGCTGTCCTCATCGTCGTCGATGCCGGACTTCGAGTCTTCGGGGACGGCCTTTCCGGCGGACTTGGTGGCCGGCTTGGTGGCCGGCGTCCCGGCGTCGTCCGAGGCCATCATCGCCTTCGCTTGGCTGATGACCGCTGCGGGCGCGCCCTTGTCGGTGAGGCACTTCACATCGGCTGAGGTGAACTGGTCCCCGGAGTCCTTCATCGTCATCACGACGATGTTGGTGGGGACGTTCACCTCGACCATGTTCATCACCTCGTCACAGGAGATGGCCCATGCGGGGGTGGAGACGAGGCCTGAGAGCGCCACGACGGAGAGCGGGAGGATGCGTGCGACGTGCTTCATGACGGGGGGCTCCGACGGTGCCGGTGGAGCGCCAAGTGAGCCTTTGCTCTTTCTTGACTACTCCCCGCGGCGAAGGTTCCCTGGGTCTCAGGACTTGATGTTGGGGAAGAAGAAGGAAGCGCCGGCCTGCAGGATGAAGTTGTTCTTCATCTCGAGCGTGGTGGAGTTCACCGTCTCGATGTAGACCAGGGACTTGCCCTCGATGCGGGCGGCAAAGTTTTCGCCGAAGATGATCCGCAGACCACCGCCGTAGCTGGTTGTCGGCTGGTTCTGCTCTTGTGTGGCCTGGGCCCGCGGGTCTCCCTCGGCCTGGAGGGCCGTGAGGTCATCCGACGTGTGGGCGATGCCCATGCCGAAGGAGCCGAAGATGTCGAAGTTCACGATCTGCCGGCCGACCACCGCCACCTTCCCGTAGATGGGCGAGAACTGAAAGTTCGCCGATCCGAAGTAGGTGAGCTTGGAGATGTCCGGCGAGACGTGATTCTCGTCCACGAGCTGGTGGGTGAGCGGCTTCCAGTCACTGTCGCCGAGGTCGGGGGCGAAGTCGAAGCTGCCCTCCACCGCGAAGATCTCGGTGAGGTGGTACGCACCATTCACTCCGAAGATGTACCGGTTGAGGAACGGGTCATTCGCCACGAAGGCCGCGTGGGGGCCAACCTCCGCTCGGCCGAGCTTGAGGAAGGTCTTCCGCTGAATCGTCTTGATGACCCGCTTCTTCTTGGTCTCGTCTTCGACGACCAGGACGTCTTCCTTCCGTGCGCCGACGTTGTCCCCGATGTCGCCGCTCTTGACGGCGTCGGTCTCGGACTTCACCGAGTCTTCCTCCTCGGTCGGGCCGAGGATGTCCTTCATGTCGTCGTCACCGCTGTCCTCCGAATCTCCCTCTGCTTGCGCGAGGGCGGAGTCGGAGAGGGTGTCGTCTGCGAGAGCCGGGGCGGAGGCCGCGATGGCCGCGAGTCCGCAGAGCAGAGTGGAGATGCGCATTCCGCTGGTCCTCAGGCGAAGGTCTTGTTCAGAAGTTGTAGATGCGCGGCTTCATCTTCGGGAAGAAGACGCTGACGCCCACAGAGGCCACGAGGTTGTTGTAGAGGCGAGACTCGGTCACCTCTTTATTGGCGTCGTACTGGGGCTTCTTGTCAACGTACAGGTAGTTTCGCACGTCGAACTTGAGCGCCAGAGAGCTGCTCAGGAAGAAGTCGAAGCCGATGCCGAGGTTCACCGGGACGGCGGCCTTGGTGCCGACGGGGGTGAGGCTGGTGGGAGGCGCCCCACCGACCGATGCGGCTTCGTCGTAGACCGCGTAGTACTTGTTGACGGAGAGCAGGCCGAGGCCGGCGGTGCCGTAGAAGTCGAAGTTGAGCACCCGCTCGCCGATCAGGTTGATCTTGCCGTACACGGGGGCCCACCGCGCCGCGAAGGTTGCGCCCAGGCTCATCTTGTCGATGGGCTGCTGGAACTGCACCTCTCCGGATCCCTCATGGGCGATGTTGACAAGGGTGTGCGTCAGGCCCTTGAGGTCGTTGTTGCCGAGGTCGGGGGAGTAGAGGATCGCTCCTTCCGCCGCGAATTGTTCGGAGAAGTGGTATGCAGCGAGCACTCCGCCGACATACCGCTTGGCCATGGGGTTGTTTGGGACGTAGCCGAGCACCGGTGCGAGCTCGAACCGGCCCTCCTTCAGGAAGAACCGGTTGGCGATGGCCTGGTGGTGCTTCTTGCTGTCGTTGAGCTCGCTCAGGGCCGTTCGGGCCGGCTTCGTTCCAGCGTGGGCCGGTGTCGCCGCAGTCAACAGGCCGAACAGGGCCAGGAGCGGGGCGACCAGCTTCAGGGCAGCGCGCATGTACCGTTCTCCGAGGGGTCCAAGATGAGCAGGTGCGCTTGGGAGGCTTGAGGGGACCAGGGTTTGGAAGCCTGCGAGACTTCGTGCGTACGAGCCTTTTGGGGGGCTGGACTCACGGGTATGCGGGTTGATCTTCCGGGTTCCGGGCTTGCCGGTGCGGTTGCGGGTTCCGCTGGGGTGCGGCTCCAAGCTCCGAGGCCGGCCGAGTATAACGCAGAGATTCCGAGCAGGGGCGTTCACTTCGTCCTGACACTCTTTCAACAACTCGGTTCCAGGAAGGGCACCTCCCCTCCTCCTGGGCGCCGTGCGGTACGATGGCGTACGGGGAGGGGTTCATGCACGCGCTCCTGGTGCTCATGGGGTCGGTCACTGCCGCGTTTGCCGAAGCGCCGGTGCAAGTCACAGCTTCGGCCGAGCCGGAGCCCTTTGTTGAGGTCACGGCGTCGGTGTTGGACGTGTCCTTGCCGGCCTGCCGGGGCGTGGTCTGGGAGCGCTTCGACCCGGATGCGCGGGTCTTCCTCCCGATCAGCGCGTCGCCCTGCGCGGCGATGTCCCCCTCGACGCCCGTGGAGGCGGCGGCCCTCCGCTTCGCTCTGGATGGTGATCCACAGGGCTCGCAGGTGATCCGGGCGGTGGTCGTGGTCGGGCTGGGGTGCAGGAAGAACGTCCCTTTCGAGCTGGCTGGTTGTAAGCAGGTCGTCTCGGTGAAGGGGCCGAACATCAACTTGAAGCGCCAGGGCTCGCGTTAGGTCAGGGAATTCGGGAGTGGCGTTGTTCGGGCCCTCGAGAGCGGCGTTGTTCATGGCCTCAGAAGTTGAATTCAGCCTGGAAGCCGGGGGAGGGCACGAAGGGTAAGCCGCGAATCCAGGTCTGCTCGGTGTAGTCGTAGTTGTAGAGGGTGAACTCCGGGTTGGTACCACGGGCCACGTTGAGGAGGTCGAGGAAGACCTCAAGCTGCCAGCGCTTGAAGGCGAAGAGCTTGTCCACTCGGGCGTCCAGCGCGAAGAAGTCGGGCATCCGAGACGAGTTGTAGGTGTCCGTCGCGTAGGGGAAGTAGAAGCTCTGATCGACGTCGTAGACCCCGCCCGCGTAGGGTGTGTAGGGGTTGCCCGTCACGTACTGGACCTTGGCCGAGACCCCCCAGTCCCTCGGCAGCTCGTAGCCGGCGACCGTGACGAGGATGTGCGTCTGATCGAATTCGAAGGGGTACCAGGTGTCGGCGCCGGGCTGGCCGGTGGCGACCACCTGGCGCTCGTCTGCCACCCGGTCGGGGAAGTCGTTGCGCTCTGACTTGGACAGCGTGTAGCTGACCCAGCCGAAGAGGTGCTTCACGGGGGCCTGGCGGACGATCACCTCGAGGCCGTAGGCGCGGCCGATGCCCTCGTTGGTGAAGTAGGGGTCGGAGAGGTCGGTGAAGTCGGGGTTCTGGACGATCCGATCGCGCAGGTCCTTGTAGAACACCGAGCCGTCCGCCTGCAGGCCCGGGCGGATGATCTGCTCCCAGCCGAGCTCGGTGGAGAGCGCCTTCTCCATGTCCAGCTTGACCACGCCCTCGGGGCGCCAGGCCTCGAAGGGCTGGGGTGGCTGGTTGTACAGTCCGGCCCCGCCCTTCAACGTCCCTCCCTCGGTGACACGAAAGCGGGCGTTCAGGCGGGGGTCGAGGCCAAATGTGGTCAACATCGGCTCGTCCCGTGAGGAGTCGGTGATGACGACCGTGTCCATCCGGAGCCCGGGGACGATCAGCAGGCGGTCGCGGTCGCGGAGGGGGCGCAGCTCGGCGTCGACGTAGAGGTCGGGGCCCCAGCCGCCGCCCGCTCCGGACGTGACCCAGGGCTGCCGCTCGGCGAGGGGATCGTAGCTGCCGAGGCCGCTTGGATCGAAGGCGAGCTTGGCGTCGAAGTCGTAGAGCCCGCCGATGAAGTCGAACCCAGGGGTGATCGTAATAGCCGGGGTGGGTGCCCAGGCGAGCTCGGTGCGGAGCTCCAGCAACCACTGACCTTGATCGACCCGGAAGCTGTCGCCGAGGCCGAGGCTGACGCCGTCGAAGCCCACGGAGGGGGTGACGAGCAGGCGCAGGGTGTCGGTGAAGGGGTGCAGCCAGGACAGTCCGACCCGGTGTGTGCTGTAGGTGGTGCCGAGGTCACCCTGGGTGTCGGCGTCGGTGCCCTGTGCGTAGCCGTCGGGGGTGCTCACGAGGAGCTGGTCTTGAAAGCCGAAGATCAGGAACGACAGGCGATCGCGGCTGGCGTCGAGGCGGGAGAGCTTGAGCTGATAGTCGTACCAACGGGGCTTGACGACGAACTCGGGATCGGGGACGAAGTAGGGGATGATCGCGTCGATGTACGAGCGACGCCCTGCGACGGCGAGGCCCCAACCCTTGTCCTTGCCTACGCGCCCCTCGACCAGCACGCCCGTGTCGAGGGCGTCCGTGTTCCAGACCACGCGGTTTCGCTCGGGGAAGGTCGTCTTGGAGCGGACATCGACCACGCCGCCCATCGAGCGACCGTACTGCACGCCGTAGCCGCCAGGCAGGTAGTCCACCGCCTCGACGAGATCGGCATTGAAGACCGATGAATAGCCGCCGAGGTGATAGATGAGGGGGATGCGGATCCCGTCCACGTAGACGGCGGAGTCCTCGGGGTTGGCCCCGCGGATCACCAGCAGGCCGGTGCCGAGCGGCGCGCGTGCGGCGCCTGGGAGGTTCTGAATGACGCGGACGGGATCGCCGAAGGTGCCGGGGATGCGACGCACCTCGTCCATCGACAGCGTACGACGGGTGATGTCCGCCTCGGGCTTGCGGTACAGGCCGACGATCTCGTTGGCGTGGTAGTTCGCGTTTCGGATCCACAGGCGGAGATCGGTCACCTGGCCCACGAGGATCTCGACGGTGCGGGTCTCCTCGACGTAGCCGATGGTGGCGGCGGTCACGGTGACGGTGCCCTCCGGCACGCCGCGGCAGGCCCAGCGGCCCTTGGCGTCGGTCGCGGTGTCGCAGACCGCGGTGCCCTTCGACACGACATGGACCGGCGCTCCGTCGACGGGCGCTCGGGTGCCCATCTCGATCAGGCTGCCCTCCAAGTTGACGGGCAGCTCCGCCACGGGCGGGAGGGGGGCCTCAGGGACCGCGTCCACATGGCCACGGGCGTCAGCGACGAAGCCGTAGTCGAACTCGATCGCCACCGGCACGGGGCCGGTCGCGTCCTCGGCCGGGCGGAAGCGGAACTGGCGGGCCGCCTCGAGGGCGGCTTCGTCAAAGCCTTCGCCGGCCGGCGCGATCAGCTCGACCTCGGTGACGAGCCCGAGGGCGTCGATGGTGATGAGCAGCTTCACCGTGCCCTCTCGCCCGGCGGCTCGTGCGGCCTCGGGGTAGGGGGCCTGCACGAATTGCAGCAGCTCGGGTTGGACGGTGAGGGGGAGGGGATCGGCGTCGGCCGTTGGGGAGGGAGCGGGAGGCTCGGTCGCACCGGCGAGCGGGGCCCAGAGCAGCGCGAGCAGGGGGATCATCCCGGCACCTCGACGTGCAGGTAGCGCCAAGCCATCCCGCCGCGCCGATCCCTCATCAGGACGAGGACGAGGCCGCTCCAAGGCGCCGAGGGCGCCGTCCAGACAACGCCGGAGGAAGGGTAGAGGCTGAAGGGCTGATCGAACTCGCCACCCTCGGTGTACCAAGAGAAGTACGGCTCTTCGCTCCGCTCTTCGGCGCCGCCGCCTTCGTCGACGTACACGTAGCTCTCGAGGGAGGCCGGGGAGTACAGCGGGTCGATCTGGTATTGGCGGCCCGCCCGGACCTCGACGACCTCGGACTGATCGTCTACGATCTCGATGGATGCGTCTTCACTGCCCTTGGTACGGAGGGCGACCCGGAGGCCAAGGAGCTCGGGGTTGTGGTTCGGGGTGGTCGAGAGGCTGATCGGGACTCGCTTGTAGGCCAGCTCGATGTCGCCGTCGCTGTCAGCACCCTCGGGGATCACCGAGACGTTGATCAGGGCGCTCAGGCCCTCTTGAGCGGCAGCTTCGTCGAGGCCGTCGAGCGCGCCGACGGGGGCGGTCCACACGGGCGCGAAGAGCGGTTCGTAGCCGATGAGACCGGCGGCGACGAGCGTTTCGTTGAGCTCGGCGAGGTCTTCGTCGCTCAAGGTGGAGGGGTCGGCGCCGGCCAGCTGGTCCAACAGCCCGGGATCGGCGGTGCAGCCGAAGTCGTCGGCGGCCTCCGGGAGGCACGCGAACCATGCCGTCCCGGCGATGGAGGCCCCCTCCGGTTGGTACACGAGCGAGGAGAAACGGATCACCTCCCCGGGGCGGGCCTCCGCCGGCTCGGCCCGGATCGCGAGCAGGCGCAGCCGGTCGAGCTGCCACTCTTGCGCCAGACCGTAGTCGCTGCAGCCGACACCCACCGAGAGGCTGAGCGCGAGGGCGACGGGAGCGAAGCGAGGTGCGGGCATGGAGGCCGAAGACGGAGGGGTGGGGCCACGACCCCGCGGGGTCCCGGGCGTCAGTTCAGGGCGCGGAACGAGCAGTAATATGGCACGTCCACGATCGTCACCGCGGTGTCACCCTGTTTTCCGGGCTTGCATCGTTTGGCCCGCTTCACCGCATCGACGCAGGCTGCGTCTGCCGAGGCCAGGAGGCTGGTGATCACGCGCACGTTGCGGATCTCACCGGACTCGCTGACGTCGAAGAGCAGCTTGGCCTTCCCCTGGGGTTGCTTCTCGATCACCTCGTCGGGGACCGTCGGCGGCGGGATGTCGCAGCTCGGCGCCTTCGTCGCCGCGGCGAGGGAGGCCGTAACGGTGGCCTCTTCGGGCTTCAACACCTCCTTGGTGGCCGCCGTGCTGAGGCTGGTGCCCGCCCGAACGTCGAGACCGGGACCGGCTCCGCCCGCGAAAGAGCTGGCGCTCAGACCTTGGACGAGGCGTCGCGGCTTCGGGGTGGGATCGGTGACCGGCGGCGGCTCCTTGACGGTCTCCTTGAAGGCCACCTTCTCTGCGGGCTTCGGGGCCTTCGGTTTTGGGGGTTCGGGCTCGGGCTTGGGTGGCTCGGGTGGCGGAGGTGGGGGCGGGGGCGGTGCCACCACGTCCATCCTCACCCAGGTGTCCTTCTTCTCCACGCTCGGGGGGGTCATCCAGATCACCGCGCCGAAGACCGCGTGCGCCCCAATCGCGAGCAACAGCGCGAGGGGGCGGAGCCAGCGCTGGAGGCCGGACTCCTCCTCGAAGGGGAGGTGGCTGCTCATGGGCTCGCCGAGGCCGGTGCCGTGGGAGTGGCCGCAGAGGGCGGGAGGGCGCCGGCGGCCTCAGCGGGCAGAGCGCCGGGGTCGATGTTGATCGCGAACTTCGTGACCCCCTCTTGGCGGACGAGGTCAATCAAGCCCACGACCTCGCCGTGCGGGACCACCTTGTCCGCGCCGATCAAGCAGATCACGTCCTTGCCTTCGGCTTGAGCGGCGGTCCGCTCGGCGCGGAGTCGGGCCCGCAGGCTTTCCCTGGTGGCCGGCTCTCCGTCGATCGTCAGGTTCAACGAGGGGTCGATCATCAGGGCGAGGGAGGTGTCCGACGCCGTCTCGCCCGTGGCGGCCTTCGGCAGCTCGACCTTGATCGACTGCTTCACGATGTAGCTGGAGGTGACCATGAAGATGATCAGCACCACCAGCACGATGTCGACGAAGGGGGTGATGTTGATGTCGACGATGCCCTCGTCGTCGCCGCCGCCGCCGCCGAGCTTCGAACCCATCTCAGGCCCCGCCGTGCGGCTGCGCGGAGGCGGAGCGGAGGCGGGCGAGCGTGATCGCCGCGAGGCTCTCGAGGCGCCCCAGGCGCTCCTTGTTGCGGCGCTGGAACCAGTTGTAGAGCACCACCGCGGGGATCGCGACGATGAGGCCGGCGGCGGTCGCCACCAGGGCCTCCGAGATGCCCGACATCACTGAGCTCATCCCTTCGGCGTTGTCCATCGAGAGGTCCTTGAAGGCCTTGATGATGCCGAGAACTGTGCCGAAGAGACCGAGGAAGGGTGAGTTGGAGCCGACGGTGCCGATGACGAGCAGGCCTCGCTCGAGCTTGAGGCGCTCGGAGAGGAGCGTCCCAGCGGTGACCGCCTCTCCGGCCTCGGGGCCGTTACGAAGGGTGGCCTCGACGCCGGCCGCGAGCACCCGCGCTTCAAGGCCCTTCATCTGGGAGAGCTCGCGCTCGAGGGCAGCAGCGTCACCCCCCTTGAAGAAGGCGTTCACCGCGGCCTGGAAGGGGCCGGTGGGGGTCGCGTTGAGCAGGCTGTAGATCAAGCGTTCAAAGGCGATCGTGAAGCAGAGGACCGACAGGCCGACCAGCAGCCAGAGCACCCAGGCGGCGCCGCCGAGCGCGAATTGGAAGAGCTGTTGCTCGATGAACACGGGTTCTCCTGTCTTTCGACGGGGATGTCCGCCGGGATCCGGCGACACCGGCGGGGTGGAGGGACGCATCCCTGAGCGCGAAGGTCTGGGAGTGTAACCGCGGGCTTGGGCACCGCCTACGGCGAAGGCACGGGTATGCACATACTTTGTAAAGGGTGGTCGGCGGCTAGCTGGAGCCCGACGAAGGTCGGCGGGGGCCGCAGACCGGCCCGCGCCACAGCCGGTGGCGCCGAGATCACCCGGTTCGCGAGGTTGATCCAAGCGGTCGCGTCGGGGACTCCGGTCGAGGAGGCGAGCACACAGCCTTGGGCGTCGAAGAACCACATCCGAGGCGCCGGGCCGAGCGATGGTGCGATCTCGGGGATCAGGAACCATGGCTCGAAGCGGTCATTCAAGAAGGTCGTGACGTCTTCGTCGGCGGCGATCTGATCCAGCGGTCCTCCCGGCTGGTCGATGAAGACCGCGAGCGGACGGCCACTGGGTGGGCCCGGCCCGGTCCAGAGCACCCACGGGGCCGTAGACCACCGCGGGAGCCCGGGAGGGGGAGGGGCCGGTGGTGGATCAGGCGGATCGGCGCAGCCGGCCCAGGTGAAGGCCGCGAGGAGGCGGAGCGATGTGCCTCGTGCGTTCAGTCTGCTCCTCGCATGGGGTCCGCGGGAACAAAAACGGCCCTACCGGAGGGTAGGGCCGCTGATGAAGACGCTGATGAAGAGTGGAGGCGACGACCGGATTCGAACCGGTGAATACGGGTTTTGCAAACCCGCCCCTTAAGCCACTTGGGTACATCGCCTGGAGCGGCTGCCTCCTATTGGATTGAGCGCCGACGTCAAGGGGCCGCGCCGGTTAGCCCGGGCGGGTGCCAGCCCTGACCGTCACCATCATCGCCCGGGATGAGGCCGACCGCATCGGCGATGCCATCCGTTCGGTGGCCTTCGCCGATGAGGTGCTGGTGCTCGACAGTGGCTCTCGCGATGACACCTCTGCGATCGCGCGGGGCCTCGGGGCGCGGGTGATCGAGACCGACTGGCCCGGCTATGTGGCTCAGAAGAACCGCGCGGTCGAGGCGGCGTCGAATGACTGGGTCTTCGGCCTCGACGCGGATGAGCGGGTGAGCGACGAGCTCGGCCGGGAGCTCCGGGCGTGGCGGTCCGGGGGAGCGCCGGCGGCGGCGGGCTTTCAGGTCGGGCGCCTCACCTGGTGGATGGGAGCTCCGATCCGGCACGGGGCCTGGTGGCCCGATCGGCGTGTCCGCCTCTTTGACCGGCGGCGTGGGTGCTGGGACGGCCACGATCCCCATGACTACGTGCGGGTCCAAGGGTCGATCGGTGCTCTCCACGGGCTCCTTCATCACCACCCTTATCGGGACCTGCGGGAGCATCTCAGCACCATCGAGCGATACAGCGCGATCCATGCCCAGGGCGCGCGGAGTCGTGGGGAGCGCGCGCGGTGGGTCGACCTCCTGGTCCGGCCGCCTGCCTATCTACTCAAGGCCCTGTTCTGGAAGCGGGGGGTGATGGACGGTGCGAGGGGTCTCTGCCTCGCCTTTCTCGGGGCGGCGGCGGTCTCGCTCAAGTGGACGCGCCTCCTCCTGGAGGAGGGTGCAGGCGGCGAGACAGAGTCGAGGCCGAGGGCCGAGAGGTCGGTCACCGCCCTCGACCGGGTGGACCGATGAGGCTCGGTCTCATCGTTCGACGCCTGAGCAGCCAAGGGGGCACCGAGCGCTTCGTGCTCGGGCTCTGCCGCGTGCTGGTCGAGCGCGGCCACGCGGTGACGGTTTGGTGTGACGGGGTGGACGAGCGACCGCCGGGGGTCGAAGTGCGCCCGCTCGGTGCGGGGGGGCGAGGTCGGGTCGGGCGGATGATCGCGATGCAACTTGCGGTCGCCCGACTGGATCGTCGTTCGCTCGATCGGGTCGTGGGCTTCCTCCGCGCGCCCGGGATGGACGTCTTTCGAGCCGGAGGCGGAGCGCACGCCGCCTGGATGGAGGTCCGCGGCTGGAGCCTCGCCGACGCCATCGAGCGGCACTACGATCAGCGGGCCCTCGAGAGCGCAGGCGTGGTCGTGGTCAACAGTGAGATGGCGGCTCGGGACGTGGCCACCCGCTGCCGAATCGCGCCCGACCGTCTCCGGCTCGTGCGGAACGGCGTCGACCTCGAGCGCTTCCGCCCGTCGCCCGTCGGGGGCGCTGCGGGTGCAGGAGGGGGGAGCGTGCGGGAGGGTCCTGGGGAGGGTCGCGGCGCGCGGCGACGGGTGACCTTCCTCGGGAGCGGCTTCGCCCGAAAGGGCCTCGCGGTCGCGATCCGCGCCGTGGCCGCCCTCCCCGGCGTGGCCCTCGACGTGCTCGGCGCCGATCGCCATCAGGGGCGCTTCGCGGCCCTGGCCTCCCGGTTGGGGATCGACGCACGCGTGCGCTTCCTCGGCGCGGTCGAGGCTCCGGAGCGGCTCCTCCCCGTGTCCGACGCCTTCATCCTCCCCACGCGCTACGACCCCTTCGCCAACGCCTGTCTGGAAGCGCTGGCCTGCGGCGTCCCGGTCATCACCTCTCGCCGAAACGGAGCCGCCGAGGTGTGCCCCTACCCCTGGATGAGCGTAGAAGACCCTGAGGATGTGGCCGGTTTTGCCCGTGCGTTGGGGACCGCCTTGGACACCGCTGGCTTACGGGACGACTGCCGCGCCGCAGCCGAACGTTGGCCTCATTCCCTCTCGTTTGCCCACATGGCGGCCGTGATCGAGGCTGAGAGAGCCGTGGAGCGTCCCCGATGAGTCGTCTCGACATGTTTCAGAAGAACAAGGCCCAGAGCAGAGCGGAGCAGGCGAAACGAAGGCCCTGGTTGCCGCGCCTCCTCCGCGCGGTCCGAAACCTCGTGGTCGTCGGGGCCGTCCTCGGGGTGGTCGCTGCGGCGGTAGGCGGGTGGGCCTACCAAAAGTACGTGATCCGGGAGCCGGGCGAGCACATCTCCCGCGAAGCGATCCTCGCGGTGATCGCCCAGGAGTCGCCGGTCCTGTATCGGGACGGTCAGACTCGTATCGGGACCTTCTTCGATCGCGAGCACCGAGAGTACGTGCCCTATGCCGAGATCCCTCGCGCCTGGGTCGATGCGATCGTCGCCGCCGAGGATCAGCGCTTCTGGGAGCACCCCGGCGTCGATCCGATCGGGATCGCACGCGCGATGGTGCAGAACGTCAAGGCTGGGAAGATGGTTGCAGGCGGGTCTAGCCTGACCCAACAGACGGCGAAGAACATTTATTATCGCCCCGATCGCTCCCTCCACAGCAAGGGGGTGGAGCTGATCAACGCCCTCCGTCTCGAAGCCCACCACTCGAAAGAGGAGATCCTCGAGTACTACGCGAACCAGTTTCACGTGAGCTCGAACGGTCGGGGCATCGGGATCGCGGCTCGGTACCTCTTCGACAAAGAGGCGTCAGAGCTCAGTAAGCTCGAGTGTGCGTACGTGGCGGGGATGGTGAAGGCTCCGGCCACCTACAACCCCTTCATCGGCGCCACGGAGGAGCGGCGCGCCGAGGCCCGGCGCCGGGCGAAGGCGCGCACCCGCTACGTGCTGGACCGCATGCTGTCGATGGGCACGCTGAGCGTCGCCGAGCACGCTAGCCTGATCGAGCAGGACATCCCCTTCCGTCGCGGCACCTTTCGTTACGACTCCAACGTCCTCATCGACGAGGTCGCGGCCCGCCTCGAGCAGCCTCCCTTCCCCCAGGTCTTCCGAGATCTGGGCATCGACAACCCCTCGACCGCGGGCATCTCGGTCGTCACCACCCTCGATCAGGGCGCTCAAGTCGAGGCCTCATGGTCCTTGTGGCATCACCTCTCCGATGTGGGCCCGCTGTTGGAGGGGCAGGACCTCGCGGCGCTGCGCCTCCCAGAGGATGCGGCGCCGGAGCCCGATCCGGACCACCCGCCGGGTCGCCATGAGTTTCGCGCGGGTCGAGTCGTCTCGGGCTCCACCACCCCTAAAGGGAGCCTGCTCCTCGATCTCGGGGGGACCCCTTGTACGGTGGACAGCGCTGCGCTGGATCGAATGGCCGGAATCCTCAACCGCGCCGGGTCAAAGCGTGGCTATAAAGCCGCCGACCTCGTGACGGGCCTCCCTGCCGGCACCCTGCTGTGGACCAGCGTCCGGGAGGTCGCCGGAGAGGGGGGGGGCGCGGCGGAGCGACGGTGTGATCTTGAGGTCCGGCCCGCGCTCCAGGGCGCGATGATGCTGCTGGAGCAGGGGCAGATCCGCGCGATGGTGGGCGGAAATGACAACCGCAACTTCAACCGTGCCGTCACGGCCCAACGACAGCTCGGTAGTACCTGGAAGCCCATCCTCTACGCGGCGGCCCTCCAGCTCGGTTGGACCCCCTCCGACCTCTTGGACAATCGTCACAACGTCTTTCAGTTCGAAGGTACTTGGTATTATCCGCACCCCGACCACGCCCCCGAAGACGTGGTCTCGCTGGCCTGGGCGGGCACTCGCAGCGAGAATATCGCTAGTATCTGGCTGCTCTATCACCTCATTGATCGCCTCGATCCTGCCCAGCTCGAGGACATCGCCAAGCGGCTGGGGCTGGCGCCCCGCTCGGGGGAGGAGCCCGGGGCCTGGCTCGTCCGCGCCCGTGACGAGTACGGTGTGATCTCCACTCGGGATCGCATCCCGGAGATCGCCTGGAACGCAGCACGGGCTGATCTCCTCGCCGAGCTCGATCAGGCCGGTCGGGAGCGGGAGGCCTTGGAGCTGCGCTCTCTGTTTTACGGCCGAGGCACGGTGGCCGAAGAGGCGCGACTGCGGAAGCGGTACGGCGGCACGGACCTCGGCCATCGCTTGCGCGCCTTGCGGTCCAACTGGCTCGGGGTCAATGCCGACGCCGAGCGATGTGAACCGCAGGTGGACGCGCTGATCGCCCTCGGCGCGTCGAAGAGCTCCGGCTTCGGCTTCTTTCAGCGTCGGGAGGAAGGGGGGGGCACCGATCCGGCGAGCTACGCCGAGCTGAGGGTTCGGGCGGTCGCGGAACGGCTGGAGGTGGCCTGCGGAGATCCCGGTGAGGACTGGGTCCCGGTCGATGACGTGCTCATCTCGACCTTGGCGCAGGGTGCGGGGCCGGAGCTCGCATCGAAGGAGGACGTGCAGGTGCGGGGCGCGGTCAGCCTCGGCACCATCGTGGCCCTCCGCCGCTCCCTCGAACGGCGGGCGTTGGTCTTCGAGGATGCAGATCCCTACTCCATCGACGTCTTAGTTTACCACCCCGACTTCCGGGCGCTGGTCTCCATGCGCTACATGGCCGCCCTCTCCGCGCAGATGGGAATTCAGGAGGAGATCCCTCCGGTCCTCTCCCTCCCGCTAGGCGCGGTGGACATCCGCCTCGAAGAGGTCGCGGTGGCGTATCAGACCCTCCTCGATGGCTCTCGGTGGTCCTTCCCCGGAGAGCGAAGCATGCCCGGGGCGGTGCCCGGCTTCCGCGCGACCGATCCGGTTCCCAGCCCGGGCGCGATCACCCAGCTCATCGCGGAGATCCGGGATCGGGACGGCCACGTCATCTACCGCGCGACGCCGAGGCCGTCGCCGGTGATGGACCCCGTCTCGGGGCAGCTCGTCGGGGATGTGCTCCGCAACGTCGTCCTCTGGGGCACCGGCCAGCGAGCGCGCAGCGCGGTGAAGCTCGGCGGCCTGCCCGTCCCCGTCGCGGGGAAGACCGGCACCACGAACGGGTACAAGAACGCTGCCTTCTGCGGCTTCATCCCGACGCTCGGCCCCGACGGATGGCGGTGGGGCCAAGGCTTCACGCTCGCGGCGTATGTGGGCTACGACGACAATCACCCCATGACCCGGGGTGGGCAGAAGCTGGCGGGCGCCAGCGGCGCCCTCCCCGCCTGGATCGGCCTCGCGCAGGGGCTCGCGGATCGGGGCCTGCTCGGGGAGGGGACCGCGACCTCCGCCGAGTGGGCGACCCCGGAGGGCTTCGCCCGGGTGCCCGTCTCGGGTCCGGGAGGCCTTCCCGCCACCGAGGTCGGAGAGGTCCAGGGGTCCATCCTCGTCAAGGTGGACTCCGGCTGGCTCTCGATCGGCGACGCCCCCGAGCGCAGGGTGGTGCCGGTTGAGCCCATCTCGCGGCTCGCGGCCCGCGGTGGGGCGAGCGATCTCGCCGCAAATCCCTCCGGCGTCGACGTCGGAGCGGTGCCCGGCCAGGCCGGGACGAAGGGCGAGTACAGCGAGGCCGAGCTCCGTCAGATCTGGGTGGAGGAGATGGGCGGACCGCCTCCGGCGGCGCTCTTCCAAGACGGGGCCGCGCCCTTGCCCGCGCCGGAGGGCCCCGACGAAGGGGCCGCGCCGCTGGCCAGCCCCCCCGACCCTGTCGATGCTGCGCCGGGGGCCGGCACACCAGACACCGGGATCGTGCCGCGCATCACGCCCGGTGAGGGCCCCCCCTGACGGGCGGAGGTTGGGTTAGTCGCCGCGGATGTCCGGCAGCCGCCCGCCTCTTGGTCCGCCCTTCCGAACCTCACTTGGGTCGGCGGTGGCGCGCCTCATGCGGCCGCTCCTCGGCGGGCTGGGCTGGATCAGCGCCTTGCTGCTCTTCGGCGTGCCCGGCTGCGTGATGCGCTACGGCGAGGCCCCTCGCTCGGCCGCCGACATCGCCGCAGAGCAGGTCGATCTGGCGCCGATCGAGGCCAAGCTCGAGGCGATGATCGAGGTTGAAACACAGCTCGATCGAAGGGACAACCTGGAGGCGGCGCGTGCGCTCTCCCGTGATCTTAAGACGGCTGACGCCAGCGCCCAAGCCGCGTTGCGGGTCTACCTCGAGGCCCTCGTGCAGATCATGGAGCGGGACGAGCCGGTCCCGTTGGTGGCGTCAGAGCTGGTGGACGGGGGCGTGGCCTTTGACTCGCCGAACGCCGTAGAGGTCGACGCGGCCGAGCCCTCCGTGGAGCCCGCGCCGCCGGCAGAAGGGGAGGGGGCCCGCGTCGAGCCCGCCGTGGAGGCCGCGGTCGAGGCCCCGGTCGAGGTCCCGGCCGAGGTCCCGGCCGAGGCCCCGGTCGAGAGCCCCGCCTCCGGATCGGCGCCCCCGGCCGCAGAGCCGCCGATCACCCGGCCGCCCGGGGAGCTGCTCGCGCTCGCTCGTGCTCACCTCAAGGCGAATGAGTCGGAGCAGGCGCTCGCCCTGCTCGAGACCTGCCCCCAGCGGAGCTGCGGCAACGCGGGTGTCCGCCTGCGCGCCGAGGTGTGCGCCGCCTGGACGCTCGGGGAGCGCCGGGTCACCACCCGGCAGCAGGAGGCGGCGGGCAGGGAGCCCGATCCGACGGCCCGTGACGCCCTGCTGCGACAGGTCGAGGCCGACCTCGAGGAGATCATCCGCCGTTGCCCCGAGACGGCCACTGGCGCCCGGAACCAGCTCGATCGGGTGAGGGCGGAGCGGGTGAGCGCCGCCGCAGGCCGCCCCTGATGGAGCCCCGCGCCCTCCTCGTCGGGGGCGTCATCCTGCTGGACGTCGGGCTCGCGACGGCCCTCTTCGTCGCGGCGGCGAGGCCCGCGACGGAGGGCCCGGCGGACCGCCGATTGTTCGCCATCTCCCTTTGTGTTCTCTTCTTGCTGAGCGTCGTCACGGGCGTGCTGATCTCCCTCACGGGACGCCTTTGACAGCGCTGGGGGCCTGCATTAGTAGGCGGACGTTCTGGCTCGGTAGCTCAGCTGGTTAGAGCATGCGCTTCATAAGCGCAGTGTCGGCGGTTCAAGTCCGCCCCGAGCCATACCCCTTATCATCGTCATTGTTTTTGGAGAGGCCGATCGCACACTGTGCGTCGGCCTTTTTTTTGGCCAGGCATTCCCCGTCGCCTCCGGCATCCTCGCTCCAGTCATTGGTTGCGAGAACGTCACGACAGAGGCCGGACCTGCGGCGGGGGTAACGAATAGGGGCGCGGTCACCCGACCTCGGGGCTCCCTCCTCTCCGCCACGCGGGGAGATCTGGATCGCGCATGAAGATTCGTCCCTTCTCGGTGTTGTTCGTCCTGGCCGCTGCGGCTGGCCTGGTGTTCGCCAGCTTCTCGACCCACGACTTCGTTCAGCACCTCGACCGCCAGCTCCACGACATCACCTGTTCGTGGGTGCCCGGCGTGATCGCGTCGGACTCGAGCGCCACCTCGGGCTGCCACGTCACCTTGATGAGCCCCTACTCGTCGGTGCTCCGCGAGCAGGTGTGGGGCGGCTTGCCGATCGCCCTGCCCGGGATGGCGGTCTTCGCCTTCCTGCTGTTTCGCGGCCTCGACCTCGTCGCCAACGGAAAGGGCCGAAGCAAGGCGGCGACCACCTTCCTGTTGCTCGCGACGGCCGTGCCGGTCCTGACCTCGGCGGTCATGGGCTACCTGTCCATCGTCGAGCTCGACGCCGCGTGCCGGCTCTGCATCGGCATCTACATCTCGAGCCTCGTGTGCTTCGCGAGCGCGATCGGGATCTGGCGTGACGCGGGCCGGCCCTTCGAGGATGGCGAGACAGAGCCCGACCCCGCGGAAGAGCCGCAGAACCCGATGAGCCACCACCTCCTCGGGGTGGGCCAGGGTGTGGCCTTCGTGGCCGTGCCGGCGCTGCTCTACCTCGTCGGAGCTCCCGACTTCTCGAGCTACCTCGGCAAGTGTGGCGCGCTCGAGAAGCCGGAGGACAGCTACGGCATCATGGTGCCGCTGGGCGCGCAGGGCCGGGGCCTCGCCACCATCGAGGTCTTCGATCCGCTGTGCCCCGCCTGTAAGGGCTTCGAGGAGCGCCTCGACATGAGCGGCCTCGGCGACAAGCTGAGCCGCAAGGCCGTGCTCTTCCCGCTGGACGAGGCCTGCAATTGGATGGTCAAGGGCTCGCTCCACCCCGGAGCTTGCACCGTCAGCGAGGCCATCTTCTGCGCCGGAGACAAGGCGGAGTCGGTGATCGACTGGGCCTTCGAGAACCAGGAGCTGATCCGCAGCTCCACGGCGGCGGACAAGGACGCCGCCGCTCGGATGGTGGTCGCTCGTTTCCCCGAGCTGAAGAGCTGCGTGGGCGGCGCGGCCGTGAAGAACAAGATCAACAAGTCGCTGCGGTGGGCGGTGAACAATCAGCTCCGCATCTCGACACCCCAGCTCTTCGTCGAAGGCACGCGGCTGTGCGACGAAGACACCGATCTCGGCATGGACTACGCGCTCTCTCGGCTGATCGAGCAGCGGGCCGCCGGCGCCAAGCCCGGCCAGGGAGGTTGAGATGGGCGCAGGACTTCACTTCGGACTCGCAGGGGTCTCTCTGCTGTTCCCCACCGTGCTGCTCGCCTCGTGGATGAACAGCGCCAGCCATCGCCTCACTGAGGCCGAGGCCGCCCCGACGGCCGACGCCGGGGCGCCGGTCGCATCGGCCGCCGATGAGGGCTACTGCACCGCGGACATCAAGAAGGTGCTGCGCCGCGTCCTCATGAGCTGCGGGCTCGCGGGCGCCGGGGGTGGCCGCGGCTGCGCCCCGATGGAGGCCAAGAACGTGGCCACGATGGCCGGGGACGACTTCAACGCCCTCTTCCTGCCGCTGGCGTCCCGGGCGGGCATCATCCAGTTCGACAAGAACTCGACCGAGCTCGACCCGAGCGATCTGGGCCTCATCGACAAGCTCTTCGCCGATCGGCGGGGTGCCAGCTACTTCCTCGTCGTGTCCCGCTCGAGCCCCGAGGGCTCGGTGGACCACAACCGCGAGCTCTCGGAGCAGCGCGGCCAGGGGGTGCTCGGCCACCTCGAGACCACCTTCAAGGACCCTGACCTCAACAAGCAGGTCGGCCTGCTCTCGCTCGGAGAGGAGTACGCCCAGCTCAACGAGGGCTTCTGCTCCTGGCAGCGCAGCGGCGAGGTCGCGCAGTGCAACCCCGAAGACCTCAATCGGAGCACCTTCGTCGCATGGATCGACTGCACCCTCTGATCCTCTCCCGGAAGAACGCTGTGAGCACCTCGCCCTCTGCCCGTCGCTCCGCGCCCGGCCGTCCTGTCTCCCCGCTGGTCCTCCTGTTCCTCACGGGCCTCGTCGCCTGCGAGGGCGGCGGCGCCCCGGCCCCGGCCGGCCCGGCCCCTTCTCGGGTCGATAGCGTCGCAGCGCAGCCGAAGAAGGCGGTAAACCTGGACTCCTTCTGCGAGACCGGCCGGAAGTCGGTGGTCCCCCTCCAGTACCCCGTGACCGACGAGCCCGCGCCGGCCACCACCGGCGGCTGGACCTGGGTGAACGTCTGGGCGACTTGGTGCGGCCCCTGCATCGAGGAGATGCCGACCATCCAGAAGTGGGAGGCCCGCCTCGCGAGCGAGGGGGCGCCCATCCGGGTGCAGCTCATGAGCGCCGATGAGCAGGTGACGGCGCTGCAAGGCTTCAAGGCCAAGCACCCGGACTGGCCGTCGAGCCTCCACATGACCGACGCCAAGGCCCTCGAGGCCTGGACGGTGCAGTCGGGCCTGGGCACCGGGCCGGTGCTGCCGATTCACCTCTTCGTCGATCCGCAGGGCCAGATCCGCTGCTCAAAGATGGGGGCGCTCTCGCCGACCGACTACGAGGCCATCAAAGCCGTGGTTCAGGGCGGCTGATCCAAGCTGGCGCAGGCCTCCTGCTCCAATTTGGAGCAGGAGGCGGCGAGCCTCATCCAAAGTCCGCCGCCTCCCGTTCGGCACGCCCCTTGCTCTCCGGTCTGTCCGTCCACCCTTCGGTGGGCGTCACCCGAGAGAGGAGTGCCGAATGAAGGTTCGATTCTGGGGCGTACGAGGCAGCATCGCGGTCAGCGGTCCCGCGACCTTGCAGACGGGCGGCAACACTGCCTGTGTCGAGTTGGAGCACGAGGGGCACCGCCTCGTGCTCGACGCGGGGACCGGGATCCGAGCGCTGGGCGCTGCGCTCGGTTGCTGCCCGATCCCCGTCTCGATCTTGTTCAGCCACGTCCATTGGGATCACATCCAAGGGCTGCCCTTCTTTTTGCCCGCCTTCCACCCGGGCGCCTCGCTCGACCTGTACGGTGCCACCCGCAGCTCGGGCGGACTCCGAGAGGCCTTGGTCCGGCAGATGCGGCCCCCACAGTTCCCCGTGCCCTTTGATCGGCTCCCGGCGGCGGTCAGGGTGCACGAGCTGCGGGCGGCCGAGCCCTTCGAGGTTGGTCCCTTTCGGGTCACCCCCTCCGAGCTCAACCACCCCGACGGGGTGCTGGCCTACCGGGTGGAGGCGGGGGGCCGCACTGTCACCTACGCGACGGATCACGAGCACGGCGATCACATCGACGCCCGCCTCGTCGCGCTCGCCGAGGGCTCCGATCTCCTGGTGCACGACGCCCAGTTCACCGACGAGGAGTACCGCGGGCTCACCGGGCCGGGCCGTCGCGGATGGGGGCACTCCACCTGGCAGCAGGCCGTGGGGGTCGCGAAAGCGGCGGAGGCGGGGCGCCTGGCCCTCTTCCACCACGATCCCGGTCGGGACGACCTCGGGGTCGCCCGCATCGAGACCTGGGCCAGCCTCGCGCGCCCCACCGCCTTCGCGGCGCGAGAAGGGGAGACGGTCTCGCTTTGACCCCGGCGCCATCGACCCATAGGGGAGCGCTGGTGCTGAGGCGCGCGTTGGCCCGCGTCTCCGGCATGGAGGGGGCGCGCTTGGAGACCGGTCGGGGCGGCTTCGACAGCCTGCGGGATCGCTTACGCGAGCGGCGGGTTGACCTCGATGAGGTGCTGCGCGCGCTGGTCGACGCCGCCAAGGAGGCCGTGTCGGCCGATCGGGCCACGCTCTTCCTGGTCGACCAGGCGCGGGAGGAGCTGGTGAGCCGCACCGCTCACCTCCCCGAGATCACGGAGATCCGGCTGCGCCTCGGGGAGGGGGTGGCCGGCTGGGTGGCCCGCAGCGGGGAGCGGGTCCAGCTCCGGGAGGGGCAGCGCGACCCCCGTCTGGCGCACCGCATCGACGCCCTCACCGGCTACAGCACCCGATCCATGCTGGCCTGGCCGGTGCGGGACCCCTCCGGCGCGGTGGTCGGTGTGCTCCAGGTGCTCAACCGGCGCGGCGGTGACTTCACCGAGGCGGACGAGGCGGTGATCCGCGAGCTCTCGCGCGGGATGGGGGAGGTGCTCGCGGCCTCCAGCCTCGGTCGGCAGCTCTCTCCGGGCAACCAGCGCCCCCTCGCTTTCGGGTTGAACCGCATCGTCGGCACCTCTCCGACGATGCGGGCGGTCTACGAGAAGGTGATCCGGGTGGGGCGGGCCGAGGAGACCGTCCTGCTCCGCGGGGAGAGCGGCTCGGGCAAGGAGCTGGTCGCCCACGCGATCCACGACAACTCGCCCCGCGCGAACGGCCCCTTCGTGGTGGTAGACCTCGCGGCCCTCCCGCCCAACCTGATCGAGAGCGAGCTCTTCGGGCATGTGCGCGGCGCCTACACGGGGGCGGATCGCGATCAGCCGGGGCGGGTCGAGCTCGCCCAAGGCGGCACCCTCTTCCTCGACGAGATCGGGGAGCTGCCCTTCCCGCTGCAGGCGCGCCTCCTCCGCCTGCTCCAGGAGCGGACCTACTTTCCGGTCGGCAGCAGCCGGATGCGCTCCGCCGACGTGCGCTTCGTCACCGCCACTCACCGAGATCTCGAGGCGATGGTGGCCGAGGGCCAGCTGCGGGCCGACCTCTACTACCGGGTGCGCGTGCTCGAGATCTCGCTGCCCCCGCTGCGAGAGCGCGGCCCGGAGGATCTCGACCGCCTCATCGATCACTTCGTCTACGAGGCGGCGAAGCGGGGCGGCCGCAGCGCGCTGACCCTCCATCCCGAGGCGCGGCGGGCTTTACACGCCCACGCCTGGCCGGGGAACGTGCGGGAGCTCCAGAGCAGCATCCAGGCTGCGGTGGTGATGACCGACGGGCCGGAGATCGAGCGCTCGGCCATCCCTGGCCTCGGGCTCCCCCGCAGGGCGGCCGCGGTGCCTGACCCCGACACCTTCCGCTGCGCTCCCGGCACCCTCGCGGAGGTCGAGCAGGCCTACCTGCACCACGTCCTCTCTGTCTGCGCGGGGAACCGCTCTCAGGCGGCCCGCGTGCTCGGCATCGGCCGGAACACCCTCGCCCGCAAGCTGAAGGAGCCCCTGACGTGAGCCCCACCGCCCTGGTCCGCCCGCCTTCGCCCTCCTTCGCGGAGTGCCTCAAGGGGCACTTCGAGCCGGGCGCGGTGCCCGACCTCGCCCTCGCCCGGGAGCAGCACGCCGCCTACGTCGAGGGCCTCCGCTGGCTCGGCTACGCGGTGGTGACCTTGCCGGAGCTCCCCGACCACCCCGATGGCTGCTTCGTCGAAGATCATGCGGTCATCGTCGATGGAGTGGCGCTGCTCCTGCGGGTCGGCGCTCCCTCGCGGCGGGCCGAGGCCCCGCTGGTCCACGCGGCGCTGGCCGAGCGGCTGCCCACGGAGTCCCTCGAGGAGGCCGGCGATCTCGACGGGGGCGATGTCCTCCTGGCGCCGGACTTCGCCCTCCTCGGCCGCAGTCGACGGAGCAGCGCCGAGGGGATCGCGGCGCTGTCGGCCCGCCTGCTGATGACGGGCCGTGAGGTGCGCACGGTGGCGGTCGCGGAGGGGCAGCTCCACCTCCAGTGCCGCTGCTCCGCCCCTCTGCCCGGCCTCGTGCTGAGCGCCGGCGTGGACCCGCGCCTCTTGGAGGGCGACGCCGACCGGCTGAAGGTGCCCGAGGCCGAGGCCTACGCCAGCAACGCGGTGGGGCGCGGCGACCGCCTGCTGCTCGCCGCCGGCTACCCCCGCACAGCGGCCATGGCCCGGAGCCGCGACCTCCAGGTGCGCTGCCTCGACCTCTCCGAGCTCCGCAAGGCGGACGGCTCGCTCACCTGCCTCTCACTTCGTTGGGGCTGATCGGAGCGCCGGGGCTGATCGGAGGCGGGAGGCCTCGCCACCCCCTCAGTCTTGGAGCGAGCAGTGGGCGCCGCCCTCGACCCGAGCCATGCTCCCCGCCTGCGCGGAGACGAGCTCTCCGAGGGTGAACAAGCCCTCCGACGCCGGGTAGCCGAGGTCGGCGAGGGTGACGAGGTTGAGCTCGGACTGGACGAGGGTGCCGCTCCCGCCGATGTCGGCGGCGAACATCGCCTCTCCTTGAAGGACGCTCTCGGCCTCATCGGTGGAGCTTCCAGAGGCTCCAGGCGCGAGCGGGGAGAAGCTGGAGCGCGAGCCCGGTCCGCTTCGTCGTGCGGCGGATCGGCGCGTGCGCTACGTTCGGTGGCTGTCGGGGCGGGAGGTGCCATGGACCAGCCGGTGTGTCGCGGGCTGGGCGGGCGCCTCGCAGACGCGCTCGTGGTGGCGCTCGCCGCCGTGCTCCCCGTCGGGTTACACCGAAGCTTCATCGCGGAGGACGGAGAGCTGCCCTGGGAGGACGCGCCCGGGCACCTCGTGATCCTGATACGGTGGTACGAGGCGCTCTTCCAGGGCAGCCCCCCTCCGGCAGATCCCTACCCCCCGGGGTTGTATTCCGTCGCGAGCGTGTGCCTGCACACGTTTGGTTCGCGCCTCCCGGCGGCGCAGTGGGCGGTGGTTCTGTTCGCCAGCGCGTTGGCCGCCGCCCTGGCCGTGATCGGCCTCCGCCTGCAGGGGCGGACCGCGGGGCTGCTCCTTCCGGCGCTGGTGTGCGCCGCTCCAAGCGTGTCGATCTACAGCCGCATGTTCCTGCTGGAGGTGCCGGCCACGGCCGCCCTCGCGTGGGTGGCGGTGGCGGTGGTGACATGCGACGGGTTTCGGCGTCCGATCCCGACGATCGGCCTCGGCCTCGCCCTCGCCGCCACCGCGCTCACCAAGTATCCGTTCCTCGTCTGGGCGCCGGCCATGCTGGTCGTGCCGTTCGTGGTCATGCTCCGCCGCGCCCCCGCGTCGATGCTGGTCCTGGCCGGCTTCGCCGTTCCGATCGGATGGGTGCTCCAGCGGCTCGCCGAGCGTGTGGACGGCGGCGGAGCCGTCGATGTCGGCGCCTGCCTCCGGGCCCTCGGCCTGTCCGGGGGGCTCGGGGTCATCGCCTGGTCGGTCCTCGCGTGGAGGCGTCTGCACCTGTCCCTACTCCCTGGGCTTCGGCTGGGCCTCGCCGCTGTCCTCGCGCTGGCCCTGGTGACCCCCTGGCTGGCGCTCGCCGGGGCGACGCTCGGGGAGAACGTGATCTTCAACGTGGTCGAGAAGGAGCGCCCCGGGATCGACGAGAACTTGAAGACCGCCTGGGTCGGGCTCCAGCTCGCCTGGCCCTGGACGGCCGCCGCTCTGGCCGTGGGGGGGGGGCTCGCGCTCGTCGAGCTCGTCGCGCGGCGGTGGTTCCCGCTCGCCCGGGGCTTCGGGGTCGACCCGTCACGGGGCCCGGTGATCGTGCCGGTGCTGGTGGCGGCGACCGTCGCCGCGTCGGGTGCGTGGGTCACGGCGGCCACCTTAATGCCGAACAACCGATATTATCTGCCGCTCTACCCGATCGCGGCGGTGGTGATCGGCGTCCCTGTCGCCCGGTTGGTCTTCACGCGGTGGCTGGCCGGTCCCGCCCTGGCCGCGGTGTGCGCCGTGCAGCTGCTCGCCGCGGCAGACCTCTACGAGCCGCCGGCGTCGGTCACGTTCGAGATGAACCCCTTGCAACCATCCCATCCGAGCGCCGACGGCATGTTCTTCGTCCCGCGTGACCGCTACCCCTGGGGGCCGCGCGCGGCGGTCGAGCGCGCGCTATCGGTGTTGAAAGCACAATTCGTGGCCAGCGGCTGCAGCGGGATCCGCGTGCGCCGGAGCCGGGGTGATCTCCGCTCGATCCCGGCCCTGGCCGTCCTGCACGGGTTCGGTGAGTGCGACCTGGACGGGGATCCACGCAGCCGCGCCACGCCGCGCGGGTGGCTCCTCGTCGCGCTCCCGCCCGCCGACATCGAGCGGATCGCACCGGCGGTGTCCGACGGGGGGGACTGGCGCGTGGTGTATGAGGAGACCCTCGCGGACACGACCCGGGTGAGCGCGCGCCTTCGAGAACGCTGACGGACCGGCCATGGGTGGCCGGCGCGGGTCACCGCGCCACCGCGCACTTCGCGCTTGGTCCGCGGTGCGCCAGCTTCGACGGATACACCGTCCGCGCCAACGTGTCCCTGGCCGCGCAGGACCGAAGTGTTTTCGTGGCCGTAGAGCGATTTGTGGGGAACGCGATTGCAGAAACAGCAGCGGAGGGGGTAGGGCAGGGCAATCGCATCTTGACGGGGCAAGAGGTTCGCATGGGTTGATCTCTTACCGCCGGGCATCTGCCGCGGCCTCGGAGGTCGCCATGGCGACGCTGCTGGAGCACTTCGACAACCTGCCAGACCCTGGGTGAACCGCACCAAGCGACACTCCCTCCGAGACATCATCGCCCTCACCATCCTGGCTGTGATCGGCGGCGCAGAGAACTTCGTAGAGGTCGTGGAATTCGGCCGAGCGAAGGAGGCTTGGTTCCGGACCTTTCTGGAGCTGCCCCACGGCATTCCGTCCCACGACACGCTGGGGCGCGTGTTCGCCCGCCTGGACCCGATGGCGTTTCAAGAGCGGTTCATGGCCTGGGTCGGGTCGATTCGGGAGCAGATCGGCGGTGACGTCATCTCCATCGATGGCAAGACCGTGCGCCGCAGCGTGGATGGGGCGCGCGGCCTGGGGCCCATCCACCTGGTTGGTGCCCGAGTTGCTCGAGCTCGGCGGCTGCATCGTCACCATCGACGCCATGGGCTGCCAGAAGGCCATCGCGGCCAAGATCGTCGACCGCGTCGGCGACTACGTGCTGCAGCTCAGGGACAACCATCCGACCCTGGCCGGCCTCGTCGAGGACTTCTTCGAAGATGGCATCAACTCTAATTTCGCCGGAATGAGGTCGGACTTCCATGAGGAGACCACCAAGGAGCATGACCGGAACGAAGTCCGGCGGACATGGACCTCGCCGGACCTTGAGTGGCTGCCAGAGTCCGAGGAGTGGGTCGGGATGAAGAGCCTTATCTGTGTCGAGTCCCGTCGCGAGGTGCTCGGCAAGCAAGAGTCGCTCCACCGGCGGTACACCATCAGCAGCCTGTCGAGTCTTCCGGCACGGCAGGCTGCTCACATCGTCCGAAGCCATTGGGGCATCGAAAACCAGATGCACTGGGTCCTCGACGTTGCCTTTCATGAAGACGACGCCAGGGTCCGCCTGGGTCACTCCGCCGAGAACTTCGCCACCATTCGGCGCATCGCCCTCAACTTCCTCAAGCAAGAGACCTCGCGGAAGGTCGGCGTGAAGACGAAGCGTATGAGGGCGGGCTGGGACAACGAATACCTGCTCAAAGTAATTGGCGGATAAATGGGACGTTTAGATGCGATCGCCCTGGCTTCAGGTCCCGGGGGCTTAGCTGCGCTGGGGCTGATCGAAGCGCTGGCCCGCTCCGCCCCTCAGTCTCGGAGCGAGCAGCGGGCGCCGCCCTCGACACGAGCCATGCTCCCGGACTGCGCGGAGACGAGCTCTCCCAGGGTGAGCAGGCCCTCCGACGCCGGGTAGCCGAGGTCGGCGAGGGTGACGAGGTCGAGCTCGGACTGGACGAGGGTGCCGCTCCCGTCGATGTCGGCGGCGAACAACGCCTCTCCCTGAAGGACGCTCTCGGCCTCATCGGTGGAGCTGCCGAACAGGCGCTCCGGCTCGAAGAGCACGCGGGTCACCTCGCTGGCGCCGTCCTCGAGCGCGAGTCCGCCGCACGCGAGGCGGCCGTCGAGGCCGAAGCCCCAGGTGAAGGTGGCCCGACCGGCCGCGCACTGGAGCTCCCCCGAGACAGCGGCGGACCAGCCCTTGCTGAGCATCAGGCTCTCCTGGGTGGACCTCGAGTTTCCCTCTTCGACCTCGTCGGTGACGAGCAGATCGAAGCCTACGGTGGCCTCGTCGGAGGCCGTGACCTCGGTCTCGCCGATCGTGTTGACCCGCTCGTAGAGGAGATCCCACGCCCCGGGGCCCCCCACCTCGACCACCCGATCGTCGGGGATGTCGATGTAGCCTGCGCCGATCACCACATCGACCGAGCTCCAGGTCAGGGTGCAGCCATCCTCGAGGAGGGTGGGGGCGGCGCGGGTCGCCTCGGGGGTCCACAGCTCGAAGGCCCACTGCCCCTGGCCCTTCCCGCAGGCGGGCAGCGCGGGGAGCAGGCATAGCAGCGACAGGAGGGGCAGGTGGCGAGGGGCGCGGAGCGGGGTGAGGGGCGTCATGGGCCGGGGCTAACCGGCGTCGCCGCACCCTGGAAACGCCGATGCGTGGGGTTATCAGGCGGTATGCACGATCGACTCACCCGCTCCACGCCGCTCCGCGCCCCCGCGCCCGTTGGCTTCACCGCCTTCGTCGCCCTGCTCGGGCTCGGCGCCTTGGGCGGCGGCTGCGTGGACAAGTCCGACGACACCGGCTCCACGCCCAACCTCTACATCTCGGGGCTGCTCTGCGAGTCCGATGGCGGGGAGGTCTCGTGTGACGTGTTGGTCGAGAACAACGGCGCCGCGGTCTCCGACTCCTTCAAGGTCAGCCTGTACCTGGACCACAGCGGAGCGCCGGAGGTGGGGGAGGGCGGAGATGATCAAGCGCAGATCGGGGGCATCGCCGCCGGCGGCCTGGAGAGCGTGACGCTCCGCGGCCCCTCCTGCGGGAGCTGCAAGATCTGGGCGCTGGTCGACTCCAAGGGCTCGGTCGATGAGACCGATGAGTCCGACAACGCCTCGGGCCCCACCACCATCGGCGGCTGACCGGACGCCGGGATCAGCGAAGGTCGTCGGCGCCGCGGGTCCAGATGAGCAGGCGCTCGCCCTGCACGAGGCCGTGGTCACGGAGCATCCAGCCGGGGCCCAGCGCTTCGACGGCGCCCGGGGCGTTCTCAGAGAGCACCACCCAGGCCTCGCCGCCCGGGGCGATGTGGGCGCCCACCCCTGCGGCGAAGCGGTGGAGGAGCTCGAGCTCGGGCCCCGCGAAGAGGGCACGATCGAGGCGGCCTCCGCGGCGGGGGCCGCGCATCCAGGGCGGATTGAAGCAGAGGAGGTCGAAGCGCTCGCCGGAGACGCCTTCGAAGAGATCGCCGCGGCGCACGTCGGGCAGGCCATTCTCGCGGGCGGCGGAGACGGCCGTGGGATCGATGTCGCTGGCGGTCACGCGGGCGCCCTGTCGCCCGGCGAGCAAGCCGACCACGCCGCTGCCACAGCCGAGGTCGAGCAGCCGGGTGTCCGGCCCGAGGCGCGCGACCTCGGCGGCGACCGCGCGGGCGAACCAGGCGCCGGAGCGGAAGAGCACCGGGTTGAGCACGCCGCGTGGCACGTGGAGCGTCAGCCCGTCGACGTTGACGGTGCGGCCCTTTCGGCTCACCCACCAGGCGCGGAGGCGGAGGATCATCACAGGCGCTCCGGGGGGCGATCGGGGGGGCGATCGGGGGGGCCGCGGCCGGGCGGCGGTGGCGGCAGGAGGCGCCTGGCGATGCCGCGCAGCTCGCGCACGCCGAAGAGCAGCCCCAGGAGGCCATACACGACCGCCCCGAGCGCGCAGATCGGGAGCAGCCAGGGCCCGTCCGCCCAGGGGCGGAGCGCCGCCACCAGAACGGCGAGGAGAGCGGAGGCGAGGCCGATGCGGGCGAGCTGACCGACGAAGCCCTCCGACCAGCCGCCGAGGCGGCTCCGCAGCACGAGGACGAGCACCAGCACCTCGGCCGACGCGGTCAAGGCGTGGGAGAGCGGTAGGCCGATCAGGCCGAGCCCCAGCGTGTCGCAGAGGAGCAGCGCGATGGGCACCTTCACGATCAGGACGCCGAGCGAGAGCCGCATCGGGAGGTAGGGGTCTCCGAGCGCGAAGAAGGCGGGCAGGAGCACCCGGTAGAGCGAGATGCCGACGCTGGCGATCGCGTAGCCGCGCAGCACCGAGGCGGTGGCGGCCGTGTCGGCGGCGAGGAAGGCGCCGCGCTCGTAGATCAGCGCGATGAGCGGGCCGGCGAGCAGGTACAGGCCGACCGCGGCGGGGGTGACGAGGCCGAGCGTCATCAGGACCGCTCGGCCGACCGTGTCCCGCGAGGCGTCGAGCTCTCGGCGCGCGAGCTGGAGCGAGAGGGTGGCGAGGGTGGCGACGGCGACGCTGCCCGCGATGAGGTTCTGGGGGATCTGGACGAGGCGGAAGCCGTACTGGAGCTGGCTCACCGGTCCGTCTCCCCAGCGGCTGGCGAGCTGGCTCTCCACGAGCAGGTTGAGCTGCACCACCATCGCCCCGATGAAGGCCGCGCCGAGGAAGCCCATCGCCCGTCGGAGCTCGGGGTGGCCGGCCAAGGTGGGCCGGATGCGGTAGCCGAGCGCGCGAAGCGAGGGGTACAAGAGGGCCATCGAGGCGAGGCCGGAGAGGGTGGTGGCGCCAGCGACAACGTGGATGGCGGGGACGCCGGTGACCCGCTCGAAGGCGGGGCCGGCGAGGCAGGCCGCGACCGAGAAGAGGCCGAGCAGGCTGGGCGTGAGCGCGGGCAGGAAGAAGCGGCCCCGCACGTTCAGCATCCCGCTCCACAGCGATCCCACGCTGAGGAAGGCCAGGAAGGGGGCCATGATCCGCACGAGCTGCGCGCTCAGCTCGACCTTCCCGGGCACCGAGCGGAAGCCCGCCGCGACGAGGAGGACGAAGGGTTCGGCGGCCACGAGGTAGAGCAGGGTGATGCCGCCCAGGACGAGGCTGAGCACCCCGAGGAGGGCGTTGGAGAGGGCCCAGCCGGCCTCTGGCCCCTCTCGCTCCTGGGTGCGGGCGAAGAGGGGCACATAGACATTGGCCATCGCGCCCTCGACGAACACCTCCCGCAGCAGGTTCGGGACACGAAAGGCGGCGTTGAAGGCGTCTGCCACGGGGCTCGCGCCGAAGGCCGCGGCGAAGGCCACCTCGCGCGCGAGCCCGCTCAGCCGCCCGATCAAGTTGGCGAGGCCCACGACCAGCGCGGCGCGCCCCATTTTTGGGGGGGGTGGCGCCATCTCGGCGGGGGCGGCGGGCTTGGACATCGGCCCTCCTCACCCCCTTGGCCGCGCGCCGCAAGGCGCTCCCGGTCCGGCGGGTGTACCATGGGGCCATGTTGCCCTCCCGACGCCGCGCCCGCGCCCTGGCCTTCCTGTCCGCCTCCCTCCTCGCCCCCCTCGCGCTCTACGCGGGGAGCGGCGGCCCGGACGCGGGGGGGCTTGTCTATACAGACTCTGACGCCCTCGACGGTCCGCCGCACACGACCCTCGACATGAGCGGGGCCACGGCGCTCGGCCTCGCCGACGACGGTACTACCTCGCTCGCCCTGCCCTTCAGCTTCGAGTGGTACGGCGCGACCGTCTCTGCCGTCACGGTGTCCAACAACGGCGTGCTCGTCTTTTCGGGGACCGTCGATGCCGGGCTCCCGGTCGGCCTCTGTCCAGGTTCAGGGGGAGACTGGTCAGGTGTGTCCGCCTTCTGGGACGACTGGTCCGCCGGAGCCGCCTCCTACCAGACTTTCGGCCGCTACCCGCACCGCGCCCTCGCCGTCCAGTGGGAGGGGGCCCACGCCACGGCCGGGGGCAGCGGCACCGTCCAGGCCTGGCTGGTGGAGGGGCGGGACGAGGCGGTGATCGTGCTCGACGACGTCACCTTCGGCTCCGCCTCGGTCGATGGCGGCGCCAGCGCGATGATCGGGGCCCAAGGCACCAGCGGAGACGGCCTGCCCTGGTCGTGCGGCGCCGTGCTCGCGGACGGCAGCACGGCCTGGTTCGGCCAGCAGAGCGCGCGCCCGGCCGCCGCCAGCCGTAACGTCGGCGATCTGGGCGTCCCCTGGTACGGTGAGGCGGTCAGCCAGTACGCGGGCCAGAGGCTCGCGGGTGGCGATGTGGACGGTGACGGTACGGGTGACTTCCTCATCGGTGACCAGACCACCGACACCGTCTACCTCATCACCGGCGGCCTCGGCGTGGCCGGCGCCGGCCTGAGCGCCGCCGCCTCTGTCCTCGAGAGCTCCGGGGCGACCGCGACCAACCTGGGGGCGGGCCTCGCCCTCTCCGACCTCGACGGGGACGGCGCCGACGACATCCACATCGGCGCCCCCGACGACAGCACCGCCGCCAGCTCCGCCGGTCGGGTCTTCGTCGTGCAGGGCGGCATGGTGGCGAGCCGCGTCAGCCTCCCCGCGGAGGCCGACCTCGTGCTCAACGGCCCCACTCACGCCGTCAGCGGCTACACCCGCTCGGCCGCGCTCTACAAGCGGGCAAGGGCCGGAAAGGCCCTCGCCGCGGGCGACTTCGACGGCGACGGCTATGGCGACCTCGCCATCGCCTCCCCCGAGGAGGACTCCGCCGCGATCGACGCCGGCGCCGTCTTCCTCGTGTTTGGCAACAGCGGCCGGTTCTCGAGCAGCAGCGCCAGCCTGGACAGCCCCGACGCAGTCTTCGTGGGTGAGAACGGCGGGGACCAGGCTGGCGTCTCGCTCGCGGTGGGCGACGCCGACGGCGACGGGATGGACGACCTGCTCATCGCGGCGCCCTACTACGACGACAGCGCGACCTCCGCGAACAACGTTGGGCGCGCCTACCTCATCAACGGCGGCGCCTGGTCCGGCACCGAGGCCCTCTCGGCCTTCGCCACGGCGACGATCACGGGCTCCAAGGGCTCCGACGAGCTCGGCTGGGGCCTCGCCCTCGGCGATCTGACCGGCGACAGCCTGCCCGATCTCGCGGTGGGCGCCCCCTACGCCGACGACAAGGCCCCGAGCGCGGGGGCGGTCTACGTCTTCTCCGACACGTCCACCCTCGGCGGGGACTATGACGCGGACCTCGACCGCGACGTAGAGATCAACGGGGAGGTCTCCAGCACCACCACCGGCGCCGTGCTCGCCGCCTGGGACCTCGACCGGGACGGCACCGACGACCTCGTGGTGAGCTCGCCGAACGACCCCTCTGCCATCTCGGGGGGTGGCTCGGTCGCGGTCTTCTCAGCGCTCTCCTCCGCCTCGATGGTGCTCTCCGACGCCGACCACGTCGTGCTCGGCACCACCTCGGCCGGCGCGCTCGGCACGGGGCTCACCGTCGTCGCTGACCACCAGGTCGATGGCTTCGACGACATCATCCTCACGGCGCCCTACGGGACCTACGACACGATCACCGGCGCGGGCATCACGGCGGTGTGGTCCTTCGTGCCCGACTTCCCGGATCTGGACGCCGACGGCTTTGTCTCCACGGCGGCCGGGGGCCTCGACTGCGACGACGGCGACGCGCTGGCTTGGCCCGGCAACGTCGAGGTCGCGGCCAACCTCATCGATGATGACTGTGACGGCTGGATCGATGACGCCGTGATCGTGCGGCTCACCGAAGACGGCTGGGCATATGACATCGACGCGGAGCTCGGCGCCGGCGTCTCGGACACCTTCGACTTTGAGTCGATCACCCTCGGCGACGACGCCAGCCTGTACTACGCCTCGCGGGGCCTCGAGCTGGTGGCCTCGGGGAGCGTCGTCGCTGACACCGCCGTGTTCGGCGCGCTGCCCGTGGGGCTGCTGGGCGGCGAGGTCTCCGCGGGGAGCGCGAACGCGCTCGAGCTCCGGTTCGGAGAGGACATCGAGGCGATCTCCTTCCACGTGCTCGATCCCGAGGCCGCCTTCTCGGTGTTGGCCGCGTCGGGCGGCACAGCCCGGATCGACGGTGAGATCTTGCCGAGCCTCTCGGCGGCGAACCGCAGCGAGGGCGCCTTCGTGGGCCTGACCTTCGCCGAGCCGATCGACAGCCTCACCCTGACCGGCGCCCTGACCGACGCCTGGGGCATCGACGAGATCGAGGTCATCTGGTCTTCGGACACCGACAGCGACGGGGACGGCCTCTCCGAGAGCGGCGGCGACTGCGATGACAGCGACCCCGCCGTGAACCCGGACGCGACCGAAGACCTCACGAACAGCGTCGATGACGACTGTGACGGCGTCATCGACGGCGGCTCGCTCGACACGTACACCAGCGCGCCAGTCTGGGAGGCCGACGCCGACCTCGAGCCGGAGGCCATTGACTTCGAGGGCCTCACGCTCGGCCTGCCGGTCGAGGACGACTATGTCGAACTGGGCACCACCTTCGACGGCACGCTCACCGTGGTCAGCGCCATCGGCGGCGCGGCGCCCCACGGTGCGCAGGCCGGCGAGGCCAGCGGCAGCAGCACCACCCTCCGCTTCGATGAGGTGCAGCCGGCCGTCGCCTTCTATGTGATCGACGGCGCGGGCGACTTCGACATCCAGGGCGAGGCCGAAGGGGTGCTCCTCTACGACTTCACCGTCGATCTCGCAGGGGAGGGCGTCGCAGGCGGGCGCTTCTTCGGGATGGTGTTTGATTATGGTGTGGACACGCTCACCATCACGAACACGAACTCCGTCGATGACTGGGGCATCGACGACGTCACGTTCCACGTGCTCGGCCTCGATGACCACGACGGCGACGGCTACTCGGAGGCCGAGGGGGACTGCGACGACACGAGCGCGGCGGTCGGCCCCACGGTCACCGAGGTGTATTACGACGGGGTGGACGCCGACTGTGACGGGCAGAGCGACTACGACGCCGACGGAGACGGCTACGAGGCGATGACCGCCTTTGGGCTCGACTGCGACGACGCCGCCGTCACCACCAACCCCGCCGCCACCGAGGTGTACTACGATGGCGTGGACGCCGACTGCGACGGGCAGAGCGACTACGACGCCGACGGGGACGGCCACCTGTCCGAGGGCTACGGTGGCGACGACTGCGATGACGTCGACGCCGCCGTCAACCCGGAGGCCACCGAGGTGCCCTACGACGGCACCGATGACGACTGTGTCACCACCAACGACGATGACGCCGATGGCGACGGTTATGCCGCCTCGGGCTTCCTCGGCGGGCTCTACGGCTCGGACGACTGCGACGACTCTACCGCGGCCATCGGGCCGGGCGTCGAGGACGTCCCCTACGACGGCGTAGACTCGGACTGCTCCGGCACCTCGGACTACGACGCCGACGGCGACGGCTCCATCAGCGCCGCCTATGGTGGAGACGACTGCGCCGACACGCTGCCCTTGGTCTACCCCGGCGCTCCCGGCGAGCGCTGTTACGACGGGATCGACCAGGACTGTGACGGCGCGAGCGACTACGACTGCGATCTGGACGGATACGAGTCCGAGACCTACGGCGGTGACGACTGCGACGACACCACCGACAGCGTCCACCCGGGCGTCGCTGATCCGGCGGGCGATGGCATTGACAGCAACTGCGACGGACAGAAAGAGTTCGACGACGACCACGATGGGTACGACGACCTCCTCCGCGGCGGCGATGACTGTGACGACGGTGAGGTGAGCGTCAACCCCGGCGCGATCGAGGTCTACTACGACGGGCTCGATCAGGACTGCGACGGCGCCTCCGACTACGACGCGGACGCGGACGGCTACGACAGCGCCGCTTACGGCGGAGCGGACTGCGACGACGCCGATGGCTCTGTCCACCCGAGCGCGGGCGAGCTCTGGTACGATGGGGTCGACCAGGACTGTGACGGTCTGAATGACCTCGATCAAGACGGCGACGGGTACGAAGCCGACTGGTACGGCGGCACCGACTGTGATGACGGCGACGCCGCTGTGCACCCGGGCGCCCTCGAGGCTGCCTACGACGGCGTCGACCAGGACTGCTCGGACGGCTCGGACTACGACAGCGACGGTGACGGTGAGGACAGCGAGCTGTACGGCGGCGCCGACTGCGACGACGCGGACGGCACCATCTCGGCCGGCGCCTTCGAGATCCCCTTCGACGGGATTGATCAGGACTGTGATGGGCTGGACGGCGAGGACGGAGACGGCGACGGCTGGGCGGCCACTGATGACTGTGACGACGCCGACGCCCTCCGCCACCCCGGCGCGACCGACGCTTGCTACGACGGCGAGGACGCGGACTGTGGGGGCGGCAGCGATGACGACTGTGACGGGGACGGTGTCGACGACGCAGGCCAGGGCGGCGCTGACTGCGATGACGCGGACCCTGACGTCCTCCCGGGCGCCGCCGAGCGCTGGTACGACGGCGTGGATCAGGACTGTGATGGGGCCGATGACTTCGACCAGGACGGCGACGGGTACGCCTCGAGCACCTGGACGGGCACGGACTGCGACGACACCCGCGCCGACGTCAACCCCGGCGTGCTGGCCGACGACTGCGACCGCGTCGATGCGGACTGCGACGGAGAGGTGGACGAGGACTGTCCGGCCGTCGACACCGCCGCCCCGTCGGACTCCGGCGGTTCGGACGGGACAGACGGGACAGACGGGACAGACGGGACGGATGGGACAGACGGCACGGACGGCACCGACCCCAACGCGGACTGGGAGGCGCCGGTGGACGACACGAAGACCGACGGCGCGATGAAGGGCGGCTGCGCCCATGTCGGCGACACGGTCCCAGCGCCGGCTCGCCTCGCCGGTCTCCTGCTCGCCGGCGTCGCCCTGTTGGCCCGCCGGATCCGCGCTCGGGCCTGAGGGCCCGCGCTCCGGGATCGGCCGGGCGAGCCGCTCGGTGGATGCGGGAGCGCAGGCGCTCAGTGGATCATGGGGTCCTCTTTGGGGCGCCAGCCGCGCCCCTTCGCGGGGGGACCCTCCCGCCCGCCCTGGATCACGCGAAGGTCCTGGTGGATTCGGTCATGGCGGCGCTTGAGGTACCATCGGCGGAGGCGGCTCTGTCGGCCCAGCGCGAGGGTCCACAGCCAGGCCCCTGCGACAGCCCCCAGGCCCATCGATGCGCCCAGATCCCGCTCCAACAGCAGGATCAACGCCGCGAGGCCGGTGCCGGCCCAGGCGAACCACCTCGCTTGGATAGGGATCATAAAGTATAGGTTGATCTTGGCCTCTCCATGATTGAGCCCGAAGAGCACGAACCAGGCGAGGGTGAGCGGCCCGAGGCCGTAGAAGGCCGAGGTGCGCAGGAGCCCGAGGCCGTCGGCGAGGAAGGTGATCAGCCCCGCCGTCGCCATCAGGGTGACGCTCGGCAGGAGCAGCCCGCGCTTGCCGTAGTCCTGCTCCATCAAGGGGAGGGCGAAGTAGACGCCCAACCAGGTGAGCAGCGGAGGGAGGTGCTGCGGCTGGTTGGTCAGCCAGGCGGTCAGCGGCTGCCAGGGCTGGAATTTGTCGGTCGCGAGAGACCACCAGGCGAGCTCAGCGGTGGAGTCGAACTCGAAGAGGGTCGCGGCCAGCACCTGAGCCCCGTAGAGCGCGAGGAGCGCGATCAGCACGCGCTTGGTGAGGGGGGTCATCCGGCCGCCGAAGCGGTTGTCGGAGAGCGTCTGCATGGTGGTTCCGGGCGGGGAGGCGTGCTCGGGGATAACCAGGAGCCCTTCGGATGGGAAATGAACGTCCCCCGCTCTCCTGGTCCGCCTCGGTCTCGGGTCCGCCTGCTGTCGGGCGCCATCGGCCTGCTCTTCGCGGTCGGGTGGGCCTCTTCGGCCCAAGCGCACCCCTTCGGGAGCGGCTTCGCGGCCCATGAGCTCGACGTCTGGCTGTCCGCGGACACGCTACACCTCCGCTACCAAGCCGAGATCCCGACCCAGGCATTGCTCGCTGAGCTGAGGGTGGCCCTGCGGGAGGCGGGCGCGCGGGGCCCTCTGCAGGAGGCCGCCTTCGTCCAGGTGAAGCTCGATGAGCTCGAGGGGGGCCTCCGGGTCCTCGTCGATGGTGCGCCCCTCGCCCTCGCGCGCCTGCCAGGCCCGCCGGGGAACGGGAAGGGCGACGCCCGCTTCATCCGCTACTCCATCGAGGCGGAGGCCCCTTTGCCCGCGGGCGCTCGCACGCTCACGGTGGTGAACGGGAACTACCCGGACGGGGACGCCCTCTTCAGCAGCCGCCTCTGGGTCTCTGCCGACGTCCGCCTCGACGAGACCACGCTCCTCGACGTGGAGGGCGGGCAGATCCGCGCCGATCGGAGCGGGCAGTGGCGGGCGGACGAGGCGAGCCGCGAGCTTCGCGCCTCGTTCTACCTCTACGAAGGTCGCGTCGCCCCTGTCCGCCGTCAGCTCCAGCGCCTGGAGGCGCCGGACGAATCGGACTACAGAGAGGCGGGGTCGGCTTGGCGGGCGGCCCGCTCGAGCGTCCTCTTCCGCCTGCTCGGCGCCCGCCCCGGCCTCGCCCTCTCCGTCTCGCTCCCGATCCTGCTCTCGCTCCTCTGGGGCCTACGGCGACGCGCTGTCGGTCCGGCCGGCGTCCGCTGAGGCGGGGGCCTCGTGGAGGCCCGCGGCTCGAACACAGGTGCAGCATGACCGAGATGGACCACGATCACCACCCCTCCGCTTCGGAGCACCGCTCCCTCGGCCACGGGGGCCTGCGGGCCGGCGTCTTCGGGGCCAGCGACGGCCTCGTGTCCAATATGGCGCTCGTGCTCGGCGTCGCCAGCGCCACACCCGACGCTGGGTTGGTGGTGCTGGCCGGGGTCGCGGGCCTGCTGGCCGGCGCCTTCTCGATGGCGGCGGGGGAGTGGATCTCCGTGAAGGCCCAGCGGGAGGCGCTCGAGCGGGAGCTTCAGATGGAGAAGGACCACCTCGAGCGGTACCCCGAGGCGGAGCGGGCCCACCTGATGAGCGTGCTGGCCAAGGCTGGCCTCTCCCAGGGCGTGAGCGCGGCCGTCGTGGCGGAGCTCTCGCTCCAGCCGCACGTCAACCTCGACTTTCACGCGCGGATGGAGCTCGGCATCGATCCGAGCGAGCTCGGCAGCCCCCTCGTCGCCGCCGGCACCTCCTTCGTCGCCTTCTCGGTGGGGGCGCTCGTCCCGCTCGTGCCCTGGCTGCTCCCGATCGGGGACGCGGCCTTGCCGGCGACGCTCTTGGTCTCTTGCCTCGCGCTGTTCGGCGTCGGCGCGGCGCTGGCCCTCTTCACCTCCCGCCCCTGGGTGCTCTCCGGCCTCCGTCAGCTCCTCATTGGGGCCGCGGCCACGGCCGTGACGATGCTGGTCAGCCGCGCGGTCGGCGGTGTCGCGCTGGGCTGAGCGCTGATATTCTTGACAGGGGTAAGGATGTTCAGTAAGAGGGCCAGACAGGAGCCCCCATGCCCCGCTTGCCCAACCCGCCCGCCGCTCCGCTGAGCGAGCCCCGGTCTTCCACGGTCCGAGGGGCGTCCGGCCCCGACACCGGCCCCACCGACGACACGTCTGATCTGTCGCCTCGGCAGCGGGACGTGCTCTCCTGCATCACCAACGCCTTGGATCAGCGGGGCATCCCGCCCACCTACCGTGAGATCGGCGACGCCCTCGGCATCTCGTCGACCAACGGGGTGGCTGACCACATGAAGGCGCTGGAGAAGAAGGGCTACCTCCGCAAGGTGGCGGACGGCGCCGCGCGGGGCATCCAGCTCACCGCCAAGGCCGGCCCCGTGCGCCGGGGCGAGACGGTGAGCATCCCCCTCGTGGGCGTGGTGGCGGCCGGAACCCCCATCCTCGCCGAAGAGAACCACGAGCGGAACCTCCACTTTGACGCCTCCCTGTTTCGCACCGCGGGGCCCCTCTACGCCCTCAAGGTTCGGGGAGACTCCATGATCGAGGAGGGCATCCTCGACGGCGACACCGTGCTCGTCCGCCAGCAGAGCCTGGGGCGGAACGGCGACATCGTGGTGGCCTTGGTCGATAACGAGGCCACCGTGAAGTTCTACTTTCACGAGGGGCACCGCATTCGCCTGCAGCCGGCCCACCCCACGATGGCGCCGATCTATGTCAACCCGACCCAGAACGCCCTCATCCAGGGCGTCGTGATCGGGCTCTTCCGCCAGTACTGAGCGGGGCCCGCGCGCCGTTGGGGCGCTTCAGATCGACTCGGAGCTGTCGTAGCCGTCGGCGCACAGGGCGTCGCCGGCGTCGATCTGTCCGTCGAGGTCGTTGTCGCGGCCGTCGTTGCAGGCCGCGGCGCCGAAGCCCCCCACCTCCAGCGTCGTGGCGATGGTGGGGCAGTCTGGATCGTCGAGATCGGGCCAGCCATCGCTGTCGTTGTCGAGGCCATCGTTACACTCGGTGAGCGGGTCCACCTCGTCCGTGTCCAGGGCCGCCTCGCAGCCGAGGTCGAGGCGGTCTGTGAGGCCATCGCCGTCGTTGTCAACGCCGTCGTTGCAGGCGGTGGCGCCGTAGCCGTCCCCCTCGATGGCGCCGGAGCTGCTGGCGCAGGTGGGGTCTAGGGTGTCGGTCCAGCCGTCGCCGTCATTGTCGAGCCCGTCGCCGCACTCGGGCACGCGGGCCTCGTCGTCGCCGAAGGCGCTCGTGCAGCCCGGGTCGGAGGCGTCGATCTGACCGTCGCCGTCGTCGTCGATGCCGTCGTTACACTCGAAGGCCGTGTTCCAGCCGCTCTCGAGCCCGAGGTCGCCGCAGTCGGGGTCGGCGTCGTCGATCCAGCCATCGCCGTCGTCGTCGATGCCGTCGGCGCAGGCCCGCCGCCCGCGGGCCTCGACGGTGTCCCACGCGCCCTCGCAGTCGGGGTCGAGGGCGTCGGTGAGGCCATCGTGGTCGTCGTCGAGGCCGTCGTTACACTCGGCCAGGCCAAGGCCGGCCTCGGCGGCGAGCGCGGTGCAGTCGGGGTCCTCGTCGTCGGCCCAGCCATCGCCGTCGTTGTCTACGCCGTCCGCGCAGGCGGCGCCGACATCGACCTCCTCGGGGTCGAAGGCGGAGGCGCAGCCGGCGTCCTGGTCGTCTACGAGGCTGTCACCGTCGGTGTCCACGCCGTCGTTGCAGGCCGCTGCCGTGAAGCCGACCTCGTGGTCGCCGAGGAGGCAGTCCGGGTCATCCTGGTCGGTCCAGCCATCGGCGTCCTCGTCGACGCCGTCCGCGCAGCCGCCGCCGCTACCTTCGCGGTTGTCGAGGCCGGACTCGCAGCCCCCGTCGGCCTCGTCGATGCGGCCGTCGAGGTCGTCGTCGAGGCCATTGTTGCAGTGGACCTCGGACAGCCCACCCTCGTCTCCGCCGCCGCGGCAGTCGGGGTCGAGGGTGTCCCCCCAGCCGTCCCCGTCGTCGTCCAGGCCGTCTAAGCAGCTCGGGCTCGGCCCCACCTCGTCGCTGTCGAAGCCGTCGTCGCAGTCGGGGTCGAGAGCGTCGGTGAGGCCGTCGCTGTCGTCGTCGTCGCCGTCGTTGCAGGCGAGGGGGCTGTAGCCCACCTCAGCGCCGTAGAGCGCGCAGTCGGGGTCGGCCTCGTCGGTCCACCCGTCCTCATCGTCGTCCTGGCCATCCTCGCAGGAGGTGAGGGCCGTGGACTCGTCGTCGTCCCAGGGGGTCGAGCAGCCCGGATCGAGGGCGTCGAGCAGGGTGTCGCCGTCGCTGTCGACGCCGTCGTTACAGGCGAAGGCGCTGAGGCCGAGCTCGGCCTCGCCCTGGAGGCAGTCGAGGTCCAGGAGGTCAACCCAGCCGTCGCTGTCGTCGTCGATGCCGTTCTCGCACGCGGCGGCCTCTTCGGCGTCGGCGCTCGTACACTGCCGGTCGAGGCTGTCGATTCCGCCGTCGCCGTCGTCGTCGACGCCGTCGTTACAGCTGCCGGCGCCGAAGCCGAGCTCGTCGCTGTCGGTCGCGCAGTCGGGGTCGGCGCTGTCGATCCAGCCGTCGCCATCGTCGTCGACGCCGTCCACGCAGGCCTCGGCCTCGGAGGTGTCGAGGGCGCTGTCGCAGCGGGTGTCTGCGCCGTCGAGCGATCCGTCGCCGTCGTTGTCGAGTCCGTCGTTGCAGGCGGTCGGGCCCTGGCCGAGCTCGAGCTCACCCTCCGCGCAGTCGGGATCGAGTTCGTCGACCCAGCCGTCGCCGTCGTCGTCGAGCTCGTCAGCGCAGGAGGGGGACTCCGCGCCATCTTCTGCGTTCGCGCAGTCGAGATCGAAGGCGTCGGCCTCCCCGTCGCCGTCATTGTCCAGGCCGTCGTTACACGCCGAGCCCTCCGAGAAGGGGCGCTCGTCGGCCCCGGTGGGGTCTCCCTCACAGCCCGGATCCTCGAGGTCGAGCCAGCCGTCGCCGTCATTGTCGAGGCCGTCCTCGCAGGCGGCGATCTCGCTGTCGACCCAGCCCGCGTAGCAGGCCCCGTCGGCGCGATCGGTGTCCCCGTCGGAGTCGTTGTCGAGGCCGTCGTTGCAGGCGAAGGGAGAGGTGGGGGCCACCTCGTCTTGCAGCGTGAGGCAGTCGGGGTCATCCGCGTCGACCCAGCCGTCGCCGTCGTTGTCGGCGCCGTCGTCGCAGCCTCGGGCCGCCTCCTGGTCGTCGGTCGCGCCGGTGCAATTCGGATCATCGGCGTCGGCCGAGCCGTCGAGGTCGTTGTCGAGGCCGTCGTTACACTCGGCGGCGCCGAAGCCCACCTCGTCGCCGTCTGCGCAGTCGGGATCGGCCTCGTCGGCCCAGCCGTCGGCGTCGTTGTCGAGGCCGTCGGCGCAGGGCTGGAGCTCGGCGGTGGTCGTGGCGGAGGCGCAGTCCGGGTCGAGCGCGTCGACCGTGCCGTCGGCGTCGTTGTCGAGGCCGTCGTTACACTCCCCTCCGGTGGCGCCGAGCTCCTCCTCGCCGTCGGCGCAGTCGGGGTCCTCGGCGTCGATCCAGCCGTCGCCGTCGCCGTCGCGCCCGTCCGAGCAGTCGGAGACCGGGGCGTTGAGCAGGCCGATGGCGAGGTGGTAGCTCGGGACCTTGTCCGCCTCAAAGGTGAGGGGGCCGAGCGTGATCGAGCGGGAGGTCTCGACGCTGCCCTGGTAGCCGTGGGCGGTGACGGTGAAGTCGCTGCCGTTGTCCCCGGCCAGCAGCTCGAGGGTCGGGAGCTCGCCGTCGTAGGTCGGGGAGAGCTCGATCCCCAGCTCGAGCTCGGTGTCGCTCGGCTCGTAGTCCTCGAGGCGTCGCCCTGCGGTGAGCTCGCCCACCGGCAACGGCGCGCCGGCGTCGTCGAGGTAGGGGGCCTCGGGATCGATGATGATGAGCAGGTGATCCGCTTCGGCGCTGATCGCGCCGGCGTCGCCGGTGAGGACGATCTGGATCCCGGTGCGGGCGACCGGCCCCCCACAGCCTGCGAGGAGGAGGGCGAGCGCGAGCAGGGGGGAGGACGCGGCGGTCGTTGAACCTGTCTTCACGGCAGCGTCCTTCATGGCAGCGTCCTTCATGGCAGCGTCACCACGACGTCTCCCTCGGGGATGGGCTCAGGTTCGAGGGCGGCGGCGAGCAGGATGCCCCCCGTGGTGAGGCCAGCGGCGCTGACGCCCACGGCCGTCCAGAAGGTCCACCGTTGGGTGAGGGGCTTGACGGGGACGAGCTCGGAGCGGCCGGGCTGCCCCTCCGCGATGAGCTCGGCGCGGAGGCCTTGTCGCCCCCCGCCGCCCATGGTGATCTCGACGCTCGCCGACTTGAAGCCGGGCCGCTCGACCGAGATCTCGTACCGTCCCCGGTCAAGGTGGTCGATGTGCAGCTCTTCGCCCACCGTGGCGGGCGCACCCTCGACCAGCACGGTGGCGTCGGGGGCGCCGGTGCGGACCGTCAGCGAGCCGCCGCCGCCGCGCAGCTTGGCGGAGACGACGCCCTTCTCACCCTTGGAGGTGTCCAGCCGCCGAAAGACATCGCCATAGCCGTCGAGGGAGAGCCGCACGACGTGCTTCCCGGCGGGGATGCCGCTGAGCTCGAGGGGGGTGAGGCCCCGCTCCTCGCCGTCCAGCCAGACGCGGGCCGCGGGGGGCTCGGAGCGGAGGTCGAAGCGACCCGCGCTCGACGAGAGTCTCTGAAAGATCAAGAGGTTCTTGCTCTTCTGGAAGGTGAACTCACCCTCCATCGGCTCGGCGCCCGGGGCCTCGATGCGGTACCGGTGGGCGCCCTCGGTCATGGCCGGCAGTCGGACGGGCAGGGGCCAGCTCTCTTTGCCGTCCACCACGACCTTTCCGCCGCCCGGCTCGGCCGCGAATTCAACGGTGCCCTGGCCCGGCACGAAGGTGGCGGTGACCTCGGCGGTGCTACCCTGCTTGACCTCGATCTTGCGGACGAAGGGGTCAAAACCATCCACCGAGAGGCGGACCGTGTGCGGGCCGACCGGGATGTAGCGGGTGATCGGCGCCTCGCCGACCAGCTCGTGGTCGATCCAGACGCTGGCGCCCGGGATGGGGCTCTTCACCTTGAGGATGCCGGTCACGGCCGTGCTGGGGGTGTCGGCCGCCTTCGTCGTCGAGGCGCCCCCACCGCCGGAGGCGCCGGTCGCCTGCGCGGCCGTCGGGCCGGACCCCACGAGGCCGAGCGCGACCACGAAGACGAGGTGAGCGGCCCGCGGTCCGCTCCTCCCGATGGGACGGGCTCGATCGCTCCACCCCCGGGGCTCTCTCTCTGGCGGTCGCTCGTTCATTCCGTTCTCCGAATCGCGGCCCGACGGGGCAGCCGATCCTACCAGAGGTCAGGCGCTGCCGTAACCGAGGCTCAGGTAGACAGGGCGCGAGAGGGGGCCACGCCGCGGGGTAAGCTCCCCTCTCACGCGACCCCCCTCGCCGCCCGTCTGCCGTCGGCGGTCGGCAATTCAGGGCGCTGTCCCCCCTTCGAAGAGCGGATCGAATGAACATCCTCCCCGCCCCCGGCTCCCCCGAGGAGATCGTCGCCTTCGAGCGACTCCAGGCCCGCCTGCCCGAGCTCTACCGCTCGGTGGCGCATGATGAGCGCGGTGAGCACACGGTGATCGTGGTGCCGAGCCTGTCTTTGGACGCGCGTGAGCTCGCCAAGGTCTCGGGGGTCCATCACTATGAGGAGCGGCTGCTCTACCACTTGATGCTGCTGCGGCGACCGCGCACCCGCGTGATCTTCGTGACCAGCAGCGCGCTGTCACCGACCGTCGTGGACTATTACCTCCACCTCCTGTCGGGGATCCCCTACAGCCACGCCTCCCGTCGCCTCGTGCTGCTCAACTGCGCCGACGCCTCCTCGACGCCGCTCAGCGCCAAGATCCTCGGGCGTCCGCGGCTGATGAACCGCATCCGGGAGGCCGTCGCCGACCCCGCGCGCGCCCACATGGTCTGCTTCAACAGCAGCAACCTCGAGCGGACGCTGGCCGTCCAGCTCGGCGCCCCGCTCTACGCCAACGATCCGGCGCGGAACGATCTGGGCACCAAGAGCGGCAGCCGCGAGGTCTTCCGGGAGGCGGGCATCCTCTTCCCCGACGGCTTCGAGCACCTGCGCAGCGCCGACGACATCGCCGAGTCGCTCGCCGCCCTCAAGGTCCGGCACCCGACGATGCGCCGCGCGGTGGTCAAGCTCAACGACGGCTTCTCGGGGGAGGGCAACGCCCTCTTCTACTACGATGACCTCGATGGCCACTCCGTCGCCGGGCTCAAGCCCCTCATCCGCGAACGCCTGCACCGGCTCCGATTCGAGGCCCCCCAAGAGCACTGGGAGAGCTTCGAGGAGAAGTATGAGCAGATGGGCGGCATCGTGGAGCAGTTCATCGAGGGCGAGCACAAGCGCTCCCCGTCCTCGCAGAACCGGGTCAACGCCGTCGGTCAGGCCCAGGCCATCTCGACGCATGATCAGGTCCTGGGCGGTCCTTCGGGGCAGGTCTTCCTCGGCTGCACCTTTCCGGCGGATCCCGTCTACCGGATGGAGGTCCAGGAGGCGGGCATGAAGGTGGCGGCCGCCCTGGCGCGACGCGGCGCGATGGGCCGCTTCGGCACGGACTTCGTCAGCGTCCCGCGTCCGGAGGGGGGCTACACGCACTACGCGATCGAGGTCAACCTCCGAAAGGGAGGGACCACCCACCCCTTCCTCACGCTTCGCTTTTTGACCGACGGCTCGTACGACCTCGGCTCGGGCGAGTTCTTGGTGCAGAACGGGACGCCAAAGTATTACTTCGCCTCCGATACGCTCCAGAATGATGCCTACCGCGGGCTGATGCCCGAAGACCTGATCGACATCTCCGTGCTCCACCGCCTGCACTTCCACCCCTCCACCGAGCGGGGGGTGGTCTTCCACCTGATGGGCGCCTTGTCGGAGTTCGGGAAGCTCGGGATGGTCTGCATCGGCGACAACCTGCAGCAGGCGCAGTTCCTCTACCGAAAGACCGTGAGCGTCCTCAACCAGGAGGCGGGCGTGGAGGGGGCCTAGCGGGGAGGGCGGGCCGACGTGGGCCGGGTGGCGTCCCGCGAAGGGCCTTGTGTGCGCTCCCTGGCAGTCGTATGCTGCGCTCCACGGTCCCCAGGAGCTCCTCGATGCGGCTGAACCGGCTGCGTGCCTGCCTCTCGCTCTCCCCCATGCTCGTCGCCGCTGGCGCTTGCAAGCCTGACTACGACGTCAACGCACAGGCGAGGATCCTCTCGACCTCGGTCGCTACGGTGGACGCCGGGATGGTGGCCGTCAACGACCGCGAGCGGGTCCAGATCTTCCTCCGCAGCACCGGGCAGGGCGAGGTCGCGGTCAGCGGCATCGAGGTCGATGACCCCACCCATTGGGAGATTGATCCGTCCTGGAAGAACGCGGACGGCGATGACAACGCCGAGGCCCTCAACCTCGCAGGCGGCACGCCGGACGACCCCATCTACGGCCTGGCCGAGATCATCTTCAAGCCGGACGCCGAAGACGAGTACCGCACTACGCTGACGATCTACTCGAACGACACCGAGGTCACCGAGCGGGACCCCGAAGATGAGAGCGTCGGCCTCTGGAAGATTGTGCTGCGCGGCATCGGGCGGTATCCGTGCAGCCTGATCTACCCCACCTTCCACGATTACGGTCCGCGCCCGCCGGGCGGATACTACTCGCACACCGGCTACATCCAGAACTGCGGCGTGGTCACGCTCACCGTCACCTCCTTCGATGTGGCCGGAGATGCCACCTTCTCGGTCGCCACCCCCACGCCTGTCTACGTGCTCCCTGGCGAGACCGAGCCCGTCGAGTTCGCCTACCAGCCCGGCGGCAGCTCGGACGGTGAGCAGGCCCTCGTCACGCTCGAGTCCACCGACCCCAGCTACGCCGATCAGCAAGTGCGGCTCATCGGCAACGAGTGCAGCCTCTCGGTCATGGGCACCTGGGATGGCGACGGCGACGGCTGGACGTCCTGCGGCGGAGACTGTGACGACACGGACAGCAGCATCAGCCCCAGCGCTCAGGAGAAGTCGTCCAATGGTAAAGACGACAACTGCGACGGCGTGAGCGACGAGGCAGCCAGTGATCTCGACGTGGACGATGACGGGGACACCTACACCGAGAACACGGGCGACGCCGACGACAGCGATCCCACGGTTTACCCCGGCGCCCCCGAGCTCCTCGACCAGATCGACAATGACGGCGACAGCGTGGTCGACGAGGGGACGATCTTCTTCGATGACGATGGTGACGGGTACTCGGAGCGAGAGGGTGACTGTAACGACGGAGACAACCTCATCCACCCCGGCGCGGAGGAGGCCCTGAACGAAATTGACGAGGACTGCGACGGCCTGACCGACGAGACCACCTACGCCTTCGACGACGATCGCGATGGATTCGCCGAGCAAGACCCCTCCGGCGGCGCGGCTGACTGCGACGACGAGGACCCCTGGACCTACCCCCAGGCCGCTGAAGACTGTGACGATCACGACAACGACTGCGATGGGCTGGTCGACGAGGGCTCCGATGACGAGCCAGACGGCGCCTGTGCCTTCCTCGTCGAGCGAAACCAGGTCCAGGAGAAGAAGGAGGGCTGCTCGACGAGCGGTCGGCCGGCGGCGATCGGCGTGGGCTGGTCCCTCGGCCTCGCGGGGCTGCTGATGCGTCGGCGGCGGCGCGCCTGAGCCGGCCCTCGGCTCGGAGACCGGGGAGAAATCGATAGGGGCCGCCTTGCCGCCGACCGGGGGCGTGGCTACCTCCGGCGGGTGCAGAAGAACCGCCCCATCTTTATTCTCCTCAATGTGCTCGTGGTGCTCACCCTCGGGTACCTCGTCTTTCAGGCTGTCCAGCAGATCCCCCCGCAGGGGCTGACCTGGACGGAGGCGAAGGACAAGATCCGAGGTGGTGAGGTCGAACAGGTGGTCTTTGAGGGGCACCGCGTCCAGCTCCAGATGAAGCAGGGCGACAACCCATCACCGATCCCCGCCGAGTACGTGGAGCGGGTCGAGGCAGACGAGCCGAACTTCGTCAAGCTGCTCGACGAGCAGCAGGTCAAGTACCGCGCGGTCTCTCCATCGAGCTGCGAGACCATCGGCGCCACCTGGCTCTTCCCCGTCGCCATGCTCTTCATGTTCTGGACCTTGATGGCTCGGCGCGACGGCGGCGTGCCGCCCGGCGTGGCCACCTTCGGCAAATCGAGCGCCAAGCTCGCCCCGGAAGAGGGCACGGGCGTCGGCTTCGGAGACGTCGCCGGGGTGGATGAGGCCATCGAGGAGCTGCAGGAGATCGTGCAGTTCCTCCGCACGCCGGAGAAGTTCACCGTCCTCGGTGGCAAGATCCCCAAGGGTGTGCTGCTGGTCGGCCCCCCGGGGACGGGAAAGACGCTGCTGGCCCGCGCGGTGGCAGGCGAGGCGAAGGTCCCGTTCTTCAGCATCTCGGGCTCTGACTTCGTCGAGATGTTCGTTGGGGTGGGCGCCGCCCGTGTGCGTGACCTCTTCCAAAAGGCGGCCGAGCACGCCCCTTGTATCATCTTCATCGATGAGCTCGACGCGGTGGGCAAGGCTCGCGGCGGGGCGAGCCCGGTGGGCGGCCACGACGAGCGGGAGCAGACCCTCAACCAGATCCTGGTCGAGATGGACGGCTTCGACGGTCGGAAGGGCATCATCATCGTCGCCGCGACAAACCGCCCCGAGATCCTGGATCCGGCCTTGCTCCGCGCGGGTCGATTCGATCGGCAGGTGCTGGTCGACCGGCCGGACGTGCGCGGTCGAGAGGCCATCCTCCAGGTCCACTCGCGCAACCTGAAGCTCGGCCCCGACGTTGACCTCTCCAAGGTCGCTCGGATGACCCCCGGCTTCGCAGGCGCTGACCTCGCGAACACCTTGAACGAGGCCGCCCTGCTCGCCGCGCGACAGGACAAGAAGGCGATCGAGCTCTGCGACATCGACGCCGCGGTCGAGCGCATCGTGGCCGGCCTCGAGAAGAAGAGCCGCCGCCTCTCGCAGAAGGAGAAGCGCGTGGTGGCCTTCCATGAGGCGGGCCACGCCATCTGCGCCGCCGGCTGCCCGGGCGCGGATCCGGTCCAGAAGATCAGCATCATCCCGCGCGGCATCGGCGCCCTCGGCTACACGCTGCAGACGCCCCTCGAAGACCGCTACCTGATGACCCGCCAGGAGCTGCTCAACCGGCTCATCGTGCTCTATGGCGGCCGGTCGGCCGAGGAGCTCGTCTTCGGCGAGGTGACCACGGGCGCCTCCGATGACATCCGCAAGGCCTCTGACCTCGCGCGACGGATGGTCTCTCAGTTCGGCATGAGCGAGCACCTCGGCCCCATCGACTACGGCGGCGAGCGGCCGAACCCCTTCGGCGTGGGCGGCGCGGGGCGCGACATCGCCATCTCCGAGCGCACCGCGCGGGAGATTGACGAGGAGGTCCGCCACCTCCTGCAGGACGCTTGGCGGCGGGCCCGGCGCATCCTCGCTGCCCATCGCCCGCTGATGGACCGCATGGCGGCGCACCTCCTCGAGCGGGAGGTCCTGGAGCGGGACGATCTGGCCGCCTTCCTCGCTGAAGTGGGCACAATCGACCTCACCGAAGAGATCGGGTCTCCCCCCGTCGCCTGACGGTCACCGTCCTCCGAACCAACCTCCTCCGCGGCCCCGCCTGCGGGACCGGACGCGGAGGGCGAGGCAGAGGGCCAGCAGCGCCGCGCCGCCGCGGGGGGCAGGGCCCAGCGCGGCGCAAGTGGCTCTGTTGTTGTTTGTTCCAGCGCGGTGATCGACGCCCGCGTCGGCCGACTCGGGGCGGCCGGTGTCCCGCTCGGCGGTGTCGAGGGTGGGGCCGCCGTCCCCGCCGCTGTCGTCCGGCTCCGAGGGAGCCTCGAGCTCGAAGCTGCGCAGCGTCGTCCAGGGGCCCACCGCGCCGCTGGCGTCCACCCCCTGCGCCCGCCATTGGTACGCCCCCGGGCCGGGCAGGGTGGGGACCCAGCGCACCTCGCCTGACTCTCCCCTGGGCAGGCCCAGGATGAGGTCGACGGCGGCGCCCGCCTCGTCGAACACCTGGAAGGAGGTGGTGACGGCGCCCCCCTCGGGGTCGAGCGCCTCCCTCACGACGAGCGTGGGCGCCTCCGTCACGATCGCCCCATCCTCGGGGGCCACGGGGGAGGGGAGGGCAGGGGGATCGTTGCGTGTGCTGAGGGTGAAGCGGCCGGTGCCGCTCCACTCGCCCTCTGCCCAAGCGTCTGAGAGGGCGGCGCGCCAGTAATAGTCCTGGTCTTCGGACAGGGGGCCGGAGAGGCTCCAGGTCGTCTCGCCGCTCGGGTCTTCCGGGACCTCGTCGGCGACGAAGAGGAGATCGGTCAGGGCTTCGTCGCCGTAGAGCTCTACGCGGAGCCAGCGCGTGTCATCGAGGGGGTTGGGCGGGCTGCCGACGACGAGATCGGGCAGCAGGGAGACGTAGGTGCCATCCTCGGGGGCGAGGAGCCGCGGGGCGCCGGGGCGATCGTCGGTGGTGGGATCGGTACGACCGAGGAATTCGGCCTCGTTGTCCCTCCCGTCGAGATCGGGGTCCTCCGACCCGTCGTCTCGGCCGGGATCGAGCCCGACGGAGGCCTCCCATAGGTCGCTCATCCGATCGCCGTCTTCGTCCAGGATCTGCACGGTGACGGTCCAGCCGAGGGAGGTGACGCCGCCGTCCCCGTCCGAGAGCGAGAGCTGGAAGGTGTTGGGCCCCGCGTCTTGCCAGCGCGGGAGCCAGGTGAGGGCGCCGGTGGTGCCGTCGAGGGTGGCGGTGGCGGGGAGGGCGCCGGCCGACCAGGTCAGGGTGTCGGAGCCCGGATCTTCGCCGGTGGGGCTGAAGGACCAGCCTTGCCCCTCGCGGGCGACGGTGGCGGGGCTGCCCAGGAGAGTGGGCACGCGGTTCTGAACGATGAGCGAGGCGGACCCGCTGTCGCAGGCGAGGTCGGCGTCGCAGACCTCCACCGTGATCGTCCAGGTGCCGTCATCGGCCCAGGTGTGGCTCGGGCCCTCGCCGCTGCCGAGCGAGCCGTCCCCGAAGTCCCAAGAGATCGTAGGCGCGTCGAGGGACGCGGAGCTCCAGGTGACGCCGAGGGTGGCCGCCGTGCCCTCGGAGACCGGGCCGGCGGGTAGGGTGAGGGCGGTCACCACCGGCGCGGCCTGGGCCGACGCAGGGAGCAGCAGCGAGAGCAGGAGGGTCGCGGGGCGCAAGGGCGGGGCCCCCGAAGGCGCTGGAGTGGGATGGCGCGCTCTTCATGTTACCCGACGCCGACTGGCTGGAGGTAGGGTGGTCGCCGATCTGCACGCGTTTCTGGACCTCGCGCGGAAGGAGGGGGAGCTCGTCGAGATCGACACTCCCTGTGACCCTTACCTGGAGATCCCTGAGATTCACCGCCGCGTGATCGCCGCGGGGGGCCCGGTGCTCCTGTTCCGGCGCCCGGTGGGGGCCGCCTACCCGGTGGTGACCAACCTCTTCGGCACAAAGAAGCGGGTGGAGATGGCCTTCGGGCGGCGCCCGCTCGACTTCGTGAAGCAGGCCGCCGCCCTGCCGATGGAGATGATGCCGCCCACCCTCTCCAAGGTTTGGGAGAAGCGGGACTTCTTCCTGCAGGCCACCAAGCTCGGCACGCGCTTCGTCCAGAAGGGTCCGATCCTCGACCTCGGTGAGGATCCGCACCTGAACGAGCTCCCCATGCTCCAGTGCTGGAAGGAGGACGGCGGCGCCTTCGCGACCCTGCCCCTGGTCTACACCGAGCACCCCGAGCACGGCGGTCACAACCTCGGGATGTACCGAGTCCAGCGCTTCGACGACACCACCACGGGTATCCACTGGCAGATCGGCAAGGGTGGTGGCTTTCACCACGCGGTGGCCGAGCAGAAGGGCATGGCGCTGCCGATCACGATCTTCCTCGGGGGTCCGCCGGCCCTGATGCTGGCGGCGATCGCGCCCCTGCCGGAGAACGTCCCGGAGCTCATGCTCGCGAGCCTGCTCCAAGGGGAGAAGCTCAAGATGGTGCGGGACGACTCCTGCATGCACCCGCTCATCGCCAACGCCGAATTCGCGCTGCACGGCGTCGTGCCGGTCGGAGTGCGGCGCCCGGAGGGGCCCTTCGGCGACCATTACGGCTACTACTCGCTCAAGCACCCCTACCCGGAGGTGCAGGTGACGCGGCTCTACCGGCGGGCGGAGGCCATCTGGCCGGCCACCGTGGTGGGCAAGCCCCGCCAGGAGGACTTCTACATCGGGGACTACCTCCAGGAGCTGCTCTCGCCGCTCTTCCCGGTGGTCATGCCCGGGGTGCGAGACCTCTGGAGCTACGGCGAGACGGGCTTCCACTCACTGGCGGCCGCCGTCGTCCGAGATCGGTTCGGCCGTGAGGCGATGCAGCACGCCTTCCGCATCCTCGGGGAGGGGCAGCTCGCGCTCACCAAATTCCTGCTGGTGGTCGATCAGCCGCAAGACCTCCGCGACGTCAAGGGCCTGCTCCGCTTCCTGCTCGCTCGCTTCCGCCCGGAGACCGACCTCTACATCGTCGCCAACCTCTCGCTCGACACCCTCGACTACACGGGCCCGGCCGTCAACGAGGGCTCCCGCGGCGTGATGCTCGGGGTGGGAGAGGCGGTGCGGGAGCTGCCCGGCGCCTTTCAGGGCAAGCTCCCGGGCGCCTTCCGCGAGGCGGCGGTCTTCTGCCCCGGCTGCCTCGTCGTCGACGGGCCCAGCTACAGCGCCGAGCCCGACGCCGCGGCCCGCCTCGTCGGCATGGACGAGCGTTGGCCCTTGATCGTGCTCGTCGATGACGCGCGCCGGACGGTCGCCAGCGACACCCGCTTCTTGTGGACGGTCTTCACCCGCTTTGAGCCGGCGGCCGACATCCGCAGTCGCACGCGCGTCGCCCGGAACCACGTCGTCCACGAGGGGTCGATCATCATCGACGCGAGGATGAAGCCCGGCTATCCCGAGGAGCTCTTCTGCGACGAGGCCACCGCTCGCACGGTGGACGAACGATGGAAGACCTACTTCCCCGCGGGGAAGGTCGAGATGGGCGACGGAGACTGGAAGGCCCCCGAGTAGCAGCGCCGAGGGGGCCCTGCACGATGGCCCGCGAGGAGAGGGCCACTGGCGCGCTCAGCGTAAGCCGAGCAGGCCCTTCTTCAGGTCTTCGGTGGGCGGGTGCGAGCCAAGGTAGATCGACCACAGGGCCTTCATGAAGTCTGCGCCGGGGATGGTCGCCTTCACCTTGCCGCGCACGGTCACGGTGGTGCCCTTGCCCGGCACATACTCGAAGGCGACGGTGTCGCCGGAGTGGACGACCTCCATCGTCGCTTCGAGCTGATCGAAGCGGGCCCGGAGCGCCGAGACATCGCCCATCTTGGACAGGGCCTCGTTGAAGGCCTCGTTCTGTTGTTCGACCGTGACCGTGTTGTAGATGAAGTGCATCTCCAGACGCTTGGCGACATCGTCGCCGGCGGCCTTGGTGGCCGAGGTGGTCTTGGCGGGGAGGTAGAGCGCCCCCACGTAGATGTCGATCACCACCTTCTCACGGAGGCCGAGGCCGTTGAGGACGAGCGGGGTGCCCCCGACCGTCACGGCGTCGGGGACGCTCACGCCGACGAGCTCGGCGGCGCCTGCCACTCGGAGGAGGAGGCCGAGCACGAGGAGGCTCATCCGGACCTCCGCCGGAGGGTCGCGAGGCCGAGCAGGCCGACCAGTCCGAAGAGGCCCGCCGCGCCGCGCGCGGGGGCCCCGCTGCTGGTGCAGCCGCAGCCCTTGTCACCGCCGCCGCCCGCGGCCTCCGTGACCGTGAAGGCGCCCGGGAGCAGCGCCGTGGTGCCGTTCGCGAGCACCACCTCCACGTCGTGCACCCCCGCGGGGAGCGTGGTGGGGGTGCGGCCGGAGAGGGTCTCCTCGTTCACGAGGGTCTGCCCGACGATCGGGATGCCGCCGATGCGGGCCTCTGCCCCCTCCGTGAAACCGCTGCCGAGCACGATCACGTCGATGGCCTCGCCGAGCGCGACCTCGCCGGGCACGACCGAGAGCAGCGTGAAGTCCGCCGCGGCGCCGTCGGTGCCGTCGGTGCCGTCGGTGCCGTCGGTCCCGCCAGAGTCCGCGGTCCCGTCAGTGCCGTCGGTGCCGTCGGTGCCGTCGGTGCCGTCGGTGCCGTCGGTGCCGTCGGTCCCATCGCCGCCGTCCGTGCCGCCCTCGGTGCCGTCACAGCCCTCGTCGGCGACCGCGTCCCCCGTGATGCAGAGGCGCATGATCCAGTCGCCCGACAGGCCGAGCAGCTGCGACTTGTACCAGGCGCCCGAGTAGATCCAGCTCTGGTTCGGGTAGTTCATGCCGCCGGTGTCCCGGGCGATCCCGGGGTAGCCGTCGTGGGCCTCGAAGCAGACGCTGACCCCGACGTTGCCGCTCTCGATCTGGGCCAGGCCGAGCTCGAGCGTGGAGATGGTGAGGTCATTGTAGGCGTCGTTCGCGCCCGTGATCGCCACCCCCTCCCCGTTGATGTAGGTGGCCGTGCTCATCTCGGTGCCGCTGAGCGCGTAGAAGTTGACGGTGAACAGCTCTTGCGCGCTGTTGCCGCCCACCATCATCCGAAGGCTCGAGAGCTCGAAGGGGTACTCGTCCCCGTTCGGAATGTAGACGGACGCCCAGCACTCGCCGGCGACGAAGCCTCCTTGGAAGCCGGCCATCTCGCCGTCGTCGAAGTCATCGTTGACGAGCCAACGAGAGCCCGCATGAGCGGGGGCGCTCCAGAGGAGCAGGGTCATGAGGTGCAGCATCGAATCCTCCATCCGGGGGGAGGATAGCCGATCGCCGGACGCCCTTCAGCGCCTCCGGCGTTGACCCCACCGCGCCATGGCCAGGAGCATCAGCAGCGACGCGCCGAACGGGCGGGAATCGGCGGTAGACCTTGCGGTGCAGCCACAGCCCTTGGCCCCGCCTCCCGCCGAGACTCCTCCGTCTCCGCCCGGCTCGGCGCTGTCCTCAACCGGGGCGCTGCTGTCGAGGTGACCGCTGTCGGGGTGACCGCTGTCTTCGGGCTCGGGCGCCCCGACCACGCAGAGGCGCTCCTCCTCGGTGGGGACGTCGTAGAGGAAGCGGCGCGGCTCGTCGCAGTGGTAGTCGGCGGGGCAGTCCTCATCGACCGTGCAGGCCGTGGAGCAGTAGCCGGCCGTCGCGTCGGCGTTGGTGAAGATGCAGTATTCAGGGCAATTGAAGGAGGTGCGCGAGCAGGCGGCGCCGAGCTCGTCGCGGATCTCGGCGCAGATCGGCATGCCATCGATCTCCACGCAGTCCCGCTCCCGGTCGGGGTGGATGCCCTCGCAGTCCTCGGCGGTCTCGCAGTCGGCGATCCCGCTCGGGTAGTTCTCGCAGAGGCCGCGGCGGTCATCGCCGGAGACCGAGGCCTGCCAGTCGCCCCCGATGTAGCCAAAGAACATGGTGGAGGCGACGAGGAGATACTCGTGGTCCATGCCGGTGGCGTGGCCGAGCTCGTGGGTGAGCACGCTCGGGGCGTTCAGGGCCGGCGTGGTGGCGTACATATCTCCGGGGCCGGTGATCCAGGCCCAGTCGGCCCCGTTGAGCAGGATGTCGGCCCCGGCGGGGGTGACGGTCTCGCCGTCGATCTCAAAGCGGGTGGCGGTGAACCCGAGGGTGTCGGTGCCCCACTCCCAGAGCTCGTCCTCCCAGGCGATGACGTTCAGGCCGTCGTCATCGTCGCGGGCATCGGTGACCCCCGCGTACTCCATGCCGAAGGCCGAGCATTGGATGTCGGTCCACTGGGAGAGTCCGGCGATGACGACAGCCTCGCTGTCCATGAGGCCGAGATCGGCGCTGCCGGCGGAATTCATATAGAAGACCATGGGAATGCGGTCTTCTTCGTAGTGGACGCCGTTCAGGTTCCAGGGCGGCGGGGCGGGGGCGAGCGGAGAGAGGCCGGCGCCGAGGCCGCGGGGCACGGGGCCCGCGGCGGCGTCCAGATCGAGCTCCACCTGCCAGGTGTCACCGACCCGAAAGACCGGCAGCCCGCGGACCGCCGCGGGAGGGCCGCCGTTGGCGCCGGGCACCACGAACTCGATCCGCTCCCCGGCCTCGGTCTCCATCTCCACCCGCGTGCGAGGGAAACTGCCGTCGGCCGGGGCTTCGACGCTGACGTGGAGCAGGATTCCGCTGATCAGGAGGGGAGCGGAGCTCATGGCGAGCGCCTCCGCGGCCTCGAGGGGCCGCGCTCAAGGGGTGGGAGGGCTCGCCTTACCGCCGGGCAGCGGCGGCGCGGGCATCGAGACCGGGCGCGGACCGGAGGGGAGGGGAGCGCCGCCGGGGGTACCCGTGGCGGGGCCACCGGGAGGCGGTAGGCCGGCCTCGGCGCCGTCCGCCGGCGCAGGGAGCGGGAGGGCGGCGACCGCCTTGTCGATGTTGTCGCTCAGCTTGCGGATCTCGGTGGCGATCGCGCCGGCCTCCCCGCGCCGGCTGAGGTGGCCGACGAGGCGGCCGTATGCGTACTCGAGCGCCAGCGTGCCGTCGGGATCATGCGCCCGCAGCCGATCATCGATGGGGGCGAAGTGCTCGGACCAGGATCGGAGCGCCTCCTCGCGTGCCTCCTCCCGCTGATCGGCGGCCCAGAGCTTCTGCGCCTGGGTCAGATCGGCTCGGATCTGCGAGGCGTGCACCGTGGCGTCGACCTCGATCGCGGCCGGCGCGGCGCTCTGCGACGCGGGCTCAGGCCTGCAGCCGAGGCCGAGGAGCAAGAGGAGGGCTCGAACATCTGTCATGGGTGTGCTCTAGCCGATCCACACGCGGGCCGGGACCCCTTGACCGGCCCGGATTGTGCATAGAGTCTCCGGTAAGAGGTACACCACCATGAAGTTCGATCGGTTCACGGTCAAGGCCCGCGAGGCCATCGCTGACGCCCAGAATCTGGCCGGTAAGCTCGGGAACCCCGAGATTCGGCCGCATCACCTCCTCTCCACCTTGCTCACGCAGGACAAGGGCGTGGTGCAGTCCCTCGTCAAGCACGTGGGCATCCCCCTCGATCAGCTTCAACGAGAGTCCGCGGCCCTGCTCGACAAGCTCCCGAAGCAGCGCGGGGGCGACAAGGCCGGCATGAGCCGGAACCTCCAGGCGGTGATCGACGAGTCGGACAAGATCGCCAAGGAGCTCGGTGACACCCACGTCGCCTCCGAGGTGCTGTTCCTCGCCCTGGAGCGGGTCGATGACGGCCCGCAGAACTTGCTGCGCAACTTCGGCCTCAAGAAGGACACCCTGCTCGAGGCCGTGAAGATGCTGCGCGGCGGGCAGAGCGTGAAGGGGGAGGAGGCGGAGGGGCAGTACGAGGCCTTGTCCAAGTACACGCGAGACCTCACCGCCCAGGCGAAGGAGGGCAAGATGGACCCCGTCGTCGGCCGCGACGAGGAGATCCGCCGCACCCTCCAGGTGCTCTCGCGGCGCACCAAGAACAACCCCGTGCTCATCGGCGATCCCGGCGTCGGCAAGACGGCGATCGTCGAAGGCATCGCCCAGCGCATCGCGATGGACGACGTCCCCGAGAGCCTGAAGAACAAGAAGGTGCTGTCGCTCGACCTCGCCGCCCTGCTCGCCGGCGCCAAGTACCGCGGAGAGTTCGAGGAGCGGCTGAAGTCCCTCATCACCGAGATCGAGGCCAGCCACGGCGAGATCATCCTGTTCATCGACGAGCTCCACACGATGGTGGGGGCCGGCAAGGCCGAGGGCTCGATGGACGCGGGCAACATGCTCAAGCCCGCGCTCGCCCGCGGCGAGCTGCGCTGCATCGGCGCCACGACCGTCGACGAGTTCCGCAAGCACGTCGAGAAGGACAAGGCGTTGGAGCGCCGGTTCCAGCCCGTCTTCGTCGATGAGCCCACGGTCGAGGGCACGATCTCGATCCTCCGCGGCATCAAGGAGAAGTACGAGACCCACCACGGCATCAAGATCACCGACGACGCCATCATCGCCGCCGCCCAGCTCTCCGACCGCTACATCTCGGACCGTCAGCTCCCCGACAAGGCCATCGACTTGATCGACGAGGCGGCCAGCCGCCTCAAGATGGAGATCGAGAGCCTGCCCCAGCCGATCGACGTGCTCGAGCGGAAGATCCGCGGGCTCAAGGTCGAGCTCCAGGCCCTCGGCAAGGAGACCGACAAGGGCGCCGTCGACCGCGCCGACAAGATGCGCCAGGAGGTGGCTGATCTCGAAGAGCAGAACCACAGCCTGCGCGCCCGCTGGAACGCCGAGCGGGAGGCCCTCGAGGGCATCCAGTCGGCGCGGGTCCAGCTCGAAGAGGCGACCCACCAGCTCGAGATCGCGGAGCGTTACGGCGACTACGCGGGAGCCTCCGAGATCAAGTTCGGAAAGATCCCCCAGCTCCGTCGCAGCATCGACGCCATGCAGGCCAAGCTCGAGGAGATGCAGGGCGAGGAGGGCGGCATCCTCCGCGAGATCGTGACCGAGGAGGACATCGCCTTGGTGGTCAGCAAGTGGACGGGCATCCCGGTCACCAAGCTCAAGCAGGGAGAGCAGGATCGGCTGATGAAGATGGAGGAGAACCTCCACAACCGTGTGGTCGGTCAGCATGACGCGGTGATCGCCGTGGCCGACGCCGTCCGCCGCTCGCGTGCGGGCCTGCAAGACCCGAACCGTCCGATCGGCTCCTTCATCTTCCTTGGCCCCACCGGCGTCGGCAAGACGGAGCTCGCGAAGGCGCTGGCCGAGTTCCTCTTCGACGACGAGAACAACGTCGTGCGCATCGACATGTCCGAGTACATGGAGAAGCACACGGTCGCGCGCCTCATCGGGGCGCCCCCCGGATACGTCGGCTACGACGAGGGTGGCCAGCTCACGGAGGCCGTGCGACGGCGGCCCTACTCGGTCGTGCTGCTCGACGAGATCGAGAAGGCCCACCCCGACGTCTTCAATGTGATGCTGCAGGTCCTCGATGACGGTCGGCTCACCGACAGCAAGGGCCGCACGGTCGACTTCAAGAACGCCGTTATCATCATGACGAGCAACATCGGCTCGCGGAAGATCATCGACGCCGGGAGCGACCGGGAGAAGGCCGTGCGCGACGTGATGGAGGAGCTGCGACGCACGCTCAAGCCGGAGTTCCTGAACCGCATCGACGACGTCATCGTCTTCGACGCGCTCACGCGCGCCAACATGGACCTCATCTTCAACATCCAGCTCAAGCGGGTCAGCAAGCTGCTGACGGCGCGGCAGCTCAAGATCGAGGTCACCCCCGAGGCGCGCACCAGCCTCTGCGACGCCGGCTTTGACCCGCTCTACGGGGCGCGGCCGCTCAAGCGGGCCATCCAGCAGTACCTGCTCAACCCGATGTCGAAGGCCATCGTGGGCGGGGGCTACGGCGTGGGTGACACGGTGAAGGTCGACGTGGAGGGGGAGGACATCACCTTCGAGCGTGTGCCGGCGGCCCCCGAGGGTGGCGCCTCCGGCTCCCCCTCGGCCCCGAAGGCGATCGGGGTTCGTTGAGATGGTCGGGGGGATGGTCGGGGGGATGGTCGGTGGGATGCTCGCGCTGCTCTTGCCCTTCCTCGACAGCGCGGCGGCTGCCGATCCGCTCCAGGAGGGGCGGGTGGGCGAGCTCCGTGAGGTCCTGCGCCAGCGAGGCCTGCCCAAGGGCGCGGTGATGGAGGTGATGCGCCTCGCGGTCCCCGGCGCGGAGGAGCCGGCCTGGAGCCCCGACTGGGGGGCCCTGGTGGCCGGCGCCCAGGCCACCGACGCCCTCGCGGTGAAGGGCGGCATGCGGGTCTTGCAGGTGGGAGACTTGCCCTCCTGGCAGGACGACGTGCTGATCGGCCTCTCCGCGGATGTCTACCTGCTGAGCGCCGGACCGCCCTCGGTCGCCGAGTCGCTCACCTGCATGGCGACCGGGGGGCAGCGCATCTGCCTGCTCACCGGGCCGCTGGAGGCGGGCTGGGCCGCTGAGGCTCCCTTCGACCGCATCCTCGTCACCGAGACGCTGCCGCGTGTCCCCACGGAGCTCAAGCGCCAGATGGCGGTCGGCGGTCGCCTGATCGTGCCGATCGGGGAGCCCGAGGCGCCGATCTTCACCTTGGTCACCCACCCGAGCGCCCAGACCTGGCATGAGTCGGTGCTGTTCCAGCGGCTGCCGATCGTCCAGGTGCCGGTCGCGGTGCCCGTGAAGGGGCGCTGATCCAAGCCGCGCTCAGCGGAGCTCGAAGCTGGTCTTCACGTCGTCGGGCGGACCCTCTCCCGCCACTTCGCCTGGGCGGACCTGCCAGGTCCAACGAGGATCGAGCTTCAGCGCGAGGGTGAGCTCGCCGAGCTTCGCCTCCCAGCCCTCGCCCGCGGGCTGCAAGCTCCACCGGGGATCGATCGCGAAGCGGAGGGCGCGCTGGCCCTGGTCGGTGAGGAGCACCCGCGCTTGGCGCGCGAGCAGCTCGCGGCGGACCCCGAGCCCCTGGAGCTCGACCTTCGCCTTGTGGCCGTCCACCCGGGCCTGTCGGAGGGCGGCGGGCGGGTTCGACACCGTGAAGACGTTGAGCGGCCGGCCCGAGGGGTCGCCGATGTCCCACGCGGCGCAACCCTCAGCCTGGACCCAGAGGCGCGAGGGCCGTCGCTTGATCTCGCGCCAGGCGACGACGCTGCCTTGCTCCCGCCACGCCCACTGCGCCCAACTCTTGCCTGCGAGGGTCGGGAGGGGCCCGATGGGCTCACGGCCGGTGAGGCGGCGGGTGAAGGGGTCGGCCTCCCCGCGGCCGGGTCCGGGCAGGGCCTCCCAGGCGACGAGGCGGTTGATGAGCTGGGCCGTGAGCCCGAGGCGACCGAAAGGGAGGAGCGGGGCCGCCGGCGGGCCGGGAAGGGCGCCGAGCGGCCCAGCGATGCAGTCGAGCGCAGACGCCGAGTCCACGACCAGGGGGCGGAGGCGGGCCGGGAAGCCGATCCCATTGGCGTCGGCCCAGGCCCAGGCGAGCGTCACGGCCTGCAAGAGCTGAGCGGCTTCGGCGGGGGAGCCTCGGGGGCCGCCGTCGTTGGAGAGGGCCGCGGGGAGCGAGCGGCCGAGGCCGGCCAGGGCGAGCCCCTCCGCGGCGCGCGCCCCCGGCAGGGCGGGCCAGGTCAGCGCGGCCACAAAGAGGGCGCAGTCTTGCAGCGCGGCGGCCGGCCCCGCCGCGACCCGCGCGCGGGCGATCGCTTGAGCGAGGCCTTGGGCCCGGCCAGCGAGGCGGCGCTCGGCTTCGGGGGGCAGCGGCGCCCAGGCGTGCGCGGTGGCGAGGTGGAGGAGGGCGACGGGATCGGGCTCCGCCGACGGCGGCAGGGCCTCGACCCCGGCTTGGACGGCGGCTCGATCTCCTGACGCGGCGGCGAGCGCGAGCGCGAGGGCGGGATCGGCGGGAGCGTCGCTGACATCGATGTCCCCGTCGAGGCCGACCGCCAGACCGAGCGGGTGTCGACCGAGGCCGCCGTCGGCCGGCCCGCTGTCGGGCCGCGGCAAGATCCGCGCCGCCAGGCCCCGGGCGAGGAGCACCCCGAGGCGCACCGCTCAGTCCTCCCCGGCGATGGAGAACTCGAAGGCGATCTCTTCGCCCAGCTGCTCGGTCAGGTATTCGCGGAGGCGTCGCTTCATGCGCGCCTCCACCTGACGGATGCGCTCCTTGCTGACGCTGAAGCGCGCCCCGAGGTCGGACAGGCTGATCGGCTCCTGGGCGATGAGCCGCTCGAACCAGATCGCCCGCTCGCGCTCGTCGTCGAGGGTGGCGGCGAAGGCCTTGAGGCGGCCTTGTACCATCGCCCCGAGCTCCGAGGAGCCGACCGCCTCTTCCGGGTCTCCGCCCTCGATGCGGATGATGTCGGAGAGGGGACGGCCTTCGGCGCTCCCGGCGGGCGCGTGGATCGACAGGGCGGGCGCGGCGAGGTGCTGATCGACGTTGATCACCTCCTGCTCGGGCACGTCGAGGGCCTCCGCCAGCGCGGCGGTGCTGGGGTTGATGCCCTCCCGGATCAGGCGATCCCGCTCCTTCTGGAGCTGGAAGAACAGCTTCCTGCCGTGGCGGGTGGAGCCGAGCCGCACAAGTCGGTAGTTGTCCATGAGGAAGCGGAGGATCATCGCCCGGATCCAATACTGGGCGTACGAAGAGAATCGGATCCCCCGGTAGGGGTCGTAGCGTGACAGGGCCTCGACGAGGCCGACGTTCCCCTCTTGGATGAGGTCGAGCACGTTGGACCACTGTCGATGGTACTGGAAGGCCAGCTTCACGACCAGGCGGAGGTTCGCCGTGACGAGGCGGTTCGCGGCGTCGGCGTCGCCCGTCTCGGTGTAGCGGATCGCGAGGCGCTTCTCCTCTTCGGGATCCAGCAGCGGATATTGCCGTACCTCGGCCAGGTAGTACGCGAGGAGGTCATCCTTGCGGGCGGCGAGTCCGCCGCTCAGGCGGGGGACGAGCGCCGCGCTCTCCGGCCCGGGCTCGGCCATGACGAAGTCGCCGGCGGTGGGGTCGATCAGCTCGATCTCGTCCTCGCCCTCCACCTCGACTGGGCTGACGGCGCCGGGGTCCGCGGAGCTCGACGGCGGATCGGCGGTCAGGGGCTCGGGAGGGTCTGCCTTTGTCGTGACCACCGGCCTCTTTGCCGGCGACCTTTTGAGTTCCGCCATGACATCCTCGGTCGATTTCAACAAGAATGAGGAGAGGGAGACGGGGGCGGGGCGGCCTCGTGATTCAGGTCGCCGGACCGAATGGCCGGAGATGCCCGGGGGTCTGGAGCCACCGCACGGCCTCCGCGGTGCCTGCGACGAAGGCGCCGCCCCCGGCTTCGCCGCGGTTCAGGGGCTGTCCGTCGAAGCCCTGGACGACCCCTCCCACGGCCTCGATGAGCGCCACGCCGGCCGCGATGTCCCACGGTTGCCATCCGGGCCCGATCAGGGCCGCCTCTGCGCCGCCCCCGGCGACCATCGCGAGGTGTACGGCGGTGGATCCGACGCACCGCGCCTTACCCGGCCACCGGAGGCGAGCGAAGGCGTGCAGGCGAGACGGGACATAGAGGATCGCCTCGCGGTTGAGTGAGCCCTCGCCGAAGCGGGTGAGGAGGATGCCATCTCGGAAGGCCCCGAGGCCACGTTCCACGTAGGCGTAGGTGTCGGCGCGGGGCATCCAGACGACCCCTTGTTCGACCTCGCCGTCCGCCGCGAGGCGGGCGAGGGTGACGCTCCAGGTGGGGAGGCCCTCGAGGAAGGCGCCGGTACCGTCCAGGGGATCAACAAACCAACGCCGACCACTCGTGCCCAGGTGGCCGCCTCCTTCCTCGGAGATGACGCTGTCATCGGGGAAGGCCGCCCGGAGGCCGGAGACGAGGATGGCCTCGGCGGCGCGGTCTGCGGCGGTCACGAAGGTGCCGTCCGGCTTGGACTCTCCGCGGGCGACCCGAAAGTGCCGGAGGATCTCCTCACCAGCGCGGCCGACCAGCTCCCGGAGGAGCGAGTCGGTGGGCGATGCGGCGCTGCCGAGCGGGCGCGCTCCTCCGCGCAGCGAAGCGGTCTCGGGCGAGGTCGGCGCGTGCATGGTGGCGTGCTAACGTGAAGACCCTCGACGCGCCCCAACGAGCGGTCGGGGCTCTCTCTGGGCCCGTCGCAGGGGCGCGCCCAGCTGCGCCGACCGAGCCTCCCGGGCTACGAGGCGGCGCGAGGCGGCGCGGTGGCTTGGGTAGCGGCCTCCGGCGGGCGGCTCGGCGCCAGGGTGTCGTGACGGGAGGGCCAGCGCCGCGGTTCGATGGGGTGAGATGAGTGGGGGTCATGCAGCGAGGGTGGAGCCAGAGATGAGCGAGGGCACGAACAGACCGGCGGCCGGGTTCAGCGCGGCCGGCCCAGGTGGCGCGGCCGGCGGCAAGGGCAAGCTGCGGCTGCGGGTCGCCGCGCCCTGGCCGGCCTGGTCGGACGATGTCCGCCAGGGGCAGCTCCTGCGCGCCGACGGCAGCGCCGAGGCGGTCCTCATCCGCCTTCACCCCGAGGTGAGCGGGGAGGGTGCCCCGCTCGAGCTCTTACAGCGCCGGGCGAAGATCCTGTCCCGCCTTCGAGACCCGAACATCCTCCGCGTCGTCTATGCGACCGCGATCGGCGGGCAGGCGGCCGTGGTCTACGAGGGCTTCGAAGGGGCGAGCCTCGCCCGGATCACCCCTCTGCTCGCCCAACACGGGCGGCTGCTCCCGCTGCGGGCGCTGCTGGAGATCGGAGAGGTGACGGCCCGGGCCGTCCATTCCGCGACCGGAGGCGCGCCGGAGGACGTGGAGCGGGTCCACCATGAAGGCCCGCAGACGAGCGACCTCCTCATCGATGCGCATGGGATCCTTAAAGTAACTGGCTTTACCGTCATATTTCTGGGCTCTGAGCCCCCCCCTTCTTCGTCGCAGTGCCCGCCGCCGGAGGGCGGGGGCGCCGGAGGGAGCTGGGCGATCGGGGCCCTGCTGGTCGAGCTCCTCACCGGCGAACGGATGGCCGCCGGCGCCGCGGACCCTGCGAAGCATGAGGCGAACCTGCGCCGCGCCACCACGCGCGTGCTCGCTCGGGCGGCAGATCCCGTCCCTGAGGCGGTGGTCCAGCTCATCCGGGCCACGCTGTCTCACGATCCGCGGGCGCGACCCTCGATTCAGGACGTCGCGGATCGGCTGCTCGATCTCTCGAGGGGCCTCTCCAGCACAGGACTGCGCAGCTGGGCCGCCGGGGCCATCGGAGGCGTGCTCGAAGGGGTCTCTCGTTCGGCGTCCTCACCCCCCGCGGCCTCCCGTGTGCCGATGGTCGATTCGAGCCGACCGCTGATGCCGGACACCGACACCGGCGCGTTCCCCGTTCGGACGGTGGGCGGCCCGGCAAGGCTCACGGATGGCTCTGCGCAGCCGCCGGTGTACGAGCTCTTCTCTGCGCCGACAGCGCCCACTCTGCCTCCCCGTGAGGCGGGACCGCCGGCGCTCGCCCCCTTCGTTCGGGCCGCTGCACCTGGAGAGACGGCTGCGCTCCCCGCGTCTTCCGGGCCGCAGGCTTCGCCACGACCTCCCTCGAGCGTGCCCCCGGTGCGCTCGGCTGTCCCTCCGATACGGAGCCTGGACGAGACGTCTGCGGTTCGTCCGCCTCGCCCCACCGAGGCCGTCCCCTCAGTCCCCTTCACCCGCCTCGCGCCAATCGAGGTCACCGCCGCCGCTCCGCGACCCGCCCCCTCGGCGGGGCGGCCGATGGGCTCCCTCCCCATCTCCGTCGGCACGCTGGGCGCCCCCGAACTTTCGGCGGTGGACGATGACTACGAGCACGCACCCACCTCGATGGTGCAGGACGACCAGCTCACCCTGGCGATCGCGCCATCGCAGCCATCGTCGGTGTTGTCCTCCAGCTCGACCGGCGGACCGAACGGCCCGAGTCCGTCGAGCGGTCCGGCCCTCTCCGCTCGGGGTGGGGGGCCCCGGGCGGGCGGAGCGGGCGCGATCTCGGTGCGCGGTCCCGGAGGGGGCGGCCCCGTGGGGATCGCGATCGGCGCACAAGCGCCACTCGGCTCCCGCGAGGAGGCGGCGGTCGGCCTGGAGCTCGCCGCGGACATGTCCCCGCCCGGCGCAGATCGCCGCGCGCCAGTCCCCAACCCGGCCTCGGGCAGCCCGGGGCTGCGGTTGTTGGTCTTCTTCGCCGTCGGGGTGCTGATCACGGGCGCCCTCGTGGTGGCCTGGTTCGTCGCCTCACCGGGGGTCCCGGAAGAGGAGGTCCAAGGCCTCGCGCCGCCGGCCTCGTCGCTCGTCGGTTCGGGACCCCCTCCCTCGCCCGCGAGCCCCGCAGAGCAGCCCTTGGACGCCGACCAGGCGTTGGTCGACGAGGCGCCGCCTGTCGCTCCGGCTGTGGCTCCGGCGAGCCCCGCCCCCGCCGCGTCGGCCCCGTCGGGCAAGGTGTCTAAGCCCGCGGCGCCTTCAACCTCCACCCGAGCCGCGACCTCGCCCGCGGCCGCCGCGGCCCCGACGCCAGAGGATTCGGAGGACGCGGAGGACGACGTACCCGCCCGCATCGAGCGCCGGGCGCCGAGCGCGGAGGCGGCTCCGACCGCCGAGGCTGCGCCCTCGACCGCCCCGGCCAGCGCCGGCCGCTTTCGCCTGGAGTTCCGGGCCGCCGATCCTTCGGTGACTCGGATGGAGGTCCGCTGTCACGAGGGCGTGAGCGGCCAGGGGGGCGCCAGCGTGGTGCTCCCCGAGGCTGTGCGGGGTCCCTGTCGAGTGACCGGCTTCCAAGGGGACACGCCCATCGTGGCCTTCGTCACCGCGACGGGTGCCCAGAACTTCGGCTGCTTCGAGGGCGGGGCGCGAACCTGTCGGTAGCGACAGGCGGCGCCCGGTCTGACGCTTCTTCTTGCGCTCCCGATCTGGCACCTCCTTCTGGGGGTGAGCCAATCCAGACGGGCGCTGTGGTAGACATACTGGCCCTCGGAGGTAGCCCATGCGGCGCCCTGGTTTGATGCTCATTCCTACGCTCGGTCTGATCGCCACCCTGATCCTCGCCTGCGGCAAGGACGAAGCCGATGGGCCGTCGGCGGAGGAAGAGGCCGCACGGCTGGCCGCGGCCGCGGCTCAGGTGAAGACGCCCACCTTCGAAGAACAGCTCGCCCTCGCCCGCCGGAAGGCCTTGTCGCTGGACGCTGCCGGCGCCCTCGCAGAGGCCGAGAAACTTGTCGTCCAAAAGCCCGAAGACGACGCCGTCTGGCGCCTCCTCGAGCTGACGGCCATCGCCGCCGGGCAGGCAGAGGCCGTGAGCGCTCGGCTGGACGCGGGCAATCCGATCGGCGGGCGCACGGGTCCCCACCACCTGCTCCGGGCAGAGCTGGCGCTGGCCGCCGGTCGAGGGGCGGAGGCTCAGTCGTCGGCCACGGCGGCCTTGGCCGACGATGGGGACGGTGCGGCCGCGCTCCTGGCGCGCGCGGCCGCGGCCGGCGCGCCGCTGCCGCCGGGGGCCACGACCCCCGCTGCAGATCGGGATCCAGCCGATGCTCTCTTGAACTTTGTCACGGCCAAGGACGCCAAGGCTGCGGCTCCCTTCGCGGAGAAGGCCGGGCTCGTCGCTGGATGGCGGGCGGCCCTGCTGCGCGCCGAGACCCGACAGTCCCGGGGAGATCTGCCGGGCGCACTCGCGGAGTTTCAGCGCGCGGCCGAGTCGAGCCCGGCCGATCCCCGCGCGGTGGTGCGGGGGAACCTGGGGCGGGCCTCGCTCGCGCTCAACGGCATCACGTTGCCCGGTGATCTGAAGGTCGGGCCCGTCGAGGCGCTGGCTTGGGCCAAGGTGGCCGCGGAGGTCGCGATTTCGGAGGGCGACGCGGCGTCAGCGCTGCGGGCGATGGAGATCGCTTCCACTGCGGGTGGGCGCGGACTCCAGTCGGCGGAGGCCCTCGCGGTCCTCACCGCCTCGTCGCAGTCCATCTCGAGCTCCGCGGAAGGCGCGGTGGTCGGTCGTGCTGAACTCGTCCTGGCGCGCACCGCGGCGGAGGCCGGGATGCCCGTTGTGGCCGCCGAGGCGGCCGCCAAGGCTCGGAGCACCCTCCAGTCTGCCGGGGAGGCCGAGGCCGCCGCAGAGGCGGCGTGGCAGGAGGGGCTCGCCAGCCACGCGCTCGGTCGATTGGCCGGCTTGGAGGGCGCGTCCGGCGCGCTCAGCGGTGCGCGGCAACAGGCGCTTCAGGCGCTCGTCTACTACGACAAGGGTGACTCTACGGCCGCCCGAGCCAAGGTGCCCGCCGAGGGGCTGATGGACCCCGAGCTCGTCTCCTTCGCGCCGTTCGCGGCGCGCCTCGATCCGGCGAACGCGGCGCGTTGGTGGCGCGACGCGGTCGCGGCGGCGGATCGGCTGGGCGCGCCCGTCGCTCGGATCTCCACTCGCCTCGCGCTCGAGGATCACGCCCGGGCCCAGGGCCTCGCGGACGCCGGGCGAGTCCGGGCCGAGCTCCAGAAGCTCGCTCCCGCCGGCGCCGCGGGCGACGCCCTCCGGGCGGAGGTCGCGGTGCGCTCCATCCTGGAGGGGGGAGCGGGCTCCATCCCCACCGAGGGAGCGCTGCCGATCGTCTCGGCTTGGGCGGCGCTGTCCTCCGGCTCGGCCGCCTCGGCGAGCGCCGATGGCGCCTGGGTCGCGACGATCTCCGCTTGGGCTGCAGGTCGGGTCGCGGCGGCCGCGGGTTCGGATGCAGCCGCCGAACGATTCAATTCGGCCCTGGGGTTGGTGCCCACGCATCGTCACGGGCCGCTCTCGATGGGGACGGTCCTCGACGGGTCGTCCGGGTTCCCCGTGGACGTCGATCTCGATCTTCTCGGCAAGGGCAAAGCCAGCGATGCCACTGTGGGCGCCGCCCTCGCCGCCCATGAGCTCATCCACCGAGTGTCCACCAACCGGTCTGACATCTCGCTTGGCCGAGATCCCACTGTGGGCCTCGCGGAGGCCGACCGGGAGGCCGTCCTCGCCGGCGCGGCCCTGGTGCGCGCGGGTATCGCCGAGCTCCACGCCGGCTCGGGGCGCTTCCCGGAAGCCGCCGTGCGGAGCTACGAAGCGGCCGAGAAAAAAGCAGCCTCCGTCCCTGCCTTCGCCTCGCTCCTCCCGGTTCCGGGCGCCGCGGTGAGCGAGATCCGGAGCCGCCTGAGCGGCGCGGCCCTGGTCTCCTACCACTTCGGTCGGGGGCGGGTCCACGGCGTCGTGCTCACGCCGGGCGGCGGGGCGCTGAAGGAGCTCGGGAAGGAGGCGGCCGTCCGCGACCTCGCTCGCGCTCATTACGCCTCCCTCGCGGGCTCGGCCGCCACAAACGCCAAGGCCGATCACCGCGCCGGAGACAAGCTGCGCCTCCAGCTCCTCGACCCCTTCGTCGGAGAGCTCACGGGCATCGGGCGTTACCTCGTGGTCGCGCCGGCTGCCCTCTCGACCTTCTCGTTCACCACGTTTCCGGAGCAGGCGAGCGGCCTCCGCTTCCTCGCGGACATCCGGACCATCTGCACCTCGGGTACCGTGCGAATCGCGATGCGTCCCGAGCCGCAGCCGCGGACCTTCTCTCCGGACTACCTCGCGATCGCCGCTCCCCAGGCGGGCGCCCCAGCCGCGTCGGCGGCTGCCCAGCCCGGGCCTGCGGCGCCGAGCCCAACCGCGACGCCGACCCCGGCGACACCAACCCCGACGACACCAACTCCGACGACACCAACTCCGACGACACCGCCGTTGACGGCCGGCGCGCCCGAAGACGGCGTGGGGAAGGCCCCGGTGGCACCCGCGACGGATGGGGTCGCGAAGACCTCGGCGCCCGGGGTGGAGGATCCCAATTCCGACGCCGCCATGCTGGCTCGCCACCGCTCCGACGCCAACCTCCCTCCCGACGTGGCAGCGGGCGCTCGCAACTTCGGCGAGGAGTTCCGCAAGGCGCTCGTCTCTTCCGACGTCACGGTGGCGGCCTGGGAGAGCTCGATCCCGACGGCGCGGTACATTCACATCTCGCACGTCCCCGCCACCGCGGATGGTGGCTTTCAGCTCGGGGATGGGAGCGTCGGCCTCGCGGACCTTCGGCTCACTCCGATCGTGGCCAAGCTGGTGATCATCACGGCGCCGGCTACGATCGATCAGCAGAACGCCCGCGCGCGGGCCTTCCTCGACGCGGGAGCCGAGGCCGTCCTGGTGTCGGCCTGGCCGATTGACGATGGCCGCCTCGATCGAATGATGGACGGATTCTTCCAGGCTTTGAACCGTGACCGACCGCCGGCGCGGGCGATCGGAGAGGCGAGGGAGTCGCTGCTCCGGGACTCTCTCTCGGGTGAGGACCTCGATGACCCTGGGCTCTGGGGCTCGCTCCTCCTCTTCGCGAACCCTTGAACGGGCGATCGTCGGCCTCTGCGGGCTCCTCCTAGCGGGCCCCGCGGAGGCCCTCCCCGCGGGTGCCGCCCTGCTCGGCCCCGACGGACCGACCTATGTCGGAACCCTGCCCCCGAGCCCCGGTCGCCTCGTCACGGCGGTGATCGATCCGCGTGATGGGCGCTTGCTCGTCGAAGAGCGGCTCTCGGAGCACACGCTCTCCTGGGATGGCGCCGCTTGGTCGCTCGACGAGCAGCCTCTGCCCGCCGAGCCCGATCCCCGCTTTGTGTTCGACGAGGGGCGGCTGGTCAGCCTGCGGTCACCGGACGGCCTCGCACACCGGCTCCGCTACGATGAGGGCGGTCGCCTCGTCGGGCTGGAGTGGCCGGACGCTACGGCCATCGCGGTCCGCTACGACGAGCGGGGCCGAGTCCGAGAGCTCCGGGGTCCGGGATCGTTGCTGAGCCGGGCCACCTGGGCATTGGAGGCGGACAGCGGAGAGGTCGAGTTCCAGGACAGCCTTGGCCGCAGCCTGCGGGTGCGCCGGATCGAGGCGGGCGACCTCGGCGCGCAGGGTCAGGAGGTGGAGGACGCCCTCGGCCGCGTGGCGCGGCTTTGGACCGACGCCCAAGGCGCCGTGTCCGCGTGGCAGGACCCTCGCGGCGGACTGACGCGGGTGAGCCAAGAGCCCGGTCGCCTCCGGGTCGAGCGCGCGGCCGGCCTGCGATGGGAGGTTGAGGTGGACAGCGCGCGTCGTCCGCTCGCGTCGATCGGTCCGGGCGGCGAGCGGTGGCGGTGGGAGCGTGACGTGGCCGGCCGGGTCGTCCGGATCGTCGATGGCGCGGGGCGGACCACCCTGTGGACCCGCGACACCCAGGAGCGGGTCATCGGCTGCTCCACGGGGGGGCGGCTGTGGCGCATCGGCCGAGACAGCGCGGGACGGATCGTCGGGATCACCGATCCCAACGGTGCTGTCACCACGCTCTCCCGGGACTCCGACGGCCGGGTGAGCTCGATCGTCGACGCCGCGGGCAACACCGTCCTCCTCGGCCGGGGAGCCGGAGGAGAGCTCACCACGATCACTGAGCGCGACGGCGGGCGGTGGCTGAGCTCGGTCGACCTGACGGGTCGGGTCGATCGGCTCACCTTCCCCGGGGGGCGCACCGTCGATCTCGAGCGAGATCCGGCGGGGCGCTTGATCCGGATCACGGACTCTGTTTACGGGGTCACTCGCTTCGATCGCGCCGCAGATGGCGCGCTCACGCGGGTGCTCGATCCGGCGGGCCGCGCGACGGGGATGGTCCGAGACGCGGCGGGTCGGGTCAGCGAGGTGCGGCGGCCGGACGGCCAGCGCCTCCAGATCGTGCGCGATCCGAACGGCGACGTTTCCCGGGTGACCCTCGCGGAGTCGAGCCTGGAGATCACCCGGGACGCCCTCGGGTTGCCCACCGGCGCCGGGCCGATCCGCTGGCTGCGAGACGGCGCCGGGCGGGTGGCGGGCCTCGAGGGCCCGGGGATCTCGCTGCGCCTCAGCTCCGATGGCGCTGGGCTGCTCCGCGGACTCTCGGCGGGCGGCTGGACGATGAGCCTCGATCGCAGCGCCGCTGGGGAGGTCACGAGATGGTCGGGCACGGACGGGGAGGTGCGGATCGAGCGGGACGCCGCCGGGCGGGAGGTCGGCGAGGTGGTCCGGACGGCCGCGGGGGTGGTGGAGACCCGCTTCAACCGCGATCTGCGCGGACAGGTCGAGCGGGTCACGAACGCGCGGGGAGTGTGGCGTTACGGGCGTGACGCGACCGGTCGGGTGCTGTCTGTGGAGGGGCCCGAAGGCCTCCGTGTCGGCCTGGATCGAGCGCCGGGTGGTGAGGTCCGGCTCTTCCGTTTTCCCGATGGGGCCTTCCTCCGCTTGAAGTCGGAGGGGGATCGGGTCGAGGAGGAGCTCGTGGGCTCGGACGGCCGCACGGTGCTGCGGCGGACCACCGCCTTCGACGGGGCGGGGCGGCCAAAGTGGAGGCAGGAGGGTGACCTCGAGCGAGAGTCCTGGCGCACCGATCCCCTCGGCCGTCTCGTGACGATTGAGCTCCCGGACGGTCGGGCCTGGTCCTGGGCTGCGGGGGAGGTCCAGGGCCCCGACGGGGAGCGTGTCGTGGACGGGGCACGCGGGCTCTGGACGGAGGCCGCGCCGGGGATCGGTCCACCGGCTTGGGGAGCTGGGGAGCTCCTCGTCCGAGCCAGCCGGGAGAGCGGGGGGCGGCTGAGCCGGGTGCAAGGGGAGGGCGGCAGCGCCCGCCTCGCCTGGGATGCCCTCGGGCGGCTGCAAGCCGTGGAGCGACTGTCAACAGCGCGCGGGGACTCCGCCGTCCCGGCTGCGGCCGCGGTCGGCGGAGCCTCTCCGGGTGGGTCCGCCGCTCGGGCCTCGGAGATGAGGTCCTTCCAGGAGGCGATCCAGCGGTGGGCCCTGCTCTATGACGCACGAGGGCGCCCTGCCGCGATCGCGAGCCCCGGGGCACCCGCGGCGCTCCTCGCCTGGGGGCCGGAGGCGGCTTCGATCGACCGGCGGCTCGAGGGCAGGGGAGGGGAGGCAGGGGGGCTCTTGGCGAGTGGCCCGTCGCTGGAGCGAGCCTGGATCCAGAGCCCGTGGGGGGCCGCTGGACAGCGGGTGGAGGGGCGCACCCGCTCGCTCCTCCACTTTGGGGACGGGGACGCACGCTACGTCTCTGACCCTGGGCTACCCCTGATCCGCTGCGAGACCAGCCCCTCCGGCCGGGCCGACTCCGGCGCAGCCGGCTTCGCGGGTCCGGCACAGAGCCTCCAGCTCTTCCCGGGTGGCCCGCTCTTCACCGGCGGGAGGGCCTTTGATCCGCTCGACGGGCAGCCGATCGACGGCTGGGCCACGTGGCCCTGGTCGGGGCTCCCGCTGCGGGGGGATCCGGAGCTCGCGTCCCTCGACCCCGCGGCCTGGGCCCCGGAGAGCGCGTGGTGGAATCCGCTCGCTCTCCTTCAAGACCTCGATCAGCTGGGCGACATCGACGTGGGCGGCTGGTGGGAGCCCGCGCCCGCTCGCGCCTTTGAGGGCCTGCCTGCCGGCATCCAGGGCGCGCGGCCACCGTTGGGACCTTCCCTGCCGGCCCTGCCGCTGGAGGACGATCGCCTGACGGTGGCTCTGTTGACCTCCCTGCTGCCGGGTGGGAGCCCCCTCGACGGCGACGCCCTCCTGTCGCTGATCCTGGAGGACGATGCTGCCGAGCTCAACGTGCTTCCCGGGCTGCGAGTCCCCGGCGCCGAGGCCCTCCAGGCGCTGCGCCCCTCCTCGATGTCCCTTGCCACACTCGAGCGTGCCGATTAGTAGAGCGGCGCCGGTTGGAGACGGTCTCTCGGGGCGCCCGCTTGGGCAAACTTGAGGCAGTTCAGAGCCGGCGCAGGTCTTTACAGCGCTGTGTTGTGGGATGCGGTGTTGTGAGGCGGCCTTCGTTCAGGGTGAGGTTGGAGTAAATTCTCTGCCGAGCCTTGAAGCCACGAGACGTCCAGGGTATGCGGTGGGTGTAGCTCAGTTGGTTAGAGCGCCAGGTTGTGGCCCTGGAGGTCGTGGGTTCAAATCCCATCATTCACCCCACTCTCCCAGCTTGCGCCTCCTTGGGGCCCGGACTACTGGGCGCCACATAGAATGCAGGCCTGACTGTTGTGGCGCTTCATCGCGGCCCTACCCTCCTATTTGATAGTCGAATTTTCTTCGGGCTCATAGCTCAACTGGCAGAGCATCGGACTCTTAATCCGCAGGTTCCTGGTTCGATTCCAGGTGGGCCCACCAAATTGACGCCGGGGCCGGGTAACCGACCCCGGCGTTTGTATTTCCGGCGTCTTCAGTCCTCAGCGCGAGAATGGCGGAATTGGCAGACGCGCCAGACTTAGGATCTGGTGGGGCGACCCGTGGGGGTTCAAGTCCCCCTTCTCGCAGCCGATCGCCGCTCCATCCCCGCTTGACATCCCTGACCATCGCCTCGGCGCTCCGTCCAAGGCGTGGTGCAATCTTTGACGAGGCCCCGATGCAGTACGATCTCCAGATCGAAGAAGTGAGCTCCATTCGCCGCCGCCTCCGCTTCACGCTGCCGAGCGGTGTGGTCAAGGGTGAGCTCGACCGCGCCTTCGTCACGTACAAGAACAAGGTGCGGATCCCCGGCTTCCGCGCGGGCAAGGTGCCCCGACCGATGCTGGAGCAGCGCTTCGGGAAGCAAATCCAGTCCGAGGTGGCGGAGGCGCTGGTGAACCGGGCCTACCGTGAGGCCGCCGAGCGCCTCGAGGTCGCATCCCAGCCGCAGCTCACCCGCCCGGGTGAGGTGGTCTCGGGCGCCGAGTTTGTCTTTGAGGTCGAGGTCGACGTCAAGCCGCAGATCACCATCTCTGGCTACAAGGGTCTGGAGGTCGAGTACGCCGAGGCCACCGTGACCGACGCCGACGTCGAGCGGGTAGTCAAGCAGCGCCTGGCCACCAAGGCCCACATCGAGTCTGTCGAAGACGGCCGCCCGGTACAGAAGGGCGACCTCGTCCTCACCGCGCTCAAGCTGGTCAACGCCGAGGGCGAGGAGCTCGTCAACGAGCCTGGCACCATGGTGAGCACCTCGGGCGAGAAGTATTACCCCGGCGTCGAAGCGCTGCTGCTCGGCCTCACCAAGGGTGAGTCTGCGACCGGCGACGTGACGATCCGCCCGAGCTCGGTCTTCGCCCACCTCCGCGACGTGGCGGCTACCGCGACCGTCCAGGTGATGGAGATCCAGGCTCAGGTCGTGCCCACCCTCTCGGACGAGCTCGCCGCTGAGCTTGGCTTCGAGGGCGGCGTCGAGGGCATGCAGACGGCCATCCGCATGCAGCTTCAGGGCCAGGCCGATGAAGCTGGCCGGATGCAGTCCCGCGTGGCCCTCCTCCAGAAGCTCGTGGACACACACGACTTCGATGTCCCGGGGACGATGATCGATGAGCAGCTCCAGGCCCTCGTCGAGGAGCTGCGCGTCCGCCGTGCCTGGGGCGGCACCGACCCCCGCTCCATCCGCTTCTCCGACGCCGAGATGGCGGACCTCCGCAACCGGGCCCGCTTCGCCGCCAAGGGCAGCGTGATCCTGGCGACGGTGGCCAAGGCGGAGGGCCTGATGGTGTCCGAGGAGGACATCTCCGCGAAGATCAACGAGATCGCCGATAGTCGCGGCCAGGCCCCCGAGGCCATCCGCGGCTACCTTGAGCGTGAGAACGCGTTGCCCGTCCTCCAGGATCGCATCCTCGAGGAGAAGACCCTTGAGTGGCTGCTCGAGAACGCCTCTCTGACGGTGCTCGGGGCCGCGCCCGCCGCGGACGCCGCGACCGAGGGGAGCGCCGACGCGGGTGCGGAACAGGCCGCGTCCGTCGAGGGTTGAGCACGGCCTTTCGCTGTTCCCCGGCCTCGAGCCGGGGGGAGTCCCCGAACCCAGGGTGTGCCGATGAGCTTTGATCCTCGCGGGCCGAACGCTATCATCCCTTTCGTGGTCGAGCAGACCCACCGGGGTGAGCGTTCGTTTGACATCTACTCCCGTCTGTTGATGGACCGGATCATCTTCCTCGGCACCCAGGTGACCGCGGACGTGGCCAACGTCATCACGGCCCAGCTCCTCTTCTTGGAGAGCCAGGACCCTGAGAAGGACGTCTACCTCTACATCAACAGCCCCGGGGGCTCCGTGACGGCCGGCATGGCCATCTACGACACCATGCAGTACATCCGGCCCAACGTGGCCACGACCTGCATCGGTCAGGCCGCCTCGATGGGCGCGCTCCTGCTCGCTGCGGGGGCCAAGGGCAAGCGCCGGGCGCTCCCGCACGCCAGCGTAATGATCCATCAGCCCTCGGCTGGGACCTACGGACAGGTCACGGACATGGAGATCCACGTCAAGGAGTACCTCCGCACGAAGGACTACTTGGCGCAGATCCTGTCCAAGCACACCGGCCAGACGATGGAGCGGGTGAAGATCGACACGGAGCGCGACAACTTCCTCTCCGCCGCAGAGGCGGTCGAATATGGCCTCATCGATGAGGTCATCGAGCGGAAGGAGCAGATCGAGCTTCCGAAATAGCCCTCGCGGGCCGGCGCCCGCTCGTGGGCTCCGGCCGCGAAGCCTGCCCGGCGCTCGTCCGCCGCCCCTCCCGCCGCCTGGCGGTATCGGGTGGCCGGGCGGCGCCGGGTTGCTATGTTTGCCGAGCCCGTTCTGGGCGCCGAGGTGGTCGGGTGCAGCGAAGCAGCAAGAGTCAGTCGGGCCGCGACTTGCGGTGCTCGTTTTGTGGGAAGTCCCAGCGTGAGGTCCGCAAGCTCATCGCCGGGCCCTCGGTCTACATCTGCGACGAGTGTGTCGAGCTCTGCAACGACATCGTCACCGAGGAGTACGAGCGGGAAGACTATTACGCCTCGCGCTCCCTCGTGCCGAAGCCCAAGGACATCCGGTCCCACCTCGACGAATACGTCATCGGGCAAGACCGGGCGAAGAAGATCCTCAGCGTGGCGGTGCACAACCACTACAAGCGGATCGACAGCCGAAACACCCACGACGACGTCGAGCTCCAGAAGTCGAACATCCTCATCGTGGGCCCCACTGGCACCGGCAAGACCCTCCTCGCCCAAACGCTGGCCCGGTACTTGAACGTGCCCTTCGCCATCGTCGATGCCACCAGCCTCACGGAGGCCGGCTACGTGGGCGAAGACGTCGAAAACATCATCCTCTCGCTCTTCCAGGCGGCTGAGTACAACGTCGACCGCGCCATGAAGGGCATCATCTACGTCGATGAGATCGACAAGATCGCCAGGAAGGGAGAAAATCCCAGCATCACCCGCGACGTGTCGGGCGAGGGCGTCCAGCAGGCCTTGCTCAAGATCATCGAGGGCACGGTGGCCAATGTGCCGCCCAAGGGCGGCCGGAAGCACCCCCAGCAGGAGTTCCTGCAGGTCGATACCACCAACATCCTCTTTGTCTGTGGTGGCGCCTTCGTGGGCCTCGACAAGATCGTCGAGGCTCGAGTGAGTAAAGCCTCGATCGGCTTCGGCGAGAAGACGGGCGAGAAGAAGACGTTTACGAAGAACGAGCTCCTCGCACAGGTAGAGCCGGAGGATCTGCTGAAGTTCGGCATGATCCCGGAGTTCGTCGGCCGCCTTCCGGTCACCGCGACCCTCGATGAGCTCGATGAGCCCGCGCTGGTGCGGATCCTGGTCGAGCCGAAGAACGCGCTCATCAAGCAGTACCAAAAGCTCTTCGACATGGAGCGGGTGCAGCTCAAGTTCACCGACGGGGCCCTGCTGGCGATCGCAAAGGAGGCCCTGCTGCGGCACACCGGCGCCCGCGGCCTGCGGGCCATCCTCGAGGAGATCATGCTCGACGTGATGTACGATCTCCCCGGCCGCGAGAACATCCGTGAGTGCGTGATCAGTGAAGAGGTGGTGCAGCGAAAGTGCGAGCCCATCCTGGTCTACGACAACGAGGCCGGCTGGGCGGGCGCCGAGGCCTGAGCACGCCGGGCGGAGGGCGCCGGCCCACACCGGCAGACGAGCCAGGGAGGGAGCGTGTTCTTCCGTGACCGAAAAGGGGGGGCCGAGGCTGGCGTTCAGCACCTCCCGCTCCTCCCCCTCCGCGATCTCGTGGTCTTCCCCCACATGGTGGTGCCCCTCATCGTCGGGCGCTCCAAGTCGAGGGCGGCGCTGACCGCGGCCTTCAAGGGCGACAAGCACATCTTCCTGGCGACGCAGCGGACGGGTGGGACGAGCGAACCGGGGCCCGAAGACCTCCATGAGGTTGGCACCATCGCCACGATCATCCAGCTCATTCGGCTGCAAGACGACAACCTGCGGGTGCTGGTGGAGGGCACCGCCCGGGGCCGGATGCTCCGCTACACCGACGGTGAGCACCCCCGAGCCGAGGTGGTGTTCATCCCCGACGCTCCGTCCGAGCCCGACCTCGAGATGGAGGCGCTCGTCCGCTCGGTGCGGGGGGCCTTTGAGCAGTATGTGAAGCTCAACAAGGGGATCCCCCCTGAGATGCTGCTCACGGTCGCGGCGATTGAGGACCCCTCTCGCTTGGCCGACACGCTGGTCGCCCACCTCTCCTTCAAATTCGAGGAGCGACAGGAGCTCCTCGAGATGGACAGCCCCGGGCTGCGACTCGAGCGGATCTTGAACTTCATCCAGGGGGAGATCGAGATCCTCCAGGTGGAGCGGAAGATCAAGACCCGCGTGAAGAAGCAGATGGAGAAGAGCCAGAAGGAGTACTACCTCAACGAGCAGATGCAGGCGATCCAGAAGGAGCTCGGTGAGAAGGACGAATTCAAGGCGGAGCTCGCCGAGCTCGAACGGAAGATCCGCGAGAAGAAGCTCTCGGAGGAGGCCGTCGAGAAGGTGGCCCGAGAGCTCCGCAAGCTCAAGATGATGAGCCCGATGAGCGCCGAGGCCACCGTGGTGCGGAGCTACATCGACTGGGTGCTCGCGCTGCCTTGGTTCGAGCTCACGGAGGATCGCCTCGACATCCAGCGGGCCGCTCAGGTCCTCGATGAGGATCACTTCGGGCTGCAGAAGGTGAAGGAGCGGATCCTCGAGCACCTCGCGGTGACCTCGCTCGTGGAGCGGATGCAGGGGCCGATCCTCTGCCTCGTCGGGCCGCCGGGGGTGGGCAAGACCTCGCTCGCGCGCTCGGTCGCCACCGCCACAAACCGGGCCTTCGTCCGCCAGGCCCTCGGAGGCGTGCGAGATGAGGCCGAGATCCGTGGGCATCGGCGCACCTATATTGGCGCCCTCCCCGGCAAGATCGTCCAGTCCCTCCGCAAGGCAGGCTCCTCGAACCCTGTCTTCCTCCTCGACGAGATCGACAAGATGTCGACGGACTTTCGGGGAGACCCGGCCTCCGCCCTCCTCGAGGTCCTCGATCCCGAACAGAATCATGCCTTCAACGACCATTACCTCGATCTCGATTATGACCTCTCTCGGGTGATGTTCATCTGCACGGCGAACACCCTTCAGGGGATCCCGGCGCCGCTGCAGGATCGCCTCGAGATCATCCGGCTTCCGGGCTACACCGAACCTGAGAAGCTGGCGATCGCGGGGCGTTATCTCTTGCCAAAGCAGGTGGCGGTCAACGGGTTGAAGGCCGACAATCTGCTGCTCACGCGCCAGGCGGTGCAGAAGGTGATCCGGTCCTACACCCGTGAGGCCGGCGTGCGCAATTTGGAGCGAGAGATCGCCACCATCTGCCGCAAGGTGGCTCGGCGGGTGGTCTGGAAGGGGGTGGGCACCCACGTGCGGGTGACCAGCGAGAACGTGCACAAGCTGCTCGGCGTTCCTCATCACAGCGACACCGCGCACGAGGCCGTCGATCAGGTGGGCCTCGTGCGTGGCCTCGCGGTCACCCCCTGGGGCGGCGAGGTGCTGGACATCGAGGTCGCGGTGATGCCCGGCAAGGGCAAGCTGATCCTGACCGGCCGTTTGGGCGATTGGCTGAAAGAGAGCGCCACGGCCGGCTTCACCTACGTGCGCGCGCGCGCCGCGGCCCTCGGCCTCGAGCCGGACTTCTACGAGAAGGTCGATCTGCACGTGCACTACCCGGGGGGATCTGGGGCTGACGGGCCGAGCGCCGGGATCGCGATGGCCACCGCGCTCACGAGCGCGCTGACCGGAGTGGCGGTGCGTCACGACGTGGCCATGACCGGGGAGATCTCGCTCCGCGGCCGGGTCCTGCCGATCGGCGGCCTCAAAGAGAAGACCCTCGCCGCTCACCGGGCGGAGATCTCCCGGGTGTTGATCCCCGCCGAGAACAGCAAGGACCTCGAGGACGTGCCCAAGAACGTGCGTGAGCAGGTGGAGATCATCCCGGTCGCTCACATGGACGAGGTGTTGGAGCTCGCGCTCCGGTGGCCCGAGGGCGCGGCCCGCTTCCCCTTCCAAAGGCCGGTGGATGTCGTCGTCGATCGCCGGACCTCTATCGATGCCACCCCGCCCGCCCCCCTGGTGACGGCGGAGCGCATGGAAATCGATCTGACCCGCCTTGACGACCCGGGGCACACTCTATAAAAGGTGTGTGTTCCGGGGGCGCTCGGCGGTGAAACTCCGCGCTGCTCTTCGGGGCGGATAGCTCAGCTGGCAGAGCAGTAGCCTTACAAGCTACGGGTCGCAGGTTCAAACCCTGTTCCGCCCATTCTCAGTCAGTGACTCTCTTCAAAATCTGAGAAATAAATCGGGTTGCGGAGAGAGACCAGAGAGGTTAAGAAAAAAAGGTCGAGAGAGAGTGACGCGAGTTTTGGGGTTGTAGCTCAGTTGGTCAGAGCGTCGGCCTGTCACGCCGAAGGTCGCGGGTTCGAGCCCCGTCAACCCCGCCATTTTTTGAGCGCCTGGAGGTCTTCCTTCAGGCGCTTTTTCTATTCTCTGGTCGTTCGTCGCTGCGGTCTTTCGTCCCTGTGGTCGTTCGACTCTGCGGGGTGACATGGTCCCCGAGCTGAGGTCCTGCATGCGATCCCGCTCCGCTGCCCCCATCCATTCGGGCCCGGGTTCGGCGTCCCGGTGGAGCGGCCAGGCGCGGCGAGCTGTACGAGCGGCGGCCATCGCGATGCGGGTGGTGCTGCTGTTCGTCGGCGCATCGGCGGCGGAGGCGGGGGTCCCGACCAAGATCCCCCCCGATCGCGAGCGCGGCGAGGCCCTCTATCGAGTGAATTGCTGGCCCTGTCACGGGGCGCAGGCCCTCGGCGACGGCCCGGCGGGGGCGCCGTTGAAGACGCCCCCGCTCGCCGGGGTGATCCGGCCGACCGACTTCGATCCCCAGGTGGAGGTCGTGTTGCGCGGCCGCGGCGCCATGCCGGGCTACGCCGAGGTGCTCGATCGGAACGACGCCCGGCGCATCCTCGTCTGGCTCTCGGAGCTCGACCCCCTGACCGGCGTGGATCCGGTCGCGGAGAAGAAGAAGGCCGACGAAGCGAAACGAAAGCTCGAAGAAGAGAAGCGAAAAGCCGCTAAGAAGCCTAACCCCCGCAAGAAGGTCACACCGCCTCCGCCGGGAGACCCGCTCGCCCCCGCGGAGCAGGCTAAGGAAGACTGAGGGCGCCCGTCGGTTTATTCGCGGGGCATGTAGGCGGTCTGCGCCGGGGGGAGAGACCAGCATGGGCGAGAAGTGCACCACCAGCTCCGTGAGACGGATCTCCCTCGTGGTGAGCCTCTGCTCGCTCACGATGTTCGGTCCTCCGGCCGCGGCGGCCGGTGACGCCGCCAAAGGCGGGACCGTCTACACCGCCAATTGTATGGCTTGTCATGGTGTAAACGCGGACGGAAAGGGCCCGGCCGCGGCGGCGTTCCAGCCCAAGCCCACCGACTTCACCAGCGCCACCTTCTGGCTGGATCGGAAGGACGACGGCATCAAGGCCGTGGTGCGTACGGGGCGCCCCGGCACCCCGATGATGCCCTTCGGCAAGCTCAGCGAGGCCGATCTGGACAACCTCGTTGCCTTCCTCCGCACGAAGGCCCCTGCGGGGGGCTGAGCGGAGAGACCTCGGTAATTCGTGTCCCGGTCGATGTGCGGTGCGGGCCCTGGGGTTGAGCGGTGGACGGGGTGATGTTGACAGGGTGGAGGAGCGGCGATAGTCGGACGCCACATACGGGTGTAGCTCAGTTGGTAGAGCAGCGGATTCCAAATCCGCAGGCCGTGGGTTCAAGTCCCTCCGCCCGTGCTTTCTTCTCTCGCGCCCCCGGGGCCGGTGGTATGTCCGGGCTTCGGGTGAGCGGCAGCGCTTGGCGAGACAGGATGCCTCGAGACAGGATGGTTGAGGTCCTTTGATGGACCTCCCACCAGCCCGAGCATGGAGCGCGATCGCGCTGATCATCGTCCTGGCCGCGGTCCTGGTCGCGGCTTGGCCGGCGCTGGGTGGTCCCTACGGGACCGCACTCGGGCGCCCGACGGGGGAGGGCGCGGCCCACCTGTGGGGGCTTTGGACGAGCGCGGAGGGGCTGTGGGCAGAGGGCCCCTATGTCCGGGTCGCCGCCGTGGCTTGGCCGGATGGTTGGCGGGCCGATCTCGCCGATCCAATCCACCTGCTCGTGTTCGTGCCGGCTCTCTGGATCGGGCTCGGCCCCGCCCTGGCCTGGAACCTCGTCGTGGTCTCCACGATCGCCCTCGCCGGTGTCGGTGGTTGGCGACTCGGCGGGCGGCTTTGGCCGGGGAGCCCCGCGCCGCGCCTCCTCCTCACCGCCGCGCTGGTCAGCGCGCCGGCCCTCCACGGCGCGCTGCCCCTCGGGCGCTCGGAGTACCTCCCGGGGGCGTGGATCGCGCTCCCCCTCTCGCTCCTCTGGGAGGCCCTCCAGCCGGGTGCGGGTCGAGGGCGTGCGGCGCTCGCGATCCTCGGCATGGTCCTCCTCGGTCACGCCGGCCCACAGCTTGTCCTCGGCCTGTTGATCTTCGGGATGCCGCTGCTCGTCAAATCTTGGCTGTGCGGCACCCGCGCGGCTCGCGTCCGCCTGGGCTGGGTGCTGGGCCTGTCGGTGCTCGGCCTCTTGCCCCGCCTGTGGAGCCTCGTTGAGGTGGAGCCCTGGTGGCTCCAGCGCCTCGCGAGCCCGGTCTTGCTCCCCGATCCCTCTCAGTGTCGCTCCCCCTTCGCCCTCCTGCGCTACTGGCCGATCGAGGTCCAAGGGCATGAGCTGGAGGTTCCGGCCTATGCCGGCCTGGCCCTGGTGCTCGGCGCGGCGCTCTCGCTCAGCTTGTCGCCCCGTCGGGTCGCGCCCTGGCTCGGACTTGGCCTCGGCTTCCTCGCGGTCTGCCTCGGCCCCCGATGGGTGTTGGGAGGGTCCACCGATCTGCTCGGCCCGGCCGCGCTGCTGCAGGCCTTGCCGCCGCTCCGCGCCTTTCACGGCTGGTCGCGTTGGATGATCCTGCTCTCCCTCCCGTTCGGCCTCGCGATCGGCCATGGAGTCCACCGCCTCGGGGGTCATAGACCCCGGCTCGGGGCCGCCATCGCGCTCGGCGTCTCGGCCTTGTTGATGCTCGACGGGCTGAGCTGGCGGCCGGTGGAGCCGGCGGCCTTCTCTCTCCGCCCACCGCCCCTCTTGGAGGCCGCGCTGGGGCGGCTACCGGCGGGGCCCCTGCTCGAGCTCCCGGTGCGCCAGGGGGACGCCGTCGCCGAGCGCCGGTCGGAGGACGCCTCGCTGCTCTGGGCGCGCGCCTGGGGCCGGCCGACCCAGCTCGCGCCGTCTCCAGCCGAGTCTTCGGTGGAGCGCTCCAACCTGCTCATGCGCTTGCCGATGGAGCTCGACCGCTTGCAGCGAGATCCGTGCTTGTCGCGCTCGGTGGCAGCGCTGATGGACCTCGGCTTTGTCGGGCTGGTCTTCCACCTCGACCGCGCGCCGGCCAATCGCCGCCAGGCCAGCCTCGAGCTGCTTCAGGGCCTCCTCGGTCCGGCGATCTCCGGCGGTGACCCCGAGCGACCGGTCTGGGCCCTCTCTGTCCCGCCGGGGTCCGCGTGCGCCGAGGCTGTCCCGGGGTAGGAGGGTTCGCTCTGGAGGACCATTGGGCAAGAACCCGTACATCCAGGCGGAGGTCCCTGACCCGCCCCTTCGCGCCTACACGCTCACCTTGAAGAACACCGGCCAGCGCTTCCGGGTTGATCCCACCTCGCTCCCCGCCGCCCACGAGGGCCACCGGGGATCGATCCTCACGATCTTGCTGGAGGCAGGCGTCGAGATCGACCACTCCTGCGGGGGCGTCTGCGCCTGCTCCACTTGTCACGTCTACGTCGAGGCGGGCGGCGACACCGCCCCCGAGCCCATTGAGGAGGAGGAGGACATGCTCGACTTCGCCCCCGCGGTGCGGTCCAACTCTCGCCTCTCCTGCCAGTGTGTGCCGAACGGCAGCCAGGACGTCGTGGTCGAGATCCCGAGCTGGAAGCGGAATGAGGTGTCCGAGGAGGGCTGAGCTCCCCGAAGGCCGGAGTCAGGGGATACTCCAGGTGGGGGGCGCCTGGTGAGCATCCGACTCAGTTCAAGGTCTGCGGGCTCAGTGCTCCGCTCCGTGGTGCGCTCCATCGGCCTGCTGGGCGGCCTGCTGATCACGGGTGTGCTCGGCTACACCCTCATCGAGGGCTGGTCGGTGCTCGACGCCGTCTGGATGGTGATCATCACCATCACGACGATCGGCTACGGCGAGCCCCATCCGCTCAGCGCCGCGGGCCGAGTCTTCACCCTGTTCTTCATCTCCGGCGGAGTGGGCGTCGGCGCCTATTCGATCAGCCAGGTCACACAGCTCGCCCTCGAGGGGGAGATTGGCAAGCTGCTGCGAGAGCGGCGACAGAGGTGGCAGATGAAGGGGATGAGCGGTCACTTCATCGTGGTGGGCTACGGCCGACTCGGGAAGGCTGTGGTGGCGGAGCTGCTTGACGCCGGCGTCCCGGTCTGCGTCATCGAGCAGCAGGGGCAGGCCGCCGAGGTGCACCACGGTGGGCGCCTCGTGCCCTTCATCAAGGGGGACGGGGCCGACGACGACGTCTTGCGCCAGGCGGGCATCGAGCGCGCGCGGGGGGTGGCGATCACCGCCGCCCCGGTCGCCGACGCCGTGTTCATCACCCTCTCGGCGCGCCAGCTCAACAAGTCGGTGCCGATCCTCACCCGGGTCGAGAGCGACGCGGACGCGATCAAGGCGCGGCGGGCCGGGGCCACTCAGGTCGTGAGCCCGCACATCATGGGCGGATGGCGGATGGCCCACGGGCTGGTGCGGCCCAACACCATGAACTTCCTCGACATCGCCACCCTCTCCTCTCGTGAGGATCTGCTGCTCGACGAGATCCTGATCGACGAGCACAGCCCCCTCATCGGCCAGACCATCGGCGCGCTCGGCGTGGCGCGCGCCCACCGTGTCCTGGTGGTCGCGATCCGGACCGTGACGGGCGAGATGCTCCCTGTGCCGGGCCCCGAGGTGCGCCTCTGCGGCGGGGAGGTGCTCATCGTCGTCGGCGTCCCCGCGGGGGTGCGCGCCTTCAGCGCGAGCATCTCTCGCTGAGCGAGGCCCGTCGGGTCAGCGTTCGCCGAGGGCGCCGGTCGCCGGGCTCAGGGCGAAGCGAGCCGCGTCCATCCGACCGCTCGCCAGCATCGAGACGTAGCGGCTGCCGGTGATGATCAGGTGGTCCAGCAGCGGGATGCCGAGGAGCTGCCCGAGGCGGGCGATGCGCTCGGTGACGATCACGTCCTCGTGGGAGGGCTGCGGATCGCCGCTCGGGTGGTTGTGGACCAGGATCAGGGCCGCCGCCCCCGCCTGGATGGCCGGGCGAAAGACCTGTCGGGGCTCGACGATGGTCGCCGCCGAGCCGCCGCGGCTGATGAGCATACAGGCGAGGATCTGCTGCCGGCGGTCGACATAGACGGCGTGAAGCTCCTCGACCTCCAGCGGCCCGAGGCGCCCTCGGAGGTGCAGGTAGATGTCCTCGGCTTCAACGGCCCGCCCCAGCACCGGCGGGCAGCGGTTGGCGGCGCGCAGGCCCGCCTGCAAGGCGGCGTGCAGGCGCAGGGCCCGAATGGGTCCGAGACCGCCGCGAGTGCGCAGCGCGGCGACCGGGGCCTGCGAGAGGGTGGCGAGGTCGCCGAAGCTGGCGAGGAGCTGATCGGCGGCGCCGCCGCCCTCCGCGTCCCCGAGGGCGAGGCGTAGGATCTCCAGATCACCGAGCCCGTTGGGGCCCTCGAGCGTGTAACGGTCCTGGGTGTACATGATGAACCTCCTGCTCGAGCGCTTGCAGGAGGCGTGCCATTGTAGTTCCAGGGACTTGGAGCCTGTCGACCGCTGTCACTGTCCGAAGATCCACCAGGACCTTCGTCACCCTGGGCCCGCCCCTACTGCAGGCCGACCTCGATCTGGAAGCCGACCTGATCGGCGGGCAGGCCCTCCTGGGCGCGGAGGCTGCCGGTGGGGCTGGCGCCGAGCACGGTGAGGGTGCTCCGCAGCGAGGCCGCTTCGGCGGCGGGCACGAGCACCGTCACCTTGATGAAGTCCTGCTCGGCGCTGAGCGCGAAGGGGGCCAGCGCCGCTCCGCGCGGATCGTAGACCTTTCCGCCCCGGCCCTTCGCGGCCGCCGAGAGGGTGTAGAGGGCGTTGGGGTCGTCCGTGCGCAGGCTGTAGAGGTAGGTGCTTCCGCCCGCCTGCGCGGCGCTCCCGTCGCGGGCTGGGGCGCCGTCTGGGGTGCCGCCCTCGGGCTCGCTCGCCTGCTCCCAGTCGGGGCTGTACGGCTCTACGCCGGAGCCCGTGCCGGAGCTGGAGCGTGCGCCGACCGGGGTGCCGCCGAGGGTGCCTCCGCTGGGCACAGTGTTGAAGGTCACGCCATCCGCCGAGCTCACGAGGGGGATCGGGCCCTCCGCTCCCTCCACCGCGGCGCCCACCACGGGGGCCTCGGACGGCGCTTCGGCCCGCGGGGTCGCGCTGGTGGCGGAGATATCCCCAGGGAGGGGCGCCGTGGAGGCGGCCGAGCGGCGCTCGGCGGCTACCCCGGCCTCGTCGACCTCGGGGCGACCCTGGATCATGATGACGACCACCACGGCGGCGGCGGCGAGGGCCATCGCCTCGACGGGCACGCGGGCGAACCACCGGCGGAGGCGGAGCGCCGGGCGGGTGGGGAGTGGCTCGTCGCGGACGGACTCCATCACCCGGGCGTGGAAGCCCCTCGGCGCCTCGGTGGGCCCCTCGCGCCGCAGCAGGTCGACGCTCCGGCGCATCGCCTCGTACTCCCGCTTCAGCGCCGGATCGCGCTCGATGGCTTCGGACAGCGACGCCGCCTCGGCGTCGTCGAGGGCGCCGTCGAGGTAGGCGGAGAGGCGGTTGCGAGCGAAGAAGGAGTCCATGGGTCCACCCTGAAGGGGGCTCGGTGTTCAGTCGAAGATGTCGTCCTTGCCGATGAAGCGGGAGAGGCTCCGAGCGAGCTGGGCGCGGGCGCGGTGGAGCCGGCTCTTCACCGTCCCCCGCGCGAGCTCCAGGATATCCGCGATCTCTTCATAAGCGAGGCCATCCACGTCGCGGAGGATGACGATGGCGCGATGGCTCTCATCGAGCTCCTCCAAGGCCTCGAGGACGAGCTTGCCTGCCTCTGACCTGTGCAGGGCCTCATCGGTTCCCGGTCCGGGGTGCGGGAGCTCTCGCGGCGGCGCGTCGTCCCCGCCGAGGCCCTCGAGCGGCTCGTGGCGGTCGCTCGCCCGACGGCGGCTGTAGCTGCGGCGGTTCTTGCAGTGGTTGACCGCGATCCGGAAGATCCAGGTCGAGAATTTGGAGTCCCCGCGGAAGTTCGGCAGGCTTCGATAGACGGCGAGGAAGACCTCCTGGGCCACCTCCTCTGCCGCCTCCCGCTCCCCGAGCCAGCGCAAGCAGATGGTGAACACCCGGTCTTGATACCGGGTCACCAGCAGCGAGAAGGCCTCCCGGTCGCCCTCACAAAAGCGGCGAACGAGCTCTTCGTCCGCGGCCCCGGAGGTGCCGGGGCCCGACCCGGGAGCGCCCAAAGCCATGCGCTACTCGTCGTCCTCGATGCCAGTGGCTTCCATCTTGAGCGGGGTCCCGTTGCGGACGGAGTCCTGCACCGCGGCGAGGGTCACGCGCGCCAGGGGGAAGAGCGCCTTCTTGAAGCGGGCGCCCTTGAGGGTGACCCCGTCCATATTGGCGAAGTCGAAGTCCGTGCCCTCGAGCGTCGCCAGGTCGAGCACCGCGTTCTGGAGGTTTGCGTTCCATAGGCTGGCGCGATCGAGGTGCGCGCCACGGAAGCTCGCCCCGGACAGGTTCGCCTCGGCCAGCTTGGCCCAGCGGAGGTCGAGGTTGTCGAAGGTGAGACCAGACAGGTCAGCGCCGCGCATGTCGGCCTCCACGAGCGAGACTCGCTTGCGGATGGCCTCTTGGACCTGCTTTCGGGTGAGGGTCTCGGGGGTGCTGGTCAGGTCGTCCGCCTCAGCGGTGCTTCGTTTGATGCTCATTCTTGACTCAGGGCGGGAGGAGGGCCGGTGAGCAAGCGCACCGCCTGGGTCGCGACCGTCCCCAAGGGGGCGCTGCCGAGCGCGTCGGACCAGTGTACGCCGCCGGGGTTGAGCGTGTTGACCTCGACGAGGCGCCCGCCGATGATGTCCAGGCCGGCGATGCGTATCCCGTTGGCCAGGAGCCGGGGACCAATCACGGCCGCGATGGCCTCGTCTGTCGCCTCGATGGGCACCGGGCAGGGCTGCCCCCCTTGGCGGAGGTTGTGGCGGAACTCACCGGGGCCCTGGCGCCGGAGGTAGGCGCCCAGCAGCTCGCCGTCGACCCAGAAGAGCCGCTTCTCGCCATCGACGGCCTCGGGCAGGTACTCCTGGACCACGACGGGACCTCCGTGGGCGACCGAGCGGGCCTGATCGACGGCCTGGTCGAGCAGATCGAGGCGGCGAGGTGGGACCAGGGCCACCCCGCGTCCTCCGCTGGCGCTCGCAGGCTTGACAACGATCGCGCCCCGCTGGTTCTCGGCGAACGCGGCGATCGAGGCGCGGCTGGAGGTGACGATGGTCGCCGGGCGTGGCACGCCGGCCTGGGTGGCCAGCCAGGCCTTGCTGCGGGTGCGGGCGATGCCAGCGGGGTCGTTCACCACCACGACCCCTTGCTCTTGCGCGATCATCGCGGCGTGGAGCGTGTCTGGGCCGAGCGGGTTGACGCGGATGAACAAACGGTCGCAGGTCGACAGCTCGGTGAAGCGCCGGGGCAGGTCGCGGGTGGTGATGCGGCGGCAGAGCTCCAGTCGGTCGGCGATGGGCTCGTCCAAGGACCAGGCCCGCATGACGAGGCGCCCGCCGGCGGTGATCTCGAGGTCCGCTGGCTCGCATAGCCGAACGGTGTGACCGAGCTGGGCCGCGGCGTGGATGAGGTGCACCGTGGTCCAGGTCGGATCCATCACCGTGGTGCTGGTGACGAGGACGGCGAGGCGCATCCGGCTCCTTCAAAGGGGGAGGCGCGGGTATCTCAGCCCCCTCGGCCCTTCAATCGTGCTTCCCAACCTTTTGGGGGGCGCTCGGCCCTCCGCTCGGCTTCGCGGCGGCGCCGGTCGCCTTCTCGAGCTCGACCGCCAGGGTCAGCGCCATCTCTCGCAGGGGCTCCGGCGCGTCGGGCTGGGCGATGACCAGCGTATAGAGCCCGAGGGCCTCCCGGGGCTGTCCCCGGCGTCGGAGCAGATCGGCGAGGATGTAGGTGGAGCGGATCTTCTTGTCCATCGGGAGGTCTGGCAGGCGGAGGCCCTCCTTGAAGGCCTCGATCGCCCGGTCCTGGTATCGGAGCTCGGCCGCGACCCCCACCCGGAAGCGGGCTACCGCGGCCGCCTCCTTCTCCGTGAGGGGCGACGCAGCCTCGAAGGCGCGGAGGTAGCTGTCCCGCTCGGTGGGGTAGCCGCCGCGCGCCGCCACGCGCGCGAGGTTGTAGAGCAGGATCTTCCGTTGGGCGGGCGGGAGGCTCTTCTTGAGCTCCAGCGCCCCTTGGTCGAGCAGCGCGCGGGTCGCGGCGGGCCCCTCGAGGCCCTCGTAGACGCCCACCGCCTCGTCGCGGCCCGTCCAGCTCGCCTCCAACAGCAGCTCGGCGATGAAGAGCTTGTCCCGACCGAGCTCCCTGTACATCCGAGCTGCGATGCCGTACCGGTCCCAGACCGCCGGGTTCGCCTTGTCCGGGAGCCGGCTGAGCTCGTCGGCCAGCGCAGCGCGGAGGCGAGGCTGGGCGGCGGCGTCGAGCGGGCGGGCCATGTCGACGCCAAGGAGCGAGAACAAGGTCGAGGGGCAGGTGGAGACCGCCCAGGTGCGGTGTTGACCCTCCACCGAGTAGGCCGCGAGGTCGGAGTCGAAGCCCCCGTGGGTGTTCGCCGCGACCTTCGTGTACACCTTCACGTTGCCCTCCCCGAGGGGGCAGGTCACCGAGGTCACCTGGAGCTGGGTCGCCTCGGCGGGGGCCCCCCGCGTGAGGGCCGCGAGGCCGATGCAGAAGGTCAGGGTGCGGAGGTTGACGAGGGTGCGGCGGGCCAAGGGGCGGCTCCAGCGGGGGCGAGGTTCGGCGAGGCGGGCGCGGCGCCCGCTCCCAGCAGGCCCTCCCGGGTGAACAAGGCGACGGGGAGGGCGGCGTCGGCGACGACCTCGCGGGACAGCACCTCGATCCGGGTGTGGGTGCCCTTCTGGAGGTCGGTCATGCGGGTCTGGCGCGCGGAGACGACCCCGCCCACCGTCTCGGTGCTGAGGAGCTCGAGGCGCTTGGCCAGGGCGCCCTTACGGTCGAAGAACTCGATCTGGTGGGGCAGCTGGTCAGACTTCCAGATCGTCAAGACCGCGCGGCTGTAGCTCGACTCTCCGCGGGGGACGCGCTCGATCACCCAGACCTGGGCGTCTTGGCGGAGCAAGCTGTGGCTGGCGTCGGCGTCGAGCTCGAGGTCTTCAAAGCGGAAGTCGCTCCCGAGGAAGGCCCCGCCGCGCGCCGCGCCGGAGACCCGCGTGACCCGTCGCAGGGCCGGGAGGTAGAGCAGCCGCTCGTCATCGGGGCCGGGGCGGTCGATCACGACGAGGGCCGTCCCGGCCACGTCGGCGGGGGCGGAGAAGCGCGCGAGCGTCAGGAGGGTGGAGCCGTCCCGCCGGACCTTGAGCTCGAAGCTGCGCACCTTCTCGGCGCCGGCCCGATCGACCACCACCATCCTCATCTGCTGGATCGAGGCTCCGCCAGCCTGTTGGGCCTGGCGGGCGGCGAGCACGATCTCACTCGCGGTGGCGGTGGCGGCGGTGGCAGGGGCGGCGGCCGAGGCCGGCGCGGCGATGCCGAGCAGGAGCGTGAGGATCGCGGCGCGCAGCATGGTTCACCGTTGAACGAGGGTCTCCCCGAAGCTCTCACTCTCCCCCTTCTTCCGGATGATGAGCGTCGGGCCGAGCGACAGTCCGGCCACGTTCTCTGCGGTTGAGCCGAGGATGAGGACGGCGAGCCGGCTGAGGCCGCGGGTGCCCGTCACGATCGGCCGCGTGCCGGCCATGTCGACCAGGAGCTGCGCGGCGTCGGTGCCGCGGACGGCCAGCAGCCCGGGGCGGAGCGCGTCGCCGAGCAGGGGGAGCACGTCCTCTTCGAAGTGCTGCAGGGTGTGACCCGCGATCTGGAGCTGGAACTCCTCGTCGGACAGACCGCCGGAGGTCGCGGCGCTGAGGTCGAACTGGTAGACCGCGTCCACCTGATCGGCGACGCGGACCGCGTGCTGGAGCGCGTAGGAGGACTGGAAGGAGAAGTCGAAGCCCACCACTACGCGGGAGAGGTCGAGCCGGCTCCCCACCGGGATCACCATCGCGCTGCAGCTGATCCGTCGCAGGAAGTTGCGCCCCGACGGGCCCCACCCGGGCTTGCCATCACGGGCAGGGCTGCGGCCGATGAGGAGCAAGTCAATGTCTTCGCCCTGGATGATGAGGTTGAGCTCGTCCTCGGGGGTGCCGGAGGCGTGGATGCCCACCACATCCACCTCGGGCAGGCGCGCACGAATGGCGGCGATCGCCTCCTCCATCCGTGCGGCGAGGTCGGCCTCTTCGGTGGGGGCCTCTGGCCGGAGCTCGGGGAAAGGATCATGGGCGTAGATGTGGGCCGCGGTGACCTTGCGGACGCCCAGGCGAGCGGCGCCGTCATACAGCGCGCTCAATACGGTTGCGTCACGATCGTCGAGGGCCAGCATCACAAGCGCGTTCTTAAACACGGTCCGATCCTCGGTAGGCAAATGAAATGAGGGGGCGCTCAGCGGGCGCTGGGCGCCTTCGGGGTTGATCGGGGCGGATCAGGTCTGGTCCGGACCCTCTCGACCCGAACGAAGGTCCAATATGCGCGTTTGGCCCACATAGCCGATCGACCGGGGCCGCGTCGTCCGAGCGAGGGAGCGGACGATCTCGGCCATGCGCTCGAGCTGCTCGTAGCCCTTCTCCAGGCGACGGTGCACGTCGTCGGGGAGGTCGCTGCGGAGGCCGAGCAGCTCGAGGGTGCCCATCACGGCGGTGAGCGGCTGGTTGAGCTCGTGGGCGGCTGCGCCTGCCACCTCCATCGCCGCGGCGCGCTTCTCCGTGGCGATGAGCTGTTCGGTGGTCTCTTCGAGGCGGTGCTTGAGGGCGATCTCGGGGCGTTGATCGTCGAAGACCCCGACCGTGGCGATCGGGATGCCGTCCGCGGCGTAGACCTCGGCGGTCGAGAGCACGACCGGGATCTGCTCGCCGGAGCGGGCCCGGAGCCGGATCTCGATGTGGTGAGCGAGGCCGCCAGGCGTGTTCCGAATCTCGGAGAGCACCCGGCGCGCGTCGGTCGGATCGGCGTAGATGTCGGTGACGTGCATATGTTCGCGCGCCCAGGCTGACTCGTAGCCGAGCGCGACCTCGGCGGCGCGGTTGAAGACCAGCACGCGCCCGCGCATGTCGGCGGCCATCACCGGGTTGGGCGTGGCGTCGATCAGGCGACCGAGCAGGTCGCGTGTGGACTGGAGCTCGGAGAGGGTGCGGCGGGCCCGCTGCTCATGGGCGCTGAGCCGGCGCTGCCAGGCCCGGTGCAGGTTGAGGAGCGCCCCGGCGCGGATGCGCAGCAGGTCGAGATCGTCGTGCCCGATCCAGGCGTCAGAGGCCCCCGAGTCGAGGGCGCGCTGGACGTCGTCTCGCTCGGTGACGAGCGCGATCACGAGGACGTCGTTCTGGCCCGATTGTCGGAGGGAGCTGCGGGCCTCGAGGTCGTCCCAGGGGAGGAGCTGGAGGTCGGCCTCGGGGACGAGCTCAAAGCCGGCGGCCTCGAGGGCGTGGGTCAGCGCGGGTTGTGTTTGCCCGATGAGGTTCACCTGCATGACGTGCCCCTGTGCGTGGCCTTGGCGCTGCCCGCCTCATTCATCTCGGTCATCTATTGATCCCGGTCCTTGTCTCGCCTCGCGGAGTCTCGTCCCTTGGACCCCCTCCCATGTGCGGCCTCCATGACACCGGTCAGGGCTCCGAGCGGTCGGCGCGCTGGCCGCGGTACCAGGCGGCCTGGGCCTCGGCGTAGACACGGGGCTCCGGGAGGCCGGTCTCCCGCGCGAGGGCGGCGACGTCGGCGTGCTCGGGGGCGGCATGGACGATCTCTCCGTCCTGATGGCCCACCTTGACCCGCACGGGGCCCCAGGGGGTCTCCACCCGCTCGAAGCGGCGGTCAAGCACACGTCGGCTGGCGGGGTGGCTGCGGAGCCCGAAGCTGCTGCCGTGGCGCAGCATCGCCCGCTCGACCGCCCGGGCGGCGTGAGGCTCGGCGAGGGCCACCACGAGCTGGCCGGGTCGGCCCTTCTTCATCAGCACCGGGATGGCGATGGCGTCGAGCGCCCCCGCCGCGAGGAGGGCCTCGAGGAGGGCGGGCAGGTGCTCGCCGCTGAGGTCGTCCATCTGGGCCTCGAGCACCTCGACGGAGAGGGCCGAGCTCGGCGGCCGCTCCTCGCCGAGGATGGCCCGAAGCACGTTGGCCATGTCCGGGGGGTCCTTGGTGCCGGCGCCGTAGCCCACGCCCCGCACGGTCATCGCGGGCATCGGCCCGGGCTCGGCGAGGGCGGCGATCAGGGTGGCGCCCGTGGGGGTGACCTGCTCCATCCCCGCCTTGCCCGGCCGCACCGGCCAGCCGAGCAGGACCTCCACGGTCGCCGGGGCCGGGATCGGGATGAGGCCGTGCGCGGTTCGGATGACGCCGGAGCCCATCGGCAGCGAGCTGGCGACGATCCGATCGACCTCGAGCAGCTCGAGCGCGATGACGGCGGCCAGGATGTCGACGATGGAGTCGACCGCGCCCACCTCGTGAAAGGTGACCGCCTCAGCCGGCATGCCGTGCACCCGGCCCTCGGCCTCGGCCAGGAGCCCGAAGGCGGCGATGGCCCGCTCCTTCACCCGAGGCGCCAGCGCCGACTCGCCGATCAGCGCTCGGATCTGACGCCAGGTCCGCGGGGGCTGCCCGACGAAGCCCCCAGTGGGGTCGAGGGGCGCTTCACCGTCATCGTGCCCGTGCCCGTGCCCATGGTCGTGCCCGTGCCCGTGCCCGTGCCCGTGCCCATGGTCGTGCCCGTGCTCGGCTTCGTCGGCGGTGGGCGCCTCGGAGAGCGAGCGCCCGTCGGGCTCCACGACGAAGCGGGTGGCGGCGAACGCGCCCCGGGAGACCGCCTCGCGGCGAACGCGGTACCCCCGCACACGGACCTTGGCGAGCTCGGCGCGCACGAGGTCCAGGTCGGCGCCGAGGTGGAGCAGCGCGGCGACGAACATGTCACCGGCGACTCCAGCGAAGACGTCGAGGTAGAGGACCTTTCCGCTCAAGGTGCACCTCCGCGGGCGGCGAGGCGGTTGATCAGGCTCGCCTGCATCGCGGCCCCGAAGCCGTTGTCGATGTTGACCACGCTGATGCCAGGGGCGCAGCCGTTGAGCATGGCCAGGAGGGCCGCGAGGCCCCCGAAGCTGGCTCCGTAGCCGACAGAGGTGGGCACAGCGAGGACGGGCCGGTCGACCAGGCCGGCGACCACGCTCGGCAAGGCACCTTCCATCCCGGCGACCACGATCAGCACGTTGGCGTCCCGAAGCTCGGGGAGTCGGGAGAGGAGGCGGTGGAGGCCGGCCACGCCGACGTCCCGCACCCGATCGACGCGGTTGCCGAAGGTCTCGGCGGTGACGGCGGCCTCCTCGGCCACGGGCCCGTCGGTCGTCCCGGCGGAGACGACGGCGATCCGCCCGATGAGCGGCTCTGCGGGGCGAGCGCGCCAGCGGAGGGCCCTCGCGTCGGGGAGCCACTCCACGAGCGGGAGGGCGGCCTGCACGGCGGCCGCGACCTCGGCCGGGACCCGGGTGGCGAGGGCGTCGACCCCGGCGGTGTGCAGGGCCAACAGGAAGGCCGTGATCTGCTCCGCGGACTTGCCTTGTCCGAAGATCACCTCCGGGTGCCCGGTCCGATCTTGTCGGCCGAGGTCGAGGTGGGCGTCGGCGAGGCGCAGCCCACCCCAGCGGGTGATCTGGTTCGCCGCGGCGGCGGCGGGGGTCTCCCCTTGGGCCACGGCCTGGAGCAGCCGGTCGAGCGCTTCTCTGTTCATGTCGCGGGCGACGCCTCCTTCCCTCACCCCAGCCAGGCGGGATCTACGCGGCTGGTCGGGGCCTCCGCCTTACCCCGTCCGGTTGGCCCCGTCCGGGCGATGCGTGGCGCGCCGACACGAAAGCGGGCAGATTGGCATCATGTCCGCCCTCCTCCTGCTCGTGCTGGGCTTTGGCCCTTGGGGCGCCCGCTCAAGCGTCGCGCTCGCGGGTGAGCGGGCGCTCTACGACCGGGCGGTGAGCACGGTCTCGGATCATTACCTCGACGTCGAGAAGCTGGACGCCGACGAGGCCCTCGCCCTCGCTGCCGAGCAGGCCGAGGCCAAGGTCCCCTGGCTCATCGCCGCGACACAGGGCGACGCCGTGCTCCTCCGCCACGGTCAGCGGGGCCCCGTCGGGGAGGTGCGGCTCAGCCCCGACGCGCGCCGCCCGGGCACCCTCGGAGACCTGCCGGGCGCCCTCGAGCGCCTCGAAGACCTCATCCGCGGCGCCGGCGCGCCCATCCCCGCCGAGATCGATCTGCCGGTCGAGCTGCTGATCGGCATGGCGCGGGCCCTTGATCGACACTCCCAGGTGTTGGCCCGAGATCGCCTCGAGCGCTTCGACGAGCGGATCTCCGGGAAGCTGCTCGGGGTCGGGGCCAAGATCGGCCTCGACAGTGGGGAGCTCGTCATCAAGGAGGTCTTCGAGGACAGCCCGGGCTCGGTGGCTGGGCTGAAGGCGGGAGATCGCCTCACGCGCATCGACGGTGTCTCGACGGTGGGCATGGACGTAGACAGCGCCGTACATCGCATCCGGGGGGAGGCCGGCACGGAGCTCACCCTCACGATCCGCCGCGCGTCCGGCGAGGGCGGCACCGAGGAGATCGAGCTCACGATGCAGCGGGCGGAGGTGGTGGTGCCAAACCTGACTTGGCGGCTGCTCCCGAGCGGCGTCGGACTGATCACGGTCGACCACTTTAGCCAGCAGACCTCGAACCTGATGCGCCGAGCCCTGAACGAGCTCAGCCAGGGCCCCGCGCCGCTCAGGGGCATCATCATCGATCTGCGGGAAGACGAAGGCGGGACGATGGTGCAGGCCTGCAAGGCGGCCGATCTCTTCGTCGAGTCGGGCGTCGTCCTCCGCACCGAGGGCCGCGGCGGGGGCCGAGTGGAGGGCCTCGTCCGGGAGTACCGCGCCCACCCGGAGAACATCGAGCCGCCGGTCCCGGTCGCCGTGCTGCAGAACCGGAACTCGGCCTCCGCCTCGGAGATCCTCGCAGGCGCCCTCGCGCTGCTCGATCGGGCCGTGCTCATCGGTGATCGTTCACACGGGAAGGGCACCGTTCAAATGTTGTACTCGCTCCGGTCGGGCGAGGCCGCCGACCGGGCGCGCTTCAAGCTGACCGTCGCCCGGTACCTCCTCCCTGGGGACGTGCCGATCGAGGCCGGCGTGGGCCTGGCCCCCGATCTTTGGGTGCAGAGCGCCATCTTCACGCAAGGCGGCGCCTGGCTGCCGCTCCCTCCCTCCGGGCGCACCCAGGCGATCCTCTCCGTGGACGAGCGGGCCGGTTGGCGAGACAGCTCCGCCCAGCGGAACAGCGCCGACGTCACCCTGCAGGTCGCCGAGCGGGTGGTGCTCGACACGAGCGGCACGCACCGCGTGGACGGCCTCGCCGCGATCGAGCGGGTGCTCCCGACGCTCGCCGCCGAGCAGGACCGTCGACTCGTCGAGACCTTCAAGCTGCGCGGCATCGATTGGCAGGCCGCCGACGAGGCCGTACGCAGCCCGGCGGTCGACGTCGAGGTCACGGTGGTCGATCCCCCGATCGCAGGCGGCCGGGTCGAGGTGCGCGCCGTCGTGACCAACCGCGGGGAGGCGCCGCTCCATCGGGTGGCGGTGCACCTCAACGCCGGCGATCCGGATCTCCCCTGGAGCGACGTGGTGCTCCCGGTGGGCTTCCTCCCTCCGGGGGAGCAGGGGCTGGGGAGCGCGATGGTCTCGATCGACGCCGACCTCCCGGACCGCGAGGACCTCGTGGGCCTCACCTTGCTCGCCGACCGGGCCCCGCCGGTCTCGCTCGACCCCGTGCTCCTCGAGATCGACGCCCACCCGCCGCCGCCCGTGGCCTTCAGCGCTCGCCTCATCCCGGAGGGCGATCACCACCGGGTCGAGCTCATCCTCGAGAACCTGGGCGGGCAGCCGCTCACCGGCCTCCACGCCCGCCTCTCCTTGGACGACGACAGCCGCATTGAGCTCGTCACCCCGGAGGCGCGGGCCTCGAGCCTCCCGGCCCGCGGCACCGTCAACACCAGCCTCGCCGTGCGGCTCCCCGCCCTCTCGCGGGGGCCCAGCGCGCTGATGGAGCTGCGTGTCTACGCCGACGGTTACGGGAGGATCCTCCGGTCCACGATGGCCGTCCCGACGGACGGAGCTTCGCTCCGCGTCCAGCCGCCCACCATTGAGGGCACGGTCCCCCGCTCGTCGGTGCCAGGCACCGTCCAGGTCTCCTTCCGCGCCACGGACGAGAGCCGGGTGCGCTCGATGACCGTGTGGATGGACCACGACAAGCTCGCCTGGCGCGAAGGGGTCGGCCGAAAGCTCTCGATCGACCTCCCCGTTCAAGTGGGGGAGGGGACGCGGGTCATCCTGGTCGAGGCGCGGGATGATAAGGACAACCTAAGCCGGCGGGTCTTCGCCATCCGCGGGCAGGTCGAGGGCGGGACCGCCACCCCCTGAGCGGCGGGTCTGGACGGGGACGAAGCCCTCGTCCATCCGGAAGCCGAGCCAGCCCTCGTCGAGCCGCGCCTTGATCAGCCAGCCATCGACGACGCGGCCGATCGGGGCGGGCGGCTCGAGGGGCAGCCGCGCTCGGATGAGCTCGACTCGACCGTCCACGAGTGCGGCGCCGAAGATCTCACTGTGATCAGCGTGGAGCTCGATGCGCGCCCCGCGCTCGAGGGGAGAATAGGAGGTGTCACCCATGAAGACGGTGAAGCCTTCGTCTACGACCATGGATGGACAGTCTCCGGTCGGGGTGTGCCCGACCACGAGGCGGCGGATCCCCTCCGCTTGGAGGTGGGCGCGCAGCCGGGCCGGCAGGGCGATCGGCTCTCCTCGCCGGTTCACCGGCCTCGTGTAGACGACGCTGCGGTTGTTGGCGCGGGTCCCCGGCAAGGGGGCCTGGTACTGGATGAGGGCGTGGTGTCGCGCCTCGGTGGGCGCGGCCCGGTAGGCCGCCAGCTCGGCGACGAGGAAGGCGTTGAGCGCCGCCAACCAGCTGTCCACGGTGGGCAGCCGCTCCCGACCGGGCACCACCCCGAGGTTCTCCTCCGTCACCCCACCGTGGAGGAAGAGCACGTCCCGCCAACGCCAGCCGAGGCGCGCGGCCGAGAGGTAGGCGAAGAGTGAACCGTCCGGCGGGGCCACCTCGGCGAGGAAGGAGGCCACCACCGCGTCGTCGTCCGCCCCGCCGAGCTCGGCGGCGCGATGGGCGAAGGCGTCTGGCGCCCCCATTGTTCGGGTGAGGATGTGCTGGAGCCGGAGGGGCAGGGGATCGGGCGCGCCGGTCGGCGGGTGAGCGCCGAGCTCGCGGGGGAGGCGGAGCTTGTTGATGTCACGGTTGCCGGCGAGCAGCACCACTTGACCGGGGGCCGCTCGGTGGGCCTCGACCAGCGCGCGCACGAGCCGCAGCCCCGCGGGCCCGCGATCGACGGTGTCGCCCCCATAGACGAAGAGGGCGTCAGGGTGCAGCCAGAGCCGGCTCCCCTCCAGCCTCACCCAGGCGCAGCCTTCAAGGGCCTCCCCGAGCTTCTCCCAGCGCCCCTCGAGGTCCGTCACATAGACGACAGGGCCGGCTGGGGTGGCCATCGCGCCCGCTCAGAGCGCGGCGAGCCCGACGACGAGGTCATCGCTGCCGAGGACCGCGGTGATGAGGGTGCCCCCGTCCGGGCTCACCCAAGCCGCAGACTCGGTGGCGACGAAGTCGACCGGAAAATTATACAGGTCAAAGCCTGTAGATGGAGTGCCGATTGCCACCCAGGCGTCTCCGCCCTGGGTCGCGAAGGAGATGACTAGCTCCGCGCTGGCCGCGCTCCAGACCGCGTGGACCGAGACCGGCGTGTACCCGCTCGCCATCGACGTGACCACGCCCCCCGGCTGAATGATGACGATCCCGTTGGTGTTGCCGTCCGCGACGATGGTCCAGGGCCCAGTGGGCGTGTCGCGGGGGACATCGATGGCCAGCGGATCGATCACCGTCTCGGTGTCCACCTCCGTGAACAGAGGAGGGTCGGCGGTGGTGGTCCAGGTGTCGGTCTGCAACGCGTCGTCGGCGCCATAGAGGAGGGTGCCCGTCGTCGCGCTGCCATCGTAGAAGTGGAGCTCGCAGGCCGCGGCCTCGATGCCCTCATACTCATCGGCGGTGTTGTACGTGAGGGCCGCCACCTCCGCTGGCGAACCGGCGATGAGCTGGGCCACGTCGGTGTTCGATTCACAGCCGATGGCGGTGAGGTAGCCCGTGGAGTCCTGGGCCACCGCGATGTCCTCGAAGGCGGTTCGGGACTCGATCGCCGTGCTCACCGGGTAGTTGACGCCGTAGCGCTTCCCGGTGGAGAAGGTGTATCCGCCGAGGCGGATCGAGCGGCTGGTCGCGGCCTGGATGCCGGTGGCGCCGTAGAGGTCGGTCTCGGTGACGAGGATGTCGTGGCCCGCGGTGAGCGTGAAGGCGGGATCGGCGAGGTTGCGCTGCCAGTCGATGACCGAGACGAGGCCGGTGGCGGGGTCGGCGGGGGCGGCGCGGTCCCACTGGATGGCCAGTGCGGAGTCATAGAAGTGGGAGCTGGAGCCGCCCCGCTCGATGACCGACTCGTCGGTCGCCACAGACAGGAAGACCGAGCTCGAGTTTTCGGCGAAGACGAGATCGTGCGGGTTGCTCCAGGTGAGCGAGACATAGTCGTCGTTGTAGTGCTCGACCCCGTAGAAGGTCATCGTGTCTTGGCCGCCGTCGCAGTCCGAGTCGGCGCTGTCCGCGAGGGTCTCGATGGCCCCCGGGTAGGCGGTGGCGTCCTCGTCGTCGCAGTCGCCCGCAGGCAGCAGGCCCGTCCCCTCGACGTCTTCGGTGGGCAGGCCGCTCGAGGCGTCCTCGACGAGGCCGTCCCCGTCCTGGTCGAAGTCGTCGTTGAGCCCGCAGTCGGAGTCGAGGGCGTCGTACCAGGTGTCAACCTCGCCGGGGTTTCGCTCGGCCAGCAGATCATCGCAGTCCCCGGCGGGCAGGGCGTCAATGTCTTCGGCGTAGATGGTCTCGAAGTCCGTGTACTCGTCGGGCGTGTATCCGTCTCCGTCCTGGTCGAAGTCGCTGTTGCCACCGCAGTCGGTGTCGACACCGTCGTACCAGGTGTCCGTCATGTGCGGCCCGACGTCGATGTCTTCGTCGTCACAGTCGCCGCCGGGCAGGGTGCCGGTGCCGGCGATACCCTCGGTGGCGCGCCCGATGTTCTCGTTGGAGACGGAGCCGTCGGCGTCCTGGTCGAAGTCGTCGTTGCCCGCGCAGTCGGAGTCGGTGCCATCGTAGAAGGCGTCGGCGGCGCTCGGGAAGGTGTCGGGGCTGGCGTCGTCGCAGTCCCCTCCGGGGAGGGCGCCGGTCCCAGGCACGCCAGCGGTGGCGAGGCCGACGGAGGCGTCCTCGACGTACCCGTCACCGTCCTGGTCGTAGTCATCGCCGCCCAGACAGTCTTCGTCGACTCCATTGTACCAGATCTCTGAGGCGCCCGGGAACACCTCTCCGTCCCCGTCGTTACAGTCCTCGGCGGCGGCGTAACCGTCTCCGTCGTCATCGAGGCTCGACTTGTGGCCCTCTACGTCTGTGGCGGAGATCCATGTGCAGCCGCCGAGCAGCCAAAGCAGCGCTGCGAGCGATTGACCGGGGACCGAGCGTCCTGTCACTCTGACCATCTACGCCTCCAAGTTGCTTACCATACCACGGCACCCCCTCAGGGGCGGCGGGGGCTCGGCGGCCCGCTGATGGCCGACATCGCGTTCTTCGTGGCGGATCGTACGTCGGCGTCTCGATCGCCCACCAGCTTGACCAGGGGGATCAAGCTGCTCTTGTCTCCGACCGCTCCGATGGCGCGGACCGCCGCCAGCCGCACCGCGGGGTCCGGGCTGGAGAAGAGCCGGATGAGCGCGTCAGGCGGAGCGCCGTCTCCCAAGGCCTCGACGACCCGGCAGGCGGCCACCTCGGCGTCGGCCTGCCCGGAGCTCAACCACTGACCGAGTCGCTCGCGGTCGGCGTCGTCGAGCTCGAGTAGGGCCAGGGCGCGCAGCCCGCGGGAGACCAGATCCGGGTCGAAGAGATCGGCCCATGGATCGGGCGAGGCGACGGCCTCGCTCGCGGTGGGCAGAACCGGTGGCGGGAGCACCGGTGGTGGAGGCGGCGAGGAGAGGCGGGCGGGCGGGCCGACCGCAGGCGGGCGCGTCGGCGATGGCTCGGGCACGATCGGCGGGGCCGGGATGGAGGGGGCGACCTCCACCGCGGGCGCCGGGTCGTCATCGGTGTCGGAGTGCCAGGTCGGCAATGCGGCCGTCGGCTCGTCAAGGCCCGATCCGAAGCTGCCGTGGGCCTCCTCCGCCGCGGCGAGCTCGTCGTCTTCGGGCTCCTCGAGCGGGTCTGGCTCCTCGAGCGGGTCTGGCTCCTCGAGCTCGTCGGGCTCGTCGGGCTCGAACCGGCGACCCTCGAAGGTGCCGGTGTCGAAGGCGAAGCCATCATAGATCCCCGAGTCTTCACTTCGATCGGCCGAGAGGTAGATCGGCGCCTGCCGGTCATCCTCGGGGAACGCGCGGGAGGTGGAGTCCAGCTCGGTGCGTGTGTTGACGCGGAAGCTGCTGTGCGGTGCGGCCACCGTCCGTGGGCTCTCTTCGGAGTGATCGTCGGACTCGACCCCTTCGATGAGGGAGTCGGTGCCCTCGGGTTGTTCGAAGACCTGTTCGAAGACCTGTTCGAAGACTTGTTCGAAGACCGGTTCGAAGGTCCCGCCAAAGCGGAGCTCGAGGTGCTCGGCGGAGCGCCCCTCGAAGACCCGCGGGGCCCCGATGTGGTAGGCGCCGGAGGCCTGCTCGAGGATCTCGATGTCGTCGTCTTCGTGGGCGTCGATGGCGTCTGGCACCACCGGGGGCGGCGGCAGCGGGGCCCGCACCGAGGCGGGGAGAGCGAAGGGCAGGGCCACCTCTTCGAGCAGCGCGCCGATCGTGGGTTCGCCAGGCTCGTCCGCCGCATCAAAGGCCTGCGAGGCCTCGTCTAAGGTGAGGTCGGCCGTGCCCTCGTGCTCGTCGTGCTCGTCGAGCTGCTCGTCGTCGAAGAGCAGCTCGACCGTGCCCTCGAAGGGCGATCGGACGAGGGGCGCAGGGGAACCCCCGGCGTCGAGTGAGGCGACGTCAAAGATGCCGGTCTGCCCCTCGGCGTCGACCGCCTCCAGCAGGGAGCTGATCGTGCCCTCTTCGGCCGGCGCCTCGGCGTCCCCGGCAGAGGTGTCGACCAGGTCTGAGCTGATGTGGAGCTCGTCGACCCCGTCCAGCGCCTCCAGCGGCTCTTCTCCAGGGAGGAGGAGGTCGGGGATCGCGGCGGGAGCGGCGTCGCTCTCGGCGGGCGAGCCACCGGGGTGGGGCATGACCGTAGCGGCCTCGAAGACGTCCTCGAGGAACAGCGAGACGGTGTGCTCTCCGCCAGCGTCGACGGCGGTCGCTGGGTCGTCGTCGAGCTCGATCCGAGGCAGGAGCGGGGGAGGCTCGCCGAGGTTGGCGGAGGGCTCGCCGCTGCCCGGCGCCGCGGTGAGGGGCGCGCCCCGTTCGACCGGGGTGAGCTCAGGCGCATCCTGCTCGGGCGCGGCCCGCTCCGCTTCGTCGGGCTCAAGCTCCGCCTCGTCGGGCTCGAGCTCGGCGTCCAGCTCCTCCGCCTCGTCGAGCCCTTCGGCCTCCTCTCCGCGGACGGGGAGCGGGGCGCGCTCGGCCGGGAGCTGGGCGGTGGCCTCATCGAGGAAGGCGGAGAGGGTGTCTTCGGGGGACTCCTCCTCCCGCGCGGGTTGGGCGGCGAAGCCCAGCCCACCAAACCCGAGGGGGGCCGCCGGCGCTCGACCGCCGCCGATGGGGCGGGGGCTCGACGGTCGGCTGATCATCGGGGCGCCGCCGCCCGGGGCGCTGGCGCCGCCGAGGGGCGTCAGCGGGGGCCGCTCCCAGGCAGCGGGGAGCAGCTCGTCGAACCAACCGGCGTCGCGGACCAGCTCTCCGCGGGTGGTGGACAACAGCCAGACCCCGCCATCGCGACGGATGATGTACTGGCCGTCGCGCACGCTCCATTGCAGGCCATGCACCTCGGCGTCCGCTTGATCGATCGCGTCTACGAGCGCCTGGAGCTGATCGACGTTGTGGGGGTCGATCTCGGCTGCGGCGCGCAGTGTGCGCTCGCGGAAGCTGGGCTCGACACGGGCCGCCTGAAAGGCCCGGCTGACCCGCGCCTGCTGCTCGGCGCTCCAAGGCTCGATGCTCTCGGCGGTGATGCGGGTCCGTCCGTCCGGGGGCTGGGCGCGGAGGTATCGACCCGTCTTGAGGGCCGCCTTGGCGGCGCTGCCCACCGGTCCGTCGAAGGCGGCGAGGCGGCGCAGCGTCCCGATGGCGCGACGGTCTCCACAGCGCCCCAGGGCCTCCACCGCCGCGGTGACAACGTCACGGCTGCCGTCCGAGACCAGGCGGATGAGGGCGGGGGTGGCCGCGGAGAGGGCGAGGAGGCCAAGGGCGTCCGCGGCGGCCTCTCGGACCGCGGGTCGCTCGTGGCGGGTGGCCTGCTCCACCTTGCTGAAGACCGCGACCCGATTCGCCTCTCCGATGGCCCGCAACGCCCGCGCGACGACGTCGGGGTCCGGGTTGGCGAGCAGCGCGTCGAGATCGGGCGTGGGGGATCGTCGGGCGAGGGCGCCGGCGGCCTCCAGGCGGACCTCCCAGGCGCCGTCCTCCCGGAAGAGCGCGCGGCGCACCCGCCGCCCCCGGCGACCCCCCATACCGTCGAGGTGACGAGCCACCGCGCGACGGAGCTCCGCGCGCTCGGAGGTCGCGAGGGCGGCGACCGCGGCGTAGGCGCCGACGTCTCCTGCGGTGGCGAGGGCCGTGATCGCGGTGAGGGCGGTGGCCTCGCCGGCCAGCGCGCCGCGGACCGCGAGGCGAGCGGCCCGCCCGGGGACGCGGGCGAGGCAACGGAGGGCCTCACAGGCCACCTCGTGGGCACCGCTTCGAGTGAGCTCGAGGAGGAAGGGGAGCAGGCCGGGGCGACCGGAGCCCCCGATGGCACGGACGGCGAGGGCGCGGACCGCCCAAGAGCGCCCGGAGTTCGCGATCTCGAAGAGGAGATCGAGCAGGCCGGGGATGGCCCGGCTGGGCCACGCGCCGAGGATGAGCAGGGCGGCGGCGCCAGCGGCCGAGGCGTCGTCGCCGCGGAGGCGGTCGAGCGCCCGTGCCGAGAAGCCGGGGATCGCCACCATTCCGCGGGTGCTCCCGGCGCGGCGGTCGAGGCGCAGCGCCTGGAGGGGACCGTCGAGCGGGCTCTCGCCGTCGGCGAGGGTCTCTTCGGCCATCAGCAGGAGGTCGTCCTCTTCGAGATCGTCCTCCCAGACGGGCTCGGAGAGGCTGCCGGTGTCGGTGGCCTCCTCCTCTGGGCTGAGCAGGCCCGGCGTGGAGAGCAGGTCCTGGCCGAGCTCGCTGACCAAGGCCCAGTCGGGGACCCCGTTGGGATCGCTTCCATCGGGCCAGAGGTCGGGATCGGTGAGGCTGCCGGTCACCTCGAGGGCCGCGAGGAGGCGCCTCGCGACGTCGCGCTCGCGGGCGTCCCCGCTCTGCAGCACACCCTGCGCTGCGGGGATCACCTCATCGAGCACGGCCAGATCTCGCTCGGCGAGCGTGCGCAGCAGCTCCATCGCGCCTGCGGGCACGACGCCGGCCTCGGTGAGGGCGTGGAGGCGGACGGCGTGCTTGACCGCCAGACCGGCGCCAGCGCGCAGGAGGGCGGGGGAGGGGCCTACCCGATCGATGCCCTGGAGGAGGTCGGCCAGCTCCGGCTCGGTGGTCGGAGGCTGTGCGCGGGACGGCGGAGCGAGGACGGGCAGGTCGGGGGGCGGATCGAGCACAGCGCCGGGATCGGCCCCCCAGCCCGCTTCCAACGGGGGGAAGAGCTCGGCGCCGGCCTCGCCGGCGACCACGCGCCCCTCCAGCGTGCCGAGCAGCGCAGAGGGATCTTCGGCGGCGGGCCGGGAGTCGGGCAGCGCGCGGAGGAGCTCGGACACCACGCGACAGAGGTCGTCGTGCTCGGTGCACTCGAGGTCCGGCTGGCCCCAGGTCCACTCGAGCTCGACGCGGTCTTCGCCTTGGCCGTCCAGGGGGCGTACTCGGAGATCGAGGATCGAACGCCAACGCCGTCGGCCCCATCGAGCGCCGACGTCCGCGAGGGCCCGGTGCTCGGCCGGGAGGAGGGGCAGGCGTCGCCGGAGGACCAGCCTCAGGCGCTGGCCTCGGATCGGGTGGGTGTCCGGCTCGCCGGCGTCGGAGCGGTCGAACCGCTCGAGTCGCGGGCCCTCAGTCCTCGCGCTCTCCGACCGCCCGTCTTCGTTGCGCGATCCGTCCGTCCTCCCGCTCGAGGACCTCAAGGGGTCACCACGGTCCACGCGCCGGGCATCGCGGCCTCGACCGAGCTCCGGACCTTCGAGAGGTCACCGACCACGACGATGAGCCCAGCGTTGTCGGGGTCGATGCCTTGGAGCGCCGCGTCTACGGCTGCGCGCTCCAGGCTGGCGCTGCGGCTGAGGCTGAGCGCGAGCGCCTCCGTCCCCAGTCCGACAGAGAACTGGCCCGCGTAGGTGCCCGCGATCCCGTCGTTGCTGCCCATCGCCTCGACCTGGTCTTGGCGGTGGGCGCCGACCGCCTTCGAGAGCTCCTCGGCCGTGATGCCCGCCTTGATCTTGCGGAGCTCACCCATGAGGTCGGTGAGGGCGGGGGCGGTGACCTCGCGCTGCACGGAGGTGGCGGCCACCATCGTCCCCATGGAGCGGCCGGAGTCGAGGCGGGCGCTGGCCCCGTAGGTGTAGCCCTTCTCTTCGCGGAGCAGGCGGTTGAGTCGGCTCGTGAAGGTGCCACCGAGGACGATCGCGCCCAGGCGGGCCGCGTCGAGGGAGGGGTCGGCGGCGGTCCAGCCGGGCATCACCACCCGGAGCACCGTCTGGGAGGCCTCGGGCATGTCCACGAAGATCCGCTTCGCGCCGAAGGTGGGGGGAGGGATGGGCGGGGCGACGGGGCCAGCGGCGGGCTTCCAGGCGCCGAAGTGCCGCTCGGCGAGGGCCTTGGCCTCCGAGGCGGGGACGGCTCCGGCGAAGAGGAGCAGCGAACCGTCGGTACGGGCCCGCCGGGTCCAGGAGGCGCGGAGCTGATCGACGCCGGTGGCCTGGACCCCCGCCGCGGTGCCGGTCGGCAGGTGCCCGAAGGGGTGCATCGCCCCGTAGAGCTCGCGCTGCGACACCTTGATCGCCGTGGTCCGCGCGTCGTCGGCCTCCTGGGCGATGTCGGCGAGGCGGAGCTCGCGCTGCTGCTCCACGGTGGCGGGGTCGAAGCGAGGGCGCTGCACCGCCTCCGCGAGGAGGGCGAGCCCGTCATCGAGCCGCGCGGCCTCACAGGTGAGGGAGATCACGGTGGCGGTGGTGTGGGTCGTCACCTCGAGGTCGATGGCGAGCCGCTCGGCTCGCTCGGCGAAGGCGGCGGCGTCCCAGCTCCCGGCCCCGTGCAGCAGCAGGGTGTCGGCGAGGGAGGCCTCACCCGGGCGGTCGACGGGATCGAGGGCGCTGCCCCCCGGGATCACGAGGCGGACGCTCACGAGCGGCAGCCCGGTGCGCTCGACGGTCCAGAGCTGGAGACCGTTCGAGAGCGAGGGCTGGGCGACCGGGGCCGTGGGGGCCCACGCCGGCGAGGCGGCGACCATCGGACGGGGGCCGAGGAGGTCGGGGCCCGTGTCCGTCGGGTGTTTTTGGCAGGCGACGAGGAGCAGGAGGAGGGCGGCGAGCATGGACTACTTCTCCCCTGCGACAGGACGGATGCGGACCGTGGCGAGGCGCTCGCGGTTGAGCTGCTGGGCGGCGGCCTGGATGCCCGCGGCGGTCACGGCGGCGTAGCGGTCGAGCTGCCCGGCGGCGTCGCCGGGGTTCCCCGTGGTGTACCAGAAGCGGTTGAGCGTCAAGGCGCGGTCCTGGAGCTCCTCGAGGCTGCCGAGGTAGCCCTTGCGAGTCTGGTTGCGGACCCGCTCCATCTCGGCCGGGGTCGGCCCCTCCTTGGCGATGCGGGCCAGCTCTTCGGCGATGACCCCCTCCACCTCCTCAAGGGTGTGCTTGGGGGTGGGCTTGACGTCGATGACGAAGGTGGACGAGAGGGCGCCGCTCTCTTGCCAAGCGGAGACCTCGAGCGCGCTCTCGTCTCCCTCCACCATACGGCGGTAGAGCCGGCTCGACCGCCCTCCAGCGAGGATCGAGCCCAGCAGGTCCATCTCGGCGTCGCCGGGCTGGAGCCACGCGGGGCTGTGCCAGGTGAGGACCGACATCGGGATCTGGACCTGATCGGTGAGCTCGGTCAGGGCCTTCATCGGCTTGTCGGGCGCGGGGGGGGTGGTGCGAGCGGGGAGCTCCTTTCGGGGGAGCACGCCGAAGAGGCGCTGGATCTCTGCCTTCGCCGTGGCCTTGTCGAAGTCGCCCGCGACGACGAGGCTGGCGTTGTTGGGCACATACCAGGTGCCAAAGAAGCCCACGACGTCGCTGAGCCCGGCGGCCTGGAGGTCCTCGTGGCTGCCGATGACCGAGTGCGCGTAAGGGTGCCCCGCCGGGTAAAGGATCGCGGGCAGCTCCAGCTCGAGCACGCCGTAGGGCTCGTCCTCGGAGGTCTGGCGGCGCTCGTTGCGCACCACCTCTCGCTGGAGGTTCACCTTCTCCTTGGTCATCGCCTTGCCGAGGCCGTCCATTCGATCGGCCTCCATCCACAAGAAGGTGCCGAGGAGGGGTGAGGGGCCGACGTCGTAGTAGTCCGTGGCGTCGTTGCTGGTCCAGGCGTTGTTCCAGCCGCCGTTGGCCTCCATGAGCTCGTCGAAGCCGGCCCCGGGCAGGCGGGTGGTGCCCATGAACATCAGGTGCTCGAAGAGGTGGGCGAAGCCGCTGCGCCCCTCCACCTCGTCCTTCGACCCCACCTTGTACATGATGTTGACCACGACCTGCGGCAGGCTGTGGTCTTCGTGAAGGATGACATTCAGCCCGTTCTCGAGCTGGTACTGCTCGAAGGGGATGTCGAGGGCCCATACGGGAGCGCCCCAAGCGAGCTGGCCCAGGATGAGCAGGCCGAGCTGGCCGGCGCCGAGCCAGCCGGCGCTGCGCTGGCACCTCACGGGCTGGGAGGGGCGGCGCCAGGGAGGACGGGGGTACCTGGGTGTGGGCAAGGGGGCTCCTTCGTCTTGGGCCGCGTATCTCACCCGGACAGGGTTAGGCGACCGCCGTGCGCGTCCTCCACGTCGACACCGCGACCGAGTGGCGAGGTGGCCAGCAGCTGCTCCTCCGCCTGGCGCGCGGCATGGCCGAGGCGGGGGAGGACGTCTCCGTCGCCTGTCCCGAGGCGGGTCGCCTGTGGCTCGAGCTCGGCCGACTGGGGCTCCCGCGCCTCGCGGTCCCGGCGGGGCGGTCGCCGCTCACCCCCCTTCGCCTCGCGGCCGCGCGCCCTGACCTCCTGGTGGCGCACACGAGCCACGCCCACACCTGCTGCCTCTTCGCGGGCCTCCCGTTGATCGTTCACCGTTGGGTCGACTTCACCCCCTCGGGCGGCTGGAAGTACCGGCGACCGGAGGGCTACGTGGCCTGCTCAGAGGCCGTGGCGGCCCAGCTCCGGGCGGCCGGGGGGCGTGGGGTCACGGTGGTCTACGGGGGCGTCGATCCGCTGCCGCCGGCGGCCCCCGCCGCCGACGGACCGATGGTGCTCGCGGTGGGAGCGCGGGTCGCCCACAAGGGGCACGACGTGCTCGCCGCGGCCGCCGCCCTCCTCCCGGGCCTCGACGTCGGCGTCGCAGGGGAGGGCCCGCTGAGACCGCCGGGGCTTCGCTGGCTCGGTGAGCGGGGCGACGTCCCCGCCCTGCTCGCCGCGGCGCGGGTCTTCGTGATGCCCTCCCGCAGCGAAGGGCAGGGGATGGCGGTGGTGGAGGCGATGCTCGCGGGCGTCCCGGTGGTGGCCTCTGCGGTGGGCGGCATCCCCGAGGTGCTCGGCGAGACCGGCCTCCTCGTGCCGCCCGGCGACGCGCCCGCCCTCGCCCGAGCGCTCCAGCGGGCCCTCGCTGGGGACCACCCCGATCCGGCCCTGGCTCGTGGGCGCGCGCTCGCCCTGTTCACCACCGCGCGGATGGTCGAAGGGGCCGTCGCCGCGTATCGGCGGATCGGGGGACGCGAGATAGAGGGCCGCCCTCTCTGACCACGGGCCCCCTGGCCCACCCGGTCGATCGTCGCCGCGATCCCTTGTCGCCACGATCATCGCCGGAGCGGCTCAGACCACCCCCCCCCGGAGGCCCCCATGGCCAATGAGTTCATCTTTCAGATGGTCGGCACCGAGAAGGTGCTCCCGACCGGCCGCCGGATCCTGCAGCCCACCTGGCTCTCGTTCTTCCCGGACGCCAAGATCGGCGTCATCGGGCACAACGGCGCCGGAAAGTCCACCGTCCTGCGCCTGATGGCGGGCGTAGACGACAACTTCGGCGGTCAGGTCATCTTCGACGCCAACAACCGCACCCGCGGCTTCCTGCCCCAGGAGCCCACCCTCGACGCGAAGCTCACGGTCCGCGAGAACATTGAGTTGGCCCTCAAGCCGATCCGAGACCTCCTGCATCGGTTTGAGGCCATCGCCGAGGCCTTCAGCGACCCCGACGCCGACTACGACAAGCTCATCGACGAGCAGGCCCGGCTTCAGGACGCCATCGACGCCGCCAACGGCTGGGACCTCGATCGCACCATCGACATCGCCATGGACGCCCTCCGTGTCCCCCCCGGCGAGTGGGCGGTCACGAACCTCTCCGGCGGCGAGAAGCGCCGGGTCGCCCTCTGTCAGCTCCTGCTGCGTCGCCCCGACCTCCTCATCCTCGACGAGCCCACCAACCACCTCGACGCCGAGAGCGTGGGCTGGCTCGAGCGGCACCTCGCCGAGTACACGGGCTGCGTCGTCGCCGTCACGCATGACCGGTACTTCCTCGACAACGCGGCCCAGTGGATCCTCGAGCTCGACCACGGTAAGGCCTACCCCTACGAGGGCAACTACACAGGCTGGCTCGAGCAGAAGAACGAGCGCATGCGCATGGAGTCGAAGGCGGAGAACCGAAGGCAGAAGACCCTCGAGCAGGAGCTCGAGTGGATCCGGGCCTCTCCGCGGGCCCGCCAAGCCAAGTCGAAGGCGCGCTACACCGCCTACGAGTCGCTCGTCGCCGCCGAGCAGGAGTCCCGCAAGCAGACGGGCGCCAAGATCACGATCCCGCTCACCAAGAAGCTCGGCAATGTGGTGATCCAGAGCAAGGGCCTGACCAAGGCCTATGGCGAAAAGCTGCTCTTCGAGAATCTCAATTTTGAGCTACCTCCGGGCGGCATCGTGGGCGTTATCGGCGCCAACGGCGCGGGTAAGACCACCCTGTTCCGCATGCTGGTCGGCCAGGAGAAGCCCGACGCGGGCACGCTGCGCATCGGTGAGTCGGTCGACATCGCCTACGTCGACCAGAGCCGCGACACGCTCGACGCCAAGAAGAGCGTCTGGGAGGAGATCAGCGGCGGCTACCAGGAGCTCGAGATCGGCGGCAAGATGATCAACTCCCGCGCCTACGTCTCGCTCTTCAACTTTACCGGTCAGGACCAGCAGCAGGCCGTGGGCACCCTCTCGGGCGGGGAGCGAAACCGCGTCCACCTCGCCAAGCTCCTCAAGAAGGGCGGCAACCTCGTCCTCCTCGACGAGCCCACCAACGACCTCGACGTCGAGACCCTGCGCAACCTCGAGGACGCGCTCCTCGAGTTCCCGGGCTGCGCGGTGGTCATCAGCCACGATCGCTGGTTCCTCGACCGCGTGGCCACCCACATCCTCTCCTTCGAGGGCGACTCTGAGGTGGTGTGGTTCGAGGGCAACTTCCAGGACTACGAGAAGGACAAGAAGCGCCGCCTCGGCGTGGACGCCGACCAGCCGCACCGGATCAAGTACAAGAAGCTCACGCACTGACGGGCGGACCGAGCGGGGGGCCGAGCTGGAAGGTCTTTGCCTTCTCGGCCCGCTTGCGGTTCCGCTCGAGGCCGATGCAGGCGAGACCGTGATCATTGGCCATCGCCAGGGCGGTGCCGATCCCGCAGAAGGGCACCACCACGGTGTGGGTGGACGGAGAGGCGACCCGGATGGCGCGGATGCAGAGCTCCGCGGCCCGGGTGCCCATGCTGTGGCTCCAGGGCATCTCCCCGAGGTCGGGGAGCACGTCCGGGAAGCCGCCGTGAGCGGGCATGACGCGGCCGCGTGACGCGGCGAGGATGTGGGAGTAACCTGGCCTCCCGAGGAGCACGGTGCCGGGCGGCTTGCGGCAGACGATCTTGTGCCAGAGCAGGGGCACCTCGAGCTCGTCGATCACCTGCAGCACCATCGCCGCCTTGGACACCCAGCGCCCCTCCAAGCGGTTGTCCGTCTGAAAGAAGAGGGTGAGGCCGTCTTCGGGGGTCGCGAGGAGCGCGAGGCGGGCCGCATCGAGGAAGAAGCGGCGCCATTCAGGGTAGGGGACGCCGCACTCCGTGACGTCAGGCATGGTGGTGAGCACCGAGCAGCCGGGGCGGGCGGGGTTCAGGCGGAGCCATTCGAGGGCGTCACCGCAGACCACCTCGCGGCGCAGCGCCTCCGGGGGGGTGGCTTCGGCGGAGGCGGGCGGGGGAGGGGACGTCATGGCCCCGCCCTATCCCCTCGCCCCCGCCTCGGTCGGCTCACCACGCCTTCCAGCCGCTCCAGCTCGGCACCGCCCAGGTGGCGTTCTCGCTGGGCTTGGGGGTGTTCACCCACTCGGTGGGCCGGGCGGTGAGGCCTGCGCTCACGAGGCTGCCGACGTAGTCACCATCGGCATACACGCGGTCGATCTGCTTTCGGATGTCTAGCACGTCCTCCGCGCTCACCACGCCGTTGCTGGTGGCCTTGTAGAACTGGACGGTCACGCGGACGGGGAAGCGGGTGTCGCGCTCGATGTCGAGGTCATGGAGCTCGGTGAAGGGCCCCTCGACCGCGCCGTGGCTGACCACTGCGGCCTCGACGTCGCTCCGTTCCATGTCGGCGGACTTCGACATCTGGGGCGCCGCGGAGGGCATGGCCCCCGCGCCCTCGGCCATCCCCCAGGAGTCGTAACGGGCGACCGCCTTTTGCTTGAGCGGGACCTGGATCAGGAGCACGACCCCCATGCCATCCTCCCCGCCGGGTGCCGAGATCGGCCCGCTCGGTCCGTCGTCTCCGCCCTGGGCGAGGAAGTCGGACTGCCGCATCGCGGTGAAGGGGGCGCGCTCGCCGTCTTCGTTGAAGAAGAGCGCCTCGCTCATGTAGCCGCTGTCGTTCTCGACGACCTGGATGCTCGTGCCCTGACGGGTGGCGAGGATCGTGAGCACCGCCGGGTTCCCGACCGAGCTCTGGTAGTTGTAGATCACCGGCGTGAAGGTGGCCTCACCTTCCTTCGGGATCGGCAGAAAGCAGGCCTGGGCGCTCACGAGGACGTGGCTGTCCCGCTTGTCCCAGAGCGACTCCTTCTCGCCCGCCCAGGAGCCGCTGTCGTGCAGGAAGCGCCGGGTGTGCTTGAGGACCTGGTCCAGGGAGGTCGCCTTGAGGGCCGCGCCGCGGTGGTTGCCCACCGGCAAGATGAACTTCTCGGGGCGGATATCAGCGGTCTTGTCGTTGAAGTTGTCGAAGCGGAACACGGGCATCGGGTGAAGGGCGCCGCTCGCGTCACGGACGCCGATCGTCATGTCCGAGATGTTGGGTCCGACAGAAGAACCCTTGTAACGCCCGGTGTCTTCCCATGTGACGTTCATCACCCGGAGGTCTTGGGCAGCGGCGAGCTGGCCCACGCCACCGTCCCACACCATCTGCTCCACCCGATGGATGGTCTGGCTGAGGGAGGGCGCTGGGGCGGGGCGGGCCTCAGCGAGGGGCAGGGCGCCGAAGGTGAGCAGGGCGAGCGTGAGGAGGGCGACGCGGGACATGGGGAGCTCCGTCGAGGGCGATGGTATAGTCGTAACGCATGTTATTTGTGTTACGGCTTCACCTGTTGTGCCCGAGGAACGACGGCACGGGGCCTGCGCTTACACCCCATCGCACAAACCCTCACCCCCTCCCTCCCTGACCCATCTCCCGCGCGGGCGCTCACTCGACGATGAGGCGAATTCCCACCGCCTTGAGCTCAACCTCCTCCTCGGCGAGGTCGGCGCGTGTCAGGGGGTGCACGTCGAGGAATCCGCCGGGGACCCGCATACAGAGGCCCTCGGGCACCACGGTGAGCCCGGGCTCCATCGCCCGGGTGGGTGAGCGGGAGCGGTGGAGGCGCGCTGCGAGCCGCAGAAGCACCGCGAGCCTCAGCGCGGCGGGCCCGAGGTTCGGGTACCACAGCCTCATTCGTTCGAGGTCGAGCTTCCCGCGGTGGCCGAGCACGAGGGCCGCAAGGGCCCCCTGGGACTGGCGGGAGAAGCCCGGGAGCTCTGCCTGAGCGAGGATGTACGCGCCGTGCTTGTGGTAGCCGCTGAAGGCGACGAAGATCCCCACCTCGTGGAGGCGCGCCGCCCAAGAGAGCAGCGGCCGATGCTCCTCCGGGCGTAGCTCCCAGGCCGAGGCCACCTGATCGAAGAGGGCCAAGGCGGTGACCTCCACCCGCCGGGCCTGCTCGGTGTCGACTCCGAAGCGGCCGGCCACCCGATCGACCGTCTCGACGCGGATGTCGCTGTCCTTGCGCCGCCCGAGCAGCTCGTAGAGCAGCCCCTCACGCAGGGCGGAGTCGCTGTAGCTCATCCGCTCGATGCCGAGCGTGGCGAAGACCGCGCTGAGGATCGCTACCCCGCCCACCAACACCGGGCGGCGATCGTCGGCGAGGCCGGGGAGCTCCAGGCGCGCGACAGAGCCCGCCTTGATCAGGGCGGCGCGGAGCCGCTGGAGGCCCCCCGCGGTGACCCCGGTCGGGGAGAGCCCGCTGTCGATGAGGATGCGCTCGATGCTCTTCACCGTCCCCGACGAGCCCATCGCTGTGGCCCAGCCGGCCTCCCGGAACCGTCGCTCGACGGCCTCGAGCTCGACATTCGCGGCCTCCACCGCCTTGCGCATCCGCTCCGCGGTGATGACGCCGCGCGGAAAGTGCCGCATCGACCAGCTCACCGAGCCCATCGCGAGGCTGTCGAGTGCCTGAATCTCGGGGCCGCGCCCGACGATGAGCTCGGTGCTACCGCCGCCGATGTCGACGAGGAGTCGCCGCTCGTCGGTCGTCTGGTCATGACTGGCGCCGAGCCAGATGAGGCGGGCCTCCTCTCGGCCGCTCACCACCTCGATCTCATGGCCGAGGGCACGGTTGGCCTGGGCAAGGAAGGCGCCGCCGTCCTTGAGCTGGCGCAAGGTGTTGGTGCCGACCGCGCGCACGGAGTCCGGCGGGACGGCTCGGAGGCGCTCGCCCATCTGTGCGAGGCAGGCGAGGGCCACTTCGGCGGTCGCCTTCCGCAGGCGCCCCCGCTCGGTGAGCCCACCGCCCAGTCGGACCGGCTGCTTCAGGCGATCGATCACCTGAAGGTCACCTCCGGGGCCGAAGCGGGCGACGAGGAGGTGAAAGGAGTTCGAGCCGAGATCGACAGCCGCGACCACCTCGGAGCGGGGCCGCGCGCTGGGGCCGGGATCCTCGGTGCGCAGGGCTTCGGGCGTAGGGCCCGCGGCGCTCGGGCTCCCGACCAGGCGAACATGGGGCTGGGCGACTTTGGCCATCTCGGCTCCCGGGGGGGGCGCCCCGTAGCACCGGCGTCCTCGCGCCGCACCCGTCCGCGTCCGGGCCGGGCCGCTCCGTGCGGGCGGCTTGGAGTACGCTTCCGGCCGGGCCGCCCCTTGACACGTGCTGCTGGACATCGGGCTCGGCCTCGTGCTTCAATGCGGTAGCGGCGAGCGCTCCCTCAGGCTCGGCCGTTGAACCCTCGCTCAGCCGGCTGAGCGACGCCCCACCAAGGAAGCCCATGCAGCCCCCGCTCTGGTCGAACCTCGCACCCGCTCGAGTCCTCGGGATCGCCACCCTGGCCCTGCTGGCCTCCCTGGTCGCGTGCGGCGATGAGAAGTCCCCTGAAGGCTCGACGCTCCTCGAGTGCAAAGACGGCATCGACAATGATGAGGACGGCAACATCGACTGTGAGGAGCCCGAGTGTGAGAGCGTGCTCTCTTGTGTGAGCGCGGATGACACCGGCGGGACCGACGGCACGGACGGGGCCGATGGCACAGACGGGACCGACGGCACGGACGGGACCGACGGCACCGATGGCACCGATGGCACCGATGGCACCGATGGCACCGATGGCACCGATGGCGGTGATCCGGTCACCGCTCGGGTGGTGATCAACGAATTCATGGCGGACAACGGAGCTACGATCGCAGACGAATCGGGGCTCTTCACCGACTGGGTGGAGCTGTACAACGACTCCGACGAGGTGGTCGACCTCACGGGCTGGACGCTCACGGACAAGCTGGACGAGCCCGAGATGTTCGCCCTGGCCGGTCTCACCATCGAGCCCCGCGGATTCCTGCTCTTGTGGGCCGACACCGCGATCGACGGCAACCCGCTGCACCTGGACTTCTCCCTCGACAAGGATGGCGAAGAGCTAGGCCTCTTCGACCCCTACGGCACGGCGAAGTCCCAGCTCACCTTCCTCGCCCAGGTCTCTGACATCTCCGCCGCGCGCACCCCGGACGGCTCGGCCACCTGGGTCTACACCGACGCGCCCACCCCTGGCGGGACGAACGGCGAATGAAAAAGCTCCTTCTGACCGGCCTGCTGATGGCCTGCTCCTCCGATACCATTGACTGGAGCTCCCCCGCGACGGAGCCTGGGCAGGACGGCGGTGGAGACGGCGCGGACGGGACCGACGGGACCGACGGGACCGACGGGGCGGATGGTGGAGGGGACAGCGGGGCGGATGGCGGGGATGACGGCCCTCCCGACTCTCCATTGGAGGAGCTCCCGGCCGCCGAGGAGCCGATCCTACCGACGGACGAGGCCCTCTTCGATGAGGTCACCCTCCCCGAGATCGCCATCGAGCTCTCGGAGGAGGCCGTCGCCTCTCTCCTCGTTGACCCCTACGTTTATGTGCACGGCACCTTCATCTTCGAGGGCGAGCGGGTGGAGGACGTCGCGATCCGCACCAAGGGGGAGAACTCCTGGCGCCCGATCAACGAGAAGCCCTCGCTGAAGATCAAGTTCGACGGCTGGGTCGAGGATCAGGAGTTTCGGGGACTGACCGATCTGACGCTCAACGCCATGAACAATGACGTGAGCATGATGCACGAGCGGGTGGCCTACAAGATGTACCGGGAATTCGGAATTCCCGCGGCACGAAGCACCCACGGCGTGGTGACGCTCAACGGCGACTCCTACGGCCTGTATACCGTCCTCGAGACGGTGAACCGCGACATGATGAAGCAGTGGTACGAAGACCCCGACGGCACCCTGTTCGAGCAGCACGACGTGGATTTCTACGACGCTTACATCCCCTGCGTCGTGGAAGACACCGACACCGCGCCGGCCGGCGGTGGGTACGCCTGCTTTCAGTATGAGTATGGTGACGAGACGAAGACCTCGGCTGAGCTCCGCGCCCCCCTTCAAGGCTTGGCCGACTCCCTGGAGTCCGGTACCTACCAGCAGCGGTATGACGCAGCGGCCGCTTGGCTCGATTGGGGCAGCTTCATCCAGTACTGGGCGGTCGCCGCGGTCGTCGGGCAGTACGACTCTTACCCCTTCGGAAGTCCGGGCGACGATTGCCATGTGTTCGTGAACCCCGCCAGCGGCCTCATTGAGTTCATGCCTCACGGCCTCGACGAGACCTTCTACTACCCGACCTACGATCCCGAGACCGTCAACGGCATCCTGGCGGTCACCTGCAAGAACGTCCCGGTCTGCCGGGAGGCCTTTGTAAGTCGGGTCTGGGATGTCCAGAGTCGGGCCGAGGAGATTGATCTGTACGGATATGCCCTCGATGTACAGACACAGGTGAGCCCGATCATCGACGCCGATGACCGCCACTACTGGACACGGGCGGAGGTCACGGCCTACCAGGAGCTGATGATCGACATGATCCACGATCGGCGGGCGACCCTTGAATCGCTGCTCTGATTGAAACGCTGATCGATGGCGCCCCTCGCGCTCGCCTTCGCGCTCCGGCTGGCCGCGATCTCCGAGGCCGCCCCCTGCGCCACCTGGGGGCCACCGGAGCCGCTCCCCGAGGTGGGGTTCGGCCCCATCCGGGAGGCTTCGGGACTCGCTGCCAGCGAGGCGGACCCGGCTCGTTGGTTCACGATCAACGACTCCGGGGGAGAGGCCACGATCTACACCTTCACCACGGAGGGGCGGTACGAGGGGGAGAGCCCGGTGGCCGGCGCCATCAACCGGGACTGGGAGGCCCTCTCCGCGGGCCCTTGCGCGCTCGGAGCGGGGCGCTGCCTCTATGTCGCCGACATTGGTGACAACCGCCGCCAGCGAGGAGAGGTGAGGGTCACGATGGTGCCGGAGCCCGTCCCGGGGGCCTCGGTCGGCGTCGGGGCGCTGTGGACGCTCCGCTACGGAGACGGCGAAGCGCATGACGCAGAGGCCCTGCTGGTGCACCCCGTGTCTGCGGCTCTGCTGATCCTCACCAAGTCGGAGGACGGCCTGGCGGGCTTGTGGAGCCTGCCCCGCCAACCCGGCGAAGGCACGCTCACCCGGGTCGGCACCCTCGACCTCTCAGCCCGCCCGACTTGGCAGCGGCGGGTCACGGATGCGGCCTGGAGCCCAGGAGGGGACACCGTGGCCATCCGAACCTACGGGCCGCTGCTGCTCTTCACGCCGGACCCCTGCGTCGGCCAGGCCTGGTGGGAGGCCAGCCCGATGGAGCTCCGCACCGGGCACCTCGCCCAAGCTGAGGCGGTGGCCTGGGCGGCGGACGGGGCGCTCCTCACCGTGTCGGAGGGGCGCCCCATGCCCGTGGTGCGCCTGCGCTGCGCGGCCGCCGCCCCGCCTCCCGCTTGCGACCGCCCCGCCGCCCGCCCTGGGAGCGAGACCGGACGGTGGTAGGATGGGCCATGGCCCCGCACCCGACCTCCCGCTCCCCGTTGCCTGCGCCCCACCTGCTGGTCAGCGCCCTCCTCATCGGCTGTGCGAGTGAAGACTACGTCCGGCTGTACCACACCGAGACGATGGCCCCCTCGCTCTCGTGGTCCGACATCGAGACCATGGACTTCATGGGCCCGAAGATTATGGACAAAGGTGTGAACTTTGTCGTGTACTCGGAGCGGGCTGAGCGGATGGAGCTCCTGCTCTTTGATGATCCCGAGAGTGATCTCCCCACCTTTCAAGTGGAGCTCCAGAACAACGGGGGGCCGCTGTGGAGCGCCTATGTGGAGGGCGTCGGGGTCGGTCAGCACTTCGGGTACATCGCGTGGGGCCCGAATTGGACCTACGATCCGGACTTCTATGCTGGGTCCACCATCGGATTCCTCGCCGACGTAGACGCATACGGAAACCGATTCAACCCGAATAAGCTTCTCTTTGACCCATGGGGGAAGGCGCTCCACCGCGACTTCGACTGGTCGAAGGGTAGCTCGGCCAGCGGCCCCGATCGGTACCAGTCTACCTACGCGGCGGCCAGCAAGACGGTCATCCTCCCAGAGGACGAGGTCGATCGGGTCGACACCTATGACTGGAGCGCTGACGAGGCCGACTGGCGGGCCGCGCGGGAGGCGAACACGCTGAGCGGCCATGACTGGAACGAGCTCGTGATCTACGAGGTCCATCCGAAGGGCTTCACGAAGAACCCCGACAGCGGTGTGGAGCACACCGGCACCTTAAGGGGAATGGGGGAGATGGCTCCGTACCTCGCGGATCTCGGCATCACGGCTGTGGAGCTGATGCCCATCCATTCGAAGCCCGCCGACGGCGGATACTGGGGGTACAACAACCTCAGCTTCTACGCGCCGGAGAACACGTACTCCGCCTCCTTCGCCGCTACGGGTGACCCCCGGGGCACGCTGGACGAGTTCCGCTGGATGGTAGACCAGCTTCACCAGCACGGCGTGGAGGTGATCCTCGACGTGGTCTACAACCACACGGGGGAGGGCGGCCTCTGGCGAGAGCGCCTGTATTTTGAGAGTGACTCCGCGCAGGAAGAGGTGAATTTCGACCCCAAGGAGGTCGCCGGCCTCTACTCCTATCGCGGCCTCGACAACGCGGCCTGGTACGCGCTCACCGAGGATGGGCAGTACTACATCAACAACACCGGCGTGGGCAACGAGACCCGCTGCAACCACGGCCCGATGAACCGGCTCATCCTCGACACGCTCCACTTCTATGTCGAGGAGCTGCATGTCGATGGCTTTCGCTTCGATCTGGCCGGCATCCTGGGCGAGAAGGACCTCGACTACAACACGCCCACCGACACCTCCACCACGGTCCTTCAAGAGATCGTCGATGATGCGATCCTACAGCGGTACAATACACGCCTGATCGCCGAGCCCTGGACCGCCGCCGGCACCGGGCCGGGCATCGGCGGCTTCCCGATGTCGACCACCAAGGAGGGCTACGGCTGGGCCGAATGGAACGCGCACTATCGCGACTGGTGGCGCTCCTTCGTCAACAATGACGACTGGCGCCTGAACAGCACGGAGGGGGTGGATGGTGGCGCCGTGATCACTGGCTCGGAGGCCGTCTACGGTTGGAACGGCCGCAAGCCCTACCACAGCGTCAACTTCGTCACGGTGCACGACGGCTTTACCCTCTACGATCTGTTCAGCTACGAGCAGAAGCAGAACGGGTGCGGCTTGCTCAACCCGATCTGCTGTGATGATCCGACCAGCGCCTGGTGTGACGATGACTCCGGCGAGAGCAACAACCGGTCTCGGAATTGGTACGATGAATCGGTGAAGCGCCAGATGATGCGCAACCAGTTCACCGGCATGTTCATCTCGGCTGGCACCCCGATGATCCTCGGCGGCGACGAGTGGATGCGCACGCAGCTCGGCAACAACAACGCCTACAGTGACGGGGCCGACAACGCCTGGAACTGGTTCCGCTGGGGAGAGTGGCGCAACAGCTACGCCTGGAACCGCCACCGAATGCACGACTTCGTCAGGGATCTCACCCGGCTGCGACGAGAGCACGCGGCCGCGCTCGCCCCGAGCGAGTATGGCGGGGGAATGCCGCTCGCCTGGAAGGACGCTGACAACAGCGACATGGCGGCGGAGGACTGGTCGGGGCACCGTTACGTCATGATGCACTATTATGACGATGGCAATTTCGCGGGTGAACGCGAGCTCTTGATCCTTGTGAACATGGACCGCTCCGACATCACCTTCTCGCTCCCCGAGGGGCGGAGCTGGCAGCGGCTGGTAGACACCCAGGCTTGGTTCGACCTGCCTGGCGATCCTTCGGAAGAGGGCGGGTACTTCAGCGAAAACACCGGCGCCGACCCCTACTCCAGCATGAACATCACCCTCGACGAGCCGATCGCCGTCGAGGGGAGCAGCTACGGCGTCGTGGCCAATTCCATCGTGATCCTGGAAGAGCAATAGCGTGAAGCCGCTTCGTCCGGGCCGCCGGCCCCTCGACCTGCTGGTCGCCCTCAGCCTGTGTTGGCCCGCCCTCCGTCCGAGTGAGGCGCTCGCCGGCCGCGCGGAGGTGGGCGGCTACCTCCGCCTCGGCGCGCGTCCAGACCTCCAGGGCGGTGACGGCCGCCTCGGCTACTGGAACCTCTACGGCCGCCTCCTCAACGAGGGGCCCTACGCCGCACTGGAGTTTAAGTTCGACGCCTTGGAGGTCCAACCCCAGCAGAAGACCCCATGGGCCTCCCTGCACCTGAAGGTTGAGGGGGGGAGCATTCGAGGCGCCGACGCTGGCGGTGGTGGCCTCGCCAACTTTCGGCTGTCGCAGGCCTATGTCCAAGCAGGGAACGTGCTCCTCCCTGACCTCGTGTGGCAGGTGGGCAGCCTCGACACGTGGTTCGGGGACCTCGGCCTCTACGACATGCGTCCAGCCGAGATCTTCTACAACACCGTCGGCATGAGCGCCCGCCTTCGAAAGGAGCGGGTTGATCTCCTGCTCGGCTTCGGTGACTCCGGATACGGCATCCGGGGCGCCGAATACAGCACCATCCTCACGCCGGGCGGCACCCTCCGGGTCCGGCTCGGTGACCATGTCGAGCTGGGCACGGGGGGTGAGCTCCGCCTCGAGCCGGCGGTGAAGGGGAACCGGCGAGCGCCTTACGCTACGCCGGGCCTCGGCTACGAGGAGTGGGTGAGGGGGGAGGTGGTGGAGAGCTTCTTCGCCGCCAACCCCGGACGAGACCTCGAGTTTCCCGATCCGGTCTCCCGTTCGAATCGGTCGTGGAAGGCGGTGGGCTACCTCGGCTTCGGCGGCTTGGGCCCGCTCTCGTGGAACAACACCTTCATCTCGTACGAGCGGGCCCACCCGATGGCCACCACGGAGGAGCAGTGGCAGGGAGAGACCTACACCCTCTACGTGGCAGATCTCACCGACGAGCGTGACGTGCTGCTGATCGGCGATGAGATCCAAGTCGCGCTGTTGCCGCGACGCCTCGATCTCGCGCTCGCCGGCCTCTATGGTGACCACTCCGACGGCGACAACGACATCGTCCCCTCAGACGCCGATCGGAGCTACGTCTCTGGCGTCCTGCGCCTAGAGGCGAACCTCACGGAGACCGTGCACTGGCTCGGGGAGACGAGCCTGGCTCGCGAGCGGTCGCGGAACGGGAACGCCTATCGGGAGCACGCCGACTCCATCTTCGCGAACACCGAGGGGCGGCCGGACTCCCGCGGATTGGAGTCGGGCGACACCGACACGCGACACACCTGGCAGGGCAAGACCGGCTTCGTTTTCAACCCGCTGGGCCCGGGCATCTACACGAGGCCCTCTCTTCGTCTGTTGTATGGCGCGCAATACTCCAACCAGAACAACGCGTTCGGGAACAGCTTCGTGGAGAACATCGATCAGTACAACGAGTTTGGGAACGTGGAGCGACATTGGCACCACCTGGTCGCGCTTGAGACGGAGGCCTGGTTTTGATGCGTCTCACCTCCCACGCCTCTCCAACCCCGAGGCCGCGAGCCGCGTCGTCCCAGGGCCGATGGGGTAGCTCCGGCCTCGCGGTCCGCTGCCTCCACGCCTTCCTCGTCCCGCTCTTCCTCATGGTCTCCCTGGCGGGCTGTCCCCCGCGGTCGGGCGCGGCCTTGCGGGCCGCGTCACCGACCCCGGTGATCGTCGCTTCGGTGCTCGACCTCCCCGGGCGCCCTCCGACGGGCCTCCCGGGAGCGCTCAGCGCCGCGATCCGCGCCGACCTCGTGGCCCGCAACCTGGTGCCCACCGAGCTCACCCTCGTCGAGCTCGGTCCGGCCTTCGCCACGCGCCGCCTCAGCCCTCACCGCCTCTCCTGGCTGCTGGAGGGCGGGCGTGGCAAAGGCGGGCTCGTGCTCCTGATCGAGTCCGACGTCCAGTTTTACTCTCAGCTCGCCGGTCGTTATCGCTGGACCGTGCACAGCCGGGTGACGTTGTCCCCCGTCGATGTTCCCGGGGCCGCGGTCAGCTCCGAGCTCTCCGCACCGGTCTTCCTTCAGTTCGACCATGAGCGGGAGGCCGAGGCGCTCGTGGCGGCCGCGGCGGTCGTGGAGCGGCAGGTCGGGGAGCTGCTGGACAGCTATCTCGGTGGAATTGTAGGGTCTATGCCGATCGACGGCTGAGCTCCGTCCCAGCCTCGCCGACGGCTTGGTCACGGAATTGTCACGATGTGTCAGGCTCCTTGGTGTCGGTGGCTGGTCGCCAAGTGGAGGCAAAATTCGTTGTAAGGTCGTGGAACGTCGGCGCCGCCCGGTCGCCTCAGGGCCCTCCTCCCGGCCTGCGGTTCGCCCATCCTCATCTTGAAACCCCCTCTCTCGTGCCCCGGAGCTCCCATGTCCAAGCAGACCCCCCAACGCGCGATCCTGGTCCTCTTCGGCCTGTGCGCGGTGCTGCCGGCCGCTGGCTCCACGCTCACGCTCAACGGCACGGTGCGGGACTTCACCCCCTGGACCAACGCGGACTTCGAGTACAAGCTCGGAGACGACCGCGGGATCGTCACGGACACCCTGGGCGCCGATGGCAAGCCGGTCTACGACAGCTCGGCCACCCACAAGACGGTCCATAGCAAGACGACCTTCGATCAGTGGTTCAACGACGTCTCCGGCGTGAATCAGTCCACGGACTTCGCGATCACGCTCACGGCGTCCTCGACGACCGGCGTCTACACGTATTCGGACTCCACGTTCTTCCCGATCGACGGCCAGCTTTACGGGAACTATGGGACCTACAGTCATAACTATCATTTCACCTATGAGGTGACCTCCTGGTTCACCTACCTCGGTGGCGAAACCTTCACCTTCACCGGTGATGACGACCTCTGGGTTTACATCAACGGTGTGCGCGCGATCGATCTTGGTGGTGTCCACGGCGCAGAGTCGGAGACCATCGATCTGGACGCTGTGGCCGCTGACCTTGGCATCGTGGTGGGGGGAACGTACAGCTTCCACCTGTTCTTCGCGGAGCGCCACACGGTGGCGTCGCACTTCCGCATCGACACCACCATCGAGTTTGCCCCCGAAGACTGCGGTGACGGCCGCGACAACGATGCGGACGGCGACATCGACGGCGACGACTCCGACTGCTGGGTCTGCGGCGACGGAGACGTCGATCCGGGTGAGGGCTGTGACGACGGCGACACCACGACCGGCGACGGATGTTCGTCCGCCTGCGACATCGAGGACGCGGACGGAGACGGCCACAGCGATCCCGTCTACGGCGGCGACGACTGTGATGACTCCGACGCTAGCGTGAACCCCGACGCGACGGAGGTCTGGTACGACGGCGTCGATCAAGACTGCGACGGCGCCAGCGACTACGACCAGGACGGCGATGGTGACGACGCAGAGGCCTACGGTGGCACCGACTGCGATGACCTCGACGCCACGGCCTACGGCGGCGCCGTGGAGGTCTGGTACGACGGCGTCGATCAGGACTGTGACGGCGGGGACGACTTCGACCAGGATGGCGACGGCTACATCGAAGGGATCGAAGGTGGCGACTGCGATGACACCGACGCAAGTGTGAACCCGGGGGAGGCGGAGACTTGGTACGACGGCGTGGATCAGGACTGCGACGGCGGTGACGACTACGATCAGGACGGGGACGGGTACACGTCTTCGACCTACGGGGGCACCGACTGTGACGACACCGACGCCGGCGTGAACACGGACGCGACCGAGACCTGGTACGACGGCGTGGATCAGGACTGCGACGGCGGTGACGACTTTGATCAGGATGGTGATGGTTACGCCTCGTCTTCATACGGCGGGACCGACTGCGACGACGCCTCGGCCTCGGTGCACCCCGGCGCTGCCGAGGCTTGGTACGACGGCGTGGACCAGGACTGCGACGGCGGCAGCGACTATGACCAGGACGGGGATGGATTCGACTCCGCTTCGTATGGTGGCGATGACTGTGACGACGTGAGCGGCTCCACCAACCCTGGCGCTGCGGAGACCTGGTACGACGGCATCGACCAGGACTGTGACGGCGGAGACGACTTTGATCAGGACGGCGATGGCCACGCCTCGGCCGCATTCGGCGGAGATGACTGCGACGACACCGATGGCTCCGTCAACCCTTCGGCTGAGGAGACCTGGTACGACGGTGTGGATCAGGCCTGCGATGGCGGCGACGACTTCGACCAGGACGGCGATGGCGACGTCGCGTCGGCCTACGGCGGCACCGACTGTGACGACACCGACGGATCGGTCTACGGCGGCGCCACGGACACCTGGTACGACGGCGTCGACAGCGACTGCGCGGGAGATGACGACTACGATCAGGACGGCGACGGGTACACCTCCGCGGAGTACGGCGGCACGGACTGTGACGATCTCTCGGCCACCATTCATCCGGGGGCTACCGACGCCTGGTACGATGGCGTAGACGCCGACTGCGCCGGCAACAGCGACTACGACCGGGACGGTGACGGCTACGACTCTGCCGCATACGGCGGAGACGACTGCGGTGACCTGAACCCCTACAAGCACCCGGGCGCCACTGAGACCTGGTACGACGGCAAGGACCAGGACTGCGACGGGCACAGCGACTACGACCAGGACTTCGACGGGTATGACTCGGTCGCATACGGCGGCACCGACTGTGACGACCGCGACGACACGGTCTCTCCGGCAGCGGGTGAGGTCTGGTACGACGGAGAAGACCAGGACTGTGATGGCCTGAGCGACTTCGACGCCGATGGCGACGGGTTCGACAGCGCCGACTACGGCGGCGAGGATTGCCTCGACTCCGACGACACCGTGCACCCCGACGCCGTCGAGGTCGACGGGGACGGCGTCGATCAGGACTGCACGGGCGTGGACGGTGGTGTGGACACCGACGGTGATGGGCTCACCGATGAGGACGAGCTGGTCGAGGGCACCGACCTGCTCGTCCCCGACACCGACGGCGACGGCCTGCTGGATGGAGAGGAGATCCTCTCCGGGGCTGATCCGCTGGTCGAGGACACCGACGGTGACGGCCTGTTGGACGGCGAGGAGGTGCACACCTACGACACCGATCCGACGCTGACCGACACCGACGGCGACACCATCGAAGACGGAGAGGAGGTCTTCGAGACCGGCACGGATCCCGCCCTGGCGGACACCGACGAGGACGGCCTCACGGACGCCGAGGAGCTCTACGAGACCGGGACGGACCCGCTGCTCTCGGACACGGACGGCGGCGGTCGCTCGGACGGCGATGAGGTCATCTGGGACGGCACCGATCCCTTCGTCGGCTCCGACGACGTGCTCGACACCGACGAAGACGGCCTCTCCGACTACTACGAGACCTCGACCTCCTACACCGACCCCGGCGTCGCCGACTCCGACGGGGACGGCCTCAGCGACGGCGAGGAGGTCAAGACGACCGGCACCGATCCCCTCGTTGAAGACACGGATGGGGACACCCTGAGCGACGGAGCGGAGGCGGGCGAGGGCGGCTACGGCACGGATCCCCTGTCGGGCGATACGGACGGAGACGAGCTCGGCGACGAGGTCGAGGTGGCGACCGATGGCAGCGGCAGCGGCACCGATCCGGTGGTCGCCGACACCGACGGTGACGGCCTTTCGGACGGCGCCGAGGCGGGTGACGGCGGGACGGGCACAGATCCCCTCGTCGAGGACACGGACGGCGACGGGCTGACCGACGGCGCCGAGGCGGGTGACGGGGGGACGGGCACAGATCCCCTCGTCGAGGACACGGACGGCGACGGGCTGACCGACGGCGCCGAGGCGGGCGACGGCGGGACGGGATCGGATCCCCTCGTCGAGGACACCGACGGCGACGGGCTCACCGACGGGGAGGAGGCCGGTGAGGGTGGGACGGGTACGGACCCCTTGAAGGAAGACACCGACGATGGCGGCGTCGGGGACGGCGACGAGCTCAGCACCGGGACCGATCCCTTCGATCCCTCCGATGACCTCTCCGGCGGGACCGACGGCACGGACGGGACCGACGGCACGGACGGGACCGACGGCACGGACGGGACCGACGGGACCGACGGCACGGACGGCACGGATGGGACCGACGGCACGGATGGGACCGACGGCACGGACGGGACCGACGGCGTCGATCCGAACGGAGACACCGGCGGTGGGACCGAGACGGGCGAGAACGGCGCCGGTGGCGACGACTCGAGCGGCGGTGACCTGGGTGACACGGGCGGTCTCGCGGAAGATCCCCGGGAGCAGGATCCCGACGGGAAGGGCTGCGGCTGCGCCTCGGCGGAGGGCGAGGGCGCCCCTGCCGCAGCCTGGTACGCGCCGCTCCTCGGCGGTCTCCTGGCCTTCAGCGCTCGTCGCCGTCGGTCGTAGCCGGGACCGGCGGTCGGCCGGCCACCGGGCGCGCCGACAACGGCGCCCTCGGGGGTCGGTTCGCCCGGTCGTGGTGGATCAGCGCTCGTCGCCCTCGAGGTAGCCCAGCGCCTTCAAGCCCTCCATCGTCTCGTCGTCCATCTCCGGGGTGCGGAAGGGGGGCGCAGCGGCGTCCCAGGCTTGGAGGAGGCGGTCGAGGCGGGCGAGGCGCTCCGGATCGTCTGTCACGGGGGTTTGGGTCGCGTCCAGGCGGTAGAGCCGGGGCGTCGAGTCGAGCAGGGGGGCGCGGATGAGCAGGTGCCCCTCAGCCGAGACCGCGCGCTCGAAGGGCAAGTTCGGCCAACGGTCGGTGGCCGCCAGCTCGTGGGGCTTGGTGGCCTCGAGGAAGGCGGGCGGGCCGGCCTCCGCGGCTCCACCCCGCCAGAAGAGGGAGAGGTCCTCTCCGGTGCCGAGCGCGGGGCCGAGGCCGGTGAGGGAGGCTACTGTCGTCCCGACGTCTTGCAGGCGCACGGGCCGCTCCACGACCAGGCCGGCGGGCGTGGCGAAGCGACCCTGACCTGCGATGAGCAGGGGTACGTGCGTGGCCACGAGGTCCACGTCGGGCCCGTGCCGATACGGGCGGGCGGGTTCTTCGTCGAAGACTTCGCCATGATCGGCCATCAGCACCACGAGGGAGTCTCGCAGCATCCCGCGGTCCCGGAGGCCGTCGAGGAGCCGCCCGAGGTGTCGGTCGACGGAGTTGACCTCTGCGAGGTAGTGCCCTCGGGCCTGCGCGGCGTCCGCCGGGCTGAGGAAGCCGCGGATGGCCGCGGTGGTGAGGTAGGTGATGCCGTCGATGTCTCCGTCGGCCTTGCCGTCATAGTTGGGGTCGACGAAGGCGGCGCGGGTGTCGTCGTCGGCGCTGTCCCAGGGCATGTGCGCGTCGTAGTAGTGAACGAAGAGGAAGAGCGGCGCGCCGGGTGTGCGCCGATCGACCTCGTCGAGGGCCACCCGATTGACCGTCTCGGCCGAGACCTCGTATTGCCAGAAGGTGTGGCGCCAGGCGTGGTCTTTGTAGACGCGGAAGCCTCGGTCCAAGCCCATCTTCTGTTCGAGGGCGGCCGAGCCCACCACAGCGATACGATCCCATCCGGCCGACGCGAACCGCTCCGTGAGCAAGGGCAGCCGGGAGGGGAGGGGGAAGCCGTTTCGGACGACCCGGCTCCCGTGGGTGTCCTCCCCCGAGAAGGCGGCGGTGTGCGCCGCGAGGGTGGTCGGACAAGGCGAGAGCGCCCAGGCGAAGCGCACCCCCGACACCGCGAGGGCGTCGATGTTCGGGGTCTTGCCGTCGGGCGAGCCCCAAGCGCCCACGGCGTCGGCGCGGGTGGTGTCGAGGCTCACCACCAGCACCACCGGCGCCGGTGGCGGAGGGGCAGCGGTCTCGCAGGCGAGGAGGAGCAGCAGCGGCAGCACGCGCAGAGGGTAGCGCGCCCACCGCCGCCGCGGAAGTCCGGGCCCCCGCAGGCGCGGAGGTGGGTCTATCGGGCGGGAGCGAAGAGGAATGGGTAATTCACCGTCACGATGCCGCCGCCCTTGGGCTCCGGGAATTTCATCGTGAGGAAGCGCTCGGCGATACAGGCCTCGACGCCGGCGTCTCCCATGGTGCTCTTGTTCACCGCCGAGCGGGACACCGTACCGTCGGAGGCGATCACGAACTTGATGCTGATCTTGCCGGCCAGGTCGGGCTTTCGATTGAGCTCGCGCTGGTAGCAGTGGCGGACGCGGTTGAGGCTGCGCTTCACGACGGCGTCGATCAGGCTGCGGTCGAGGAGGCCCGCGGTGATCATCTCGTCGGGGGTGGTGATGTGGCCCTCTCGGTGCTGCCCGATCCCGCCGCCCTCCTGGCCGTAGCCCTCGTCACCAGCGCCACGGCCCTTGGTGTTCACGCCGCCGATGCCCTCGGTGGTTCCGCCCCCGCCGATGCCGGTCCCGCGGCTGCCGAGGCCGCCGACCCCGAGCTGAGTGCCCTTGGCGCCGATGAGCCCGCCGATGCCCGAGGAGAGCTCGGTGGAGAGGGCGGAGCTGTTGAAGGCGGCGGCCATCGACTCATCCTGGAGTGCGCCGAGGATCCCCGCCTCTCGAACGACCTCGGCGTTCGTGCGGGCGCCCTTTGCCAGGGCCCTCCCCTTCGGAGCCCCGGCCTTGCCCTGGGCCCCCTTCGCCTTCGCGCCCGCCGGCTCCTGGCTCGGGGCGGCCTTCACTGTCCGCGCCTCCGGGGTGATGGATGGTCGCAGCAGCTCGACGAAACGATCCATCTCCGGCGCCTCCAAGAGGGAGGGGTCGGGCTGGGGGGTCGCGTACATCGCCGCGGAGAACAGCGCAGCGCCGAGCCCCACGGCGCCACCGATGGCCAGCATCGGGTAGTCGAGGCCGTCCACCCAGGCCCGGGCCGCGGTCCGAGCCGCCGAGACGAGGCGGAGGCGGTAGCTGAGGGCGCCGGTCTCCAGCCACAGGGCCTCGCCGACCGCAAGCCGGTGCTCCAGCGACGCGGCCCCGATGAGCCGCGACAGGGAGCGGCGGGCGCCGTCCTTGTCCAGCCAGACCTGCGTGCCCAGGCTGAGGGGGACGAGGAAGCCGGTCGGGGTGGCTCGACAGAGGCACGCGCCGGGCGCCGGGCCCTCTTCGACGAGCGAGAAGGAGGAGCGCGGGCCGCCCAAGCGGAGCGCCCCTTGTCCTTGACGAAGGTGCACCACGTCCTGGACCTCACCCTGCCAGAGCTGAGAGACCTCGACGTGCAAGGGCTGACGGGGATCGACGGACTCCACGCTCTCCGAGAGAGGGGCGACGGGGGAGATGAAAGAGGCAGTTCGAGCCTCGACCTGGCCGGACAGCATGGCGCACCTCGAATGGACGGGGGACCGGCTGCGATAGGGGAGGGCTATTTTCCGAGAGGGTCTCTCGGGTCGCGCTCCCTTCGCGCCTGTCTCTCCTGACCATCCCGCCGCCGGGGGGTTCCCCGGCGGCGGGCGGTGCGGTGCAAAGAGGATGTCAGCGGCGGACCGCCCCGGGATCAGCGCACCCAGGCGTAGACGTCGTCGATGCCGAAGGACTCGTCGGTGGGGTCCTGATCGAGGGTGGAGCCGGCGAGGATCGTGAGCGTGCTGGCGGTGTGGGCCGGCTTGGACGTGATCGCGTGCTGGGAGTCGAAGGACCCGAAGTAGCCTCGGCTCCAGCCGCAGACCTCCGAGTAGGCGCCGCTGTGGTTGTTCTGGGACTGGCTCCACACCGTCGAGCCGTCCAGCTGCACGTAGGCGGTCTCCCCGTCCCAGGAGTCGAGGGCCATGTAGTCGAGCGAGACCCAGGCGGCGCTGTGGGTGATGCCGTAGGTGCTGAGGTTGATGCTCAGCGAGCCACCCGCGATTTTGCCGTAACCTCCGAGGATGATGCTCCAGAAGCCGCAGCTGTAGCGCGAGCTGCTGCTCCATCCCGCGGCCGGGGTGGACTGGAAGTCGTCGTGGAAGATGAGCGTCCAGCCGCCACCATCCGTGGTCATGTCGCAGGTGGCCGCCGTGGAGGTGCCGCTGAAGTCGACGTAGTAGGTGCCATCCCCGTGCGAGGAGCCGCTGTTCAACACTTCGAGGCAGCTCTCGGCGGTGCAGGCGGTGCCGCTCCCGAGCACACCCTCATCCACGATGGTGTCACAGTCGTCGTCGGCGCTGTTGCAGCGCTCGGCGGCCGAGGGGTAGACGAGGGCGTCGCTGTCATCGCAGTCATCGATCGTGGTGCTGGCACCGGCGGGCATGAGGCATGCGCGGGTGGTGGTGCTGCCGGCGTGACCGTCCCCGTCCCCGTCTTGGTACCAGGGTGAGGCGGAGCTCAGGTCGAGGCTGGGGTCGGCGTCGTCGATGGCGCTGTCGCAGTCATTGTCGAGGCTGTCGCAGATCTCGTTGGCGCCGGGGTGGATCGCGGTGACGGCGTCGTTACAGTCGGTCTGATCGAGGACATGGCCGGTGGGCTGCGCGCACGCGGCGACCGGGCTCGAGGCGTCCCCGTAGGTGTCGCCGTCGGCGTCGGCGTACCATGTGGTGCCGGTGCTGAGGTCGACCGAGGCGTCGGCGTCGTCGACGGCGCTGTCGCAGTCGTTGTCCAGGCCGTCACAGGTCTCGCTCGCGCCGGGGTGAATGGCGGTTACACCATCGTTACAGTCGCTGTAGTCGGCGACGTAGCCGGTGGGCTGGGCACAGGCCCAGGCCACGGAGCCGGGGTCGCCGTAGCTGTCACCGTCTGCGTCGCTGTACCAGGCGAGCCCGGTGCTGAGGTCGATGGATGCGTCGTCGTCGTCCACGTCCGTGTCACAGTCGTTGTCGAGCCCGTCGCAGATCTCCGCGGCGTCGGGGTTCACAGAGACGTCGCCGTCGTCACAGTCGAGCGCGTTGCTGACGTAGCCGACGGGCTCCTCACAGGATCGGATGGCCGTGCCGAGGTCGCCGAAGCCGTCCCCGTCGAGGTCACGGTACCAGACGCTGCCGGACGAGAGGTCGACGCCCCCGTCGTCATCGTCGGTGAGGCCGTCGCAGTCGTTGTCGATGCCGTCGCAGATCTCCGCAGCTCCCGGCTTGATGTCGGGATCGGAGTCGTCACAATCGGTGGACAGCGAGGTGTAGCCGTCAGGCTCGTCGCAGGTGAGGGCGGTGTCGAGCGCGTCGCCGTAGCCGTCGCCGTCCGCGTCTTCGTACCAGGTCAGGCCCGTCGAGAGATCGACCGAGGGGTCCTCGTCGTCCACCAGGGTGTCGCAGTCGTCGTCGAGGCCATTGCAAACCTCGGAGGCGTCGGGGTTGATGTGGCTGTCGTCGTCGTCGCAGTCGGTGTTGTCTTCGACGTAGCCGCTGGATGGTTCGCAGCTCAAGGCCGTCTGATCGGGGTCGCCGAAGGTGTCGGCGTCCGCGTCTTCATAGTAGAGCGACCCCGTGCTCAGATCGACGCCCGGATCGGCGTCATCGACGAGGGTGTCGCAGTCGTCGTCGAGGCCATTGCAGACCTCGGTCGCGTCGGGGCGAATGTTGGCGTCGAGATCGTCACACTCGAGGCAGGCTGGCCAGCCGTCGGTGTCGGCGTCCGCGTAGCCGACGCTGCCGTCGCAGTTGTAGTCGTTGGGGTCGGTGCAGTCCGACTCGTCCGCGTACGGGTGGTAGAGGGCGTCCTCGTCGTCGCAGTCGCCGGGCTCGGGGGCGTAGCCGGTGGGGCGGGCGCAGGCCTCGGTGGTGCTGTCGGGGACGCCCCAGTCGTCGGCGTCGCGGTCTTCGTACCAGGTCGTACCGACTCCCTCGTCGACCTCGCCGTTGCAGTCGTTGTCGATCTCGTCGCAGATCTCGGCGTGGCCGGGGAAGGCCTCGGCGGTGGTGTCGTCGCAGTCGTTGTCGTCGGAGACATAGCCGTCCGGCATCGAGCAGGCCTCGACGGAGGTGAACGCGTCCCCCCAGGAGTCCCCGTCGGCGTCGGCGTACCAGGTCTCACCGACGCCCTCGTCGATGTTGCTGTCGCAGTTGTTGTCCTTTTCGTCGCAGATCTCCAAGGCGCCGGGGAAGATCTGCTCGTCTTCGTCGTCACAGTCGCCGTCGTTGGTGACGTAGTCGTCCATCGGGCTGCAGGCCTCGTCTGGGAGGTCCGCGTCGCCGAAGCCGTCACCGTCCTCATCGGCGTAAAACGTGTTGGTCACGCCCTCGTCGACGTCGCCGTCGCAGTTGTTGTCCACCCCGTCGCAGATCTCGGCGGCGCCCGTGTTGACGCTGGCGTCCGAGTCGTTGCAGTCGGTGTCCGAGAAGAAGCCGTCCCCGTCGTCGTCCACATAGTCGAGGCCGTTCACATCGGCGTCCTCGCCTTTGCCGGTGCTCGTCGCACGGCAGGAGAGCAGGGTGAGGAGGGAGAGCAGGAGCAAAGCGGGGCGCGGCGAGTTCATGGGGGCGTTCTCCGGTCAGCAGAGTGTAAAGCAGGAAGCTCTCGCTTCCCAGGGGGCTCCCCCTCCCTGGACGCGAATGCCCGATCTCGGGCGGCTGTGCAGCCGGCGGACGTCGCCTCCCGAGGTGGACCGAAGCGGTCCGTGGCTGACTCGCTGTCTCGGCTGGGCTACGGAGGAAGGTGGAGGAGAAGATGGAGACCCCCTTGCGCAGCCCCGCCGTCGATATGGAGCAGATGCTCGCTGAGGAGACCGCCGAGGTGCCGATGGCGGAGGGGGAGCTCGAGCCGGATCGTGCGCTCTTCCTCAACCGAGAGCTCTCCATCGTCGAGTTCCAGCGGCGGGTGTTGGCCCAGGCCCGAGACAGCGGCGCGCCGATCCTCGAGCGCCTGCGCTTCCTCACGATATACAGCAGCATCCTCGATGAGTTCTTCGAGATCCGCGTCGCGGGCCTCCAACAAGATGTGGAGCTCGGCCTCGGCCTCCGCGGTCCGGATGGCCTTGAGGCGACCGAGGTGCTCCGGCGAATCAGCGAGACGGTCCACGCGCGGGTCGCCGAGCAGTATCGCCTGTTGAATCAGGTCATCCTCCCGCAGCTCGAGGCGCACGGAATCCGGGTCCTCAAGCGCGCCGGGTGGAACCCTCGGCAACGGGAGTGGGTCGAGTCCTGGTTCCTGAGCCAGGCGCTGCCCGTCCTGACCCCGATGGGCCTCGATCCCGCGCACCCCTTCCCGATGGTGCAGAACAAGGCGCTGTCCTTCGTGGTCACCCTCGAAGGCTTGGATGCCTTCGAGCGGGACAGCGGCATCGCCATCGTCCCCGTGCCGCGGTGCCTGCCCCGGCTGCTGCAGCTCCCGCCCGAGCTCCGCGACAGCCCGCACGACTTCGTGATGATCTCCTCGATCATCCACGAGCATGTGGACCGCCTCTTCCCGGGGATGCGGGTCACCGGCTGCCACCAGTTTCGGCTCACCCGGAACAGCAACCTGTGGGTGGAGGAGGAGGAGATCGACGATCTGCTCCGCGCCCTCAAGACCGAGCTGCCGCGGCGACGATATGGCGCGGCGGTGCGTCTCGAGGTCTCTGACGAGTGTACGCCGCGAATGGCCGCCTTTCTCCTCGACCAGTTTGGGCTCAGCGAAGAGGAGCTCTTTCGGGTGAGCGGGCCGGTGAACCTGCACCGCCTCACCGCGCTCTATGACATGGTCGACCGGCCAGATCTGAAATTCAGGCCGTTCAAGGCGGGAGTGGAGCCATCGCTGCACGCCAAGGCCGACTTCTTCGAGGTCGTCGGCCGCGGTGATGTGCTCCTCCACCACCCCTACCAGTCCTTCCAGCCGGTCGTGGACTTCCTTCGGCAGGCCGCCACCGATCCCGAGGTGCTGGCGATCAAGCAGACGCTCTATCGGACCGGCGGTGACTCCCCGATCGTCAACGCGCTCCTCGACGCGGCGCGGAACGGCAAGGACGTCACGGCTGTGGTGGAGCTCCGCGCTCGCTTCGATGAAGCGGCCAACATCGAGTGGGCGACGCAGCTCCAGGAGGCCGGCGCTAACGTGGTCTACGGCATCGTGGGCTACAAGTGCCACGCCAAGGTGCTGATGGTGGTTCGGCGGGAGGGGGCGGCGCTTCGGCGGTACGTCCACCTTGGGACGGGAAATTATCACGTCGGCACGGCGCGGGCCTACACCGACTGGAGCCTCCTCACGGCCAACCCGGAGGTCGGAGAGGACGCCCATCGGTTCTTCAATCAGCTCACCGGCCTGGGCTCGGTCGTGAGCCTGTCCCACCTGCTGCACTCGCCCTTCCGCCTGTTTCAGTCCCTCATCGACCTCATCGGGGCGGAGGCTGAAGCGGCCCGGGCTGGGCGGAAAGGTAGGATCATCGCCAAGATGAACGCGCTTACCGAGCCCGACGTGGTGCGAGCGCTGTACCAGGCCAGCCAGGCCGGTGTAGAGATTGACCTGATCGTGCGCGGTGCCTGCAGGCTCCGACCGGGGATACCGGGAGTGTCCGACAACATCCGCGTGCGCTCCATCGTCGGTCGCTTCCTCGAGCATGAGCGGGTCGCCTGCTTCTACGCGGACGGGGAGGACCGGGTGTATTGCTCGAGCGCGGATTGGATGTCGCGCAACCTGCTGCGGCGGGTGGAGCTCTGCTACCCCATCCTCGACCTTGCCCTGAAGCGGCGCGTCATCGAAGAGTCCCTCACTATGGGGCTCGCCGATGACACGCGGGCCTGGGAGCTCCAGGCGGACGGCTCGTGGGTGCCCACCGTCTGTCGCTCGGACGCCCCCACCACCGCGCAGCTCCAGCTCTTGGAGCGCCTCTCAGAGCCGCCGCGACGCTGAGCTCCGCGGCGAGCCTGTGGGGGACCTCCAGGTTTGACGGGGGGCCCTCAGCGGGCGTACAGGCGGAGCTTGTTCACGATGAGATCGGTCATCGCCTCGACGGCGGCCCGGTCGGGGTGACGGTAGGCGAGGAAGCCGTCCGAGAGGAGGGTCTGCTTCCAGTCGCGCCGGGGGGTGCCGATCGGGAGCAGGGCCTCCATGATCAGCCACTTGCCGAGGGTCTCCCGGAGCTCGTCCAAGCCGTCGATTCGCCAGATCCGGCCTTCCCCCTGAGCCCGCTTGAAGACCATCCCGACGTGGTAGAGGCGCTTCGCCTCGGCCTCGAAGCGGCCCCAGCAGACGGCGCGCGCCCACTCCCGGTAGATGTCGAAGTCATTCGACCAGTTCATCATGTCGACGAAGTGCCCGCCGCCGTTTCGGCAGCCGATCTCGCCGAACACCACCTCCCCGTCCCGCTTCCGGTACCACTCCATGTGGGTGAAGCCGGTCCCCATTCCGAGGGCCCCGAGCACCTGGCGACCGAGCTCGATCCCCCCCGCGAGTCGGGGCTGATCGTAGATGTCGCGGAACACGATCTGGGCCGGGCTGATCCACTGCTCGCTGCGGAAGGTGAGCGGGCGAGGGAAGTACTGGGCCACGTTCTCGAACAGGGGCGCGCCATTGACACAGACCGTGTCGTAGGTGAACTCGTCACCGTCTACGAACTCTTCCACGCTGGCCTCTGTTACGTGGCGCATCTTGGAGAGAGAGGCTTCGAGCTCAGCTTCGCTGTGGCAGCGATAGGTGTCGGCCGAGCCGGCGCCAGAGATGGGCTTGATGATCACCGGATAGCCGATCTCGCGGGCGGCCTCGAGGGCCTCTGACTCCGTCCGGATTCGGAAGCTGTGGGGCACCCGCAGCCCGGCCTTTCGGAGGCGCTGCTTCATCGTCTCCTTGTCCCGAAAGCCGACACAGGTGTCGTAGCTCATCCCGACCACGCCGAGCTGCTCGCGGACCCGCGCTGCCAGCAGGACCGTGGGCTCCCAGTTGCTCTCGACCCGCTCGGGCCGGAAAGGACGGAGGGCGGCTGCGATCGCGGGGGCCGCGGCCGCCTCGTCGAAGAGCTGCGGGACGCGGATGTAGTGAGAGAGGCTGCGACGCACCTTCTCGGGGAGGGCGCCCTCGTGGCCGTCTCCGACGCCGATGACCCTCGCCCCGACCTCGTGGAGCCCGCGCGTGAAGTCTTGCTGCTCCGGCGGGTAGGCCGGTGAGATGAAGGCGACGTTCATGAGGCTCCTCGAGGGGCAGAGGTGAGCTTCGGCACTGAAGGTGGCCGAAGCGGAGGCGGTGCGTGCGGGATCGGGGGAGCGCGGGGTCCTTCAGCTCGCGTGCACCTTGAGCGTGCGGCCAACGTAGTGCAGCATCTCCCGACAGACATCGTAGTCGGGGTGCCGAAGGCGGACCCAGGCGTTCGCCATGTAGCCCGCCTCGACCGGCTGGGTGGCGGTGCCCTCCCGGGGGAGGTTGTAGTCGATCAGGTTTGGCCCGAGCTTGGTGGCCACCTCGTCGACGCCGCTGTATCCGCGGATCGTGCCGTCTCGGTCGGGGCGGAGGTTGATGAGGCCGCTGGCCATCCTGCGGGTTGGTTTTTGATCGATTCGGCCGTAACAGAGGGCCATCGCCCACTGACGGTAGAGGTCGATGTCATTCCCGAAATTGTAGAGGTCCCACTGTCGGACGCCGGGCGGGCGTGCGCCAATCTCGGAGAACTTCAGGCCCTTCGGACCGTAGAACCACTCCATGTGGGTGGGGACGGTGCCGAGGCCGAGGGCGGTGATCACCTTGCGGCCAAGCTGCTTGACCTCGTCGTAGCCGGCGGAGTCCATCCGGTTGGTCGCCACGATGATGGGGTGGATGGCGCGAGAGCGCATGGCCTCCAGCACGGTGGGGTAGTAATGGGAGATGAACTCGAGCGCCGGCTGGCCGTCGATCGACAGCGTGTCGTAAAAGCCCTCGTGTCCCTCGATGAACTCCTCGACCGCCACCGAATGACCATCCATCACGCCGCTCTTCTTCATCGCAGCTTCGAGCTCCACGTCGTTGTCGGCGCGCATGGTGCCGTCGGCGCCAGCGCTGGCGCGGGGCTTCAGGATGAGCGGGTAGCCGACGGAGCGGGCGAAGTCGCGGACCTCCGCGGCGCTGCTCGCGGCGATAGACTGGGCGCAGGGGACGCCCTGGCGGCGAAGGACCTCCTTCATCGTCGGCTTGTCACGGCAGATGTAGGCGCTGCGCTCCGTCATGCCCGGGATGCCGGTCGCGTCGCGGACGCGGGCGATGGGGAGGATGTGGGCCTCGATGGTGGCTTCGAGCCGGTCCACCCAGCCGCGCGCCTGGATGCGGCGGACCGCCTGGTAGACCTCTGCCTCGTTGCAGACCGAGCTCACTTGCTCGTAGGCGATGAGCCAGCTCTTGGTCTCCGCGTCGAGCCAGGCGTAGGGCCGCTCGCCGATGCCGGTGACGGCGGCGCCGGCGGCGCGGAGCGCGCGGGCGAACTGGCGCTGGTTGGCCGGGAAAGAAGGTTCGACGAAGATGACGTGCATGGTCCACTCGTGCAGTTGAAGCGGGGGTGGCCGCTATCCGGTCGGCGGCGACGTCGGCCAGCGGGGATTCAAGCATAGATGAAGCGCGTCGTGCTGTTGGGGCCCCAGCGTTTGGCTCCCACTGTCGGAGAGCATGCCCGCCGGCTCGCGCTGCGCGGGCCAGCCGCCCTCATCACCGCCGGTTGGCAGGAGCGGGAGGGTGAGGACGACGAGCTCCGCGAGGCGCTCGGCCTGCCCACGGAGAACCTGCGCCTCTACGAGCGCTGGGAGGAGATCCGCCAAAGAGATCCGGAGTATTTTGAGGCGCACCGCCGCCGTCAAGATCGCTTGCGGCAGCTGCAAGACCTCTACCGATTTCGGCTCCATGCGCTGATGGAGATCGCCCTCGACCTGATGGGCCGCACGGGGGGCGCCGATCTCCTCGAGCCTGAGCGGCGGGAGGCGGTGGCCGCGCTGCGCGCGCTCGACGATCACCACCTCGCCCGAGTCGCAGAGGAGAATCTCCGTTTCGAGCAGGATATCCGGCCAGAGGAGCGCCCGGTGATCGCGCGGCACCGCCTGGAGGTGCAGGCCCTGATCGAGCGCAGTGAGCTCGTCTGTGTGGCGGGAGGTCATGTGGCGATCCTCCAGAACCGCCTGCGGCTCTTCTCGATTGGCCGCCAGGTGCGAGAGCGGCACGTCTTCGCCTGGTCCGGGGGGGCGATGTGCCTCACCGACCGTGTGGTGCTCTTCCACGATCGCACGCCGGACGGGCCGGGCTACCCGGAGGTCATGGATCGTGGCGAGCGCCTCGTGCCGGGGGTGGTCGTGCTGCCGCACGCTCGTCACCGGCTGGATCTCGAGGGGAAGGTGCGCGTCGCCCTCTTCGCGCGACGCTTCGCGCCTGCGGTCTGCCATCCGATGGACGAGCGGCAGTACGTCGAGTGGAGGGGCGAGACCTTCACCCCGGGCCCGGGCCTGCGGCGCCTCGGTCGGGACGGCAGCGTGATCTTGGAGGGCAGCCCGTGAGCACCATCATTCAGGCCCTCTCGCGGCGTCGCCCCCTCGACAAGGCGGCCGTGGACGCCTTCATCGCCGCGCACACCTTCCCGATCGTGGAGGGGCGGGAGATCACCTTCGTGTATCGGGGGGTCGCCGACGCTGTCTTCCTCCGGCACTTCATCCTCGGCCTCCCCTCGCAGATGCCCTTCCACCGGCTGGAGGGCACCGATCTCTGGTACTGCACCGCCGACATCCCGAAGGGTTCGCGGGTCGAGTACAAATTGGACGTCCAGCGCGGGAGCCACAGCGACTGGATACGGGATCCCCTCAACCCGAAGATCGCCCATGATCCCTTCGGCGCGAACTCGGTCTGCTCCGGGGAGGGCTACGCGACGCCGACGTGGATCGAGGCAGATCCAGAGGCCCGCCCAGGAGAGCTTCATGAGCTGACCTTCGCGCGGACCCCCTTCGGCGAGCCTCGACGCGTGACGCTCTACCTTCCGGCCCGCTTCCGTCGGAGTCGGCGTTACCCCTTGTTGGTTGTCCACGACGGCGGAGACTATCTCCACTATTCTCGCTTGAAGACCGTGCTCGACAACCTCATCCATCGCGGAGAGGTGCTCCCGCTGGTGGCCGCGCTCACCCACCCCGGCAACCGGATGGTGGAGTACCCCGACGACAAGCGCCATCAGGCCTTCATCGTCGAGACCCTCGTGCCCAAGCTCGAGGCGGAGTACCCGCTGTATGGTGACCCCGCGAACCGTTGCCTCATGGGCGCCAGCTTCGGGGCGGTGGCCTCCTTGTCCACAGCGTGGAGGTACCCGGGCTTCTTCGGAAAGCTGTTGTTGCAGTCTGGCTCTTTCGCCTTCACCGACATCGGCACCCACCAGCGAGGCCCGGCCTTTGACCCGGTCGTCCGGTTCATGAACGAGTTCCGCGAGCGGCCGGGGCGACCCGCCGCCGAGGCCTTTGTCTCATGTGGAACCTACGAGTCGCTGATCTACGAGAATCGATCGATGGTGCCCTTCTTCCAGGACATGGGGATGGACGTCAAGTATGTCGAGGCCCGGGATGGACACAACTGGGAGAACTGGCGTGACCGTCTGCGGGATGGTTTGAGTTGGTTGTTTCGAGGACATCTGTGGATGGTGTACGAATAGATGATTGAGGCGGCCCTGGACCGCCGACGTTATGCCCCCCCCCATGACGGCACAGGCGATCCCTCAGATTCTGGCGGCGGGGCTATCTTCGGCCGCCCTTGAAGAGCTTCGCGTCGCCCTCCGCCCCTGGGGCCCGGTGGAGCCGCTCGCCGACGTCGTCGGTCTGCTGGCGCGCGTCCGAGAGGGGGGGGCCGATCTGGTGGTGCTGCCCGCCGATCAGGCCGAAGGCGTCGGGGCCGCCGAGCGCCTGCGGCGGGCCGGGAGCCGTCCTGTGGTGTGCCTCGTGGGAGAGGGTGGGCTCGGACAGCGCCTGGTCCGTCACCTGCTGTCAGAGCACCGCGCCCAAGTCTGCCTCGATCGTCCGATCCCGACCGACTTCCTCCATCGCACCCTCGAGCCCCTGTTGCCGAGGCCCGCTCCGGCAGAAGAGAGCGCCCGAGTCGAACCTTCGGCGCATCAGGCCCTGCGGTCCGAGCTCGCCGAGGCGAAGGCGGCCCTCGATCGGGCCCGATCGGAGGCAGATCAGGCCGATGCGGCCCGCCTCTCGGAGTTGGCGCTGCAGGTCTCCCACCGTGTCGCGGTGGAGTCGCAGGTGCGAGCCTTGGAGGCGGCGGCCGTCGAGCAGGCGGAGCGGCTCTCGCGTCGGGAGGCGGAGCTGCGGCGGGCCGCTGAGACGCGGGAGGCCGATCGCCTCGCCCTCCAGGCAGCCCGAGATCGGGAGGCGGCGCTGTCCCGCTCGGTCACCGCGCTGGAGGCCCGCCTGGACAATCTGCTGGGCGAGCAGGCCGCGAGGCTGGCCGAACACCGAGCGTTGGTAGACGCCCACGAGATCAGGGGTCTGGAGGTCGCCCGCCTCCACCGGCTGGCAGAGGCGGAGCGTGCGACGGTCCGGGCGACGGTTGAGGCCGCCGAGACGGAGCTGGCCGGCCTCCGGGCCGAGCTCGACGCCGCTCGAGAGGACGCTGTCCTCGCCCGCGACGAGGCCATCGCAGACCTCCGCTGGTTCATGGGCGAGCTCGGTCGGCTGCGGGGCGAGGAGCCCTGAGCCCGGCGGGCATCCGCGATCCGCGGGAGCCCATCGCGGTGGGGGTGGGCGCGCACATTCTTCCGCCATAGGGCAACCAATCGCGGGCCGACGGCGTACTCCTCGGTCTGTGAGGTCTCCATGCGCCCCGTCCGCCTCGGTGTCCAGCTCCTCCCCCGTGGCGCGGCTGCCTCGGCCCTGTCCCGTCGCGCGATCATGGCGCAAGGCGCCGCGCTGGCGGTGGTCGCCTGCCAGGGCAAGGGGGACAGCGACGGGGCGGCGGAGGGGGGGGCGGACACCCAGCTCCAGCTCGACAGCATCGAGCCGATCACGGCTAACGAAGACTTCTACGTCACCAGCTGCTGCGGGAGCCCGGAGATCGATCGCGCAACCTGGACCCTCGACGTCCTTGACTCCACCACCGCCGAGCCCGCTCCGCTCACGAGCTTCACCCTCGCGGACTTCGAGGCGATGACCGGGGTGGAGAAGGAGCACACCCTCGAGTGTATCGGCGGCGGCCCTTACCATCAGGCGATCAGCAACGCGGTCTGGCGGGGGCTGCCCTTCCGCGACATCCTGGCCCAGCGCGGCGTCGAGGTGCCGATGGCGGCGGTGGAGATCAAGTTCACCGGCGCCGACGGCTACACCACCTCCCTGCCCATTGCGGATCTCGACACCCCCTTCTGGCTGGTGTGGCGGATGAACGGTGAGCCGCTGCCCGTCGATCATGGGACCTGCGTGAGGGCGCTGACGCCGGGTCGGTACGGCATGAAGAACCCCAAGTGGATCGTGCTCATGGAGTTCATCGCCGAGCCCTACCTCGGCTTCTGGGAGACCATCGGTTGGTCGAACGAGGCCCCCTACAAGCCGAACGCCTTCATCCGCACCCCCGAGGACCGGGCGACCCTCGACGCCGGGCCGTTCACGCTGGTGGGCACGGCCTTCGCGGGGGCGGATCCCGTGGTCTCGGTGGAGGTCAGCCTCGATGACGGGCTCAGCTGGGCGCCCGCGGAGCTCACCTATTCGAACGGCCCCGACATTTGGGCCCTCTGGCGCTACGAGTGGGAGGCCACCGCCGGGACCCACGCGCTGCGGGTGCGGGCCACGACCGAGGCCGGCGCCGAGACCGGCCAGGACCCCTTGGGGACCGATCCCACCGCCGGCTACGACGGCGGGATGCGGGTCGAGGTGGAGGTGCTGTGAAGGGGCTGCTGCTACCGGTCCTCGCCGCGCTCTCTCCGCGCGGGGCCGCAGAAGAGGGCGTGTTGATCCGCCTCGGCGGCGCGGTGGAGCCGGCCAGCGCGGCGGCCGCGGCGCCGCCCCCCTGGAGCGGACCCCTGGTGAACCTGAGCTTTGAGCGCGCGGAGATCCACTCGGTCTTTCGCGTGATGTCGCAGCTCACGGGGCTCAACTTCGTGCTGGACGACTCCGTCCGCGGGGAGGTGACGTTGCACCTCGAGGCCGTCCCGGCCGAGCTCGCGCTCGCCGCCCTGCTCCTGCAGCAGGGCCTCGGGATGACCTGGATCGGGGGCGGCGCCGACGGGGCCGTGCCGACGCCGGGCGCGGTGGTCCAGATCGGCGCGGTGGGCTTGAGAGGCGCACCGGCGGCTCCTTGAGCGGGACCCGCCTTCAGCGCCTGCGGAGCCAGGCGAAGATCCCCGAGCCGCTGTCGGCGGTCAGTCGGGCAGGATCGGCGCCCGGGCTGAGCAGATCGACGAGCCGAGGTGCCCCCCCACGACGGAGCAGCTCGGCGTAGGCGTCCTGGTTGCCCTCGTCCTGGAGGTGCACGCGGGCCAGCTCCACGGCGCGAACCATCATGGCGGCCCGCTCACGTGCGCCGTGATCGAGGTTGGGGTGATCGACGAACACCCGCCAGGCCGGCAGCAGGTCCTCACAGGCCCGGCGAATGCTCGCCGGAGAGGCGCCGGGGCGGAGGCCGAAGAGGTCGAACCAGCTCGCGGTGTGTCGCTCGCGGTAGAGGACCTCGAGCAGCCGCCAGGCCTCGGCGTCGAAGGCCGGCGCGGGCTCCTCTTCCTCGGTCACCACGACGGGCTGGGGCCTCACTTCGGCGGGGCCCGCGTGGAGTCGACCGAGGGCGAGGAGGTCGAGGTCGGGGATCAGCTGTGGATCGATCCCGTCGAGGGTGGCCTGGGTCTCGTGAAAGCGAGTGTCCCGACCCTCCAAGAGGGCTCGACGGAGGCGCCCGCGGAGGACCTCCCTTCGGATGCCCTCCAGGACTCGAAGCTCCACCCGCTTCTCTCGCAGCAGCGCCTGGACGAGGAGGTCTTCATCGGCGGAGTCGTCTGCGAGCGAGTCGAGCTCGGCGCTGGAGACGACCCCGGTGGCGATGAACGCGGCGGCGAGGTCGTCCTCCGGGGGCTCGACCTCCACCCACATCGCGCGACCCTGGACCAGGAGGATGCGGGTCACTCGGCCGCTGTGGCCGACGCTGAGCACCCCGGAGGCCGCCCGGCGCTGGAGGGCCCCCGCGAGATCGATGATGTCGGCGGGCGTGCTCATGCGGCGGGACGATCGCCCTCCTCCATCGATGCGCCTTCGGGCGGGCGATCGCGCAGCGGGGGTGCGGAGGCGGCCGCGCGGATCCAGCCGGCGACCTCTGCGCAGCGGTCCAGGAAGGGGGCGTGCCCGACTCCAGGGGGGCGGGCGATCTGCGCCCCCGGCGGGAGGTGGCGCTCGAAGAAGTGGAGGGAGGCGAGGGGCATGATCGCCTCCTCCGTCCCCCAATAGAGGTGCACGGGCATCGCGAGCGCGCGGAGCTCTTCGGCGCGGAGCAGGTGTTCGGGAGAGATCTGGCGGAGGAACTCGCGGATGGCGGGGCGGTTGAAGCGCTGTGACACGCCCCAGGCCATCCAGGCGGCGGGGATGGGAGGCTTGGTCCAGACCCGGCGGATAAAGGTGAGCGCCGCACCCGGGCGCTCGAGATCAAAGGTCGAGAGGAATTCGCGGAGCTCCTGCTCCACTTGGGGCGCGCCGCCGGGAGACACCAGCACGATCGAGCGGCAGGCGGCGGGGCGCGCAATGGCGAAGCGCACCGCGGCGATGCCTCCGAGCGAATTGCCGAACACGATCATGGGCTCTCGCACGACCTGATCGAGGGCTTCAACGATCGCGGCGTGCAGCCGGTGTGGCTCCATGCCGCCGCTCGGGACCGGGCTGCCGCCGTGGCCGGGGAGGTCCGGGGCGAGGATTCGTCGAAAGTGAGGGCGAAGAGCCCGAATCAAGGGTGCGTAGTCTGCGGCCGCTGAGGACAAGCCGTGAAACAAGAGGACCGGCGGCAGGGTGCCCTCTCCCGGCACGTCGAGGATGTGCACCTCGCCGAGCGACGTCTCCACCCGCCGGCTGGCCCAACCCAGGGTGTTCAGAAAGCGCAAGGTCATGCGGTCGAAGTGGTCGAGCATCATCTGGTCGGCGGCGAGGGGATGGAGTATCCTGACGTCAGTCAGTGACCGGGGGCTGCATGGCGGAGCGTGAAGAGCAAGTTGGGCTGGGTGAAGCGGCGGTGGCCGGTCCGCCTCGACCCCTGGGTGGGGAGCGTGGAGCGTCGGTCCCGAGCGCGGCGACCCCCGAAGCGCCACCCCAGGGCCCTCAGTTTACAGGACCTGCGGGCGGTGGGGGCCGTGGTCGGGTGATGGAGTGGGTGCATGGGGAGGCCGATCACCCTTGGGGAGCAAACCCGGGCGACGTCGATCCCGCGCTCATCCTGCGCACGGTGGACAAGCTGGGCGCCATCTTCGGCCCCGGTCGGTACTTTCGACTCCGGGTGGATGGTTGGGATGTCCTCCCGGCGCCGCCCGCGCTCTTCGTCTCCAATCACTCCGGCGGGACGGTCATCCCCGACTGTTGGGGCCTGATGGCGGCTTGGTACAAGCACCACGGCGCCTCGCGGATCATGCACCCCTTGGCCCACGAGCTGGTGCTGGGCAATGAGCTGACCGGTCGGCCGCTCTCCGCGCTCGGCATCATCCGCGCCGATCGGGAGCAGGCGGCGCGGGCGCTCCGCGATTGGCAGCGGGACGTCCTCGTCATGCCGGGGGGTGACCGTGACACCTGGCGGCCGTGGAAGGACCGTTACAGGGTAAACTTTGCAGGTAGAAAGGGCTATTGTTGGCTGGCTCTCAAGACGGGTGTGCCGATCGTCCCGCTCGGCAACGCCGGGGCCCACGACACCCTGATCGTGTTGAGCGATGGGGAGCGGGTGGCCCGCCGCCTGCGGCTCCCGGAGCTCTTCCGGGCGACGATCTTCCCGGTTCACCTGAGCGTGCCGTGGGGCCTCGGGATCGGCCCGTTGCCGCACATCCCGCTTCCCTTGACCCTCCGGTACCGGTTTGGCGCTCCGATCCCGGTGGACGCAGTGGAGGCCGATCGCGATCCGACCGCCGCCGAGGTGGACGCCCTCGACGCGGAGGTGCGGCTCCAGCTCCAGCGGGTGCTCGATCAGCTCCGCTTTGACGCCCCCCACCGTGGCCTGCTGCGCCGGATCGACTCCCGCCTGCGGGGGTGAGCGCCACCTGAACATCGGTGCCGAAGCCGCCGTGCGGCTGTGCCTTGACAGAGGGGGCGGATCCCGACAGATTGCGAGCGCCAGCACGGGATCCGCAATGCACGATTCGCCGGTTTCCTCCCCAGACCGCCCTCCGCCTGCCCCTGGCTGGACGGAGCCGGAGCCCACCTCCTCCAAGTCCGACGGGGAGCCTCCAGAACCCAAGGCCCGCCGGCCGCGTGTCGAACGATTTCCGATCGGCGCGGCCTCCCAGCGGCTGCGCGCGCGGGCCTACCCAACAGCCACAGAGGCCGAGTGGACGGACTGGAAGTGGCAGCTCCGCAACCGCCTCCGAAACGAAGAGCAGCTCGCCCGGGTGTTCCAGCTCTCGGCCGGTGAGCGGTCGGCGACCGTGCAGAGCCGCGAGGGCCTGCCCGTGGGCATTACGCCGTACTACGCCGCGTTGATGGCGGAGGATGACGCCCTGGAGCCCCTCCGGCGTACGCATATCCAGGTGCCCGAAGAGCACACCTGGACCGTCGGGGAGGAGCGTGATCCGCTCCATGAGGACGAGAGCAGCCCCGTACCCGGGCTCGTCCATCGTTACCCGGACCGGGTGCTGTTTCTGGTCACCGGACACTGCGCGACCTATTGTCGATATTGCACCCGCAGCCGCATGGTCGGAAACCCGACCGAGTACAGCTTCGGCGCGCGACGCTGGGACGCAGCGCTCGCCTACATCGAGGCCCACCCTGAGATCCGGGACGTCCTGCTGAGCGGCGGTGACGCCCTCACGCTCTCTGATGATCAGCTGGACTGGCTCCTCGGGCGGCTGGGGCAAATTCGTCACCTCGACTTCATCCGCATCGGCACCAAGGTGCCTGTGGTGTTGCCGATGCGGGTGACGCGGGCGCTCGTCCGGGTGCTGCGTCGGCACAAGCCGTGGTTGAGCCTTCACTTTACTCACCCGGCTGAGCTCACGCCGGAGGTCACCGAGGCCGCTGCCCGCCTCGCCGACGCCGGGCTCCCCCTCGGTAGCCAGACTGTGCTCCTGGCGGGGGTGAACGATGAGGTCGAGACCTTGCGCACCTTGTTCCACGGCCTGCTGAAGCGCCGGATCAGACCATACTACCTCTACCAATGTGATCCCATCCAGGGCTCCGCGCACTTCCGGACGCCGGTGCATTGCGGCGTGGAGATCATCCAGGCCTTACGGGGGCACACCACCGGCTACGCCGTGCCCACCTTTGTGGTTGACGCGCCGGGCGGAGGCGGGAAGATCGTGCTCGCGCCGGAGGTCGTGGTCGGCCGGGAGGGGGACTCGCTGTTGCTGCGGGGCTACTCGGGGGGAGTCTTTCGGTATCCGGATCCCGGTGGCACGCTGGGCGCGACCTGAGCGGCGGCGAAGGCCCCGCGGGGCCACCCAGCACCCCGCTCAGGGGGCGGATCTCATCGAGAACACGGGCGGGATGGGGCGGATGAACGCCTGCGCGGTGGTCAGACTGTACGCCCCCTGGAAAGGGACGAGCAGTCGGTCCCCCTCCTCGATTCGGCTGGCGAAGCACCGGGCGCCCCAGGTGTCCTCGCAGTCACAGAGCGAGCCGCCGATGCGCACGGGGAGCTCGGTCTCGGCGGGGTGATCGAGGTTGACCACGGGGTGGTAGATCTGCGCGTACCGCTCCCAGCCCACCATGTTGATCCCACCGTCCACGATGACCAGATCGTCGAGCTTCCGGTCGACCACTCGCAGCAGGATGTGGAGGGCCGGGGTGGAGATGACCCGCCCTGGCTCCGTCCAGACCTCGACCGCCGCGTGGGGCAGGACATGCGCCTCGATGGCCGCGCCGATGGCTACGGCGTAGCGTTCGAGGGGGACGGAGGGCTTCTCCAGCGCAGGGTGGGTGAAGCGGGTGTCCACACCAGCCTCCTCGTTGGCGATCTGGAGCACGGCGGCCAACGGGTGATCGGCGGGCTGGGCGCCCTCGAGCTGGTGGGGTCGGAAGCCGCCGCCGACGTCGAAGAAGCGCAGGCGGGCGCGCTGGTCGGGGCGGAGCTGCGCTCGGATCGCCGCCCCGAGCTCGGCGATGACCCGCTCGTAGGGAGCAGGGTCCCGGTTCCACGAGAGGTGAAATTGGAGGCCCTCGAGGTGCAGGTAGGGGTAGGCCTCCGCCTCCCGGAAGGCGGCGCCGAGGGTCTCGGCGGGGACGCCGAACTTGGTCCACGCCCCCTGTGCGGCGGTGCTCAGCCGCAGGCCCGCGCGGATCGGGGTCTGCGCCTCCGCAGCCCGTCGACCCAGGCGGCGGAGCTCGCCCAGGCTGTCGAGGTGCACGGTGATGCGGTCGGCGACGGTGAGCGCCAGCCGTAGGTCCGAATCGGACTTGGCCGGACCGCTGAAGACGAGGGGGCAGGGGGGCAGTCGAAGGGCGGCGCGGAGCTCCTGCTCGCTCGCCACGTCGAGGCCAAAGCCCTCCTCAATCGCGGCGGCGAGCAGGGTGGGGTGCGGGTTCGACTTTACGGCGTAGAAAGGGCGGTGTCCGGCGAGCCTTGGATCAAAGGCCGCGCGGAAGGCGCGGAGGGCCTCGCGGTGCCCATCGCCGTCGTAGAGGTAGCAGGGGGTCTCCACCGCCTCGGCCGTCCGCAGCAGGGCCTGGCGGCGCTCGATCACGAAGCGCGCCACATGTCGGAGATCGGCGGGACGGGCGGCGGGGGGGGCGAGGAGCAGCGCGTGGAGCCGCGCCCGGGCCGCACCTTCATCCACCACGATCCCTTCGGCTGGGGCGGTCATGTCGGCCCGCGGAGCTGCATCAGCAAGGTCACCGTCTCGGGCAGAAAGGCGCCCTCTTCGGTGAACAGCGGGCGGCTGGCGAGGAGGGTGGCGATGTTCGTCCCCCCGGGGGTGGTCTCGTTCGGGTGAGCGAGGCGGATGACCGTGAGCTCGTCGTCCGGTCTCAGGCCCGCGCGGAGCCAAGCGGCGGCTCCGCCTTCGGCGGTCCGGGTGCTCCAGGCGCCGTTCACCGGCTCGTCCCCCAGGATGACCTCTGGCGCGCCCAGGCGGTGGACCAGGTCGAGCGTGGCGCCGGCGAAGTCGCTGTCAGGGAGGCCAAGTAAGCGAGGATTCGGCGTGTAACATGGCTTGTTACGGAAAGCCTCGATCAAGAGCCGCCCGGCGGGGAGGCCGTGGAGGAGGGCGGGGTGCCGGAAGAGCTGCGGGGTCGCCGCAGAGAGGCGCGGGTTGCACTCGATGATCAGCGGCTCACCGTCGGGAGTGGCGATGAGGTCGATGTTGGCGGGGCCACGGTATCCGGCCTGGTGGAGGAGCAGCCCGAGGTGGAGCAGCCGATCGTCAAGGCGCGCTCGGAGGGCCGAGTCGAGCGCGGATGTGGGCTGCCACTGGATCCCCGCGAAGCAGAGGCCGCCCCCTCGAGGGGGGTAGTAGCACTGAAGACGTGCGGCGGAGAGGGCGACGCAGTCTTCGGAGATGAAGAGGGTCAAGCCGAGCGGCCTCCCGACCACCGCTTCGCGGAGGAGGAGCTCGCCGCGGAGGGGGAGCAGTCGATCCCGCACGAGGGCGTCTACGTCGGCCCGGTCGTTGACGAAGTAGGTGCCCTCGCCGCCCATGGAGTCGGGGATCTGGAGGACACAGGGGCCCGCGATCGGCAGCGGCTCGGGGGGGTAGAGCCGAAAGGGGCCACCCTTCGGAACGGGCAGGTGATGGCGGCGTAAGAAGGCGTCAAACCAGAGCTTGTCCTCGAGGTGGGACTGAAGGGTGGGGTTCGGTCCGAGCAGGTTCACGCCCGAGTCGCGGGCCCACTCGCGGATCGCCGCGGAGGAGCTGACGGGGAGGAGCAGGTCGGCGATCCCGGCGTGGTGCAGACATTGGCCGATGTCGGAGGCTCGGAGCAGGTCGGCTGTGGCGGGGTACGGGCCGAGGTGCTCGTAGAGATCGTAAGAGAGCACCCGATCGTCGCCGAAGGCCGCCCGGGCCCAGGCCACTTCGGGGGTCCCGGCCTCGGCCAGCAGGTAGCCGCGAGCGGGACCGGAATCGAGGAAGAGTCCGTCGATCCCGCGGACCAGGGAGGCGAAGGGGCGATGGGCGCGGCTCAAAGGCGGGCCTCCTGGCGCGCGTTGGCCGCGTCGACGATCTGTCCGAGGAGCGCGGCGTAGGAGAGGCCGCCGGCCGCGGCCATCCTCGCCAGTCCGGCGCTCGGATGGAGGTCCGGGTTGGTGTTGATGTCGATGAAGAGCGGCTCCAGTCCAGAGGGCGTCTCGCGGAGACGTACGTCACAGCGTCCGTAGTCGCGGACATCGAGCGCCTCGGCCACCCGCTCGAGCAGGGCGTCGATCCGCCGTTGGAGATCCTGCCCATAGCGAGCGGGCTCAGGCGTCGAGTCACGGAAGGCGGCGGAGTCCGGCTCCCACTTGGCCGAGTAGTCGAGGATCCGCGGCCCGCCGTCGAAGGCGGGGCCGAAGGTGATCGTGGACTGCGGGAGGAGGCGTCGAGGCTGGTTGCCGACGAAGGCCACCTGCGCCTCGTCGCCGTCGATGTAGGCTTCCACCACCCAGCGCCGTCCGTGGGGTTGGAGGCGGCGGGCCTCCGCCTCTAAGGAGGGGCGGTCGACGAACACGGAGGCAGCGGTCATGCCAAGGCTGTTGTGCCCGTGCCGAGGCTTGAGGATCACCGGCATGGGCAGCTCGGGCGGGAGCTGGTCGAGGCGATGGCACTCGGGCACGGGCACGCCGAGGGCTCGCAGCAGGACCTTCGAGCTGTACTTGTCCCCGGAGAGCGCCCCGGCGTAGGCGCCGGAGCCGGTGAACGGCAGGCCGGTGCCCTCCAGCACCGCGGCGATGTTGGGCTCCATCACGATGTCGTAGCGGAGGCCCAGATCGGCTGCGTTGAAGACGAGGTCTGGCGAGCGGCGGGCCAACGTCGTGGCCCACTCGAATTCAGCGTCGAGGAAGAGGGAATCCGCGGCGTGCCCGAGCGCCCGGAGGGCCGTGATCAAGTGCCCCTGCGTCTCCCAGGCGCTGACCACCGTCGGGTCTGTCGAGCCGGGCCGACCCTGGTGGAGCACCGTGATGTCGTGCGAGGCCATGAAGATCCACCCAATGGGGTCGCGTAACCGCTCGGCTATGGGAGGGGCCCTCGGCGGGGGACGAGAAGCGTGGCAGGCTGGGGTCGTGGCCCGCCTCTTCCCCTTGCTGATCGTCGCCGCGCTCCTCCGCCTGCTGCGCACGCTCGTACGCTGGGACGAGGTGGCTTGGTTGTATGCGGCCTATTCGGCCGACACCTCGGCGGCTCTCGAGGAGGGCAGGCTGCTCGACGCGTTGACCGGCTGGACCGGGCTGCACCCGCCGCTCTTCTCGCTGATCCACGCCGGGACGGAGTGGCTGGCGCCAGCGCCCTTGCTCTGGCTGGCCACCTCCGCCGCCGCCTCGCTGCTCGCGGTGTTCGTCGTCGCGCGGCGCGACGAGGGCGCAGGGTGGCTGCTCGCGACCGCGCCGATCCAGCTCACCTACGCCGCAGAGGTCAACGACTACCCTCTGCTCGAGCTGGCGGTCGCCCTCCTCTGGGCCCTCCGTCGGCCGGTGGCCGAAGGGAGGTCCTCCGCGCTGGGCCTCGGCCTCGTGGGCGTGATCGCCGCTTGGACGCACCCGCTCGGCGGGCTGGTGGCGGGCGGCGTCGCGCTCAGCCTCCCCGCCGGCCCCCGCGGCGTCGCGCTCTCGCTCATGGGGCTCGGCGCGCTCCCGCTCGCGCCCACGGTGCTGCGGCAGCTCGCAGATCCCAGCGGTACGCGGCAACCGCCCTTCAAGGCCGCCCTCGTGGTGGGCTCCTACTTGGATCGGTTCGGCGCGCTCGGTCTCCTGGGCCTGCCGCTCCTGGTCTTCGGGGCCGCGCCCCGTCGCGCCGAGCTCCTGGGTGGCGTCGGGATGTTGCTGGTGATCGGCGTCCTCGTGGCGCTGGGCTTCGCCGCGCCCCACCAGTTTCCCTACTTCGTCTGCGTCGGCGCGCCCTTGGCCTTGGTGATGAGCGCGGGCGCCCGCGGGCGGTGGCGGCTGCTCCTTGCGGGCCTGGTGCTCGCTCAGGGGCTCTGGTTTGGGGGCTTCGACGCGCTGCGGCTCCGGGCGCTGTGGTTGGACCCGCCCCGCGCCGTCGATCGAGCGCTGGGCGAGCTCCAGCAGCGCTGGTCCTGCACCGACCTGCCCAGCCCGAGCTGCGCGGGGGACGCCCTTTACCTGCTCGCGCCGGCGGGGCTGGATGATGACGACAAGGGGCGGAGCTCCGCCGTGTTGTGGCGCCTCCGGCCGTGGTGGGCGATGCCGATGGTCCGGCCCTACCTGTTTCGATACGCCGACTTTCGCCACGGGCAGCCCCGCCTCGTACGGGGCTACGCCACCTATGTGAACGACAACCTCCGGCCCGAGCTCGAGCTCGCCGTCGCGGCCCATCCGCGCCTCTGGCTGGTGGTCTATGAACATGGCGAGCGAGCGGAGCTCACGACCAAGCTGGCGGCCCGCCTGCGCGTAGAGCCCGAGCGGATCGGCGGCGACCTGTTGTTCCGGCTCGGCTCAACCGCGCCCTCGCCCTCGCCCTCGCCCGCACCCTGAGGCCTGTGCTTTGAACGGGCTGCTCGTCCTTCTGCTGGGGCTCGTCCTCCTCCTCCTCGGGATCGTGATCTGGCTCACCCGGGCCCCAGGGCGGAGAGCGGTGAAGCGGAGCCGCCGGGCCCTCCGCGGGGAGGCCGACGCAGAGGCCCTGCTCGAGGGAGAGGGCTGGGTCGTTCGGGAGCGCCAGCACAGCGCAGAGGGCGCGATGCGGATCGACGGGGAGCTCGTCTACTACACGGTCCGGATCGACCTCCTCGTCGAGCGAGACGGGGACCTCGCGGTGGCCGAGGTCAAGACCGGGGGCAGGGCCCCAGACCCCGCCTTCGGCCCCACCCGTCGGCAGCTCCTCGAGTACAGCGTGCTCTTCCCAGACTGTCGCGTCCTCCTGGTGGACGTCGAGGCCGGACTCATCCACGAGGTGGAGCTGTGCTGGCCCGGGGAGGAGCCCGAGGAGGAGGAGTAGGGGGTGGATAAGACCCCGAACGGCGGCAGCGGAAAGGCAGGCAGCGGATAGGCTGGCGGAGAACGACGACGGGGCCACGACGTGCCCCTGGAGGCGCGGTGAGCTGGTTCCTTCGGCATTCCCGTTCGCGCAGCCCGGATGAGTTCAACCGCGAGATCGGACGCTATCTCCGCGCCGCGGGGGTCGACCGCGCGCTGGAGCAGTGGAGCGGCCCCTTCGGGGTTCGGCGCTTCGTGATCCGCTTTGCCCGCCAGGGCGCGGGGGTGCGGGCCTTCACCTTGGACGCGGTGCGCCTGCGCGCCGGGGGTGGGCCTCCGCTTCCCGATCCCGATGATCGGGCCCTCCAGAGGGTCGAGCGGGCGCTGACCGCGCTCTACCACAACATGGCCACAGGCCCCGCCTGGCAAGAAGGGGCGATCGGCTACATCCGCGACGCCGCCAACGCCGTGCAGCTCTTGCCGCTGTTCGACGAGGACGCCGCCGATGCCGAGCTCGATCGGCTGCCCGTGCCCCCGGACGGGCACCCCCTCGAGGCGCCGGACTACAGCCCCCTGCTCGCGGCGTGGGAGGCGCAGATGGCCGGCGTGCGGGCGTCTACCGCCGCCGTGCCCCACGACTGGGAGGAGTGGGCGGTTGAGGGCGATCGGGAGCTGGTCCTCCTGGGGCCCGGCCCGCTGCGGAGGCGACTGCGCGCTCAGCCCCTCGCCACCTTTGATCCAAAGTCGGGCCGCTTCGCGTGGCAGACCGGGGAGCCGCTCTTCGACGAAGAGGCGTTCATCCAGGAGTCCTTCACCGCATCGTGGGAGGCCGCCGTCGAGCTCGGCACGCTCACCACGGCCCGGCTGGGCGCCCGATGGCAGTTCATCCAGCCGGTCGACGAGCGCGGGATGGTCTTGTTGGTCGCCGTCTTCGGCTGAGGGGAGGGGGGGAAGGGGAGGCGAGGGGAGCGGTCCCCCGACGTGGCGATCCGGCCCCCCCGATCATCTGCGGGCGATCCACCCGTCGGCCTTGACGGCTCCAGGGGGGCAGCATATCAGGCGGGCGCCTCGAAGAGATGTGTCCCATCGGTTGTGTTGGTTGGATCAGTCCACACTTGCACCTCCGACACTCAAGAACCCAATCTTCCAAAAGTAGATTGAGTGCCTTGACGAAAGTGGGAGGCTCACATAGATGCGGAGAACGCGGGCCAGATGGGCTCGCTCGGCCTGGTAGCGATTCCAGACCGCAGCTTCGAAAGTAAATGGTTCGGATCGCCTTGACGGCGGAACGAAACGGAAGTAGAAAGCGGCCGCCAAACGGGCAGCCCTCGAAGCTCCCGGCCGGTCTTTGAAAACCAGATAGCAACTCTCGTTTGAAACAAGTAAGAGTTTTTGTGGATTAAACTGGAGAGTTTGATCCTGGCTCAGAGCGAACGCTAGCGGCGGGCCTAACACATGCAAGTC
>JBIJDH010000055.1:0-13313 GCA_044344255.1 Myxococcota bacterium
GGCGACACCTTCGGCAGCACCGCCCTCTCCGCCTGTGACCAGCCCGCCGGCAGCGTGACCGTCGCCGGCGACTGTAACGACAGCGACGCCGCCATCCACCCCGCCGCCATTGAGCTCTGTGACGCCGCCAACGTCGATGAGGACTGTGACGCCACCGCCGACGACGCCGACAGCAGCGCCACCGGACAGAGCACCTGGTACACCGACAGCGACGGCGACACCTTCGGCAGCACCGCCCTCTCGGCTTGCGACCAGCCCGCCGGCAGCGTGACCGTCGCCGGGGACTGTAACGACAGCGACGCCGCCATCAACCCCGCCGCCATCGAGCTCTGTGACGCCGCCAACGTCGATGAGGACTGCGACGCCACCGCCGATGACGCCGACTCCAGCGCCACCGGACAGAGCACCTGGTACACCGACAGCGACGGCGACACCTTCGGCAGCGCCGCCCTCTCTGCTTGCGACCAGCCCGCCGGCAGCGCGACGGTCGCGGGGGACTGCGACGACGCGGTCTCCGGCACCCACCCCGGCGGCGTGGAGGTGGCCTACAACGGGGCCGACGACGACTGCTCCACGACGACCCCCGACGATGACATCGACGGCGACGGCTTCAACCTCGTGGACGACTGCGATGACGAGGCCGGAGACGTGAGCCCCGCCGAAGACGAGCTCTGCGACGGCATCGACAACGACTGCGACACGCTGGTCGACGACGAGACGGCCCTAGACGTCGCCACCTGGTTCGCCGACGGCGACGGGGACGGCTTCGGCGATTTCACGCTCGCCGTGTTCGCCTGCGAAGCGCCGGTCGACTTCGTGGCCGACTGGACGGACTGTGACGACAGCGACTCCGCCACGCACCCCGACGCGGTGGAGCTCTGCGACGCGCTCGACCAGGACTGCGACACCGTCATCGATGAAGGCGCGCCCGACACGGACATCGACGGCACCTGCGACACGCTCGACACCTGCCCGGGCTTCGACGATCTCATGGACGCCGACCTCGACCTCGTCCCCGACGGCTGCGACGCCTGCGAGGGTGACGACTCCACCGGCGACGCGGACGGCGACGCGATCTGTGACAGCGATGACCTGTGCAGCGGCGACGACGCCGCGGGCGACGTGGACCAGGACGGGACCTGCGCCGACGCCGATCTCTGCGACACCGACGAGACCAAGCTCGAGCCCGGCGCCTGCGGCTGTGGTGTCCCCGATGATGACCTGAACCTGGACGGTCTCACGGACTGCCTCGTCGAGTCGATCACCATCGAGGGCCGTCGGAGCCACGTCTACTTCGAGAATGGCCAGGCGAAGTGGGCCAGCTTCTACGGCAAGATGGAGCTCAACGGCGGGCTGCTGGCCCCCGACCTCCGGGACGGAGCGGTGGGGATCGGCGGCATCGGCGTCTCGATCCAGGGGGTCAACGCGTACAGCCGAGACGACGTCGCCTACACCGTCACGGACGGCGCTGAGGCGGCAGACAACGACGAGAAGTGGAGCTGGAAGATCAGCAACACCGAGCGCGCCACGCTCCGCTGGAAGAACAGCGAGAAGTACATGTCGACGCGAGATCCGGCCTTCCCCAGCGTCAACACGACCGGTAATGTCGGTCGCCTCGTGAGCCGCTTCATCCACGCGGACGAGACGATGCTGCGGTACCGCTGGAACAACAAGACCACCCTGCCGATGAGCCTCGTGATCGACGGCGTGCCCTTGCTCACCGTGGAGCGGGACCCGACGGACATCTGCGAGGAGAGCGCCGACGGGGAGAGCCCGGCTGTGGCCTGCTTCGATGGATACAAGGTGACCTCGACCTACTCGCTCTTCGAAGTCTATCGGGATGAGGAGGAGGTCAATCGGGTGATCGACGTGGCCTTCACCGGAGACCGCCTCGGCGACGGCAACATCATCGCCTGGTACGCCGATGGCGACGTGACAGACGGGCTCACGGGCCTCGCCTACAGCCAGGTGGCCATCGACGACGGGACCAACACCAGCGTCTGGTACAACGCGGGCGGTCGATTCGACATCACCGTGCCCCTCAGCGGCGCTCAGCCCACGGTCCCCTCGGGCACCTGCCCGACGGCCGCGCTGAGCCTCCAGATGGGCGACGCCTCCACGGTCGCCGTGGCGGAGGGTGAGGCCGACTTCTACGGATACGCCGTCGAGAACGGTCAGCAGACCCACCGGAAGCGGGGCGTCACCACGGTCACCAAGACCTGGACCCACTGGCGGGCCAACGAGGTGAGCGAGGACTGCGAGCTCGACGACGACACCTGCGGCGAAGACTGAGCGCCGGCGCGCCGGTCGCGACTGGCGCGGCCCTCCCCTCCGCCCACTGCGGGGGGTCGGGCCGCGCCCCTCGCCCGGATCACAGGACCCGCTGACTCCCCGCTCTATCCTCGCTTCGGAGCCCCCCGATGTCCCGCCTTCGCAAAGCCACCTTCCTCGGCCTCGGCACCCTCAGCCTCGCCACCCTCGGCCTCGGCCTCGCCGCCCTCCTCCAGTCCTCAGCGCCCAGCGGGCCGGTGGAGGGCCCGGGAGGCGCGCTGCGGACCGAGGAAGGTCGGCCCCTGTCCACCGAAGGCGGCGCCCGACCGGACGACGACCTCACCGCCGAGGTCTCCACCTGGCGCGCGCTCTACGCCCCCCGCTCGTGGCTCGACGAGGCCGGCACCCAGGCCCTGAAGGCCGAACGGCAGGCCCGGGCGGAGGCGATCGCCACCTCCATCGGCGCGGGCGGCCCGGACATCGTCGCCAGCGTCCGGGAGCGCTGGGAGGCCGCCGATGCCCGCGAGCGGCTGCTGCTCATCGACGGACTGGGCCGCAACCCCTCTCCGGAGGCGGTGACCGCCCTCGGCGCCCTCTACGAGGAGGCGGAGCTCTTCCGGCTGAAGGAGGAGGTGCTCCACGCGCTCGGCGCCTCCGAGGGCCCCGGACACGAGACCCTGCTGGTGGCGGTCATGGAGGGCGAAGACGAGCGGCTCGCCCAGGTCGCGACCATGGCGCTCTATGGCGAGGAGGCCGCGGCAGAGGCCCTCACGGCGGTAATCTACTCAGAGGCCGCGATGAACGTGCGCCTGGAGGCGCTGCACAGCCTCAGCGGCGTCGAAGGAGAGGCGGCTGGAGCCGCCCTCGCGGCCGCCGCCACCAGCGAGGCGCTGGAGCCGCGCGTCCGCGTGTATGCCGAGCATGAGCTCGCGCGACGCGGGACCGCAGGGGGCTGAGGGGCGCAGGGGGCCGAGGGGCGCAGGGGGCCGAGGGCTTCAGGGGACTGAGGCGTTCTGCGCCGCTGCGCCAACCGCTCCCCCGGTCACCGCGCCAACAGGAACCCAATCGGGACGAGCGCACCCAGCCCCACCAGCCACTTGCCGCGCCCGGACAGGCCGGTCTTTCCGCGCAGCATGAAAGCGCCCCCGACCGACAGATACAGGAGCACCAGCGCCTAGAGGTCGGCCACGACGGTCCAGGCGCCCTTGTGCCGGTTGAGGTAGAGGGAGTTGGCGTCGAGGTCAGCCACGTGAAGCCGGCCCCCGTCCGGGCCTGTCCCGGCCCTCCTGTCAGCTCGCGTCGCGGATGACCGCGCCGCTCCCTTCGAGCTTGATGCTAAAGGTGGGGAGCGGGAGGGAGTTGTCGACCGGCAGGCCCTGCTCCTCGGCCTCGTGATCGCGCATCGCCTGCGCGTCCTCGGGGGAGAGGGCGACCTTACGCAGAGTGCCCTCGGCCACGGCGTGGCGGCCCTTGGCCTCGAGGGGGATGGTGAACTCGCCATCCTGCACCTTGAAGCCGAGGGTCTCGAAGGGCCGGTCGCTGGCGATGCTCATCCAGCAGCCGCGCATCGCGCACACCTCGGTGACCGTGCCCTCGACCCGCACGCGCTGGCCGTCATACTGGTCAGCCTCGGTGAGCAGCTCCGAGATCGACGTGCTCTCCGCGAGCGTGACCCCGCGCCGTACACATCTCCCGGGAGCGCCGGACCGCCCGAGGCCGGTGAGGCGGGCGCGGCCGGGGGGACCTCCGCGGTCGGGTTGGCAGGGGCGCGACCGCACGTTGGACAGCACGGCGGTGCCCTCCGACGCCGGGCCGGCTCGAGCTCGAGCCATCCAGCACTGGCCCCACCCCGTGGCTCAGAACGGGACATCGGCTGGCCGCTGAAGAGCCAGGGTCCGCCGCCTGACTCTGGCAGAGTGGCCACGAACCGCCCTCCTGGAGCGCAGATGATTTCAAGTGGGACCCCTCTCTGGTCTCGATTCAAGGTCCGTCCTACGGCGGGCGGTCGCGCGGCGGCCGCTGCGCCGCTCCTCTTTGCCCTCGCCTGCGCGCACGGGTCGTCGCAGCCGGCTCCCGACCCCGCCCGACAGGCCCTCGCGGGGCTCAAGGAGCGCCAGGGCGTGGTCTCCGCCAATGACCCGTGGGGAGACGGGGCGACAAAGCTCGTCTACCTCGATCAGGGTTGGGGAGTGCCAGAGACGCTCTGGTACTACTATGCCGACCAGGGCTCGACCCTGATGCCCACCACCCTGCTCACCCACCTCGAGCAGCCCGACAATCAGCGGCTGATCATCGAGCCCGAGAACCTCGCGCGCTACCGGTTCCTCAACCAGCGCCCCACGCCCAACAACCCGGACGCGCTGCCCGTCGGCCTCGCCCGTCACGGTGACGAGGTGGGCCTCACCTGCGCCGCCTGTCACACCGGCCAGCTCACCTACAAGGGCACCGCCGTGCGAGTGGACGGCGCTCCCGCCCTCGTCGACATCATCGGCTTCTTCGAGCAGCTCCGCGCCTCGCTCCGCGCCACCCTGGCCGACGAGGCCAAGCTCGCGCGCTTCGTGGCCGCCACCGGCGGTCGGGACGCCGACCCCGCCGATCCGGCCCGCCGCGAAGCGGCCACCAAGATGATCGCGGACTCCCTCGCCTGGTTCGACGCCTACCTGACCGCCAACCACTCCACGACCACCGAGGGGTACGGCCGGCTCGACGCCGTCGGGCGCATCATCAACCAGGTGATCTCTTTCACGAGCGACCGGAAGTACAGCCTCGAGCCGAACGCGCCCACCAGCTTCCCGCTCCTCTGGGACGCGCCGCGACACGACTACGTGCAGTGGACCGGGTTCGCGCCCAACGCCGAAGTGGGCTCCCTCGGCCGCAACGCCGGCGAGGTGATCGGCGTCTTCGGCAGGGTCGAGGTGAAACACTACGAGACCGCCGAAGAGGCCAAGAAGGGATACCCCTCCACCGTCGAAGCCCACTCTATCGTCTCGATGGAGGCGAGCCTGCACGACCTCGAGTCACCGCTCTGGCCCGAGGACGTGCTGCCGCCCATCGATCGCGCCAAGGCGGCGCGTGGCGCGGCGCTGTACCAGGCCAATTGCCTGAGCTGCCACGCGCTGCTCGATCGCGACGACCCCCGGCGGAAGGTCGTCGCCATGGTCACCGCGGTCGATGTGGTCGGCACGGACGCTCAGAGCATCGACAACCTGCTCCAGGCCCGCGCGCCCACCGGGATCCTCGAAGGCGCCATCTCGACCGATGACAAGACCAAGTACGGGGCCAATGAGTCGGCGCTGGTCCTGCTCAAAGACCTCACGGTGCGGGTGCTGTCCGCCCAGCCCACCGCGGTCGTGCGTACGCTGGCCTACGCGAAGCGGTTCGGGCTGGAGAACGCCGAGAAACAGGGCAACCATCACCGACCCACCGAGGCCGACCCCACCGCCGACCTGCGCTCCTACAAGGCGCGCCCCCTCAACGGGATCTGGGCCGCCTCCCCATACCTGCACAATGGATCCGTGCCGAATCTCTACAGTCTGCTGCTGCCCCCCGCCGAACGACCGACCCGCTTCGCCGTTGGCCGGTGGGAGTACGACCCCGAGAAGGTCGGCTACGTGAGCGAGGGTGAGACCCCCTGGCTGCTCGACACGTCGCTGACCGGCAACCACAACGTCGGTCACAACTACGGCACGTCCCTGTCCGCCGAGGATCGGTTGGCGTTGGTCGAGTACCTGAAGACGCTCTGATCTCTCGTGCTCCGGCGACCCGGCCCGAAGTCGAACCCCGCACCGAATCCAAGAGGCATCGCATGACGCCTTCTGTCTCTCCGCCTTCTGTGCTTCTGTCTGCCCTGGTCCTGCTCGGGTCACTCTCTGCGCCGGTCGCCGCGAGCGATCACCTCGACGGGCCCGCCACCACCCAACACCGCGTGACAGACCTCACCGATCTCTATGCCTTCCCCACGCCGGACAGGCCCGGATTCCTCACCATCATCCTCGACGCCTACCCGGCCGTCGCCCCGAACGGGCACTTCAGCGACAAGGTCGACTACACCATCCACCTGCGCCGCGCCGCCATCCGCTCCGGCGACCACAGCGGCTTTGACACCCAGGACGAGGTCGCCATTCACTGCAGCTTCGGGACGCCGGACGATGACGCGGCGCACACGGCCACCTGTCAGACCGAGGGGGGCCTCCGGGTGACGGTGGGGACAAACCAGGTCTCCCCGTCTCCCATTTCCCAAGGAGGCGCGGTGGCCCCCCTTCGCCTCTATGCGGGACATCGCTCCGACCCCTTCTTCTTCAACGCCGTGTTCGCCGCAGCTTATGCGCAGAAAGGGAGGCTCGTCGCCCCCCTCGACCAGGACCTCCTCCAGGGGCTCAACACCCTGTCCGTCGTCCTCGAGGTCAACGTGGGGGAGCTCTATCCCGGCGCTCCGCCCGCTCTCCTGGCCCTCGCCGCCGAGTCCACCACCCGGGACTCGGCGACCGGCCCGATTCGGCACCTCGACCGTATCGGTCGCCCGGAGATCAGCAACGTCACCCTCGTCGCCCATGGCGATGAGGCGGACGTGCGCGACGCGTACAACGCCGAGGCCCCCTTCGCGGTCTCGGCGGAGCACGCACAGGCCTATCGCGAGCGCATCGACAAGAACATCGGCTTCTTCGACGCCATCGACCACCACACGGACTGGACCGACGCGCAGCGGCGCTCCCTGGCCGAGCTCCTGGTCGACGACTTCCTGATCGTCGATCTCAGCCGGCCTTGCGACGGGCCGGGCTTCTTCGAGATCGAGCGGAGCCTGCTCGCGCACCGGGAGCACCAGACCTGCGGGGGCCGCAAGCCCTCGGAGGACGTCATGGACGCCCTCTTCGGCCTGTACACCGGCGGCTTGGAGGGGCGGCCGACTCGAGACGGCGTGGATAGACCGAGCCGTGCGCTCCCCGGCACGTTCCCCTGGCTCGCCGAGCCCGACGTCTCCGATCCAGCCCGGATAAAGACCTTCATCACGAACAGCCTCCTCGAGCGGTCAGAGTGAGCCGGGCCTCCCCCCGTGCAAAGATGAGCCGGATCAGCCTTCGCGGAGTTGGACCTTGGACATTGAGAACCTGAAACGATTCGTCCTCATCGTGGACGTCGGGTCCATTCAAGGTGCGGCCCTCCAGCTCGGCTTGTCCCGATCTGTGCTGCGCCGCAGCATGGCCGAGCTCGAGACCGAGATCGGCGCCCCCCTCCTGCACCGCGACCCCTCCGGTGTTCGGCTGACCGCGGCCGGCGCCGTGACGCTGCACCGCGCTCGTCCGCTGCTCGAGTCCGTCCAATCGCTGGTGACGGAGGCTCGAGCCGGAGAGATCGAGGCCCGCGGCGTGATCCGCGTCATCGAGCCGGTCGGACTGCCGATGGCGATCCACATGAACGCCATCCTCGCGGCTCACGCGGCCATGCCGGCGCAGCGGATATCGGTGCGGCACGCCGAGGACCCGCTGGCAGAGCTGGACCATCCCTTCGAGCTGATGCTCCACGAGGGACCACCACCCGACCGCAACAACTGGTTCTCTCGCGTCGTGGTTCGTGTGAAGGTGCGACCCGTCGCGTCGCGGGAGTACCTCCAACGTCGGGGGGTGCCGGTCCGCGTCGCGGACTTGGCCCACCACGAGACCCTCGGCTGGAGCCGCCCCGGGCACCCGGCCAGCGCGTGGCCACTGCTCGGAGGCGGCGCGGCGGAGGTGCTGCCCTGGTTCACCTCCTCCGACCCCCAGCTCCTGACCACGCTGGCGATGCGGGGGGGCGGGATCTTGCTCGGACCGGACATGCCCTTCTTCGACGATTCGTCGGCAGAGCCGCTCCAGCCCGTGCTCGAGGACCAGATCGGGACTGAGATCGTCTTCCGCGTCACCACGCCCTTTCCGTTCCGGGCGGACCCCCGCACACGAGACACCGTCGCCCTGATCGTCTCCCAGCTCGAGGGCCTCCCGCTGGACTGACCCTCTCGCACCTGCTCCCTGCCCCCGATTGACCCGCTTGGCTCGGGACGCGACATCGGCTGGCCGCTGAAGAGCCAGGGTTCTCGGCTCGACTCTGGCAGAGTGGACACGAACCGCCCTCTGGAGAGTACATGAACGTCGGAACGGCGAACGGCGGGCCAGCGCCCAGCGGGGAGCGGGCAGGCTTCGTCGCGCTCGTCGGGCTCCTGCTCGCGCCCATCCTCGCCCAGGGCGCATGGCTGCCCCTCCAGCACGTCTTTGGACCCGCAGGCCAGGCCGGGATGATCACGGGGGCCGCCCTCGGGGTCGCCGCGGTCCACTCGTTCGCCGCCTGGATCGGCCGTCGGCGGTCGCCGTGGCTCCCGGCCGTCGCGGGGGGCCTGTCCGCGGTCTTGTTGTCGGCCGGTCTGTCACTCGGCACGCCAGGGCTCCTCACCCTCTTGATCGTCGCCGCCGCGATCGCGTCGCTCTCGGCGTGGTTGCCCTCCCGACTCCCGCCCACGCTCGACGGCCTGGCCGCAGGCCACAAGGCGCTCACCGCCCTCTACCTGCTCGTCGCCCTGTCCTCGGTCGCCTCCGTCACGAAGGTGAGCGTCTTTATGGGCGACCCCACCCAGATTGACCTCCAGGCGCTCCCCGGCGAGAAATTCACAGAGACCCACAGCTGCCTCTCCGCCTATGTGCGGGCGCTCGATCTGGCCCGCCAGGGCGTCGACAACCTCTACTCGGACCCCTGGTGGTTTGGGTCGCTCGGGCTGCCACCCCTGCCCGAGGGGGCTGCGGACCCTTGGGCTCCCTTCGGCCTGGACAATTTCAGCTATCCGCCCACCTTCCTCCTGGTCGCGTCGCCGCTGGCCGTGCTGGACGGGGACTTCCTCGCCCAGCGCGCCCTCTGGTTCGTGCTGAACGGGCTGGTGGGCGCCCTCGGCCTCTGGAGGGTGGCGCAATGGATCGGCGGCCGGGCGGCGCATCGGGTCCTGCTGCTCGCGCCGCTCTTCTTTGGCAGCTTACCCGTCCTCCTGACGCTCCAGATTGGCAATTTCCACCTGGCGGCGACCGCGCTCTCGCTCTTGGCGATGGTCGCCTTTGACCGGCGCCGCTCCGCGCAGGGGGGGGCGCTGCTCGCTGTGGCCATCCTCTCCAAGATCTCCCCCGGTATCCTAGGCGTCGTCCTGCTCGTCCAGCGCCGCGCCCGAGAGGCCGCGCTCGCCGCCGGCTTCGGCGCGCTGGTCCTCGCGCTCGCCGCGCTGTGCTTCGGATTGGACCCCATCCAGTCTTTCGTGTCCTACGCCCTCCCGCGGCTCAGCTCGGGACAGGCCTTCCCCTTCATGGACACCGACGCCGGCATCGCCACCAACATGTCCCCGTTTGGGCTCCCCTTTAAGCTGAAGCTCCTCGGCCTCGACATCGGCGAGCCCTGGCACCGCGGCCCGCAGTTCGCGCGGGCCTACACGCTCGGCCTCTTGCTGCTGACCATCGCGGGCGCGCGGCGGATGGGAGATCGGCGCGACCAGGCGGTCCGGTGGATGGCCTTGCTCGTCCTCGCCTCGATGCAGAGCCCCTTCTGCCCTGCCTACTCGACCATCGGCCTGCTGTGGGCGACCACCCTCTTGTCCGTCGAGGTGCGCCGGGCGTGGCACGCGGTGGCGCTCATCGCGCTCTGGCCGGCGATCCTGCTCGTGCCCCAGGGCCTCGACCTCGTGCCGCTGGCCGTCCTCAGCATGGCCCACTCGGCCCTGACCATCGGCGTGTGCGCCTGGCTGGTCCTCCGCGCACCGCCTGAAGGGCCCCCGGAGATTCAGGCACTCACCACTCCGATTGAATGAACCACAACCCGGCCGACAGGCAGGAGAACGAGATGAAGATCTGTGTCATCGGTGCGGGGCCCTCGGGGCTGACCACGATCAAGCAGCTGCTCGACGAGGGACACACCGTCCAGTGTTACGAGAGAGGCAGCAACATCGGCGGAATCTGGCAACGCAGTCAGAACCCCACGACAGACGCCGACGACATGAAGGTGTTCGACAACCTGATCCTGACGATCTCGATCCGGCTGATGTCCTACTCTGACTTCATGGTCGGTCCGGACCGGGTCTTCTACACCCACAAACAATACCGAGAATACCTGGAAGCCTACGCCGATCGCTTTGGGCTGAGGAGACACATCACCCAGGACGCGACGGTCGAGGAGGTCCGCAAGTGCGAGGACGGGCAGTGGTCTGTCACCGTATCGGTGAACGGAGCGCGCCAGACCGAGGTGTTTGGCGCCGTGGCGGTGTGCTGCGGACCCTTCCAGTCACCCGACACCACCTCCGTCCCCGACATCGACCAGTTCGCCGGGGAGGTGGTCCACTCCGCCGCCTATCGTAACAACCGGCGCTTCGCTGGGAAACGCGTGTTGATCGTCGGTCTCGCCGAATCCGGCGCCGATCTCGCGCGCGAGGTCTCCGACGTGGCCTCGGCCGCGACGCTCTCGATCCGCTCCTACTCCTTCCTGCTGCCCCGGCTGCACGAGGGCGAACACGCGACGGACTCCACGGACACGCGCTCCCTCATCTACGACCACTTCGTCCGCTCGATCCCACCCCCGCCGATCCCAGCGCTCCACGGCGAGGGCCCCCTCCAGCGCGCGCTCTTCCAGCTCGTCGTCTGGACCATCGGGCTGGCCCTGGGGCCAATCGAGGCTCTGATCTCTCTCTTCCAGCGGCGGCCAGCAGCGGACCCGGGCCGGAACGGCCTCGGTGAGCCCGCCCATCCCCCGAAGCTCGACATCGCCTGCGAGTGGACCCCGGAGCATGTCGAGGCGATCAACGAGTGGAACCGCCGCTCCCACAACTATGAGAGCAACTGGACCCAACAGATCGTCTTCTCCAAGAACGTGAGCTTCATCCCCAACCTCGTCAACGGCAAGCTCCGCTTGAATGACCGCGGCGTGGAGCGGATCTCGGGCCACCGGGTGTACTTCAAGGACGGGAAGTCCGAAGAATTCGACACCATCCTCCTGTGCACCGGCTTCAAGATGAACTTCGCGGCCCTGGGCCCTGACCTCGCCGTGAAGGACAACAACGTCCGGAATCTGTACAAGCACGCCTTCCACCCGGCCCACGGCGGGCGACTGGCCTTTATGGGCTTCGTCCGACCGTACACCGGCGGGATCCCCGTGGTGGCCGAGATGCAGGCTCGCTACTTCGCCCTCCTGTGCAGCGGCAAACACCGTCTCCCCGACGACCTCACGACCCGAATCGAACAGGAGAAGGTCTGGGAGGACCGAGTGGTCGCGTTGAGCCCCCGGCACCCGGAGACGATCCCGTCACGGACCCTCTTCGTCGACGCGATGGCCAAAGAGATCGGCTGCCTCATGCCGCTGTCGAAGCTGGTGCTCCACCCCCGCCTCCTCGTGCGGCACTGGTTCTATCCCTACAACCAGGCCTGCTACCGACTGACCGGACCGCACAGCGACCCCGCCTACGCCGAGCGGGAGATGATGAGCGACCGGATCGGCCCCTTGAACATGACGATCTCCACGATCTTCCTCCTGCCCCTTCAGTTCCTTCCACGCTCCATTCATCCGAAGTACGTGCTTCACCGCCTGCCGCCCTCGGCACGGGGACGCGCCAAGACCGCCACTCGCACGACCCTGGGGGGAATATGAATCAGACTCCGCTCGCCGAGCTGAACCGGCTCACGTCCATCCTCGCGCTGCTCTGCCTGTGCGCGTGCGAGGGCTCCAAACAGTCGAATACACCGGGGGAGGGTGCGAGCGGCGAGGCCGACGCGGACACCGACGCAGACACCGACGCAGACACCGACGCAGACACCGACGCAGACACCGACGCAGACACCGACGCAGACACCGACACGGGGGCGCCTCCGGACGTGGACGGGGACACCTTCACGACCGAGGTAGACTGCGACGACACCGACGCGGCGATCTACCCTGGCGCGACCGAGCTGTGCGATGAGGTTGACAACAACTGCGACGGCGCGGTGGACGAGGACACCGCCGCCGACGCCTCGACTTGGTACGCCGACGCCGATGGCGACACCTATGGCGACGAGGCTAGCACCCGGCTCGCTTGCGAGGCGCCGACGAGCTTCGTCGCAGATGCCACCGACTGCGACGACACCAACCCCACCCAGCCCGACGCGCTCGGGAGCTGTGCCGTCCCCTATGCGACGGACTTCGGCAGTGAGATGGTAGTGATCGGCGCAGGCGCCTTCGCGATGGGGAGCGGCGCCGGTGATCCCTACGACTACTACCCCGACCATGACGTGACGCTGACCCATTCGTTCTGGATCGGGAGATCCGAGATTACGCAGGAGGCGTGGGAGGCGTGGACGGCGGCCACCAACCCATCCGCCTTCTCCGGGGCGCTGCTGCCCGTGGACACAGTCTCCTGGACCAGCGCCGCGTTGTACGCCAACGCCCTCTCTACCTTGGAGGGCCTGACACTGTGTTACGAGGCGGACGGCTCCGCGATGGTCACCGCCTATCTCGCCGATCCCTATGGCTGTCCGGGCTATCGCCTGCCGACGGAGGCCGAGTGGGAGTACGCCGCTCGGGCGGGCGTCGACACCACGTACGCGGGCTCCAACTCCGCCTCGGACGTCGCGTGGACCTCCGAGATCTCCAGCGCCACCACCCACGAGGCCTGCACCCTCGCGGAGAACGCCTGGGGCACCTGTGATATGAGCGGGAACGTATGGGAGTGGGTGAACGACTGGTACGGTGACGCATCCAGCACATCCGCTAACGACCCGGCGGGGCCCTCCACCGGGAGCTCGCGGGTGGTCCGCGGCGGCAGCTGGATCAACTCGGCGGGCGACGCCACGGTGGCCTTTCGCCTCCTCGCTGGACCAGAATACGGAAACTACTACCTCGGATTTCGCCTCGCCCGATCGTCTCTCGCTCCCTGAGCGCCAGCGGTGTCGCGGGCTCAGCGCTCGCTGTCGAGGGCCATCATCTGGGCGGCGGCGTAGCGGGTGCCCGCCGCGGCGCCGGCGGGCACGGCGGCCTCGATCGCCGCGAGGTCCGCCGCGTCGAGCGTGATCTCGACGGCG
>JBIJDH010000056.1:0-12919 GCA_044344255.1 Myxococcota bacterium
TCAACCGTCTGGCAAGCGAAAGTCCAAAAGAACTTCCAGGCGAGCCGCTTACGGGGTTTGGCGCGGGATCCCCCGGAGCAGTCCCCGAGCGCTCCGCGAAGGTCGTTCAGCCGGATTCCGCGCGGGGGGGACCTGTGGGTCGCCTGGAGAACGCTGCTTGGAGGCTGGCGAGGCGGGGCAGGATGCGGGCCAGCTCGTCTCGGGCGGGCTTCGTCCCCCGGGCCCGGAGCGCCGTGGCGAGCTGCTCCTACAGGGAGATCGCGAGCGCGGTGCGCTCCTGCTCGGCGGCGCCATAGACCGCTGTTGGAAGCTGGTCCCAGGCGAGAGCAGAAAACATCGCCTGGCTTTGTCGCCCGCCCACCCCGTTCGGCGCTCGCCGCTCGGGATGAGCTGGCCATCCGCATCAACCCCTGGAGACCTCAACCACGACCCCAGCGACGGGCAGGTGAACGAAGCACCCGATCACAGGGCGCCCTGTCGCCGCGCTCACTGAGTCCGCGTACGCACCGAGCTGTCCGGCATGGCCTGCGGCTGCCTCCACCACATCCGCTTCCCGACCCGGCGTGCTCTTGTGATCGACGACCACGAGGCCTGCTTCCGTGTCGAGGACGAGGTCCGAGAACCCGCGCACGCCGCTGCCATCTTCGAGCGGATGGGCCAGGGGCCACTCGCGACACCATCGTGCGTCGGGCCAACGCTGTGCGACCCACCCCTGGAGTCGATCCGACGCATCGAGCAGGTCCTTGGGAGGGAGCGCCCCGGCTACGCTCCAGCGCCCGAGGAGCCCTTCCGCGAGCGAGTGCCGCTGCGCCGGATCGAGGTCCGCGCGGTCGGCGGCGAGGAACCCGTGTACGGCTTCGCCGAGCGCCGCCATCTCAGGGTTCCCGGTGAGCGTGAGGTGGGGGCCGAGGCGCGTATGCGCGATTACGGCCCCGGCGTGGTCGAAGTCCGACGGCCGCCGGAATGCGGGCGGGTGCGCGGCGGGGCCTGGGGCGTCGAAACCAGCGCCGGGCTCCGAATCGCGAACGACGGGATTCAACGGTGCGGGGCAGCGCAGCGTCGCCGTCACGACGCGGCCCGCCCATGTGGCGCTCGGCGTCGGCTCGTTCACCAGTGGGACTCCGCCCTCCTGCAGCAACTCGAGGAGCCCCTTCGTCAGCGCCCCGGCTCGCGTGGAGATCACGAGGCGGTCACGCGCACGTGTCCATCCGACGTACAACACTCGGAGCTCCTGGCGCGCCTCCCGGGCCTCGGCCTCCACGGTGGCGGGGTGGGCGGCGAGGCGGGTGTGAAATGGCAGACCGTTGTTTTTGGCCGCGTAGGGTTGGGGCCAAAAGCGCACCCAGCGGCCCGCGAGGGGTGCTGCGAAGTCGAAGCCGTCGATGTCACGGGCGACGCTCACGCCGAGCGGGCTGCCAGTGAAGCGATTGAGCCCGTGCAGCACCACGATCGGCCACTCTAGCCCCTTTGCTGCGTGCCAGGTGCTCACCGCGACGGCCCCCCCGCCAGTGCGGACCGCCTGGGCGTCTTCGCCGTCATCGGCAAGGCGTCCGAGCCACGCGATGAGGCCAGCGGGCGTCGCGGCTGCGCCCGTGGCGGAGGCACCGGAAAGGTAGGTGACCGCGTGCGCACGCAGGCGATCCAGGTTCGCCAGGCGCGCCTCGGCGTCGCCCCAGCGCCGACAGAGCTCAGCGACGCGGGCGGCGTCTACCGCCAGGTCGAAGGCTTCGAGCGCGCCGGCACCGGGAGATCGCTCCCGAGCGGCAAGGACCCGCTGGACGACGTCCAACTTGGTGAGGGCGCCTGCGCCTGGCGTCTCAAGCAGTCGCGCGAGCCATGCGTCGAGGTCTCCGTCGCCTTCCGCGAACCGGGAGAGCTCCGCCTTCGCCAAGCTGTCCCGCCCGTCGACGAACAGCCGCAGCGCGGCCGTCGTGGCGATTGCCTCAGGGGTACTTAGGAGCCTTGCTCGTGGGAGCGCCGCGCGAATGCCAAGATTCTCCAGGGCGTCGGCAACCGCCGCGCACCCGTCATTCGTCCGGCACAAGACGGCGACGTCCCCGGCGCGAACCGCCCGCGCGTCGGCCTTGCCCTCGCGTACTCGGGTGGTGGGGTCGTCGAGGAGCTGCCGCACGCCCGCCGCGACAGCGTGAGCGTCGTTCTCGGTGCTCTTGGCGTCGAGGGTCCATCGCTCGAGAATGACCCCGAGACCGGGGGCCTCGTCGAGGCGAGCCGGCTCGAGGCGAACCCGCTCCGCGGGGATCCCCTGCGATGGAAACGCCCGCGCGAAGAGGTCTGAGGTCAGCCGGACGAGCTCAGGCCGGCTCCTGTAGGAGTGCGGGAGGGTGCGCGGCTCCGTCTCCCCGAGGATGGCCCGGATCACCGCGTCCATCAGCGACGGGTCGGCGCCACGGAAGCCGAAGATGGCCTGCTTCTGGTCGCCGACCCACACGGAGCGGACAGCGAGCTCGGAGAGACGGAGAAAGATCGCGAGTTGGACCGGGCTGGTGTCCTGGAACTCGTCCACGAGGACCAGATCGAGCTCGCCCGCCAGGTGGGCACGGACGTCGGCGCGCCCGAGGAGCCCGAGTGCGAGCACCTCCTGGTCTGCGAAGTCGATCACGCCCCACGCGCGCTTGTGCGCCTGGTACACGTCGAGCGCCTGCCCGGCGACCGAGAACACGGTCCGGATCGCCGTCTCCATGTCGGCTCGGAGTCGGGGGTGCCGATCCTGTGCGGCTGCGGCGGCGCGCACGGGGTCGGCGAGGGCGTCGGACTTCTGCGCCGGTGCGAGCTTCGCGAGCTTCGCCCACTCGCTCCAAAGGAGGTGCCGGCCTCGCCGGAGGTCCGCCAGCGCGCTCCCCGCGGTTTCAAGAGCCGTCGCGGTCTTCTTGGTGGTGTCCACCGTCGTGTCTACGCTCGCGACGAACGTCGTGAGCGCCTCGACGAGGGCGCCGTCCAGATTCTCCCCTGCGACCGGCGTACCGAAGAGCTCGAGGACGCCGGCCACGCTGCGATCGGCGCACGCGGAGAGCTCGATGGTGCCGAGCCCATTGCTGCGCGCCGCGTCCAGGACGCTTCGCACCGCGGCGAGGCCGTCGAATTCCCGCATGCGGGAGCGGAGGTCCTCGAACGTTCCGGTGACGGTGTCCGACAACACCGAGGAGAGCGCCTCGCGGAAGGACGAGGCGGAGACGGCCTCGTCGAGCACGCGCACGTCGGGAGAGAGCCCGAGTTCGAAGGAAAAGTCCGCCACGATTCGGCCACAGACCGCGTTCACCGTTCCGATTCGCGCGGCACCCAGGCGCTGGGCGTCGTCGAAGCGCCCCGCGGCTAGCAGCGTGCGCCGCGTGCGCTCCTTGAGCTCGGCGGCCGCCTTGTTCGTGAACGTCGTCGCGAGCACCGCATCGGGGCGGACGCGCCCTTCGTCGATCTCCTTCTCCAGCAGTGTCGCCAGGGTGTGCGTCTTTCCGCTCCCCGCGCTCGCGGAGATGATCTCGATCTTGCTCATTCGCCACCCATGTTGCCGCAGAGATTTCCGAAGTTGCAGAAGCGGCAGGGAGGGGCGAGCCGGAGCCGCCCATCCTGGTCGATGTGAGAGGCCTTGATCGGCTCCGTTCCGTCGTCCCCCGCATTCCCTGACGCCTCGATCGCGCCCGCCTCGGTCGCTGCCCAGCGATCCTGCCACGCCCGCTCGAAGAGCTTCCAGGTCTCCGCAGGGCCTGGGCCCTTCACCGAAGTAGCGCCTGGGAAACGATCGGGCTCGGTGGTGTAGAGGCGCTGGTCCTGGAGGATGAAGTACGCGACCGCGGGGTATGGGGCCGTGGCGGTTGGCCGGACGAGGTGCGCGTAGGTCGCCAGCTGTGTCGAGACACCCGCGCCGAGCTCCTCGCGCCGGTACTTCGCGCCGCCCCACTTGAGGTCGATCACTGCCGGCGCCCCGTCGGTCGCGACAAGGTCGGGCGTGCCTTCCAAGGCGCCGCCCATCCCCGTGCCCGGGTAGGGCGTCTCGAGCGTCTCGATGGTGAGCCCCGCTTCCGCGAGGCTCCGGACGAGCGAGGCCACTGCGAGGCCGGCTACGCGTCGCACTCGCTCGCGTTCGTGCTCGGCGCCGGGCTGGAACAGCAGCGCCGCCCACCTCGGCGCCTCGGAGTCGAACAAGGCGACGGCTTCGGCCTCGGCGTCCTCGGGATCGGGGAGCGGGCCCGACTTCAAGACGCGCGCGATGATCTCGTGGACGAGGGAGCCGTGGAGCAGTTGCCCTTCCGGGAGCGCTGCGGTGGAGCCCCCATGCACTTTCGCCACATGGGAGAGGGTCCACTGCAGAGAGCAGCCGACCAGTGTTGCGAGGCTCGACGGCGATTCCTTCTCACGGCGCAGGATGGTGCCGGGGCCTACCGTCCACGCGCGGCGGGGTGCGGGTAGCGCCAGCGTGACGCGGGGCGTCGGCAGCCTCGCTGACATCGGGGCGCGCTGCACGAGCCGATCAGCGTGCGCGTCGCTCGGAATACCGGCCACAACCTCGTCCCAGAGCGGGTGGGGGTGAACGGGCGAACCATCCTCCCCGACCTCGGGGGAGACGAGCACGAGGCGTTCCGTCGTCTGCAGGAGGGGCCGACGCCAGCGTTCCGCGGAGATCATCGCGGCGGCCGCAGCGGAGGGGAGCTCCACGCCAATGGCAGCGAGCGCGCCTCTCTCCGCGCCGGAAAGCGGGAGGCGTGGCAGGGCCGGGGCGGCGTCCGCGCGGAACGACCACCAGACCACGCGGGCAGCGGGACCGACGAGCCCGGCGGGGCCCGCGAGTACGCGGAAGCCGGCCTGCGCGGGATGAGGCGCCTCGTGGCCGGCCGCGTCGGATGCGTCCTCCACGAGGCGGCGGAGCTGGGGAGCGCTGATCGGATCGAGCGCAGAGAGGTCGAGGAGGCGTCGGAAGGCCTTGGACTGGTTGAGGGCAGCGCCGTAGGCGACTGTCTCGTCCGTCGAAGTTGCCGCGCGGACCTGGAGCCAGCGGGCGAGCGCGTCCACGCGTCGGCGTGCCTCGGGTGCCGGGTAGCTGGCAGACTGGACGGTCGCGACCAGAAAGGTTTCGACGCGCGCGCGTACGGTGGCGCGGCGCTCGGGTTCCTCCACCGCGGCGAGCGCCTCGGCAACCGCGGTCCGCCAGGCGTCGCTGTCGACCGCCGGCCACACCTGCAGCGCGGCCACCAGCCGCCACGCCACGGAGCGGGGAATGGGGGAAATCGGGAGGGTGAGGAGCTCCAGCGCGCGCCGTGGGTCCGTGGGGGACCAGCCCAGGGCCAGGAGGAGCGGGAGGAGCTGGAGTAGGGAGCCATCTCCGTGCCCGGCGCCGCCGGTTGTTGGCAGCCCGTGGCGATGGAGCGCCGTGTCGAGCGTAGCGTCAGCGCCGATTATTACGGTGTCGACCCGATCAGGGTCGGCGGCGAGCCACGCGGCGATGGTCTCGGCGGCCTCGAGCGAACCGGCGGGCCGGACGAGCTGGAGGGATCCGTCACCCACGGGTCGGAAGCCTGGGGCGCGCGCAGCCGCGAGATCACCGCCCGCGGCTGCGGGCGCCGGAGGACATACACGGACCGTCGTCCCGCGAGCCCGCAGCGCATCCAGCACGTTCCGAACGAGGGGCGGCAGCGTCTCCTCGCGCTCGAGGAGGGTGACCAGGCCGACCTCGGGGTCGCGTGCGGCGATCGCCCGGGCGACGACTTCGAGGCGATCGGGGGGGCCCGGCGGGACCTCCGCCGTGACCGCGGCGAGAGCGGAGAGCCGCGGCGAAACAGGTTCACCTTGCCATCCGGCGAGGCGTAGGGTGTCGCGCCAGCGCAGTAATTCGCGGGCCACGCCGAGCGGGTCAGAGAGGGTGGACTCGCTCCAGAAACCGGCCGTCGCGCGCAGCCCGGGCACGAGCGCGGCGGCGCGCGCGCCGTCGGGCAGCACGGGACCAGAGAGCCCGAGTGCCGTCTCCAGACGGTCCACCAGCCCCGAGGGACCCACGTGGGCGGTGCCAAACGACGCCGTTGCCGGTGGGAGCGCACCGGTGTCGAGGTCGGGTGCAAGGACGAATTCGAGGTGCAAGGTTGCCTCTAAAGCATGCAGCGTCGGGAGTGGGTGCGGGGTCGTTGATGGTGTCATGTTTCTTACGTGGAAGCCACCTCCGGGCTGGTGACTTCACCTCGACCAGCAGTTCCCAGCCCGAGGCAGTGTCGGTCGTCCAGTGCTTCTCCTCACGTGGCGGACATGGCGCCTCTGTCGGTACAGGACCACGCAATTCCACCTCAGGTCTTCAATTTCTCAAGGGACAAGCACACCTCGGTATGCGCGGCGCAGACTCCCACGTCGAGGATCGGCCGCCTGTAGGCGTGTCGCCCGGTCGCGTTGCCGCCGGCCTCACCGAACCATCGACGGAAGGTCTCCGGCATGATGCCTCGCTGCACCGCGAATGCGCGTGCGCTGAGGCCGGATGTGCGCCAGGCCGCGATGAGGCGGCGGTGCTCGAGCAGTGGGTAGTGTCGGGTGCCCATCGGCAGATCCTCCAGCACGGAAGATCACCCGGGGGAGCCCGCGATGGCAGTGTCGCCAGCCTGGACGGTTACGCCGAGTGGTCATCCACTGAGACCTCCTCGAGTCCATGATTGAGCAGAAGGTCGAGTGCGTCCTGCAGCGCGGCCGCGAGCACTACCCGGCAGCCTTCCCACCCATCATCAGCGACAACGAGCCGCAGTTCATCGCTCACGACTCTCAAGGAATTCATCAAGGTCACCGGGATGAGCCACGTTCGGGCCTCGCCCTACTACCCACAGTCCAACTCTTCCAGAGCGGCGGAAGATCGAGCGCTACCATAAGGCGATCAAGGGCAACGCGATCCTCGTGTCCCCGCCCGCAACCCACGATGCGCGCGACCGCAAGCTCGAGGCCGCGCGCGAGACCCGCGCCGAGCGCCGGCAAACCTCCCGACGGCGCGGGCCGGCGCTGCCTCCTTGTTCGCTCACCCCTCGCCAGCCGATACCCGGTTCGTTACACCCATGACCTGAGAGTCCTGATCAGGCTGGGCCCGTACACCGATGGTGGTGTACGGGCGGGGCTCCGTTTGATACCCTCGCACGTCTCGAAGGCACGCAGATGCAGTTCCGTTCCGCCGCACTGGCCGTCGTCGTCGGCGTTGCCGCCGCGATTTTCGGGTTCGCGCTTGCCTGGCCTGACCCACAGAGCCTCTTCTTCGTGAGCCTTGCGGCGGGCGTCTGGTTGCTTTTTGGCGGCGGCCTACTCCTACATGTGCGTCGCGTCGAGTCCGCTGAACGCACGGTCGGGAGCGCGCAATCTCTCCCAGACCTCGAGAAGGGGCCCTGGGGTGACGTCGCCGCCACGGTCCGTGCCTCTCTCACGGGCCCGTCCGTTGCGGGCGGCGCCCCGCGCCGCACGCGGAGCGCGGCAGAAGCGCTGCGTCATGGCAACACCTCCGTGCATACCGCCATCTCCCCATTCCCGTGGCTGCACTCGGGCCAGGCAGTGCTCGTGTCCATCGGCTTGTTCGGCACCTTCTTCGGCCTCTCGCTCGGACTGCGGGAGTCGATCCCGTGTATCGACCCGCAGAACGGCGAGCACGCGGCGTGTGTGGAGGAAGCGCTCGCCGCGGCGGACGATGGAGGCGAGGTCGACGGCGACACGCTCGCCATGCAGATGGGCATGTCGCGTCTGCTTGGCGGTGCGCGCACTGCGTTCAGCAAGTCGGTGGCCGGTATCGGGCTCGGCATGTCGTACATGCTTCTCTGGCGGCTCGCGGAGCGAAGGCGCAGCCGCCTCCTCCACTCCCTGACGAGGCGGGTGGATGGGTGGCATACGTTCGTCTCCCCGGACGAGCTCGCTCGAGAGGGCCTCGAACTGATCACGGCGGAGGTCCGCGCGCTCCGCGACGCCCAGCCTGACGGGGCTGCCCTCTCGGAAGCGGCGCGCCAGCTGGGTACGGGCGCGCGATCATTGGCGTCGGTCGCTGATCGCCTCGGTGAGGTCTCCGCCACGCTGGGGGATTTCAAGGCAGAAACGATCGCCGCCGAGGTGTCGAAGGGCGTCAGTCGCGCCGTGGAGGACCGTCTCGCACCCACCTTGGACAACATCAGCAAGGAGCTTCGCATCCTGCACGACATGAAGCGTGAGCAGGACGAGGCCGTTGCGCGTCATCTCCGCACGCTTGTCGACTCGCTCCGTGAGGATGCGCTGCTCCCGATATCGAGGGAAGTGGCGGCCACGAACGCGCAGACACGCGAGGTGGCCGAGGTCGTCCGGTCGCTGGGAGCGTCCGTGGCCGCCTCGACACAGGCGGTTCATCAGACCTCGGTGCAGATGGGCGAGCTGACGGTCAACCTCGCCGCGTTCCAGAAAGACGCGATTGGGCAGCTCAACGAGTTCGCGGACAGCCTGAACGGGACGCTTAGCACCTTCACCCGAGAGAGCGCCGCGAGCTTTCAGCAGATGGGCGCGGACATTCATGGGGCGGTGGGGGCCGCCGAGCTCGCGATGGTGGGACAGCGCGTGGCGTTCGAGCAGAGCGCCGCCGAGGCCCGAAACGCGTTCTCCGCGCAGACCGCCGCTTTGCGCGAAGCCGGTGAGGTGGCATCCTCCGAGATCAAGTCCGCGGGCCAGGAGGCGAGCCTCGCACTGCGAGTCGTGCGAACCGAGTTCGCCGATGCGCTATCGAGCCAGCGCGATGCGCTCGAGGGCATCCTCGGACAGCTCGAAGGGGCGTTCCGGCGGGATTTACAGGAGCGCGAGGATTTCGAGCGAAAGACCGCCGACGCCCTGAGGAAGCTAGAGAAGCTGATTGCGCGGACCGCTGCGACCGACGCGGAGCTGCGCCAAGTCTATACGGAGGCGAACCAGACCCTTGGCCGCGCGCTCGGAGAAACCGGAAGGCAGATCGCCACCCAACGCGAGGCCCTCGACGCGCTCCGCGAAGCGCTGGGCGATCATCTCCGTGCGGCGGCGGACGCGCACCGCAAGTTCCTCTCGGAGGAGGACAAGCACCTCACCGAGGTGCTCGGGAAGCTCTACGGGCTGGTGGGCGTGCTGGCAGAGACGACTCGAGTCGTTAACCAGCGCGGCGCGGCGCGGCAGGCGGCAGATGACTCCGCCCAGTGACCTCTCCGCGGGCACGCTGTGGGGGAGCTTGCCCTCGCGGCAGGAGGCAGGCGCACTTCGGCCCGCCTTTCCGCAGCCGAGCACGCTGGACATCCGACCGTACGCGCTCGCGGCGCTCGCCGCCCAGCTCGCGCACGCTCCCAGCGCAGGCGGCCGCGATGTCGGGGTTCCCTCATGGCCACCTCGTGGCTCGGGGGAGGTCTTCGCGGACATAGCCGCGGCCCGACGTGTCCTGGCGATCGAGGTGTGGACGCTGCTCGCTGATACGGAGTGGTGGGCCCGTGTGCGGACCGCGCGCGACCCGCTGGTGGCCGATGCCACCACCGCAGCCCGTGTGCTTTGGAGGCGCGCACACAGCGATTCCGGACTTGCCTCCGACCTCCGCTGGGGTGCCGCGATGGTGCTCGGCAACCTCGGCTCGTCGACTCCGAAGGAGGTCGCGCGAACGTGGGAGAGTGCGCCGCCCGGTGACTTGCGAATTCTTGGTCTGATCGCCAATGATACTGGGATACCTCTCGCGCTCGACGCGATGTTCGCCGGGAGCTCCCCGCGCCGGTATCTCCTCGATCGAGGATTCCCGGGCGTGCTCGGGATCGCGGACGACGCGGCCGTAGCTGGGATTCAGACGTTCCTGGCTGCGCCGTGGCCAACGCGCGAACGATGGGTCATCGCCTGCCTGGAGGACCTCCCCCTGGCGCGCCGAGATGCGTGCGTCGACGAGATTGTCCGGTCACTCTCCGACGACGACGCGATCCAATTCGCGGCGCTGCGGGCGCGGATCCTCGCCTGGTACGCGGACGAAGGCATTTCACGTCTGTCGAGCTGGGCACAGACACGCCTTCGGCGGTGGGACGGGATGGCGAGTTGGGACGACATCGAGCGTTTCGTGGAGCGGATCTTCAACCGGCGCGTCTCTGATCTCGACCGGATGATCGGCGCACCGGCGACCGACGATGCGTTCGTCCAGGCAAGGTGGGCGCTCGGTCGAGTGGCGATCTGGTCCAACTACTCGGCGCAGTTCCGACGCGTTCGGATCTTCGTGCCGCAGCGTCAGCTGAAGCTGTTCCGGCGCCCGGACGGTAGCCTGCCCGAGAACGTGTCGCCCGCCGAAGGCGCGGAGCCCCCGTCGGCTATCTTCGCGGTGGGCGGCTACATCGTGGTGCAGTACCTCTATGACGACGTGGCCCGAGCCAACCGCGGCGGCGGCGCGCGGCGCCCGACGCTGTTCTACAAGCGTGCGCCCCCGGATGGCAGCGCACCCAATGCAACGGATCACCCCTCCGGCATCGGCCTCGACCAGTTGGCGCCGGGCTACCTTTCGCGCCTCTCGGTTACCGCCCGTGTCGAGTGCTGGGGCGAACTGTGGCAGCGCCGCCTCTACGAGACCATCGAGCGCCTCAACATCCCCCGGAACGCCGGCCTCGCGCGCTTCCGCGGGTTCTTGCCGAAACACCTCAACGCCAATGGTCTGCCGAGGTAGCCGATGACCGAATCCCATCCTGACCTCGCCGACCTCGTCGCTCGGATAGCGTCCTTCAACGACGTATGGCACGCGCTACGCGACCTCTGCCCCGACGAGGACGCGGACGAGCCGAGCCTCGCGGGGCTGCGAGACCTCAAGTCCGTCTTGCAAGCTCGCCTTCTTCGGGATCCCCGCCGCGTCGCCTTCCTCATACGTGACGAGGATCCTCGTCTCGTGGAGTCCTGCTACACCGTGGCGCTCTACGAACCCCTCGCGGGACGCCGCGATGCGTGCCACCTCCCCGAGCGGGTGGCGCGCCGCGTGCTGACGGAGCGCGAGATCAGCGCGCTTCTGGTGGAGCGATGAGCGAGCCCCGCCCGGAGGTAGACGGCGCTGGCGGAGAGGAGGAAATTCCCTGGCTGTCGTTCTCCGACGCGGTCACGGCGCTGCTGTTTGTGTTCATCGCGACCACGTTCTGGTTCATGTTCGAGCTTCGCCTCGCCGTGGCAAAGCAGAACGCCGAGACCGCGCGCCTCACCGGCGCGAACGTTGCTGCCGGGCAGCTCCTTCAGGGAGTGGAGGTATGTCTCACCCAGCGCACAACCGAAGGCGTTCGTGTTCGTCCGGTGGTCGAAAAGGACTCCCGGACAATGTCCCTCTACATCGAGCCGCGGGCGAGTACGGTTGTGGAGTGGTTCCAAGTTTGTAGCGCGCAGATCACGGATGACGCCGCGGCCGTTGTGGACATGGCTCGCGACTGCCTCGCGAAGGAAGTTCCTGGCCTGACCGACGACTACACCGTAGTCCTCACGCTGGAGGGCCACACTGACGCCCGCCCTCCGATGTCGAACTGCCGGGAGCGGTTCCCCTCGAATTGGGAGCTGTCGGGCGCACGGGCAGGCGCCGCGTTGCGCCGCTTGCTCTGCGAAGACGGACAGTGCACGCCGGATGCGCTGGCGAGCGCTGCTGATCTCCGTGCTCTGGCACAGGACCGCGACCGCCTCCAGGTTGTAGCAGCCGGGCGCGCCGAGTCGATCCCCGCTTGGCGCGCGCTCTGCGCCACCGACTGGACGGGGGCCGCCGCGCTGCCGGAGCTCGATCGGGCTGTCTGTGCGGCATTGTCCGACGAAGACACTCCGCTTTCGACGCGCGTCGCATCCGTACGGACAGAGATCTCCGCCGCGCTCGGGACCGGGTACTTCGGCCGCACGCTCGACACATCCGATCTCGCGCTCGTCGCCTGGGCCAACGATCCGGGGTGCATGGGGGGCAAGGGAGATGCTGCCATCTGTGCGGAGCGGTTCAGACGACTTCGGCGGGTGGACATGCGCGTGGATCTGCGGCCGCGCCCAGGTGCTGCGGAAGATCGGGCGCGTGCCGACCGTAAGGCGCTAGGCGCGCGGCCGAATATTGTTCCCACGTCGCGGGGCGCTGCGGTCGGCGCGACACTCGAGGGCATCGCCAATGTTCCGGAGCTTGGCGAGGATGAATGACACGGTCTCCGCCAATCTCGCTTCCGATGCGAATTGACCACCACCTGCGAAGCTATGCGAGGTAGGTCCGATGCCCCTCCGTGAGCCCGCGGACACGCCGATGCCGGTCGAGCCCCAGCACGCCGAGCGCGTGGTCGTCGAGCGAGGCCGAGACAACCACCCGCCCGTCATCCTTCACGGTGATGAGCCCCACGTCGAAGGCGGCGTCCAGGTGGGCTGTGCGCAACAGCCCGTTGTACACGTCGAGGCGCTCCCGGTCGGTCTCGCAGTCCTTCCAGGGGCGGGCGTGGCTGGCGCGCAGCAGGCGGGGGACGGCGAGCCCGGAGATGGCGCAGCGCCCCTCCCAGAGGTCGAGCAGGCCGCCGCGGTAGAGGTCCTGGCCCACGCGCTCGACGACGAGCCGCTCGGCCTCGGTGCTGCGGGGGAGGCTGGCGGTGCGGGTTGCGATGGTGTCGTAGAGCGCGTCGGGGAGGGGTCTGGGCCAGGAGGAGGGCGCGGCGCTCCAGGTCGTCGAGGGTGCGGGCGAGGGCCTCGTCACCCCCCTCGTCGAGATCTGCCCACAGACAGGCGGTGGCCACGACGCCGGCCTTGGTGCCGTCGCGCCCCTCGCGCACCGCGCCGGCCACCCAGACGTGGCGCCCTACGGGGGCTCGGTAGGCGGCGAGGGCCTCGGCGCTGCCGAACCACTCGCGGCGCTCAAGCTGCGGCCGACCCCACCGGGGGCCGCCGTCGGGGCCTGCGGGGAGCGGGCGCTCCGGTCGCATCACCCGGACCTCGATCTCCCGGCCCGGGGTCAGGAGCGTGGGCGGGAACAGGATCGAGG
>JBIJDH010000076.1:0-3647 GCA_044344255.1 Myxococcota bacterium
GGCGGGGCACCCGAGATCGGGCAAAAGACGCCCTCTCGGGGCCGTACCCCGGGAGGGCGACGGTAGCGGGGACCTGTGGTAAGGTCGGAGTCGTGATTGCCCCCCGCCGTTCATGCGCCCTATCCCCTTGGGTAGCCCGTTCCATCGTGACCTCCACGTTCCCGGCATGGAGCGCGTCCCCGACCGGGTAGCCGCGTTCCGCGGGTCGATGCCCGAGAGGCTTCGACTCTTCGGCGTCGAGGCGGGGCGGGGCGCGGACCGCCTGACTGCGCGAAGCTGAGCGTTCAGGGCGCGCAGGCCTCGCCATTCAGGGTGAGTTGCGCGCCGTCTACCCCTACGCTCGGGCGACCGACGGTGCAGGCTGCGGAATCTGGGTCTGTGCAGCAAGTGAGGTCTACCGCTACGGTGTACAAGGTGGGCGGCGTGTCCTGCTCACAGGTGTCCGCGGTGTACACCTTGACGGTGCCGGTACCCTCGCACTTCAACGTGCCTGGGTATTGGGTGAACTGAAAGGATCCGTCGGCGTTGCACTGAATTGAGTTGGCCGAGTTGTCATGCTCGCTTCCCGTGGTGTCCGTGGCGCGCCAACCGTGGCAGTCATCCGCCGCCATGCCCACTGGCCAGGCGTGCTCTTTGCCACCTTCGCAGCTGGAGTCGCTCCCCGTTTGCAAGCGAACCAGAGGCGCCACGCAGTCTGCATTGCCTTCGATGGGCTCGGATTCGCTCGCGCACCCGGCAATCACAGACGAAACCAAAACAACGAAATACAACAAAACCGACGTGCGCTTGGTGGGGCTGAGGCTGTTCACTCTACACTCCTTGTTAGGAACTCGGAGTAGCACTGCCCTTCCCTTCGTGCCAGCTATCCGCCGCCCGGTGTCGCCGCGGCGCTCGACACCCTCGCCGCGCCCGAGGGTTCTCGCAGCCGCAGCTTCGCTCCGCGCGACGGACGTCAGGCCGCGGCAGACCCCGGCCTCCAGCGGCGCCCCTCCAGCAAGAGCGCAAGAGCTCCGCCGCGCGGGCCTGCAGGTCCGCGAAATCCGTCAGCCGCGACCGCGCCGCGGGCGCGGTCGAGACGCTCCAACGTCGCCAGGTCATGGGCGACATCGCTCTCGGAGGGCCGCAGAACGGGAACGCCATGTTCCTTCGCGAGATCCAGGAACGCCGATGGGGCAAGGCCGAGCGCTCGGGCTCCGGCTCGCCAGGTCAGGCGTTCGCTACGGACCGCGTCCAGCACGAGCAGCAGTCGGGCACGGTCACCGGCGCCCGGCTCGGCGAGCGCGGCGGGAACAGAGATCGTGATCTGGACGGAGTCGGCCTGCACGCTGGTAGTCTACTCCCGCCCCACGGCAGCGGCGACCCGAGCGCGGCAGTGAGGCGCTCGCAGCGCTGCGGTGGCAACGGTCTCGTCCCATTGTCCGCATGAACCCCACGGCGGGCCGAACGGAGCCTGGTACGCATGGCCGATCCGTCGATCAAGACGAGCCTCACCGACGCACCAGCCCAGTCATGGCGCCTGACCTCGATCAGCGCCCCGCGCGCGCCGCGATGGCTTCCTCGCATCGCGCGATCGTACGGGCGGCGCTGCTGTGCGGACCGAGCCCGAGCCCCGACGCCCGCGCACGGGCCTCGTCCAGCGCCCGCTCCGACGCCTGCCTGTCGCCGAGGAGCGCCTCCGACCAGCCTCGGCGCGCGTACAGCTTTGCGAGCTCGACGCGGTCATCGGCGGCTTCGAGGAGTCGCGCGCCTTCGTCGAGCGCCTCGCGGGCTTCCCGCGCCGCGCCCCGCGCCGCGTGCGACACCGCGAGGAGCCCGAAGACGGCGCCCTCGAGGCGGGAATGGCGCACCTCGCGCGCGACCGCGAGGGTCTGCTCGAACCACCCCCTCGCCTCCTCCATGCGGCCCTGGACCTGCTCGAACTCGCCGAGCTCCGCGAGCATGGAGGCCTCCCCGCGTCGGTTCCCGATCTCACGATGGATCGCGAGCGCACCGAGCACGTGCCATCGGGGGGAGGGAGCGGGAGCTCCCGCCGCTCTGCGCTTCCTGCGACGGCTGGAACCTTCACGCCGGGGTCGTGGTGGAGGCGGAGGATCGGGAAGGGCTGCTGCGGCTCGGGCGCTACCTGCTCCGACCCCCGCTGGCCGTGGACCGCTTGGAAGTGGAGCCAGATGGGCGGGTTCGTTTCACGATGAAGCGGACTTTCGAGGATGGAACGGCGGCCCTCTCCTTCACCGCCGAGGAGCTTGTGTCCCGGCTGGTGGCGCTGATCCCTCCGCCCCGGGCGAACACGATCGTCTACCGCGGGGTCTTCGCCGGGAATGCCTCGCTGCGGCGGGCGGTCGTCGCACAGGCGCCAACTCGGTCGGCGACGACTCCCTTCCCGCGGCTGCGGCGGCAGAAGGAGCCGCTGAAAAGCAAGCGCCTCCGGCCTTCCTGGGGCGAGATCCTCTATCGGGTGTTCGCGGAAGATGGCTGGCGGTGCCCGGGCTGTGGCTGCCGCATGACCCTGCGCGCCGTGTTCGAAGGCGGCCCGACGACGAGCCAGGTACTCGCGAGCCTTCGCCGGAGCGCGGCGGCCTCCCGGGGCCCACCCGCCGCCGCGGCCGCAGCGCGATGACCGGAGGGCGGCGACGCGGGACCGGGGCGCCAGCTTTGGCTGGGCACCCGAGATCGGGACAAAAGACGCCCTCTCGGGGCCGTACCCCGGCAGAGCGAGGGTAGCGGGGACCTGTGGTAAGGTCGGCGTCGTGATTGCCCCCCGCCGTTCATGCGCCCTATCCCCAGCCCGCACCGACGCCGCCGACCAGGCCGAGCTCGAGACCCTGATCACCGAGTGGCTGTTGACCAAGGAGTGCCCGGAGGACTACGCGGCGCGCTGCAAGGAGCACGTGCCGCGGTGACGGGCCCGGTCGCGTAGCCCGACACAGGGGCTCGACGAAGGGGCCCGAGCCCGCCTACTTCGGGCCCTTGTAGGTGAAGTGCAGGTCGAGCTTCTCGTTCAAGACCAGCAGCTTCTCGAAGTTGTAGGCCTGACCGTCGAGGGGCAGGGACACCCGCACGGGCTGGACGCCAGCCCCCATCGCGCCGCTGTCGAACTGGGCGTTGGCCTGCTGTTGGACCTGGTTCTTGAGCTGGTCGAGCGCCACGCCGCCGAGGTCGATGGGCGTGAAGTACGGCACGGGGCGGAGCGCGCCGCCGATCGTGCGCGGCTTGATCTTGGCGATCGGCTGGCCCACGAGGTCGAGGAGGACGAGGGTGTCGCCCGCGTCGGAGGTGAGGGTCCGGAGCGGGCGACCGACGAGATCGAAGGCCTGCGTCTGGAGGACGTAGGGCGTCGTCGCGTTCAGTCCCTTGTCGTCCCGGACCTCGGTCGGGTTCCCCGCGAGGTCGAGCGTGACCCGCGTCACGATGGCGGTGCGAGGAGAGGTGGACGGGCTCCGCTCGCCTCTCCCCGCGGCACGCCCCCACCCTGGTGGACGGGTGACGAAGGTCGGTCGCCGGGTGACGGAGGTCGCTACAGGGTAAGCTCCGGCTGAACCCCAGCCGCCGGAGCCCCGCAGGCAGGTGAAGGGAGGGCATGCGCCCATCCGCCTCACACCTCGACTTTGGCACCATCCTGCAGCTTCTTCTTTTTCGCGGCCAGCCAG
>JBIJDH010000077.1:0-3610 GCA_044344255.1 Myxococcota bacterium
GTAACCGTTCAGCCTGGCCCCACTGCCCCACCCTCGACCCGTCGGCTACGCTCCGGCCTTGTCGGGCAGTCGCTTCTTGGCGCCGCGCCCCACCTTCCAGTTCCAGGGGAGGAGCTCTTCGACGGTGCTCCCTCGCTCGGTCACCCGGATGAGGGCGTCGGCCATCCACTCCTCGGGGTTCACGTCATGCAGTCGGCAGGTGGCGCAGAGGGAGAGGAGGATGGCGAGGTGACGGCCGCCTTCATCGTGGCCGACAAAGAGCGCGTTCTTTCTCAGGATGGCCACGATTCTGAGGGCGGACTCACTGGCGTTGTTCACCACCACCATCAACTGCACCCTCTCTTGAGAAGCGCGGGGACCGTTTCCGCATCGAGCACCCCTTCCATCCGCGGGGTGGGCAGGAACATGCGGTCGTCCTCGTCCACCGGAACTGGGGTGAAGACGCGCTCTACTTCAGGGGCGAAGACGGTCGGTTGTGGTCCATCAACAGGGCATTGACGGACCGGAGGGATCCTGACCCGTTCGTGACGTTCTCGAGGGGGCGTGCCGCCTGCCGGATGGTGGACCTTGCGGAGCTTGCGGGCCTCGTGGCCCAGCTCGACCTCGGGCGGAGCGAACCTTGTGTCCAGAAAACTTCGCCGGAGGTGTCCAAGAAACTTCGCCGGAGGCGCTCGTGACTCGAAGCGCATCAGCACGAACTGGAGGGCATAATCTCTACATGATTCGTGCGGGCAGGCCGAACGGCCTTGACACGCCGTCATGTTGCGGCATATTTGTCGAGACACATCCCACCCGCCCGGAGCCGACCCACCATGGGCCCCGACCACCCCGCCCGCCATGCTGCTCTCGAACGGCAGGGCCTGCTGAACCCCGCGGCCAGCTCGGTACGCGATGCGCTGTTCGTGGACAGCGACTTCTTCGACCCCCGCGACATCGTCCAGGTCCGCTACGAGATGCTCCGTGCGGGCCGGGTCGGCGAGCGGTCCGTGACGGAGACAGCGGCCGCCTTCGGCGTCTCGCGGGCGACCTACTATCTGCAAGTCGCGGCGTTTGCGGAGGATGGCATCGCCGGGTTGATCCCAGAGAAGCGCGGCCCCCGCGGCCCGCACAAGCTTACCGACGCGGTGGTGGACTTCGTCGCCGGCGAGCTCGTCCAACACCCTACGCTCGACTCCCAGGCGATGGCCGAGGCGGTCGCCGATCGCTTCGGGGTGCATGTGCACCGGCGGAGCGTCGAACGGGCCATCGCGCGACGTGGAAAAAAAACCCTGGCGCCCCGCGGATAGACGTGGACCCGCTGCGCCAAGAGGAGCCCGATCGGTTGGCCGGCCGGTACGAGGGGATCCGCGCCGACGTCACGGGGCGGGCGAGCGTCGGCCAGCGACAGTTCTGCGAACGTGGTCTTGCTGCTTGGCTTTCCGAGTGCTGCTGCTCGCCGGGCCGCCCGGCCCGGCGGCGTGCTTCGGTGAGCATCGGCGGCGCCCCGGGTGGTCTCATTCCCACTGGCAATGCTGATGCGCTCACGATGGCCATCGCCTCTCTCGTCCACACCGTCGTCACCGGAGCCGCACCTTGCTGAACCCGCATCACCAGAAGGTCACCGCGAAGCACCTGACTCGGGAAGCCTTCCTGTACGTTCGACAATCTACATTGAAGCAGGTGGTTGAGAACACCGAGAGCACCAAGCGTCAGTACGCCCTCCGTGGACGTGCGGTTGCCCTGGGTTGGCCTGACGACCACGTCGTGGTGATCGACGACGACCTCGGAAAGTCAGGGGCGTCGTCGGACAACCGACTGGGCTTCCAGCGCCTGGTGAGCGAGGTCGGGCTCGGTCATGCCGGGATCGTGCTCGGCCTGGAAGTGTCGCGCCTCGCGCGCAACTCGACCGACTGGCACCGGCTCCTCGAGATCTGTGCGTTGACGAACACGTTGATCCTCGACGAAGATGGGCTGTACGATCCGGCCGACTTCAACGACCGCCTCTTGCTTGGCATGAAGGGGACGTTCTCGGAGGCGGAGCTCCACGTCCTCCGGAGCCGGATGCGGGGTGGCGTCCTCAACGCGGCCCGGCGCGGCGACCTGCGCCTCGAGCTGCCCGCCGGCTTCGTCTACGACCCAGAGGACCGCGTGTTGCTCGACCCAGACGAACAGGTCCAGGGGAGCATCCGTTACTTGTTCGCTACTTTTCGTAGGACGAGGTCAGCATGCAAGACCGTTCGCACGTTCCGAGACGAGGCTCTCCTCTTCCCTCAGCGCATCCGCAAGGGGCCGCGTAAGGGCCAACTGGAGTGGAGTCCGTTGTGTCACTCGCGTGTGTGCCGGGTACTGCACAATCCAAGGTACGCGGGGGCGTTCTGCTACGGCCGGACCGAGCAGAAGAAGACGGTGAACGGTCGGCCGAAGACGAGGAAGCGTCCGATGGAGGAGTGGGTCAGCTGCGTCGCCGACGCCCACGCTGGCTACATCTCGTGGTCCGAGTTCATCGAGCACCAACAGCTTCTGTTGGACAACGCGCAGGGACACACGAAGGGGGACCAACCCGGCCCACCGCGGGAAGGACCGGCGCTCCTCCAGGGGTTGGTGCTGTGCGGAAAGTGCGGGCGGCGGATGTCGCTACGCTACCATGACAGAAACGGCAGGAATACCCCAGACTATGTCTGCCAGCGCGCCCGAATCGAGTACCACGCACCGATCTGCCAGGTCATCCCCGGCACCCACCTCGACGAGGTCATCGCCGACATCGTCGAGGCGACCGTATCGCGCAGGACCGTGGAGGTTGCGCTGGCCGTCGAAGCCGAAATGGACGCCCGGAGCGCCGACACCGAACGGCTCTGGCTACAACGCGTCGAGCGGGTGCGACACGAGGCAGAGCTCGCCCGCGAACGGTACATGTGCGTCGATCCCCGGAACCGCCTGGTGGCGGACTCGCTGGAGCGAGGTTGGAACGAGAAGCTCCGAGAGCTACGCACGGTCGAGGAGGAGCACGGAGCCCGCGCTGCAAAGCAGCCCCGAGACGCGGAGGCGCGGGCGAAACTGGTGGCGCTGGTCAACGACTTCCCGAAGGTCTGGAACGACCCCCGGATCGCCGCGGCGGACAAGAAGCGGATCGTTCGACTCGTCATCGAAGACATTACCCTCGTCCGGAACAAAGAGCAGGGGGAGATCCACGCACACCTTCGGTTCAAGGGGGGAGCCACACGGAGCGTGCAACTCAACACGCCCGTGATCGTCTACGAGAAGTGGAAGACCAAGCCGGACTTGCTCCGTGAGATTGACCGACTCCTCGACGACCACGCTGAGGGCGCCGTGGCCGACGTCCTCAACAAGCGGGGCCTGACCACCAGCCACGGCAACCCCTTCCGCGTGGAGAACGTCGCGTACCTCCGAAAATGCCACGGCATGAAGCCACGGTGTGAACGCCTTCGCGAGCGAGGCTTTCTCACGTGCAGGGAAATGGCGAAGTCCCTCCGCGTGTCCATGTTGCTTGAGCGCTCACCCGAAGTAGACCACTTGTGCTCACCAGAAGTAGTCCGGCCTGGAGTTCGCCTCCGACCCTTCAAACGGTGGCCGCGGGGGGCGGGGGCCCCGCACGGTGAGGCTTCGGGGAGGC
>JBIJDH010000009.1:0-255250 GCA_044344255.1 Myxococcota bacterium
AGCCTGGACTGGGCCGACTTCCAGGCCCTGCCCGTCCAGGAGGTGATCCGGGACCTCCATTGTGTGACCACCTGGTCCCGCTACGACAACCGCTGGGCCGGGGTCCGGGTGCAGGAGCTGCTCCAGCGGGCTCGCCCGAAGGCGGCAGCCCGCTACGCCCTCCTCCACAGCTACGACAGCGTCGGATACACGACAAACCTCTCGCTCGAAGATCTCGACCAGCCCGACAACCTCGTCGCCACCCACCACGACGGCGAGCCGCTCTCCCGGGCGCACGGGGGGCCCGTGCGGATGGTCGTCCATCACCTCTACGCGTGGAAGAGCGCCAAGTGGCTCTCCGGCATCGAGCTCCTCGCCGAGGATCGGCGCGGCTACTGGGAGGAGCGGGGCTATCACAACCGCGGCGAGCCCTGGGCGGAGGAGCGTTACGCCTACGACGAGGGCTGATCACCGCCCCGGCCTACCCCCGGAGCGCGCTCACTCCTCGGGGAGCAACAAGGCGAAGCGGCTCGGCCGCCAGGTGTCTGCAGCGCCCACCCAGGCTCGCGCCACCCCCTCGATCGCCGACTCCGGCACCGGGCCCCAGAAGCGGGAGTCGAGCGCGCCGTCTCGCGAGTCGGCGAGGAGGTACCAGTGCCCCTCGGGGACCGTCACCTTGCCGGGCTGCTTCCAGGGGGCCCTCAGGCTCGGTCGAAAGCGGGGGAGGAACTTGTTGGCGCGGGCCGGCGGGCGGCTCCAGATCGTCTCCTCGACCACCTTCCAGCCCGCCACGTCGCCCATGTCGCTCTGGCGGACCCGCTTGCCGTTGATCCGCAGCGTGGCGTCCTCCCAGCTCACAGACTCTCCCGCCGCGGCCACGGCCCGCCGAAGCACGACGCGGGCGGGGTCCAAGGGGTCGATCACCGCGACCACGTCCGCCTTCCGCACCCGATCGGGCACGATCCAGACGTGCTCGCCCGGCTGCAGGGTCCAGGCCATGTCGCTGCCCTCCACCCGCCGCAGCGGCACCAAAACCGCGACAACGATGAGGCCGAGCAGGCCCAGCAAGGTGAGGCCGATCCAACGGAGGCGGTTCATCTGGACTCTCTTGAGCTCGGAGCCCTATCCGATCGTCACCTGGAGGGTGGATGTTATGGCCCGCCCGGGAGGCTCCTCCATGCGGCTCGCGGCCATCCAGTACCGTCCACCGAAGGGGGCGCCCGAGCGGGCGCGGGTGGAGCTCCAAGCGCTGATCCGCGAGGCGGGCCGCGCTGGGGCTGATCTCATCGTCTGTCCGGAGATGGCCACCACGGGCTACGTCTGGAGCTCGCCCGCCGAGATCGGGCCCCACACCGAGCCTGCGCGCGGCCCCACCTTCCAGATGCTGGCCGCCTCGGCGCGCGAGGTGAAGAGCTGGATCGTCTGCGGCTTCGCGGAGCGCTTCGCCTGGCCAGCCGCACAGAAGGCCGGGGCGCCCACCCGCTGGACCCTCTACAATTCAGCGCTGGTCGTCAATCCGGAGGGGCAGCTCGTCACCTGCTACCGCAAGGTGCTGCTCTACTCGGCGGACACGACCTGGGCGAACCCCGGCTGGCGTCGCTCGGTCACCCCGACCCACTTCGGCACGATGTCCACCGGCATTTGTATGGACATCAACGATGACGGCTTCACCGACTTCCTGCGCGAAGTGAACCCGGATGTCGTGGCCTTCTGTACAAATTGGGTGTCCGAGGGCCTCGACGTCGCCGCCTACTGGCGGGAGCGCCTGCAGGGCTGGAGCGGCTGGTTCGTCGCTGGCAACACCTGGGGAGAGGACCGCGGCACCCGCTTCAGCGGCCGCAGCGCCATCCTCGGCCCAGACGGCCAAACCAGGGCCGAGCTCGGCCCCGAGGGCGACGGTCTCCTCCTGTTCGACACCCTGACCGGTTGACGCACGGCGCGGGAGCCTTCGATTGTTCAAACAGACCCCTCGCGCCGAAGACCCCCTGCGGTGGCGGCGGCGCCTGCTCAGCCTGCCTGCGATGGGCCTGGGAGCGACCCTCTGGCTGTCGCTGCTCCCGATCTGGCTGCCCCTGTGCTGCGTCGTTGACATGCTCGGGGCGCGGCGCTTCGCCCTCAGCCGCGCCGGCCTCTTCCTCGCCTGGCTGCTCCATTGGGAGCTGCGCGGCCTCGCCGTGGCGGCCACGACCGGCCTCCGCCGTCGGCTCGGCTGGCCGGAGGCGCGCTACCTCCGCGCCCAGCACCGCCTCCAGCACCGCTACGCGCGCTCGTTGTGGTGGGCGTTGGAGCGCCTCTTCGGCATGCGGCTGGTCATCGAGGGGAGCGAGGCACTGGCGGCTCAGGGGCCCACGTTGGCCTTCTTCCGCCACCTGAGCACGGCCGACACCATCCTGCCGATGGTGGCCTGGGGGGCGCCGCAGCAGGTCTGGTCCCGCTACATCCTCAAGGCCGAGCTCGCCTGGGACCCGCTGCTCGACATCATCGGCCACCGCCTCGGGGTGGCCTTCGTGGCCCGCGGCGCCGAAGATGACCTCCAGCGCGTGGCCCGCCTCACCGAAGACCTCGGCGCCCACGACGCGGTCGTCCTCTTCCCCGAGGGCACCCGCTTCACCACGGACCGTCGAGCGGCCCTGCTCCGCCGGCTCCGCGCCGAGGGGCGGGAGGCCCTGGTCCAGCGGGTCGAGCGATACCGACACACGCTTCCCCCCCGAGAGGGCGGCGCCACCCTCCTCTTCGAGGGGGCGCCCGCCGCCGATGTCCTGCTCGCCGGCCACGTCGGCCTCGAGGGGGTCACCCACCTCACGAGCCTGCTCAACGGGAGGCTGATCGACCGCGAGGTCCGCCTCCGCTTCTGGCGATGGTCCGCCGGGGAGCTCCCGACGGGCGGACCGGCTCGGTACGCCTGGCTGCTCGACCAGTGGGAGACGCTCGATCGCTGGGTGGGCGATCAGACCGCCTCCGCGCGCTCCGGCCCTCCCGGCGGAGGCTGAGGCGGGCCCCAGATCGCCGGCTCGAGCCCCGACCAGCGATGCAAGGCGGCCCACAGCGCGGCGCGGTCGCCCTCGCCCTCGCGGGTGTCGCGCAGGACACCCGCGGGGCCCGAGAGGTGAGGGGAGACCGCCTCCCGATCGAACCAGAAGCGCCCCCCCTGCCCGCGGAGCCTCCGGGCGATCGCGAGCCAGATCACCGTGTCCGCCCCCTCGGCCGGGCTGCGCAGGATCGCGCGGGTGAGCCGGTGAAAGGTGGGGATCGAGGTCGCGACCGCGGGGGTGTCGGCCCAGCCGGGGTGCATGGTGTAGACGTCGATGCCCCGCGGCCCGAGCTGGGCCTGCCAGAGCTCCCCGAGCACCACCTGGGCTCGCTTGGTGCGCGCGTAGGCCTTCACGCCATCGAAGGGGCTGTCCTCGTTGGATAGCCGCGCCACGTCAAGCTTCTCGGCGTACATGCCCCCGCTCGACACGAGGATCACCCGCGCCTCGCCGGCGGCCCGCAGGGCCGGCAGCAGCAGGGCGGTGAGGAGGAAAGGGCCGACGAGGTTCGTGGCCAGCGTGCTCTCGAGCCCCTCGGCCGTGCGGCTGAGCTGGTCGGGGAGCACCCCGGCGTTGTGGATGAGGAGGTGGACGGGGGAGGGGAGCGACGCCGCCGCGGCCCCCACCGAGGCCAGGCTCGCCACGTCCACGACGCAGAGGTGGAGGCGGGCGGCCGGCTGCTCCGCGCGGAGGCGGCCCACCGCGGCCTCCCCCCGCTCCCGGCTGCGGCAGAGCAGCCAGACCTCGGCGCCCCGGCGGGCGAGCGCGCGGGCGGTCTCAAACCCGATCCCGGAGTTGGCCCCGGTGACGAGTGCGGTCTGGCCGCTCAGATCGACGGAGAGCTCCGCGGGATCGAAGCGAGCGCTGTGGCGGCGGAAGCCGCTCCGGTCGAAGGAGAGGATGACGGTCTGATCGAGGAGGCGGTCGGTCCAGCGGGTCATGGCCCGCCCTAACGCAGGCGCCGGGCCTCAGTCGCCGGCGAAGCCCCAGACGCCGGCGTCCACCCGCCCCGTGACCGCGCCGCCGACCGAGGTGTCCGCGCTGTCGAAGGTGAGGCTGCCGTCGAGGTAGGCGGCGAAGACGAACTCACCGGCGCCGGGCGAGATGGTGTAGAGCGCGGCCGTGGCGGGGCTCCAGTCGAGGGGCACGACGCCCGGCTGAACCTGCGACGTGGCGAGCTGCACATAGGGCGCGACGATGGTGCCGTCGTCGAGGCTGCCCGTGAGCATCAGCACCGCGACGCCGCCGCCGGCGTCTCCCACCACGGCCGAGCCCTCCGCGAGGGGGTAGGTGACGTCCAGGTAGTCGAGCACGACGTCGCTCTCGCCGTAGGTGAACAGATCACGGTCAGGGTAGCTGCCCCAGGTGGTGGAGAAGGTGCCCTCGACGGTCCCCACGAGGCTGAGGCAGGTGGAGGCGCCCGGCTCGGTGAGCGAGGGTGAGCGGTCGTCCCACTCGCGAGACACGTCGGCGAGCCGACCGGCGATCACCGACTTCATCGCGGTCAGGCTCCTCTTCCAGCCTCGCTCCTCGCCGAGAAAGGGGTCAAGCACGCCCGCCATGCGGTCGACCTCGGCCTGAAGCGCCTCGGCGTCCCAGGAGGACGAGGCCACCGCCTGCAGCCGATCGCGGTACGCCTCGAGCCCCGCCTCGGTCGAGGCCACCCGATAGGGCATCCAGGCGTTGGCGACGATCCACTGCGGCTGCCCATCCCCGAAGGGGGCGCTGGAGTCGAAGGTGGCGTCGGGCCCCCAGGGGATGAAGGTCAGACGCCCATCGGAGGGGCGGAGGTACACATAGAAGTTGTTCCGGTTGCTGTCGTAGCTGTCCCAGTGGCCGGTCAGCACCTCTACGGCCCAGTAGGTCATCCACTGATCCAGGTCGACCACCTGGGCGAGGGCCTCCATCCGCTCACCCTCTCCGAGGGAGAGGGCCTCTACTATGGGCTCCAGGTGGGCCTGATCGCTGGTGTCCGTCTCTTCGTCGAAGGTGCCGATCCACCCACCACGGAGGTCGGAGAGGGTGCCCTCGAAGAGCTCGCCTGCATGATCACCGGTGGCGCGGTCGAGGAAGCGCTCGTCCACCGTCTCGACGTTGGCGTAGATGCCGAGGTCTTCATCGTTCACGGTCACGTGTACGAAGGAGCAGAGCGGCGCCGCCACGCCAGCGTCCCGGAACACCTGGTAGGCGAGGCAGGTCCGCATCATCGTCGGATCTTGCGGGGTGTTGTTCAGCGTGAGCTTGTCCCGCCCTCGGAAGCTCTGCCCCTCCACCCGCCCATCGAGCTTGACCTTCAGGCCCGGCTTCGTCGTGGACTGGGAGCCCATGAGGCCCTTCTTGCGCAGCTCGACCTCTTCGAAGCGCTCACCGTCTACCGTGAGCGAGGCCGGGTAGTATTCGTAGGGGCTGTCGAAGGGCTGAGCGAGGCAGTCGCCCTTCAGCATCTCGAAGATGTCGCGGGAGGTGTTGCGGAGCGTGTCCCAGTCGGCCGGATCGAGGGTGAGCTCGACCTCCATCACCCGGTCCTGCGGGAAGAGGGGGTCGTCGGCGATGGGCGAGGGTGCTCCCGTCTCTACAGGGAGGGGATCGCCACCGTCTCCAGGCGCAGATCCCGCCTTGTCACCCGTCGCGTCGGCGCGGCAGGCGATGAGGAGCGCGAGCAGCCCGGGCCAGCCGACGATGAGCGGACGCATCAGAAGTCCACGACAGAGGGATCATCTCCGAGCGGGCGAGGCGGCAGCAAGACGCGAGCCCCCGGCTCGTAGATCTCTACATAACGGGCATAATTTCCCGTCACCCGCTTCACGTAGTCCCGCGTCTCGTCGTACTCGATCATCTCCACCATCTGGTCGGTCTCGATCTTGCCCACCGAGGAGCGATACCAGCGGGACATGTTGTGCGGCCCGCCGTTGTAGGAGGCGACCGCGAAGGGGAAGACGCCATCGAAGCGCTCGAGCAGCTTGCCGAAGTAGAAGATGCCGTAGCGGAGGTTGGTGACCGGATCCTCCAGCTGGCGCGGGGAGTATCGCGGCTCGCCGAGCATCGCGGCGAGCTTTGCGCCGGTGCCCGGCATCACCTGGATGAGGCCGATGGCCCCGACGGGAGAGAGGGCGGCGTTCTGGTAGGTGCTCTCCTGGCGCATCAGGCCGAGCATGAGGAAGGGGTCCACGCCGTACCGGCGGGCGTTGGCCCAGAGCTCGTCCCCCTTGACGATCGGCCAGGCCAGCTTCATCCCGGCGAGGCGGACCTGCTCGTCCGCGGAGCCCTTCCAGACGCCGGAGCAGGTTCGCACCGCGTCGTAGTGGTCGCGGGTGTGCAGCACGAAGGGCCGCCAATCGAGCGCGCTGATCTTCAAGCCGACCATGCGCTGCTGGCGGGCGTCGCCCCCGCCGCGCCGCTTCGCCTCCTGCCACTCCTGGATCGCGTCATAGACGATGCGCCCCGACTCGGTGTACAGACCGGCGGTGGCGAGGTCGTGGGCGGCGGGCATCTCGGGCCAGATGTCGGCCACGTTGTCTGCGAAGGCGATGAACTGAGCCGCCGCCTGCCGAGGGTCGTACCAGGAGCAGGTCGCGTAACCATCCGGGATCGGGACCCGCGACTCCGGGAGGAGGAAGCTCGAATCCGCGGGCTGCACCGCCGGCACGATCTGAACCGTGTGTGTCGCCGCCTGGACGGTGGACCAACGGAGGGTCGACCAGTCCGCCGGCGCCGGGCGGCTGAGCAGCGCCGCGCCGGGGCGCCCTGGGGCGAGCGTCGGCTGCGCTTCGGACCACAGGCCCACCTTCACGCGGCCCGTCACCTGGGCCGCGGCCTGCGGGGGGAGGGCGGCCGGCGGGGGGCCGCGCCAGCTGCCGTCGCGGAGCCGCCACGCCGTGTCTTGTTTCGGATCGAGGGTGGGGTCCTGATCGAGGAGCAGCGTGTACCAGCCCCACTCGTCGGCGGAACGGCAGGCCGCCTGGTCAGCCGCCGCACCGGCGAGGTCTCCGCTGGCCGCTCGGGCTTTGGCGCGCCAGTAGTAGGCCGCGGGGGCCTGTCCTCCCGCTGACTTGAGCAGGAGCTCCCAGGCCGCGATGGCGCCGGCGTAGTCGCCGGACTGGTAGGCCGCCAGCCCCTCGAGCAAGCGCCCGTGGCGCCCGAGATCGCCGCCCCGCTTCGCGATGCGACCCCAGCGGTCCCGGGCGGCGGCGTGTTGCCCCGCGAGGATCGCGGTCCAGGCCAGCTCCTTCTCAGCCGAGCGCCAGCGGCCTTGGCCCGCATGCTTCTCGAGGCCGATGGTGGCCCACTCCCAGGCCTTGCCCTGCTCCCCCTCATAGGCCCACGCGCGGTAGATGCCCCAGGCGGTGTCGGCGTCCGGCTTCTTGGCGTAGTCCGCCGTCAAGGTAGCGGCGAGCACGTCGAAGTTGCGGGTGCCTCGGGCCAGCCGCTCTTCGTTCTCCTCCACCCAGCGGGCCACCTCGGGGTCGGACTTCGCGAGCGCGCGAAGCTCCTCGAACAGCGCCCAGGCCTCCTCCAGCTTCCCGGAGCGCCGCAGCGAATTACATCGGCGCATCTTGGCGTTCTTGTCGGTGGGCAGCACGACAGAGAGCCCTCGCCGGCCGAGCTCATCGAGGGCCTGCTGCACGGCGAGCTCGGTGGAGGGGTAGTTGTGATCGAGCATCAGGTCAACGAGGAGGGGCAGGCCGGCGGCGGGGTCGCGGCGGGCAGTGCCGAGGGCGATGCCGAGACGCACCTCCTCCTTTCGGGGCGTCTCCGGGTACTTCTCGAGGTAGGCCCGATACGCACCGGCGGCAGCGCCAGGGTTTCCGGCCGCGGCGTATGCGTCGCCCATCAGCATCAGGCACTCGTCAAAATGGGCGCCCGTCGGCCAAGCCTTCCGGTAGGCCGCGCACACCCCCGCCGCCGAGGAGGCTCGGCCGCGCTGGAGGTCCATCACGGCCTCGTACCAGGCGGCGTAGGGGGCGATCGGCCCGCCGACCTTCTTGGCCTGGGTGTAGCCAAAGCTCGCCAGATTCCAGTTTCGGAGCCCCATCTGCGAGGTGCCGTAGAGCAGCCACGCCGCCGCGCGCGCCCGGCCCTTTGGCCCCTTCTTGCTGTCGAGCCAGGGCCCGAGAACGGTCACCACTCCAGCGAGGTCGCCCTCGAGGTACCGGTCTCGAGCCTGCGCGAGGGGATCGGCGGGCGGCGGGGCGACCCTGCCCGGGGCGACCGAGGGCGCTCCGGGCAGCACCATCCCGGGCGAAGCCGGAGCCCGGGCCTCCACCCTCGATGAGAGAGAGAAGGCCAAGAGGAGGGCTAGCCACCTCGGCCTCCCTCCGCATCGAAGGCGCTCAGCCGATGAGCGCATCCACGACCACCGGACCGACCGTGCTGCCATCGGAGAGCCACACCGTGATCTGCAGGCCCGCGCCCTGCCCGTCGAGGTGGAGGATCCAGCCCTCCCGGCCGTCCTTCAGGCGAGCGGGGTCTCCCACCTTTCGGCTGGTGCCCGCGGGGGGAGCGGGGGTGACGATAGGCTCACCGTGCTCAATCCACTCGACGTAGCCCCCGCGGAGGCGCCGCGCGAACTTCCAGCCATTGTCCCGAAGCCAGAGCGCGAGCTCCCGGGAGCCCTGTTCGCCCGTCTGATCGTAGACCGTCACGCGGGCGGTCTCCTTGTCAACCGGGAGTCGATCAAGGTGCAACTTGACGAGCGGCCCCGGGAGGAGGTGGGCGCCGGGCAACATGCCGCTCACCACCTCTTCGGGGCGGCGCATGTCGATCAGGAAGGGTGGGGTGCCGCCCACGACCTGGGCGCTCGTCACCGTGCGACCGACGTCTTCTTTGTGGTTCGGCCCCGGCGTGTCGCCGTCGCCGTCCACCAGCTTCGGGATCTTCGTGGGGTCGAAGGTAGAGGCGTCCCCCTTGGTGCGGTTCTTGGGGTCACGCGCCTCGGTGTCGAATTCCATGTCGAAGAACTTGATGGCGGCCTTGCGGGCCACGGACTTCAAACGGTCGCGGATCATGTCGGGATCTCCCAGTCCCCTGCTTAGCCGCTCTCGGCCGTTTCGGGCAGGCGGGCCAGCGCGCTTCAGGGCGCTGAGGCGACCCCGCCCAACCCAAAACGAGCTCCGGCCGCCAGCCAGGCGGTCTGAACGCGGCCCGGATCGTAGGTGCTGCCGTCCTCTCGCGCGCGGTCCACGCCGAAGCCGTGGGTGTAGCCGCCGCTGATCTCGAGCGGTCCCGGCAACGGCAGATGCCCACGGACCCCCACCCCCAGGTGGTAGGGGAAGAGCCAGCCTGCGGTGAGCTGCACCGGCGCGATCCCCGCGAGCACATGAGGGTAGAGCCGGAGCCGGGTATCGGTGGCTTCGGACCCCACCGGCAGGGTGTGATGCTCCCCAAGGGGGAGTGCGGCATCGACGCCTCCGCCCATCCAAAGCGGGCCCAGCCGAAGCTCGGCCTCGGCGAGCAGCAGCGGCGCGGTGGCGTTCACCGTCGCGATGGTCTCGGGCGCGCCCTGGTCCTGGTTCCCCAAGAGGAAATTGCCGTCATAGAACCAGCCGGCGCCGACGCCCACCCGCAGCCCGAGCCGCTCCTTCGTGGGGGCCCCGGAGGTGGGATCGACGAAGACGGCAGCGCTGCCCTCGAGGGTGAAGCGGTGCGGCTGCTTCCGCCCCGGCGTCATCAGCAGCACCGGCGCCTCGAGGGCGCCCAGGCGACCGACCACCGGCGCGGCGAGGGGCAGGCTGCGCGGTCGCTCCGCGAGCGGCCCGGCGAGGGCGCGCAGCTCAGCGGCGGTCGCGAGGTAAGGCAGTCTCCCCACCTGCCCGGAGCGCAGATCGAGCTCGGCGCGGACCCGGATCACCCCGCTGCTGTCGATGATCACGACCCGATGGTGGCCGGGAGGCACCTGCATGCGATCTACTGTCGCGACGCGGCCATCCACCCACAAGGCGCTCCCCTCTGGCAGGCCGTCGGCGACGATCGTCGCCTCGGGGGCCAGCAGGTGGCGGGCCCGGGCCTCTTGAAAGGCGAGGAGCTCCGCTTGATCGGGGATCTCGGCCGTCGTAGGAATCCGGTCGGGATCCAGGGCCACGGCGTCGAGCCAGGCGGCGATCTCTACCGTTGGGCCGCCCGGCTTCGCTCCTCCGCCGGCGGCGCCATCCCCGAGCTCGACCCGATAGGGCGCGGCCGCCGCCTCTGTGGCGATGCCCGACTGAAAGTACCGATGCACCGCGTAGCCTTCAAAGAGCAGCGCCTCCCAGAGGACCTCGCGGTCTTCGGGGCGGATGGCGTGGACATCCGCCACGGCGCTCTGCAGGCGGCGCATGATCTGCAGCTCGCCGTCAAAGACGTCCTTGAGCGGCAAAGTGGCCCGCAGCTCGGAGCGGAGGGCCTCGACCGCGCGGCTGTCGGCGACAGACCATGCCATGTCCGGGGCGACGTCCTCCGGGGTGGCGAGGGTGTAGCCAGGGGTGAAGGACGGATCAGGCGTGCCGGAGAGCCACACCGCCGTACCGCCGGCGAAGGCCTGGGCGACCAGGAGGAGGGTCATTGACACTGGAGCTGATCTCCTTGCAGGGCGCAGGTGAGCCCGCCGGGGCGGTCGACCGACACGGCGGCGGTGCGAGGGACACCGTCGATGGTCGCGCGAACAGTGCAGGCGCCGACCGGGACGTCCCGGAGATAGGCCGAAGTGGAGCCCGACCCCGAGATCGCACCACAGGAGGCCGAGACCGCGGTCGCAGACTCGACCACGAACTTGACGCCCCGCACGGTCGAGGTCGCGGCCTCCGGTGCGGTCGTGGTCGCTGCGCCGCCCGCGCTCGCGCCCGCGGAGGTCGAGGCGGTGGAGTCAGAAGTGGTCGTCTTGACCGGCATCTTCTTCTCGGCACCTCTCTCCGCCCCCTGCTCCGGGGCCCGCGGGTCCGCTGCAGGGGGCGGTTCGGCGAGAGGCGGCGCGACGGTGGTCGCCGAGGCGGCGGTGGTCGGGACCGCAGGCAGGGGCTCGGCGGGCAGCGAAGGGCTCGGAGCGGGTGTCACCGGCTCCGTGACGGCCACCGATGGGGTGGAGGCCCCGTCCCCCCGGAGGGACGGCCAAAGCAGCCGGAGCCCGATCCCCACCACCGCCAGGGCCACGACTCCGCCGACGATCCAGCCGGCGGGCCCGCGAGAGGTGGGTGGCAACGTGTCGGAAGAAGGCGGGTGCAGGGGCCGCGGGGCGGCGGTGATGAGGGAGTCGGTGGAGGCGACGAGCGTAGGGCTGTGGACCTGCCGACCGGGCCCCGAGTCGAGCCCCGCGGTGCCTCCGGACGTGCGGGCCGCGCCGCTCACGTCGGTCACGTCCTCGTTGAGGATGTCCTGAAGCAAGCGACCCTCCGTCCCTGAGGGATCGGCCATCCGCGGCAAGAAGGATCGGCAGAAGGTGCGGAGGTCATCGCCCTCCGAGCCCCGGATCAGGCGGCGCACCCGATCGATCACTTGGGGAGCCGTCGGTCGATCCTCAGCCTCATACGAGAGCATGTCCCGTAGCAGGGACTGGAGACCTCCCCTACACTCGGGGCGTCGCTCCACGAGGGCTTCGACCGCCTCCCGCACCTGGACGTCGGCCTTCTCCGGTGAGAGCTCGACCCGACCGAAGGGCCGGACCGCGAGGAGCTCGTAGGCGACACAGCCGAGCGCGAAGATGTCACCGGCTGGCGTCTCGGCGTCTCCAAGGAGGCGCTCCGGGGACATGTACCCGATCGATCCATAGCGGACCCGCTCAGTCTTCGCCTCGCGGCCCTCGAAGCTCGCCCGAGCGATGCCAAAGTCGAGGACCTTCACCTCGCCGTCCAGCGTGAAGCGGATGTTGGACGGCTTGATGTCGCGGTGTACGACGTGTAGGGCCGGACCATCGTCGCTGGCGCTGTGGTAGGCGGCGTCGAGGGCGGTCGCCACCGCGCCGATCACCTCGAGGACGGCGTGCAGGGGCATGTCCTCACCCGCCGCCCGCAGGTACACCAGGAAGCGCTCGGCGTCGGCGCCGGAGATGTGCTCCATCACCACGGCCCAGCGCCCGTCGATCTGCACAAGATCGTCAACCTGGACGATGTTTCGATGACGGAGGCGACCGAGCAGGCGAGCCTCATCTCGAAGTCGTCGACCGGCGTCGCTCCCACCACCCCACTGGGGATGAAGGAGCTTCAAGGCGACCGGCTTGCGGAACCCGCCGAGGGACACCATGTCGGCGAGGTACACCGTGCCGAAGGACCCGGTGCCCAGCTCTCGCCGCAACTCGAAGCGGCGGCCGCTCATACTCGATCCCCCTGGTCTGGCCAGGGTCGGTCGCCGCGGATGAGCCGTCGGCGGCGGAGGCGGCCTCCGCGCGAGGAGAGGAGCGTGTTCATCGCAAGTACTCACCGACAGATCCCGAACCCGAGCCCGCTCCACCGCCGACACAGTCCGCCTCGTCGACCACGAACTCGGCGGTGGCGCTCACGTCGATCTCGGTGTGGTCGTTCTCGGCCAGCACCGCGTTGATGATCACCGGCCCCTCCGCGCCCGCGCCCATGTCCCAGGCGTACCAACTGGACGCGGTGGCCGCCTTGTACTCGTTGTTCACGTACAAGTGCCAATGGCCGGTTCCCGCCTGATTTTCCGGCATGTCGGTGAAGTCCACCACGTCGACACCACCGATGGCCACCACCACGATGAAGCTCGGACAGACGTTGATGTCGGTGCGAGTCTCCGGGAAGAGGATCTGAATCGAGGGCTCATCATCGGGGCCGCCGGTGTCCGCGGGGAGGGGAGGCGGGGCGCAGGCGACCGCCCCGGCCGAAGCCATCGCCCAGCCAGCGGAGCGCAGGGGGCCCGCAGAGGATCGTCGGCGGGGGCGTTCCGGAGGCTCGGCGCCAGGAGGATGAGGGCGGGCCGGGACCAGACACCAAGCGAGGACGGATGCGAGCAAGGGCGACATGGGGTGAGCATACTCCAAGCCGGTGAGCGGGGCCGGTGAGTAAAGCTGGGGAGCGGGCGGGGCATAGCACGCGCGGATGAGCGTGCTATGAGCGCCCTCCGCTGGGTGGCCCGCGGGTACGTTCGCTCCGGACCGACGGTCCAGGGCGAGCCCTGAGGCCGCTCTGCGAGTCGGGGTCCTCGCGCTCCGCGAAGAGCGACGGCGACCGCCCTCTCCGCGCCCCCTTCCAGCTCTCCATACGACGGCCTGCGCGGGGTGGATCACCCGTCCCGGCTGGCCACGAGGTCCCCATGAGCCTGTTGAAGTCGATTCTCTTTGGACGCGAGGATGGAATTCGCGCATCGATCCGCCGCCGGATCTTCGGGGGCGCAGCGAAGGGCGCGGGCTCCAAGGGCACAGCGGCCGTGGCCCCCGATCACGAGCCCCGCCCCGCCGAGGCAGCGCTCGGCCTCAAGCCGGAGGCCCCGAAGGACGTGACTCCCCCTCAAGGGTACGAGGTCGTCCTCCACAAAGATGCATTGAAAGCCGGTAAAGTCACCGAGATCATCATCGCGGGCAAGGCCATCGCGGTGGCCAACGTGGGGGGCACCTTCCACGCCTGCACGAACGCCTGCCCCCACGCCGACGGCCCGCTCGGGGAGGGCACCCTGGAGGGCAGCACGCTCACTTGCCCGTACCACGGCTGGCAGTTTGACCTCCATGACGGCACCTGCTCGACAAACGCCGCCGTCAAGCTCCCTCTCTACGACGTGCAGGTCGTCGGTGACGCGGTCTGCGTGAAGATCTGAGCGGAGCAGTGGGGCGCCCGCCGACGCTCAGCTCGGCGGGCGTCGCCGTGTGCTCTCTTTGAAGTGCTCGCATCGAGCGCTGGGTTGGTCTACAGTCCTGTCGAGCGGCAGGAGTCGGGTTGACGCGGAGCGGTCCGGATGCGGTGAGCGGCGAGGAGCCTCGTCAGGCGCGGGGTGGCCCGCACCCCGTACCTTCCATGGCAGCCTCGATCGCAGCAGACACCGAGACCGCGATCTCCGAGCTCCAACGTCGGCTTCCAGCGCAAGACCTCGGGCTCGTGTTCGTCTTCTTCTCCTGTCGCCATCGCGCCGAGGAGGTAGCGCGCCTCGCCCGGGCCGCTTGGCCCGACGCCGTCACGCTCGGCTGCAGCACGGCCGGTGAGCTTGGCCCGCTGGGCATGAGCCGCGGGGGGATGAGCGCGTTCGCCCTGTCCCACCCCGTACGAGCCGCCCTGAGCTGGCTCCCCGATCTCGATAACTTCAGCTTCGAGGCGGGGAGGGGGTTGGTCCGACAGCTCGCTCACCGCCTCGGGGTCGGCGTCGAGGGCCTGCGGGCGGACCGCCACGCCTTCATCACCCTCACGGACGGCCTCTCCACGCAGAGCGAGCGCCTCGTAGCGGCGATCGGGGACGCGGCGCCGACGATCCCCCTCGTCGGGGGTAGCGCGGCGGACGATCGCGCCCTCCGAGAGACCTGGACCTTCGCGGACGGAGTGGCGGGGGTCGGCTCCGCCGCCGTCCTGCTCCTGGAGCCTGGCTTGCCCTTCGTCCCCTTCGCGGTGCACCACTTCACGACGACCGAGCGTCGGATGGTGGTCACCGGAGTGGAGTCGAGCGGGCGAGTGGTCCATGAGATCGACGGTTGGCCCGCCGCGCAGGTGTGGGCCGACCTCAACGGCGTCGCCCTCTCCGACCTCGACCGCGGCGCCGTCCTCCCGAGCGCCCTCCCTCGTCACTTCGCGCTGTCTGTGGCGGGCAAGCTCTACATCCGCGGGGTGTTGGCGGTTCGCGGCCATGAGCTCGTGCTCGGCGGCGCTGTGGAGGAGGGTATGGTCCTCCACGAAGCGGTGGCCGACCACATCCTGGAGCGAACACGGGTCGGACTCGAGCAAGCGCTCGCCCCGCTCGGCGGCGAAATCGCAGGTTTGCTGCTGTTCAACTGTGTTGGTCGCCTCGATCAGGCGCAAGCCCATGACATCGAGGATGCGCTCTGGCGCGCCATGTCCTTCGTACCTGCGGCGGGCTTTCATACCTACGGCGAACAGTTTGGTCCGCTGCAAGTGAACTATACGCTCACAGGCCTCGCCTTCGGCGGTGGTGTGCGCCGTGCATGAGGCCCCGTCCACCGCCGAAGACGATGAAGGGCACGAGGAGACCGTGGTGCCCGGTGTGTCCGTGGACGCTCGGGTTGCCCGGCTCGAGGCAGAGCTGGCTGCCGCCCGCCGCACCATCGACGTCCTCGTGCGACGGGTCGAGCGGCCGAGCGCCGGGCTCAGCCCGGATCGGTTTGCCCTCCAGAGGGTCATCGCCTCCCTCGAGAGCACGGTGATCGCCCGCACCCGCGCCCTCGAGGACTCCGAAGCGCACTACCGCATCCTGTTCGAGAACAGCCCCGACGCCATCCTCACCCTCGATCGCCAGTGCCACATCCTCACGTGTAACGGGACCGCCGAACGCGCCTTCGGCCGCTCCCGTTCGGAGCTCGCTGGGGCGCCGATCTCCGCCCTGCTCGACCCCTCCAGCGGCGCCGCGCTCATCGGGCTCCTCTGGGCCGGTCACACCGGCGTCGGTGACTCCGACGTCGGGCTGCCGGACGGTCGGCGGATGTCCTTCTCCGTCACTCACCTCGACGCAGACCACCTCCTGCTGGTCTTTCGCAACGTCACCCAGGCCCATCGGCTCGAGAACGAGCTCATCCAGGCCCGTCGCCTGATCAGCGCCGGCCGGCTCGCGGCCCGCCTCGCCCACGACATCAACACGCCGCTCTCGGTGCTGCTCGGCCGCCTCGAGCTGCTCGAGGCGACCCCACAGAGCGAGGGCACGCTTCGTCAGCTCGGCGTGATGAAGGACCACTGCGGTCGTATCGCCGGCCTCGTGCGAAACCTGCAGACCTTTGCGCTGCAGAGCCCGCCCCGGCGTCAATGGTTGGTCATGCACGAGGAGCTGCAGCGGACGCTGACCTCGATCGGGCGTCGCCTCGATCGAGTCAAGATCAAGCTCGAAATCGAGCCGCACGATCTGCGCATCCACGCCGATCGCGCCCAGCTCGCCCAGCTCTTGAGCAACCTGCTCTGCCACGCCGCCGAGATGAGCCCCGCCGGCGCGGTCGTGCGCGTCCGGGCCACGGACGCCGGCTCTGGCGGTGCTTGCCTCGTGGTGGAGGACAGCGGCACGAACCTGAACGCCACGGTGCTGTCTCAGCTCCAGGCACCCGACATCGACAGCCGCCAGCCCGACCCTTCACTCGGCCTCTCCATCGCCATCGCCTGGACCATCGCCCAGGACCACGGCGGGCGGCTCACGGCAGAGCCTCGCCGTCCGTCGGGCACCGCCTACCGCTGTGTCATCCCGAGCGGCGAGGGCCCCGTCCCCGAGCTGCCGAGAGAAGGAGAGCGGCGCCCCCGCTCCATCCTGATCGTCGACGACGACGAGCTCCTCTGCGAGACCGTGCTCTTGATGCTCTCCGGGGAGGGCAATCGTATCGAGGCCGTCCACTCCGCCGAGGAGGCCCTGGTCTCTCTCAAGCGGCGCAGCTTCGACGTCGTGCTCACCGACATTCGACTGCCCGGCATGGATGGGGAAGCCTTAGCGGATCGTATCGAGGCCTGGTGGCCGGAGCTCTCGAGCCGCACCATCCTCTGCAGCGGGGCAGTGCTGCACCCTCGGCGCTCCAATCCCTACCTGCAGAAGCCCTTCACGGGTGACCAGCTTCGCGGCCTCATCCAACGCATCAGCACCCCGACCTGCCCCCGTTGAGGAGCCGGTCAGGGTGCCGGTGGCGGTGTAAAAGGCGCGCCCGGGGAGGAGCGAGCACGAGGGCTCGACCTCTGGCGGATCAGCGCCTTCGCTGCTCAGTAGTTCGCGAGATCGATCCCAGCTTCCGCGGCGAACACTTCAAGGGGCTTGAAGCGAAGGGTGCGGAGGGCGCGGGTCGAGAGGCGGATGGTCACGAAGCGGCTCTCCTTCTCGAACCAGATGCGACGCTTCTGGAGATTCGGGAGCTGGCGCTTCTTCGTCTTGACGTTGGAGTGGGAGACCTGGTTCGCCACATTGGGGCGCTTCCCGGTGAAGATACATCGGCGGGCCATGATCAACCTCCGACAGTGCGGCTGCGCGGGCAGCGGCAGGGGCGTCGAGAAATGGGGGAGAAGGGGAGATACGTGCGAGATGGGAAGTGGACCCGGAGGCCCCCAACCCTGTGGGGTGACAGCAGCTCGGAGACCCGAAAGGGAGCTCCAAAGGGTTCGCTGAACACACCACCCGCGGGCCGCCTGCCCTACCCTGGGAGGCCACGGCCGGCAAGGCCTCACCCCGCCGCCGCCATTGCACGCGCTCGTCTTCCCCTGCCACGATCACCCGCCACGGAATATCCTCCGAGACCCCGGAGCCAGGAGGACAGGTGCCCCGCATCGGACCGTACGTGCTGATGACGTTGGCGGGCATCATGCTGCTCTTGGCGATCACGCCCGCCCTTCGTGAGCCTCTCCTCGAGTTGGGCGGGCTCCGCGCCGCCGAGGCCAGCGGAGCCTTCCGGTCCTTCGCCTTCTTCGTACCCGTCGGCTGCGGGCTGATGATCTTCGGCGTGAGCTGGTTGTGGCGGATCGGGCGGCTGGAGCGAGGGTGGTTCGCCTTCCGGGACGCGCTCACCCCCCTCGCGGAGCGTGGCCGCGGTCAGGTCCGGCTCGACTACCCCCACCACATCCGCCTCGAGGTCCCGGGTTCCACCGGCGTGTCCTACCTCTTCGAGGTGGTACCACAGGGACGGGTCGGCGTCTGGGGCACCGCCGGTCGGGAGGCCCGAACGCCACTCGCTGTGGTGCCAGACGACCAGCTCGGCTTCGCCGCGAAGTGGCCGATCGTGCTTTCCGGCCGCGGCTGGTCGCTGCGCAGCCCCCGCCCCGAGCGAATGCTCCGGCTCTCCGAGGACGCGCCCCTCCAAGCCGCTCTGGACCTGCTCTTCCGGTCTCCGGGCCTGGTGTTGATCCGGCACGACGAGCGCGGGATCCAACTTCAGCGAGCGCTCGTCGAGGCCGACTTCCTCCCCCGGGAGGTCGAGCGGTCGGTTGAGGTCTTCGAGCACCTCATTCGATTGAACGGCGCGAATCCCTTGGGCGGCCCCACCGGCGGATGAGCCTGCTGCTCACGACCACCGCCCCGCCCCAGGGGCCCGCGACCGCCAGCCGCCAGGGACCGCGCGATCAGATCGTGAAGTCGATGATGACCATCCCGCGCTCGCCGTCTTCCGGCTCCTCCCCGCCACGAGAAGGACCGTCGGGGTTTGGATCCTCGTAGTCCGGGCGGTGACGGGGCATGTCAGGCGGCGGACGGGGAACCTCGATCCGGAGCGGAATTCGCACCGACTCGCGGGACTCGCGCTCGCGCCTGATCCGGTCGATGATGTAGGCGTCGAGCATGTCGACTCCGGTCTCCTGACGTTTCCACCCTTCACTATAGCACCCGACGCCGGACCCGCAAATCAGACCCGCGTCGGGCCTGCGAGGGGAGTGGGGGGCCTGAGACTCGAAGGGAGACGGGTTCATGACTTCTCCTCTCGGGGGGGACGGACTGTAGTGGACGAAGCGCCACAAGCTCGGCACCCCGCGTTTGGCTACCCAGGAGACGGGCGGGCCGGGGGACTTCATTCATCGCACCCCCTCTGCGCTCGGCGCCATTCGCCGATGGGTGCTCCACCTGCATCCGTCCACACCGCGCTCTCCCCCGGTTTGCGGACAAATCGGACCAGCGGCGGTCGCCGGGTCAAGGCGTCGGGGGACGGAGGAGGCGGCGAGTCGCCGCCACGAGTGATTCATAGGTACCGAGCGCCTCCGGGGCAAGGGCCGCGAGCGCGGCGCGATGGGCCGCGAGCACGGCCTCGTCGCCGCGCGCCACCGGGCCGGTGAGGGCCGCGCGGGGGCCCAGTCGGACCGCGTTCTCGATGGAGGTCAGGGCGAGGGGCGCCAGGAGGCCGGGCGCCTCCTCCGCAGGGACCCCTGCCGCCACCAGCAGGGCCGCCGCTTCGGCGAGTAACGTAGTCGCGAAGTTCCCCGCCATCACGGCCGCTGCGTGGTAAAGCCGACGGTCTCCCGGCACCTCAAAGGGGGTCCAGCCGAGGCGCAGCGCGAGGGCCCGGGCGACGGCGACCGCCTCCGGGGAGCCGGCGACCGCCGCAGGCACCGGTCCGCGGAGCGGTGGCCCCGCCTCCGAGCCGGAGAAGGTCATCAAGGGGTGCAGGGAGCCCGCCCGAGGATGCGGCGCCAGTACGCTGAGATCGGTAGCGCCGGACGCGTGGAGGAGCACCCCCCGCTCCGGAGCTCCGAAGGGCAGCACCTGGGCCGAGACCTCCGCGATCATTCGGTCGGGGACGGTCAGCCAAACGACCTCGGCCGGCGGGATCGCCTCGCCACGCCCGATCAGCCGCACAGCGACACCTTCGCCTCGAAGCACCGCCGCCGCCGCGCGCCCCAGGCGCCCCGGCCCGACGATCACGAGATCCAGGAGACCTCCACCCGCGAGTCCACCCTCGAAGCCCTGTTCAACGTCCGGCATCGCGGCTGGTTATCGTCTCGGGAATGACACACCCACTCATCATCGAGCCGCGGGGTCCCGTCACCCTGCTGCGCTTGAACCGGCCGGAGCGGCGGAACGCCCTCTCGCCCGAGCTCATCGAAGCCCTCTGGAGCGCCCTCGACGCGCTCCCCCCCGCCTGTCGCGCCGTCGTGATCACAGGGCAAGGAGACCGCTTCTGCGCAGGCGGAGACCTCGGCGGCGGCGGTCTCCTCGAGGCTGGGTTCCTGGACCAGCACGCCGGTCGCCAGCGCTTCGGCTCCCTCCTCCAGCGCATGGCCGAGAGCCCCGTCCCGCTCATCGCCGCGGTGAATGGCGAGGCCCTCGGAGGCGGCTTCGGCCTCGCGGCGGCCTGCCACCTGATCGTGGCCGATGAGCGAGCGTCCTTCGCGCTCCCCGAGCTGCGCCTCGGCCTCTTTCCCCACATCATCTCGCCCGTGCTGGCGAGGAACCTCCCCCGCAAGTTGATCCACGAGCTGATCCTGACCGGACGGCGCCTGAGCCCAGAGGAGGGCCGCGCCCACGGCTTCGTCAACGAGGTGGCCCCGGCGGACGGAGCGGTGGAGGCTGCGGTCCGCATGGCCTCCCTCATCGCCGAGCGCTCACCGGCGATCGTCGGCCTCGGGCTCAAGGCCATGGCGGCGGTCGAAGATGCGACGCTCCCCGTCGCCATCGCGCACATGGCGAGCCAGCTCACTATCAACCTGCTCACCGAGGACGCCGCCGAGGGCATCTCCGCCTTCTTCGCGAGACGTCCCCCCGAATGGAAGGGTCGCTGAATGTCGGCTTCCAACCCTGACGCACCGGTCATCGTCTCCGCCGCGCTCACGGGCGTCCTGGCCGACCGGCGCCAGTGCCCCGCGGTCCCCTACACGCCGGTCGAGATCGCCGAAGAGGCACGCCGCGTCTACGAGGCCGGCGCCACCGTGGCGCACATCCACGCCCGCGAGGACGACGGCACCCCCACCTTCCGCCCCGAGGTCTTCGCCGCGATCAAGGCCGAGGTGAAGGCGCGTTGCCCGATCGTCATCAACTTCTCGACGGGCACGCTCGACGATGACACCACGCTCCAGGAGCGGGTGATCCGCGAGTCGCAGCCCGACGTCGCCGCCCTCAACATGGGCACGATGAACTACGCGAAGTACTCGGAGCGGCGGAAAGAATTCGTCTTTGACCTCATCTTCCCCAATTCCTTCTCCAAGATCATCCGCCTCCTCCGCGCGATGAACGAGGCGGGGGTCCACCCCGAGCTCGAGTGTTTCGACGCCGGGCACACCAACTCGATCGGCCCGCTCCTCGACATGGGCTTGCTCAAGCCGCCCCTGGAGTTCAGCTTCATCCTGGGCGTGCTCGGGGGGCTCCCGGTCTCTGTCGAGGCCCTCCAGCTGCAGGCCGCGCAGGTCCCCCACGGCTCCATCTGGCAGGTGATCGGCATCGGGCGCATCCAGTGGCGGATGATCGGCGCCGCGCTCGTGCTCGGCGGCAACATCCGGGTCGGGCTGGAGGACAACTTCTACCTGCCCGACGGCACGATGGCGGCCTCCAACGGCGCGCTCGTCGAGCGGGCCGTCCGCCTCACCCAAGACGTCGGCCGAAGGGTCGCCACCCTCGCCGAGACCCGCTCCGCCCTCGGCATCCGGGCATGAGCGAGCCCAGCGTCCGCCGCGTCCTCATCGCCGGCCGAGGCTCCGAAGCCCTTCATGTCAACGAGGTCGCACATCGGCTCGGGATGGAGACGGTGCTCCTCATCCGCGAGGCCGACGGCGACGCCCTCTGGCCGGACGCCGGCGACTTCGCGGTGCCGGTGCCCGCCGGCCCCAGCGGTGACTGGCCCTCGGCGGAGTCGGTGGTGGAGCAGGCCCAAGACGCCGGCTGCGACGCCGTCTTCCTCGGCACCGGGCGCTTGGCTCGCGACGCGCAGCTTGTCGAGGCGCTGGCGATGGCGGGGGTGCTCACGCTAGGCCCTTGGCCGAAGCAGCTCCTCTGGCTCGCCAACGCCGTCGAGCTCAGGAACCGAGCCCATGCCCTGCACATCCCCGTGGTGCCGGCCAGCGAGGTCTTCCAGGAGCCGGGCCCCGCCGAGGCCTGGGTCTCCTGGACCGGCCTGCCCGTCGTCATCCACCCGGCCCGAGAGCAGGCCGGGCGGCGGCCCACCCTGGTCCGCGAGGCGGCCGAGCTCCGCCCCGCCTTGATGGCGGCCCTTCGCGGGGGGCCCGTCTGGTTGGAGCGGCAGGTGGAGGGCGCGCGCGAGCTCGAGGTCCCGGTGTTCGGCGACGGCGCCGGCAAGGTCGTGGTCCTCCCCGAGCGGGACAGCACCCTCCGCCTCGGCGAGCGCCCCACCCTCGTCGAGTCCCCTGCGTCCCACCTCGATCCTGCCGTCCGCGCCGACCTCTCCGCCTGGACCACCCGCCTCGCCGAGGCCCTGCAGTGGCGGGGGGCGGGCTACGCGCGGTATCTGCTCACTCCGGACGGGCGGGCGTACCTGCTTCGATTTCGGCCCGGCCTCGGGCACGGCGCGATGGTGACCGAGCTCGTCACGGGCCTCGACCTCGTCTCGGCCCAGCTCCGCCTCGCCGCCGGCGTCGACCTCGGCTGGAGCGCCGAGCCCATCGCCGCGCGCGGGCACGCCATCTGCCTGCTGCTGGAGGGCGCGGGGGGAGCGGTGGAGGCTGTCCTGACTCCCGAAGGCGGGCGCCTCGACGCCGCGGTCGTCGAGGGGGATCCGACCCTCCCGGGCGCAGAGCTCGGCCTGCTCGGCGCCCGGGGGCCCACCCGCCAATCCTGCATCGTGCGGGCCAAGGCGGCGCTCGACCACTGGCCCTTCCCCGGCGTGGCCCCGGGGAACCCCGCCCTCTCTCGGCTCTTCGACGAGGCCTCCTTCTGGAGCCACCCCCTCGATCGAGAGGCCGCTCGCCGCATCCTGACGCTCGACCTCGCCTGAGCGCGGCGAGGTGCGGCGGGGCAGGGGGCCGTCGGGGCGGCTTTGACAGCGCTCCTGCCGCCCCATAGACCGCGCCGATGTCTGAATTCAAGCGCTCCGGGCGCGTCGCCGCGCAGGTCCAGTCCGCCATCGCCGACATCCTGCTGGGTGAGCTGCGCGACCCCCGAATCACCCCCGTCACCCTCACCTCGGTGCGGTTGAGCGACGACCTTCGGGTCGCGCGCGTCAACTTCTCCCCCCTCGGCGGACAGGGGGACAGCACCACCATCCTGGCCGGGCTCAACGCCGCGAAGGGGCTCATTCGACGAGAGCTCGGCCGCCGGTTGAGCCTCAAGTACCTCCCAGAGCTCGTCTTCCACCCCGACGAGAACCTCGAGAAGGCACTCCGAGTCACGGACATCCTCGACCAACTCTCGGCCGGCGGCCAGGACGAGGACATCGACGAGGACATCGACGAGGACGCAGAACAGGACGACCTGCAGGAAGACGAGACCGACAAGGTGCTCCCGTGAGGGCGGGCTTCCTGGTCATCGACAAGCCCCCCGGGATCACGAGCCACGACGTCGTGGCGATGGCGCGGGCCACCACCGGGGTCGAGAAGGTCGGCCACACCGGCACCCTGGACCCCTTCGCCACCGGCGTGCTGCCGCTCGCCCTGGGCCCGGCGACCCGCCTCATCCAGTACCTCGACGAAGACCTGAAGGTGTACGAGGCCACCATCGCCCTCGGCGCCGCGACCGACACTGGAGACCCCACCGGCCAGATCATCCGAGAGTCGCCTGTGCCCGAGCTCACCGTCGAGCAGGTGGAGGCGGCGCTCGCGACCTTCAAGGGCATCCGGATGCAGGCGCCGCCCCGACACTCGGCGGTCAAGGTCCGCGGGCGCCCCCTGTACGCCTACGCGCGGGCGGGGGAGGACGTCACCGCCGCCGCCCGGCCGATCCGCATCGACAGCGTGCGCCTCGAGTCCATGGCCGAACGTGAGCTCGTGGTCCGCATCACCTGCGGGCGCGGCACCTACGCCCGCGTACTCGCCGACGAGATCGCAGTGGCGCTCGGCACAACCGGCCACCTCTCGGCCCTCCGGCGCGCCCAGAGCGGCATCTTTACCCTCGACGGCGCCCTCGACCTGCCCGGCCTCTCCCGCATCGTGGCCGAGCGGGACGATTGGCCGGCGGTGCTCCGGCCTTCGCGGGGCGCCGAGCGGGTGGCCTGGCGCCCCCGGGACACCGTCCGCGCCGAGCTCGCCGGCTGGATGGTGAGCCCCGAGCTGGCCTTGTCCCACATCCCCGCGGTCGAGCTCCATGCCGACGAGGCTCGCCGCATGCAGACGGGGGGCCCGCCGCCGCCGCCGCCGCGAGATCTGCCCGTGGGAGGGCGGTATCGCCTGCAATTCCAGGGCCTGCTGATCGCGCTGGCCACGCGCGAGGCCGGGCAGGTGCGCATCGATGTCCGCATGGGCGGCCTCTGAGGGCGCTCAGGGCGCGGAGGGAGGCGAGGGCTCGACGCCAGCGGTCGCGGCAGCGGCGGCATCTCGCCTCCGCTTGACCACCCGCCAAATCACGAAGGCGACGAGGCCGATCCCGAGCGCGAGCCCAAAGGTGCGGAGGTGTTCGACCCAGCTCAGGATGTCCTGGATGTTCTCGGAGAAGCGCCAGCCGAGGCCGCAGAACACGGCCACGGGCAGCCAAGCCGCCGCGGCATCGACCAGGATGAAGCGGAGCCAGGAGATGCCCGAGGCCCCGGCGAAGAAGAAGGCGGGGATGCGAGTCCCGGGCACCATGCGAGCGATGACGATGGTCCACGCGCCCCACCGCCGGTAGAAACGCTCGATACGCTCGACGTCGCTGGGGCCGACCAGCCGGGAGATGAAGCCCGTGGGGTGGAGGCCGAAACGACGCCCGTAGGTCCAGGCGATGCTGTCCGCGCAGAGGATCCCAAAATAACCCACGAAGAAGGTAGAGATCGCGCTCGCATGGCCCTGCCCGATCAGCACTCCGGCGAGGAGCAGCGTGAGGTCTTCTGGGAGCGGGAGCCCCAGAGGGGCCAGGATCAACGCGATGAAGACCGCCACCAGGCCATGCTCCTGGAGCAGGTTTTGAATCGCGGACTCTTCCACCGTATAGACCCCCGAGAGAGCGAAGCGCCTTACCCGCCGGGGCGGCGTCCGGCGAGCGGTGGCGATCAGGGCCCGAGGTCGACCTGGAGGCGGAGGTCGGGCAGCTCCCGATCGGCGGCCCAGGTCGCCGCCGCCACGAAGGAGAGGCACTGGCAGCGGGAGTGAAAGGAGAGCGAGGGCCCCTGGTTGAGGGACCGCTGCGCCGTCAGGTCGTACAGGCCCGTCCAGCCGGGGCGCCACTCCCGAAGCGGCCCCGGGAGCTGCCAACCGAGCTCGCCCTGGGCTTGCAGGAGGTCGAGGCGCTCCCCCGCCTGGTGCGCGATCCCGACGCCGACACGCCCCGGCGCGCCGTCCAGGGCAGCGCGGGCCAGCTGGAGCCGCCGATCGGCCTCGACCGTGACGGTCCACGGTGCCCCTGTGAAGGCGAGGCGCCCGACCGGATCGAAGCCGCCCGTCCCGAAGGGCGCCGCGAGCTCGGCGCGCAGGGGCACCCCGACGGGATCGAGGAGCCTGGAGCGGAGGACTGGGCCGGCCGACCAGCCGGTCGGGAGGCGATCGTCTCCGAGCGGGTGTGCCGGCAGAGCCTCAGCCGGCGACGCGCCCCCCCGATCCCGCACCTCGGCGGCGAAGCCGGCCACGACGACCTGGCGGAGCGAGCCGAGGTCTCCCCAGAGGTCGAGCAGGGCCGCGGCCCCCAGGCCACCCTCCACCCAACCGGGCCGCTCCGTCCAGCGCGTGGCCCGGGAGCGCCCGGCGAGCACGAGGCGGGTCGGGCCGAGCACGAAGCCCCGATCGAGCTCCACGCGAGCCTGGGTGCGCAGCCCGAGGGGGTCGGAGCGGGCTCCGTCCCAGAAGGGCAGGGGAGCGCCGCCGAAGCGGGCGTGATCCACCCGCGCCTCCGCCTGGAGGGTGCCACCCCACAGCGGCAGCGCCGGAGCGGAGACCACGCCGCTGATCGGCCGCTGCAGGGCATCGGCGGGCATCAGCACGCTCCGACCGTCTACACGGAGGGCGCCGCGGTGGTCGCCCCAGGCGAGCAAGGCCCGCTGCTCCGACCAGGGGGTGGATCGGGCGAGGAAGTCGCCGCCGTAGTCCGCCTGCACACGCTCGTCGCTGGTCCACTGGGCGTCGACGGCGCTTCGCCAACGGCCCGGGGTCCAGGCATGTTCGAGGTCGAGGGCCCCCCGGCCGCCCTCGGCGAGGCGGTCCCAGCCGGCGGCGACCTGCAACAACCCGCCTTCCTGAGGGGCGAGGGCGTACCGGAGCTCCCCGAGGCCGCGGAGCCCGCGCTCCCCGCGGAGCTCCGGCTCGATCGTCGTGTCGGCGTGGGGTCCGAGGACGAGGAAGAGCGGCTCACCGAGGACCACGCCGTCCTGCCCGTAGCCGAGGTGCGGCGCCAGCAGCCCGCTGCGCCGATCTTCGAGGGGGACGCTGATCGGCGGCAGGGGGATAAGGCGCCGCTCACAGACGGAGACCCAGCCCCCCTGCAGGCGCGCCACCCCGTCGATCTCGACCTCGATCTGGCGAGCCGAGAGGCTCCACGGCGCCGGATCGCAGGTGCAGAGGCCCAATGTGGCGTCGGTGGCCGACAGTCGTCCGGGTCCCAGCACACGGAGCTCGGCCCCGGTCACGACCGCATGCTGAGCCGGGGCCTCGAAGCGCGCCCCCAAGACCACCGTGACCCCCTCGCCGAGGGGCACCGTCGCCGACTCGAAGCGCAGCGCGCCGCTCGGCCCCTGCCAGGCCCCCCGCTCGAGCGCGAGCAGGCCGGTGGCGCGGATGAGGCGGAGCCGCTCCGCCTCGACGATCCGCCCGTCCAGGGTGAGCTGGACATGCCCGTCGGCGGTGATCACCCCGTCGTCGATCACGAGCCGGTCGGCCGTGACGAGCAGCTCTTCGACGAGGCCGAGGCCGAGGTCGCTGGCGTTTGCCGGAGCGGCGAGGGCGGCCGCGGCCAGGACCGCGAGGACGGCCCTCACCCGAGGACGAGGTCCCGCGTGGCCCCTGCGAGGAAGACCGAGCCCGCGACGATGACCAACGAGCGTCCGTCGCGGGCCAGGGGCAACGCGGCCTCGATGTCACCGGCGGGCAGCACCGGCAGGCCCACCCCCACGAGCAAAGAGGCGAGATCCCCCGGGGACACCGCGCGTGGGTGCCGACAACGGGTGGTGAGCACCCGATCGACCTGCGCGGACAGGGTCACCGCCACCGAGCGGGCGTCCTTGTCACCAGACATGCCCAAGAGCAAGGTCCGGGGCCGATCCCAGGGGAGCTCCCGCAGGTAGGCGGCGAGGCGCTGCGCGCCGTCAGCGTTGTGCGCGCAGTCCACCAACAGGTCAGGGGCGAGCCACTCGAGGCGCCCGGCGTGCACGACCGACCGCAGCCCCTCGCGTAGGGCGGCCTCCGAGACCGGGAGGACCGCGCCACAGAGCTCCAAGGCCGCGATGGCGACCCCCGCGTTGTCGAGCTGATGCGAGCCCGGCAGCCGGACCTCAAGGTCTCTCAGCGTCAGGCCCAGGCCCGACCACGCGAAGCGGCCCTCTCGCCCTGGATTCACCCGAAAGTCACGGTCAAACTGAACAAAACGGGCGCCTCGCTCGTGTGCGATCGCCCGGATGACGCTCGCCGCGGGGGGGCTGAGCGGACCGACCACCACGGGCCGGCCAGGCTTGATGATCCCCGCCTTCTCCGCCGCGATGCTCGGGATGTCCGGGCCGAGCTGCTCTACGTGATCCATCGAGATCGAGGTGATCACGCTGACTATAGGGTCGACCACGTTGGACGCGTCCAAGCGGCCCCCCATCCCCACCTCGATCACGGCCACGCCGACGCCCGAGCGCTGCATCGCCAGGAAGGCTGCCGCGGTCATCATCTCGAAGTAGGTGAGCGCCCGATCGACGGGGGTGCCGTCTTCGAGCGTGGCCTCTCCCCAGGCGCGGCGGGCGGCGTCGAGCTCGTAGAGGATGCCGCTCAGCTCCAGGTCGGAGATGTCGGACCCGTTGATGTTGATCCGCTCGTTGACCTGCTGGAGGTGGGGCGAGATGTATTCGCCCACCCGATAGCCAGCCGCCCGCAGCACCGCGCCGAGCATGCGGACGACGCTCCCCTTGCCGTTCGTCCCCGCGACGTGGATCACCGGGAAGGCGAGGTGGGGATCACCCAGGTAGGCGAGGAAGCTGCGAAGGCGGTCGAGGCCCAGCCGCACCCCGAAGCGTCCGAGGTCAGCCAGGACCGGATGATCGATCACGGCGTGACCAGGGGCGGACCTTCAGGCACCCGCTCGGCCGGCACGGCGGGGTCGAGCAAGAGATGCAGGCAGCGGGCCAGGGTGGCGCGAAGGTCTCCGCGAGGGACGATGGCGTCGACCATCCCATGCTCGAGCAGGTACTCGCTCGTCTGAAAGCCGGGGGGAAGGGCCGAGCCGATGGTCTGCTCAATGACACGGGGGCCCGCGAAGCCGACGAGGGCGTTGGGCTCCGCGAGGATGAGGTCGCCCAGCATCGCGAAGGAGGCCGCCACACCACCGGTCGTGGGGTGAGTGAGCACGCTCACATACGGGCAGCCGGCCTCATCGCGGAGCCGGGCCAGCGCGGCGCAGGTCTTCGCCATCTGCATGAGGGAGAGGACGCCCTCCTGCATACGGGCGCCGCCGGAGGCGCTGATCACGATGGCGGGCTGACGGGTCGCGCAGGCGCGCTCGAAGAGGCGGGTGATGAGCTCACCCACCACCGAGCCCATCGAGCCCCCGAGGAAAGCGAAATTGAAGGTGCCGATCTGAACGGGGATGCCGTCAATCGTCGCCGAGCCCGAGATGAAGGCGTCGGGCTCACCCGTCTTCTTGCGGGTGGCGATCAACCGGGACTTGTAGGGCTTGGAGTCTACGAAGTGCAGCGGGTCCATCGGGGAGAGGTGCTCGTCGTGCCGGACGAAAGACTCGGCGTCCACGAGGAGGAGCAGGCGGTCCAGCCCCTCGATCTGAAGGTGGTGGCCGCAGCGGGGACAGACCTGAGCCGAGGCCGAGAGGGCGTCCTTGTAGAGGACCTCCTTACAGGCCGGGCAACGCACCCACAGTTGCTCCACCGGCGCGCGCTGGCGGGCGCGGGGCAGGGGCTCCGGCGGCGCCTGTTCGAACCACCGCGGCCCCGCCGCGTCGGACTCTTGGGCTGCCGCAGGCGGCGGCGCCCCACCAGGACCTGAGTTGGACATACGACCCCATCCACACGATGGCCCGGAGCGTAGCGCGCCGCTCCGAGGCCGTACAGGGGAGGGCCGAGCGGCTCAGCCGCGGTCTCCCGCCGCCCGCCGTTGGACCTCCTCCATCATCTGCCGCTCCTTCGGATCGGCGCTGGGGTCGAAGTAGACGGTGCGGCTCAGGCCGTCGGGGCAGGTCACGGTGAGCCGATCGATCATCCCGTGATCACCCGGGAGCAGCGACTGCTGAATCGGCAAGCGCCCTTTGTCACGGCAGAGCACTTGAGACATCCAGACATACTCATCGCTGATCACAGAGACGGTGACCGGCCGACCGAGCTGCTGACCGGCGGCCTCGACGCTGGCCCGGGCCTCCGCGGAGAGGTCGGGGAGGATGTGCAGCAGCACACGAATCGCCCTCGGATCCGGCCCGGGCTCACTCATCTCTCGGAGGAGGAGGTCCGCGGCGCGGTTGAGGTCGCCGCGATCGCCGGCTTCGATGGCCTGGAGCGAGAGCAGCCCGTATCCGGGCCCGCAGCGACCATAGGCCACCCGCCAATGCTCCGCGGCCGCCACCTTCTCACCGGCCTTCGCCAGCGCCACGCCCTCCGCCACCTCCGCTTCGCAGCTCCGGTCGCCCCCGACGGGAGGGGGGAGGGGGATCACGGGCGTCGGCGGCCGATGGACGCAGCCAGAGGCGAACAGCGTCGCCAGCGCCACGGCCGCGACGACCCCCGGTGACAACCCGACCCACCCTTGCGGCGATGAACCCATGCGGACGCTCTCCCGACCGAGCCACCGGAAGACCATAGCACCCTCGCTCCGGCGCGGCGGTTCCCGCATCCCCCCGTAAGAGTCGGGCTCCCCCTCCCTTGGCCCCGTGTCCTCCGAGGCCGCCCGATACATTCTCGGGCGAACCCAGGCCCCGGCGTGGTAGACGCCCAGTCGTCCTCGCCCCCCCCCAACGAACCCGCCCGAGCGTTCATGGCCCGCCGCTCCTCCCTCGCCCGCCGCATGGCCGCGCATCGGCGGGCGTGGGTGTGGGTGCACGGGGCGCGACAGCGACGGTGGCTGCTCCGACTGGCCCTCGCCTTCGCCGTCCTGTTCATCGGCGCCCGTCCGGCGGTGGCGGAGCCGCTCACCTTGCCCAAGGGGGAGGATCCGAGCGCCTGGGCCGAGATCCTGGCGATCGCTGGCCTGGAGATCGGCCCCCCTTCGGGGGGAGCTTGGGTGGTGGTGCAAGCCCGGGGAGACCGCTGGAGCCTCGTCGTGCTCGACCGCTCCGGACATATGCACGAGGCGACGGTCCCCCTCCCGACGGGAGAGGCGGAGCGGGAGGAGGTGGCCTGGCTGGCCAGCAGTCTGCTCCGATCCCCGCCGCCGGCACCCACGCCAACGCCGCTCGCCAGCCTGCCGCCGCCCTCAGGCCCTGCTCCGTCTCCAGCCCCGCGCCCCCGACCCCCGCCCAAGATCGCGCCAGCGCCTCCCCCGCCGCCGCTCTCCGAGGCGGCCCCGCTCGTTGAGCCGACTGTGGGGGCGCCCGAGCCCGAGTCGGCGCCGTTCTGGAGAGGGGAGCTGGGCGGGGAGCTGATCCTCGCCGCGGGGCGCCAGGCTGGCGTCGGGGTGCACCTCGGCGGTGGTCTCGATCGTCGCGACGGCCGCCTCGGCGCCGCCGCCCGGCTCAGCCTCATCCCCGCCACCCAGCTCCGAGGCCTCGCCGGTGACCGCTGGCGCCGCGATCTGTACGGGAGCCTCGGGCCCACCCTCCGCCTGGGCGACCAACACCCGCTCCGGCTCGGGCCCACGTTCGGGCTCGCGCTCCGCGCCTTCGGCGAGGAGGGGGTGGTCGCCAAGCGGCTCTGGATCCCCACCACCGGTCTCCAGGGCCAGTGGTCGCGGCGCGTCGGGCCGGCGCTCCACGTCAGCTTCAGCGGGTGGGGGGCCATTGATCTGCGATCGACCGAGCTGATCATCGGAGACGCCCCCCCCGACGTACAAGGGCGGTGGAGCGGAGGTATCGGACTCGCGCTCGGCTGGTCAGAGATCCACAGATCGCGTAAAGCGATGTGATCGTTCTCAACATTTGGGAGCATCGAGGCGACTGTGAATCCGCTGACGCCCGAAGCCCTCCTGTGGAAGGAGGCCCAGGAGGGTGACCCTCATGCCCTCGATCACCTCCTCCGCGCCACGCTCCCTGCCGTGCTGGCGTGGTGCCGTCGTCTCTCCGGCCCCGGCGTGGACGCCGAACAAGCGGCGCAAGAGGTCGGCATCGTGCTCCTTCGGCGCCTCCACACGATCGGCGCCCCGGAGCAGCTCCCGTCCTGGCTCTTCTCCACCACCCGCAAGGTGCTCGCGGGTCAGCGACGAAAGGCCTGGCTCCGCCGCTGGGTCCCTGGCGTGCGCGTGGAGGACGTCACCCCCTCCAGCCCTCCGCAAGTCGAGCAGCGCCTCGAGGCCGAGGCGGTCCGCGGCGTCGTGGCCACGCTCCCAGAAGACCTCCGCGAGGTGCTCGTGCTCTGCGATCTCGAAGAGCGACCCGACCCCGAGGTGGCGCGCCTCCTGGGCATCCCGGACGGCACCGTCAAGAGCCGCCTCCGGAGGGCCCGCGCGTTGTTTCGCGACCGCGCCCGCGCCGCCGGCCTCGCCCCGGACGGGGGTGGTCCATGATTGACTCGAATGAACCCACGCTCCTCCAGCGGCTGCGTCAGCACACCGAGCCCCAACCCGAAGAGATCGGGCGGTTGATCCGCGCGGTGCGCAGCGGCGCCGCGGCCCCCACGCAACCCCTCGGGGGGCCTTGGCGATGGCTCTTGCCCGTCGCGGTCGCGGCCTCCGCCCTGCTGTGGTGGGTCAGGCTCCCCCCACCCGACGTCACGCTCCCGCGCGCAACCCTCCAAGCCGCGGCGGCTACGCTCCCCGAAGGCCTCCACCTCGAGGCCTCCGGAGAGGGGAGCATCGAAGGCAGCTCGCTCCACCCACGCCTGCAGTGGGAGCGTGGCTCGATCCGCGTCGAGGTCGACCCCGAAGCCGGGCTCGACGTCGCGCTCCGCACCCGCGAGGGTGAGGTGAGGGTCATCGGCACCGTCTTCAACGTGAACCGAGACGCGCTCGGCACGCAGGTCTCCGTAGAGCGCGGCCACGTCGCCGTCACCTGCGTCTCCGCCGCGGGCCCGGAGCGCTCGGTGACCGCGGGGGGCACCACCACCTGCCTGCCCACCACCGCCGGCGGCCTGCTCGGACGCGCCCGAGCCCTCGAAGATCAAGGCGCGGCGCCCCTCAGCGTGCTCGAGGCGATCGAGTCCGGGCTGGCCCTCGCCGAGCCGGGGGCCGCGGTCTCCGCGGAGCTGCGCTACCTCCGCATCGACGCCCTCCACCGCGCCGGGCGAGGCCCCGAGGCCCGCGTCGAGGCCGACCGTTTCCTGGAGAGCGGTGAGAAGCTCCGCCGCGTCGAGGTCCTCCGCCTCGCGGCCACCCTCGACCTCGCGGAGGGCGGCTGCCCCGCCGCGGCCGCCCGTCTGACCCAGCTCCGAGAGGCGGGAGCTGTCGCCGACGATCCCCTGCTCACCCGCTGCGCCCAGCCGTGACGGGCGCCCATCGAGCCCGCCGGACCGGCCCAAGCTCGGCCTCCTTCACGTGGTCCTGCCTCCCGTGGATCTGTCTGCTCGGGGGCTGCGAGACGGCGGCCGTCCGCTTTGAGCCTGTACCTGGGGAGGCGAGCGGCGGAGGCGCGTCCGCCGGGGACAGCGGCTTGCCCCAGACCGACAGCGGCGGCGCCAACGACAGCGGCGGCGACAGTGGCGGCGGCGCCAACGACAGCGGTGACAGTGGCGGGGCGGACAGCGGCGAGGACACCGACCCTCCCGAGCCCTGGGCGGTCAGCGGCTCCACCGACGACGAGGCGCTCGGCGCCGACGGCCTCGCCTGGACCACCGATCTCGACGGCGCGGCCCTCCTCGTGGTGGCCTCCCCCTCCGCCGACGAGGGCCGGGGCAGCGTCGCCCTCTTCGATCCCACCGCCGAGGCCCTCGCTTGGTCGGGCGCCGAGGCCGCCTGGAGCGGCCGAGAAGGGGATGGCCTCGGAGGAGCCCTCCTCCCCTGGGCGCCCGCCGAGGGTGAGCGCTTCGCCCTCCTCGCCGGCGCCCCCGACGCCGACTTCGCGTCTTGGTACGGCGAGAGCTACGTCTACGAGGACGTCGGCCGCGTCGTCTATCTCAGCTGGCCCGCTCCGACCGACGCCCCCTCCATCATCGGCTACTCGATCAATGACGCCTTCGGCGCTGCCCTCGCCGGCGGCGACCTCAACGGTGACGGCCGCGCCGATCTGGCGGTCGCGGCCCCTGGCTCCTGGGAGAGCCGAGGTCGGGTCTACCTCTTCGACGCCGATCAAGTCGGAGAGGATCTGCTGGCCGCCGAGGCCGACGGCTCCATCACGGGTGACGCCCCCGGCGACGCCGCCGGCACCACGTTGAGCATCAGCCCCGACCTCGATCTGGACGGCTACGCCGAGCTGATCGTCTGCTCGCCCGGGGCTGACTCCGGCCTCTGTGCGGTGGTGCCCGGTGACGCCGAGCTCAGCGGCTTCGACGACAGCCTCGACGAGCGCGCCACCACCCTCATCGTCGGGGGAGTGGGCGGCGGCCTGGGCCTCGAGGCCGCGCTCGTGACCGTGGACGCCACCGGTGACGGCACCCTCGATCTCCTGCTGGGCGACAGCGTCATCGGTGAGATCGCCCGCTTCGACGGTCCCCTCGCCGCCGGCACCGCCTCCTGGTCCGACGCGCCCGCCCGCATCACGGGCAGCCCGGGGCTCGGAGGCGCGCTGCTCGTCGACCCGGCGACCGACACCCTCTGGGCCGGCGCCCCCGCCGACGGTGAGGGCAAGGTGTGGTCTTCGCCGCTCCCGCTCGCCGACGGCCTTCACGCCGCTGGCCTCGACGAAGACCTCTCCTCGTGGACGGGAGAAGGTCCTGGGTTTGGCGCCGGCCTCGCCCTCCAAGGCGACCAGCTCGCGGTGGGCGCCCCCGGCGCCGATGAGGGGAGGGGACAGGTCACCCTCCTGCCCACAGGGCCCTGAGCCGCGGAGAGGGCGACCGTCCCCGATGAGGCGGATAAGGTGCCCCATGCACTCCGCCGACACCGACCCCTCGGCCCCCGCCTCCGCCGAACCCTCCGCGCTCCGAGCTCTAATCGCCGCGCTGGTGCTCGGCTGGCCCCTGCCCGCCGCCGCCCGCGAGTGCCGGACGGCCGTGCCGGTGCTGATGGACGGCTTCGAGCTCCGGGTGCCAGACCGCGGCGCCCTCCCGCGCGGCGAGTGTGACCTGCTGGTCACCACCACCGCCGAGGGGGCGGTCTCAGCCGTCGCGCTCCTCGACTGCCCGGCGCCGTTGGTGGAGGCGGCCTCTGACCTGCTGCGGGCCCAGAAGTGGCGGCCGGCCCGGGCCTGCAGGCAGGAGGTCGCCGCCGAGACCGGGGTGGCGGTCTACTTCGGGGAGCCCGGCTCCGTTCGGAACATCACCGAGGTCGTGCGGGTTCGGGAGCAATTCGTGCCCGAGCTCCCGCCAGAGGCCATCCTACCCGAGGGCCAATACCTGAGCTGTGACCTCCGGATCTACGCAGACCGAAAGGGAATCGCCCGGGCGTCCACCCTGGTCGGATGCTCCCGCGTTCGCCCCGTCGGGGGCGACCAGCTCGAGGTCTTGCCCGAGCCGTTGGACCCTGCGCTCCTCGCCCGCCTCGGGCCGCTGCTCTCACAGGCCGGCGTACGTTGGCGGTTCTACCCCGGCTTGTCCGATATGTCTGCCCTGCCGAGCCCCTTTGACCTCACCCTCGTCTTCACCCCGCTGAGGGGTCCCGCCGGATGAGCCGACTCGCGCGCCCCTGGCATGGCCTCCGGGTCACCCTGCGCATGGCCGGGGTGGTCGTCGACCAACAGGTGCATTGGCGCGCATGGGGCGCTTTGAGGCTCAGCCCCGAGGGGACGGCGGGCTGGCCGCAGGGCGCCCCCGCGCTGACGGCGATCTGGGAGGGCCGAGAGGCGGTGCGCCTCGAGTCCCCGGCGCCCGGGGGGCCCTCCGGCCGCCTCACCCCCGGCGGCCACCTCCGCTGGGCCGAGACCGAGGGCGTGCAGCTTGACCTCGATCTCATCCCGCGAGAGCCGGCCCTCCGCTGGTCCCGCGACAGCGGCGATCTCCCCCTCGCCGTGCTGGTGCTGCTGCTCAGCGTGAGCGTGAGCCAGCTCAGCGTGCTGTGGGAGCTCTTCGGGCCCACCACCTCCGTCTCCGCGACGGCGACGGGTATGGAGCCCGACCCGGAGACCATCGCCCGCTTGCTCGAGCGAGACCTCGAGGGAGCGGAGGAGGGTTACGCCGAGCGCGCAGAGCGCGCCGAGCACGCCGAGGGGGCCCCCTCCTTTTACATGCCAGCCGGCAACCAAGGCACGCTCGGGAGGGCCGGGGGCGGCGCCACGCAGGGTAACGGCGTCTCTCGCCCCGAGACGGAGAGCCTCGCCGACGAGGCGGCCGAGGCGCTGGCCGAGGCGGAGCTGCCCGAGCCCCCAACGAAGGGGGCCCCGGAGCCCCCGCCAGAGGCGCCGACAAACCTCGACCCCGGCCCTGTCCCCGAGCCCCTGCTCGCGGATGCCGAAGAGCCGCCGCCCCCGGAGAGCGCCGATGAGGCCCCCTCGCCGATGGAGCGCTTCATCGGCTGGGGCTTCCGCGACTGGTTCGACGTGCGCGACGCCCGCCCGGAGAACGAGCACCGGATCCGCCGCGAGCTCGACGTCGCTCGCCGAAGGTTGCGGATCAATCCAGATGATCCAGGAGCGCTGAACGTGGTGGGCTACTATTCCTACCTCGCCGAGAACCAGGAGCTGTGCCGGGAGACTTATCAGCGTTACATCGAACTTTATCCTGAAGATCCAGCAGGCTACAACAACCTCGCGCTCACCTACAAGCGCAGCGGGGAGTACCAGACCGAAGAGGCGATGTACCGAAAGGCCCTGGAGCTCGACCCCCTCGACGTAAACGTCCTCAACAACCTCGCGGTCAACCTCGCCCATCAGGGGCGTTACACCGAGGCCTTGGAGTGGATGGCCCTCCTGGAGGAGCTCGACCCCGGAGACCCTTACGCCGAGCTCCACCGCGCGAAGATCCACGCCGCCATGGGCCACCGAGAGCGAGCCTACCAACACCTGAAGGACGCTCTGGAGGGGATGAAGGATCTCGACACCCTGCACCACATCGAGTTCCGCCAAGACCTCCGCGTCGATCCCGTCTTCGACGAGCTGCGCAGCGAAGACCGCTTCGCCCGGATCCTCCGTAAATATTACGGTAAAGAGGCTGACTATCTGCTGACCGGCCGAGACCGCCGCGCCAGACGCGGAGGGGAGGGTGGTTGAGCTCGCCGTCACCCTCCGCTTTCACGGTCGGGTCGTCGAGCGCCGAAACCTTGAGGTGCGGGGCGCGATCACGCTCGGTGAGGGCCCCGACAGCGTCCTGCCCTTTGAGGGCGGGCGGCTGGTCGTGGCGCGAGAGGGGGCTGCGCTCCGCTGCGGCGGTCGCCGGCTCACCGCGGGGGAGCAGATCGAGGTCAACTTCGACACGGTCGAGCTCACGCTACGGCACGTCGTCTCCCGTCCCACCCTCTTCGGGCCCCACCTGGAGGGCGTCCATCCGCTCTTCGATCGCCGTGCCCTGCTGCTGGGCGCCCTGCTGGTGGCGAGCCTCGCCTGGGCGCAGTCCGCGGCCTCCTGGGGCGACCGACCTGAAGCGGTTGATGCCGTAACCCTCGTAACCAGCGACCTACCACCGTCCGGCGAGGCGCCACCGCTGCGGGGGCACCACCGCGACCCGAGCGAGGTCGGGGAGATCTGGTACCGGTGGTATCGACGCGTGGTCCCTCGGGGTGACGCCGAGCGGGCCCGCGCCCAGCGACGACTGGACCAGCGCCCCGAGGACGCCGACGCCCTGCTCGTCCTGGCCCGAAATGCGGCCAACGCGGACGAAGACGCCGAGGCCCGACAGCTCTACCTCCGCCTCCTCACGCTCCGCCCGGACGACCACCGGAGCCGGCGGCGCCTCGCTTGGGTCGAGCAGCGCCTCGGGGAGGCCGAGGCCGCGCTTCAGACCCTGGACGCCATCCCCGCTGAGGCCGACGAGGCCCGGGAGGTCGCGGCGATGTGGGCCCTGCTCCTCGTCCGCACGGGCCAGACGGACGCGGCGGAGCGGGTCCTCGCGCCCCTCGATCCGGAGCACCCGCTCGTCGCCTACGCCGAGGCCCAGCTCAGCCTCGCCCGCGGGGAGCTCGAAGCTGCGGTCGACCAGCTCTCGACGGCCTTGCTGCGCCTCGACCGGGCCTCCCCCGAAGATCAGGTCGAGATCCATCGAGAGCTGGCGCTCGATCCCGCCCTCGCCCCGCTCCGCAGCTCCGCGCGGATCCGCCTGCTCGCGGCGCGCCTGCTCAAGCCCACCTCGGGTTAGGCCACCGCATGTCCGCTCCCCGTGTCGCCGTCTACGCTGGATCCTTCGACCCCATCACCGCGGGTCACCTTGACCTCGTGAGGCGGGCCACCTCCCTCTTTGACCGGGTGATCCTGGCGGTGGGCTACAACCCGGCCAAGCGCTCGGTGCTCCCCCTCGAGACCCGCCTCGCCGTCCTCCGCGAGGTCTCCGCAGATCTCCCGGGCGTGGAGGTAGACAGCTTCCAGGGCTTGCTCGTGCATTACTGCCGCAGCGTCGGCGCGACGGCCATCCTCCGCGGCCTCCGCGCGGTGAGCGACTTCGAGTTCGAGTTTCAGATCGGGCTCGCCAACATGGACATGGCGCCCGAGGTCCAGACGGTCTTCCTGCTCACCGAGCCGAAGAACATCTTCATCTCGTCGTCGCTGGTCCGCGAGATCGCGACGAACGGCGGCGACGTCTCCCGCTACCTGCCCCCACCAGCCCACGCCGCCTTGATGGCGGCGCTCAAGCCGGCGCCACCCACAGGGCCCGCGTGAGGGCCTCCGCCACATAGTTGGCGGCGCGCTGGTGCCAGGCGCGGAAGCCAGCCCCGCCGATGGGGTTCAAGAGCTCGAGCACGCCGAAGACACGGCCGTCGGCGATAAGCGGGACGGCGAGGATCGCGCGGGTGGTGTAGCCCGTGACGGCGTCCACCTCGCCAAAGTGCTCCTGCCGCTGGCCCACCTCGTGGACCGTGAGGGAGGCACCTCGGCGGCGGACGAGGCCGGCGATGCCAGCGTCCTCTGGGATCTCGATCGACAGCAGCGGCGCCGAGCGGGGGCCCCGCGCCGCCGCGAAGCAGAGGGTGCGGCGCCGAGGCACGTGGATCAGCACCGCGGCGCTCTCTGCGCCGACGGCCTCGAGCAAGATCCCGAGCGCGGCGTCACTGTCGACCCCGGGGGATCCGAAGGTGCCGAGCTCGGCGGCCTGGGCGCGGAGCCGCTCGAAGGCGTGCACCTCGCTCAGGCGGGCGACAGAGACAGGCGCGGACGGGGCCTCCGTCGCCTCGCTCGGGCGCGCAGCGACGAAGATGTCGATGTCTCTCGTGATGTCCAGCTCGCCGGGACCGCTGTGATGCCCGCGCACCGCTCGACCCCGGAGGGACTCGACGATGCGAAAGTCACCGTTCGGGCGAAGCTCACAGAGCACCTCGCCGACCGCGTCCGGTCCGCACCCGAGCTCTTGGAGCACCTCATCGACCACGGCCAGCCAGCTCGCGGAGTGGATCGTCCGGAACGCCGCTACGAAGGTCACATCGCCTTCAGAGCTCGAGCCCGGCTCCCACTCAAGGTCCCAGTCCACCTCGCCCCCCGGATCGGCGGGTAAACCAACCAGCTGCTCCCCCATGATGTCCCTCCGGCTTTGACAGGATAACCCGCAGCCATCGTTCGGGAGCCGGCATGTGTGGCATCATTGGGTACCTGGGTCCTCGTCAATGTACGCCTGTCCTCCTTGAGGGGCTGCGTCGCCTCGAGTATCGGGGCTATGACTCGGCGGGGATCGCCGTCTACGACCGTGGCGCCTTGCAGGTCATCAAGACAGTGGGCCGCGTGGCCGATCTCGCCGCCAAGGTGCCCGCCGATCAGCAAGGTAGCACCGGCGTTGCGCACACCCGCTGGGCCACCCACGGCGGCGTCACCGACGAGAACGCCCACCCGCACCTGGACAGCTCGGGCCGAATCGCGTTGATTCACAACGGCATCATCGAGAACATGAACCCGCTGAAGGCCCGCCTCTTGAGCGCGGGCGTCGAGTTCCGTTCGGAGACAGACTCCGAGGTGCTCGTCCAGCTCATCGGGCGGTACTACTTCGGACAGGTCATCCCCGGAGACACCCTGCCGCCGGACCTCGTGCGGGGAGACCCCCTCGAGGCCGTCCGCGCCGCGCTCACACGGGTCCGCGGCACCTGGGGCATCGCCGTGCTCTTCGCAGACCACCCCGACCTCATCATCGCGGCGCGGAACGGCTCCCCCTTGGTCGTCGGCCTCGGCGACGGCGAGACCTTCCTCGCCTCTGACCCCCACGCCCTCGGCCCCTACACCCGTCGAGTGGTCTTCCTCGAAGACGGCGATCTCGCGCGCCTCGACAAGAACGGCGTCGAGACCACCCGCCTCGGCGGCAGCTTGTCGCGCCCGAACGTGCACATGTTGGAGGAGGACTGGAAGGACGGGGATCGCGGCGACTTCCCCCACTACATGCTCAAAGAGATCCACGAGCAGCCCGACGCCCTCCGGCAGTGCCTCCGCGGCCGCGTCGTGGTGGAGGAGGGGCTCAGCCGCTTGGGCGGCCTCGACCTCTCCCCCCGTCAGCTCACGGGGATCCCGCGCGTCGGCCTCGTCGGCTGCGGGACGGCTTGGCACGCCTGCATGGTGGGGGCCAACGCCATCGAGCAGCTCGCCCGGATCCCGGCCTCTGCCGAGATCAGCAGTGAATTCCGGTATCGTAACCCCGTGATCGACCCCGCGGCGCTCTTCCTCGCGGTGAGCCAGTCCGGTGAGACCGCCGACACCCTCGGCGCGGTGAAGGAGATCCAGCTCAAGGGCGGGACGGTGATGGGCGTGGTCAACGTGGTGGGCAGCTCCATCGCCCGCACCACCGGCCGCGGGGTCTTCATCCACTCGGGCCCCGAGATGGCCGTGGCCTCGACCAAGGCCTTCTCGAACATGGTCGCGGCCCTGTACCTCTTCGCGCTCCAGCTCGCGCGCTCCCGCTCGCTCTCGCTGCCGGCTGGGCGCGCCTTCGCCGAAGACCTGCTCCGCATCCCGGATCTCGTGGAGCAGTACCTCTCACGGCCCGGCCCCATCGACGCGATGGTGCGAATGGTCACAGACTCCCGGATGGTGCTCTTCCTCGGCCGCGGCTGCTCGGCTGCGGTGGCCGCGGAGGGGGCGCTCAAGCTGATGGAGGTGGCCTACATCCCGTGTATCGCCTACCCCTCAGGCGAGATGAAGCACGGCCCCATCGCCCTCCTCGAGAAGGGGAGCCCCGTCATCGTCATCGCGCCCAACGACTCGCTCCGCGACAAGAGTCTGTCGAACCTCCAGGAGTGCCGCGCCCGCGGCGCCCGCATCATCCTCATCCACTCGGAAGGAGATGATGAGGCCGCGAGCTACGGCGATGTCTGCATCGCCGTCCCGCACACCTCCGAGCTCCTGAGCCCCCTCGTGACGGTCCTGCCGCTTCAGCTCCTCGCCTACCAGACGGCCCTGGCGCTGGGGCGAGACATTGACCGCCCCCGTAACCTCGCAAAGTCCGTAACAGTGGAGTAACGCCAACTCTCACGGATACGCCGCTCGACATTCCCGAGGGGGCCTCACTCGAGGGTGGTGGGCACCGACCAGAGCGCGCCGTCGAGGCGCCAGAGGAACCGTCGGTCGCCACAGCGGCGCTCGGCGTCGATCCCCAACATCGCCACGAGCGCGGCCTGCTCCGGCCTGTCCAGCGACGGGGGCTCGACCTCTGGGGGCGGCGCTGCGGTCGAGCCTTGGGACGGGCCCCGCTCGTCGACCACCAGCTCACCGGTCTCGAGGGAGGCGCGCAGCCACCCGGCCTCGCGGAGCAGCCACAGGTGCCTCCCGTCCCAGGCTCCCTCGAGCGGAGGATCGGCCTCGGGGAGCAAGGCTGCGGGCAGGCTGTGGTGGGCGAGGGGCTCGCACTCCGCCGACAGGTGAGAGAGGGTCTCTCCGATGAGGGCTGCCCAGCCGGCCTCCCCGAGGGAGACGATCAGGTCGGCAGACAGCTCGGGCAGGCTCGGGCTCGCGGCGCCGGTCCGGAGGTCCCAGACACGCCCGCCGGGGCCGGCGAGGCGGTCATCGGCGAGGGTGGGGGAGGTGGGCACGAAGCCGTCCGCGCGGAGCTCCCCCTCGAAGGTGCGCAGCTCACCGGTCGACTCATCGAGGAGCAGCGGCGCGGGATCGAAGCCCACCGGCGAGAGATCGGCGCCCTCGGCGTAGGTGAGCACCCCGCCTGTGCGGGTGTCGATCAAGGCGAGCCCCTCCTCACAGCGGACGATGGCCCGCTGACCGTCGGCCGAGAAGCGGGCGCCATCGAGCTCGAGGGCGATCTCCACCGGCACGGGCAGACCGCCGGGCGGCAGGGCCCACTGGCCATCGCGGCTGAGCAGCAGCGCCGCGCCGCACGGCCCGGCGACCAGGCGCCGCACGTCACTGTTGAGGGAGCCGGCGGATTGGGGGCGCCCACCGGGGGACATCCGGTATAGGCGCTGCTCATCCGCCCAGATCAGGCCCGGCTGGTCGGTCCAGAGGCCCAGCAGGCCCTCCCGCGGCCCGATCGGCAAGCGCAGGGGCGGTGCGCCCTCTGCAGCGGGTAACACAATGTTATCCGCCCCCTTTCGCCAAGCGACGAGCCCTGCACCAAGCTGGGGCGCGCGGCCGATCCCGCTGATCGACCGCTCCCCGAGCAGCGAGCCGTCGGGGTCGAGGCGACGGAGGCGCAGGCCGGTGGGCCCCCCCGAGGTCAGCAGGGTCCAGCCCTCGGCCGTGGGCACGAGGCCCAGCACGGCCCCCGTCTCGACGAAGGTGGCGACCGATCCGCGGAGCAGGAACAGCCCCTCTTCGAAGGGCCAGCAGATCACGCCCTCCGCGGCGATCAGCGCGTCGGGGAGGCCGGGGGCGAGGAGGCGCGGACCGACGCCCGGGCCCCAGCCGAAGAACAGGCGGTTCATGGCTTCCTCCCGAGGGCGACCACGTCGCCGTTCGCCAGCCCGACGTAGATGAAGCCGCGAGCGATCGCGGGCGCGCCGGTGATCGGAGAGATGAGGTCGAGCGTCCAGATCTCGCCGCCGTCGTCCTTGTCGAGGCGGTGCAGCCTCCCGTCGGCGTCGCCAACGTAGACGCCGGTGCGGGAGATCGCAGGGCTGCTGCTCCAGGCGTCCTCGTTGATCGCCGTCCAGGTGAGTGAGCCGCTGCCCAGGTCAATCGCCAGGAGTTGCCCACCCATGGTCGCCAGGTAGACCGCGTCGGCGAGGGCCGGGGCGGCGGCGGGGGCCGAAGGGGCCTGACGCGACCAGAGGCGGCTCCCATCCGAGGCGTTGAAGGCGGCGACGCCGCCCGGCCGGCCGTCCTTCTCGGCGTAGGCCGCCACCACCACCTGACCGTCCGTGACGGGGTGCTCGAAGCCGGGACCGGGGAGGGGCACCCGCCAGATCACCCCCGCGTGGGTGAGGCTCACGAGCTCCCCCCCTTCCGTGCTGACGAAGAGGTGCGTCCCATCCGAGCAGCCGCCGTAGCGGGCCCCGGTGGACACGGGCACGGTCCAGCCGGTCTGGCCGTACACCACCCCGTCTTCGCCCACCCAGGCGAGCTCCTCACCCACCTCGACCGCCGCGCCGCGCGCCGGGGCTGCGGAGAGGAAGCGCTGCGCCGCCGAGCCTCGGCCCTCGTGCAGCAGGGCCGCGCCCCCCGAGATCAGCCCCACGGCCAGCCCGCGGCCTGTCAGCGCCACCGGCCCGCTCGGGCCGAGCGGGTTGGCCCAGCGCTCCACCCCATCGACGCCGAGCGCGTGGACCGAGGCGCCGCCGACCACGAACAGCGCGCCGCCCTTGATCGTGATGGGCTGACTCACCGGTCCGCCGGTGCGGAAGCGCCAGAGCGGGCTGGGAGAGTCCGTGGGGCCATCCTCCCCGAAAGACCGCCGCTGCTCGGACCAGGCGCCGCCTTCGATCTGCGCGGCGGCCACCACGACCGCTCGCCCATCCGTCGGGGCAGCCACGGCCACGGTCCGGCTCCGCGCCGGGCCGGTGGAGCAGGCGGCCAGGGACGCCAAAGAAGCCCAGGCAGCCAGGGCGGCGAAGGTCAGCAGGGACGAACAAGGTGCGGCAGGGGTGGACAAGGGCGGAGCTCCGTCAAGGGCGCCGCCTAACCCCGGTGCCCGCCTGCCGCCGGACCGCTGACGTAGACCGCTTGACGCGGCACCGGGCGGCGCGGTACCAAAGGCCACCCGACCGATGAGCCGGGCGGCGACCCCATGGTCGATGGACCCGTGGGACCGATGGATCTCTGGTTGAATGAGGTGCGGTTTGTCAGTCACGCTGCGTGGGTATGCCTTCCTCGACAGCCTCCAGCCGCAGCTCGCGGCCTTCACGGGCACCACGTGTCGCGGCTTCCTCCCCTTGGCGGGCCAGGCCTCGCTGTGGATCGAGACGGCCCCCGGCATGATCATCAACCGCGTCACCGACGTGGCCCTCAAGGCCACTCGCGCGGTGCCTGCGGTCCAAGTGGTGGAGCGGGCCTTCGGCCTCCTCGAGATCCACCACGACGACAAGGGAGAGGTGGTCTCGGCCGGGGAGGCGGTGCTCGCGTACCTCAACGTGAAGGAAGAGGATCGGGTCCGCCCCAAGGTGGTCTCCAATCAGATCATCCGCGCGGTCGAGCCCTACCAGGCCCAACTCATCAACCGCAACCGCAACGGCATGATGCTCATCCCCGGGCAGAGCCTCTTCATCCTCGAGGTCGAGCCCGCCGCCTGGATCGTGGTCGCGGCGAACGAGGCGGAGAAGGCCGCGAACATCAACCTGATCAACGTGCAGCCCTTCGGCGCCTTCGGGCGCCTCTGGATGGGCGGCTCCGAGTCCGAGATCGACAGCGCCCGCGACGCCGCGATCGCCGCGATCGAGGCCCTCTCGGCCCGCTGAGCCCTGTCCTCGCGGGCGATTTCCCTCTGAATGATCTCCTGATTTCTGGTCTCCCGCTTTCACTCCGACCCCACAAGTTCCGATCCCACGAAGGATCAGATGGAGAGTTCAAATGGCTGATGCACTCGGCATGATCGAGACGAAGGGCTTCGTCGCCATGGTCGAGGCCGCCGACGCGATGGTCAAGGCGGCCCGTGTGGAGCTCGTCGGCTTCGAGAAGATCGGCGGTGGCTACGTCACCGCGATCGTCCGCGGCGACGTCGCCGCGGTCAAGGCCGCCACTGAGGCCGGCGCCCGCCAGGCCCAGCGGGTCGGTGAGCTCGTGAGCGTGCACGTCATCCCGCGCCCCCACGAGAACATCGACGAGGTCCTCCCGCTCGGCCGCACGCCCAAGAAGGCCTGACCGATGAAGCTCGGGCGGATCGTCGGCACGGTCGTCGCGTCCCGCAAGGACGAGAAGATCGAGAGCCTCCGGCTGTACGTGGTGCGCGACGTCTCCGTGGCGCTCGCCAACAAGGACAGCTTCGTGGTCGCGGTGGACGCGGTCGGGGCGGGGGTGGGCGAGCTCGTGCTCTACGCCAGCGGCTCGTCGGCCCGCCAGACGCGGGCCACCGAGGGCCGCCCGGTAGACGCGACCATCATGGCTATCGTGGACCAGGTTGACCTCGAGGGGCAGCTCGTCTACGACAAGCACACCGAGGCGAAGGCGGAGATCGCGCGCCGTAACGCCGCCTTCGAGGCGACCGCGGGGCAGACCGCCGGAGAGGGTGAGGGCTGATGTCCACCGCCAACGTCGATATCACCGATGTCGTGGAGAAGGTCCTCGCCCGAATGAAGGGTGGAGACCTCGGCGCCCCGCGCACCGAGCTCCCCTCCCGCCCCCTCGGCGTGATGAAGTCGGTCGACGACGCCGTCGCCGCCGCGGGCATCGCCCAGCTCCAGCTCGTGGCGCTGCCGCTCGAGAAGCGGCGGGAGATCATCGCCAACATCCGCAAGCGGGCCGCCGAGAACGTCCACACCATGGCCAAGATGGCGCATGAGGAGACGGGGCTCGGCCGGGTCGAAGACAAGATCAAGAAGAACCTCCTCGTCATCCACCGCACGCCTGGCCCCGAGATCCTCGAGCCCATCGCGATCACCGGCGATGACGGCCTCACGCTCATCGAGCGAGCCCCCTATGGGGTCATCGGCTCGATCACGCCGAGCACGAACCCCACAGAGACCATCCTGAACAATGGGATCGGGATGGTCGCCGGTGGCAACGCGGTCGCCTTCAACGTCCACCCGGGCGCCAAGAAGACGAGCGCCTGGTGCATCGATCTCATCAACCGGGCCACCATCGAGGTGGGAGGGCCCGAGAACATCATGACCTGCGTGGGCGACCCCTCCATCGAGTCGGCCGGCCTGCTCATGAAGCACAAGTCCCTCCGCATGCTCGTGGTGACGGGCGGCGGGGCGGTGGTGCAAGCGGCCATGCGGAGCGGCAAGCGCGTCGTCGCAGGCGGCCCGGGCAACCCCCCAGTGGTGGTCGATGAGACGGCCGATCTCGATCGGGCGGCGCGGGAGATCCTGACCGGCGCCAGCATGGACAACAACATCATCTGCGTCGATGAGAAGGAGGTCTTCGCCGTCGAGAAGATCTTCGACTCGCTGATGGACAAGATGGAGGCGCTCGGCTGCGTGCGGGTGCGAAACCACCAGATCACCCGCCTCGAGAAGGTGGCGCTCACCCCCGACAAGGAGCACACCAATCGCGACATGGTGGGCAAGTCGGCACGAGAATTCCTGAAGCAGGCCGACATCCCCTTCAAGGGTGACCCGCGGCTCATCATCTGCGAGGTGCCCTTCGAGCACCCCTTCGTGCAGCACGAGCTGCTGATGCCGATCCTGCCCTTCACCCGGGTCAAGGACGTGCATGAGGGCATCGACTTCGCCGTGAAGGCCGAGCATGGCTACGGCCACACGGCCAGCATGTACTCGCGCAACCTCGACAACCTGCACCGGATGGCCAAGGTCATCAACTGCTCGATATTCGTGAAGAACGCGAACCACTGCGCGGGCCTCGGCTACGGCGGAGAGGGCTACACGAGCTTCACCATCGCCTCACCGACGGGGGACGGGCTCACGACGGCCCGCACCTTCACGCGGGAGCGCCGCTGCACCCTGGCCGGCTACTTCCGGATCGTATGAGGCCCATGACCGAGTCCCCCGCGCTCGCGATGGTGGAGGTGGACTCGGTCGCCCGTGGGCTGCGCACCTTGGACGCCCTCGTCAAGAAGGCGCCGGTGCGGATCCTGGAGGCGAACCTCATCGAGCCGGGGCGCTTCCTGATCCTCTTCGCCGGCGGTGTCGGTGAGGTGGACGAGAGCTTCATCGAGGCCGTCGCCGTGGCGGCGGAGGAGCTCAGCGATCGACTCTTCCTGGCCGACGCGCACCCCGCGATCCTCCGCGGGCTTCGCGGATACCTCGATCTCCGGGGCGCAGACGACATGGACTGCCTCGCCGTGATCGAGGGGAGCCGAGTCGCCTCGACGCTTCGGGCGGTCGAGCGCTCGCTGAAGGAGGCCGATGTCAGCCTCGCCGGCCTCCGGGTGAGCGGAGGCCTCGGCGGGCGTGCCTACTACGTGGTCTTCGGGGCCCAGCATGACGTCGAGGCGGCGATCGAAGCCGGCAAGGCGATCCTCGAAGAGGCGAGACAGCTGAAGAAGGTCGAGATCATCCCCCGCCCGCACCCCGAGATGGTGACGTGGCTGCTGCGTCCGCCGCCCTTCGCGGTGGCTCGGGAGGGCTGATGGAGCTGGCGAGAGTGCTGGGCCGCGTGGTCTGCACGGTGAAGTACGAGACGCTCACGGGCGTGCGCATGCTGGTCATCCAGCCCGTGGACGCCGCGGGGGCCGCTCAGGGCGAGCCGATCGTGGCGACCGATCCCCTCCAGGCGGGGCCGGGTGACCTCGTCTCCTGGGTGGGCGGCCGCGAGGCGGCGCTGACCCTGCCCAACACCTACGCTCCGGTGGACGCCTCGATCGTCGAGATCGTCGATCATGCGTGGTCGGACCGGAAGTACCTGTGAACCCCGGGAGGTCCCCGTGATCCTCTGTCGAGTCGTCGGCAACAGCGTCGCGACGGTGCGGCACCCCTGCTACGTCGGGCGGAGCGTGATGGTCGTCCGGCCCGTCCAGCCTGACGGCCACACGATCGCAGGCGACGAGTTCCTCGCCGTCGACGCCGTGCAGGCCGGCCCCGGAGACCTCATCCTCGCCTCGCGGGAGGGCAACACCGCCCGGCAGCTGCTCGGCACCGACAACGACCCCTTCCACGCCGTCATCCTCGGCGTGGTGGACGAGGTGAGCGACGAGACCCGCGGGATGCGGGGCACCCTCGGCGGGGGCGCGCCTTGAGCCTGCCCATCGACGAAGAGCAGCTTCGGACCGAGATCGTCGCCCGCTCCCACCAGCTCTCTGCCCGCGGCTGGGTGGCGAACCACGACGGCAACCTCACCGCCCGGCTCGGCGGCGGGCGCACCCTGGCAACCCCCACCGCCGTGAACAAGGGCGACGTGCGGCCGGAGTGGCTGATCGTGCTCGACGAGTCGGGCAAGGTGATCTCCGGCACCCGCAAGCCCTTCGGCGAGCTGGTGCTGCACCGCGCGGCCTACGCGGCGCGGCCTGACATCGGCGTCGTCTTGCACGCGCACCCGCCGCACGCGACGGCCTTCGCCCTCGCCGGGCAGCCGATCGGCCACCCCTTCCTCGCCGAGGCGGTGGTGAGCCTCGGCCCTGAGCTGCCGCAGATCCCCTACCGGCGCCCCGGCAGCGAAGAGACCAGCCGCGAGCTGGCGGCCGCCCTCCAGCGCGCCGACGTCGTGATCCTCGAGGGGCACGGGCTGCTCAGCGTCGGCGGCAGCTTCGAGCAGGCCTTCCTCCGGATGGAGCTGGTGGAGCACCTCGCCCGCTTGAGCTGGCTCGCCCGCCCCCTCGGCGGCGCCCGCCCCCTGCCCGAGGCCGACGTCCGCGCGCTCGCCGAGAAGGGCCGCCCCGCCTCCGCTCCCGACTGGAGCGGCGGCGCCCACGGCCCGGCCAGCAGCCCCTCGCTCGCTGCGGGCGCGCCGCCGCCCAGCCCGGCTCACCGGCCCGACGTGCGCTCCCTGGTCGAAGAGGCGATGCGCCGGGCGCGCTGAGGTTGAGGCTACCCTCACTGCAGGGCGGCGAGGTTCGTGTACGGGCGGGGCGCGCGCCAGTGGATCGCGGCCGCGACGCCGTAGAGGGTGGTGGTGGCCGGCGAGACGCCGTAGTCGGTGACCCAGTCGGAGGTGGTGGAGAAGCTGTAGACCGTGCCGCCGTTACCGCCCGTGGAGCCCGTCGGGGTCGAAGCGGAGAAGCTGGTCTCGGTGGGCCCCATCACGGCGCCGGCGAAGAGGTCGCTGTACAGCCAGCGTTGGGCCTGAACGGCGCCACCGGCCAGGTTGCCCATGTAGCTCACCACGACGTCGGCCTCGCCGTCGAGGTCGAGGTCGCCGAGGGACACCGCGAGGGCGGGGACGCCGTGGTTCGCCGCGTCGGTGGCCGAGAAGAAGGCGGTGGGGAGGCTCACCCCATCGATGACGAGCAGGCCAGGCTGGGGCGTGACGGCGGCCAGATCGGCCTCGACCATCCACGCGGCGAGGGCGCTGGCCACGAGCGCGTCATCGGAGGTGTCCCCCCAGAGGCCGTCGAGCGAGCCCTCGGCGAGGCGCGCGACACAGAGGCTCTTGGAGCCTCGCTCGTTCAAGGTGCTCAAACCGTCCGCGTCCGCACAAGCCACGCGTGTCGATGCGACACCCGAGGTGGAGCCGGTGAGGGGGCTCGGAGAGGCCTGGGCCACTGCCCCAACAGACACTGCGACAAAAGCAACACAAGAAGCAGCACAAATTGTGAAGAGTCGCATGGTGTCCTCGGTTTGTTTCGGGTACACCACACTAATGCACGAGTCGTGCCAGCCTTCCAGGTCCGGCGGCGGCCTGAGGACCGCCAAACACCTGCACAGCGCGCCTCTCTACGGCTGCTGTGCAGAACTGTTCCGACCCGCGGCTCCGCGGCTCCGCGGCTCCGCGACTCAGCCTTCGACGGCTGGGGCCAACGGGCTCGCGGCGGCCCCCGCGGAGGGCTCCGCGGCGACCGGCGCGGCCTCCTCCTTCCAGCGGCGGCTCTTCGCGACCTCCGCCCGATAGGCGTCGGCGGAGCGTCGCCGCTCTTCGGGGCTCCAGCCGAGCAGGGCGGCCATCCGGTCGGCCACGAGGTCGATCACGCCGAGGCCCTGGTCCGCTGCGCGGAAGAATATCTGGACGCGCCGCTCCATGAAGTCGGTCACGGTCTCCGCCATCTCTCGCTTCACAGCCCAGTCCACCTGGGCCATGATCTCCGGCCGCCCCGGCGCCAAGGGTTGGGTCAGCAGCTGCTCGGTGCGGGCGTAGGTGACGAGGTCGATGGCCAGCGTGCCGTAGCGGTCGGTGAGGTACTGGCAGGTGGCCTCGGGCAACAGCCCGCCGGCGGCCGCGACGACCTCCTTCACGATCACGCTGCCGTCGTCATTCTCCGGCCAGCCGATCGCACCGGGGAGGGGGAGCTGCTCGGTGTGGACCACGCGCAAGGGGGGCAGCGGGTGCCCAACGAGCTGGAGCCACTGCAGGGCCGCGCCGACCACCTCGGCCCCCATCCGGCGGTGGGTGGTGAGCTTGCCGCCAGCGATGCTGATGAGCCCGTCGGCGTCGACGGCGATGACATGCTCTCGAGACACCTGAGAGGGTGAGACCCCCTCGGCGCGGATCAACGGCCGGAGGCCGGCCCAGGTCGAGGTGATGTGCTCGGGGCGGACGTCAGAGTCGGGGAAATAGGCGCGCACCGCCTCGAGCAGGTAGTCGATGTCGGAGCGAACGGCGCAGACGTCGCGGGGATCGCCCTCATAGTCTGTGTCGGTGGTGCCGATGTAGAGCTGGTCGCCCCAAGGGATGATGAACAGGACTCGGGCGTCGCGTGGATGGGTACAGACGACCACGTGCTCCAGTTGGATGCACGTCGCCGGGATGACGATGTGCACCCCCTTGGTCGTGCGGAGCTGGTGGCTCGGCGTTGGACCCATCGAGCGGATGAGGTCGGACCAGGGGCCAGTGGCGTTGACGACGGCGGCGGCGTGGATGTCGATGGTCCGCGGTTCGACCGAGGCGTCGAGCGTGTCTCGGGCCCGCACCCCACAGATGCGCCCGCCCTCATTTCGGAGCAGCCCCACCACCTTGCCGTAGGTCAGCAAGGCCGCGCCGTGCTTGGTGGCGTCCAACATGGTCTCGAGGGTGAGCCGCGCGTCGTCGGTCATGCAGTCCCAGTACAAGGGGGCGCCGTGGAGGCCTCGCTTCTGGATGGCGGGTGTGCAGGCGATGACCTTCTTCTTCGACAGGGTCCGGTGCCACTTGGGGGACCGGAAGAGCGCGAGGCCCTCGTAGACCATCAGCCCCACTCGGAGCTTGTTGATGCCTACCGGACTGTGATCGTAGATCGGGAACAAAAAGCCGAGCGGGCGCACGAGGTGGGGGGCGAGGTTCTGCATCACCCGCCGCTCGCTCACGGACTCAAAGACGAGGGAGAAGTCTCCCTGCTCGAGGTACCGGAGGCCGCCGTGGATGAGCTTGGAGGAGCGGGAGGACGTGCCCGCGGCGACATCTTCGGCCTCGATCACCGCCACGCGGAGGCCCCGCAGGGCCGCGTCTCGGGCGGTGGCGGCGCCGATCACGCCGCCGCCGATGATCAGGAGGTCAAAGGTCTCCCGGCCGAGGCGCTCCCAGGTCCGCTCCCGGGGGGAGGGAGCGAAGGGGGCAACGGAGGCCGGAGACGTCGACCCGGCACGGGCAGAGACCGCTTGGGCAGCAGCTGCAGGAGAGGACACAGCATGGGCGGACACTGTGGCTCCAGGGGCACGAGGGATCACGGGAGGCGGTCGGCGGGCTGCGGTCGGATATCCCGGAATGTCGGCCCCGTCTCAAGGTCGGCGACGGTCCGGCGCTCAGCGGGCGTCACGGCAGAGCCGGATCCCGAGGGAGTCCCGACGCCGATTGGCGGGCTGCTCCCACCGGTTGGCGAGCTGACAGTCGCTGGCGCTGTAGATCCAGGTGCCGCCGCGCTGGGTCCGCCGATCGTCGGGTCCAGCGACCCTCCGCTCGGCGCGGCCGTCCCCGCCCACCGCCGGCCCCTCCGGACGGAAGGGGTCCAGGCACCAGTCGCTTGTGTTGCCCGCCATCCCGCGGAGCCCGAAGGGGCCCTCATCCGTCGGGAAGTCCGTGACGCTCACCAAGGTGGGGCGGCCTCGGTGGGAGGCCCGCATCGCGCAGAAGGAGGGGTCAAGGGTGCGCCCCCAAGGGTACGCCCTCCCGTCCGCGCCGCGGGCCGCGCGCTCCCACTCGAGCTCGTGGGGGAGGCGCCAGCGACCGACCTGGCCGGCGGCGAAGGCCATCGCGTCGAACCAGTCCACCATCACGACCGGCCAGTCCGGCTGCCAGAGGTCTCCGTCGCTGTCGGGCTGCAGGAAGTAGCGTCCGCTGGGGGTGCGACCGTAGATTATCGAAGCCTCGGTCTGATCATTCGTCACATATCGAGGCGCGTGTCGCTGAGCCCGGTCCCCCTCTCCGGCCGAGACAAGGGCATTCAGCCACTCGATGTAGTCAAGATTCGTAACCGGGAATCGCCTGAACACCATCGCATCTACCCACACCCTCTGCAGAGGCTGGGCGGCCTTCACGACCGGATCGGCGCTCCCCGCGAGGGACCAACCGGCCGGTACGTAGCGGTCGCGCGGATCCCAGCCCTCCGCCGGCGGAAGCCAGATCGGCGCAGGCTCCCGGCCCCCTGGTGGCCGACCGTCCATGTGCTCCGTGCGCCCGATGCGGACGGGATACCCGACGGGGATCCTCCCCGGAGCACGGAGGAGGAGGTGGTAAGACCCCATCGGGAGGGGCACAGAGATGAGCGGCGTGTGCCCGAGCCGGCGGAGCGGGCGGGTGACGAGGCGCCGATCCACCTCCTCGTAGACCTCCAGCCAGACCTCGGCTCCCGGCGGGTCGGTGAGCAGGGTGAGGGCCCCTCCACCGTCGATCCAGCGGGCGTGCGTGCCGTCGTCGTGGCGCCGCAGCCGCGCCAGGGCCTCGGCCACCGCCGAGCGGTCGCCGCGGGCCTCGGCCTCCTCGTGGCGCGCGCGGTAGTGGGCGGCGAGCGCGGCGTGGGCCTCCGAATGTTCCGGATCTCGCTCCAAGGCCGCGTACAGCGCCTCGCGCCAGGCCGCCTCTGCGGTCCGCGCCTCGTCTTCGAGTGCGGCGGCGCGATCCTCCAGGGTCCAAGCCCTTCGTCGCTCCGGCCCGCCGGCCTCCGGCCGCCCCTCCCAGATCGCGGCGGCCTCCGAGCGAAGCCCGCAGGCGGCAGCGCGGAGGGACTCGGCGCGGGCCCGCTCGCCCTCCGCCTGACAGACGAGGACCTTCGCCTGCTCTCGACGGCGGGCGCCCGCGAGCCAGGCCGTGAGGCCAGTGACGAGGAGGCCGGCGTGCGGCAGTCGCTCGCTGGGCGCTTCGATCATCGCGGCCTCGACCAGCTCGGCCAGCTCCGCCGGCCAACGAGAGTCATCGGCGCCGATCCGCCCCCGCAGCACCTCGGCCAGGATGCAGCCGAGGGCGAAGACGTCAGAGGGGGGGCCGATCAGATCAATCGCACCCCGCCGCTGTTCAGGCGACATGTAGCCAGGAGATCCCACCACGTCGCCCATCCGGGTGCTGCCCTCCGGCGACGGCGCCGCGGCGGAAGCCGGGGCGAAGGCAGCCGGGAGATCGGTCGTGGGCAGGTCGGTCGTGGGCAGGTCGGTCGTGGGCAGGTCGGTCGTGACCGGCAGGCTCGATTCGAGGCGCTCCACCGCCGCCGGAGGTGCGCCCGTCTCCGCCCGAGGCGAGCCCAACCGGCGCCCGGCCGGGCCCACGACCCGCGAGATGCCCCAGTCCATCACCAACACCTCGCCGAACTCGCCGATCATGATGTTGGCCGGCTTGAGATCCCGGTGGATCACGCCGCGATCGTGCGCATAGGCGACTGCCTCACAGACCCGGAGCAGCACCTCGACGAGGCGCCGCAGCTCCACGGGATCCTCGCCCGACCCGACGCTCCGGCCGAGCGCCTCCTGCAGCGTCTGCCCGATGACCTCCTTCATCGTGAAGTAGGGCCGGCCGTCGGCGAGCACCCCGCGATCGTAGATCGGCACGATGCCGGGGTGCTGCAGGCCGGCGCAGATGCGCGCCTCGGCGAGGAAGCGCGCCAGGACGCCCGACCGCGGCGAGAGGTCAGCGCGCACCACCTTCATCGCCACGTCGCGGTCCAGCAGCCGGTCATGAACCCGAAGGACCTCGCCCATCCCGCCGATGCCAAGGCGCCCCTCGATCTGGTAGCGCCCCCCCTCAGGGGCACCCGCCCGCTCCCCACCGATGGGCGACGGCGGCCGCAGCGGCGGCTCGGTCCGAGCGGGGGGCGCCAGCGGCGCGGCGCTGCGGCGCGACGGAGCGGCGGTGAACTTCGATCGTGGCCCCATCGGGCGGAGGGTAGGTCTCTTCCGAAGCCCGCGCAAGGCTCAGCGCGCCTTCACCACGCGGCGCCGAGCACGCTCCGCAGGTCGCGACCCCACTCCACCTCGACCCGATCCCGCAGCGGCCCCGCCGCTGCCCTCAGCACCGCCATGTCCCAGCTCCGGAGGGTCCCGTCCCAGGAGCCCGAGAGGAGCGTGGCGCCGTCGGGCGAGAACTCGAGCGAATTGACCCGGCCGCTGTGGCCGATCAGGGTCGCGATGGCCTCGGGCTCCGCGAGGCTCCAGACGTGCAGGTCGCCGCTCAGGTGCCCCGACGCGAAGGTCTGACCGTCCACGCTCGCGGCCAGCTCATTGACGGGAGAGGTCACCGGCCAGGTCCGCGTCGTCTGTCCGTTCGGCCCGATGAGCTGGATCTGCACGCTGGTGCCGATCAGCGTCTGTGCGCCAACCGGGGCGACCGCCCGAGCCTCGGGGCGCGCACCCAGCCTCGTGGCCGTGGCCACCTCACCGTCTTCGATCCGCCAGACGACGTCCTCGGCGGCGATGGCGGCCGCCCGCGCGCCGGTGGGATCTCGCTCAAGGTCGGTCATGGACTCGGTCGCGAGCGTCAGGGGCTCCGCAGCGGCGCCGGGCCGGTCTCGAACCTGCATGAGGCGTGGATCATAGGAGGCGACGATCCAGCCCGCGCGCGGGAGCCCGATCAGCCGGCGGACCTTCACGCCGGGGAGCTGGGCCTGCACCGCGCCGTCCCGGACGTCGTAGACGGGCTGGGAGTCCGTCGTGACCGTCCCGACGGCGAGCCGCTGCCCGTCGGACGAATAGGCGAGATCCTTCACCACCCCCGTCTGCGCCCGCCAGCTCTGCACCGTGGCGCCCGTGGCGCGAGACAAGACGTGCACCCAGCCGTCGCCGAGGCCCACCGCCACGTCGGCGCCGTCTGGAGAGATGGCGAGCGCGCCCACGCCCTCGGGGAAGCGGACCGACGCCGGCGCGGTGACGTCAGGGATGAGGCGATCTTCCGCGTGGTCCGACACGACGCGGAGGGTGTGATCGGCGGTCTGCCAGCGGAGGGGCCCGGGGGGACCGTGGATGCGGCCGAGCTCGGCGCCGTCTGCGAGGTTCCACACCACCACGAGGCCAGCGTCGGTCATCGCGGCGCCGCGAGTCTCGCTGATCTCCAAGCGGCGGATCGACTGCTCGGGGAGGCTGAGCGCCGGCGCCGATCCGTCGAGGGGGCGGATCTCACCGCGCAAGGTGCCCACCCAGAGCCGCCCATCCGGGCCCTCCGAGAGGCTCATCGGCGCCCCCTCCGACGGGGGGATCCGCCCGAGGAGGCGAGGCTCCGCGCCCACGCTCCCCTCACGGATCGCGCCATCGGAGCAGCCGATCACGAGGCTCCCCGACCGCCGGACGAAGACCGAGAGCCCCTTCTGGTCTTTGGCGCAGGTGTGATCGACGAGCACGGCGCCCGTCTGGATCTCCACGAGCGTCTCTCGTCCCGTCCCGAAGCCCACGAAGCGACCGGGGAAGGCCGAGTCTCCAATGCGTCGCGGAGCCAGGAAGGGCAACGCGATCCGCTCTGGCTCAGCCGGCGGCTCCCAGCGCCAGGCGGCTCGCTCCCGATCGAAGAGCACGATGCGACCCGCGCCATCGAAGCCCGCGGTGTCGAAGTCACCCGCCGCGAAGGCGCGCAGTTCGTCTGGCGCGAAGAGGTCACGGACCTCCACACCATCGGGCCGGAGGCAGAAATAAACAGTGGCATCGGGCGAAAGATCGCTGTTCGGGCAGCCCTCCAAGCGGGGGCCGCGCCGGAGCAGCCGGAAGTGCGGCAGGAGGGACTGTCGCGCGAGGATGCCGCGGGCGATCGGGCTCGGCCCGTGGACGATCGCGTTCGCGGCCAGGATCTCGGCCTCCATCTCCCGACCGGCCCGGGCGGCCGAGAGGGCCTGGGCGGCCAGCGCGGCCCCGAGCGAGCTCTCCGCCTCCGCCTGCGCGGCGATGGCCAGCCCCTCGGAGCGACGGGCCCGGCCCTGCTCCGCCACCGAACGCGACCAGCCCCAGGACACCGCGAGCGCCAGCGCGACCGAGGCGACGGCGCCGACGCTCAACGGGAGCCGGAAGGTGTGGGTGGCCCGCCGCAAGAGCTCACGCGTGGAGTAGGCGTAGGCCGCGACCCGGCGGCCCTCAAACCAGGCGCGCAGATCATCGGCGAAGGCCCGCGCCGAGGGGTACCGGTCTGCGAGCTCCGGCGCGAGGGCCCGGTGGGCGATGGCGGCCAGCTCGGGCGGCACCCCCGGCGCGACCTCTCGGAGCGGAGGCACCGGACCGACGGCGGGGGGGGCACGGCCCGAGAGCAGCGTGAAGAGCACGGCTCCGAGCCCATAGACGTCGGCTCGGGTGTCGATGGGGCCCGGTCGGCCCTGCTCCGGGCTCATGTAGCCCGGGGTGCCCGCGAGGCTGGCGCCGGCCGCCTCCTCGAGGGTGCAGGCCAGCCCCCAGTCCGCGACCACGGTCTCCCCTTCGGGGCCGACCATGATGTTGCTCGGCTTGATGTCCCGGTGGAGGACCCCGCGGGCGTGGGCGTGGGCGATGCCCTCCGCGGCCTCCAGCACATGCCGGACGAGCCGAAGCTGCTCGGGGCCGGAGGGTGAGGTGGCGATGGAGTCGGCCAGGGAGCGACCGGGGAGCCGCCGCATCGCGTACCAAGGCCGCCCGGACTCGTCGAAGCCCGCGGCGTAGACCGGCACGATGTTGGGGTGCTCGAGCCGGGCCGTGAGCGCCGCCTCTCGGGTGAGGCGCTGCGCCGCTCGCGGATCGCCGGGGTGGGCGGTCTTGAGCGCCACATCCCGGCCGAGGCGTCGATCATGGGCGACCCGCACCTCGCCCATGCCGCCGCGGCCGAGCAGCCCCCCCACCTCGAAGGTGGGCCCTGGAGCCCCCTCCGGCGACGGGGTCTCGCCGGTGAAGCCCGCGCCGCTCAACGGAGGCGGCGTGGAGCCGAAGCTGCCGCTGCGGAGGGATCGCCGGCTCACGTGCGATCTTCAACCCGGTCGTGGGGGTAGAGGAAGAGCTCGACCGTGCCGCTGCCGTCCGCCCGCACGAGGTCCGCGCGGAGACCGGCGGCCCGAAAGCGCCGACGGAGTCGGGACAGCAGCGTGTCGAGGCGGTTGCGGCGGAGGAAGGCGTCGTCGCCGTCCGGCCAGAGCTCCTCGGCCAGCACGGACCAGGAGACGGGCCCGTCGATGGCCACGAGCTCGGAGACGAGGCGCGCCTGCAGCCCCCCGAGGGTGACCGGCACCCCCCCTTCCCGGTGGATGTGAACGGTGTCGAAGGCGGCCACGATGTGCACGGGAGCGTCAAGCTCGCCTTGCCGCCGGGTGGCGCTGTGCCCTGCATCATGGAGCGGGATCTCGACGAGGCGGAGCGGCTCTCCCCCGACGAGCACGACCTCCCCGGCCTGCAGCGGGGCGGCGGCCTCTCCGGGCTTTCGCGCCATCCAGCGCTCGCCGGTGGTCCATATGTGCAATCGCGCGCCCTCCTGCCAGCCCGCGGAGAGCCGGACGTGGGGGTCTGCCAGCACCGAGCAGACACCGGGGAGCGCCTGACGCGGCAGCGTGGGCCCTTCGACCCCGAGGACGTGATCCGGTAGGGAAACCTCGAGCACCTCGAGCTCCACCCCGCGGGCGAGCTGCACCCGAAGGCCCGGCCGGATCGCGACGTTGGCCTGCGGCTGCCCCTCCACCGCGAGGCGCCCGCGGAGCGCGATGAGCTGGAGCTGCCCCTCCCGGAGGCTGAGCATGGCGTGGGCCTCACTGACCCGCCCGTCATCGAGCTGCAGCGCCGCCGACCAGACCCGCCCGACGATGTCGCCGTGGACGAGCTCGTGAACGTGGCCTTCCGGATCTCGAATGAGGGCGTAGGCGTGCAAACCGGCTCCGGGGACTGCTGAGGTGACGGAAGCGGGGCGGAGGGCAGGCGAGGGGAGCCGCGCCCGTCGGGTGGAGTATCGCCCAGCGGGGCCGCCCGCGCCGAAGACACCCCCGGGTCCGGCCCCCTCGTCGTGAGCTTGAACCGAACCCTCCGACGGCTTAGACGAAGATACCGCCGTTTGGAGGGGATCGATGTCCGCCGGGAAGCCTGATGGAAAGTCTGCTGGAGCCCGCACTACAAGTTCGGCCCAGAGCGCCGACGCTTCGGCGACCCACCCCATCCCCCGGTGGCGCGAGCTGCCGCGGCCGGTCGAGCTCGAGGAGGAGGTCCTCCGCTTCTGGAAGGAGGAGCACATCTTCGAGAAGAGCCTCGAGGCCTCTCGCGGGCGGCCCAGCTTCGTCTTCTACGAGGGGCCCCCCACCGCCAACGGCACCCCGCACAACGGGCACGTCCTGACCCGGGTGATGAAGGACCTCTTCCCCCGCTACAAGTCGATGCGCGGCTTCCACGTCGAGCGCATGGCCGGCTGGGACACGCACGGCCTGCCCGTCGAGGTGGAGGTCGAGAAGGAGCTCGGGATGCGGGGCGGGGCCGGCACCGCCTACCGAAACGCCCGCGAGGCCGTGCTGGCTTACGGCCTGGACTCCTTCTCGCAGCGCTGCATTGAGTCGGTCTTCCGGTACACCCAAGAGTGGGAGACGCTCACCGATCGGATCGGCTTCTGGATCGATCTGAACGAAGCCTACGTCACTTACCACCGTGAGTACGTCGAGAGCGTGTGGTGGGCCTTGGCCGAGCTCCACAAGAAGGGGCTGCTCTACCAGGGCTACAAGGTGGTGTGGTGGTGGCCCGAGGGCGGCACCGCCCTCTCGAGCGGCGAGGTGGGTGACGGTTACCGGGACGTAGACGATCCCAGCGTCACCGTTCGTTTCCCCGTCGTCGGTGAGCCGGGGGTGAGCCTGCTCGCCTGGACCACCACGCCCTGGACGCTGCCCTCCAACGTCGCCTTGGCCGTCGGCCCCGACCTCGACTACGCCTACGTCCGCGTCGGTGAAGAGACGGTCATCGTCGCCCACGCGCTCAAGCCCGAGGGCGAGGTGCAGAAAGTGGTGAAGGGCGCGGAGCTGATCGGCCTCCGCTATGAGCCCCCCTACCGGATGGGCGATCCCGGCGGGAAGCACTGGCAGGTGGTGGGCGCCGACCATGTCCGCACCGACTCCGGCACCGGCATCGTCCACACCGCTCCCGCCTACGGCGAGGATGACTTCCAGCTCGCCAAGGCCGAGGGGCTCGGCCTCCTCGCCCTGGTCGGCCCCGATGGCCGCTTCGTCGAAGCCGCCCCCGAGTGGCTCCGCGGCGTCCACTTCAAGGCCGCCGACAAGCCGATCATGGCCGAGCTCAAGGGCCGCGGCCTGCTGTACTTCCAAGGCATGGTCCGACACTCGTACCCGTTCTCGCCGCGCTCCAGCGATGACCCGCTGATGCAGTTCGCCCGCCCGGGCTGGTTCATCCGCACCAGCACCTCGAAGGAGCGGGCCCTCGAGAACAACGCGACGGTGAACTGGCTCCCCGAGCACATCCAGGACGGCCGCTTTGGCGACTTCCTGAGGAACAACGTAGACTGGGCGCTTTCGCGGGAGCGCTTCTGGGGCACCCCGCTCCCGGTCTGGGTCTGCCCGGCCTGCGGCGCCCAGGAGGCCTTTGACAGCGTCTCCGCCCTCGAGCGTCGCGGCGCCAGCGGATTCGATACGAACGTGGACCGGCACCTTCAGGTTCACAAGCCCTGGATTGACCGTGTGACGGTACCTTGCGCCGGCTGTGACGGCACGATGAGCCGTGTCACGGAGGTGATCGACTGTTGGTTTGACTCCGGCTGCATGCCCTTCGCGCAGTTCGGCTGGCCGCACCACAACCACGAGCGCTTCAAGGCGGCCTTCCCCGCCGACTTCATCAGCGAGGCCATCGACCAGACCCGCGGCTGGTTCTACTCCCTGATGATGATCTCGACGCTGCTCTTCGACGACGAGACCTGCGAACGCTTTGGCCTCCCGGCCGCCGGATACCCGCGCCCCTTCAAGAACTGCATCGTGCTTGGTCACGTCTGCGACATGGAGGGCAAGAAGGAGTCGAAGTCCTCGGGCAATTACACGAGCCCCGACATCGTGCTCCGCGGCCGGATGAAGATGCGCGTCGTCGCCGACGCGTCCTTGCAGCGCGGGCAGGTCGGGATGGTCAAGGCCGCGGTGCGCAGCATCGACCTCTCCAAGGACGAGCGGATGTCGCTCTGCCACGAGGAATTCGGCGCGCGCACGCTCCCCGTCTCGCTGGTCGCCGGCCCGTCCCGCGGCAAGGAGACCGTCGCGCTCCACCCGAGCGACATGGCGGAGCTCGGCATCACCACGCACTGCTGGCTGATCGCCCCCTTCGATCCGCCCGGGGCCGACGCCTTCCGCTGGCTGTTCTACGCGAGCAACCCGCCCTGGACGAACACCCGGATCTCGCTGCGCGGCATCCGCGAAGGCCAGAGGGAATTTCATCTCCGGCTGGCCAACGTCTTCCAGTTCTTCACGATCTACGCCACGATCAGCCGCTTCGATCCCGAGAACGACACCGTCGCCCTCGACCAGAACGTGCTCGATCGCTGGGTGCTCGGCGAGCTCAACCAGCTCGTGTCCACGGTGTCCTTGGAGCTCGATCGATACCGCACCTACGAGGCCGCTCGTGCCATCGCCGGCTTCGTCGACGGCCTGTCGAACTGGTACGTTCGTCGTTCGCGCTCGCGGTTCTGGGGAGACGGGCCCGACACCCGCGCCGCCCTCTGGACGCTCCACGAGGTGCTCTCGACCCTCTCCCGCCTCATCGCGCCCTTCGTGCCCTTCATGGCCGAGGCGATGTACCAGCGCCTCGGGCTGCCCGCCGAGAGCGTCCACATGACCCAGTGGCCGAGCCTCCGCGGCGTCCCGCTGCCGGAGGGGGGCGAGGCCCTCGCCGCGGACATGGCGCTCATCCGTGAGCTCGCCAGCCTCGGCCTCGCCGCCCGCTCGAAGGTGGGGGTTCGGGTGCGCCAGCCGCTTCAGGCCGCCGAGATCATCCTCCCCGACCCCAACCGCGGGGAGCGCCTCCAGCCCCTGCTCGGCCTCCTCAAGGACGAGCTCAACGTTCGGTTCATCCACTTCACGCAGGAGGCTGACCGCTTCGTCACCTTCCGCTTGAAGCCAAACTTCCCGCGGCTGGGGAAGACGCTCGGCAAGGACATGAAGGCCTGCGCCGCCGCCCTGGCCGCCGCGGACCCCTCCCAGGTGCGCCAGGCCCTGCTGATCCACGGTGGCTGGGACGTCGTACTGCCGGGCGGCGTCGCCCGCCTCACGGGCGAAGACGTGGTGGTCGAGGTGCAGCCGCGGGAGGGCTTTGAGGCCGCCGGCTCGGCCACCGCCGTGGTGGTGCTCCACGCAGAGCTGGACGACGACCTCCGCGAGGAGGGACTCGCCCGCGAGGTGATGAACCGCATCCAGACCGGCCGCAAGGAGGCCGACCTCGGCTACACCGACCGCATCACCGTCGAGATCGCGGGCGGGGCGGCGCTCGTCGCGGCGGTTCAGCGTTTCAACACCTCCCTCGCAGAGGAGACGCTCTCGCTCGCCATCGTGTGTGTCGTGGACGAAGGCGCCGGCGACCGGGTCGACGAGCACCCCTTCGCCCTCTCCATCACCCGCGTCAGCCGGGCCTGAGCGCGGCCCCACAGACGGACCTGGATGATCGAGCAGAACCTCCCCCCCGACATCATCCGGGTGCTGTCCTTCCACGGGCCGGCCGACGTCGGCGTGGGAGAGGGGAGCCACAGGGCGGGGGCGCGAATCTCCATCGCGCCCTTCGAAGATAGGATCTACCTTCTATTTCGCGCAGGAAACCCGATTGAGGCGGCGCTCTTGCGGAGCAACCGGGTGGAGCTCCAGGCCAAGAAGCCGGACGGCAGCTATCTCTTGCGGATCAGCGGCCGAGGACACGCGGGCCGGCCCCTCGGAGGGCACCCCGATCGCGGCGCCATTGAGCCCTGGCTGCCGGAGGGGATGCGGACCCACGGGGTGATCGCCGCTCCCTTCACCCCGGAGGAGATCGACTTCTCCCGCGCCGAGGGCGACGACCGGGCCCGTTACTCGGGCCGGACCCCGGCCGGGAAGCGCCGCCCCTCCGCCAGTGCCGCCTGGCTGCGCGCCGCGTACGGTGGCTTCGCCGGTCTGCTCGTCGTGCCCTCCCTCGTGGTGCCCTGGCTGTGGCTCACGCTCCAAGGCGCGGAGTACTTCGCCCGCCTGCCCGCCTTCTTCATCACCACCTTCGCCGGCCTGGTCCTGCTCGGGGCCGCCCGCCTCAGCACCTTGCCCTTCGCCTTTCGGCGGTGGCGGTCGTCGCGCGCCCGGGACACCGACGTCCCGGTGCTGCTGGAGGCGCTGCTCTCTCCGACGGAGGTGGGGCAGGTCGCGGCGGCGGGCGGTGTCTTGGCGGTACTGCTCTTGCTGCAGATCGCCTGGATCTGGGGCGGGGGCCTCCTGCTGATCGCGCTCTTCGCCAATGGGGCCTGGTTGGTGGGCCCGGCCTCCTGGGCGCACCTCACCATGGGCAAGCCCGAATCGACCTCCTGAGCGCTCGTTGTCCCGCGACCTCACCTCTGCCCGGAGAAGCCGTGTCCATCGTCCTTAAGGGAAACAGCCCCTCCGCCCTGACCGCCGGGATCCTCCTCCTGTCCCGGGCGCGGAGCTTCGGTCAGCGCTTCTCGGTCGAGGTCCTCGGAGATCCCGATGACATCACCACGGTCGTCGGCCCGGCGATGGTCCACAGCCCCGTCCTCGCGAGCTGCGGCATCGGCCGAGAGCTCGGGAGCGGCGCGCTGGTGATCCTCCCCGGCCCCTCCTCGGAGGACCTCGCGGTCAGCCTCTCGCCGGACGGCACCGGTCCCTGGTTCTGGGTCGACCGCGCCGGGCAGGGCTGCCACCCAGCGACCCAGGCCTTCATGCGCTTCTGTCGAGCGCCTGCCACGCGAGACGCCGGCCGGGCCCTCCGCCGGGCGCTGACCACCCTCGGCGTCGCCCCCGAGCCCTCCGTGCTCGACCTCCTCTTCGGCGCCCCGGCGACCCCGCTCCAGCGCCTCGCCCTCTCGATCCGCGCCGGGCGCGCCCTCGGAGTCCAACCGGAGAGCGGGGTGACCCGCTACCTCGGCCCGGCGCATGACGGCCTGCCGGACCCGCTGCCCTCTCCTTGCCGCCCCGACGACCTCCGGGCCGCCTTCGACGACGGCCGTCTGCGCGGCATGGTCGACCGCCTTGGCCTCGGCCTCCAAGACGGCGTGCAGGACTGGCTCGACAGCGTCCGCCCCTCCCTCGAGGAGCCCGAGAAGGCCGAGCTCCTCGTCGCCCTCGCCGAGATCGGGAGCCATGTCACGTCGCTGCCAGCCCACGCCATGCTTCCCCCCCTCGACGCGGCGATGGACGCCGTGGCGGTGGGGCTCGGCCCCTCCCTCGGCGCCGCCGGGCCGGCCAGCGACGCGAACCGCGCCCTGGTCGACACCTTCCGCTTCCTCGGTGGCCGCTTCACCCAGACCCCGGTGGCCCACCCGTACGCCCTGGCCACGGAGCCGCCGCCCAAAGATCGGCTGGCGCGCTGGATGTGGTTCTGTCGGGCCACCCGAGAGGCCGCCGACACCGCCGATCGGCTCTGGCGTCAGGTGGTCGACCCGCCGCAATAGGGGCCGGCCTCCGGAGGGATGGCTCGGACGGCGCGCCTTGACAAATGAGCGGTCCGAAGCGATGACAGGAACGTCAGGAGTCCCCCACTCGCCCGGTGCCCCGTTTGGATGAGCCCCGCCAGGATGACCTCGAGAGGATGCCCGATGAGCTCGGGGAGGGCGGGGGTCCGCGTGGAGACGACCGCGGGCGCCGAGGTCCGCCGATGCTGCGCGGAGGGCGCACCCTCCCGCCCGACATCCTGTACCACGCGACCAGCGAGCGCCGCATCCAGAAGGTGGTCGCGGCTGGCGCCCTCGACGTGAAGGGTGGCCGAGCGGTCTTCCTCTCCCGCTTCGAGTGGCAGGCGTGGCAGGTGGCCCATCGGCAGGCCACGGACGCCGCCGTGCTCTTCATCGACGCCTCCCGAGCTCGACGCGACGGGGTGCGCTTCGAGCGCAACGCCCAAGGCCTCTGGCAGGCCACCAGCATCCCGATCCGACACGTCTTGAACCTCCGTGAGGGCTTCGCCGAGCAGGTCTCGGCCGGCGGCGTCCCGGTCTGGTTCGGCCCCGACGGCCCGGAGCTCGCCCTGATCCGAGTTCACCGTCGCTCCGGCACCACTTGGGAGGTCGCCAAGGGCAAGCTGGAGCTCGGCGAGACCCCTGCCCAAGCCGGCATGCGCGAGGTCTGCGAGGAGATGGGCTACCCGTTGGAGCTCACCGTGATGCGCGGCCTCGGCGCTGTGCGCTACGGCTTCACCACCCCGGACGGCGACCCTCGACTGAAGACCCTGCACATGTTCCTCTTCGAGACCCCGACCCGCGTGGAGACCTTCGCCCCAGCCGGCGGAGAGGGCATTTGCGAGGTGGGCTGGTTCCGCCCCAAGGAGGCTTCGCGGGCGGTGAGCCACCGCAGCCTCCGACCCCTCATGCGGCGCGTGCGATGGCTGCTTGAGGCCGAGGACGACTGAGCGCTCGCCTTCGCCGTGCGGCGTATCGGCAGCGCCCGAGGGCGAAGAGGAAGGAGGGCCGCAAGAGCGCGGTGGGCGCATCCACCATCTGTGCCACGCGGTAGAAGGCCTCGGAGATGCGGGCGCTGTCGAGCGTCGCGCGCTGTACGAGGTCGACGAAGCGGCCGAGCAAACGCTGTAGGAGGGGCTGCCGACCGACGTTCTCTGCCAACGGCCAGCGCGCGTCCTCTCCGGTCGCCATCTGCCAGGGCACCGCGACCACGCCGGAGAGCGCAGCCTGGAAGCGGGCGGCGAGGCCGGTGATCTCAAGGGCGTCCCCCCGGCGATGCGCGCGGAGCACCCCGGACAGCGCGTCTGCCGAGAGGGCCGCCACGGTCATCCCCTGGCCATAGACCGGGTTCAAAGCACAGAAGGCGTCACCCATCACGAGGAGACCTTCGAGCGGGCGCCGCAGCCGCTCATAGTGGCGGCGGCGGTTCTCTGCCCGGGTGAACGAGACGATCGGGCCGTCGGGGACCGAGAGCATGAGGAAGCTCGAGAGCTCCGGGCTCGGGAGGCTGCGGGCGTAGGCCAGGAAGCCCGCCTCGTCGGTCGGGGGCGCGTCGCCGGCCATGCCGAAGAGGGTGACGACCACGCGGTCACCCTCGATGGGCGCGATGATCCCACCTCGGCTCCCGTTCTCGACGCCGGGCTGGACGTAACAGACCTCCCAGCGGCGCATCACCTGGGGAAGTCGGCGGTAGATCCGGGTGGCGTAAGCGACCCTGGAGGTGATCACGGTCTCCGCGGGAGACTCGAAGCCGAGCTCCTGGAGGAAACGCGGCGTCAGCGATCCCCGGCCGCTGGCATCGACGACGAGGTCGGCGGGCAGCCGCTCCTCGACCCCGTCCGCCCGACGGACACGCACGGCGACGAGGCGGCGACCGGCGGCATCGAGCTCGACCCCGGTCCAGGTCCGCCCTCCGTCTACCCGGATCCGCGGGTCTTGAAGGGCCTGCTCTCGGATGCAGGCCTCCATCGCTGGCCGGCTGAGGCTCATCAGGTCCATCGCCGAGCGGTAACGGGGCCGCATGCCGCCGAAGGCGAACCAGGCGGTGTCGGCGCCGAGGTTGGGCTCCACCGCGCCGCGCGCCCGCATCCGATCTCCGAGGCCGGGGAAGCGGGCCTCCATCGAGAGCTGGCCTCGCTTGAGGAGCGCGTGGACATGCTGTCCCTGGGGCACCCCCCGCCGAGGGCGGTCGGTCTCCGGACCGAGCGGGTCGCGGTCCAGCAAGATGACCTCGGAGAAGTGTTCGGCGAGGGCAGCCGCGGCGTTGAGCCCGGCGACGCTGGCGCCGATGACGACGGCGGTCCCCGCGCTGGGGCGGGCGGCGAGGGGGGCAGGGCGGGGCATCGGGCCTCCAACGGGTGGGGTCTCCACGGAGCGGAAGCAAAGGCCGTGCCAATGACGGACCAAACCAATTGTATGCCTTTTTATTACGCAAATCACCACGACCCGCAGAGCCTCGAACGCTCGGCTCCGGCGCTCTCCGGCGCTCCCGGCGAACGGCGGCCCCCCCCGTTCGTGGCTGTTCAGGGAGACCTCCCTCGGCCTGCAATCAGCGGCCGCGTGACGCGTAGGCAGCTTGGAGGGTGCCGGATGTCCAAGGAGCTCGTGCAGGCGCAGGTCACGGAGATGGTCACCGAGACGAAGGCGCGGGTGAGCCTGGTGAGCCGGTCGATCGCCCTCTTGTGGGGGATCACCTTCATCGATCGGGTCCTGCTCGCCGGGGGCCTCGAGGCCTACGGCGTGCGGCCGCGTAGCCTGTCGGGGCTGGCGGGCATCCTGGCGGCTCCCTTCCTCCACGCGGGCTGGGGACACCTGCTGGCCAACACAGTGCCCTTCGCGATCCTCGGCTTCTTCACCATGGCGCGAAAGCGGATGGACTTTTGGGTGGTCGCGGCCACCTCCGCCGCCTCCGGGGGCCTCGCCGCCTGGCTGCTCGGCGGTTCGGACTCCGTGCACATCGGCGTAAGCGGGGTCGTCTTCGGGTTCCTCGGCTTCCTGATGGGGCGCGGCGTCTTCGAGCGCCGCATCGGCACGCTGCTGCTGTCCGGGCTCACCACCTTCTTCTTTGGGGGGCTGCTCATGGGCGTCCTCCCCGTGCTGGCCGGGGCCGGCATCTCCTGGCAGGCCCACCTCGGCGGCTGGCTGGGTGGGCTGTTGGTGTCCCGGACCCTGGCCCGCGAGCTCAAGCCCGCCGGCGGCGCCCGACGCGGGTGAACAGCGCCGCGAAGGCCAGCCCGGCGAGCCCCAACCCCGCAGCGCCGCCCCGATTCGAGGTCGAGCAGCCGCCGTGGTAGAAGCCCTCTTGGCAGCCGTCCGGCACGCCGTCCTTGTTGGCGTCGATCACCGAGTCCACGACGATGAGGTCGATCGTGCCCGAGGTGCTAGCCTCCAGCCAGGAGAAGGTGTCGAGCAACGAGACGTTGCCCTTGGACTTCTGCGTGAAGTCGCCCCAGGACCGGGCACCGTCGTTGGGCTTCGCGGCGTCGCTAGCGGGGCTCGAGACCATGCCATCGGGCCCGCTGCTCTCGGCGCCAAGCTCTCCGTTCGGCATGAAGACATCAGCGGACTGCACGAGGGCGTCGTTCCACCGCATCGCGAGCGGTGTGCGACCACCCTCCTCCGTCAGGGAGTACAGCCGGAAGCCCGGGTAGGAGGTCTCCACGTCGGAGGCGACGAAGTGGAATTCGCCCAGCGAGACGGTGACCTGACAGCTGTAGCTGCCGGCCTCGGTGGGCTGGCCAGCGTTGTTCCGACCGTCCCAGTACACCGTGTTCTGACCCGCGACGGCGTCTCCGGAGATGGCGAGATCCTGATTGGTGGAGAGGTCGTAGATGCTGTCGCCGTCCAGATCGCAGATGAGATGGTACGTGCCCGGGTCGGTGCTGGTAAAGGTGAAAGAGCCGCCGATGTAGCCCGGAGCGACCGCCGCGCAGGGGCCGTCCTCCAGCGTGAGCGCGAGCTCCGTGACCTCAGGCGTCACGATCGCGTAGGACGCGATGCTCGGAGGCGCCAAGTAGATCGGGTACTCGGGGCTGTACGTCGAGGCGTTCTCCGGCACGCTGCGGCCGGCGTCCTCCCCGTTCACACCTCGCCGATTGGCCGCGAACTGCCACTGGTTTCCGGCGAGACCATCGGCCTTGAACTCGATGACGCCGTTGAAGCTGCCCGCGTCGTCTCCCACCAAGGTGAAGAAGGAGCCGGCGAAGGAGACGGATTCCGTCCAGTCCTCGGCGTCCATCAGCCACTCGTAGGAGTAGAGGCGCCCACCGGCCTCACCCTGGCCGAGCACCGCGATGTCCCAGTCACCGCGTTGATCATCGCTGAAGGTGAACTGATAGGGGCCGGTCAGCCCACCGGTGTCTACAGGCTCACCGGAGGCGAAGGTGCCCAGCGCCGTGCCATCCGGGGCCGAGACATCCACAGTACCATCCCCGACAAAGACTGGATCTTCGGCCGGATCGAGGATGTCTACGTAGACGATCGTGTCACGGAGCAGGTGCTGGGAGCCGAGCTGACCGGCACCCTCCGCGCGAGCGACGCCGACGGAGGTGGAGGCGACGCCGAACAAGATCAAGGCGCCGAGGACGCGCCCCTGGTGGTACAGGGGGCTGCGAGCGAGCGAGCGAAGGACAGTGAGGTTCATGTTCGTCTCTCGGCGAGCTAGGGCTCGGCCTTCGTGCCGGTGTCCAGGATGTTGAACTCGACGCGGCGGTTCTCGGCGCGCCCGTTCGCCGTCGAGTTGGGCGCGAGCGGGCGGGACTCGCCGTAGCCTTGGGCCTGCAGGCGGCTGGCCTCGACCCCCTTTGCGATGAGGTAAGCCCGCACGGACTTGGAGCGCTCGTCGGAGAGGACGAGGTTGTGGTCGTCGTCACCCTGGCTGTCCGTGTGGCCCGAGACCTCCACCCGCTCGATCTGCGGGTTCGCGGCCAGCACGATGGCGACCTGGTCCAGCAGGGGGAAGGAGACGTCCTTGATCGTGGCCCGATCGGTGTCGAAGAAGACCTTCTCGAGGATCACGATCTGGGTCTGCGTGACCTGGGTGCGGGCGGGCTCCAGCTCGATCTGCACCGTCTGGTCGGAGCCCGGCGCGACCTTCAGGTCGACCCGGAACATCCCGAATTCAGGCGCGGTCGCGAAGATCGTGTGCTCACCCGCGCCGAGGGTGTGCTCGCCTGTGCCGCCGCTGCCCAGGGTGAGCGGTCGCTCGACCCCGCAGTAGTCCGGCTGAGACTGCACCTTGATCTCCACGCTGGGGATCGGCTTCCGATCGCCCTTGGACACGGCGACATACTGCACCGTGCCGCGCACCTTGGGCTCCAAGTTGACCACGAGCTGATTCTCGCCCTCGTGGGCCACGACGCTCGCCTCGCCGCTGAGGCACCCCTGCGTGGCGCTGGCGGACCAGCGCTTCTTCGGGGGCGTCTCCACCTTGAAGGAGCTGACGCCGCTCTCGAAGGTGGCCGGCTCCTCACCGCCCTCCACCTTCACCGGGGCGCCATAGAACGGCGCCTCCTCATAGAAGACGAGCACCTCGAGGGTGGCGAGGCTGTCGGGGCAGCCGTCCTGGTCCTTGTACTTGTTGACCGTCTCGGGCTGGCTGGGGCAGGCGTCCGCCTTGTCGAGGATTCCATCCTGATCTCGGTCCACTACGGTCTCGGCCACCCGGCCGAAGCCCGCGCCCAAAAATGCGCGGTACGGCGCGGTCTCCGCACCATCACCGACCCCGATGGCGCCGCCGGCGAGCACGTGCACGCCGCTCGACCAACGATGCCGAAGCGAGAGCAGGACCTCGGTGTGGGTCGCCGAGCCGGGCTCCGGGCTCTTCGTCAACGGGAGCTGAAAGGTGGACTCAGCGTTGAGCGAGCTGCGGGGCTGGAAGAGCCAGCCGGCGCCGACTCCCGCGAGGACGTTGTCGGAATTCGAGAGGTTCTCGAGCTGGATCTCCGGGTTGAAGGCCATGCCCGCTGAGCCCGTGAAGGTCAGCTTCTCGAGCTCGTAGGTGCCCGCCAGCGCAGCGCCGCCGCCGACCCCGGGGGCGCCGGTGAACTCAGCGGCGTCCCCCGTGGGGACGTCGAGCCAGGGCACGACGCCGAGGCCGAGGCCGCCGGGCGACGAAGACGCAGGCGGAAGGATGCTCACCATCCCCCCGATCCGGAGATCGCCGAGTCCAACACCCTGGGATACATCGCCGAGACCCACCGAGCTCAAGAACAGCGGCGCGCCCACGTCGAGGCGAACGCGCTCATGAAGCGTGACCCCCGCCGACAGATTGAGCGCCATCAGGTTGTCGAGGATCGTGACCGTCCGCGCGTTTCCGCCCGTAGCGTCGGATACGGTGTAAGATAGCGGCGCCTCGGCGTACTCGAAGACCCCGCCGAAGAACCAGTGCTTCGGCGTCATCCGCCCCGGGCGGGCCACAGCGAGGAGATCGCGCGGATCGCCGTCGAAGGCCGCGAGGTGGAAGCCGTGCGCGTCGAAGCCCTCGGGGCTCGCGTCCTGGGCCAGCGCGACGCCGGGGAGGACGGCGGCCACCAAAAGCGCGAGGCTCGCGTTTCGGAGATGGGAGGTGAGGGGCATCATCGGAGAGCTCTTCCCATTGCAACGTCGACCCTTGCGGCGTCGACCAGGGCATGTTCACACAACGCCACGAGTTAGCGAGTTCACCGAGACACGGCCACCCCCCTAAGGTCGACGCCCCAAGACCGTCGCATTGGAGCGAGCGCCCGTGCGCTCACCTCGACGCGTCAAACACACCCCAGGCCCCTCTGCCGTCGGTATCCACACCGAAGATACCGAAGTCCCGACCACCATCGGCGTCCAGGTCGAGGCCGGTCGAGAGAGAGAGGCCCAGCTGCTGCCAGTCCTCCGTGCCCGGACGGGAGTCGTCGGCGTCCCCGCTGCTGCGCCCTCCGCTTGGGCGAGAGAAGCCGTACACGCTTCCCAGGCCCCCGAGGGCGCCGGGAGCTCCGACCAACAGCATGTCCTCGTCGAGCCAAGCCAGCGAACGGCCGAGCTGCTCATGCGGATCCTCGGCGACCAGGCGCGCCTCGCTCTCCGAAAGCTCGAGGGCTCCGCGGGCGGAGGGGGCGACCACGTAGACTACACCGCCCTCGGCGCCGCTCGGCGCGGAGATCGCCAACCGCGTCCCCCCATCCTCGTGAGGCGACAGCCGGAGGACCGCCCCGGCGCGATCCCCCTCGGCTTCACCGATCAGCTGGGCCGAAGCGTCGTCGACGCTGCCGAATTGAATAAATGGACCACTGAACACATAAACGGAGCCAATGCCGCTCGTGCTCGGCGCGCCGACGATGGCCTCGGAGACCCCATCTCCGTCGATGTCAGCGGTCAAGAGGCTCTCCCCAAAGTGGCCGGAGGAGGCCTCGCCATACCAAGTCGAGGCCGTGTAGGAGCCATCTCCGGTGAGGGTGAGCAGATCGATCCGGCCGGAGTTATCCCCGAACTCCGAATCGGTCGGCGCGCCGACGAGGAGCTGTACGCCCTCCTGTCCAGCGACGGCGGCGAGGGTCCACCCGAAGGACCCCACGCTCGTGAGCTCCTCCTGTCGGCCGTCGATGGCGCCCGCGAGGAGCTGCTCCTGGGTGAACAGATACACCGCGCCGCTCGGGGTCTGAAATTCGCCCGCAACCTGCCCGGGAGCGCCCACGGCGAGCAAGGTCTCGCCGCGCTCCGACGTCACCACCGCGATGGAGCTCCCGAATTGTCCTCCTCCGCTCTGTCCGCCGACGAAGGCGAGCGTGCCGTCGGCCTGCTGGACCGCGTCGAGGTCGCTCGCTCCTTCGGGGATCCGTTCGACCACCAGCAGGCCTCCCGCCGCGTCCGACTCACCGGGGAGGAGGAAGGCGATCGCCCCCAAATCCGGGAGGAAGCTCCCCAAGTCCTCCGGGTTCGGGAAGTACCCGTTCCCACCGCCGTCGCCGATGATGACCCCGGTGGAGATCCCCCCGAGCACAGCGCCCGCGCTGTCACAAAGCCCATCCCCGTTGTCGTCCCGACAGAGGGTGGAGCTGGTGCCGCTCTTCACCGTCGGGCACCCGAGCGCGAACAGGGACAGCGTGGAGAGCAACGCAGCAGAGGGGGCAGCGCGCATCGAGGTGTCCGGGGATCAGGGGAGGGGACGGAGCAGCCGGAAGCCCACGATGTCCTGCGGGTGCTCCGGGCGGGCGGCCTGCGGCCAGGCCAATCGGATGTTGGCCTCGTAGTAACCCGCCGTGCCCCCCCGAATCCACCGGGTCGGGCCGTCACTCTCCCGTGGCCGTACGAGGGGATCGGCCTCGGGGCGCAGCTCGGCCCCCATCCTCACCGGCCCGTCCAAGCACCAGTCCGCCACGTTGCCCGCCATGCCGAGGACCCCATATGGGCCGACGTCATCGGGGGTCTCGTCGACCGTCGCGATGGCGGTGCCGGCCGCCAAGGAGAAGCGGCTGCGACACCAGGTCGCGTCAAAGCGGTCTCCCCAGGGGAAGATGCGGCCATCCACCCCACGAGCTGCCTTCTCCCACTCAAACTGCCCCGGGAGGCGCCATGATTGGCCCGTCTCGGCGGATCTCCATCGGGCATACGCCATCGCCCCCCACCAATCGAGGCGCATGACGGGCCAGTCGGGCTGCCAGAGGTCGCCCTGGTCGTCCCGCCGGAGGCAAAAGTCTCCCGCTTCGGTTCGCCCGTACGCCAAGATCTTGCGGTCCGCCTCGCCAGCTTGCGGATGCTGGGCCCCCACAAGGTTCAGGCCGGTCTGGACGAGGCCGGGAGCGGCCCGCAGGGCCTCCGCCTCCCGACCTTGCGCGATCAGGTCGTTCAAGAAGCGGATGAACTCACGGTTTGTGACCGGCCGGGCGTCGATGGCGAAGCTGTCGACCCACAGACGCTGCCGGGGAGAGGGGCTCGGCGCGCGCGCATCTCCAGCGACGAACCACCCAGCCGGGACGTAGCGCTCTTCGGGGCCGAGCGCCTCGGGCTCGAGCAGGCGGAGCGGGCGAGCCTCCGCTTCCCCTGGGCGGAGGTTCTGCCACTCCTCTCGACGGCCGATCAGGACGGGCAGCTCGACGATGGGCCGATCAGGGTGGCGGACGCGCAGGAGGTAGGAGCCCATCGGGAGGCGGGCCCGGAGGACCGGGCTTCGGCCGAGCGAGATCGGTTCCCTTGGTTCGAGGCGGTGTTGCACCTCGATGAACCGATAGGCGACGACCTCCGCCCCAGGAGGCTCTGTATCGAGAGACAGCCACCCGCCTCCGTCTATGTACTCCGTATACCGTCCATCATCGTGGAGTCGGAGCTGGAGGAGCGCCGCCCGAGCGGGGCCCTCCTCTTCCGCCATCTCCGCCGCCGCGTGAACCGCATGGTAATGCGCGGCGAGGCGGGCGTGGGCTTCGGGTAGCTCGGGGTCTTCGGTGAGCGCGCCGTGAAGGAATTGAAGCCACTCGCCAAAGCCACCCCGACCGCGCGCCTCCGCCACCTCCGCCTCCGCTTCGAGGGTCCAGCCAGGCTGCTTCTCCGTGACCGGCGCGTGGCGTGGCACGCCTGCGAGGAGCGCTCGAGCGCGGGACCGAAGCGTCTGGGCCTCCGCCTCCCAGGCGGACCACTCCGGCTGCAGGCGATCGGCCTCGGCGACGAGGGCCCGGGCTCGCTCCGTCCGGCGCGCCCCGTCCAACCAGGCCTTCACCCCCTCCGCGAGCAAGCCCGCCTCTGGCGGTCGACTGACCGGATCCCGATCCATCGCGAACTGGCAGAGCTCTACGAGCTCCGCCGGGAGGCGGCCCACCGGGAGGGGCGGCGGCGGGCCCATCCTCAGACGGTTGAGCACCTCCATCGCGCTGTCTCCACCGTACGGAGGGCGACCGCTGAGGATGTGGTACAGGATCGAGCCCAGGGCGTATACATCCGCGGGCGGGCCCACCTCCGGCTCCCCCCACGCTTGCTCCGGCGACATGTAGGACGGAGTGCCGGAGATGGCGCCGGCGAGGGTCTCGAAGGCCCGCTCATCCTGGCGGCTGCTCGACAGCGCCCCGACCGAGCCGTCACCCTGGAGGCGGGCGATGCCCCAGTCGAGGACGTAGACTCGGCCAAAGGTGCCGAGCATGATGTTGTCCGGCTTGAGATCCCGATGGACGAGGCCGCGGGCGTGGCAGTACGCCATCGTCTCGCAGATGCGATGAAAGATGTCGATGAGGCCTCGCAGACCGCGCTGCTCCCGGATCGCCTCCGAGAGCGTCCGCCCCTCCACCTCGGCCATCGTGAAGCACCAGCGCCCGTCGGCGCGGAGCCCGAGGTCAAATATCGGGACCACACCCGGGTGGTTGAGCTGGGCGACCAGCTGGGCCTCCTCGACGAAGCGGGCGATCGCCCGAGCGTCGGGCTGTCGATCGACCCGCAGGACCTTCATCGCGACCACTCGACGCAGCACCCGATCGCGCGCCCGAAAGACCTCCCCCATCCCACCGGCGCCGAGCAAGCCGAGCTGCTCGTACCGCCCTCCGTCGATCGAGGGCGCACCGAGGACGGATCCCCCCGCGGCCGCAAACCAGCCGCTGGAGCCCACTTCGCCCGTGGTGACACATTCACGGACCGTTCCACGTTCGTCGAGCGTCGCTTCATGCTCCAACGTAAGTGGCGGATCGACTGTGTCCTTCGATGCTCCCACCTTCGCGACTCCCGCGGCGACCGCACTACATTCCCTCGACGGCGACCCCATCGAACCATGCCGTCCCAGACACCGCCGAGAGCACGCCCACCTGCAGGAAGGCTGCGTTGGCTGGAGCACGGACGTCGATCTCGATCAGCTCCCACGCGTGGGTGGAGAGTCGACCCGCCTTATACGTCGGCTTCCCGATCGACATGCCCTCGCTGTCGAAGAAGGCCACGGAGAGCCGGGCCGAGTCTTCACGCTGACGGAACTCGACACGGAGATCTTCCGCTTTGAAGTGCGCTCGGACCTTTAGGTTCGCGTTGGGCTGAACGACGATCCGCTGGGTCAGCTCATGGAAGAGCCGGGTCTTGGAATTCGCGAAGAAGCGCACCGAGGCTTGACCGTCGAGGAAGGTCCGCCCATCGAGGGAGACCTCCGCCACCGGGCTGTCCGCGCCGAGCGAGAGCGGGTTGTCGAGCTTCCAGGCGCCGCCGATGGTGCCCTCCGTCTCAAAGGACCCGTCCACCAGTACAACCGAATTCGCGTTGGAGTCTTTGGAGGGTCGGGCTCCGCCGAAGAATCGCGCCAGAGCGTCGCGGCTGCGCTCGTCTCGGTCGGGCGTCGAGGGCCAAGCGAGCTCGGTCTGATTCTTGAAGGACTTCTTTCGCTTCTTCGCCGTGACCTCCACGCGGATGACACGAGCCTCGAGGGGGCCGATGCGCACCGCCTCCAGCCAGTCCTCTTCGAAGCCGAACTGGACGGCCAGCGCCTCGGCGGCCTCCCGCTCCCGCTTGCTGAAGTCGCCGGTGGAGCGGATCACCGTCTCTCCGCGCCGCAAGCGGCCGAGCTCGGGGGCCGGCAGCGTATTGATGTAGTCGATGACCTTGTTGTACTCCGGACTCAGCAACTGCTCGACGATGCTCGGGAAGGACATCGCGACCACAAAGAGGGCCGCTTCATCGAGCTCACGGGTGGCGAGCAGGAGGTTCAGCCGCGCCACCGGATCCGAGTCGGACATGGCCGTGACCCGAGAGGCCCGAGCCCGCGCGGCATCGTCGACGATCGGCGGCTTTCCCGACTGGGCGATGGCCTCCATCGGCGCGAGCGCGAGCAGCAGGGCGAAGACCAGCCGAACCATTATTGGACTCCAGGCTACTCGACGAGACGGAGATGCCCGCGGTTTGGACCCTTGGGCGCCGGCTTGACGGGCGGTGGCGGCGGGGTGGGGTCAGGGGCGAGCGGGATGAGCGAGATCTGCTTGAAGGCGTCCCACGGCAGAAGCACGGTGTGCAGGCCGTCATCGAAGGAGAGGGTGACCTGGAGCCCCTCGTCCAGATACTCCGGGCTGTTGTGGGTGTGGTAGGCGGCGTCCAGCTTGATCGGCATATTCGCAGGGAACTTGGCCAACACTTCGCGAGGGACTCCGCTCTCCTTCAAGCGGTGGGAGTCAAAGACCAGGAAGAGGTCACAGCCGAGCCCGAAGCCGAGCCGCATGGCTTGCTCGGCGTGGTTGCCGAAGGGATCGACCGTCATCGGCCCTTCGTCTTCCTCAACGAGGTTGGTGGCGAGGCCGCTCGCCCTCCTCAACACCACAGGGGCCGGGGGTTGTTCCTCTTCCTCGGGCGGCATGGCGCCGATGCCCCCCATGTCGGCCGGGCTGATCTCAAGGGCCTGCGAGAGCTGGATGAGCTCATCGACGGTCAAGGGTTCTGCTCCGCCCAGCACCAGCTTGAGCCGAGATCGCTCGATCGACGCCGCCTTCGCGAGGGCCGCAGTGTTCAAGCCCTTCTTCTGGGCGATGTCGCGGATGAGGTTGATCAGCGGAGTGGAGGGACGGGAGGGCGACGCCATGAGGGACCTTCGATGAGGCCCGCACCCTAACCCACCGGCGCTACTTCGTCGGCGGGTGCTTGTGCGAGGGGAGCGCCTTCGGCGGCTTCACAGATCCGGGCGCCCCGCCGTTGATGTCCACCTTGGAGGCCTTGTAGGTCTGGGTGGAGCTGCTCTCGACCTTGGTGCTCACACCGGACTGAAAGACCGCCGTCTGTTTCCCTTCGATCGCCACAGTAAGGTCGGTCTCCAGCTTGAAGTCCTTGCACTTCAGCGAGATCGTCTCCTTGGCTTCAATGATGATGTGCTTCTCGGACTTCGTCGTGACGATCTTCTGAGCACTGTCAAAGGTGTGCCAGATGGGACCGGAGGTCACGTCGAGGCGGGTCCCGGCCTTGGCCGCGAAGCCGACCTGCTCTGCGCCGCTCGTATCGTCGAAGATCACCATGTGATCATTACGAGACCAGAACACTCGCTTGTTGTTCTCCGAGTCGTCGTTCTTGTAGGGCTCAGGCTTGTCGGCGTCTCCGTTGTAGACGGCGCCGACCACGTAGGCGCTCATCGAGCGGTAGGCGTAGGAGAGCACAACCTCTGTGCCGACGTCCGGGAGGATGACCAGCCCACGCTGCAGACCTCCCATCGGGCTCATCACCCGACACCATGAGCTGTGGAGCGGCTCCCCGCTCTCCACAGGGAACTTCACCTTGACCCGATTCATCTTGTCCGGGTCCTTGTTATCGATGACGATGCCGACGATGAGGCCGTTGATCAAGGGGCACCCGGACTGGTGGGAGGATCAGTTGATGGTGGTCATCGACGCGGTGAGCGTGAGGCTGCTACCGCCGTCCACCGTACAGCTCGTGCCCGTCTTGATCTCGGTGCTTGTTCCCGACTTGGCGCTCACGGACTGGCTCGCCTCCAGGATGAAGTCCTTACACTTGAGCGAGATGGTCTCCTTCGCCTCAACGATGATGTCCTTGCCAGAGTAGAGCGAGAGGGTCTTCTCGATTGCGTCCCAGATGATGCGAATCTCCTCGTTGTGGAGGACCATCTCGACGCGCTCGCTGCCGGAGGTGTCATCAAACGTGACGCGGTGACCCGAGCGGGATTGGAAGACCCGAAGGTTGTTGTCACCGTCTTCGTTCGCGTAGGGCGGAGTGTCCACTCCATTGTACAAGGAGCCCACGACGATGGCGTTGTGGATGTCTCCGTGCACGAAGGCGACGAGGACCTCGTCTCCGATCTCCGGGATCGTCATCCAGCCTCGCTCCTTCCCCGCCATCGGCATCACCAGCCGCGCCCAGTCGCTCTCGGGTGTCTCCGGCAGGGAGACGAACTTGACCTTTACGCGGCCGAGCTGCTGGGGGTCTTTGTTGTCCACCACGAGCGCTTCCACGAGGCCGGGCATCTGACCGGCGACGGGCCGGCCGTCGCGGTTGGTGACATTGGGCACAGGAACCTCCACTCCGTTCGGAGTTCGCAAGAGTATACCGGCCCGAGGGTGGCCGGGTCAACGCGTGGAAGAGAACGAGCCGATCCCGGAGGGTCGTCCCCCGAGGGCGGTCGGCCGCCCCGCGTCAGCAGACCCGGTGCATCCAGCGGTGGGGGTCGGGAGCGAGGCCATGCTGCAGATCGAGCAGTGCCTGCCGGAGGTGGGTCGTCACCGGACCCGACTGCTGGTCGCCCATCGTAAAGGAGCCCGACCTCGCCTTGATGCGGCCGATCGGGGTGATCACCGCAGCGGTTCCGCAGGCGAAGGCCTCCGTCATCCGGCCGCTGGCCGCTGCCTCGCGCCACTCTTCGACGCTCACGAGGCGCTCCTCCACGTCGTACCCGAGGTCAGCGGCCAGCACGAGCAGGCTGTCGCGGGTCACGCCCGGGAGCAAGGCCCCGGTCAGCTTCGGAGTGACGACGCGGGTGCGCCCGCCCTCAACGAAGACGAAGGCAAGGTTCATGCCACCCATCTCCTCCACCCACCGGCGCTCGACCCCATCGAGCCAGACGACCTGGTCGCAGTCCTCCGCCTTGGCCTGGGCCTGGGCAACGAGGCTAGCCGCATAGTTCCCGGCGCACTTGGCTTCGCCGGTGCCGCCCCGAACGGCTCGAACGTAGTCCTCCGAGATCCACACGCTCACCGGCTTGACCCCCTGGGGGAAATAGGCGCCGGTGGGGAGTGCCATCAGCACGAATTGGTAGGCGTTCGCCGGCCGGACGCCGAGGGCGGCCTCGGTCGCGAACATCAGCGGGCGCAGGTAGAGGCTCTGCCCGACCACCTTCGGGACCCAGGCTCGCTCGATCTCAATCAACTGGTCGGCGAGCCCCACGAAGCGCTCCACCGGGAGCTCCGGCATGGCGAGCCGGCGGGCTGAGCTGGCGAAGCGGGCACCGTTCGAAGATGGGCGGAAGGTGGAGATACCACCGTCCGACTGTGCATACGCCTTGAATCCCTCGAAGATGGCCTGCCCATAGTGGAGCGCCGACGCAGCGGGGTCAATGGAGAGGGGGCCGTACGGCACGATCCGCGCCGGGCCCCAGCCCTCACCCTCCCGCCAGTTCACAAGGAGCATGTGATCGGTGAAGTACCGACCAAAGCCGGGGTCCTCCAGGCGTCGACGACGCTCTTCGTCGGACCAGGGATGGTTGTTCCGCTCGAAGGTCACGACCTCGGCCTCCGCAGGGGAGGGCGCCGACTTCAGGGTACCGATGGACGTGCCGCTGGTCATTCGCTGGTCCTCCTTGCGGGGCCCAAGTCGTAACGCGTGACCTGCTCGGGGGCACCCGCCAGCTCCTCCCCGTGTCTCCTCGCATGGCCGCCGGGGTGGCTGCGAGTGAGGGGTTACGCTGCCGCGGAGGACTCATGATGACGAACGGCCGCTCGAAGCGGGTCGGGCTCTGGACGGTCCGCACCGGTCAGCGGCGCGCGCTCCCCGGGCTAGCCACCGCGCTGTTGCTGGCCTGCGCGCCTTCAGACCCTCTCTCTCAGCCCAGCGGGCTTGAGAGCGCGGACGGCACGGTCTCCGGGGGCTGGCGCCGCACGACGGGCGGCTGTGGGAGCGGCGGGCTCCAGCTACACCTCGCGGGCCCACATTGGGGCACCCAGGGCTGGGTGCCGGCCGAAGTGTCGCGGGAAGATGCAGGGGTCGACTGGTTGTATTTCCCAATTCAGACCGCGGTGGGGGAGGGGACGGCGGCCTTGCGCGTCGAGGGACAGGAGGCTCTCCTCCCCCTCGGCGCCCGCCCGGGGGAGCTGGAGATCGCCCTCCGCTTGACCCCCGCCAACGAAGCGCCGGACGAGGCGCGCGCCCTCGCGCGCTCGGCTGCGCAGATCGAGGCCGCAAAGTCCGTGTGGGCACGGGGCTTCTTCTCCCTCCGGGGCCCCGACGGGCCTGCGGGAGATCTCGACCTCGGCTACGGCACCGCCACCGTCGCGCTCTACAGCCCTGTGCTGGCCACCGCCGGTGGAGCGCCGATCCCCGCTCGCCGACGGTTGGACGGGCCGGATCTCCTCTTGGAGGTGCCGATCGAGCCCTCCTTGCACGGCGAGCTCGGCTCCCTTCGATTCAACCTCGCCACCTGGACAGTGATCTTCCCGGCCGGGGAGACGCCCTCTGATGATGATCTCCACTTCCAAGCGGAGGCGCTGGAGGGGGTGCCCGACCGTGCGGCGGCCTGGTCCTTGGCGCGAGAGGCGGCCGACGAGGCGGAGTTGGCCTGGCTCGACGAGCGCCTCCCCCGGCTCGCCGCTCAGCTCCGACGCCCGCAAGGTGACTGCCTCATCCCCGCCGACCTCGATCCGAGCTGGGGTCTCTTGCTCCAGGGCTACCGGGTGACCGTGGAGGCCATGCCAGGGCGCTGCTTGCTCTCCGTCGCGCCCGACCGCCCCCAACACCGGCGAAGGGCGACGGGGACGTGGGGACCCGCCGGACGCACGGCTGATCCATCCTGATGTTGATCCAACCTGAGCCTGACGAGACCCAAAAAGAAGCCCTCGTCTAGCCGACGGCGCCCCCAATCTCAAACATGCGGGGGCGAAGCTCGGACTCGACCAGACGAGGGCGCGGCGACCGTGTTGGACGCGGCCCCCACCACTCCAGCTCACATGGCGATGCAGCTCGAGATGCAGGCCTTCGGGAACGAAGGGAGGCCCGCGGGCAGGGGTTCAGCGTCGGAGATATCGAGGAAGTCGTGAGTCCAGTCGTTCAGGCTGAGTCGGAAATTGCGACAGTCTGCGACGGAGGGGGACGGACCGCTGCCACACCAGGGTTCTCGCGGCGGTGGGTAGTAGGCGTCGACGAGCTGGGCGTCCGTGAGGGAGCCTTCGGCGAGGTCGAGCGCCCAGTCCTTGGCAGCCGGCCGCCAGTTGGAGGCGACGAACTGGGTGGCCGTGTAGAAGCCGTCCCAATCCCAACCTCCGGACCAGGAGTCCCCGGAGGCCTCCGCGCTGGCACCCACGAGGAACATCCCGAGGAACACCACGGTCGAGCGGACCATGGTCGATCGGACGACGGCCGAGGACGGGAGGCGAGGGATTCGCCGAGCGACGAGGCGAGCGAGATGAGACATCGGTGCCTCCAGGGATGCGGGTCGCGCCGGACAGCGGTCACCGAGGCATCCGAGATTGCATCGATCTCTGCAACCGACGTGCCACCCAAGCTTTCGAGGCGGACCATCAGACTATACGAGGCGGAACCCATTGAATTCTGATGCCGTTCCGACCATCGAGGCTCCGCGAAATTTCTATGCCGAAATTTCATCCCTGAGACGACATGAGGCGGAAATGCGAGCCTCGCCTCAGCCAGGCGCCCCTCGCCAGCGCCGGTCTCCATCGGCTACTCTCTGCCCGTTGGGAGGTGGGGAGGCTCGGCAGCCGACCCCTGCCCCATGTGCCGGGACCTGCAGCGGGCCGCCGCCTCCCGATGGCATCATGGAACGTCCGACCATCGAGAGGGTCGCCCGAACGAGGGCGGGAGAGGTGAGGGGTGGTGTCTCGTCGCTACCGGCGGGTGGGCTCGAGTCCGCGCCCATCGATACATATGCCCGTGGTGGCCCAGGACCGAGTGTTGGGCGGGATGGTGGTGCTCAAGATGGCCCCCTCCCGCGGCGCAGAGGCTGCGGAGCTCAGCCGCGAGGGTGGGCAGCTCGCCTCGCTCGCGCACCCGCGCCTCATCCAGCTGATCGATCGCTTCGAGGAGCAGGAGGGGGCCGGTGAGGACGGGCCGGTCACCGGCTTCGCGAGCCGGTGGGTGGACGGACAGACTCTGGTGGAGGGGCTGGCGGGAACAGGCCTCGGAGAGCGACTCTCCGCCTTCGGTCAGCTGCTGGACGTCGTGGCCTACCTGCACCGGCGTCGCTGCCTACACCTCGACCTGAAGCCCGACAACATTTTGCTCTCCTCCGAGGGCGTCACGCTGCTCGACCTCGGCTCGGCGCGCCCCCTCGACAGCGGGCCTGGAGAGGCCGGCGGCACCCTCGGCTACGCCTCTCCGGAGGTGCTGCTGGGACAGGCCGCCTCGGTGGCAGCGGACATCTTCAGCCTCGGCGCCATCCTCTACGAGCTCCTCACCGATCGGCGCGCCTTCCTGGACGACCAGGGGGGTGACCTGCGTCGAGCCGTCCTGGCGGGAGAGTTCTTCCCCCCACGCACCCTCCAGCCCAGCATCCCGCTCGGCCTGGCCCACCTCGTCGAGGGCCTGCTCGCACCAGAACCCGCGCGCCGACCCGCCAGCGTGCTGGAGGTGGTGGAGCGGCTCCACCGCTTGGGTCACCCCGTCGTCCTCCAAGGGGGCTCTCCCCCGCTCGTCGGGAGGGCAGCGGAGATCGTCACGCTGAACGAGCGGCTCAACGCGCGAGAGGGCGGCGTCCTCCGGGTGGTCGGCGAGCCTGGAGTCGGGCGGGGCCGGCTGATTCGCCACGCGCTCTCCCACCACGTCGGCCCCTCCGCGCGGCGCTGCATCGATCTCAGCCAAGCCGCTGACCCGCTGCGGGCGATCGATGGGCTCTGCTGGACCGTCGGCGCCAACCTGCCGCCGCCGATCGGCTGCACGGCCTGGCAGAGCCTCGCGGAGCGGTCGCTGCGAGGCGGCGCGCTGCCGCCCATCGCCGCCTTCATGGGACACCGGGAGTCCACGCCCGTTGACCAGCTCCGGGTGATCGACGCCCTGACACCGGCCCTCGTCCATGCCGGCGCGCTGGTGATCTGGGCCAGCGCAGCGGCGGACCCCGACCGCCCGTCGCTGCACCTGCCGCCCCTCAACCGGGAGAGCGTCGCGGAGCTGTCGCGGTTCTACTCGGTCGTCTCGGGGTCGCAGGTCGGGGAGCTGTTGGAGCGGACCGGCGGGATCCCGGGTGCGCTGCTCCGCCTCCTCTCCCCGACCGCCCACGCCGCCGATGCCCGGGAGCCCTCGAGCCAAGAAGGTGCGCTCGACTGGATCGTCCGCCTCCCGCCAGGCCTACCGGCGCCCCTGGTCTCGGCCATGCCGGGGCCGATGCGGGAGGGCGTACAGCGACTCCTGGACCGCGGAGCGCTGCGGCTGGCACATGACGGCCGACTGTATGTCGACGGTCCTCCGATCGCGCTGGCCCCGGACGACGCCGTCGAACGGCAGCTCCGAGAGCTCCTGCTCGCCGCGGATCCCTCCGGCGATCCGCTCTGGTTCGGCGTCGCGGCGGCCCGATTGGGTCTCTTCGACCTCGCCGCCGCGCTCTACGACCGTGGCGCCGAGCTCGCCGCGCCCCGCAGGTCCACGCTGCTCGAGCTGACGGAGCGCCTCGCCGCCTCGGGCCATCGCGCGGCCGTGTCCCCGCTGGCCCGGATGAGAGAAGAGGACGGCGGCCTGAGCGCGGCCATCACCTTGCTCCATCGACTCGAAGACCGCAGCGAGGCGGAGGAGATCGCGCTCATCCGCGTGCTCCGCCGCGCGAAGCGGGGAGGGGAGGCGGAGGCCCTGGCCCGCGCCGCCGTTCAGCGGACCGCCCGGGCCGAGCTCTGGATCGAGGTGGCGGAGTGCTGCGTGCTCCGCGGCGATGTCGCCGAGGCCTCCTTCGCCGTGTCCGAAGCCGAAGCGCTCGGACCGCCGGCCCCAGAGCTGCCGTTGCTGTCGATTCGACTGTCCATCCTCTTGATCCGGGTGAACAGCGGACAGCGGCCCGAAGAGATCGACGCGCTCCTCCGCAAGGTCGAGTCGCTGGCCACCGAGCTCCCCTCCGTGAGCCTCTCCACCGCGAGCCGGATCTGCGACCGGAGCGGGCAGCTCCAGCGCGCCGCCGGCCTGATGGAGCTCGCCGTCCGTCGCGCCGACGCCGAGGGGGACGCGAAGCGGGCCGCTGGCTACCGAAACAATCACGGCAACACCTTGCAGAGGCTGGGCCAGGGCGCGCGGGCCCGCGCGGCCTACGCCGACGCCGAGACCCGCGCCGAGCACCTCGGCGCTGAAGACCTCATCCTGCCGATTCGATACTCGATCGCGGACCTCGAGCTGCGCTCGAACCACCTCCCCGCCGCGCAGATCGCCGTCGACAGCTTTCAAACTCGAGCGAACGTGGCGAAGTCTCCGGAGGCCCGCCTCCGGGCGGCCGAGCTCCGCGGTCGCCTCTTATTGGCGCAAGGCCACCCTGAGGAGGCCCTCACGGCCTTCAGCACGATGGACAGCGCCCGCCTCTCCGAAGACCTGCGGGTGTCGCGGGCGGTGGGGATGGCGAAGGCGCTGTTGGCCCTCCAGCGCTTCGAGGATGTGCAGAGCGTCCTCGAGGGGGTGAGCGGCTCCCGGGTGTCCACCGTTCAGGCGCTCGTGCAGACGCTACAAGCCCGCTCCTGGCTCGGCCTCGCTCGGCGCACCTTGGAGGCCGCCCGCCGCGCCGTCCCCGAGGCCCCCGACTCGATGGAGAAGCCCGACATGGGCGAGGTCTTGCTCGCGGCCGCCGGCGAAGACCTCGACGCCTCTACCTTCGCCGCGCGCCGCGCCGATCTCGGGCGCGCCGCGGTCCTCCTCCGGGGGACGACCCGCGCCGCCTCCGCCGCGACCCTCCGCGATCGGCTGCTGGAGGGCCCGGGCGCCAATCTGGAGGGCATCGTGACCCTCACCGAGGCCATGAACGATCCCCAGGCCTTCCCCTCGGCGCTCGCCCGCATCGTCGGCGAGGCCCTCGGCGCCTACCGTGTGCTCATCATGGTCCGCATCCCTGGCCTTGGGAACCAGATGAAGTACAATGAACTGTCCGGTCAGGAGGCCGCAGGGATCGGACGAGAGGTGCTGAAGCGGATCCAGAAGCCCAACGACACTTGGCTCGCCCACGATGCATTTGGGGACATCGAGCTCCGCAGAAGCTCACAGACGGTGCGCACCTTCGAGCTCAAGAGCCTGCTCGCCGTGGCGATCCCCCAAGGAGAGGCCTCGATCGGCGCGCTGTACGTGGACGATCTTCATCGGACCAACCGCTTCACCGACGCCGACGTACTGCTCATGCGGCGCCTCGCCGCGGCGGTCGGCAAGGTCATCCCGCTGCTCAACCTGCGCCCCGCCGAGCCCGGCGCCGGCCGGCCCGTCGAGGTCTGCGGCGCCTTATTCGGGAGCGCGCGCCAGGCCGAGTCGATGAGCGACGTCATCAACCTGATCGAGGGATCCTCCCAGTCGAACGTGCTGATCAGCGGCCCCACCGGCGCCGGCAAGACCGAGCTGGCCCGTCGGCTCGCCACGCAGGTGCTCGGCAAGAAGGGGGTCAAGCACGTCGTGCTCTTCGACAACGACGCCGAGAAGCTGAAGACCCTCCTGGCCGGAACCCGTCCCGGCGAATTCTCGGGGTCGCTCCAGCGCGTGGGGGCGATCGAGCAGTGCCTGGCCTCGGGACAGGCACTCTTCCTCGACGAGCTCCAGAACCTCGGCGACGCCGGACAACAGGTGCTGCTCCCCCTGCTGGAGCTGCCGAATCGACACTTCAGCGGCCTGTCCACCGCCTCCGAGCGCTTGAGCGGACCGCTCCAGGTCATCCTCGGGACCAACGCCGACGTCTCGAAGGGCCGGTGGAAGAAGGTCTTTCGAGAGGACCTCTGGTACCGCATGGGCCAGCACCACATCGCCCTGTCGCCGATCGCCGACCGTGGGGCCGAGGTGGTCTTTCAATATCTCGCCAAGATGCTCAAGGAGCTCTGTGGGCGGACCCCGGAGGACATCATCGAGACCCCGGCCCTGCACCGCGTCACCTCCTGGTCCTGGCCAGGGAACCTCCGTCAGCTCCGCAGCTTCGCCGAGACGGTGTCGCAACACTGGAAGCGACACCACAGCCCGATCACCCCCGAGCTGCTCCCTCGGCTCGGCATGCGCGACGACGAGTCCGAGGCAGAGACGGAGCGCGCCGACTCCATCCGCCTCGACCAGCACTCCATCCAGCACGTGATGCGGGTGCTCGAGTCTTGCGGGTGGACCCAGGTGAAGGCCGCGCGGCTGCTCGACATCAACCCTCCGCACCTCAACAAGATGCTGGAGCGGGCCGGGCTGAAGGACTTCGTCAAGGAGCAACGCACCATCGCCCAACAGCAGCCCCGGGCGGCGAGCGCCGCAGTGGGCACGGCCGCACCACGAAGGCCGGTGGGGTAGGATGGCCCCTCCCCGAGGGTGTGATGGCCAGGCTGCAGTTTCGCGGTGTGCACAAGTCCTACGGCGCCGTGCCCGTGCTGCATCGGGTAGACCTCGACGTCGCAGACGGAGAGCTGCTCGTGCTGGTGGGCCCGAGCGGCTGCGGCAAGAGCACGCTGCTGCGCTGCATCGCCGGCCTGGAGACCCTGACCGGCGGAGACCTGCTGATCGGTGACCGTCGGGTCAACGACATCCCGCCGCGGGACCGCGACGTGGCGATGGTCTTCCAGTCGTACGCGCTCTACCCCCACATGACCGTGCGCGAGAACATGGGCTTCGCGCTCAGCCTCCGGAAGGAGAGCCCCGAGCGGATCGCCGCCGCCGTCGCCGAGGCCGCGGGGCTGCTCGAGCTCGAGCGCCTGCTGGACCGCTTCCCGAAAGAGCTCTCCGGCGGGCAACGACAGCGGGTCGCGATGGGGCGGGCGATCGTGCGGCGGCCGCAGGTCTTCCTCTTCGACGAGCCGCTCTCCAACCTCGACGCCTCCCTGAGGGCGCAGATCCGCGTCGAGATCAAGCGGCTGCACCTCCGCCTCGGCACGACGATGGTCTACGTGACCCACGATCAGGTCGAGGCGATGACCCTCGCCGATCGCATCGCCGTGCTCAACGCTGGTCACCTCCAGCAAGTCGGCGCGCCAGCCACCCTCTACGAAGACCCGATCAATCGGTTCGTCGCCGGGTTCATCGGTTCACCGGCGATGAGCTTCCTCGAGAAGCTCGACCCCAGCGCCGTCCTCGGCGTGAGGCCGCACGAGGTGTCGGTGGGCGCCGCGGGGGGGGACACCCACGCCGCCGAGGTCGATGTCGTCGAGGTCATGGGCTTCGAGAGCTTCGTTCACCTCCGCCTCGGCGACGAGCGGCTGGTGGCGAGGGTCGAAGGCAGCCCGCCCGCTCGTGGCCCCACCCGGGTGCGGTTCAATCGTGTGTACCGCTTCCACCCCGCCACGGGCGAGCGCATCCGCTGAGCGGTCCCCGCGGCGGCCTGCCTGACGACCGACCTTCCTGGGGATAGGATCCCACCCTCCCGAGGTGGCCGATGCGAGACGCCCTCCCCCCCATCCGACCGAGCGGGCGCCACATCGCGGCCTCCTTCGTCCTGTTCGTCTTCGGCTGCGGCGGCGGGGAGTACGGCGAGCTCCCGAAGGGGGGTGACGGCGGGGGGGATGGCGCCGGGTTGCCCGCCTTCGCCCTGACCGGCGCCCAGCCCGACCACGGGCCGGAGGCCGGCGGAACGGCGGTCACCCTCAGCGGCAGCGGCTTCACGTCGTCCACGGAGGTCACGGTCGGCGGCGCCCCCTGCGCCTCGCTGACCATCCTCTCCTCGGTCGAGATCGCCTGCACCACCCCCGCTGGGGCGGCCGGCGCGGCCAACCTGCAAGCGAGCCGCCCCGAGGACGGCGCGCTCAGCTCGGTGGCCTTCACGTATGAGTCCGGCGGCACGGACGGGACCGACGGGAGCACGGACGGCGGCACCGATGGCACCGACGGAGGATCCGACGGCGGCACCGATGGGACCGACGGTGGGACCGACGGGACCGACGGCGGGACGGACAGCGGCACCGGCGGAGGCACGGACGGCGGCACCGACAGCGGCACCGGCGGAGGCACGGACGGCGGCACCGACAGCGGCACGGATGGAGGCACGGATGGAGGCACCGGCGGCGACACGGGCGTCATCGTCACCCCCGTCGACTACTGCCACATCCAGTACCCGTGCACGATGACCAGCACCGCCGGGGCGGCGTCCTCCGTGGTCTACGTCTGGGTCTACCAGGGCGGGATCACCGTCGGCGCCGGGCAGGGTGCCGGGGTCTCCGTCGAGGTGGGCGTGGGCCCCGACGCCTCCGACCCCTCCGCGGGCGGCTGGACATGGAGCATCGGCGGCTACAACGGCGACAAGGACGGCCTCACCGCTGGCGACCTGTCGAATGACGAGTACCAGGGCTCCTTCACCACCCCCGCCACCCTCGGCAGCTACGATTACTGCGGCCGGGTCTCGGCAGACGGCGGCGCCAGCTGGACGTACTGCGACAGCGGGGGCTCGAGCTGCGGCGGGAGCGGGAGCGACGACGGATACAGCGCCGCCAACGCCGGGCAGCTCTCGGTGAACTGAGCCTCGGACGCGCCGCGGCCGGTGCCCCGATCACGGTCCATCGGCCCCCTCGAAGCTCCCTGAAGTAAGTTGAAGGAAAGAGCGCGCCGGCCGTCGGTCTGGGACACCCGGAGCGCGCCGATGCTGTTTCTTGCTGCTCTATTCTCCGCTTCGTCCCCCTTCTCCGCGATGGTCTCCTCGGTCGCCCGCGCCGACGACACGCTCTCCGCCGAGGCCAGCGTCCTGGCCCTGACGAGCGGCGGCGTCGCCCCGGGGGCCGCGCTCCGCTTCAGGCCCGACGCCACCTTCTTTCAGGTGGAGGGGCGCGCCCTCGGCGACCAACGGTGGACGGGCCGCCTCACCCTTGGGGTCGATCTCTTCCCCTCCCTCGACGCCTTCGACCTGAGCGCCGGTGCCTGGGGCGGCCTCCGATCGGCCGAGGCGGATCCCGCCTCCAGCGGCAATGGCGCCCCCGACCTGACCACACCGAGCGGCCCGCCCCGCCTCCAAGCCGGCCTCGAGCTGAGCGTCCTCGGTCGGCTGGGGCCGGTCGGCGCTGGGGCCCGCCACGCAGAGGGCATCCTGGTGCTCGACCAGACGCGGGTCAGCGAAGACGAGCTCCGCCTCGGCTGGACCGCGGTGCGCACGGTCGAGCTCTTCGGCGCGTACAGCCGCCTGGCCTCGGAGGGGGAGGCGGTGGTCCACGGTGTCGGCGCTGGCTGCGCGATCCGCTTCTGAGCCGGTCGTGGGTCGAGCCGGTGGCGTGTCGATCCGGTGAGAGGCCGCCCGCTCGCGCCCGCCGACCGCCGCCGCCTCGTTAGGGGGCGGCCCCCTTGGAGGTCTTATGGCCCGCGTCCTGATGGGTCGGCTCGATCGCGCACTCGTCGTCGAGAACCCCGACTCCACCCTCGATGAGCACCTGCTCGCGGAGGGCTTCACCTCCGTACGCCGTCACCCCGGCGGCGCGCCCACCGAGGCGGAGCTCATCGACCTCTTGCGAGAGTCCGGTGCGCATGTCTTGTTCAAGCGCAGCCAGGTGCCCGTCACCCGCCGGGTGATCGAGGCCAGCCCCGGGCTCTTCGCGGTTCAGCTCTGCTGCATCGGCGACGACTCGGTCGACAAGCAGGCGGCCGCCGACCACGGCGTGCTGGTCTTCAACGATCCGGTGAGCAACGGTCGCAGCGTCGTAGAGCTGGCGATCGGCCACCTCATCGCCCTCTCGCGCCGCCTCTACGAGACGGACACGCTCACCCGCAAGGGCGGCTGGGACAAATCGGCGAAGGAGCGGTACGAAATTCAAGGGAAGGTGCTCGGCATCCTCGGCCTCGGCAACATCGGCCGCGCCGTCGCCCGGGCCGCCGAGGCGCTGGGGATGAAGATCCGCTTCCACGACAACCGGGAGGTCGCTCAAGAGGTGGGCGTGGAATTCGGCTGGGAGTCCGCCCCCTCGATCGCGGAGCTCTTCCGCGGCTCGGACTGTGTGACCGTCCACCCCTCCGCCCGCGACACCATGGACCGCTCGAACCGGAGCCTGCTCACGCGAGACGTCCTCGAGCAGCTCGGGGCAGATCGCCCCGCCGCCTCTCCCCGGATCTTCCTCAACCTCGCCCGTGGCTTCTTGCACAGCGCCGACGATCTGCTCGCCGCCGTGAAGAGCGGGGCGATCCGGCGCGCCGCCGTCGATGTCTACCCCGAGGAGCCGCGCGGCGACGAACCCTGGTCGAACCCCTACGCCGCAGAGCCCCGCATCGCGGTGACGCCACACATCGGGGCCTCGACCCTCGAAGCCCAGCCCCGCATCGCTCGCCGCGTGGCGACCACCTCCCGCGCCTTCGCCCAATTCGGGAGCGTACGCGACTGTGTCTTCGGCCCTCGGGTCCGGCTCGGGCTCGTGGAAGACGGGGCGGAGGGCAAGGTGCTGCTCGCGGTAGCCCACGGGACGGCCCGCGGCACCAAGCGCGCCATCGACGACGCGATCTTCCAGGCGGGGGCGAGCAACCTCGCCTCTGCTCATAAGGACTTCGAGGCCCTCGGCTTCGCCTACGATCTGGCTTCGCTCGACCAGCCCCTCGATCAGGCCGAAATTGAGCGCCTCGTCGAGTCGGCCCGCAGCATCACCGGCGACACGAACGCCATCCGCAGCGTCCGTCAGATGCCGCTGGGCTGAACCTCGCGCGGCTCGGCGGGGCAGAGGGGGGTAGGCTCTATGCGCCCGCGTTGGAGCTCCCGTGCCCGCCCTCCCCGCCCCGTCGTGTGATGCCGGTTCGACCCCGAAGACCACCGTGCCCGTGGCCTGTCCGCTGGACTGCCCGGATCGCTGCGCGATGGACGCCGTGGTGTCCGATGGCCGGCTCCTCCAGCTCAAGGGCAGCCGCCGGAGCCGCTGGACCGGCGGCTACATCTGCAAGAAGGTGCAGGACTGGCCAGCCCGCGTCCACGGCGCCGACCGCGTCCTGCACCCGGCGCGGCGTGTGGGGCCCAAGGGGCCGGGCGCGCGCTTTGAGCCCATCAGCTGGTCGGAGGCCCTCGACACGCTCGCCGGTCGGATGGGCGCGCTCGTCGAGCAGGACAGGGGAGGGGCCATCCAGCCGGTCTGGTATGGGGGCTCGAACGGCCTCATCACGGGCGGCGCGATGGACCAGCGCTTCTGGGCTCGTATCGGCGCCCGGGGGCTGGAGCGCACCCTCTGCGCCGCCAACACCGCCGCCGCGGTCGCCCGTGTCTGGCCTGGATTACCCTCCGCCAGCCAGGAGGACGTGGAGCTCGCCACGACGGCGGTGGTCTGGGGCTTCAACCCGCACGCCAGCGGGATCCACCTCGTCGAGCGCCTGAACGCCCTGAAGGCGCGCGGCGGCGCCGTCGTGGTCGTCGATCCCCGCGCGATCCCCTCGGTCCGTGGCGCGCTCCACCTGCCGCTGCTCCCCGGCACCGACTTCGCCCTGGCGATGTCCCTCTTGCACATTGCGCTGCGGGACGGCTTCGTAGACTGGGGCTGGCTCCGCGCACAGGTAGACGGCGCCGAGGCGGTGGCGCCCAGGGTCGAGGGCTGGACCCCCGCTCGGGCGGCGGCGATCTGCGGCGTCGAAGCCGGCCTCATCGAGGAGATGGCGCGAATCTACCGGGCCGGCGCCCCCTCCTTCATCCGCTGTGGCTGGGGCCCGGAGCGGAACCAGCGCGGGGTGCTCGCCTACGAGGCGATGCTCATGCTCCCCGCTTTCTATGGGCATCTTGGCAGGCCGGGCGGGGGCTATTCTCTCTCGACCAGCGCGGGGTACGGCATGGACAAGGCGCTTCTGTCGGGGATCCCCAACCCGCGCCCCGCTCCGCCTCGCCCGACGAACCTCTCCCGCCTCGCGGATGCGCTAGCGACGGAGGACGATCCGCGCCTGGAGCTCGTCTACGTCTATAACTGCAACCCGGTCGCGACCGTCCCCGACCAGGTGAGCCTCGTCCGGGAGCTCCGCCAGCCCGACCGTTTCGTCGTCGTACACGAGCAGGTCTGGACCGACACCACCGACGAGGCGGACCTCGTGCTGCCCGCTACCACCTTCGTGGAGCATGCCGATCTGTCGCGCTCGTATGGGGGCTACACGCTCCACTGGTCCGTGCCAGCGATACCGCCGGTGGGCGAGGCCCGGAGCAACCACGCCGTCTTTCAGGCCTTGGCCGAGCGCCTCGGCTTCGGCGACGAGCCCGCCTTTCGCGACTCCGAGGCCGACATCGCCGCCCGCGTCATTACGGCGGCCTTCGGCGCCGAGACCTGGGCCACGCTCCAATCCACCGGGACCGTCGACCTCCCGCGGAAGATCCAGCTCCAGGATGTCTTCCCCAGCCGGCGCCCCGACTGGTCGGGGCTGCTGGAGGAGGCCACCGCGCCAACCCGCGACCGTGAGCGAGCGTTACACCTGATCTCTCCCGCTTGTACGGCCGCGATCAGCTCTACGGGCTTCGAGCGGCAGCCGGCCGGCTCCGGTCGCCTCTCCCTGTCGCCCGGCGACGCCGCCCGCCTCGGCGTCCGCTCTGGTGACCCTGTCCGCGTCACGAGCTCGCTCGGTGAGGTCGACATCATCGCCACGATCGATCTCGCCCACCGCGACGGCGTGGCCGCCATCCCCAAGGGCCTCTGGCGAAAGCACAGCCTGAACGGGTGGACGGCCAACGCGCTCGCCCCCGCCGAGGTGGACGCGCGTGGGGGTGGCGCCTGCTACAACGACGCCCGGGTCGACGTCCGTCGCCTGAGCCGCACCCCCTGACGAGGTCTCCATGCGCTGGCCCTTCTCCTCTCTCGACAAGACCACGCTCGTCTCCGCCGCGGACGCCCTGCCGGGGCGCGGGCAGCCGATGCCGGTCCGCGGACATCACCCCGTCCTCGGCCTGCCCCTCGACTCCACTCCGCCGGGGACGGAGATCCTTCTGCTCGCCATGGGCTGCTTCTGGGGGGCCGAGCGGAAGATGTGGCAGGTGCCGGGCGTGAAGCTGACCGCTGTGGGCTACGCCGGCGGCCACACGCCCAACCCGACCTATGCAGAGGTGTGCTCCGGTCGAACCGGCCACACCGAGGTGGTCCGGGTGGCCCTCGAGCCGACCGCCCTCGACCGGGTGCTGCGCGCGTTCTGGGAGGGACATGATCCCACACAGGGGATGCGACAGGGAAATGACGTCGGCACCCAGTACCGCAGCGCGATCTACGCGCCCAACCCGAGCTGGCTGGACCAGGCGACCCGCTCCCGAGACGCTTATCAGGAGCGCCTCCGCTCGCAGGGCTTTGCGCCGATCAGCACCGAGCTGGCCGCCGATCGTGTCTTCTACTTCGCCGAGGATGAGCACCAGCAGTACCTGTACAAGAACCCAGGTGGCTACTGCGGCCTCGGCGGCACGGGCGTCTCCTGCCCGGAGGGCCTCGGCTGAGGCCCTCCGCTCCGGTGCTGCGCCTCTCAGCCCTTGGGCGCCTTCGGGGCGCGGGTAGAGGGGCGCCGCGGCCGACGGCGCTTGGGCGCGGCCTCCGGGTCCGCCTCGGCCCCTTCACCTTCACCTTCACCTGCTCCTTCACCTCCTCCTTCACGGGCGACCGCCGATGAGGGAGGCGCGGCATCGGCGGACTCGGGGGTCGCGGAGGCGGCGCCCTCGAGCGTCGGGGTCACCGCTGCGGCGGGGGTCGGCTCGGGGGCGACGACCGAGGAGGGCGTCGCGAAGGCGGGCTCTCCCCGGTCCGCGGCCCGCTCCTCCGGAGCCTCACTCAGCCCGATAGCGGGCGCCTCCACCGCAGGCTCGAAGCGCGCGGGCTCTGCCTCCTCGCGCCGGGGCGTCGGACGCCAGGGTCGCGGGGCCTCCGGGCGCCAGGTCGGCGAAGCCTCCGGCCAAGATGCGTCCTCCTGGGCCTGGCGCTCCCGGGCGTCCGAGGCGCTGCGGCTCTCTTCATCGGTGGCGGAGTCGGTGAGCCAGGCGGAGGGGTCGACCACCGGGCCGTCCTGCCGTCGCAGCTCATTCTCCCGCTGCACCCAAGCGACGAGCTCCTCGGCCTCCTGTCGGTGCTGCTCGTCCCCCCAGAGGAGGAGTGAGATCGCCGTCGAGTCGTCCAGCACCTCACCGCGCTCGATGAGGAGGCGGATGTAGAAGCGGCGCAGGCTCTCCAGCAGATCCTCGGCCTCCTTCTTGATGACGAACTGGGCCGTGTGGGAGCGGATCGGGCGGCCGTCCGCGTGGGTGATCTCTCCGGCCGCCTTGAGCGCGTTGATGATCCCCCTCACCGTGCGGGCGGGCACGTAGGGGTCCGTCTTGCGGCAGCGACGGGCGATGTCGCCGTATGCGTACATGAGCGTGTTTCGCTTCTTTCGGGCTTGGCGCTCCTGGACGTGATCTACCAGCTCATGCACAACGGTGTGCCGGCTGAAGTGCGTGGCCGGGTGGAAGCCGGCGGCGTCGAGGACGCCACGGAGGCGACCTGCAGGTCCGGCGAGGGGGACCTCGTCGATCTCTGCCTCCTCAACCACTGGCGCGACCTCCGCCGGCATCGACCCGACCTCCGGGAGGACAGGGTCCAGCCCGGCGAGCTCCACCTGATACCCGCCGGCCTTCTCGGAGCGCCGGAGGATCACGAGCGACTTGTCGCGGGCGGCCTCGAGGAAACGGGCGAAGCCCGAATACCCGTACTCCGTCTCGTCGAAGGCCGGCTCTTTCCGCTGCATCGACTGCTTGACGAGCCCGGCGAGCACCGGCCCTGGATCGTCTCGCTGGATCCCCTGGAGCGTCTCGACGAGCAGCGCGAAGGCCGACTCACGATCCGGAACCGGGATCGGGGGCGCGGCGGGCAGCTCGGCGCGCGGAGCCGGCGGAGCGACTACCGTGGCGGAGGGCTGGGGGGTGGGGCTGGGCGCGGCAGTGGAGCCCGAGGCCGCATAGGCGGGGGCCGGATAGGCCGGCGCCGAGGGGGCTGGGTAATTCGGATAGGCCGAGGGGTAGCTCTCGCGGCGCGACGGCTCGGGGCTGTAGGCCGGCTCGTACTCCTGCTCGGAGTAGCGGTCACGCTCGGGGGTGGGGTGGCGATCCCGGTAGAGCGACTCATAGAACATAAACTCGTCGCAGCACTCCACCAGCAGGCGGCTGCTGCTACCGCGGGTGCCGATGCCGATGACGCGCTTGTTGAGCTCCTTGAGCCGCATCACGAGGGGGGTGAAGTCGCTGTCCCCGGAGACGACCACGAAGGTGTCGATGTGGCTGCGGGTGTAGGCGATCTCCATCGCGTCCACGACCAGCGCGATGTCAGCGCGGTTCTTCTCGGCCCCGCGATAGCTGGTGAGCTCGATCATGTTCACGCCCTGCTCGAGCAGGCTCTGCTTGAACTTCGCGAAGCGCCCCCAGTCCCCGTAGCTGCGCGACACCAGGATCCGTCCCTTGTCCTTCAGGCGACGGAGGATCGGGCGCAGGTCGAAGCGCCCGAGGCCCTCCTTCTCCGTGCCGGCGGCGAGGTTCTCGAAGTCGATGAGGACGCAGAGCGTGTGTTCCAAGGGGGGTTCCGGGGAGGAAAGGGGGCAGGGGAGGGGGCCAGAGCGCGGGGCAGGGAGATCGAGGCGGGCGGGGCAGGAGCGGGGAGGAGACTGAGCTCGAGACCCCATTTGGGTAGGAAAGCACGCAGACGTAGCGCATGGGGCAGAGGTCCACAAGGTGGGGGTCCGCAAGGCGGGCCACGCCGAGATAGGCTGTTCGCCCGCTCAGGAGATCGCGTGTCGCAGCAGGACAACATTTCGCCTCCGTCCTCGAGCCCCAAGGTGGAGACGGACCCGCGCGCGGGCTTCTCGGGCACGCTCAAGTACATCGCCGACGAAGGGCTGATGGCCGACGTCAACGCCGCCGTCGTCCTCGGTCGCCCGATCCTGGTCCGCGGCGAGCCGGGCACCGGCAAGACCCAGCTCGCCCACGCCGTCGCCGAGGCCCTGGGGATGCCCCTGCTCACCTGGCACGTCAAGTCGACGACCACCGCCAAAGAGGGGCTGTACCACTACGACGTGGTCCAGCGCCTCAATGACAGCCGCTTCGGCGACAAGGACGCCGTCTCCAATATTCGCCGATACATTCACCAGGGCGTGCTCGGGCGGGCCTTCCTGTCCACCGAGCGCGTGGTGATGCTGATCGACGAGATCGACAAGGCGGACATCGAGTTCCCGAATGATCTGCTGCGCGAGCTCGATGAGATGGCCTTTCACATCCCCGAGATCGACGAGACCGTGCGGGCCATTCAGCGCCCGGTCACCATCATCACCTCGAACGCCGAGAAGGAGCTGCCGGACGCCTTCCTCCGCCGCTGCCTCTTCCACTACATCTCCTTCCCGGACAAGGAGCGCCTGAAACGAATCGTGGACGCCCACATGCCCACCCTCGACAAGGAGCTGGTCGACGCGGCGATTGAGCGCTTCTACGGCATCCGGCGCATCGAGGGGCTGCGGAAGAAGCCGAGCACGAGCGAGCTGCTCGACTGGCTCTTCGTCCTCGCGCGGTCCGGAGCCAACCCGACGGAAATCGCCAAGCGGCTGCCCTATCCGGGGATCCTGGTGAAACAGGAGAAGGACGTCGAGCTCCTCCGCCAGAAGAAGCTGATTCACTGATGTTCCAGCTCCTCCTGTTCAATCTTCGGGCCCAGGGAAACAAGGTGGGCCTCGGAGAGTGGCTCGCCTTCCTGGACGGCGTGGAGCGGGGGTTGGCCACCGATCTCGACAGCCTCTATCACTTCGGCCGCGCGGTGCTGGTGCACAGCGAGTCCGGCTATGACCCCTACGACGTGGCGTTTCAGGCCACCTTCGCGGGGGTCGAGCTGCCACCGCAAGTCAATCAGCAGCTCCAGGATTGGCTGCGAGACGCGCGAGAGGCGATGGGGGAGAGGGTCGCCACCGAGCTGAGCCCCGAGCAGCTGCGCGCCCTCTTCCTCGAGCGGCTGAAGGAACAGAAGGAGCGCCACGATGGTGGGAGCCGCTGGATCGGCACCGGCGGGACGTCGCCCTTCGGCAATTCTGGGGCCGCCGAGGGCGGCGTGCAGGCCGGTGGGGGCGGCGGTCGCTCCGCGGTGCTGGTGGCCGGCGACCGCCGCTGGGCCAACTACCGCACCGACAAGACGCTCGATCACCGTGACTTCCAGGTCGCGCTGCGGGCCCTGCGCAACCTCGCACGCGAGGGGGCGATGGAGCTTGACCTCGACCAGACCATCGACCGCACCTGCCAAAACGCGGGTGAGATCGAGCTCGCGTACGACCGGGAGCGGCAGAACCGGGTGCACCTCGTGCTCGTGATGGACACGGGCGGCTCGATGAGCCCCCACACCCGCCTCGTCGAGCAGCTCTTCACCGCGGCCCAAGAGATGAAGGGTTTCAAGACCTTTCAGGCGCTCTATTTTCACAACGCGCCCTATGGGTTCCTCTTCGAAGACTACGACACCTACAAGCGCCGGCCGATCGACGAGATCATGCGGGACTGGACCCCGCAGCACCGCCTGCTGTTCGTCGGCGACGCCTCGATGGCGCCCTATGAGCTGTTCACCCCCTTTGGCTTCGACCCCTGGCGCACGAACGGCGGCCACCTCTCCGGCCTCGACTGGCTCCAGTTCATGAGGCGGCGCTGCCCGGCCAGCGCCTGGGTCAACCCGGACCCCCAGCGCTGGTGGGACCACCCCACCGTGCGCGCGATCGGCGGGGTCTTTCCGATGTTCCCCCTGACGATGGAGGGGCTCCGAGACGCCGTGCGCTCCCTCCGCGCACCCACCTGACCGCCCCACCGAGAGTGCCCTGATGTTGCCGCTGCTCCGAACCGGGCTCCCCCGCGCCCGCGCCGCCACCCTCACGCTGCCGCTCCCTCTGAGACTCACCCTGTCTATCGCCCTCGCCGCCTGCGGAGACAAGGGTGACTCGGGGGCCATCGCCTGCGAGCCTGGAGCCGCCGAGGCGGGCCACCTCGTGGGCGAGCTCGACGGCGCGGCCTACGACGCGCCGGAGGCCACCTGGACCTGGTCTGGAGAGAACCTCCAGATCAACACCGCCACCCACGAGGGGTGGCACATGACGGTGGTCGGAAAGGAGACCGACGGCGGCAGCGTGAAGGCCGCCGCGGACGCCGGGGACTACCCGATCGAGGTCAAGCTGTCCGACGCCGGCGGCGGCTTCGCGCTCGCTTATCCGGCGTCGGGCTCGACCTACACATCGGACGCGGGCGGCGGCTCCCTCGTCTTCACCGAGATCGGGGCCGAGGCGGTGGGCTGCGTCTCCTTCGAGGCCTCCGACGGGTCGGAGACGGTCACGCTGTCCGGGGGCGCCTTTCGCGCCGTCGCGTTCTGACGGCTTCACCGTAAACCGACGTTACACCTATCAGAAGGTGTGCTCCGGCAGGGCCATGTTGGCGGCCTTCATCGCCCGAGCCACCGCGGTGACGAGGTTGAAGTCTCCGCAGTCGTCGGCCACACGAGCGGCCTCTCGGAGCGCGGCCTCGGTGCGATCGGGGAGGCGGGCCAGGGTGAGGAGGGCGAGGATCCGCTCCCGATGGTCACCAGCGGCGATGGCACCGTCGAGCGCGAGCTCGGCCATCCGCTCGCCCTCCTCGAGCTCGCCCGCGTCGAGGCGGGCGTTGGCCCAGGCCACCGCGGTGTCCGGGGCGGCGGGCGGGCGGGCGACGGCGGCCTGCGCCATCGCCGCGGCCTGGAGCTGGCGAAGCGCGGCGAGCCCATCCGCGTCACCGGCGCTGCGAGCCGCCCGGAGGCCCTGCGTGAGGGCGGCCATCGCACCGGCGGCGTCGGCCTGATGCAGGCGAGCCTGCGCGACCCAGGCGTAGATGCGGGCCTCCAGCTTTGGACGGCCCTTCGCCGCGTCCAGCGCCGCAGGCGCCGCGGCGAGGGCGGCCCCGCTGTCGCCGCGTTGGAGGGCCAGGTACATCCCATACGCGAGCTGATCGGCGCTCGTCCCGGCGTCCGGCGGGCTGTCCGAGCTCGACATCTCAGCCATGCCCCCGCCGGAGGGCCTGCAGGGCGAGCCCCGCCGCTTCTTGTTCGATCGCGAGCGGCACGATGTGCTCACCGGGGGCCGGAGTGGCGCGCGTGAGCCACTCGAGCGTCAACCCCAGGACCGCGAAGTGGAGCAGCACGGGCTCGGGCGAGCCCGAGTTCATCACGATGTTGAGCGGGTGCCCATCGCTCAGCAAGACGAGGCGGGGGCCCTCCTCGAGCTTGTAGCCGACCACGTGATCCGAGATCTGGTCGACGCTGGTAGCCGCGGCCTTGATCGCCGGGACGTCGAGCTCATCACCGCCGTGCCCGGCGTTGATCAGGACCACGCCGTCCCGCGCCCCGCGGAGCGTGTTTGGGGTGACGACCGAGCGTTGCCCCGTGCAGGTGACGATGATGCCGACCCGACCCACACACTCGGCGAGGCTGCTCGTGGGGTAGCCGTCGTAATGTGCGCAGAGGCTCTGAATGGCGTCGGTCTCGACGACCTCGACCTGCGCTCCCGCGGCGCGGGCATAGGCGCAGACCCCACGCCCCACCGGACCGTAGCCGATGACCCCGACCCGGCGGCCGCTCAGGTGCATGCCGGTGAGGGTCTGGACGGCGTGCCAGAGGCCCTCCCCGACGCCGTGCCGGTTCTCAATCGCCGGCTTTAGACGGCCATCATTGATGTTGATCACGGGGAAGGGGGCGTCGACACCGGAGAGGGCGGTCATTCCCGACTTCGTGACCTCCACGGCGCCCAGCGTCCGGGCCGCCTGTTCCGGCCGATGCCGCAGGAGGGTGCCGATGAGGTCCGCGCCCACGTCCGCGACGAGCTCGGGCTCGTGATCGAGGACCTGGAGCAGGGAGTCCTCACGGCTGCCCGTGGTGTAGACGGGGAGCCCGTCGTCGCGGAGGAGATCGACCACCCCGTGATCGGTGGTGGCCTCGGAGGCCCCGCAGAGCACCCAGTCGCCGCCACCGAGCACGAGCTCCCGCACCAGGGCCGCCGTGAGCGTCGTGAGGTGCGCAGAGATCGCGATGGTGCGCCCTTCGAAGGGGCGAGTGGCAGCCCAGCGGTTCCCAAGCAGGGGAAGTATCGGAAAGAAGGCGTTTATCCTGGCGAGCTCCGCCGCCGCACGCGCAGAACGATTCTCGGGGCGGTGCTTCCTCTCCATCGGCTCCTCCAGTGGGGCCTGAGCGCCAGGCCAGCCGGGCCCCTATCCCACCCGCGCACAGACGGCGGCGCCACGGCGGAGCGACGACGAACCGGGTCCGGCCCTGGAGCCACACCCTTCGGGGAGCTCAGGCCGGAAAGACCCAGCCGTCAAGCCAATTCTGAAGGATCTTCTTTCCGTGATCGGTGGCGCTGACGGGGGCCTCGATGCCCCGCGCGTGGAGGAGGTCGCGCATCGCGGCCTCGCTCATCTCGGGGTGGAATTGGACCGCCCGCAGGCGGCGCCCCCAGGCGAAGCTCTGCCAGGCCGTGTTCTCATTCCCGCCAAGGAGCACCGCCCCCTCGGGCGGCCGCACCAGGATGTCGCGGTGGGTGGACTGCACCCGCAGCGTGTCGGGAAGCCCCTCGAAGAGCGGGTCGGCCCGGCCCGCTTCGGTGAGCCCGACGCTGATGGTGCCGTACTCCCCGCCGCGCGGGTTCGCCTCCACCCTCCCCCCGAGGGCCTCTCCGACGAGCTGATGGCCGAAGCAGACGGCGAGCACGGGCACCCGTTCGGAGGCCCGCAGCGTCCAGGCGGCGAGGGCGCCCATCCAAGGGGCCTCGTCGCGCACCGACAGGGGAGAGCCGGTGAGCAGGATCCCGTCCCAGCCCTCCATCATCGGCAGCGTATCCTTGGAATAGGCCCTTACCACAGATGGGCGTGCGCCGGCTCCCTCAAGAAAGCGTACAAACCAACTGTCATAATCGCCGTGTGTGGCGATCACCGCTGGGTTGGTGGAGCCGGTCTGGACGACGAGGACGCGCGGTGCAGGGGGCATCTGCTCCCCTATCCTGACCGGGCGCCTCAGCCCTCGAAGCACTCACGGATGAGCTGCCGCACCACATGGGGCAGCTCCTGCCACACCGGCGCGCGGTACCGCCGGCCTCGTCCGGCCCGGGCCATCCGCTCGCAGGTGCGGACGCCCTGCGGCTCCTCGGCCCCCACCTGGACCACGTGGAGCAGCGGGTAACGAGCGGCCACCTTCACGGGGTCCCAGCCGACGTTGGCGATGCCGTCGGTCATGATGATGCCGGCTCGCTCCCGCCGCGAGGAGCGGTTGAGCTGTTCGAGGCCCATCAGCAGCCCGCCCTCGATGTTGGTGTAGCCCTGCGCGGGCACCCCGAGCACCCGCCGCACGAGCTCACGCACCGGCACCTCGGAGCCCATCGGCACGAGCAGGTGAGCGACGGTGTCAAAGCTCACGGCCGCGAGGCGGTCGAGCTTGATGCGGAGGATGGCGGCGGCGAGGGCGGTGAGGGCGATCTTCTCGCCCGTCATGGACAGGGACATGTCGAGGATCACGACCACGTCAGCCTCTCGGGGCTCTCGCCGTCGAATGACGATGTCTTCGGGCCGCCAGGGCCTTGGCACCTCGACGGTGGAATCGACGTCGAGCTCCCCATCGGCGGGGTAGCCGTGCGCCACAGAGACCATGGGCCGCGCCGCGTGACGGAGCATCTCGCGGGCCCGATCGAGGACCGCGTCTACTGCCCGCTCCTCGACCTCTCTTCGGAGGGAGGAGGGCAGGACGCGCTTCAGCTTGTGGAGCTGGGTGGCGGCCTCCCAGCCGGTGGGGAGCTGCGCGAGCTGGAGATCGAGAGACGGAGTGGCCACATAGGGCTGAAAGGGGGACTCTCGATCGTGCTCAGGGTCCGAGCCCGCCTCTCCGAGGTCGAGCTGCGGCTTCGTCACCGCGGTGGAGTTTTTTTTTGCAGGTCCTTCAGCACGAGCTCGAAGGGGGTCTCGCGGGCGTCCTGGAGCTCGATGCGGGTGGGGAGGGCCATGGCCGCGGCGGCGTCGAGGTCTCCACCGAGCTCCGTCGCGAGATCGGCGATGGCCACGGCCGCGCGCACGCTGGCGCCCCGGCGGATGCGCGGATCGGAGCGGGTGGCGCGCACCAGGGCCACTGCGGCGACGATGAGGTCACGCTCCGGCTCCCGCTGGGCCTCCTGGAGCACGATCACCTGCTCCTCCTCTGCGCTCTGGTAGCCGAGGCGCACCAGCTCGAAGCGGTCGAGCAGGGCCTCCGAGAGGTGGCCGGTGGCCACGAATTCAGCGGGGTTCTGCGTAGCGACCACGCCGAAGCCTTGGCGGGCCCGCACGAGGCCAAAGTGGGGGACATGCACGATCCCCTCGTCGAGGGCCGGCAACAGGACGTTTTGGACCCCCTCGGGCATCCGGTTGAGCTCATTGATGAAGAGGATGGCCCCCTCCCGCATCGCCGTGACCAGCGGACCGGCGACGAAGAGCTCGGGCAGGTACCCCTTCTCGAGGACGCCCGGCGGATCGAAGTGCCCGACCAGCTTGGCCTCGCTGTACCGCCCGTCTCCGTCGACCCGCACCCAGCCGCGGCCGATCCCCTCGGTGACCGCGCGAGCCAGGGCCGTCTTGCCGACGCCGACGGGGCCCTCGAGCAAGACGTTGCGCCCCGTACGCAGCCCGGCCACGAGGGCCCTGAGCTCTGCGCGGCGCCCGACGATGCCATGGGCCAGCGCGAGGCTGTCGATGTCCAGGGGCGGGTGACGGCTCGGCCCGCCGAGTGAGCCGAGGGGAGCGCCGAGAGGGGAGCGGCTGTCGTGGTCCATGGTGGGGCCCCAAGAGGGTGTCCGCCCTATCCCGTCCCTCGGCCGACGGGAGGCGGGGGACCGGATATGCCCGCCCGATGCGCCCCGACCCGTCGAACGTCACCTTCCGGCCCCACGCGCTCGCCCTCCCGGCGCGCATCGCGCTGACCGCCGCCTCCCTCGGCCTGGCCTGCACCGGCGCACCCTCCGAGCCGGTCACCCCGAAGCCGTCCACGGACGCTCGACCGAACATCTTGCTCGTCACGCTCGACACCACCCGCGCCGACGCGCTCAGCATCTACGGCAACAAGCGGGCCGCCACCCCTCGAATCGCGGCGCTGGCGGAGCAGGGGACTCGCTTCTCCCGCGCCTTTACGGTCACCCCGCTGACCATCCCGGCCCACTCCTCGATCTTCACCGGCCTCTACCCGCCCCGACACGGCGTGAGGGACAACGGTGACTTCTTCCTCGGCCCGGAGGCCTTCACCCTGGCGGAGCGCCTCCAAGGCGCGGGCTACCAGACCTTCGCCTCCGTCGGCGCGGAGGTCACGTCCCATCATTGGGGCTTCAACCAGGGCTTCGACCAGTACTTTGACGACATGGGCCAGCCGACCGAGGCGGAGGCGAACCGCTGGCGGGTGGAGCGGCGAGGCGACCTCGTGGTCAACGACGCCCTCGGCTGGCTCGGCGCTCATGACGCCGAGCCCGCACCCTGGTTCGGCTGGGTCCACCTCTTCGACGCGCACCACCCCTACGCCGCGCCGAGCCCCTATGCGGAGCAGTACCCGGACCAGCCCTACCTCGCCGAGGTGGCCTTCCTCGACGCCCAGGTGGGCCGCCTGATCGATGACCTCCAGGCCCGCGGCGCGCTCGACCACACCTTCGTCATCGTCACCGCCGACCACGGGGAGGGGCTCGGCTCTCACGGGGAGGCGATGCACGGCGTGCTGCTCTACAACGCCACCACCCGCATCCCGCTCGTGATGCGCCCCCCCGGCGGTCAGTCCAAGGCGGGCTTCGTCCACTTCGCCGTCAGCCTCGTCGATCTACTCCCCACGGCGCTCTCCGTCGCGGGCTTGCCGGCGCCCGAGGGCCTGGACGGGCAGGACCTCCAGCGCTGGGTGGCGCCCCCCGATCAGCAGCCCATCGCCGTCCTCGAGCGCTCTGTCCTCATCGAGTCCCTCTACGGCTGGCGTCATTACGGCTGGGCGCCCCAGCGGGCCTTGGTGGGCCGAGACGTCAAGGTCATCGACTCCACCACCCCCGAGATGTACACGCGCGACGACGTGATCGAGCTCACCGACATCGCCGCCCAGCACCCCGAGGAGGTTTCCTCCGCGGTCCGCGACCTCGCCGCCCGATACGCCACGTGGTCCGACGTCCAGACCCTATCGGGCACCGCCGACCAGAGCGGCGAGCGGATGGCTCAGCTCGAGGCCCTCGGGTACATGACCAGCGGCACGCCCACCGTCGGCCAGGGCTTCGGAGAGGGCCTCCCCGACCCCGTGAAGCACCTCCCGGCGCTGCGGGAGATGGAGCGCGCCCGCAGCGCCCTCCAGCGGGGAGACCTCCCCGGCGCCGAGGCGGCCGCCCGCGCCCTCATCGCCGCAGAGCCGGGCCTCGTCGAAGCCAAGAGCCTGCTCGCCCAGATCCTCTCTCGCTCGGGCCAGACCGACGCGGCGATGGAGCTGCTCACGACCCTGGACGCGGCCCAGCCCGCCACCGGAACCAAGGTGGCGATGGCCTCCCTGCTCCTCCAGCGCGGGCAGCCTCGGCGCTCGCTGCCCCTCTACGCCGCGGCGCTCGAGACCGATCCCTACTACGCCCCGGCCTGGACCGGCTACCTCCACGCCCTGTTCCTCTCCGGCGAATTCCAGCAGCTCGAGGCCGAGCTGAACCGAGCCCACAGCCGCATCCCTGACCTTCAGGCCGCTCAAACCCTGGGTGGCGTCCTGCACGCGGCGCGCGGAAAGTGGGGCCCCGCCGGTACGATGCTCTCCGCCGCTCAGGCGCGAGAGCCCTATCAGCCCTTCTTGAACCTCGGGCTCGGGATGGTGGCGATGTCCGCCGGCGAGGCCGAGGCGGCCGAGGGCCACTTCACAGAGGAGATCGCGCTCTATCCACCCGCCATCCCGGCGCGGAAGGAGCTCGTGAAGCTGTATGCAGGTCAGTCCCGGTATGCGGAGCAGCTCGAGCAGCTCGAGCCGCTCGTGAGGTTTCAGCCCGAGGACACGCTGAACCACCGGGCCCGCGCCCAGGCGCTCTTCAACCTCGGGAGGTACCCCGAGGCGAAGGCGGCCCTGAAGGGCTGCCTGGACCGGGAGCCGGAGGACGACGCCTGCCTGCTCCTCCTCGCCAACACCCAGGGCAAGCTCGGCGAGACCGAAGCCGCGAAGGCCACCTTCGAGAAGGCGAAGGTGGCGCACGCGGCGAAGGGCCCCCGCTGAGCCCGAGCCGAGCGGCTCAGAAGTGGAGCTGGAGCTTGTAGTCAGCCTGAGTGCCCGTACAGCCGCCAGACCAGGACCAGATCACGATCTGATAGTCACCGGCGACGTCGGTGGGCACCGTCGCGTTCGGGCAGCCGTAGGGCGTAGCGGGGTCGAAGGTGCAGTTGAAGCCGTCGTCGCCCTTCACCAGGGTGCAGGAGTCGGGGCCGTTCACGTAGAAGATGGGGTCAAAGGCCGTGTCAGCGGCGACGGTGTCGACCGAGACATAGAGCGTGTCGCCGGCGTTGGCGGCCACGGTCCAGGTGTCGACCGTCTCGCCCGCGCAGTCGACCGTCCCCGTGTAGGACCGCCCACCGTAGCTGTCACCGTACATGGCGTAGCCGTAGGTGCCGGTGAGCGGGCCACAGTAGTTATAGAAGTTCTGATAGTACAGGTTGCCGCTGTAGGCGCTGTCGAGGGTCCAGCTCACGTAGGCCGTGCTCTCTACGTCCGTCCGGGTTGCGACTCCGTCCGAGCTGTAGGCGCCCTGATAGGTGAGGAAGCTGGTGTAGGGCCCCGGATACAGCTCGCCGCCGTAGCCCGTGTAGTCGACGGAGAAGTGGGTCGAGAGCAGGTTGGTGTACTCATACCCGTAATACGTGGTGTACGAGCTGGAGAAGCCCCAGCCGAGGTCGCCATAGACGGCGTCCTCGATGTAGGTCCAGGTGGCCGGAGGCACGCAGTCCGCGGAGCTGCGGTCGGCGGTGACCGTCACCTCGTCCAGCTTGAACACGAAGTCACAGGACTCGCAGGCGCCGGTGTAATCGGCGTCGGGGACGCCATGAAAGGCGACCTCGAGATCACAGACCGTGACGTCGTCGTACTCGGTGTAGTAGGCCACCCGCCCGCTGAGCGTGGACGAGTCTCCGCCGACGTCGAGGACGTAGGCATCGCCTTCGACCTGGGTGAGCGTGGAGTACGGCACGAGCGTCTGGCGTTCGACGCCGTCCTCGACCTGGGTCGCCCCCACCTCGGGGTAGTCCGCATCGGTGTCCGCATCGGTGTCGGCGTCGCTGTCGGCGTCGCTGTCGGCATCGCTGTCGGCGTCGCTGTCGGCGTCGCTGTCCGCGTCCGCATCGGTGTCGGCATCTGCCTCATCCTCAGACCCGTCCGAGGACTTGTCCGAGCAGGCCGGGAGGGCGAGGCTCAACGCGACGAGGAAGCTCAGGCGCAGCGGACGCAGCGCGGAGAGGGCAAGGCGAGTGGGGAACATGGTGCGTCTCCAGGGGGTGAGATCGGGGATCCAAGGGTACCAAGCGAGGCCGCGCTCGGTCAAACGCTGATCGCGCCCTTGCGGAAGTCGCTGGCGCCGATCTTGACGTTGACCAGGGCCGGCTTGCCGCTGGCCAGAGCGCGCTCGATCGCAGGGCGCATCTCTTCGGGGCGCTCCACGTACTCACCGTGCCCGCCCAGGGCCTCGACGACCCGGTCGTAGCGCGTGAACTCGAGGCGGGTGGCTGGAGAGCGCTCCTCGCCGAAGAACTCGAGCTGGCCGCGGCGGATCTGGGTCCACGCGGCGTCGTTGCCCACCACGCCGATGACCGGGATGCCCTGGCGGGCCATGGCCTCGAACTCAAAGCCGTTGAGGCCGAAGGAGCCGTCTCCGTAGATGATGAAGACGGGGCTGTTCGGCCGCGCGAGCTGGGCAGCCATCGCGAAGCCAGGGCCCACGCCGAGCGTGCCGAGGGGGCCAGGGTCCATCCAGTGGCCAGGGTGGCGGACATCGACGAGCTTGGCCGCGGTGCCCACGATGTCGCCGCCGTCACAGATGACGGTGGAGTCGCCGGGGATGGCGTCTGCGAGCTCCTTGGCGAAGCGGAGCGGATTGACGGGGGAGGCGTCGGAGGCCATCTCTTCCCGCATCTTGTCGTACTGCCGCTGCTCCATCTGGCGGACCTGGTCGATCCAGCCGCTCGTCGGTCGAGAGCCGGCCTCTGCGAGCTGCTTCATGACGAGGCCGCTGTCGGCCTGGAGACCCACGTCGGCGCCGCGGTTGTGGCCGATGACGTGCGGATCGAGGTCAACCTGGATGACCTTCGCGTCGGCCTCGATGCTCTGGCCGTAGCCGAGCCGGAAGTCCCACGGGGTGCCGAAGATCACCACGACGTCGGCCTTGGCGAGGGCACCCGAACGACAGAGGCGGAAGAAGTGGCGGTCCTCCGGGGCGAGCGCGCCGCGGGCGCCGCCGTTGAGGAAGCAGGGCATGTCGTAGCGGCGGAGGAACTCGCCGAGGGCGTCGCGGTAGGGGCTGAAGAACCACTGGGTGCCCACCACGGCGACCGGGCGCTCCGCCCCTGCGAGCAAGCGGGCCGCGGCCTCGATGCCGGCCGGATCGCCGCCGGTGGCCTGGCGGGTGCGGGAGTTCTCCGGCCAGGAGATGAAGCTGTCGTCCTCCTCGGTGAGCAGCACGTCCAAGGGCAGCTCGAGGAAGACCGGCCCCGGGACGCCGGTGGTCGCCTTGCGGAAGGCCATCGCGAGGTAGTCGGGGATGCGCCGAACCTCGGGGACGGTGGCCGACCAGCGGGTGATGCTGCGCATCAGGGTGACGTGGTCCATCTCCTGGAGGCTGCCCATCTCGCGCAGGGCGTTGGGGCCCTGGCCGCCGATCAAGACCATCGGGATGCCGCCCCGCCAGGCGTTGGCGACGGCGGTGACGGCGTCGGTGACACCGGGCCCGGCGGTGACCGCCGCGACGCCCGGCTGACCCGTGGCGCGCGCCCAGCCCTCGGCGGCGTGGCCGGCGGACTGCTCGTGTCGGGTGTCGACGACGCGGATGCCCTCATCGAGGCAACCGTCGTAGATGTGCTGGATATGGCCCCCACACAGCGTGAACAGGTGGCTTACACCCTCACGTTTCAGGGCTCGGGCCACCAGGGCGCCACCATGCTTGGAAGCCATCTCATCCCTCCGAAAAATGTCGGCTGGACTATCCCAAGACCGGCCCACCTGCCCCCCGGAATTCGGCGGGTCGGGCGCGGGTGTGTCGAGAGGGGCACCCTGGCTGCGGAGACCCGCTGGCGCTACGCTCCTCCGGGATGAGCGCCCCACCGCCGGAGCCCGCCGAGCCGCCCCCGCCCAAGGGGGGCCGGGCCCTCTTGAGCCGGCGCACGATCCTGTGGGCTGGGCTCGGCTCGGCGGCCCTCCTCGGCGCCGGGGGCCTCGCCCTGCACCTCGACCCGCCGGCCGAGGGGCTCCGCGCCCTCTCGGCGGCCGACGTCCGGGTGGTCGAGAAGCTGGCCGCGGTGCTCTTCCCCGCGGGCAAATTCCCTGTCACCGGGGGGGACGGCGGCACGGCGCCGCTCGTGGACGCCATCCTCGCTGACGCCTTCGATCCGGCGGCGGTCCGGCCCTTCCGGACCCTCCTCCGGGCCCTCGAGCTGAGCACCCAGCTCATCGAAGGCGCGCGCTTCACCGCGCTCTCCGACGCGGGGGCGCGCGCGGTCTTTCACCTCTGGTGCGCGCCCGAGCCGATGCCGCGCCGCCTCGCCAGCGACTCCCTGAAGGTGGTGGTGGGCATGGGCTTCCTGCGGCGCCCCGAGGTCGTGGCCGCCATCGGCTGGCGGGTCGGCTGCCGGGCCGCGCCCGCGCCCCCTCCCGGGACGTCGGGAGCGGGGGTCCCATGAAGCTGGGCTTCGAGAGCTACGCCGCCGAGCAGGTCTGGAAGGCCGATGTCGTCGTGCTCGGCGCGGGTGCGGGCGGGAGCGCGGTGGCCTGCGCCCTCGCCGAGGCCGGCCTCGATGTGCTGGTGCTGGAGGAGGGTCGGCATTGGCGGCCCGACCAGTTCCAGGCCGACTCCGCCTGGGCCTACCGCAACATCTACGCGGGCCGTGGGTCACGCAGCGCGGCCGGCAACTGCCTCATCCCCGTCCCCGGCGGCCGTGGGGTGGGCGGGAGCACGCTCATTAACAGCGCGATCTGCTTCCGCACGCCCGACCCGGTCTTGAAGGACTGGTCGGAATCCTACGGGTGCTCGCGCCTCACGCACGAACAAATGAGCCCGCTCCTCGACCGCGTCTGGCGCACCATCGGGGTGACCGTCAACCCGGTCGAGGTGCAGCGGAACAACAACCTCATCTTCAAGGCCGGCTCGGACCGCCTCGGGCTCCCTGGCCAGTGGATAGCCCGCTCCGCCCCGACCTGCGTGGGCTGTGGGGTCTGCCAGTTCGGGTGCCCGACCGGTGGAAAGTCAACGGTAGATCGGTCATTTCTCCAGATCGCGATCGAGACGGGGCGGGTGAGGGTCCACGCCGACTGCAGGGTCGAGACGGTGGAGGTCGAGGGGAGCCAGGTCCGCCGCGTCCACGGGCTGACGATCGATCCGAGCACCCTCGAGCCCGCCGGGCGCTTCACAGTGGAGGCCCGCCAATTCGTGCTCAGCGCGGGGCCGATCGGCTCACCTCGATTCCTCCAGAAGAACGGCCTCGCCGAGGAGGGGATCTGCGGCGGTAACCTCCACCTGCACCCGGCGAGCGGCATGCTGGCCCGCTTCATCCAAGAGATCCGGCCCTGGCATGGCGTAACACAAGGTTACTACGTCGATCGCTGGGACCGCGGCTACCTGCTGCAGACCTTCACGACCTCCCCCGACCAGACCTACGTGGCCATGCCCTGGTCGCTCGGGGATGACCTCGTGCACATCATGCGCGATCTCATCCACATGGCGATGGCCGGCCCCCTCGTCCACGACGTGGACAGCATCGGCACCGTCGGCTGGAAGGGGATGACCTACTTCGTGGGCGAACAGGACCGCCGAACCGTGATCGCCGGGCTCCGGGAGTGCGCCCGGGTCTTCTTCTCTGCGGGGGCGACCGAGATCTATCCGCCGGTCATCGGCGGCACGAAGATCCGCTCCGAGGCGGACATCGACAGGGTCATCCACGAGGACATCCCCGCCAGCCAGCTCTATCTGTACGCCAGCCACCCGATGGGCACCTGTCGGATGGGGGCGGATCCCAGCCGGAGCGTGGTCGATCCGGACGGCCGCGTCTGGGGCTGGGACAACCTCTACGTCTCAGACGCCAGCGTCTTCCCCACCTCCCTCGGCGTGAACCCCCAGGTCACCACCATGGCGGTGGGGCTCACCATCGGCGCCGCGGTGGCCAGCCGGGCCTGAGCTCAGCCCGGCACCGCCGGCACGTCCAGGCAGAGCGCCCCGGTACCCTGAGCGAAGGTCAGCGAGATCGTACCGGCCAGATCGACATCCCCATCCGCGGGGAGGGCCGCGAGCGCCTCGGCCGCGGCGGGCGAGAGAGACAGCCCCCGAGCGGAGAGGCCGCGCGCGAAGGCCGGCCCTGCCGTGGCCGGGAGCTCGATGTGAAAGGAGGCCATCAGGTCGCCGAACAGGTGGGTGTCGAGCAGCCAGCCACCCGACTCGACGAGCACGTCCCGCACGGCCTCCAGCGCGGCGTGACGGTCTCCGCGCGCGACCAGCTCGAGCGGGGGGAGGCTTCGGGCGCTCACGAAGCGAAGGCCCGCGCCCGAAGGCGGCTCACGAGGGCCTCAAGCGCATGCGTACGATCCTCGAAGTGCTCGACGCCCCCTTCATCGGCGATCAGCAGGCGGCTGCCGAGGGCGCCGATCACGTTGCCAAAGACCAGGTCACTCGACGTGCGGAGGCGCTGGGCCGTCGCGATGCCGGCGAGGTCGAGGGCGGTGGTCTCCGGAGCGGCGGCCTTGAAGGAGACGAGGAACGTGCGCGGTGACCAGGCCTTCACCCGGTCCACGATCTTCGGCGTCGGGCGGAGTCGGAGCACGATCTCCGCCTGTCCAGACGGGATCTTGGAGGGGGTGGCCTCGACGGCGTAGTCTCCGACCGCCGCCGAATGAAGCAGCACCCCATCGGGGTGGGCGGTCACCCAGCGCTCCATCCGCTCCAACAGGTCGAGCGTGCCGCCGTACTCCTCGCGCAAGACACTCACGGGCGCCCGCAACAGCGCCTCTGGATTGCCGAAGACCGTGATCGGACCACAGTCTGCGAGCCGGTCGGCCAGCCAGGCTGCCGTGCCGCCCCCGGCGTGAGAGGAGAGGTATCGGATGGCGTCCACCGGGTTTCGGGTGGCGCCCGCGGTGATGAGGATGGGTCGTCGGCGCATGGCGCAGCGCTATCCGTGCGGAGCGGACAGGGCCCACATCGGCGCGAGGCTTGCCCGAACGCAGCCTGTGGAAGTAAGGTGCGGTCAATGCACCCACCGCCTCCGTCCACTCTTCCGTCGCCGGGCGCCCTCGCACCCGAGGCGACCGCACCCCCTCCAGCCCTCTGGTCCCTGGCCGCCGAGGCGCTCCGCCGCCGCTTCGGCCCCCCGCCAGAGGCTGCCGTCGTCCTGGGCAGCGGCATGTCCGGCCTGGCTGATCGGCTCACCGATCGGGAGGGCGACGTCCCCTACGGCGCGCTCGGCCTGCCGGCCACCGGCGTCGCCGGCCACGCGGGCACCCTGTCAGTCGGGACCCTCTCCGGTGTGCGCCTCGCGCTGCTGGCCGGTCGAGTCCACCTGTATGAGGGCCGCCCCGTCGAAGAGAGCCTCCGGCATGTCCGCGCGCTCGGCGCCTGGGGAGTCCGGCGCCTCTTGCTCACGAGCGCCGTCGGTGGGATCCGCGACGATCTCTCCCCCGGGCTGCTGGTGCGGATCACCGATCACATCAACCTCATCGGTCGCAACCCGCTGGTCGGCCCGAACGAAGCGGCGCAGGGTGAGCGCTTCTTTGACCTCACCGACGCCTACTCCCCCCGGCTCGCCGCCGTCCTCGACGACGCAGCGAGACATGCTGGTGTAACGCTCAAGTCTGGCGTCTATGCCGCGGTGTCTGGCCCCACCTACGAGACACCAGCAGAGATCCGGATGCTCGGCCTATTGGGCGCCGATGTTGTGGGGATGTCCCTCATCCCCGAGGTGATGGCCGGCCGTCACCAGGGGATGGAGGTCGCCGCCGTGGCGGTCATCTCGAACCGCGCCGCGGGTCTCTCCGCCGAGCGACTCACGCACGAAGACGTTCAGCTCGTCGTCGGCCGGGCGGCCGACCAGATGACGCAGATCTTGAAAGAGACGGTGATCCGATGGTGACTGAAGCCGATCAAGAGCTCATCGACGCCGCCATCGCGGCCCGCGAGAACGCCTTTGCTCCGTACTCCGGGTACAAGGTAGGCGCGGCCGTCCGCACGGCGAGCGGGCGTATCTTCACGGGATGTAACGTCGAGATCTCGAGCTTTTCGCACACTTGCTGCGCCGAGCGGGTGGCGGTCTTCAAGGCCGTCAGCGAGGGCGAGCGTGAGCTGATCGCCGCGGCGGTGATCACCATTGACGCCGAGCCGGGCACCCCCTGCGGAGCCTGTCGACAGGTGCTCTTCGAATTTGGCCCGAACATGGACGTCTGGCTCTCGAACCTCGACGGCGTCGTGCGGAAGCGGAACAGCCGTGAGCTCATCCCCGACGCCTTCGGCCCGGGTTGGGTCCTGCCCCATATCCAGCGCCGTCACGGCCGCGAGGGAGAGCGAGGCTGAGCCGAGCCGGCCGCGTTGCTCAGCGGACAGTCCGGAGAAAGTGCTCGATCAACTCTCGCAGCGGTGCGGGGTGCGTGAGCTGCGCGCGATGGCCCCCTTGGACCGTCTCCGCGCCGGCCAGGGGGAGGTCGCGCTGGGCGTCGGCGACGGTCCAGGGGGCCTCCCGATCGAGCTGCCCGCGCAGCCAGAGCGTCGGGACGGGCGGCGGCGGGCCGAGCGCCCAGCCCCGGATCGCCCAGAGGCGGCCCCGGAGCGTGTCCCGCGAGGGGAGGTCGTCCAGCAAGGGCTCGCGCCAGACCGACGCCACCCCCTCCTCGGTCATCCGGTGGGCGATGCGCCGCCGATAGGCCACTCGAAACACCGCCTCGGGCACCCAAGCGAGGCGCTGGGCCTGGCGCTCCACTGCCAGCGGGAGGTGGCGTCGAGCGGGGAGCGTGCCGAGCGTGACGAGCCCGGCCACCCGCTCCGGGGCCCGCTCGGCCATCGCCCGCGCGACGAGCCCGCCGAAGCTGAGCCCGAAGACGGCGAAGCGGGGCGCCCGGATGCGGGAGAGCAGGCCCGCGGCGAGGGCGGGCAGCCCGCCGTCCGAGCTCGAAGGGAGGTCAAAGGCGAAGGTGGGGCGCCGATCTCCGAGGGCGGCGAGCGCGACGAAGCACCGGCCGTCTCCCTCGATACCGGGCAGCAAGAACAGCGGCAGGCCCGTCGCTCCGCGCAGCCCGACCTGCCAGCGCCCGGGATCGTCGGGGAGGGCGCGGAGGGCGGTGAAGGGCTCGCCGAGGACCCTCACGGGGAGGCCTCCGAGAGAGCGCCGGGCGCGAAGGCCCAGACCTGCACACCATCCTCGACGCTGCGGCGCTCCGCCCGGGTGCCGAGCCAGGCCTCCAGCGCGGCCACCTGCGGCGCGTCCAGCCGATCCCCGAGGAGCACGAGCCGCACAAATCCCGCCTCGCGCGCCGCGTCGGCGCGTGTCCGCTCTCGGAGGGCCGTCTCGCCGATTGGCAGGCCCGCCACCCGACTGAGCGCGACCTGCACCTCGAGATCGGCGGGGACGCCCTCCCGACCGTAGTCGAAGGCCACCGGCACCCCGGCGAGGCCGGCGATCGCCAGCGCCTCCTTCGGGCCCACAACCGGAGACCAGCACGGCGGATCGCCGCTGGGGAAGACGATCGTCGGGCCCTCGAGCTCGGCCAGGGCCGCGGGAGAGAGGGGGAAGGGGGAGCGGGGGACGCGCCCGCTCGGGATGGTGAGCAAGGTCTCCGCGACGGTGACGACCAGGAGCAGCCCGCGAAGCCAGGGGCTCCGCGCCGCGGCCAGCCCCCCGGAGATCGCGGCCAGCAGCACCCAGGCGGCGAGGAGGCGGCCACCGTTGCCCATCGAGGCCGTCAAGGGAAGGGCCTGGAGCAGGCGCCCCAACAAGGACGGAGCCTCCGGGCCGCGGTGCTCGAGGAAGCGCTGGATGAGCTCCGGGCCGGGGCCGGCGAAGTAGAAGGTGAGGGCGAGCAGGCTCCACCGCCGCGCCCCCGGCATCGTGAGGCCGGCGAGGGCGGCCACCAGGAGGGCGAGGCCGCCCGGGGCGCGGTGGAGAGCCCGGGCCAGCGCCGAGGGGGGGCCCGCGGGGCGCTCCCTCGGGTCGGTCAACCCTCCCCTTGGGCTGGGGGCGGTGAGCGGGCGGAGCGGGGCCGCGGGGCGCCCGGTGCTGGCGTCCACCAGGGGAGGGGGCTTCAGCTGGTATCCGTGGCCTTGGTATCGCGGCCCGAGCCGGCCCGACGCCCCGCCCTCCGCGGCGAAGAGGGGCAGCAGGACGAGGCCGCAGGCCAGCCCCGCCGCCGCCGCGATGCGCGCCCAGGCCGCCCAGCGACGCCGCTCGAAGGGGAGGCCGATCGCGCAGCCGAGGGCGAGGTAGACCGCGTAGTAGGGGCTCGTGGCGGCGAGGGCCCCGACGCCGAGCCCCACCCCGACGAGGCGCCGCCGATCCGGCCGCTCCCGGGCCTCGAGGAGGGCGGAGAGGGCCAGGGCGCCGACGCCAAGGCCGGCGACCTCAAGCACGAGGTCGTGCAGGTTTCGGAGCAGGAAGGGGGAGAGCTCGACGAGGAGCCCGCCCACCGCCGCCGCCGAGGCGGGGGCCCCGAAGCGCCGAAGCAGCCGGTAAGGGCCGAGGCCGCAGAGGCCGACCAGCAGCACACAGGTGACCGACAGCGCGGCGGGCCCGCCGATGAGCAAGGCGAGCGGGGCCTCAAAGGCCTGCACCAGCGGGTCCACCGGCCAGAAGGGCGAACCCGCCGGCGCTGCGAGCAGGTCGGCCCAACCCCAGGGGGCCTCGCCGCGCATCCAGCGCCCCACCTGCGCGCTCACGAAGAGCCGCCCCCAGGCCTCACCCTGTGGCGTGCCGGGCACGCTCCAACCACCCCCGATCCCGCCGAGGATCCAGGCGGCGAGCCCGAAGTAGGCCGCACCGACCAGCAGGTCGCCCCCGCGCGCTCGAGAGGAGGCCGTCACGCGAGGATCCGCGTACACGGGCCTCCAGCCATCGCCCGGGCCAGGTTCTCCGGGGAGGTCACCACCACCGACCGTGCGTTCACCGATGCCGGGTCGGCGTCGACCGACGGGCGCGGGGCAGTGAGGAAGCCGATCGCGGCGTCGATCTTGGGGCCCATCGAGCCGGGGGGGAACTGGCCCTCGGCGGCCCAGCCGCGCAGCTCGGCGAGGCTCACGGTGGCCAAGGGCCGACGGGTCGGCCGCTCATAGTCGAGCCAGACCTGATCGACCCCGGTCAGCACCATCAGGGTCTCGGCGCCGATGCTCGCCGCGAGGAGCGCCGAGGTGAGGTCCTTGTCGATGACGGCCTCGACCCCCGCCAGCCCGGCGATGCTGCGAATGACCGGCACGCCGCCGCCGCCGCAGGCGATGACGATGACCCCGGCGCGCGCCAGGAGATCGATCAGGGGGGCCTCGACGATCTCCAAGGGGACCGGAGAGGCCACCACCCGCCGCCAGCCACGGTCGCTGTCCCGCTTGACCTGCCACCCGAGCTCTCGGGCCCGCTCCCGAGCCTCCGCTTCGGTATAAAATCGGCCTACATACTTGGTCGGCTCATGAAAGGCGGGGTCGTCGGCGCAGACCACCACCTGGGTGATGAGCGTGACGACCCGCCGAGGATCTCCTCGGCGGGCCAGGGAATTGTTGAGGGCGACCTGAAAGAGCCAGCCGATCTCTCCCTCCGTGGCGGCGACGGCGACGTCGAGCGGGGTGGGCGGGATTTGATCTTTCAACAGATCGCTGCGGAGGAGATGACGCCCCACCTGGGGGCCATTTCCGTGTGTGAGCACGAGCCCGCCAGGGGCTTGGATCTGCACCACCTGCTCCGCGACCTCCGCCACGCGGGCGGCCTGCTCTTCGACGGTGCCCACTTCGCCGGGGCGGATGAGGGCGTTGCCCCCGAAGGCGATGACGAGCGGAGCGGGCCGGCGCATGGAGATCGTGTGGATGAGAGGGAGGACATGCGATAACGGGCCCCGTCTGTCACGTCGCGGAAGCTCCCCCCGTCGCGGATCGTGGGTGACAGCTGCGATGACCACGGAGCCCTGTGCGCCTGCCCACCAGCGCGCCGCCGAGCCCAGCATCATCGCAGTACGCGGGCGCGGACGATGGGGTAAGGTGGCGCGATGTACGGCGATACTCCCCTCATCATGGTCGAAGATCAGACCGCCCTCCTGGCGATGGTCGAGACGCTCCGTCAAGCGCCCGTCATCGGGCTGGACACCGAGGCGGACTCTTTCCATCACTATCGAGAGAAGCTCTGTTTAATCCAGATCTCCGATCTGGTGAGCGACTACATCGTGGACCCCCTGAAGGTCGCCGACCTGTCGCCGCTCGCGGCGGTCCTCGAAGACCCGAACATCGTCAAGGTCCTCCACGGCGGGGACTACGACGTGGTGAGCATCAAGCGCGACACCGGCATCCAGATCCGGCACATCTTCGACACGATGGTCGCCGCGCAGTTCCTCGGCATGCCACGGGTGGGCCTCGCCGACCTCATCGGCCGATACTTCGGCGTGGTGATCGACAAGCGTTATCAGCGGCACGACTGGGCCCAGCGCCCCCTCGAGATCGAGCACCTCGACTACGCACGCGGCGACACCCACTGGCTCCTCGCCCTGCGTGACGTGCTCACCCGACGCCTCGAGCAGACCGGCCGCCTGAGGGCGATGCAGGAAGAGTGCGCGGTGCTGGAGGAGCGCCAGTGGGGCGGCCGCGAGCACGGCCCCGCCGACTTCCTCCGCGTGAAGGGCTCCACCGGCCTCGACGAGCCCGGCTTCCGCGTGCTCCGGGCGCTGTGGGCCTACCGCGACCAGTGCGCTCGGGAGGCCGACCGCCCGGCCTTCAAAGTGCTCCCCGATCCCGTGCTGCTCAGCATCGCTCAGCAGCGCCCGACCACCCCGGACGCGCTCGCCGAGCACATGCGCCGGGGCTCGGCGATGGCGCGCCGGCACGGGGACGCCCTCCTCCAGTGTGTCACCGACGGCCTCGCCGATCCCACCCCGCTGCCCGACAAGCAGTCTCGGAACGCCCGCTCCAAGACCCCGCGCGCGGAGGAGGCCCCCGGCATCGATCGCCTGATGGCGGTGCTCAAGGTCTGGCGGAACGACGTGGTCAGCCGCCGAGGCCTCGCGCCGGTGGTCGTCGCGAACAACGGCCTGCTGAAGGAGATCGCCCGCCTCGCCCCCACCACGCAGGAGGCCCTCGCCGCGGTGCCGGGGATCCGCGCCTGGCAGGTCGAAGACTTCGGCGCCGAGATCCTCGCCCTGGTCGGCTCGATTGAGTCCTCGACCTCCTCCGGCGCGAAGAAGCGCCGGCGGCGGCGGCGGCGGACCGGCGGCGGGGAGTCCGAAGGCTGAACCGCGCTCGTGCTCCCCTCAGCGGGAGGGAGCGCCGCGTCGCCGATCCCGGCTGATCAGCCCACAGAGGCCCACCAAGAGGAGGCCCGCCACCGGTGCCCGGCCGCGGGGGAGCGTGGAGCAGCCGCCCTTGCCGTCGTCGTCGTCGCCGATGACCGTGCCAGACTCTTCGTCTCGCGGCCCGTGATCGGGGGGCACGCCGCCGCCGTCGGTCGCGCCGCCGTCGCTGCCGTCGGTACCCCCGTCGGCGCCGCCGTCCGTTCCGCCGTCCGTGCCGCCGTCGCCCCCGCCGTCGGTGCCCGCCTCCTCGGTGGTGGCGGCGTCGATCGCGGCCCAGAAGTCGGGATCTCCGCCGTCATAGCCGATGGCCCAGAAGCCGATGCCGCCGAGGCCGCGATCGAGGGCGTACTCCGTCTTCAAGACGATCGACTCGGTGTCGTCGTACCAGACCTGGGTGGTGCTGCCGGCGGCGTACCAAGGGGAGGCGCTCTCTTCGTCCCACTGCTTGCCGTACACGGCGGCCTCGTACTCGGCGTCGGTGTAGGTGATGCTCCCGTCCGAGTCGTAGGTGGTGGCGGGCACCACGCTCGAGCTGGCCACGACCCAGGCCTGGCCGTAGAGCGGGAGCCCGATGACCACCTTGGAGAGGATCGCGTCGTAGGCTTCATAGTCGTCGATCGACCACTCCAGGGAGTAGGCCCCCCAGCGGCTGCTCCCGTACAGGGGCAGGTTGGGCCCGGCGTCTCCCCCCGACCAGTGGACGCCGTAGCCCATGATGAAGAGACCATCGGCGACGGCGCTCAGGGCCGAGTAGTCGAAGGCCCCGCTCCAATCGACGAGGGGGGTCGCGATCCAGACCTCGCCGGTGCGGGCCTGGAGCTCCTCGATGAAGGTGACGAAGACGTCGCTGTCTTCACCGTAGAGGCCCTCGAAGTCGACGTTGACACCGTCGGCGCCGTAGGCGTCTACCTGGTCACCGAGGGCCTCCACGAGCTTCGCCCGGGCGCTCGCCGAGTTCAGGAGGGCGTGCTGGACGCCACCGTCAAAGGAGGCCACGCCGAGGTGGACCTTCACGCCGCTCGCGTTGCCCAGCGAGACCGCCTCCGCGGCGCGATCCGTCCAGTGCGAGAGAGAGCTGAGGGATCCGTCTGAGTTCGCCGCCACCTCGAAGATGCAGAGGTGCGTCAGGCTCGACCAGGGGACCTCAGCAGGCGACTCCTCCCAGTAGGGGAGGTAGCCGTACACCACGCCCGTGCGGACCAGCTCAGGAGGGGGCGGAGCGGAGAGGGCCTGCTGAACGAGGAGGAGGAGCATCATGCCCCGATTATACACATCGGGGTGGACGCTCCTTCCGGTGACCTCAAGGGCGAGGGACGGCCTAGGCCGGCGCCCCGAAGCAGGGCCTCGATCGACGGCTCAGTGACCGCGACCAGCCTTGCCACCCTTGCCCGCCTTGCCGCCGCGCCCACCGCCGCCGCCGGACTTCGACTCTTCGGTGGCCTCGGTGGTGGTGGTGGTGGTGGTCTCCGTGGTGGTGGTGGCCGCCGCGGGGGCGGCCTCGGCCGGCGGCGCGGCGGCGGGCTCAGCGGGGGCGGCGGCGGGCGCGGCCGCGGCGGGCTCAGCGGCGGCGGGCGCCGGAGTGGCCTCGGGGGCGGGGGTGGTCACCTCGGAGCTGCCCCCGCAGGCGAGGATGGCGGCGGCGAGGGCGAGGACGACGGGGAAGAGGCGCTTCATCATGATCTCCAAGGGAACGTGCGGGCGTCGCTTATTGTGTTTTGGCGCGCACGGGCAGCTCCGGCGACGAGATCCTCGCGGGGAGCCCCCGCCGGCCTCAGGGCTCGGCGACCTTCACCGCGGTGACGAGCCGCTCGGCGACCACGCCATGCCCGAGCGCCGTCAAGTGCGAGTCGTCGAGGAAGACGGGCCCGCCGCGGTGATCGTAGAGCACGCCCGCGAGATCGAGGTACTGGACGTGGTCGGGGTCCGCGGCCGCGACCCGGCTCATCATCGTGTTGTATGTGTACAGCGGGCCCGGATCGGGAGACAGGCCCTCGCTGGCCAGGATCAGCCGGCCGCCCCGCCCGACCACGAGGTCGCGGATGGCCTGGAGGTTGAGCTCAGCGTCCTCCACGGGCACCGCGACTCGGCGGTCGGCCGGCCGGAGCGCGGCGAGCCCGTACCGAAGGCCCATGTAGAGCCGGAAGCGTTGGAAGAAGGTGCTCAGCGAGCGGTTGGCGCCCACCTGCCGCCAGGCCGTATAGAGCTCGGCGAAGGGGAGGGGAACGGGGGTCAGCGCGTCATTCCGACCGACGTACAGCGTGAGCACGTCGGGGTCGAGCGCGTCGATGGACGCCTCGAGGTAGCGGCGGATGTGCCAGGTCGTCCATCCGCCCACGCCCTGGTTCACCACCTGCCAGGCCGGACCGAGGGCCTCGGCCATGCGCGCGGGGTAGAACTCGTCGAGATCATCGTTCTGGAAGGCGCCGCCGGTGCTGCTCCCGCCCATCGCCACGAGGCGCCGGCGACCGTCGGCGGCGGGGATGGGGACGGGGAAGCCGCGGTCCGGGTAGCGCGTGTGCCTCCCCGACTCGAAGAGCTGAAACTGCTCGTTGGCGGTGGGGATGATGCCGTAGATGTCGCCGATGTCGCCGTGGGTTCGAGGGGACCACGCCACGCCCGCCTCGGTGTAGCGGACCATGTGCTCGAGGGAGATCAGGCTCAGCCCCAGGGCGGCGAGGCAGATGAAGTTGTACGCGGCGAGCCGCGGCGCGTTGGCGTTCGCCCAGACGAGGAGCGCGGCGGAGAGGCCCACGCCGCCGGCCAGCGGCACCGCGATCGGGTGCAGGGGGCTGAGCTGCGCGAGGACGCAGGCGGCGAGGGTGCCGCTTCCCACGATCCAGGTGGCCGACCGCTCCGGACACAGGCTGCCGAGGCGGCGCATCACCGCCGGCACGACCAGCGCCGCGCCGATCGAGGCGCCCACCCCGAGCAGGATGACGCTCCCCTGCGAGAGGGGGGCCGGCGCCCCGGCGACGGCCAGCACCGAAGGCATCCCCGCGGCGAAGGGGGCGGAGCGGGGCCAGTCGCGCCGATCGCGGTCCCAGGTGGCGCCGCCCTGCTCCCGAAGCGCGCGGCCGAGGTGGTGGGCCAGCTTGAGCCCCGTCACCAGGCCCACCGGACCGAGCACGGACAGCGCGCCGTCGGGGAGCCAGGTGAGCCGCGCGGTCTCCGTCCAGAGCCGGGTGTCGACGAAGCGGAGCGGCAGCGCGAGGATCAGCGGAGCGGAGGTGAGGGCGACGAGGAGCGGCCATGCCCCCAGCCACAGCTCGGCGACCGCGACCAGCAGTCCGACGAGCGCCCCGACCAGCCAGAACAGCGGCCGGAGGCCCGGACCGGGGGCCGGTGACTCCACGCCGTTCACGGTGAGACCGCCGATCGCCACGCGCCGCATGCCCGGGTGTACCGAGGGACCCCGGGTGCCGAGCACCACCGGGCACTCGACCCGCGCTCCACCCACGGACACGCGCACCCCGTCAGGCGCCGGCACGATCGAGACCTCCAACGGGGTGGCGCCGGGCGCCGGCAGTCCGTCGGAGCACGGCAGGCGGCTCCGGCCGGCCGCGGTGACCGTGACCACCTCCGACGAGGGCACGCCCAGGCGCTCGAGGACGAGGCCCACCGCTCGCTCGGTCGGGGTCGAAGGCGGTTGGGAGAGCGTGGACGGCAACCACCGAAAGCCGGGGACCCATTCGAGCATCTCGGCGTCGCGCTCGAAGTTGGAGGCGCTCGGTGGGCGGCCCCCGGCCGGCGCGCCCCGGGCGCCGCCTTCCGCTTCATTGCGCCCGGGGGCCTGCATCACGGGCTGCTTCGGCGGAGGGGAGGAGGCCCAAAGCACGATCTGCCCCTCCTCTGGGAGCCGCACTCGCCCGCTCAGGGCGCTCGGGCTCACCGCTGCGGCCGGATCGAGGGGGAAGATCACCTCGCCGAAGTCGAGAGACCAGTCCTCGGGCTGGATGGGCAGCGTCCCAGCAAGATCCGTGAGGTGGTACGGCACGGGGCTCGCCTCCCGCTGCCAGCCGGCGGGCGGGAGCTGCGCACGCCCGACCACCCGCCCGGAGTAGACCGCTTCGGCCACCACGGCCCCCCCGGTGAGGCCGAGGGCGAGCACGAGGAGCCGGGTTCGGTCGATGTCCGCGGCGCGCATTCAGGTGACCGGCACGGCCTTCACCTTCGCCTTGCCCTCTTCGACCGTCACCCGGAAGCGGACCTGCTCGACGCCGAAGCGGCTCTTGATCGTGCGAGTCTGCTTCTGCAGGACATCTCGCACGGACTCGTAGGTGAGATCGCCGGCCTGCCCGCACTCCGCCCGCGTCTTGACGTATTTCTCATAGATCTCGCGGTAGCCGGCCTCCTCCCGCTCCTGGGGGGTCAACGGCCGAGGCTTCGGCGCCGACTTCTCCGCCTCGCCGGACTCGACGCCGCGCTGGCGGTCGTGAAGATCGGCCCGGAACTTCATCCGAGGGTGGGTGCCGCGCTCCACCATCACGAGGTTGCGGGTCAAATAGAGGTCCAGGCTCGAAAAACGAGCCCGGAGCGTGTTGATCCGATACTGTTGCGCGGTGTTCTTCACGGACGTGAGCTCGGCGATGATGTCGCGCAGGGCCCGCTTCATGTCGTCCCGCTCTCGAACGGGCTCGATCGACTCCAAGCCGGAGAAGTACTTCTCGTACTCGATCTTGAGGATGAACATGCGCTTTTCGAATTCGTCGAGGCGCGAACCCAAGCCGCGGTCAAGTCTTTGGACCTTCGCCACTTCCTGCTCCTCCCTCAATCAACTGTGCTCGAAAGGCAACTCTGCTCGATCGGACATCGAGGCGGTCGAACGACACGAAGGCCGAAGAGCGGAGCCGCGCGACGCCGCCCCCTCCCGGTCGGCCCGCTCAGCACCGACCCGCATTCAGGTAGTCTACCACCCGTGACGGGGGACCCCCTCCGCACCACCCGACCTTCGGCAGGCAGATGCCCGATCCAGAGCGGCTAAGAGTCCTCGTCGTAGACGACGAGGAGGAGATCCTGGAGCTCCTCGGCGAGTACCTCAAGGCGCGTGGCCACGAGGTCCGCACGGCGTACGACGGGCGCGACGCCATCGACCTCATCCGTCAGGGCGCGCTCGATCTGGTGATCACCGACCTGAAGATGCCCGGAATGGGCGGCATCGAGCTCCAGACCGAGATCGCCCGACTGAACCAACCGGTGGCGACGATCCTGATGACCGGCTTCGGCACGGTGGAGACCGCCGTCCAGGCGATGCAGGCGGGGGCCTACGACTATCTGCTCAAGCCCTTCAAGCTCCGCAGCGTGCACGACGCCATGCTCCGCGCCTGGGAGCGGCTCCGACGGGAGCGGGAGCAGGCCCGCCGCGCCGAGCTCGTTCAGTTCTATGAGGTCGCGACCAGCCTCGATGATCCCGCTGGGCTGCCCCGCCTCTTCGGCCTGCTCGCCGCGGTGGCGCGACGGGAGACCGCCGCCGACGAGGTCGCGCTGTGGATGCGCGGCCCGTCGGGTTGGGAGGCGGTGGCGCGCGGGGGCACCGTTCGCCGGCTCGCGACCTTCGACGTCGAGGGGATCTCAAGCCCCATCGATCTCCCCGAGGGCGGGGCCGCGGCGCCGATCCTCGTCGGCTATGCCCGCGCCGGCGTGATCGCGGTGGCGGGCGGCGAGCGGCGGGCGAACCGCCTCGAGCGGCTCCTGCTCCTGTCGCGGGTGCTCGGTCAAAACCTCGCCCGCCTCGGGTGGCAGCCCCGCCTGAGCGAGGGGAGGGGCTCCGCCTGAGCGGGGCCCGCCTCGGGCTCACCAGGCGAGCTCCGCCAGCACCGGGAGATGATCGGAGGGGGGCTCGGCCAGATGACCGACCCGCGCCGACACGAGCCGGAAGGCGTCTCCGTGGAAGATGTAGTCCAGCCGCCGATTGGGAGCGGCGGCGGGGAAGGTGAACCAGGCGGACTCCCCGGCCTGGTAGACCGAGGTGGGTACGACCTCGTGCAGGCCCGGGATCCCGGCGAGGCGATCGAGGGTGTCATCGTCGCTCATGTCGGTCTCGGGCTCGTCGGGGAAGCCTCGCCGAAGGGTCGCCACGGTGGGCACGGCGTTCATGTCTCCGAGCAGCAGCGCGCCGCCCTTCATGTCCTGGAGGGCATGGGCGAGGATCGCGGCCTGCTCCCGCTTGTTCTGGATGTCGAAGGCCTCGAGGTGGGTGTTGATCACCCGCATCTCACGGCCAGGGCCGACCTCGACATCCACCTGGAGCACCGCCCTGTGCAGGTAGAAGCTCCGGTAGAGGAAGGACGCCGCGGCCGGCTGGGGGAGGCCCTGGCGGGAGGCGTCGCGCAGCGGGAAGCGCGAGAGGATCGCCTGCCCCGATCGCACCCGCCCGATGTGGCGGCGCGGATCGAGGCCCGGCCAGGGCACCCAGCGTGCGTTCCAGGTCTCGGTCCAGGCGGCCCAGGGGTAGCCGGTGGCCTCCCGCAGCCAAACGAGCTGATCGATGTCGAAGGAACGCACGGCGCCGCGATCCACCTCTTGGAGGGCGACGATGTCAGGGTCCCACGCTCGGATCTGCGCCGCGATCTGCTCAAGGTAGCCCACCACCTGATCCCGACCGAGCCCGCGCCCCCGATCGAGGGTGGGGCCGTAGCCGTAGTGGATGTTCCAGGTGAGGACCCGCAGCGGACGCCCGTCTTCGAGGGTGTGGACGGGAGCACCGGCCGCGGGGGAGAGCACATCGGCGCCCTCGGGCCGCTGACCGCGTCCCCAGAGCAGGGCCCCGCTGATGAGGCCCACGGGGCCGAGCAGGCCGAGCATCCACCACCACTTGCGGCGGTGGGCGGGCGACGGCTGAGGGTCGGACATCGGTTCCGCCTGGGGCAAACGGTGGGCAGGAGGCCACGGTCGAGGGCTGGTCTAGCATGAAACGGCGCGGCGGCGGCTGTCCACCCGCTTTGCCCCCGTCGCGCGTCGGGCTATGCGCCGGGGCCTGCCCGGACGGACCCATGAACCTCGCCCATGTCCTCGACCAGTCGCTGCTCTCCCTCGTGGAGAAGCCGAGCCGCTACCTCGGCTCCGAGGTCAACGCGACCGGCCGCGCCCAGAAGCCGGCGGAGCAGGTGCGGGTGCGTGTCGCCTTCGCCTTCCCAGACCTCTACGACATCGGCCTCGGCAACCTCGGCCTGCACATCCTCTACGCCGTGGTCAACCAGCTCCCCTGGGCCTGGGCCGAGCGGGTCTATGCGCCGGGCCTCGACATGGAGGCCCTGCTCCGAGAGCGAGGGCTCCCCCTCTTCGCCCTCGAGAGCAAGGACAGCCTCGATCAGTTCGACGGCATCGGCTTCACGCTGCAGTCCGAGCTCACCTTCACGAACATCCTCAACCTGATCGACCTCGCCGGCCTGCCGCTGCGCACGGTCAACCGCCGCGAGCAAGATCCGCTCACCTTCGCGGGTGGGCCGGCCGTCTTCAACCCCGAGCCCCTGGCCCCCTTCATCGACTTCTTCGTCTTTGGAGACGGCGAGGACATCATCCTCGAGATCTGCGAGATCTTTGACCGCGTGAAGGGCCGCGCCGCCCGCCTCGAGGCCCTCTCCCAGGTGGAGGGCATCTACGTCCCCGCGCTGTACCCGATGGAGACCCTGCCGGACGGCCGCGTCCTCCCCGTAGAGGGCGGCCCGATGGTGCGGAAGCGCACCGTGAAGAGCCTGAACGGGGCCACCTTCCCCGTGAACTACATCGTGCCCTTCACGCGGCAGGTGCATGACCGGATCTCGCTCGAGGTCCTTCGGGGCTGCACCCAGGGCTGCCGCTTCTGCCAGGCGGGAATGACGACCCGGCCCGTGCGGGAGCGCTCGATCGACAACATCTCCGATCTGCTCGACCGCACCCTCGCCGCCACCGGCTACGAGGAGGTCTCGCTCGTGAGCCTGTCGACCTGCGACTACTCCCAGGTCAAGCAGATGGTGGACGCGGTGGCCCGAAAGGCCGCCCCCGAGCGGGTGAGCGTGTCGCTGCCCTCGCTCCGCCTGGACAGCTTCAGCGTCGAGCTGGCCGACATGGTCGCCGGTATCCGCCGCACCGGCCTCACCTTCGCCCCCGAGGCGGCGAGCCCGCGCCTGCGCGCCCTCATCAACAAGTGGATCCCCGACGAAGATCTGCTGACGATGGCCACCAAGGCCTACTCCCTCGGCTGGGACCACGTGAAGCTCTACTTCATGATCGGGCTCCCCACCGAGCGCGATGACGACGTGGAGGCCATCGCTGATCTGGCGCACCGCACCGTCGCCGAGGGCAAGAAGCTCAACAAGAAGGCGAAGGTGCACACCGGCGTGAGCACCTTCGTGCCGAAGCCCTTCACCCCGTTCCAGTGGGCCGCGCAGATCACCCCGGCTGAGACCGAGCGAAAGCAGGCCATCCTCGAGCAGCGCTTCGTCCGCGGGGGTCCGATCAAGTTTGGGCGCCACAAGCCCGACGAGACCTTCCTCGAGGGCCTCGTCTCCCGCGCCGATCGTCGCGGGGCCGACCTCATCGAGGCCGCCTGGCGCCTCGGCGCCCGCTTCGACGCCTGGGATGAGCACCGCAAGATGCACATCTGGCGGGAGGCGATCGCCGTCGCCGGCACCGACGTCGCCTTCGAGCTGCGCGAGCGCGACGTGCACGAGCGCCTGCCCTGGGACCACATCGACATCCACATCCCCAAGAGCTGGTTCCAAGAGGACTGGCAGCGGGCGATCGAGCTCAAGCACGCCGAGGACTGCCGCCACAGCAAGTGCCACCGTTGTGGGGTCATCGACGTCGAGCGCGCGCTCTGCGCCCACATGCTGCGGAGCAACATCGAGGCCCGGAAGACGGAGGCCGCCTTCGAGCGGGCCCCCTTGCCGCCCGAGCTCGCCCTCCGCCCCGCGCTGCCCGGCCAACCGCCTCCGCGCCTCGCCGAGCCCCCCGCCGTCCAGCGGCTGATCTTCCGCATCGGCATCATCGGCGAGGCCCGCCACCTCGCCCACCTCGAGGCGATGAACGCCTGGATGCGCACGCTCCGCCGGGTGCGCACCCCGCTGTGCTACTCGGAGGGGTTCCACCCGCACCCGAAGCTCGCTTTCTCCGGCGCCCGGCCGGTCGCGGAGGAGACACTCGGGGACTACATGGACATCCTGCTGCACCAGCGGGTGGATCCGGGCGAGATGTTGGCGCGGCTCCAAGCCACCGTGCCGACCGGCTTCCGCGTGTTCTCGGTGGCGGAGGTGCCCACCAACGCCCCCTCCTTGATGAGCACGGTCGCGGGGGCGGACTACCTCTTCCTGATTGACGCGCCCCCCGCCGACCTCGGCGAGCGGGTCGCCGCCCTCCTCGCCGCCGAGACCATCCCCGTCGAGCGCAGGGCGAAGCTGAAGAAGAAGATCGGCCGCCGCGCCGCCCTGCGCCCGAAGACCAAGATGGTCGACCTGAGGCCGAACCTCCGCTCGTTGGCCCTCCTCGACGGTGCAGATCCAATGGGCCTCATCACGCCCCTGCCCGGGCAGGTGGTGATGGAGGTGGGCCTGCTCACCGCCGGGGGCCGCGGCGCTCGCCCGAACGAGATCATCCGCCTGCTCGACCTCGGCGCGGTGCGGGTCATCCGCCTCGACACCCGCTTCGGCGCCCCGGTCCGCGGCGGTGAGGACGGCGACGAGCTCGACGAGGAGGGTGACGAAGGCGGGGAAGGGGCCGGTGGAGGAGGCCCGGAGCTCGACCTCGCCGACGGAGGGCTCGTGGAGCCCGCCGACATCGGGTAGCCTCCGAGCGTGCCACCCCGCCTCTCTCCGCCACACCATCGGTCTCCGCCACCCCGTAGGCCTCCGCCGCGCCGCGCTGCCCGCTCGGGTGCCCTGATCCTCGGGCTGGCGCTCCCGCTCGGCGGCTGCAGGGTCCTCGTCGAAGGGGGAGGGGGGCCGCTGCCCACTCAGCCCTCGATTCGAGGCTTCCTGGTCGTGCACGTCGATCCGCTGCCGCTGCGGGCGGCCGGGCGCTGCGTCGACGAGGCGATGTCGGACTGCGGCGGGCCCGCGGGCAGCTCGTACCAGCAGCGCAGCGAGGACCTCGTCTGGTTGAGCGACACCTGGGTCGCCGCAGGCCGCACCGCTGACCTCGAGCTCGGCCCCGAGCTGTCGCTGGCCTGGGCCGACGATCCCGACGCCACCGCCGCGATCGCCGCCGACCTCGAGGAGAAGGGCGGCGTCCACGGCCCGGTGACGGACGGCGCCGCCCTCGTCGCCGAGACAAACGCGGCCCTCCGCGACGGCCTCGGCCGGATGTTGGCCGCGGGCGCCGCGAGCATCGGGGCGCACACCCACGGGCAGCTCCCCGACGGGCCGGGCCGCTGGGGGCAAGCGCGCAAGGTGAAGCTCGACGGCGAGCCGGAGGCCTGCGCCGCCTGGGAGGGAGATCCGCTGATCGACCCCACCCCCGCCATGACCGAGGCCGTCGTGGCCTACGCCGCCACCTCCGCCGCCCTGCTCGCGGGCGCGCTCGACGCCCCGCTCCTCTCGTACACCGGCCACTTTCCGCGCACGATGACCGGAAAGATCGACGTCGTGGAGGCCCCGGACCGCCTCGATCCCGACGGCGTCACCGCCTTCCCCGACGCCTTTCAGCCCCTCGGGCTCGGGTCCGCCTACTCCGAGTGTATGCACCCGGTCAGCGACACCCCGCCCTTTGAGCTCTGGCCAGCCGACGCCGACCGCGCCCTCGGGGCCGGCGTGGGGCCCCTCGTCACCCCCGGTGAGCGGGTGGTCGGGCTCATGGACGAGCACCTCGACGTCTACGCCGACACCGCCGCCCCCGCGGCCCAGCGCCGGGCGATCGAGCTCTTCGTGAACTGGCGCTACGCTGCGCTGCAGGGCGACGCGGATCGAGCGTGGGCTTGGACCTACCACATCCACGACTACCAGCTCCGCCCCGGAGAGCCCGACGCCCGGGCCGAGGCGGCGCGCCAGTCGAGCCCCACCGGGGGTTCGGCCTTCCGGGGGGACGTGGAGGCCGTGGCAGAGCTCTTCGACGAATTCGCCGCCCGGTCGAGCTGGCAAGGTGCGAGTGCGACCGAGGGCGGCGTCTTCCGGTGGGCCCTCCCCGAGGATGTGGCCGAGCTCGGCGGGGGCGTCGAGTCCAGCTTCGACTTCCGAAGGGAGGGCGAGGCACCCGACGTTGCCTTGCCCACCCCTGCCTGGCCGTACCTCGACCTCCTCGCCCGCAGCCTCGTCGACAGCCACCTCGCCTGCCGGGGGCAGATCATCGGCGGCGCCGAGGTCTTCGGCTTCGACCGCTGTCTCGCGGGTTGGCGGTGGGGCGGTGAGAAGAGCGGCTACCACTGCGCCGAAGGTCAGTCGCCGAGCCGAATCTACCTCGTCGTGCCCGACGGGGACGCCGACTGCCTCTACTTGCCCTACGACGCCGCCTTGCAGACCGCCCCGGTCGACGGAGAGGCGCTCGGCACCCCGGAGCGGTGCGGGGGCGGGGTCGCCGTCCCCGAGCAGGGCTTGCTCGCCGCCGCCTCCGACCCGACCTGGGCGCTGCTCTGCCCGAGCCTCGAGTGAGCGCAGGCCGACGCGCCTCCGACCGCGCCGACCGCGGGGCTCGCGCTGGGGGTCCCGACGGAGTTAAGCAGGGCGCCTGCGCGGAGGCGACGTGTTCGAGCCCTCGGAAGACCTGACGACCCTGAAAGAAGCAGCCGCCGAGGCTGCGCGTGGCGTGCTCGGGGGCACCCTCAAGGAGGACGACGAGGCCGAGCGCTTCCGCAAGGAGCACTTCCAGGCCCTCGGCGAGGCCGGCCTGTGCGGGGTCCAGACCGCGGAGGAGTGGGGTGGGCTCGGGCTCGGCTACTTCGAGTACGCGCATGTGCTCGAAGAGATCAGCAAGGTCTCGGCCAGCTACGGCGTGAGCGTCGCGGTCTCCGGCTTGCCGCAGATCATCCTGACGCGCTTTGGCAACGACGAGCAGCGGGCCGCCTGGCTGCCTGGGCTCTCCGCCGGCCGCCTCCTCGGCGCCTTCGCCCTCTCCGAGCCCGGCTCCGGGAGCGACGCCGCGTCGCTCACCAGCACGGCCCGCCGCGACGGCGACACCTACGTCCTCCGCGGCACCAAGTTCTGGATCACCCACGGGGGTTACGCGGACGTCTACGTGGTCATGGCCCGCACGGGCGGCCCCGGCCCGCGGGGAGTGAGCGCCTTCCTCCTCCCGGGCGACGCCCCGGGCCTTCGCTTCGGGAAGAAGGAAGAGAAGATGGGCCTCCGGGCCTCGCCCACCGTTGAGCTCATCCTCGACGACGTGGTCGTGCCCGCGTCGAGCCGCCTCGGCGCCGAGGGGGACGGCTTCACGGTGGCGATGAGCGCCCTCGACTCCGGTCGCATCACCATCGCCGCGATCTCGGTGGGGCTCGCGCAGGCCGCGCTCGACGTGGCCGCCGACTACGCCACGCAGCGACAGCAGTTCGGCCAGCCCATCATTGAATTCCAAGGGGTGGGCTTCTTGCTCGCCGACATGGCCTGCCGCATCGAGGGCGCCCGCCTGCTCGTCCACAAGGCGGCGTGGCTGCGCGATCACCAGCGCCCCTACTCCCACATCGCCGCGATGGCCAAGTGTGTGGCCACCGACGCCGCGATGGCGGTCACCACCGACGCCGTACAGGTGCTCGGGGGCTACGGCTACACCCGGGAGTACCCGGTCGAACGATACATGCGGGACGCCAAGGTCATGCAGATCGTCGAAGGTACAAACCAGGTGCAGCGCCTCGTCATCTCGCGCCATCTTCGCCGACAATATGGAGGGGGCGCTTGACTCGTCGCCCCGCATCGACGAGGCTCCCCATGCAGCCCGAGACAACCAGCTATACTCCGCGGCGGAAGGTGAGCCTCCGATGAACGTCTGTCCGCACTGTGGCTTGACTTACTCGGCCCGCGTTGATTTTTGTTTCAGCGACGGCACTCCGCTCCATCGGCCGGAGGAGGCCCAGGGCGCCGCGGTCCTCGGAGACGCCACCGACCTCCCCGCCGAGGGCCACCTCGGTCGGTCCGCAGGGCCCGTCTTCACGAATGAAGGCGCGGAGCTAACTCGCCCTCGCCCCCCGGCCCCGCCGCCGCGCCCCCGCCCGGACGACGTCACCGGCCCGCAGCCCGGTGGGCCCGCCGACGAAGACCTCGAGCCACCGGTGCCCCTCGGCGGAGATGTGGAGCCTCCGGTCCGCCCGCCCTCCCGTCCAGTCACCGCCTTCAAGGTGCCAGAGCCCCTCCCGGGCACCGTCCCGCCCCCCGAGGCCGCTGAGCCTGCTGAACACCCGGCCGCGACGCCTCGCCGCGCGCCCAGCCGGGACGTCGAGGAGGACGCCTCCAGCAAGGGGGGCCTGCTCGTCGCCATCGGGGTCGGGGCCGCGCTGCTGGCGGCGGTGGTCGTCGGCGCGCAGCTCCTGCTCAACTCGGCCCGTGAGCCTGTCGAGGTGGGACAGGTGGCCGAAGGGGCAGGCGCCGCCGAGGGCGCCACCCCGACCGGAGCGTCGACGGAGGCCGCGGTCGAGGCGTCGGCGGAGCCCGTGGGCGAGCCATCCCTCGACGCCGTGGCCCCGGAGGCGGGCAGCGCGGAGCCAACGCCCAATGCCGGCGCGACCACCGGCGCCGAGGTGTCGGCCACGCCCACTGCGGCCACCCCCACTGCGGCCACGCCGGGGTCAGCCCCCCTGTCGGGCGCTGCGCCCCTGAGCGCGGCGAACAGCGCGACCGCCCCGATCGCGGCGAAGACGACGGCCGCCCCGACCACCCCTCCCGCGACGACCGGCACGAGCGCCTCAACGACCGCGGCGGCCGCGGCTGACCCCTCCGTCGCCGCCAAGGCCGCGACCACAAGCACCACCACCGCCGCCGCCGGTCAACCCTGGGGCGCCGCGTCCGCGACCGCCGAGTCCACCTCCTCGGTGTCGATTGAGTCGAAGCCCGAGCGCGCGCGCGTCGTGATCGACAACGAGCCGATCGGCACCACCCCGATGATGGCGCAGATCCCCTACGGGGCCCACATCATCCGGGTCACCTTGGACGGCTACCGTGAAGAGGCCCGCGCCATCGACGTCAGCGTACCCTCCATGCGCGTCTACTTCGATTTGAAGGCGAAGGACGTCCAGGGCAAGGTCACCGTGCTCGGGCCGCCGGGCGCGGAGATCTATGTAGACGGGAAGCCCGCTCCCACCGCAGCTCCCGTGCAGATGTTGTTGAGCGCCGGCGTCCACACCTTCGTCCTCCAGCTCTCCGACGGCACCCGGCAGACCAAGACCGTAGACGTCGCCTTCGATCCCGCGGCGCCGGCCTTCACTGTCAGCTTCTGAGGCCGGGGAGGTCACGCTGTCCGCTTCGAGAATCGAGATTGACCGCAGCGCGCTGTTCACCGAGGTGGTCGGCCCGCGACTGGGGCTCCGACGTCGCCGGCTCACCGAGCTGAGCGCGCGCCTCGCTGGCGTGCAGGAGGAGCTCGAGGACGCCCACCGAGCGGGCCTCGTTCCCCACACTCTCCAAGCGCGAGACCGCGGGGCCGCAGCCGCCGCCCGGGCCGTGGCGGCCCGATGGCCCGATGGGCTCTTGGTGATCGGCGAGCCCGGCGCCATCGCCGCCGCTCGCCTGCTGGCAGAGGGGACCCCCGCCGAGGCCTCGGGGCGCCGCGTCTGGTTCGCCGATGGGCCCGACGCCCCCACGCTCAGCGCCCTGGCCGACCGCCGGCCCCACCTCGTCCTCCTGGACGGCCCCGATTGGGTCCGGCAGCTCGGCGTCAGCCTCCATGCCGTCACGTCGGGCGCCACCGTGTTCTCCGGCGACGGCACCGAACGCGACGGCTGGACCCTCCCTGCGGCGCCCCGTATCGACGGCATCGGAGCCTCAGACGCCCGCTTCGGCGTGCTTGGGGCAGCGTCCTTGGCCCTCACCGCCGCGGTGGGCGGAGACGTCGACGCCGTCATGGAGGCCGCCGAACGGATGGCCGATCGGTGCGCCGCCGCCGCCCTCTTCGACAACCCGGCCCTCAACCTCGCCGCCGTGAGCTGGGCCCTGGCGCTGGATCACCGCCTGTTCGAGCCGGTGTTCTCGGTCGACGGCCCGCGGCTCGAGGCCTGGGCGGCGGTCGTCGCCCGCGCCTGGGGGGCCATCACCTCCGGCACGCCGGGATCCGCCGCCAACGGAGACCTTCGGCGCGCCGGCGGCTTCTTCCCCCGGGTGACCCGAGCCGGCGACGAGGCGCAGATGGCGCGGCTGCTCGACGGCCCCTCCGACGCTTGGGTCATCTCCGTCACAGCCGAGCCCCCTCCCACCGCAGAGCCCACCCCGGGCGCCGAGCTGCGAGCGCGGCTCGACCAGGCCCAACACCGGCTGCTCATCCAGGGCGGCGTACCCGCCCTCCGTCTCCGGCTGGGCCGCGACGACGCGCCCACGCTGGCGGGGGCCACCCTGCTCTTTTTGCATGCCGCCACCGCGCTCGCGGTGCTCCGGGACGTCGATCCGCTCGCCATCCCCGCCGCCGACCGGCTGAGAGAGCTGCAGGATCCGAGTTTTGGGGATAACGGGGCGCGTTGAGGGGTCCCTTGGGGCTCCGCTTGTGGATCGTGGAAGGGAGCGCTCCGTGGCTGACCAAGACAAAGAGAAGACCCCCGCTGGCGCCCTCGCCCTCTCCGGGGCGGCGCCCAAAGAGCTGGGTGACGATGTCGAAGAGGACGCCCTCTTCAAGCTCCAGATGGCCCTCGCCAACTTCGCGCTCGGCTCCTGGAAGATCTTCGCCGGCATCCTGGGCGCGGTCCTCGTGGGCTCCCTCCTCTACGGCTTGTGGAAGGGCCACGTGGACGAGCAGCAGGCCAACTGGCAAGACGCCATCGCCGCCGCCGAGCGGAAGCTCCCCGAGGCCGACCCCATCCAGAAGATGCTCGGCACCGCGCCGAGCGACCCCGCGGAGCTGGAGAAGATCACCGCCGTCGCCACCACCCTCGAGGGAGTGGCGAAGGAGGCCAGCGGTCCGGCGAAGTCTTACGCCTGGCTCCGCGCGGCGCAGGTCTGGCAGACCGCCGGCAAGTCCGAAGAGGCGAACAAGGCCTGGACCGAGGGCGCCGCGACGGGCGCGGAGGGGGTGCTCGGCTGGTCGCTCACCGTCGGCGCCGCCACGGCCCGCTTGAGCGCCGGTGACACCGACGGCGCCATCGCTCTGTACCGCGGCGTGGTCGACAAGCAGGAGGGCAGCCTCTCCGAGCAGGCCCTCTACATCATCGGCACGACCTACGCCGAGGCCGGCCGCTTCGACGACGCCGCCAAGGCCTTCAGCGAATTCGAGACGAAGTTCCCCGAGTCTGCGCTGAAGCCCTCCGTCGAGGCTGCGAAGGCCGCCGCCGCGAAGTCCGGATGAGCGCCCCCGCCTGGCTGACTGCGCTCGGGCTGCTCAACGGGACCGGCAGCTGGGGCGCCTACGAGCTGCAGCCGGTCGATCACAGCGGGGAGATGTCCCGCCCACCCGTGCTTCAGTGGTCTCACCCGCTGCCGGGCTCGGTGGTCGAGACCGCCACCCACACCGAGACCGCCTCGCCCATCCTGCATGGTCCGTACATCTACGTGGGCGCCGCGGGCGTGGACGGGCTGCTGGTCCTCGATCGACGCGACGGCCACCTCGTCCGCCGGCTCAAGGCCAACGGCCCCGTGCGCTCTGCGGCGGTGATCGGCGGGGATCGAGTCTTCTTCGCCGATGCCTCGGGTGGGATCTGGTGCTACCCGCTGGACGGCGAAAAGCCGATCTGGAGCGTGCAGTCCGGCAACCCCATCCTCTCGACCCCCACCGTCGTGGGGAGCCGCGTCTACGTCTCCCAGGTGGGTCCGACGGTGATGGCCCTCGAGGCCTCCAACGGAGAGTCCCCCTGGTTCCACCTCCAGAAGGTAGATCCTCACCGCTCGGCCGAGCTGCGGATCTATGGCTCGCCCTCCCCGGTCTTCATGCCTGCGGTGTCGCTGCCCGGTCGGGCGGTCGGGGAGGCGCCCGCCTATGTCGAGGCGCTGATCACCGGCTACGCCGACGGCAAGGTCGAGGCCTTGCAGCTCAAAGACGGCGAGCCCATCTGGGGCCGAAACGTCGGCGAGGGCCAGTACCCCGACATCATCGCCGAGCCCCTGGTGATGGGCAGCCACGTCATCCTCTCGGCCTACACCGAGCCGCTGCTGTCTTATGACGTGCTGCAGCGCAGCGTCCGCTGGCGCCTCCCCGTCGGCGGGCTCGCGGCGCCGATCGCGGGAGGGGGCGTCGGTGACCGGCCGGACGGCACCTTCACCGCCGAGGGGCGCTTCATCTACCACCCCGGCTCAGACGGCAAGCTGCGCTGCGTCGACGGCACCACCGGCACGGTCGTCTGGGAGTGGGACAGCGGCAACAGCACCGCGCTCACCCGCCCAGTCGGGACGCCCGCCGGCGTCTTCGTGGGCTCCTCGGGGGGCGGCCTCTCGCTCATCGACCCCGTGCACGGCAAGCGGGTCTGGGCCTGGAACCCGGGCCACGTCTTGAACGGCGTGAGCGCGGCCCCCGCCGTCCAGGGCCGCGAGATGGTGCTGGTGACCGACGCCGGCAACATCGCGAGCTTCGTGATGCCCGAGCCTGAGCCCGCCCCGCGCCCGGTGAACTGGGGCCTCCGGCCTTGAGCGACGAGCGCGACGAGGGCCGGAAGCGCAGCCGAGAGCCGCGGCTCCGAGACTTCGCGCGGCGCATGTTCCGCGACGCCGATGACAGCCCCGACGTCGAGGCCGATCGGCCCAGCCACCAGGAGGCCCGCGACCTCTTCGGATCCGTCCTCGAGACGGGCGACAAGGCCAAGACCGAGATCGTGCGCATGGTGGCCCGCGAGGTCCGCTCCTACCTGGAGGCCCTCGAGCTCCACAAGGACCTCCACCATCTGCTCACGAACTACTCGCTCGAGGTGAAGGCGAGCGTCCACCTCCGGCCCCTCGCCGAGGTCGAGAAGGCCACCCAGGCGGGCGCTTCGGAGGTCAAGGTCGGGTTCAAGCCCAAGGAGGGCAAAGCCCCCCGGGACGGCGCGAGGGAAGGTGAGGGCGAGGCCAACGCCGACAGCGAAGGGCGCCCGACCGAGGGCTGAGCGAAGCGCCCCTCAGGGCTTCGGACCCTTGTGGACCGCCTCCTCATCGACCTCCCGCTCGCGCAGGCGGAGGAGGATGCCCTCCTCGCGGAGGAGCCGGCGCAGCTCGACCTTGTCGATCTCGGACAGGTTGTTGATGATCCGCTCCACCTTCGGGCCCTGCGCGTGAATGTCCGACAGGACGGCCGAACCGTCGGCCACCGCCCCGCGGGCCTCCCCCACGAGGCCGCGGGCGTCGCCGACCAGGAGGCGGACGTCTTGCAAGGCGCCGGGGAGCTCGGCGGTGGCGGTCTGGAGCTGCCCGATCGCGCGATCGGCGTGCCCCAGGGTGGGCCGGGCCTGATCGGCGGCGGCCTTGACGGAGGCGAGGGCGCCGCGGGACTCGTCCATCAGCGCCGGGGCCTGCGCGCTGGCGAGGGCGGCGTTGTGGAGGATGGTCTCGGTGTCGATGAGCATCCGCTTGAGGCGCTCGGGGTCTTCCTTGAGCGCGCCGTTGAGCGAGAGCAGGGCGCCGTTGAGGGCCTCGGGATCGACCGCGGCGACGAGGGGGCCCAGCGCGTTGACGAGCTGATCGATCTCGGTCTGCGGCAGGCTGCGGCTGAGCTTGTCGCCGTCCTTAAGCAAGGGGGCGTCGGCGGAGTCGGGGCGCAGCTCGACGAACTTCTCACCGAGCACCGAACGCGCCCGGATCTGGACGATGGCGTCGGCCCGAACGCCGGCCCCCTCCTCGAGGGTGAGGTGCAGGAGGGCCTGATCATGCTCGACCGTCAGGCCCGTGAGCTTACCGATGGGGACCCCGGCGACCTTCACCTCGGCCCCCTCGGTCAGGCCGCCGGCGTCGGGCACGAGGGCGACGACGTCGAGCGTGTCGCCCAGGCCCTTCAAAGCGCCCACCTTGAGCGACATGAAGGCGAGCAGCCCCGTCGCGACGATCAAGAGGACGCCAACGCCGATTTCATGTTTACGAGAGCGGGCCATCGGCGGGACCTATCGAATGGAGGGGAGGTGGGCCACATCCCCCGGTCGCTCCGGCAGGATGAGGTTCCGACTGAGGAAGCGGCGCAGGACCGGGTGCTCGGAGCGCAGCACGTCGTCGGTCGGCCCCCAGGCGATGAGCTGGCCGCCGTACAGCATGGCGATGTGATCGGCCACGTTGACGGTGCCGACGATGTCGTGGCTGATCACCACGAAGGTGATGCCGAGCGCCGCCTTCATGTCTTGGATGAGCTGGTCGATGGCGTCGCTGGTCATGGGATCGAGGCCGCTGTTGGGCTCGTCGAAGAGCACGATCTGGGGCTCCATCACGATGGCCCGCGCCAGGCCCACGCGCTTCCGCTGGCCGCCCGACAGGCCCGCGGTCGCCCGGTCATAGGTGCCGGTCATGCCGACGAGGCGCAGCTTCTCTTCGACCCGCTCGCGGCGCTCGGACTCGTCCATCTCTGGGGCGTGGTGGACGAGGGGGAACTCGACGTTCTCCCCCACGCTCATCGAGTCGAAGAGGGCGCCGTCCTGGAAGAGCATGCCCATCCGCCGTCGAGCGGCGTAGATGTCGCGCTCATGCGCGTGGGCCATGTCGGTGCCGAGGCAGAGCACCTGCCCCGCGTCTGGGCGCAGCAGGCCTACGATGTGCTTGAGCAGCACGCTCTTGCCGGTGCCGGACGGCCCGATGATCGCGGTGGTCTGCCCCTCGGGGAAGGACAGCGAGACGTTGTCGAGCACCTTGAGGGCGCCGAAGGCCTTAGAGACCCCCTTGAATTCAATGATGCTCATGGTTGGGTGATCATCCGCCGTACATGAGCTCGCTGAGGAAATAGTTGAGGCTGATACAGAGCACGGCGGAGGTCACGACGGCCTTGTTGGTGGCCTCGCCCACGCCCTCGGGGCCGCTCTTGCAGAAGAAGCCGTACCAACAGCTCACCGTGCAGATGATCACCCCGAAGACGACACCCTTGATCTCGCCATAGACGAGGTCCATCGGCTTCATCGCCTGGAGCGCGAATTCCAGGAAGGCGGCCGGCTTGACGTCGAGCTGCCAGACCGAGGTGGCGAAGGCGGTGCTGATCATCACGAAGATGGCGATGGTCGTGAGCGCCGGCAGGACGATGACGATGCCGATCAGCCGCGGCGCGATGAGGTAGCTGAGGGGGTTGACCGCCATCACCTCAAGGGCGTCGATCTGCTCGCGGATGCGCATCACGCCGATCTGGCTCGCCATCTCGGTGCCCGCCTTGGCGGCGACCATCGCCGCGGTGATGATCGGGCCGAGCTCCCGCACGCCGGCGAGGGCGACGAACATGCCCACCAGCCGCCCGCCCCCCAAAGGGGCAAAGGAGGCGTAGCCCTGGACCGCGAGGTTCGTACCCACGAAGAAGGCGATGGTGAGCAGGATGGGGAGGCTCATCACCCCGATTCGGAAGGCCTCTTGCAGCACGAGGCGCCACGGGACACCGTGGCGATAGATCGCCCGGAAGAAGCTCCAGACAAAGAGCCCGAAGTGACCGACCGCGCCGGCCACCCGCGTCGGGAGCGCCTCGCCCACCTCAGCGCCCCCCGCTGAACAGCGCGGTGGTGAGGAAGTAGTTGGCGGTGATGAACAAGAGTACGCTGAAGACGACCGTGTCGTTGACAGCCCGACCGACGCCCGCCGCTCCGCCGCTCGCGTTGAAGCCGTAATACGCCGCCGTCATGCCGATGATACCGCCGAAGACGGTGGTCTTGAGCACCCCCCCGAAGAGGTCTGCGGCGCTGGTCAAGGCGAAGAGCTGACTCAGGAAGATGCCGCTCGGCTCATGCTTGATCAGCACCGCCGTCACCCAGCCGCCCGTGAGCCCGGCCACGTCTCCGGCGATGCTCAGCAAGGGGCAAGCGAGCGTGAGGCCGATCACGCGCGGCACCACATGGAACTGGATGCCGTCCACCGCCATCACCTCGGTGGCGTCGATCTCCTCCTTGATCCGCATGGCGCCTAGCTCGGCCGCGCAGGAGGACCCTCCCTGCGCCGCCACCAGCACGCTGGCGAGCACAGGGGAGAGCTCCCGCAGCACCGCGACGCTGACGAGCGAAGAGAGGAGCCGCTCGGCGCCGAACAGCTGGAAGATCGTGAGCCCCTGGAGCGCGATGACCATCCCGAAGGGCAGGGTGACCGCCACCACCGGCAAGAGGCAGCGCATCGTGGTCACCCACAAGAAGCGGGTGGCCTCGTGGAAGAAGAAGGGGCGACGAAACAGGCGCACCACCACCTTTCCGGCGAAGGTGCCGTAGCGACCGATCCCCCCGAGCCAGCCGAGCACGCCATCCATCCGATCCGGACTAATCCAGCCTTGGCCCGTCGGCTCGCCGCGCGTGCGTCTCCGTGGTGGCGAAATCCTGGGCGCGGAGAGAAGGAGAGGGCGAGAAGGAGAGGGAGAGAAGGGGAGGGTGGAAGGGGGCGTGCCCTCCAGTTAAGCCGCCGCGATGTTCTGCCGCACCCTCGCCCTCGCCCTCCTGTCTGCCCTCACCCTGTCCTCGGCCGCGCTCGCCCAGGCCTTGGGAGAAGGGTCCACGGTCTTCACCACCGAGGCGGTCGATCTGCTGCGCTTCCCAGACGCCGCCCTCACGCTGACCACGCTCGAGCCCGGCGCCAAGCTGGAGATCCTGCTGGTCGACGGCGCGCTGGTTCGGGTCCGCAAGGGCGTCGACATCGGCTGGCTCCCGGTGGCCAAGGTCTCAGCGACGCCGCCGGCACCGGCTCTGGCCCTCCCAGAGGCGCCGGCTGCGCCCACGCTGCCCGCGACGCCCACGCCCACCGCTCCCTGAGCGGCTCGCGGAACCCCGCGCGCGCCGCGGCGCCTAGCGCGCGGTGTCTGGGATCCGGTAAATGTTGAGCCCGCGGAGCTCGCTTGAGCCCCCGCCGAGGCGCCAGGTGACGAGGACCTCGAGGCCCGGTACGGCGTCGGCCTCCCCCACCGCGATCTCGCAGACCCGACCCGGGCGACCGAGGGGGGCCTCGGCGATGACCCGGCCCCTCGAGCGGAGTCGGATCACCGGCAGCTCCCACGTCCCTTCCGCGGTGGCGGTGGCGGGCTCCCCGTCGAGGGGAAAGGTGACGGAGAGGGTCGCCGCACAGGTCTCGCCGAGCGCGCTCCAGCCCGCCAGATCGACGGGGATGGCCACCTCGGCGGGCCCGATGAGCGGTCGCATCCCTGGGCGCGGATCCCCCGAGGGCGGGCCGATCAGCAGGTCTCCCACGCGCCACCAGACCCGGAGGCCGGCATCGGCGACATCGGCGGCGAGGACCAGCGGCGGAGTGGCGGAGGCGGAGGCGCAGAAGAGCAGCGCGCTGAGGGCGAGGGTGCGCAGGGAGGAGATCCGAAGGAGCGGAGTGGGGCGGGGCATGGCGTAGCCGAACCCCTGAGCGGGGGCGCCTCGGCCCTATCCACTCCCAGGACGCGCAGGCCACCTTCCGCGCTTGGCCTCGGCGGTCGCGACGGGTCGCGGGCGCGCCCCCCGAGAGTGGGCTAACGAGCGCCCCGATGACGCTCTCCCTCTTCCAGCGCGAGCTCCAGGTCGCCGTGCTCGGCTCCGGCTCGGGCGGGAACTGCACCTACATCGGGGACGGCGTCGCCGGCGTGCTGATCGACTGTGGGATCAGCACCAAGCAGGTGTGGGCCCGCTTGGAGGCGGTGGGCCTCGGCGCGGCGCCCATCGACGCCGTCTTCATCACGCATGAGCACTCCGATCATGTCGGCGGGGCGCGGGTCCTCTGCCAAAAGCTCAAGAAGCGGAGCGGGCGGTCGGTCCCCTTCTTCATGACCCGCGGCACCGAGGGCGGGCTGCGCGACCAGACGCGCCCCGAGGCGGTCGAGACGATCGAGCCGAACACCCTGCTCCGCGTGCGGCACCTCGAGGTCGAGGCCTTCACCATCCCTCACGACACCCGCGATCCGGTCGCCTACCGGGTGGGCGCGGGCGGGACCTGGGCGGGCGTCATCACCGATCTCGGCAAGCCGACCTCCCTCGTGCGGGAGAAGCTGAAGAGCCTGAGCGTCGCTGTGCTCGAATTCAACCATGACGTCGAGCTCTTGATGGAGGGATCCTACCCCTGGGCGCTGAAGCAGCGCATCCGCTCCTCCCACGGCCACCTCTCCAACGATCAGGCCGCCGAGCTCCTCCACGACGGCCTCGGCGAGGGCCTCCGCCACCTCGTGCTGGCCCACCTCTCCGAGGAGAACAACCGGCCCACCAAGGCCATGGCCGCGGCGCTGCGCGCCCTCGCCGATCGGGGAGCCACCGGGCAGGCCACCGTGACCGCGGCCTCCCAGGACGCGCCGCACCGGGTGGCCCCCGTCCGGGTCCACGACTGGTGAGGCCCCGGCCCGCCGCGCCCTGTACGGTTCGCCCCGCCCTGAACGGTTCAAGGAGACAGAGATGATCCCCCGATACACTCGCCCCGAGGCCGCCGCGATCTGGTCGGACCAGCGCCGCTTCGCGATCATGCTGGAGATCGAGCTCCTCGCCGCCGAGGCGATGGAGCGGAGCGGCGACCTCCCGCCGGGCACAGCCGCCGCCTGCCGCGCCAACGCCGCGCCGCTCCTCCCTGACCGCTTCCCCGTGGAGCGCATCGCCGAGATCGAGCGGGTCGTGCAGCATGATGTCATCGCGTTCCTCACGGCGGTCAACGAGGTGGTGGGCGAGCCTGGGCGCTTCCTCCACAAGGGCATGACGAGCTCGGACGTGCTCGACACGACCTTCGCCGTCCAGCTCAAGGAGTCGGGCGCCTTGCTCGATCACGAGCTCGGCCGGGTGCTCGTCGCCCTTGAGCGCAGGGCCCGCGAGCACACCCACACGCTCTGCATCGGGCGCAGCCACGGCATCCACGCCGAGCCCACCACCTTCGGCATCAAGCTCGCGATCCTCTGGGACGAGCTGAACCGCGGCCGCACGCGCCTCCGCCGGGCCACCGAGGAGGTGTCGGTCGGGAAGCTCTCCGGGGCCGTCGGAACCTTCGCTCACCTCGATCCCACCATCGAGGCCGAGGTCTGCGCTGCGCTTGGTCTGCGCCCGGCTCCCGCCTCCAACCAGATCGTGCAGCGCGACCTGCACGCCCACTTTTTCCAGTGCCTGGCCCTCCTCGCCACCTCGATCGAGAAGGTGGCCGTCGAGGTCCGACACCTCCAGCGCACCGAGGTGCGGGAGGTGATGGAGGCCTTCGGCACAGGACAGAAGGGCTCGAGCGCGATGCCCCACAAGCGCAACCCCATCCTGAGCGAGAACCTGACGGGCCTCGCCCGCCTCGTGCGCGGCTGGGCGGAGGCAGCGATGGACAACGTGCCGCTCTGGCACGAGCGCGACATCAGCCACTCCTCGGTCGAGCGGGTGATCGGCCCGGACGCGACCGTCACCACTCACTTCATGCTGGCGCGGCTGCGCGGCCTGATCGAGGGGCTCGTGGTCTTCCCAGAGCAGATGGCGGCCAACCTCGCGGACACCCAGGGCATCTGGGCCGCTCAGCGCGTGATGCTCGCCCTCATCGAGGCCGGGCTGTCCCGCGAGGCGGCCTACGCGCAGGTCCAGGCGCACGCGATGTCGGCCTGGAACGAGCGGCGGCCGTTGATCGAGCTGCTCAGCGAGGACCCCGAGCTCACCGCCCTGATCCCGCCCCCGCGCCTCGCCGAGCTGGCCGACGCCGCGTGGTTCACCCGCCGGGCGGCGCTGATCCTGGACCGGGTGTTCCGCTCGGCGGCGTCCTAGGGCGGCCCGCCGCGTCCGGGCCACCGGGCCCGGGCGATCCGGTCGGCGGGCGGCCACGCTGACGATGGCCGTTCACCTCGATGCTCTTGAGGAGGCGCAGCGCGGTCCAGGCGACCGTCGGATCGGGGTGGACGACCGCCTCCCGGACCCGCGCCAGGGAGGCGCGTTGCCCTCGCGCCCCCGCCTCCAGCACCGCGAGCGTGAGGTCGACGCGGCGCTCCTTCGACCAGGCCCGACGGGCGGTGCCCAGGTAGAAGACCGCGGGGATCCGCGCATCCGCAGCGTCGACGTCTCCCTCCCAGTAGTTGATGGCCCCGAGCGTGTGGACGTCGCGGTCAGCGGCCTCCTCGGAGCTCCGGCTGTCCAACGCCGCCTCGAGGCGATCGACCTCGGCGGCCAACGGTCGAGCCTGAGCGAACTCGAGCTCCTCCAGCCGGTAGGCCGCCGCCGAGTGGACGTGAGGCGTCATCTCGACGGGCACCACCGCGAGTACGTCGCCGGTCACCTGATCGGCCTGGGCGAAGGCGTGCAGCAGCCCCTCAGACCAGACCCGACCCAACACATAGCTCGTGTAGGATGGATCATGGGCGTCCCACCACGCGCGTAGCGTCTCGACCGACACGATGAAGGCCGCCCATCTCTCGCGGCGGGCCACAGTGGAGGGAGGGGTCAACAGGCCGAGCTCCCGCGCGCCGTGCCCGAGGCAGGGCGCCACGAATTCACCAGCCGACAGGCAGAGCTCCGTGGCCTCGGAGAGCGCAGACGGGGTGTGGAGCGCCCAGATAGCCTCGGCCGCGCGGAACCGACACTCGTTCCTCCACCGTTCATCATCAACGGTTACACAGATCCCAGCCGCCTCGGCCGTACGACCGGCAGCGGCCGCGATCACGGCGCGATCGGTGGCGCACTCAATGCCCACCTTCTCCGTGCAGGTCACCTGGACGGGCTGCGCGTCCGTGTAAACGCTGGGGATCGAGACGCGCGGGACCTCGTCCTGGGTGGCGGGCCCCCCCCCTGGGCGCTCGCTCAAGGGCCTCCCCACCGAGTCCGTGACCCAGAGGTGGTGGCGCTGGGCCTTCTCGACGCAGCGTGCGCGCGCGGCCGGCCCCTGGAGCAGGTCGCAGAGGGGCCCGAGATCCGCGGCTCCGTGCGACGCGAGGGACAACACGACCGCCTCTTGCTCCAGCGGATCTTGAATTTGCCGGACCTGTCGGTCGACCGAGCCGGCCTTGCCGTCAAAGCGCTCGCTCACCCAGGTCTGGCGGCAGTCCGCGTCCGAACAGTCCTCGAACCGCTCCGGTACCCCGCCGCAGGCGCCGAGCAGAAAGGGCAAGGCACCGCCGAAGCGCCACCGCGCCGTGCCAGCGGCGATCCCCCTGGGCCCGATCATTCGCCAAGCTCGATGCCCACAGACCGCGCGTCGTGCAGCATCGGGTGCCCGAGGTCGACGAGGCGGGGCTCAGCCGAGACCTCGCGGAAGGGGGTGCTGATCATGCGTCCGTCCCGCAGGCAGACCAGCTCGCCCCAGCGCCCCGCCTCCGCCAGCTCCACCGCCGCCACGCCGAAGCGAGTCGCCAAGACCCGATCGAAGGGGACCGGGGAGCCGCCGCGCTGGAGGTGGCCGAGCACGGTCACCCGGGTCTCGGCGTCCACCCGCAAGGAGAGCGCCCGCGCCAGGGCAGCCGCCGCGCCGCCGGCGACGATGTGGCCGAGCCCGTGCGCCACCGCCCCCGGCTCGGCTTGACCCGCCTGTGGGCAGGCCCCCTCTGCGACCACCATGATCGTGAACTGTCGACCTCGGCTTCGCCGCTCGAGGATCTTGTCCACGTAGCGGTCCACGTTGTAGGGGATCTCGGGGATCGCGATGCAGTCCGCGCCGCCGGCCACCCCGGCGTAGAGCGCGATCCAGCCCGCCGTCCGGCCCATGACCTCGAGGATCATCACGCGGTCGTGGGCCTCCGCGGTGCTGTGCAGGCGATCGAGGGCCTCGGTCGCGACGTCGACCGCCGACCAGAAGCCGAAGGTGAAGTCGGTGGCCGCGAGGTCGTTGTCGATCGTCTTCGGGACGCCGATGACCGGGATGCCGTGCTCCACCATCATGCGCCATCCGATACGCTGCGTCCCGTCACCGCCGATGATGATCAGACCCTCGAGGCCCTCTTCGCGGATGGCCGCCGCGAGCTCGGCGGAGCGGTCGCGCTGGCCGCCCTTGCCGTCGGGGAAGGCGAAGGGATCCCCGCGGTTGGTGGTGCCGAGGAGCGTCCCGCCGAGGTGGAGGAGGCCGGAGCCGGACCGGAGATCGAGGCGGCGCAGCCGACGGGGGTCATCAAAGAGGCCGTTGAAGGAGTCTTCAATGCCCACGAGCTCCCAGCCACGGTCGCCGACGGCCGCCTTCACCACCGCCCGGATGACCGCGTTGAGGCCCGGCGCGTCGCCCCCGCCCGTCAAGATCCCGATTCGTCGCGATGCCACAGGTCGTCGCGGTGCCAAAGTGGGGTCCAAATGGAGCCTCATCTCGTCCGAAGGGTCCGAAAGGGGGTCGCTCAGGCAGCTCAGCGAGCCGCGGCGGCGCCGTGGTCACCGCGGATCTGCGCGAAGTCACGCAGGTGCCCCCAGATCGCCCGCGCGCCGCGGGTCATGTAGTCCAGGTCTTCGAGAGAGTCGAGGTGGCGCAGCTGATTCATCAAGAAGCGCGGGTGGAGGAAGAGCTTGTAGAATTGCCCCGCCATCCGCACCACCTCCTGCTCGTCCATGTCGGTGAGGACGCAGACCGGCTCGGTCATGTCGTACCGATCGTAGTCCGTCTCGTCGAAGCGGATCCAGCCCATCCGCTGACAGAGATCGAACAGGGGCGTGCCTGGATATGGCATGATCACGGTCGCCTGAAGGTGGTGAGCGAGGCCCTCGTGCATCAGGTAACGAGCGAGCTTCAACGTCTCCATCGCGTCCTCACGCGTCTCCCAGGGGTAGCCAACCATCAGCGTGAGGTGGGGCTGGAGGCCGGCCATCGTGGCCATCTTGCACCCCTCGATGATCACCTCGCGGGTCAGGGACTTGTCGAGGATGTCGATCGTACGCTCGCTCGCCGACTCGATGCCGAGGATGAGCTTTCGAAAGCCCGCCTTCTTCATCAGCTCGCAGTTCCGCGGCGTGAAGTAGTCGAAGCGAAAGTTGCAGTCGAAGATGACCTTCTCGTTGATGCGCCGATCGATCATCTCGTTACACAGGCGGATCAGCCAGTTGCCGGTGGGCAAGGCGCCGGTGTCGTCGAAGATCTCGCGGGCGCCGTACCGCTGGATCAAGAAGTCCATCTCGTCACAGAGCCGCTCCGGGCTCATCGTCCGAAACTTCGGGTAGGTGACCGTCCACGAACAGAAGGTACATCGCCCGTAGGGACAGTCACGGCCGGCCATGGTCCAGAGGAATGGGAGCCGCTTCTTCCACTTTTCAAAGTAGAGGTGGGCGTTGGTCAGGTCTCGGTCCATAAAGGGCAAGGCGTTCATGTCGCCGAGGTCCTTGTAGGGTCCAGTGTCCGCCCAGGTCCCGTCGTCGTTCCGGTACCAGATGCCCCCGGCGAGCGCCTCTCCCTTGGTGAGGTGATCACAAAGGTTCTCAGCGAGGAAGTCCCAGTCACCCCCGGTGAAGCAGTAGTCTACCTTCGACCGCTCCATCGTCTCGGCCGGGTTGCCGGTGATGTGGTCCCCCATCAGCGCCGTCTTCACGCCCGGCACGAGGGCGCGCAGGTGGTCGACCACCGCCCAGTGCCGGCGGACCACCGGAGACTTTGTCTCCATCAGGACCAGCTCGGGGCGGAAATCCTCGACGATCCGATCAAACTGCGCTTGATCTTTCTGTTCGGCGATGCAGTCAACCCACCGCACATCATGCCCTCGCTCCTGCAGCAGGGTCGCCGCGGAGGCGGGCACACAGGGGTAGAGGTAGGAAGGATCGTGAAACCATTGGAACTGTCGGTTCTGGGTCAGCATTGGGCTGCCCTTCGCCGAAGTCATGGGCGGGTAGGTCACGAGGACGCGCATCACCGCTCCTGTCAGGGTGGAGGGCTGTACCGCAAGGCCCGCACCAAGGCCAGCAGGTTAGTGTCGGCCGCCCAATGAGGTGACCGTGCCCGACCGCTCCTCCGACACCCCCGGGACGCGCGCCCAGGCCGACGCCTCCGGCGACGCCGCAGCACCTCCTCTGGCCGGCGCGAGGCGCCCCGATCGCGTCTTCGGCTTTGGCTTCTCATACGACTGTCGCATCGGCTTTCACGAGTATGAGCGCCATATTCGCCAGCGGGTGAAGGTCGACTTCGAGGCGGAGACCGACTGGAGGGACGCCGCCCGGAAGGACCGCGCGAAGAACCTCGTAGATTACTACGAGGTCAACCGCGCCGTCGAGGCGCTTGTCGGCAGCCGCGAGTGGCGACTGATCGAGGCCCTCGCGGAGGATGTCGCCCGCTTGATCTGCGCCGGCTTCCCCGTCACCGGCGTGCGGGTGCGGGTGACCAAGACCCCCTTCGACATGCCCAACGTCGGAGAGGTCGCCGTGGAGTGTTGGCGCTGCCCGGCAGACTTCGCCCCCGGCGGCCTCGCCGAGCCCGGACCGGCCGAGCGGGGAGACTGAGCTACGGGAGCCGCGAGAGAACGGAGCGGGAAGACGAAGCGAGCCGGGCGCAGCGCTTCGGAGCACGGGGGAAAAGTGACCAAGGGTCCACGCATCTTCTCAAATTCTGCGATGAGCGCCGACGGCAAGCTCGGCACGGTCCTCCACGATCACGTTGCGATCGGCTCTCCGGAGGACCGTCGTCGAATGAGCTGGAGGCGCGCAGAGGCCGACGCCGTGATCGTCGGCGGGCAGACCTTCCGAAACTGGCCCCTTCCCCTCGTGGAGGACCCCGCCGCCCTCCTCGCGCCGATGGAGCGGCGACGACCGATCATCAACCTCGTCCTGACTCGGCGAGGGATCCTCGGTTCGACTCGGCGTCGATGGCCCGATCCGCGCGTCCAGCTCGTGATCGTCGGCGGGCTGGAGCTGGATCGGAGCGCCCATGAGGCCGCGTTCACGGGCGCGATCGTCCACCAGTCTCCGGAGCCTGACCTCCTGGGCGCGCTCGGCGTCCTCGAGGCGATGGGCGCCCAGTCCATCCTGATCGAAGGCGGTGGAGAGCTCATCTTCGAGGCCCTCCGTGTCGACCGCCTTGATGAGCTGTTCATCACCGTCTGCCCGCTCATCCTCGGCGGACGGGCTGCGCCCACCCCCGCCGATGGCCCTGGCTTCAGCGCCGAGGCGGCGCGGCGACTGCGCCTGCTCCATGCCGAGACGATCGATCAGGAGGTGTATCTTCATTATGCGGTCACCCGAACGTCGGGTTAATGTACCGCCGCGACACGAAATAGCGGCAATCAGGGTTCGAGCATAGTTCGAGGCCCGTGACCTGTTGCCGTATACCTTCTTCTCGGGGGTCACCGTCTCATGGCATCGGTTCGAAACAACGCTTGGTGGGGCGAGTTTCTCCTGAGATTGCAGACAGAGTCGTTGAGCGCGCTCGCGATCCACTACGACGTGACGGAGGTCGCCTTGGAGGCCGGCCTCGGCCAAGCCGACCTCCAGGGTCCGGCCACGGAGGCCCCGTGGTGGCCCGAGGCCCAGCGTCGGCTGGACGCGGGCGTCTCTCTCCGTGCGACCGCCAGCGCCTTCGGCACCAACCCCCGGCGGCTGCGGCGCGGGCTGAGCAAGGCGGGTGACGGGACCGAGCTCGAGGAGGCCGCTCGCCAAAGCCCGTCCGAAGGGGGCCGCACCTCGGGGGGAGGCGGCTCTTCCGCGGAGGACCTCCCCCCCTCCGCCGACGACACCCTCGGCACAGATGAGCTCGATGAGCTCGATGAGCTCGATGAGCTCGATGAGCTTGAAGAGCACTTTGGCCCAGCCTTCGACGAGGCGCCCGCCCTCGGAGGGCGCCGCCCGCGCCCGCGCCCGGAGATCCTGGAGCCCCAGGTGATCCGTCGCCCGGGCCCGAGCCGGGGTGCGGGTCGAGCCCCCGCCGCCGTGGCCGGGATCCGCTCGGCCGACGAGCCAGGCGGCGCCTACGCGAGCACGCTCACGGTCCCAGAAGGAGAGGCGCTGGAGCTCAGCGCCCCGGCCCCCGCAGGGGTGCGGGTCCGCCGTCGGATCATCCGCCGCGATGAGCCCGCGCGAGAGGAGGCGCCGCCCGTCGAGGAGCCCAGCCGCTCACGCACGAAGCGCAGCTCCCCCCACGGCGAGGTGCGCATCATGGAGCGCGCCCCCCGGGTCGAGCCCACGGCGACGCTCACGACGCCCCCCTCCGCCACCTCGCCCTCCGACCCGACCCTGCGCGATGCGGCGGCCGCCCCCAGGGTCGAAGCCAGCCCCGCCGCCGTGGAGGTGGCCGTCACCCCCGGTCGGGCCCCCAGCGCCGCCGCACCCGCCACGAGCTCCCCGCTCCGGCAGGACGCCGCGCCCCGGGCCCCGGGTCGAGCTTGGCGCGTGAAGCTGCGCGGAGAGCTCCTGCCCATGCTGATCATCGCACCCGACATGACAGAGGCGGTGCGCCTGCTCTCCTCGCAGCTCTCCGCGGCGGATCTGCAGCGGGTGAGCGTCTTCCTGGCCGGCCGTCTGATCGGCTGAGCCCGGCGACCAACCTGCAGCGCGGGAGGGATCGATGAGAGTCTCGGCTTGGATCGTCGTCGGCGTCGTCCTCGGCTTTCTCCTCGGTGGGATCGGGCCGCGACGTGGCGCGGCCGAGCTCAAGGGGGAGCTCGACCAGCTCCGTGAGGAGAACGCCCGCCTGGAGGCCCGTGCAGGACGAGGCGGGCGAGGCGGCCTGATGCCGGGCTTCGACCAGCTGATGCCCCCGAGGGAGCGCCCCGCCGAGCCCGCGCCCGACGAAGCAGGCGACGACGGGGCCGCAGGGGACGAGGCGAGCGGCGATGAGGTCACCGCGGCACCGGCGGGCCCTCCTCCGCGTCCGCCCACGGTCACCGAGCAGATGCAGGGCTTCGACATCGCCGTCGACGCCCAGAACCTCCGACGGCAGCAGTCTCGCCAGGCGCTCCGCGAGCAGGCCGACCTTTCGGGGGAGGAGGTTCGTGAGGTCGATGAGATCCTCGCCGACATGAACGAGCAGCTCGCCACCCACGGCGAAGAGATCATGGAGATCCTGGCCACGGGCGAGGAGCCCTCGCCGAAGGAGATGCTGTCGATCACCCACGACGTCACCGGCATCCTCGCCGAGGCCCAGGAGAGCCTGGACGGGGTGGTGGGCGCCGACCGGCTCGAGGAGGTCGATGAGGAGGCGGGCGTGGTCTGGAACCACATCGACCTCGGGGCCTTCCGTGAGGCGATGGAGAAGGCCGCAGAGCTCGAGGCGGCCGGCGGCGGCGCGGCCGAGCTCCCCGAGTGAGGCAGCTCCGCGATCTGCTGCTGGTGGCGCGCTTTGACCTCGGAGAGTCGGTCCGCTCCCGCCGGGCGATCGTGCTGTTGCTGCTCTACGCTGCCGGCTCCGTGGCCGCAGCGGCCCTGTTCATCGAGGTCCTGCGCGAGATCGAGAACGCGGTGGCCGAGAAGCTCTCCGTCGCGGCGACGGAGGCCCCCGGCGCGATGACCGGCGCGCTCCTCCAGAGCGAGGAGCTGCTCCAGGTGCTCTCCAACCTGATCGGCGACGCCGCCCTCGCCCGCGAGCTCCTCACGGTCCCGCCGCTGGCGCTCTTCTACGGCTGGGTGGCCTTCCTGCTCGTACCGGTGCTCGTCATCCTCACCTCCGCCGAGTCGATCGCCGCCGAGCTCGGCTCGGGCTCCTGCCGCTTCGCGCTCACCCGGACCGATCGGGCGAGCTGGGCGGTGGGAAAGCTGGTCGGGCAGTCCGCCTTGCTGGCCCTCGGCATCAGCGTCGGCGCCGTCGGGGTGTGGGCGGTGGGCCTCGCGCGCCTGTCGAGCTTCGACGCCGTCGGGACGGCCTTGTGGCTCCTGCGCCTGAGCGCCCGCGCATGGGTTCACGGCTTCGCTTGGCTCGGGCTCTGCCTCGGAATTTCTCAGCTCACCCGCTCGGTGCACTGGGCGCGGGGGCTGTCGCTCATCGTCTTCATCGGCGGGGTCGTGCTCGGGAACCTGCTCCAGTCGCCGCTGGCCGACGCCTACATCCCGGTGATCGGCCCGACCCTCGCCACGCTCTACCCGGGCAGCCACCGCCTCGACCTCTGGAGGCCCGACCTCTTCGATCGCCTGCCCGCCATCGTCTTCCTGCTCTCCTTCGGCGGCGCCTCCTTCACCCTCGGCCATCAGGCCTTCGCTCGGCGGGACGCTTGAAGGCCGCGCTCCAGCTCCGGGGCGTGCGGAAGCAGTACGGCAAGGTAGCCGCCCTGGACGGCCTCTCCTTCTCGGTGCCGCGGGGGGCGATCTCGGGCTTCATCGGCCCCAACGGCGCTGGGAAGACCACCACATTCGGCGTGGTGGGCGGCACCATCCGCCCCGACGCGGGCACCGTCGATCTGCTCGGCGCCGGGCCCTTCTCCGTCGAGCACCATCGGGGTCGGGTCACCCTGCTCCCGCAAGACTGTGAGCTCAACCCGCACACCCCGGTCCGGGCCTTGCTCCTCTTCTACGGGCGGCTGCAAGGCATGGGCGCCGCGGAGGCGGAGCGCGAGGCGGACCGCGTGCTCGACGACGTCGAGCTCCGCGACCGGGCCGACCAGCGCATCCACCAGCTCTCCCACGGCATGCGGCGCAGGGTGGCGGTGGCCCAGGCGCTGCTGGGCGCTCCGGAGCTGATCCTCCTCGATGAGCCCACCTCCGGCCTCGATCCCCACCTCGTCGCCCGGCTGCGAGAGGTGCTCAGCCGCGCGCGCGGCAAGTCGACCTTGATCATCAGCAGCCACGTGCTGGTCGAGCTCGAGGCGATCTGTGATCACGTCGTGTTCATCGAACGGGGGCGCCTCGTCAAGGAGGCGCCGCTCGGCCGGTTGGAGGGGGCGCGCCCCGCCGTCCGCGTGCGCTTCGCCGGCAGCCTGCCTGCGCTCGAGACCGCGCTCGACGGCCTGCCTTATACCGTCCACGCCGACGTCCTCCGCGTCGAGGGGCCGCCAGGGGGCGATGTCCCGGCGCTGAACGCCCGCGCGCTGCCCCGCCTGATCGCCGCTGGGCTGCAGATCGTCGAGGTGCTGCGTGGACAGAGCCTGGAGGAGACCTACCTCGAGGCCCGCGCCGCCCACGGGCCCAAGCCCCCACCCGCCTGACCTACCCCGCTCACCCTGCCCCGAACGGCCCGCTCAATAGGGGTGGTCGAAGGCCACATAGAAGCCGAAGGATGGCACCGTATCGGCGCTGCCGTCGGGGGCTTGGACGGCGTCGAGGCCGTAGCCGGCGTCTACGCGACCGACGAAGGTGCGATCGAAGATCAGGCGGAGGCCGAGGCCGGCGGCGGAGTGCGGGAGCGCAGGCTCGTAGGCGGCGCCCCAGGTCTGACCGAGATCGATGAAGGGGGCCAGCTCCCAGCCGAGGGGACGGCCGAAGACGAAGGGGTGCTCGAGCACGCTCCAGCGGAGCTCATTGTTCAGGACCGCCTTGTGGGGCCCGCGCCAACGGCCGTAGGGCACGCCGCGGAGGGTCATCGCGCCGCCGAAGCCCACCACGGGCTCAAAGCCGAGCCAGCTCACCATCTCGTAGAAGGGCACCGTCCCGAAGAGGGCCTCGCCCATCAGGCGGGAGGCGAGCACGAGGCGCCCGCCGAGGGACTGGTAGGCGCTGAGGGAGAGGTGCGGGCCGCCATAGCCCCCCGCCTTGCCGCTGAGGGTGGGTGACCAGCCAGCGGTCGCCTCGGCGAGGAGCCCATCGCGGGGGGCGATCTCGGGCGCCCGGCTGTCGTAGAGCACACCGCCCTGCGTGGTGATCGTCCGCCCCCCCTCCGTGCCGTAGGGCCGCTCCAGGTCGAGGAGGCTGCCGGGGATCACGACCACGCGGCTGTCCTTTGGGTTCAGGGCTCCGTACACCATCCACGGGCTCCCCGCCTGGAGCGCCCAGCGCGCGGTCAGGTAGGCCTGGGGCTGAAAGAGCCCGTAGCGGTAGAACTCGGCGGCGGTGCGGGCGTCGGGGAAGGCGCTCGGCGGCAGGCGGAGCGTGTCGTCCCCGATGCCCCAGTAGCCGTCTCGCCCCCATTGCCTCCAGGCGAGGCGGACCGTGAGCCGCCAGCGGTGCTCCTCGCCGAGGCCAGTGCGGTCAAAGCGGACCCGGTGAAAGGCGAAGCCGCCCGTGGTCGCGCTGTACTGCGCCATCAACGACCACTTGTAGGGGGCATAGCCCTCCGAGACCCGGGCGATCTCGCCGCGGGCGCCGTAGCCGAAGAGGTCATCGGAGTCGTAGGAGAAGGTGGGGACGACGAAGCCCGTGAGGCGCGGCTCGCCGGTCGTCGTGCCCCCCGCAGCGTCGGGCGCCGCGGCCTCGGGCGCCGCGGCCTCGGGCACCGCGGCCTCCCCGGCGGCGGCCTGCGCCGACAGGGCTCCGAGCAGCCCGAGGGCGCTCCAGGACCGGATCGATCGGAGGGACATCGAGGCGGGAGCCGACTTAGGGCCGCCCCTCCGCGCAGCGCTCTTCGGTGACGTCGTCCCAATCCGCGAGGTTGTTGAGCATCAGGCGCTGGAAGCCTTCATTGTCCGTGGTGAAGGTGCCCCCGAAGTCCGCCTGTCGCCAGATGGCGTAGAGGTGCAGGATCTCCCCGCCGCTGCGCTCGTAGTAGACCTCCATCTGGTAGTCCTGATCGAGGCTCTTGTCGGGATCATCAAACTTGGCAGGGGAGGGGAGGTAGGTGCGGGCGAGCAGCACATCCCCGTACGGGCTCTGTTCATCGTCGAGGGTCGGCACTCGACGAAGCCCCCCCTTGATGTCGGAGCTGTAATCCACCAGATCATCGACCTCATAGTGCACGGACCACGTGAGCGTGTCGCTGTCACCGGAGAGGAAGTCGCCTCGATCGCTCGAGAATTCTCGCTCATAGGAGGAGTAGGTGTCGGGGTAGAGCTCGTCCTGGTGGACGTAGGAGACGATCTCTTCGAGCTGGGAAAGCTCACAGTCGAAGGTGTTGACGAGGAAGAGGCCCTGCGCGGACTTCGGATCCCGATTGACGCCCACGAGCTCCGCTTCATCGCGGCTGAGGTCGGTCAGGGTGCCGTCGAGGAGCTCGTCCAGGCTGCCGCCGTCTACCGCCTTGTGGAGGTTGCGGACGCCCTCCGCGAGCTGGGCGTCCTCCCCATCGGGGAACTGTTGCCAGAAATAGTGCGTGAGGTCGTCCAGGGCCTTCGGGGCCGGCTCCACCTTCTTGCAGGCGGAGAGGGCGAGCCCGAGCGCCAGGCAGCGGAGGGCGGTCGAGGTCTTCCGGGGGGCGCGCGGCATCCTTCCTCCAGCGGGGAGAGGCAGTATAAGGGGCAGACCATGCGCCGTCCCGCCCTCCTCCGACACTCCTCCTGCGCCCTCCTGCTCGGCGCGCTCGCCCTCCACCCGGGTCTCGCCGCGGCCACGCCGGCCCCCGACTGGCCCGCGGCCGGCCAGGAGGTCACGGCCCTGCTCCAAGCGTATCTGCGCACAGACACCACGAACCCGCCCGGACACGAGACCGACGGCGCCCGCTTCCTCGCCGAGCGGCTGGCCGCGGAGGGCATCGAGAGCCAGATCCTCGAGGGTGGGCCCGGCCGTGGCAACCTGATCGCGCGGGTGAAGGGGGACGGCAGCCTGCCCCCCCTCTGCCTGCTCTCCCACATCGACGTCGTCACCGCAGAGCCGTCCAGCTGGCCCGCCGACAAGGGCCCGCTGTCCGGCGCCCTCGATGATCAGGGCTACGTGTGGGGCCGCGGCGCGCTCGACATGAAGGGGATGGGCGCGATCGAGGCGATGACCCTCATCCTCCTCCAGCGCAGCGGCGCCCGGCTGAAGCGGGACGTCGTGCTGCTCGCCGTGGCCGACGAGGAGGTGGACAACGAGGGCATCCGCTTCATCGCCGACCAACACTGGGACAAGGTCGGCTGCAGCCACGTCATCAACGAGGGCGGCATCGGCATCTCGGACCTCTTCTTCCCCGGCCAGACGGTGTACCCGATCTCGGTCGGCGAGAAGGGCGTGCTCTGGGCGCGCCTCATCGCCAGCGGCGAGCCCGGACACGGCAGCACCCCCGTCCCGGATCGGGCGCCGCAGCGGCTGATGCAGGCGGTGGCTGCGCTCGAGGCTCGGGAGGTCGAGCCCACCTTCCACCCCGCCCTGCTCGAGACCATCGCCGCCGCAGGCGTCCAGAAGGGCGGCCTCACCGGGTTCATCCTCCAGCACCCCCGGCTGGCGAAGCGCGTGTTGAGGGGCCGCTTCATGGAGAACCCGATCACCCGCGCGGCGGTGACCACCACCGTCAACGTCACCGGCTTCGGCGGCGCGAACGAGCCAAACGTCGTCCCCGGCGAGGTGTGGGCGAACATCGACGCCCGCGTCCTCCCCGGCCAGACCCCCGAGCAGGTGCTGGCCGAGCTCCAGGCCCTCACCCCCTGGCCGTGGGTCCGCTACGAGGTCTTGTCCACCCACCCCGCCGCGGTGAGCCCGTGGGATGACCCGCTCTTTCGCGCCTTGGTCGCGCGGTCGGTCGAGGGCCGCCCCGACGTCGTCGCCGGGCCGGTGATCTCGGTGGGCTACACCGACTCCGTCTACCTCCGCCCCAAGGGGGTCACCGCCTACGGCTTCGTGCCCTTCGAGGTCTCTGCCGAGGAGCTCGGCACCATGCACGGGAACAACGAGCGGGTCAGCACCGCCAACCTCGAGCGCGGCCTGCGGATCCTCTACTCCGCCGTGGCCGACGTCTCGATGTGAGGCGCGCCGACCCACGCCGTCCAGATCGGCCGCTGTGCCAGCTCTGCTCATGTGAGCTGTAGTTTCGGCGGTAGACCCACCAAAAGAAGGAACATACCCACAAATTACCCGTCCACGCGATACAATCCGAAGCTGTGGGGCGGGTAGGGGAGGGGATCTGGATGAACACAGAGAGCTGGAACGGCTGGGGCATGACGACCCCGGCCTCCCGCACGACCGACTCCGATCGGCTGCGATGTGGGTCAGCCAGCTCCCTCGATGAAGACCTGCTCACCATGGGAATTCACGACCCCGACCGCTACGTCGAGCGAGGGCACCTCGGCTTCGGCGGCATGGCCGAGGTCCGACGTGTCCACGATCGGCGGCTGCAGCGCGACGTCGCCATGAAGCTGCTCCGCACGAGCCTCCTCCCCAACCCGGAGTGGCGGGTGCGCTTCCGAGCCGAAGCCTGCCTCGTGGCCCGCCTGCAGCACCCCTCGATCGTGCCCATCTTTGACTTCGGCGTCGATCGGGAAGGCCGCTTCTTCTTCACGATGCCGGAGATCGAAGGCGAGACCTTCGCTCGGTTGATCCATCGGGCCCACGCGGACCGGGGGGAGGCCCCCACCCTCGGGCTCGGTCCCCTCCGTCGCCTGATCGGCGTGCTGGCCACGGTCTGCCAGGCGGTGGCCTACGCGCACGATCAGCACGTGCTGCACCGTGATCTCAAGCCCGACAACATCATGGTGGGCACCTTTGCGCAGGTCTTCGTGCTCGACTGGGGCATCGCCAGCCTCGACCTCCTCCGCGAGCCCGTGGCGGTCGACCTGCCCCCGGATGAGCCGGCCCCACAGGCCCTGCCGCGAACGCTGGCCGGGACCGTAAAGGGGACGCCCGGATACATGTCACCCGAGCAGGCGCGAGGGGACTGGCCGCGGGTGGACGCGCGGGCCGACGTCTGGTCGCTCGGCGCGATCCTCTACGAGATCCTGGCTGGACGGTGCCCGAACCGCCTCAGCCAGGGCGGCCGGGAGCGACGAGAGCCCACCGCGCGGCCGAGCGACGCAGCGCTCCGGCGGCCGCCGCACAGCGAGCTACTCCCACCGGCCCTGGTGGCGCTGTGTGACCAGGCGCTGGAGCCGGATCCGGAGCGCCGCGTCGCGACCGCGCGGGCGCTGGGGACGGCGCTGCAGGACTGGCTCGACGGCGTGCAAAACGTGGAGCGCGGCAGGGCGCTCGTCGCAGAGGCCGACACGCTCCACGCCGAGATCGAGGCGCGACGGCTCGCCCTCGCCGCGCGGCGCGCCGAGGCGCTGCGCGAGCTCGGTCGGCTCGGCGAGCGGGCCACGGAGGGCGAGAAGGCACCAGCCTGGGAGCAGCTCGAGGAGATCGACGGGGCCGAGGCGGAGCTCTCTCTCCGAGAGGCCGAGCGAGACACGAACCTCCAGCGCGCCCTCACCCTCGCGCCCGACCTCACGGAGGCGCAGGATCGTATCGCCGACCTGCACGTCCGCGCCCACGCGGAAGCCGAGCTCACCGGTGACCGGGCGGGCATGCTCCGGCACGAGCACATCATCCGCACCTACCACCGCGGCCGCCACGCCTCGTACCTGCGCGGAGAGGCCAGCTTCCAGATCCGCTTCAGCCGCCCGCTCCGCGTCCGACTCTCCCGTTACACCCTCGTCCGCCGTCGACTCGTCGAGCGCCCGGTCGCCGACCTCGGCTGGACCCGCGAGATCGACCTCCGTCTCGAGGTGGGCAGCTATGTGGCCCACCTGGAGGGTGAGGAGGGCGTGCCCTTCCAGTACCCCTTCGAGCTCCGTCGCACCCTCGGTGAGGTGGCCGCGGAGCCGCTGCCTCCGCTGGAGGTCCCCGACTTGCGGCGCGCGCCGCCGGGCGCGGTCTTCGTGCCCGCGGGCTGGACCTGGATCGGCGGCGATCCCCTGGCCTTCGGGACCTCGCTCCCCTTGCAGCGGGCCCTGGTCGAGGCCTTCTGGATCCACCGGCACCCGGTCACGAACGAAGAGTTCCTCGCCTTCATCAACGACCTGCAGGCGGCGGGCCGGGAACAGGAGGCCCTCCGCTTCGTCCCCCGCGAGCGCAGCGCGAGGGCGGGGGTCGAGGGGGCGATGATCTACCGCCGCGCGGTAGACGGCCAATTCGCGCTCGGGGTCGATTGTGACGGGGATCGATGGAGGCCCCGCTGGCCGGCCACGATGACGGAGCTCGTGGCGATCGAGGCCTACGCGCGCTGGTGGTCAGAGCGGATCGGGATGCTTGGGCGCCTGCCGTACGAGGTCGAGTGGGAGCGAGCCGCCCGCGGGGCAGACCGCCGGGCCTTTCCATGGGGCTCGGAGTACGACGCCACCTGGTGTGCGCACTGCGACTCCTCCGGCAACAACCTGTCGGAAGTGGACAGCTTTTCCGTAGACCAGAGCCCCTTCGGGGTCCGCGGCCTCGCAGGCAACGTGATGGATGCCCTAAAGGAGCCTTTTTGCGCCGCCGGGCCGACCATCCACGCCGACGGCCGCTGGGAGCCCGCCGAGGGCCCGGAGGGTCGGCGACTCGTCAAGGGCGGGAACTTCGGCGCCAACATCGGGAAGTCGAGGATCTCCTACCGGGGGAGCCGAGCGGACACCGCCCGGACCCCCTTGTGTGGTTTCCGCCTCGTCTTCCCGGTCTCCGCCGTTCAAGGGGCCGCGGGCGGGGCGACGGGCGGCAGCCCGGGCGGGCAGATTTGCTGGAAGAGCCCGGAGTAGGCCACGTCGGACAGGCCTGCGAGCGTCACCTCGAGCGCGTTGACGACCGCGGCGTAGGCCACGACGCTCGCCGCCGGGGGCACCACACAGGGCTTCGGGGGGCCGATCGGGGCGGCGCCCTGCACCGGGGCGGAGACCTGCACGACCGCTCCATCGGCGAAGGTCAGGTCCACCACCGCGAGGTTCTGGTCGACGGCGAGGTCGGCGTAGGTCGTACCCTCTCCGGGCGCGAATGCATAGACAGTGCCAAGGAGGCCGTGTCGCCCGCACTCGTCCGGATCGGCACTGATTCCGCAGACAGGCGGGGCCGGGAACGGCGCCAGCGCGCCTCCGACCACCGGCGGCGGCAGGCCCGGCTGGGGCGCGACGCCGCCGGTGACCAGGCCGTTGGGGCTGCTGAACGTGAGCACCGCCTGCCCATCGCTGACCGCGGCGGTGAGCTCGACGATCTCGGCGCTCACGGCCTCGTCGCCGGGATCAGGCTCCTCGGCGCCAGTGACAGCGGGGAAGAGAACAGCGGGGAAGAGAACCGAGGAGGCGAGTGCCAAGCGGACGAAGGCCCGCGTGGTACGCTGCGAGAGGTTGTACCGGTTGGTAGGCATCTGGCTCTCCTGATCGCTCGCGCGATCGTGCTTTGTTGGGTCTTCACCTCGTCGTGCACTCTCCTGGGACACTCAGATCAGCGGTCAGCTCAGTGGCTACGGAATCAACTTCTGGCTCACCCTGTTAGTGTAGCGTAGTGCTCACATCGGGGCAAGAAGAAAGATGATGCCGCAGGGCCCCCTCCCGATCACCCCTTCGCCGGGCCCGCAGGTTGAGCGCCTGGTTGCAGATCCAGATCAGACCAGGGACCGCTCGCTGATGGTGACAGCTCAGAGCACCAAGGTTAATGGTGGGGTCCCCGTCGGAATTTCGCGGTCCCCCCGCCGCCCGATCACCTTCGATCTTGGACGAACCCCATCTGCACCGATCATGACACCGACAAGATTGCGTCAAGATCCCCAGCTTTAGCCGCACTGATCTCCCAGTATCCGCCGATCACAGAAGAGGAGGCGACCATGTTGACACCCACCGCAGCGCTGGCCGAAGCCGGTCCCATGGAACAGATGGACGCGCACTCGAAGCGCGTGACCGAGCTACGGGCCCTCGGCCCAAGTGTGCTGTTGGCGCGATGGCAGGGTCATGTCGGCTCGGAGCTGGCCGCGGCCAACGAGGCGAACCAGGCGCGCGCTCAGCTCGGGTGGTTCTTTGACCAGCTCCCGCTCTTGCACGGCGCCCCTCCGGAGGGGGTGAGACCAGCCCCCGTAAACGGCGAGGTCACGCGGCGGATGCTCAACCGCGCGGTGAACGACGGCTACTTCATGTTCGTCCAAAAGGGGCGTCGGAAAGCCGACTTGGATCTTCGGTGGTGGTCTGTACTTTGGTGCGCACTCACCTCGCTCTCCGGCTTGGTCGCGCCGGACAAGCGCCCGCTTACAGATGAAGCCACCCGAGACGTCATACAAGACAGCATCGTCGAACTCATTGGGCAGATAGTCCAGATACAAAACCAAGAAATGACAAACACATACGACGACGATAGTTCCGCGCATCGAAAAGGCGCGCGTTCGCCGTCCGGCGTATCGGAGGTCGACTCTGCGAACGAAGACCTCGACCAGGACGAACTGAACCGGGTCGTCGAGCTCGTCAAGCGGGACTGGCTATCGAAGAAACGCTCGCCCGTCGAGCAGACGCTGGGAGAGCTCTTGATCTCCGAGAGCCTTCGAATTGTGCGAAGAGCCGACAGCCGGCGACGATTTCTGGCCCAGCTAGAAGAGGAGATTAACGAGCTTCGCCCGAACCAGGGCGTCGATGATGAGCCCACGGGCGACGAAGACGCAGAGGCTTCGGACGCCTTCGTGTCCACATTCACACCAAGAGCGAAGGGAACAGAGCGCGAAGGCACCCTCAACGCGGCTCCATTCGCCGATCTATTGGATCGGCTCGGATCGGTGGCGTCGAACGCCGAGGGGGTCGGACTGGTCACTCGATATCACACGGGAGTCATGCTTCGTTACATGGCCTGGTACATTCGTGATGTCTATAGGCCCAGCGGGAACATTCATTTAAGCGAAATCAACATCCTGCTGAACAAGCTCCAGGCCGCCACGTGAGCCGATTGCCCAAGCGCACACGGCTGTACCGACAGGAAAATGGCCCCCCCCGGACAGGCCGACCCAGAGGCTGCATCGTGACTCCGCGTCTGGTCTAATGCCGAGCGGAGGTCGCTCCGTGCTCGGAACCATCACGCTGCTCCGCTCGATGCCGGGAGGGTCCTTCGAGCACTTGCTGAGGGCGGTCGCAGACTCGGATCGTACACCCGCCCTGGATCTCGGCGAGCAATTTCGAGCACAGGCGGTCCCCTTCGGGGAGGCTGATCTCTGTTGCCTGCACCTGTCCCCGCGACATCGCGTACCCTTCGACCTCCTCGACGCATCCACCGCCATGTCCCGGCGTGTGAGCGGTGTGGTCTCACCGTCCAGGGACGACCTCAGCGCGTGGTCCGGCACGAAGCGGCTCGACAAGCGAGTGATCGCCCTCGGGGGCTGCTCCGCAGAGGCGGTGGCCGAGCTCCGTCTCCACGTCGACCGGCGAGCGTTCATGGGGGTCGTCTTCTTGGAGATGAACCACCAAGCCGCCCTGCTCGCCCATCCCAGCGGGTCGACGCTGCTCGGACCCGCGCGACGCACGATCGGCGCGATCGTCGGCTCCGGTAGCCCGTTCTTTCAGGCCTTCGAGAGAGGCAGGAGGAGACTCAAGCCCGAGGTGCTCCAGGCAGACTCGCCGACCATCCTCCCCCTGGTCGGCCTGGACCGTGTGCCCGTGGTGCTGGTGGTGTGGTCCGATCGACTGGAGGACACCGCGCTCGTCGCGCACTGCGCTCGATTGGTCCGTCTGGGGGAGACCGGGAGCTTCTCCGCGGCGGGAGCCGCGCGGGTGCTGCGGGAGAAGAGGGGCAACACCGCCAGCGCCTGGGCGAAGGCCTGGGCTGAGTCACCGGCGGTGGCGGAGACCGTCACGATCGTCGGTCCGGCGCTCCACCGTGTCCCCCCACAGGAGGCGGCGGCGGCCGAGCGGTCGCCCCCCGCGGACGCGGCGACCCGTGATGGGGCGGCGATCACCTTGCCGGAGCCATGGTCCTTCACACCCGGAGGCGGTCCCGATCAGGTCGCCATCGCGCAGGGCGGGCTTCGGGTGGACCTGCGCCTGTCCGCGCTGGTGGGGTGGGACGACCTTCGTCGGTGTGTCAAGCACCTCCAGCTCAAGATAGGACCGACGGACGACGCGTTCCACCTCGGCGAGATCGACGCCACCCTCCACACCGCCCCCGGGCCGTTGACCCTCCGCGGCGTCCACGAGATCATGGTGACCCTACGCGGGCTCACCCCTGCCTCGGGCCCGGCCTTACACACGGGGATCCTCTCCACGACGGTCCCCTGGGTGACGCTCGAACACAGCTCCCCGCTCGCCCGCCAGGAGATCCACCTCCTCGGCTTCGCGCTCGACCGGCGCCTCCAAGCAGCGGGCCAGCACCACCTCGCCAGCGGCCGTGCGGGGGCCTGGATGGCCCGATGGCGCGCCGCGAGCCTCCGTCTGGGTCTCAGCCGGCCCCTGACCACGGCCGGAGCCCACCTGCTCTCCCGCGTGATCCACCTGCTGCGGGACGACATCCCCACCTTCGCGGCGCTGGTCGGGGTCGTCGACCACCTGCTGCGGTACGCGGAGGGCGCGCCTCCCCCTCATGTCGTCGAGACGGACCACAGAGACCGGCCCCCGGATCCCCGCGAACAGCTCATCCACCTCCTCGACACGCTCGACGACTTTCTGTCGCTCCGCGAGCAGCGGGGCACACCGGTGCGCCGCGCGCCGAGCCCCTCCTCCCGCTTTGAGAGCCTGATCGGCTTCGATGTTTCCCGGATGGCCCTCGCGGCCGTGGTCTCGGCGGAGGCGCGCCGGCTCGGCGGGCTCACGGTGCTGATGGTGGAGGACCTTCAGGAGTTCCTCCGGGCCACACATCGCCCGAGCGGCGTCATCGAGCTCGCGGTGCCGAGGGGCTCCTACTTCCAGCCAGAGACATGGATGATCGGACACGAGCTGGCGCACGGACGCTTCCGCTCGCTGGAATACGCGAGCCTCGCCACCGATGACCGTGTGAAGACGAGCTGGGACGCCCTTTGGTCCGTTTACTCGATGCACGCACCCAAGCAGCGGCGCAAACAGCCGAGTGTCCTGCATGACCTCTTCGCGACGCTGCACCATTGCGCAACCTCCCTCGCCGCCGAGGCGGGCGACCAACAGGTGAAGCTGATGAACGCGCTGACGACCTGCTTCGTGGAGGTGGCCGCGGACCTCGTGGGGCTCCATCAGTTCCGCATCCTCAATGAGCGGAATCGGCCAGCTTCAGCCGAAGCGCAGCGGCGCTTCTGGTGGGCGACCGGCACGCTCATGGTGCGCGAGGTCCGTGCGCAGCCGCGGGCAACCCAAGGGCCCGATCCGCTGCTGCTGCAGACCATCCTCCGCGTCTACCTGGTGTCCATCGTACTCCGCGGCAACTCGCGCACCTTCCTCCAGCAGCGGGGCGCATGGATCACGGAGCTGTGGAGCTTCCTCGACCCCTCCAGCAGCCCGAAGCCTTCGGATCCGATCCGTCGGCGCCTCGGCTGGCTCTGCCGAGACCTCGGCTCCGACCGACCCGACGTCGCCCAGGCGCTGAGCCAGGTCCTGCTCTTCATTCAGAAGAGCGCGAGCATCACCCTGGACGCCATCACCCTCGACAAAGGGAAGGGGAGCCATGACCTGATCCGCGAGGCCCTCCGGCTCTGCGTGGCCCTCTTCGAGCGCGCCGAGTGGACGCAGATCGATCGAGAGGACGACTCCATCCGTCGCGAGCTCGCGAACCACCTGCAGCGACAGATCTCCCGGGCCGAGCCCGACCGCCCTTGGGCATCGCCGACAGACTCCTCTCCAAGCGCCGACCAGACGCCCATCCTCAATCGGGCGACGATCAACACCCTGCTGGGCCTCGCGCACCAGACCCGCATCCACAACATCGAAGTGGTGCGCCGGTTCATCGCCGAGGTGCCGACCGCCGCAGAGGGCGCCCCCTGAGCGCTCAGGGCCCGGCCAGCCAGTCGGCGAGGATCTGCTGCCCTTCTACCTCTCGCCAGAGGCAGGAGTGGGGATCGTAGTCCGTCGCGGTTGGTACACAGTCTTCCACGGTGACGTCCGGTAGGGCCAGCGAGAGCGCGTCGGTGGTGAAGTTCGGGACCTGGTGATCGCCCACCCCCTTCAAGATCCGCGCCGGCAGGAGCTCGTCGCGGGCGACGGCCATCGGATCGGAGGGGTCCATCGTCCACTGGAAGAGCGTGATCACCGGATGCAGGCGGTCGATGTTGCCCCAGGCCGCCTCGGGGAGGCCGAGGGCGGCCCCCAGCGCCGCCTGGGTGGTGACCTCCGCGGGCTCCTCGGCGCCGAAGAGCGCGAACAGCGCGGCGATGACGGCCGGATCGATGTCTCCGAGGAGGCCGGTGTCGAGGAAGTAGTGCGCGAAGACACCACCGGTCCCGGAGAGGAAGGCGGCCTCGTACCGCTCCGGCTCGGCGGAGAGGCCGAGGTTGGCGGTGACGGAGCCCATCGAGTGCCCCGCCCGGCGCAGGCGGTTGATGTCGACCGCGCCGGCCGGGAGGTAACTGTTCAACTCACCGTCCACGACGAAGCGGAGGAGCTGGTGCCCCTCGATCGCCGTCTCCCGCTGATTGTCGCGAAAGGCGGGGAGGTTGACGATGTTGTAGAAGCCGAGCGAGTCGCCGTAACCTTCATCGATCAGAGGGTATCGACGCCCGTAGAGCGCGGCGTCCCGGCCGATCACCGCGTAGCCCGCCTCGGCGTAGACCTCGGCCACCGCGCGGCCCTGGTCGAGGCGGCTGCGGCGCTGGATGGGCTCGTAGGCGTGGCCGGCGGTGCCGTGATCCCAGAGGACCACCGGGGCGCCGTCCAGCGGCTCACCGTCTTCGCCGCGGGGGAGCGAGACGGTGATGCGCATGGTGTCGAGGTCGGGCTCCGCGGTGAGCTGGCCCCCCTCGAAGGCGATCCAGCCAGAGTACCGCGCATAGTCGGAGACGTGCTGGAAACCCGGCTTCATGTACGGTTGATCGTCGAGGCCCGAGTAGTTGAAGACCGGGATCTCGGCCTGGTAGACCACCATCGGCCAGGTGTCATCGAGCTCGACGGTGTGGGTCCCGAGGTCGGGCTCGATGGGGCCGAGATAGGTGACCTCCGTTCGACCGTCCTCAAAGGTCGCCGTACAGAGGGTGGAGTCCTCACCGGAAGGGGTCGTGCCAACCGTGAACTCGAGGCGGATGACCCGGGTGAAGGTGACATCGCCGAAGCCACCGCGGTCGTCGATGCGCGCGTCTACGTCTCGAACGAGCTGCTGGAGCTGATCGGTGGCGTCCTGAACGGTGTAGACCGTGGCCACCGCGGCGGCCCCGCTCACATGGGCGAGCGCGAGCGCGTCCTGCACGCCATCCGGCAGGTGGTAGCCCTCCGGGGAGGCCGCGCCGGCCGAGCCCATCACCACGGCGGCCAAGGTGGCCCCCGAGCGGGGTGGGTGGCCGAGGGCGGGGGCCATCGCGAGGGTGTAGGGCGCATAGTAGGGGTCGCCCTGTGGATCCACGATGAAGCGGGTGGCGAGCGGGATGAGCTCGCCGGTGGCCATGTCGATCAGCAGCGCGGCGTCGGTGGGGAGCCCCTCCGTCTCTTCCGGCACGGAGATGAGGCCCTCGAAGCGGAAGTAGGCCGCGGTGTTGTTGCCGAAGCCCTGGGCCATCATGCCCAGGCGGGTCGCCCAGCCGGCGACGATCGGCGCCGCGATGTCCGTGCCAAAAGCCGGGTAGCCGACGAGGTCGGGCAGCCCGTCGCTCGTGCGGAGCGCGTCCGAAGGCCAGGGGGTGTCGAAGAAGCTCTCGGGCCGCGCCGGATCGACGATCGCCGGCGTGCCCACCAGGATGTCGCCCACGTCACCCTTGTCACTCTTGCAGGCGGAGAGGAGGGCGAGGGTGACGAGGGAGGCGCGCATGGGGAGCTCGGGGGGGAGGGGATCGAAGGGGTGCGGGGACGGCGGGGTCGCGCAGAGGCCGATGTCAGCTCCACGGCCGGCGGCAGCTCAACGGCCCGTGGCGTAGGCGCCGCCCGGCTCTGGCTCGAAGCGGCCCTCGGCGAAGCGGAGGCGGCGGACGTCCGAGATGCCCTGACCATCCACTTCGTAGACGTTGAGGTGAGCGGTCCGGTCGCGGGCGGGATCGGGCGCGTAGCCGGTCGCGCCGGGATCGAGGATGGGGATGTCGCCGCCGCCCGAGGGGAGGGTGGCACGAAAGCCGTGGTGCTCGTGGCCGTGCAGGATGGCGCCGAGCCGGTCTGTGCTGGCCACCCAGCGCTCGACATCGGCGGCGTTGGACAGGGCGCGGGTCCAGGGGCCGTAGGGCTCTCCGCGTCGCCCGCGTAAGGGGTAGTGGATGCAGAGGAAGGTGAAGGCCCCCGCCGCCTCGGCGAGCAGGGCTGAGGCGGCCTCCAGCTGCGTGGGCGCGGTGTAGCCGCTCGACAGGGGGTGCGCGCGGCAGGTCTCGAGGGTGAGGAAGGCCACGTCGCCGAACCGATGGAGGTGCGGCGTGGCCGCGCCCATCCAGGGGTGGAACACCTCGCGCATCCGCGCCCCGGGGTAGGCCTCGCTCACATAGGTGTCGTGGTTGCCCGAGATCATCACCGTCGGGAAAGCGGACAACACAGGGTCGAGCAGCTGCCGGGCCTCGGCGAACTCAGCGTCAAGGGCCTGGGCGGTGAGGTCGCCGGTGATGACGACCACATCGGGCCGCTCGGCCACCGTGGTGACCACGGCGGCCTCTTGGACCACGCGGGAGAACTTGCTGCGCCGGCAGAGCAGGTAGAGGTTGGCCGTCGAGATGAGCCGCTTGCCCAGGAGGTCAGCCGCGCGAGGGGCCGTCTGCACGTGGAGGTCGGTGAGGTGAACGATCTTCATGGGTGGACCTTTCGCGTCGGCCTAACCGGCTGGGAGAGGAGCGAGGTTAGGGGGGGGGATGTACCCTGATCCACGACGCGTCCTCGAGGAGGCTGCGCAGCAGCGGGCCGCAGTGGAGATCCTCCCTCGTGGCGGCGGCCTCGTCCAGGGTCGCGTGGTGCGCATCGAGCGGGGCGGCGTGGTCGTGACCGCCCCCACGCGGCGCTTCCTCGGCGGCGAGGACGTGCGGGTCTGGCTGGCCACCGCTCGCCAGTCGTGGACCTTCGAGGCCAGCGTCATCCGGGCTGGCGTCCCGGTCCCGGACCGCAGCCAGGACGGCATCCTGCTCGGCTTCATCGACCGCTTCGCCGAGGGCGGTCTGGGCGGGCGGAGCGGTGGGCGGACGATCGAGCTCGTCCCTCCCTCTGGCCAGCCGATCTCCCTCATCTCCGAGCCGGCGCGCGTGGTCCACCTCGCCGTCGACGGGATCACCTTCACCCTCCCCTCGAGCTCGAAGCTCATCTGGGTGGAGCAGGGCACCGTGGCCATCCGCCTCGGGATCATGAATGAGGCCCCCGTGGTCGTGGCCGGGCGCATCCGCACCCTGGCCCCGGAGGAAGGCTACCTCCTGTACGACCTCGTCTTCGAGAAGGTCGAAGATCCCGCGGCCCACCGCGCGCTCATCGAAGGCTTGAACAAGACCCTCGAATGAGCCCAGGCCCCGCTGGCCTTAGAGCGTCCCGACCTCGTCGAGCTTCGAGCGGCCGAGCACCCGCTTCTTGTCGCCATCGACGATGATCATCTCCTCAAAGGAGCACCCGTTCTGGCCGACGACGAGCCGGGGCTGGAGCGCAAAGAGGCCGCTCATCCGCCGGTGATTGTACCACTCGACCTGGTTGCGCCGCATCAAGGTGGCAGCGCGGGCCAGCCGGGGCCATGCAAAGGCGACGCGACCCTCGGGGGGCAAGCAGCGGTGCCCCACCGCGGTGGCGTCACCCAGCGAGTAGCCGTGGTTGTTCGCCCACGCATGCGCGAAGACGAAGACCTCACCCGTACACTTCCAGCGGTTCGAGAAGCCGCAACAGCCGGTGACGAGCTCACGGGCCCGAGAGAGGACCTCGGGCTCGGGCCCACCGCCAAAGACGAAGGCCACGCCAAAGTCTCCGAAGGCTTCGGCGTTGCAGGGGGCCAGATCGAGCTCGACCACCGTCCCCTCGTGGAGCTCCGCCTTTCGGGAGGCCCGCAAGGGGTGCTCGATCGGCGCGTCGAAGCGCACCTCAGGCTCATGGAACCACCCGGTGAAGCCAGCGCTCTTCGCTCGGTCGGTGAGGAGACCGACGATGTCGGCCTCACTCATCCCCTCGCGGAGCTGCGCGGCGACCGCGCGCGCGACCCCGATGGTCATGGATTGGGCGCGCTCGAAGGCCTCGAGGACCTCGGGCGCGACAGAGGGCGTGGCGGGGGTGGCGGCTTCGTCAGACACGGCGAGCGTATAACTCCAGTCGGTGGGCGCGGCCCGCGGCCGCGTCAGCGACGCGGGGGGCGAGGGGGCAGGTCGGTGGGATCGGCCTCGCCGCCGGCCGCGGGGAGGCCGAGCGCCGGGATCGCCGACATCTGGGTGGGGCCGTCGTCCTGCGTCGAGTCCGAGAGGGGGACATGGCGCTGGTAGTCCTCCACGCTGTAGTTGTGCTCGGGGACGAAGATCTCGTCGTCCAGCCGCCGCGGCTCCATCGAGCTCTCGATCTGCCCTGACTCCTCCTCGAGGGACTCCTCTTCGGGGGACTCCTCCTCGTGGTCCAGGTCCCCTTCGCCGACGGCGATCGGGCCGGTGGGATGCTCCATCGGCGGACGCGGCGGGGCGACGGGTGGGGCGACGGGTGGGGCGACGGGTGGGTTGACAGGTGGGGCGGTCCAGACGCCGCCCTCCGAGAAGCAGGTCCATCCCCAGCGGATCCAGGAGATGAGCTGCGTGGCCAGCCAGAGGGACCAGGCGAGCATCGCCGCCTGCCAGGCGATCAGCGGCGCCGACACCATCACTGGCCGGGGGAGGGGTCCCGCGCTGCGATCGACGAACCAGCGCAGCAGGCTCGCCGAGGAGCCGTTGCCCTGGATGTCCATATCGGGGCTGCCGACGAGCCCCGAGACCACGCCGGAGACGAGGCAGAGCGCGGCGATGGGCGTGAGCAGCACGAGGCCGACCTGCACCAGCGGGCGGAGGTTCCCGCTCGGCGGGCGGCGACGACGCCAGCCCAAGGCGACGATCCACAGCACCACCACCGCCGGCACCACCACGGGCACCTGGGTCATGCCGAGGCCGAGCAACAGCCAGTCCCCCGCGCCGAGCGGGACCAAGGCTGGGGCTCCCGGCGCCGGTCGGAGCGCGCGGCCGAGCAGCAGCGCCGCTCCGACCACCACGAGCACGCTCGACCAGAACAGGGGCACCGGGCCCCAGCGCGGGCCTTGAAGGGCCAGCAGCCAGCGATCCGGGGAGGGGTGGACGGTGACCGTGACGTTGACCGCGGGGCTGCCGAGGTCGACCTCCGGCACCCGATCGACGAGCCAGCCCTCATGGTCCTGCTGCCAGCGCACGCTCACCCGCTGGCTGCCGGGCCGGAGCGGGATCGGGAGCGAGCGCCCCCGGGCGGCGGCAGGGACCGCGACGCCGTCGATGTCGACACCCTGCAGGCGGATCCCCTCGGGGAGCGTGATCGAGAGCCGACCACCTTGGCTCGTGCGGACCTGGGCGACCAGCGTGAGCTCCGAGAGGCTCTCCCCCGGGGTGTAGGACAGCTCGGCCGCGTCCACGGTGATGACCTGCCCGGGCACCGGATCGGGGCGGCTGACCGCGATCTCCACGGCCTCTCCCGGCCATGGCCGCCACTCCGGGGTCACCCGCCCGGCCTGGACGTGGGTGAGGGGAGCGAGGCCGCCGGCCTCGGTCACACAGCGGTAGACCGGCGAGCAGGAGAGCGTCCACACCTCGGTCCAAGGGACGGCGCTGGGGGCGACGAGGCGCAGGCTGTCTGCCTCTTCGAGGGTGGACAGCCAGGTGAGGCTGTCCCGACCGGCATCGAGGGTGACGAGGGCCGCGCCGCCTTGCACCTGGATGCCCTGCTCGGTGACCGCCTCGCCCGGGAGGAGGGGCACCTTCAAGGCCACCGGGGCCCGACCGGCGCCCACCCGCACCACCTCGGTGCGCACCCGCCAGGGGATGCCGAGATCGAGGAAGCGCCGCACCTCGAGCCAGGGTGAGAGCGGATCAGCGGCCCGCGCCTCGCCCGGGGCGGCCTTCCGCGTGCGGGTGAGCTGGAACGAACGCTCCGTGCTGCCGTCTGGGCGGATGCCGTCGAGCGACCATCCGTCGCCCGCAAAGTCTGCGGAGCGCGGCAGGTCGCCGAGCTGGAGCGTGAGGGCGTCGGTGAGGGGGAGGGGGCCCTCGACGTAGACGTCGTGGACGCCCGCGGGGACGCGCAGGTAGAGGAAGCCGTCCGGGCGGCGCTGCAGGGCGACCGAAGGCTGTCCGTCGAGCAGGACGGAGGCCGGCACCCAGGTCGCGGTGGGCCCCGGGATGATCCAGGCCCCCGGGCGCGCGGCGTGGAGCTCGGCCTCGACGGTCAGGAGATCGCCGCCGTCCGGCGTGGCGGCGGAGGTGGCCCGGAAGCGAGCCGAAGAGACGGAGATGCAGTCGGGCTCGCAGTCTTCGGGGGTGGTGAGGCGGGCCTCCAGCTCGGCGAGGAGCTCAGGGCTCGGCGCGGCGGCGGCCGTGTGAGGGGTGAGCAGGCCGGTCGCGAACATCACCAGCAGCAAACCGGAGGCGCCCTCGCGCCAGCGGGACCAGACGGAGCCCGCGCCGCCGCCGAAGCCTGCGAAGCGCAGCGTGAGGGTGAGCAGGAGGCCCACCCGCGCGAGGCCCAGCAGGAGGTTGCCGATGGGCCCGAGGAGCCAGAGGCGAGCTTCGTGGTCAGCGGACACCGGGCCGGACCAGCTGAGCTGGTGCGAGCTCCAGGACCAGCGGGGGACGCCCGGGCCCGTCTGAACGACGGCGGTGGGATCGACCTGCAGGCTGAGCTGGGCGTAGGAGCCGTCCCATCGACCCTCTCCCCCTTTACCGCCGCTCACCTTCGCCGAGCGGCTGAAGGAGCCCACCCGGTCGATGTTCACCTTGCTCTCGACGGAGGCGCCGTCCAGGCCTCCGAACGCGGCACCGCTGGGCGGCGGAGGAGGAGGAGGAGGGGCCTCGGGGACCGTAGCGGAGGCGGGCAGGACGGTAACGTCCTGCACCTCGGTGATGCCCGGGCGCTGTTCGAGATCATCTACGAGGCCTCCGCCCGGAGCGTTGGCGTCCTTCACGCCGAGCGTCAGCGGGGCGGTCAACCAGTCGAGCGAGTCGGCCTGGCTCCAGGGGCGGGAGAGGCTCGGGAAGAGCCCCGTGCGGAGCTCGTTGAGCGTGAAAGGGACGAGCACCAGCAGCACGACCAGGAGGAGGCCGCCTCGGAGCCAGCGCAGGGCGACCTCGAGCCGGCCCTTGGGGAGGACGCTGCCCAAGGCCTGGAGCCCCATCAGCGCGGCGAAGCTCCAGCCAGGGGCGTCGGCGACGTGGCGGGTGCAGGCGAGGCCGACGACCGTGACGAGGCCCCAGCGCCACCCCCACAGGCGGGAGAGCCCGAGGGAGACGACCAAGACGAAGAAGAGGTCAAAGAGGGACCACTCGTCGACCAGCGAGCCGCTCGTGGAGTCGACCCCCCACGCGTGGAGCAGGGTCCAGCCGGGCGGGAGGTGCAGCGTGGCGGAGAGGCGGTGAACGTCGGTGTTCCAGCCGACCGCGGGGAGGGCAGAGGGGAGGGGAGCGATGCGGGACTCGGCCACCATCCCGAGCGACTGGCTGCGGAGCTCGACCCCGGCCCCCACACCCTTTGTGATGACCTGATCGACGCCCTGGTCGGAGACGTGGCCGGGCTCACCCGGAGCCAGCATCTCGAGCCGCCAGCCCTGGTTCATCGTCCCGCCGAAGTGATCGCGGACCGTGAGCCCGCCGCCATCTTCGTCGAGCCAGAGCTCGCGGTTCAGCGTGAGCTGGTTCGGGGCCGGCTCCGCCTCTCCGCGTCGCAGCTCCTCGAAGTGGAGGCGCTGACCGGGCTCGACGACGTAGGTGGGCAGCCCTCGCCAGCCTTCGGGGAGCGAGGTGCGGGCTGGATCGACGGAGGGCGGGCCGCTCAGGTTCACCGCTCGCACCCGGTCGTCCTGCTGTACGGCCCAGTACTCCCGCTCCGGCCACACCTCGGAGGTCGAGGCGGGGGCCTCGAGATCGGCGGCGGGGCCCTCGAGCACCGCCTCCACGGTCACGGTCCAGGTGCCGGGGCGCACCTGGACGACGAGGCCGCCGCCCTCGGTGAAGCGGGCGGGCAGATCGGCCTGCAGCGAGACCGCGCGGGTGCCGGAGAGGAGCACGGCGCCGAGGTCGATCTCTCGGCTGGCCCCCGCCGAACGGAGCCCGATGCGGGTTGTGACGACCACCGGCACGCCGTCCTGGATCCTCCGCGAGACGTCGAGCTCTACGCGGCTCGCTTCGGCGGCGCCGACCTCCCCCGCGCCGAGGCGCAAGGTGCCGTCCGGATCGAGGTGAGGCCAGGGGACCACCTCGCCGCGCACCCGCAGGCCCACCCGCCCCACGCTCGCGGGCATCCGGATCGTGGGGGGCAGAGCGTCCCACCGAAAGCGCCCGCTCAGCCGATGCTCCCCCGGGGACAGGCGCACCCAGGGGCTCCCCGCCCGCGCCACGACCACGCCTCGCTCGCCGTCCACGCGAAGATCGAGCGGCCAGGCACCCTCTCCGCCGGGGAGGGGCGCGTCGAGCTCCCGGTCGACCCGCACGGCGTAGCTGAAGCGGCCACCTCCGCCCTCGACGTCGAGCTCGAGCAGGCCAGGCCAGAGACAGGCGGCCTCACCGGCGACGACGGGGCAACGAAGCTCGGGGTGGGCGGCCTCCACCCAGCCGACCCAAGGCTGGAGCTCCGGCGGGAGGGAGGCCCCGGTGGGGCGCGCCTGCGCGGTCGGGAGCCAGCCCAACGCGAGGAGGAGATGGGCAAACCAGGCCAGGACCATGCGCGCGCTCCGGGGTCGCCACCTCTATCGACGCCGGCCCCCCGCGTGCATGTCCCAAAATCGCGATCAGGGCCGACCTGCCGACCGATGGTTCGTATGGGACCAGTCGGGGAAGACCGGGCCCTCTCCGTAGAGCACCCGGTAGAGCTGGTAGGTGCCGAGCACCCGCTTGACGTAGTGGCGAGTCTCGCGGATGGGGATGGACTCGATGTACTCGTCGGTCGGGCGCTCCCCGTTCCCCGCCAACCACTTGCCCACGTTGCCCTCACCGGCGTTGTAGGCCGGTACGGCGAGGAACATGTTGTCGTGGAAGTAGACCCTGAGGTATTCGAGGTATCGGGAGCCGATCTTCAAGTTGGTGAGGGGATCGAAGATCGTGGCCGGGGTCACCTTCATCCCCATCCAGCCGGCGACCTGCTTGCCGGTGGCCGGCATGAGCTGAGAGAGGCCCTTCGCCCCGGCCCAGGAGACAATATCCTTGTTAAAGCTGGACTCTTCCCTCACCAGCGCGTGAAAGACCCGGGGGTCATAACCGTACGCGCCGGCCGCCACCTGCACCTCAGGCCAGTACAGATCGGGGAAGCCCTGGCTCAGGATGCGGTCCCGATCGACGCCGAGCGTAGAGGGCGGGTGATCGATGATGTAGTGATGAAGCCGATCGTGAGCGACGATCGGGTTCTTCTTCTCCTGGATCGTCGTGAGGAGCGCGTACTCGGAGCTGGTGAGGCTCTCCTCGGGGAGGGCGTCGAGCTCCGACATGGCCTCCACCACGAGGCCGAGGCGGGCGAGCGCGAGGCCCCGGCTGACGCCCGGATCGTCCAGGAAGGCGCCTCGCACCGTCCAGGTGTCGGGGCTGCCGGAGGGAGAGGGCCGCCGGAGCCCCGCCGCGCGCTCGGGTGCGAGCTCCTGGACGCGGCCCGAGGCGAGCAGGGCGTAGAAGGAGGTCGGCTGGGACTGGCAGAGGGTGATGAGCTGATCGACCCCCTGACGCAGGGCCTCGGGGTCCCGCGTGAGGCGGCGGGGCTCGTTGACGTCGGGGTAGAGCCGCCAACGCGCGGCCCAATAGGCGCCCGCGCCGACGTGCACGGGATCAGCGGAGAGCGGGATCTCAAAGGTCAGCTTCTCCGCCCAGCGGATGGCCTCCTCGGGCTGGCCGCTCCGGTAGGCGTCCCAGGCGAGCCGCCACATCCCCTCGGCGGCGAGATCGCCGTGCTGCTCCCGATCGGCCTCCCAGCGCCAGAGGGCCCGCGCGCGGGTGGACTCGCCCGCCTGCTGGAAGGCCACCCCGCCGAGGACGGCGCCATCATCGGCCATCCCGTGGGTAGGGTAGAGCTCTGGGATGTGCGCAAAGGCCCGCCCGGCGGCCGCCCACTCCTTCTTTCGCTCGAGCGCCTTGCCCGCGATGTAGAGGCTGCGGGCGCCCCGATCGAGGTCGATGCCCGCGCAGCGCGTCCCCGCCGGCACGAGGATCTCGGCGGCCTTCGAGACGTTGTTCCGCTTGAAATGCGAGCGCCCGAAGGAATACCAGGCCTTGCAGGAGGGGCCGTTCGCCTCGGTGAAGCGGGCGGCGTGCTTCTCGTAGAGGGCGATGACGTCGCCATAGTCGTCGGCGTCCATCTCGCGCAGCAGGCGGGTGGCCAGCTCGTCGGCGGTGGCCTGGTGCTCCGCGCCGCGGGCCTCGAGGACGGCGAGCGCGCGGCCCGCCTCACCCGCCTCGGCGCTGTTGGGGTACTGACTCCAGATCCGCCGCAGGTGTGGATAGGCGCGGGGTGACTCGAGGCCGCTCTTCCGGGCCAGGGCGAGCAAGGCCGCGGCGGTGCCCTCGGCGGGATCGGGGCGGACGGCGAGCTCGGTCCAGAGAGTGGTGGCGAGGGCGGTCGAGCCCGCGCGCTGGCGCGCGTCGGCCTCGCGGAGGCGAGCGCGCGGGCCGACGAAGGACAGGGTGGGGACGAGCGCCAGCTCCGTGGCGGCCTCCACGGGCTGCTCCCGGGCCAGCAGGAGCTCCCCCAAGGTGAGGTGGAGGTAGTCCGCCGGCACATGATCGGCGTGGCGGACGACCTCGAGCAGCTTCGCCGCCTCGGCGCCCTTACCGAGCCGAAGCGACACCCAGGCGGTGAGGAAGGCGTGATCCCCCACCTGGTGCCCCTTCAGCGAGGTCGGGTCGATCGCCTTAAGGCCCTCGAGGGCGGCGGCGTGATCCCGCCGGGCGAGGGCGGCTGACACCGGAGGCGGGAGCGGCAGGGAGGGCTCGAGGAAGGCCGGCCCGATCAGCACCGTCTCGATCAGGGAGTCGGGCGTAGGAGGGGCGAGCGCGGACGCGGGGCCAGCGGCCAGGCCGAGGGCCAGGAAGAGGAGGGCAGGCAAGGTGGGAGCCCCGAGGCGGCGGGAGGGCGGAGGCCGAGAGGCCCCAGGTAGCGGGAGGGCAGCGGAGGGGGGGGCGGAGCGGGGGCGGAGCGGAGGCGGGACCGAGGGGTAACGAAGAGAGATCCCGCTGCCAAGCCGCTGGGCCGCACATCCTCCAACCCCCGGGCGCGCCGCCGCCGGGGGGCCCTTCACCACCAGTGCGTCTCGTTGAGCCGACACTCGCCGGCGGCGGCGGCGGCCCAGGGGCGGGCGGGGAGGTACTTCCAGCCGCTGTCCGAGAACATCACGACGATGTTGCCCTCGTCGATGCGCTCGGCGTAGCGGAGGGCCGCGACCAGCGCCGCGCCGGCCGACACCCCCGCCATGATCCCCTCCTCGGCGATGATGCGGCGCATGGCGAGCAAGGCCTGATCGGCCGAGACGAGGAAGCGCCCATTGAGCTGTTCGAGGTCGAGCAGCGGCGGCCGGTAGCCCTCATCGAGGCTGCGGAGCCCCTGCAGGTGCTCCCCCATCCGGGGCTCGACGCCGATGATCTTGAGGTCCGGGTTCCGCTCGCGCAGCCGACGGCCGACGCCCATCAGGGTGCCCGCGGTGCCGATGCCGGCCACGAAGACGTCGACCCGCTCGATCTGACGGGCGAGCTCGGCCCCGGTGACGTTGTAGTGGGTGGCCACGTTGATGGGGTTGTCGAACTGCCGGACCGGGTGCCAGCCCGGGTTGCGCGCCGCGATGTCCATCGCGGTGTTGATCGCGCCGAGCATCCCCACCCGGGGCGGGACCCAGATCACGCCCACCCCGTACAGCTTGAGGAGGTCGGGGATGCTGTCGACCACGCCCTCGGGGATGACCACCTTCAGCTGGTAGCCCCGCTGCCGCGCCACGGTGGCGAGCGCGATCGCGGTGTTCCCCGTGCTCGCCTCGACGAGGGTGTCGCCGGGGCGCAGGCCACGGTTGATCTCCAGGTCTTCGACCATCGCCAACGCGATGCGGTCCTTCACGCTGCCGCTCGGGTTCTGGCCCTCCAGCTTGGCGAAGATCCGGACCCCCTTCCGCGGAGAGAGGCGGCAGAGCTCGACGAGCGGCGTCCCGCCGATGGAGTCGAGGAGCGGCGCACAGCAGGGCGGGGCGGGCGGCGGGGCTTCCGTGCGGGACATGGCGACCTCGATGGGGCAGGGCGTGGCATACTCCCCGAAAGACCCACCCGTGACTACCCTACCGCGTTCAGGGGAGCGCACCGCGGCGCGGCGCCGGGCCGCCCGTTCATCGCGCACCCCTTTCGCCCTCCCTCCCTCCTCACGGCCGCTGACCTCGGGAGCTCCGTGCAAGATCGTTCACCGGTCCTTCGCTTCCTCTGCAGGCTCTCGCTCGCGGTCGCCTTGCTCTCGCCGTTCGGCGTCGCCTCCGCCGCGCCCAAGGGGAGCCCCCCGGCGCCCCTCGCCTTGAGCGCCGAAGAGCAGGCCGTGATCGCGCAGGCCGGGATCGTGATCCGCCACGACCCCAACTCGGGCGACACCATCGGCGTCGTCGACGTGAAGGCCCCGCCCGCCTCGACCCTCGCCGCCGTGCTCGACCTCTCCGCCCGCGCCAAGGAGGTGACGGGGCTGCGGGCCGTGGAGATCTACGAGCGCGGCCCCAGCACCTTGGCCGCGCGGATGGAGATGGGGCTGGCGGTCTACCAGGCTCGTTTCCACGTCACCTACGCTTGGGACGAAGCCTCGGGCTGGTGCACGTGGGAGCTCGATCCTCGGCACCCGAACGACATCACCGACACCGCTGGCTCCTACCAGGTCCTCCCCCAGGGCAGCGGCACCCGCCTCGTCTACCGCTCCCACAGCGGCGGAGGGGCGATGACCCCCGACTGGCTGAAGCGGAAGCTCGCCTACAGCGCGGCCCGCGAGATGCTCAGCGGGATGCGGACCCGCGCCGAGCGCGGCGGCTGACACGGCTCAGGCTGCGGATCCCCAGTCGCCGGGCCCAAGGGGCGGCATCCCCCAGCGGGCGCGGGCCTCGTCACAGCGCTCGTTCGGCGTCCCGTCTTCATAGGAGGGCGGGAATTCGCGGCACACGCTCGAGCGCAGCGGGTGGATCCCACAGCGGGCGAGGACGCCGATCTCCCCCTCCAGGGCCACGCAGCGCGGGTGCTCCTGGTTCATGCCCCGCATCACCACCCGAAAGGGGGTGAGCGGCTCGACGAGGGCCTCGGGCACGGTGCCGCCGTTGGCGTCGGTCTCGCCCCAGAAGAAGGAGCAACGAAAGGTGGCGCAGCAGGCCCCGCAGCGGAGGCAGGGGTGCAGCGGCGAGGGAGGGGAGGGGTCAGGGGAGGCAGGCACAGAGACACACCGCAGGCAGGGGGAGGTTGTCCAGCCGATCCGGACCGATGGGAGCGGGAAGCCGCACCGGGACTATCCGATCGCCCGACCAGCCGCCTCGTGACCCCGCTTGCCGCGGCGGGGGTCGGCGCTTAACGAAGGGGCCCTCACCCGCCGGCGACGCCCCTCGAACGCGGAGCGCCCCGGAACACCGGAGCCCACCATGGCCAGCACCCCCGCCCGCCGCGCTCGCCCCCGCGCCTTCATCGCCGGAGGCGCCCACACCACCTACATCGGCAAGGGCAGCCCCGACTATATCTGGAAGAAGCACCCCGACTTCGGCAAGCGCGACAACCCGGACATCGAGCAGCTCCTCAAGCAGGCGGTAGACGGCACCCTCGCCGACACCGGCGTCGATCCCGCGGATGTGGACCGCCTCTACGTCGGGAACTTCGTGGGTGAGCTCTTCGTTAACCAGGGCCACCTCGGCGCCGCGCTCGTCGGCTCCCACCCCGCCTTCGCTGGCAAGCCCGCCTCCCGCCTCGAGGCCGCGTGCGCGTCGGGCGGGCTCGCCGTCCTCTCCGGCCTCGACGCCATCGCCGCTGGCGCCGACATCGTGCTGATCGCCGGGGTCGAGGTGCAGACCACCCAGTCCGCCCGCGTCGGCGGGGACTATCTCGCCCGCGCCGCCCACTACCGCCGCCAGCGCGGCATCGACGACTTCACCTTCCCCGCGCTCTTCGCCGCCCGAATCCGAGCCTACCGCGAGCGCTACGGCCTCACCGACGAAGAGCTCGGCCGGGTCGCGATGAAGGCCTACGACAACGCGAACCGCAACCCCTTCGCCCACATGAAGGCGAAGAAGATGACGATGGAGGTCGCCGGCTCGGTCAACGAGGAGAACCCGACCTTCCTCGGCAACGAGGAGCTCCGCCCCTACCTCAAGGTCACCGACTGCTCCCAGGTGAGCGACGGCGCCAGCGCGCTCCTTCTCGTGAGCGAGGCCGGCCTCGAGAAGCTGGGCCGCAGCTACGCGGACGTCGTCGAGATCGTCGGCCAGGGCCACGCGGTATCCAGCCTGTACGAGGACGGAGACCCCACCTCCCTCCCCACCGTCCGCCTCGCCTTCGAGAAGGCCTACAAGGACGCCGGCATCCGCGCCGCGGACGTCGAGATCGCCGAGGTCCACGACTGCTTCACCATCGCCGAGATCATGGCGATGGAGGCCGCGGGCTTCGCGGCTGCGGGGCAAGGCGCCCAGCTGATCGGTGAGGGCATCACCGGCCTCGGCGGCTCGCGTCCGGTCAACACCGGCGGCGGCCTCGTCGGCTTCGGCCACCCGGTCGGCGCCACCGGCGTCAAGCAGCCGCTCGAGCTCTTCCGCCAGATGAAGGGCCGCTGCGGCGACTATCAGGTGCAGCGCCCCCTCTCGGTCGGCGTCACCTCGAACATGGGCGGCGACGACAAGACCGTCGTCTCCCTGGTCGTCCGCAACTGCGGGTGAAAGCGCGGGCGCTGCCGGCCCTCGTCGTCGGGCTCCTGCTCGTCAGCGGGGGGGTCGCGCTGTGGAGGGAGGTCGGCGCGCCTGAGCCCGCTCCGCCCGCCCTCCCTCCCGCGGACACTACGAAGGGGCCCGCACCCCTCCGGCGCCCCGGTCGGGGGCCGGAGAGCCCGCCCGCGCTCCCCTCGGCCGAGGAGGTCTCCCGCGCCGAGGCGCCGCCGGTGGACGACTTCGCGGAGCACCTCGAAGAGGTGAGGCCGCTCTGGCGCGACACTGCCGAGATCGTGGCCCACTCGACCATCCCTGAGCTCGTCGACATCGTCGTCGGAATGGAGGAGAGGGTCACCCAGGCCGGCGCGCTCCCGCCGCTCGAGCGCCGAGCGCTGGTCGCCGACGAGCTGCAGCTCGTCTCCTTCTTGCGCATGCGCTACGCCGGCTTCGCCCCGCTGGAGGCGCCCCTCGACCGCCTCGACGCCGCCGTGCGCGAGATGTTGCCGCCCGCGGAGGTTCAGGAGGCGGCGAGCGGCGCCGCAGCCGGCGGGGGCTGACCCAGGCCCCACGGCGGAGGCCGGGACGGGCCCGACGGCCGCTCAGCGCGCCCGGATCGAGCGGAGCTGAAGCGTCGGGCCCACCATCGAGAACCCGAAGGCGCCCGAGTCTTCATCCCCTTCGACCTCCACCATGCGGCCGATCAAGGCGGGATCGACCTGCCCATCGAGGCTCCAGCGCGAGCCGTCGGCCGCCTCCAGGACGATCACGCCCGGGCCGAGGTCGAGGCGGAGGAGGCGCCCCGTCAGCCGCCTGCGGGTGCTGGCGCCGCTCACTTTGCCTCCCGGCTGCGGGCGATGCCCGTCGCGGCGAGCGCGCAGACCACGCAGACGGCGCCCTGGAGGCCGAGCCACACGCCGCCCATCGCCCCGCTCAGGCCCCAGGGGACGAGCGAGCCCGTGACCGCGCCGTAGAAGAAGTGTACGGCGGCGCCGATGGAGACGCCGGCCACGAGGGCGCCGAAGGTCCGAGTGGGGCCGAGGAAGAAGGTGAGCACCATCGGCACGAGGGCCGACAGCAGCAGGGGGAAGCGCCCCACGGGATCCCCGAGCAGCCGCTCTGGCCAGAGGAGCAGGGGCCGAGAGAGCAGGTCCAGCGCGAGCGAGGGCGGGAGGGGCAGCCAGGGCAGGAAGAAGAGGCCCCCAGCCGTGGTCGCCGCGCTCAAGAGCGCCATGAGCCGCCAGCCGGCCGGCACCCCCTTGGCCATGCGGGTCACGAGGGCGGCGGCGAGCAAGCCGAGGCCGAAGAGCGGCGCTCGGGCTTGGAGCGTGAGGGTGCGCACGGCCGCGGAGAGATCGAGGCGACCGGCGCCGTACTTTGGGTCCCGGCCCGCCTCTCCGAGATCGACGGCCGCGCCCATCAGCAGCGCCTTCACGGCCTCCGCGTCTCCGGCGCCGGCCCCCCAGAGCACCGCCGCCGCCGCCGCCACGTGGGGGGTGGCCATGCTCGTGCCCTGGAACTCGCGGAAGGCGTGCCCATCCGCGGCGATGGTGTCCTGGAGCACGCCGCCGCCGGGCACCCGGGTGTCACCGCCCGGCGCCGAGATGCCCACCTCGGGGCCGAAGCTCGAGTAGGGCGCCAGCGCGTCCGAGGGGCCGACCGCGCTCACCGCCAGCACGCCGGGCAGGTTCGCGGGGCTCGAGACGCCCGACCGCCCGCTGTTCCCTGCCGCGGCCACCACGAGCACGCCGCGGGCTTGGGCCTTCTGCACCGCCGTCGCGATGACCGAGCTCGCGCCCCCGCCGAGGGAGAGGTTGATGATCTGCGCGCCCTGATCGGCCGCCTCGTCGATGGCCGACGCGATCCACTCGCTGCGGCCCGAGCCCTGAGCGCTCAGCACCTTGAGCGGCAGCAGGGTGGCCTGGGGCGCGACGCCCGCGACGCCGAGCCCGTTGTCGGTAGACTGCGCGATGGTGCCGGCGACGTGCGTGCCGTGACCGTTGTCATCGGCCGAGGACGCGACCCCGGGCACGAAGGAGTAGCCCTCGAGGAGGAGGGTGTCGGCCAGGTCGGCCACGGGGCTCACGCCGGTGTCGATGACCGCGACCACGACCCCGGCTCCTCCGCCCACCCGCCAGCCGGCGGGCGCGCCGATGAGCGCGAAATTCCATTGCTGGTCGTAGAGGGGATCGTCCGGGAAGCCGAAGGCGGTCACCTCGACCGAGGGCTCCGCCGACTCCACCCCGGGGAGGCCCGCGAGGCGGCTGAGCGCGAGGGCGAGCTCAGGCACCTCGATCGAGGCCAAGGCCTCGTCGGCGCTGCGCTCGCTCACCCAGGTCAGGGTCTGGTAGCCAGTGACCGCGCGGGCCTCCTCGAGCGATGTGCCATCGACGAGGTCGATCACCAGACGCCCAGGGCCGCTCGCCGACGGCGGCTCGGCGAGGGCGCCTCGCGGCGCCGTCGAGGTTTCGAAGGCGCAGGCGCTGGAGAGGAGCGCGAGCAGCGCGGGGAAGGTGCGAGACTGGCGCATGGCCACTCCGGGTGGGAGTCTGAGGCCCCAGCAGGGCCCCACGGGCAGACTACGTTCGGAGGCCCTGGTTCCTTGCACCATCAACCGGGATTTACGCGGGGGCGGCCCGGACGAGGCGGCCTGCGCTCAGACCACCAGCCACTCGTCGGTCCCGAAGCCGGCGAGGGGAGGCTCCGGGGGCGGATACTGGCCGGAGACCAGGCGCCGCCGCACCCGCAGCAGGTTGGAGAAGAGGCTCGCCACCTGCCCCACGCTGCGGGGGCCCACCGGGGCGGTGCCGACCCAGTCGATGGGCACCTCGGCGATGGTCAGGCTGAGCTCGCGCGCGAGGGCCAGCCCCTCCACCTCCGCCGCCCAGCCCTCTTCGAGGGAGCGCGAGAAGACCATCACCGCCGCCTCGCCTCGGTAGGCCTTGACCACGGAGAGGGGATCTTGGATCCCGGTCGAGGCGACCACCTGACAGACCGCCGTCGAGAAGCGGCCGATCGCGTCCTGGACGAAGGGCTCCTTCTTGCGGGTGGCGCCGGACATGAAGCGGCTCCCCACCGCGACGTCCATCCCCGAGAGCGCGGGCGGGATCAGCAGCAGCACCTGCTCGGGGGGCATCGACCACGCAGGATCGAAGCACATCCGCCAGGCCCCCGACGCCGCGAGCATGCCCTCGCGGATCGCGTTTCCGCGGCCGGGCCCAGAGGCGCGGACGAACTGCACCTGGGCCGATCGCAGGCGGTGCTCCACCCCTTCATCGGGCAGCTCGCCGACGACGAGCACCTCGACGGTGTAGGGGAGGCAGGATCGGACCAGCCGGACGCCGCGGAGGAGGCGGTCGAGCCACGCGCCGTCCGGCCGGTCGGGGCCCTCGGGCAAGGGTGCGATGAGGGTCAGGAACATGCGGGCAGCCTATCCCAACCACCCGCCCGTCGAGGGGCTTTGTCGCCCTCCGCCCCCCGACCCTCGATCTCCGCGCCGCCTGCCTACGCGAGGGGCTCGCTTCCGGGGGGCTGGGCGGGCTAGACTGTGCTCACTGCTTTCCGGGAACAGGTCCAGTGTCCGAGCTCCACCCCATCATCCAGATCGAGCTCCCCACCGGGGATGGCGTCTCGGTGGTCCGACGCCGCTTCTCTGCGGGTAAGCCAGGCCCGCGTGTCGCGATCGTCGCCGGGATCCGCGGGGACGCCCCCGAGGGCATCCGCGTGGCGCACACGGTGGGCGCCTTCCTCCGGCGAGAGGAGCCCGAGATCTCGGGACAGGTCGACATCTACCCCTGCGCAAACCCGCTCGCGGCCCACCGCGGGACGGATCTCTGGCCCTTCTTCGACGAAGACCTGAACCGCCTCTTCCCCGGACGCGAGGACGGCCACCCCCCCGACCGCGTCGCCTGGGCGCTCCGCGAAGACATCGCCGGGGCCGATCAGGTCATCGAGCTGCGCGGCGCCCGCCCCGCCTTCCGCGAGGCCCCACAAGCCCACGTGCGCTGGAAGGACACCGCCGCCACCGAGCTCGCGATGGGCGCCAACGTCGCGGTGGTCTGGCGTCGGCGCGGTGGCCCCGCCGCCCCGTCCACCTTCGCCCACCAGTTCCCCGGCACCATCGTGCTCGAGGGGGGCACCGGCAACCGCCTCACCGCCGGGGTGGGCCAGGACCTCGTAGACGGCGTGCTCAACCTGCTCGCCGCCCTCGGCGTGGTGCGAGAGGATCGGCTGCCCTTCCACTGGGCGGGCCTCCAGCGGCCCGTGAAGGTCAGCGACGACGAGGTGGTGCGGGTTCGGGCCAACCGAGGGGGCCTCTTCCTGCCCTCCGCCGCGGTCTGGTCCGAGGTGACCGTCGGCGCCGAGCTCGGTTCGGTGGTCGATCCCATCACCGGCGACGAGCTGGAGCTCATCCTGAGCCCGACCGACGGGCGGCTGCTGGCCGTCCGCGAGCACCCCGTCGTCTTTCCGGGCAGCATGGTCGCCCGCGTGGTGAGCCTATGACCGTGGTCTTTCGCCTCGAGGCCCCCTACCGAGGGGACTACGAGCTGCACCGCCTGACCTTCGGCGCCGGTAGCCCGACGGTGGCCATCGTCGCCGGCCTCCACGGCAACGAGCTGAACTCGATGCACGCGGTCAACCTCCTCGCGGCCGTCCTCCGCGCGCAACGGCCCCGCGGGACGGTGCACCTCTTCCCCCTCGTCAACACCTTCGGGGCCGACGAGGGGCGTAAGCGCTGGCCCTTCGATGATCGCGACATCAACCGGGCCTTCCCCGGTGATCCGGAGGGCATGGCCGTCGAGCGCATCGCCCATGCGATCATGCAGGCCTCCGAGGCAGACATCTGCGTGGACGTCCACTCCGGCGCGCCGCACGTCCGGGAGCTGCCGCAGGTGCGCGCGCCGATGAGCGGTCGGGAGCTCGAGCTCGCGCGCGCGATGGGCCTGCCCCTGGTGTGGCGGCGCCCCGGCGATCGCCTCGAGGCCACCGGCCTCGTCGGCGCCTGGCGGGAGGCGGGCCGCCTCGCGCTCCACGTGGTGGGGGGCCGCGGCGTCACCCTCGACACTACACACTCCGCCACTCTCGCCCGAGGCCTCGGGCGGCTCCTCTCCCACCTCGGCATCGTCGCCAAGACCGCCGACTCCGAGACCGTGGCCGACGTCACGCACTCCGAGGTCGAGAGCCACCGCGCCGCCTGCGGCGGCTTCTTCGTCCCAGAGGTTCGGGTGGGAGACCGCGTCCGCGTCGGCCACCTGCTCGGCTACATTCAGTCCCCGCTCGGCGGGGAGCGGCTGGAGGAGGTGCGGGCCTTGTCGGTCGGCGTGGTGGTGACGGTCCGCGCCTGGCCGATGGTGCACGCCGCCGAGCTCGTGGTGCGCGTCGCTGGCATCCGGGAGAGCTGAGTGTCGGGCGTCGTGCTCGTCGTCGGATTTGGCCCCTTCAAGGACGTCTCCGACAACCCGGCCAGCCGGCTGGCCCTCTCGGTCGATGGACGAGAGGCCGGCGGCCTGCGCTTCATCGGGCGGGTGATGCCGGTGAGCTACGATCGCGGGCCGGCCTTCACCGAGGGGCTCTTCGAGGAGCTCGACCCACAGCTCATCTTCGGGGTCGGGGTCGCCGTCGGCCGGGGCGAGCCTGCGCTGGAGCGGGTGGGGAGGCGGGCCCTCGATCCCGCGCACGCCGACGTCGATGGGGTCCACCTCGCGGACGCCGAGGAGGGCGGGCCCGCCGAGATCGACGCCAGCGCAGCGGTCGGGCCGATGGCCGAGGCGCTCGGCCTGCTGGTGAGCGACGACGCCGGGCGCTATGTGTGCAACGCCTGGCTCTACCGGGTGACCCGTCGCCTGGGAGCGCGCCTCCCCATCGCGTTCTTGCACATCCCCTCCGAGGGGTTCTCCGCCGATCGACTGGTGGATGGGCTGGCGCGGTGCCTCGGCGACGGTGGATCCGCCCCCACCGTGGAATGCCCCCCCGCATGAGCGACCGGAACCGCACCGCACCGAGCCCCTTCGACAACCTGATGGCCCAAATGGGGGTCAAGCCGATCGGCGGCGCTGGCGCGAAGGGCTCCCGCCCGCCCAAGGCGCCAGAGGGCAGGGGCCGACCCGCAGCCAACGCCGCCCAGCCAGCCCCGATGGCCCCGATGGCCCCGATGGCCCCGTCGGGCCCCGCGTTCCCCGTCTCCCGCCCGGGAGCACCCGCGACGCCGTCCCTCGCCGAAGATCCGCGCCTCGTGCCTCTCCGCGCCGAGGCCAGCGCGCTGCGGGCGTCCCTCGCTGAGGAGCGGGCGCGCGCAGAGGGCCTGGAGGCGGAGCGAGACGCCCTCCGACAGCAGCTCGAGGCCGCCGCGGTCGAGCGCGAGGAGCTCGACGAGCACCGTAAGAGCCTCCAGCGCGCCCTCTCCGCGGCCTCCACGTCGGGTCCGAAGGCGCCGCCCGAGCTCCAAGAGCTCCTGATCGAGCGTGGCTTGAAGCCGGCCACAGAGGCAGACACCCTCCTCCGCGCGGTGGCCGAGGCCCACGTCGGCGGCGAGCTGGTGGCGCTGCTGCAAGCCGCCGACGGCGCCCGCGCCGAGGGCTGGCTCGAAGATCACGTCGCCCTCGTCTGCGGTGGCGAGCGCTGCCCGCCGCCGCCGGGGAGGGCCATCTTGATCGTGCCGTCGGCTCGCTGCGAGATCTGTGGGGGATCCGACGTTCGGCGCGCCGTCCGCCTCTTCGTCGACGCCACGCTGATGAGCGGCGCCACGCGCGTCACCATCGTCGGGGGCTCCCCCAAGTACCACCGCACCCTCCGCGAGCTCGTCTCCCACCGCAGCCTGACCGTCGACCTCGTGCCGGGGAACGCGCGCCGGACCATGAAGCAGGCGCAGGCCGACCTCAACCGCTCGAACCTCGTCATCATCTGGGGGGGCACCCTCCTCGACCACAGCACGAGCGAGCTCTATGAAGGCGGCGGGCCCGCCCGGGTCATCAGCATCCCCCAACGAGGCATCGCGCGGATGCTCGAGCGGGCCACCGAGCTCCTCAGCCCCTGAGCCCACTGCGACCGCGTCGCCCGACGAGGACCCGATGAACGACGAGCACGACGAGCCGGAGGTCGCCGCTGAAGGGGGGGGGGCCGCGACCCGCCCCGCGGGGCCCCCCACCGTGCGCATCGCCGACCGCCTCCGCGCGGCCCTCCGCGCCCGCAGCTATGACCTCGGACCGGGACGCTACTACCAGCCGGCCTATCGCCACATCGCAGCCGCCATCGACCTCCAGGAGGGCGCCTTCCTCGACGTGGGCTGCGGGCCGGGCTGGCTGTCGATCCACCTCGCCGCGGGCAAGCCGGAGCTCGACGCGGTCGGCCTCGATCTCTCCGAGCCCATGCTCCGGCTCGCCGGACAGAACAAGGGGACGCGCCTCAACGTCACCTTTCGGAAGATGGACGCGGCGGCGATCGTGTACCCAGAGGCCACCTTTGACGCCGCCGCGGCCGTGCAGTCCGCCCACCACTGGACGAACCCCGCCGGGGTCCTCGCCGAGGTCCACCGCGTGCTGAAGCCCGGGGGCCGCTTCTTCATCTACGAGGCAGAGGCCGAGCTCGACCGGGTGCCTGAGGGCTGGATCGAACGAAGGGGGCTGCTCCCCCCGGACGCCTGGCTGCGCTACAATTGGCGACGCTTCGGCATGGACGAGGCGCGCTGGGGCGCCCTCAAGGCAGAGGTCAAGCAGAGCCCCTTCGGCGGCGGAGAGGACGGCCGACACGGCTTCTACCGCCGGCTCGTCCTTCGAAAGGTGGGATGAACCTCGGCCCCTGGGTTGACGCCGCCCTCGTCGCCTCCATCGTCGGCGGGGCCGGCGTCGCCCTCTTCATCCTCGCGTGGCGCCGGCGCCACGGCCCGCGCTGGACCCTGCTCGACGTCGCCATCGCCTTCGCCACCTTCATCGGCGCCGCCTCGGTGGGCTCGCTGCTGGCGCTGCACTGGAGCACCGGCCACTACGTGCCGGTCGGGGAGCCCCCCGTGCTGCCTGCGGTCGCCGCCACGGGGGTGGGCTCGGGGATCGCGGTGACCGGCGTCTTCTTGAGGGCGAGGCCGCGAGAGCTGGCCCTCCGGGGGCCCGTCCCCTGGGGCTGGGTGGGGTGGGCCCTCCTCGGGGTGCCGCCCTTCCTCCTGCTCTCCGCGGCCTGGGTGGCCCTCCTGCAATGGATCGGCCTCAGCGCCGAGCCCCAGCGCCTCGTGGACTGGCTGGGCGGTGGGGCGGAGGGCAAGCTGGCCGTGGCCTTCTACGCGGTGCTCTACGCTCCCTTCGTCGAAGAGCTGCTGTTCCGCGGCTTCCTGCTCCCGCCCCTCCTCCGCCGCCTCGGCCCGTCCGCCGGGCTCGTCGTCGGGGGGGCCCTGTTCGGCCTGCTACACGCGAGCGACCCCACGGCGATGGCGCCGCTGGCCGTGCTCGGGCTCGCGCTCGGGTATCTGCGCCACCGCTCCGGCTCCCTCTGGCCGAGCCTCTGCCTGCACGTGGCCAACAACACGGTCGCGCTCAGCCTCACGCTCTGGAGCGCGGCGCAGGCCGGGGCGAACTGACCCGGCGGCTCAGCGCGGCAGCGCCCGGAGCGCGCCCAAGACCTCATCGACGTGCCCCTTCACCTTCACGGGCGACCACCAGCGGGCCACCTTGCCATCGCCGTCGATGAGGAACGTGCTGCGGACGATGCCATCGAAGACCTTGCCGTAGAGCTTCTTCTCGGCCCAGACTCCCCAGTCCTCACAGACCACCCCGTCGGCGTCGGAGAGCAGGGCGAAGGGGAGGGACTCCTTCTGGCGGAACTTGGCGTGGCGAGCCGCGCTGTCCTTGCTCACGCCGACCACGACGGCGCCTTCAGCCTCGAAGTGCGGGATCCGATCGCGGAAGTCTTGGGCCTCCGTCGTGCAGCCGGGGGTGAGGTCTTTTGGGTAGAAGTAGACGACGACAGGGTGGCCGCGGTGCTCACCGAGATCGAAGCGACCCTCGTCGGTGGGGCCGGCGAGGGTGGGAGCGGCAGCACCGACGGAAGGGAGGGAGGGCATGGAGGGCTCCTGTGGGCCGCCGTCCCTAACGCGAGCCCGACCCCCGTCGTGCAGGCCCCGACGTGGACCTCCCAGGTTATCGGGGCGGTTCGAACCCCATCCAGAGGGAGTGGAAATGGGTGCCCGTCCCGACCGTCCCGACCGTCCTGACACCAACGCAGCCGATCGGGGCACCGAGCGCGGGCGGCGAGAGCGGCCGGAGCGTGGGCGCGCCGGGCCGGGCGGTGAACGTCCCCCTCCCCGCGGCGCATCGGCCCGCGGGGGCCCCACCCGCGGCCCTTCGAAAGAGCAGAGCGCCGCCCGCACCCGGGTCGATCAGCTGATTCGGAGCTCGGGCCTCCCCGAGCCCCTGGCCTGGCAGGTCGAACAGGGGGCGCTCACCTTGAACGAGGCCCTCCAGCAGATGGCCAACCGCGACGCCGTCGAGGCGCTCATGCGCCGTCACGCGCTGCCGAAGTCGCTGGCGGTGCAGGTGTCCCTGAAGCAGGTCGAGCTTGAGGACGTGCTCCGAGCCCGGCGGATGGACGCTCACGCCTTGCAGTGGCGAGAGTGGAGCGTCCTTGAGGATGCCCAGCGGTCTGGCAAGGTCATCGTGCTCGCCCTCCACAACAAGCGCTTCGTGACCGGAACGGTGGTCTCCGTAGCGCCCTACGAGATCACCTTTCAGCCCCGAGAGGAGAGCGCGATCACGATTCACAAGCTGCAGATCAAGTTCGCCTGTGGTCAGGCTGACTTCTCGAAGGTCCGATCTGCGGCCAAGCGCGACCCCGACACCGACCGCGCCATTGACCCCATCAGTCGTCCCCAGGATCGCCCGGGCTGCTCCGACAAGCGCCTCTTCGGCTACGTGGATGACGAGGCTCGGGTGGTGGTCACCACCCAAGAAGGTGAGGTGCTCAAGGGCACGCCCACCTGGATGGGTCGGTGGGAATTTGGTCTCAAGCTCGACAAGGGCGCCATCCCTGTCGTGGTTTTCCGGCACGCAGTCTTGGATGTGAGGAAGGGTTGAATGGGGGTCTTCAAAGGTTCGCTCACGGTCCGCCGATACCGTGTCATCGGCGAGGTCCCCGAGGACTTCCGCGTCCGCTATCCGGACGCCATGAACGATCACGCTCACAAAGAGCCCCGGAGCTGGGAGGTCGGCGTCGAGGCGGTCGGCTGGTGCCATGTGCACAACCTGCTCGACACTGACTTCACCGTCCGTGACCGCTGGCTCTACAACCACTACATCACCGCCGCGGTGCGGGTCGACAAGAAGGCGCTGCCAGCGAGGCTCTTCAAGGCCCACATGGAGAAGCGGATCGCGGCCTGGTGCCAAGAGAACGGGCGGGCTCGGGCACCGAAGTCTGTGCGGGAGGAGCAGAAGCAGCTGCTCGAACAAGAGATGCTCGTCAAGACGCTCCCCAGCGTGGCCACCACCGAATTCTGCTGGAATGTGATCGACGGCTACGTGACCTACCACGCCACCGCCGAGGCCTCGAACGACCGCTTCCGGAAGCTGTTCCGCGCCACCTTCGGCTTGGTGTTGGCGCCGTTCTCGCCGCTCGACTTCCTCACCGATCAGCCAGAGATCGCCCACCTCCTCGAGTCTGCGGGAATCAGCGAATACCGTCCGGCTCCGAGCGAGGATGAGCACAGCGAGAGTGACCGTCGGGGAGGGCAGGACTGATGGAAGGAAGCACCGCGCAAGAGGGCACACCGGCCCATCCCCACCTCGCCACCGAGTTCTTCGTGTGGCTGTGGTACGTCACCGAGCGGGAGGGGGGCACCGTCAATCTCGGCGAAGAGGGCGGCGTCATCGAGGTCTTCGTCGATGAACGGATCTCCTTTCGCACCCGGGACGAAGACAAGGCCCGCGCCGTCCTCACCGGCGAGGACGCCTCCACCTCCCTCGAGGCCCGCGCCGCGATGGCCAGCGGGAAGGTCGTGCGCGACCTCCGCCTCCGGATCCGTAAAGAGGAGCGGGAGTACTCTTTCACCCTCAAGGGGAACAACCTGGATCTCGCCGGCCTCAAGCTGCCCGCCCACTCCCCCGAGGGGGAGGACGAGCTGCTCTACGAGCGGATGTTCCTCTATGAGGAGGTCTGGTTTCTTCTGCGCGCCTTGTACCGGCGTTTTGCGGCGGAGCGCACCGCCGCAGAGTGGGGGCCTGGGATCCTTCACGACATGCGAGCGTGGGTCGGTGGCGCGCCGGCTCGGCCAGACCCCGACGAAGTCGAGGCTTGACCTAGGCGGGGATGCACGATATCAGGCCCCCGCCTTCGAGCGCGGTTAGCTCAGTTGGATAGAGCGTTGGCCTCCGGAGCCAAAGGCCACAGGTTCGAATCCTGTACCGCGCACCACTTCAGTCTCGACGACCTTGAGCTGTATTTGAACGATGAACGGCCGGGGCACCCCCCGGCCGTTGTTGCTTGCCGAATTGAGGGGTCTCCATGCTCAGCGCCCTCCTCTGCACGCTCCTCGCCTCTGGCCCCGCCGTCGCCCAGGTCGCGGTCCCGGTCCCCACCCGCGGAGAGAAGGCCGGTGACGAGCGGCCGGGCGGCCCCTTTGGCCTCGGCGTGGCCCTGGGCTCCCCTACGGGGATCGCCACCTCCTTCTGGTTCAACGACTGGTCCAGCGTCCAGTTCTCGGTCGGCGGAAACCTCGGCCGTTACGGTGACGTCGGCGTGACCGGGGACTACCTCATTCACTTCCGCCCCTTCCAGACGGAGAGCGCCGAGTACTCGGTCCCCCTCCACATCGGCGCGGGCATGAAGCTCGGCTCCAATATCGAGGAGCTGAGCGGCCTCGTGATGCTCGGCCCTCGGCTGAACGTCGGCGCCACGGTGATCGTGAAGGAGCTCCCGGTAGACCTCTTCGTGGACGTTGTCCCGACGCTGTTTGTGTACGAGGAATTGAGCTGGGCCTTCGACGGGCAGATCGGACTGAGGTACTACTTCTAAGCGAGCCCTCCTTCGGAGCCCTTCGTCCAAGGGTCGCTCGACAAGACACCGAGTGAATCGCGCGCGAGCGCTGCCGGAGCGAGGAGAATGACGGCACCCACCGCCCTCCCTTGGTTCCCTTGCCGTGGCCCTACCTCGCCGCAGACGGGACTGGAGCCCAGGTGAAGGCGCGCTTCTGGGGCGTGCGAGGGTCCATCCCGGTGCCCGGCGCGGAGACCAGCCGCTACGGCGGCAACTCTTCGTGTATTGAGGTGACGGCCCGTGACGGCGGCGCGCTGGTGTTGGACGCCGGGACCGGCGCGCGTGCCCTCGGCCGAGACCTCCTGCGGCGCCGAGAAGGGAACGTGAACGTACTGTTCACGCACTTCCACATGGACCACTTGTTCGGCTTCCCGTTCTTTGCGCCGATCTACACCCCCACCTGCGAGGTCACGGTGGCGGTGCCAGCCTACAGCGGTGTGGACGCCCAGAACAAGCTCGGGCGCTACCTGAACGGGGTGTTTCACCCTGTGCGGATCGGAGATGTGGCGGCTCGGATGCGCTTCGAAGGGGTCCGGCCAGGGCGGGCCTTCGAGCTCGGGCCCTTTCGCATCCAGGGCGTCAGCTTGAACCACCCCGGCGGCTCCATCGGCTACCGGGTGGAGGTGGACGGGCGGGTGATCGTGTACCTCACGGACACGGCCCCGCTCGCCAGACCGGACGAGGGGCTGGCCGCCGACAAGCCCGCCCCCGCCCCCGAGGCCCGCGTCGTCGAGGCCATGCGCGACGCCGACCTCGTCATCATGGACACGATGTTCTCGTGGGAGGAGTACATGGAGAAGATGACCTGGGGTCATTCTTATCCAGCCTACGCCGCCCGCCTGGCCGAGGAGGCCGGGGCCAAGGAGCTGGTGCTCTTTCACCACTCCCCAGAGGCCGAGGATGAAGAGCTCGACCGGCTCGGCGAACGCTGGGCCCAGTACGAGCCGCTCCGTGTCACCATGGCCAGGGAGGGGAGGATCGTGGACCTCGAGGGGTAACAAGCTGGGTGGACGTTTCGGTGGCGAGCAGCGTGCTCGCGGGGCCCCTCGTGCTCCTCGCGGCGCTTTGGGCCTGGTACATGCTGAACCGCCTCTGGCAGATCGAGGTCGAGGAGCGCGCCGCCGCGGCCCTCGCCTCGGTGGGTGAGCTCGGGCTGGTCCTCCGGCCGGCGGGCCTCCGCGCGCGGCGGGTGGCCGTGGGTCGCCTCTCCACCGGGGAGGACGCGCGTGTGGTGTGGCGAGGAGGGCTCCGCGGGTTGCGCTGCCAGGTCTCGGTCCACGACCGAGAGGCCGAGACGCCGCTCCTGCTCGACCGGGAGGCCCTCACACAGGCCATCCAGGGCGTCCAAGGCCGCTGAAGCAGATGTGCCTCAGGCGCTCTGACGGAGGGCGCCCAGCTCGCGGGCCGTTCGTCGGTGGGCGTCGCGCTCCCGCGCGTAGGTGCGCAGCTTTCCGAGCACGTCGTCCAGGCGCGCCGGAGACTGATCACCGGGCTGGACCCGGGCCAGGGCGAGGCCGGCGCGGGCCTCCTCGAGGTAGGCGGAGGCGTAGTCCACGAGGGACTGCGTGCGCTGCCGCTCCATGACCAGCGCCGCGCGGTGTTCCTGGAGCTGGCTGAGGTGTCCCGCCGTGGCCACCTTACGGTCGCGGGTGAACTCGTCGGTCGTCGCCGCGGCCTCCTCGGTGAGGCGGAGGATGCGGGCGGGGAGGTCCTGCACGTCGATGCCCTCGATCTCGACGTCGAGCCCCTGCAAGGTGACCTGGAGGCGGAAGATCCAGGCGGCCACCTCGCCGAGGCCGTCGCGGGTGTCGCGGTCCGGGGCGCGCTGCGCGAGGTCTTGATCGAGCTGTCGGGCGTGAAGACACACCCCCCGGTAGAGGGGCTGGAGGCTGCGCTCGATGACCGCGAGGCTCGGGATCCGCTGCGCGCTCAGGTAGCGGAGGCCGGCCACCGCGAGGCACTGAGCGCCGATGGCCCCGGAGACGAGGCCCCGCAGCAGCTCGCGGGGGGTGTCGAGGAGCGTCTCGGGCACGAGCGCGGTCGCGACCACCACGCCGAGGCCCACCGACGCGGCCCCGGCGAGGGCGCCCTGGAGCAGACGCTCCCTCTCGCGGGGCCCACCGTCGAGCCACACCGCGCCCAGCCCGGCCATCGCGCCGCCGACGACCACCTGGAGCGCCGTCAGGCCGGAGGTGGCTCCCCCGCCCACACCGGCGGACGAGAGGAGCACGGAGAGCGTCGAGGGGCCCCGGAGCAGGGCGCCGGAGAGCAGCGTCCCCGCGAAGACCAGCCCACCGACGCCGAGCGCCGGCCCAGGGCGGGTGATGAAGGCGGCGACGAGGCCGGCCGCCAGCACGAGCGCGAAGCTGATGTCCGGCCAGGCGGCGCCCAGCCCGGCCAGCGAGGTGGCGCCGGCGACCCCGGCCGCCGTGAGGGCCCAGGCCGCCTCCCGTCGGTACAGGCTGCGGGCCGAGGCGGGATCGAATCGATATCGCCCGACCGTCTCGACGGCGGGCTCAGCGGCTGTCGGCACGGGCCTCCTCCTTCGACTTCTTCAGCTGGTAATTTCCCGCCTCGGAGGAGGCCGGAGCCGCCGCGAAGGCCCCTCGCTGGCTGGCGTAATGAGCGGCCTGCTCACCGAGGCCGGCGTCGCCCAGGGACACGCTGGCCTCGGTCAGCAGGTCCTCGGCCTCTTGGATGCGGGCCTGGTTGGCGAGGAGGTCGCCGTCCTGCCAGGCCCGGGCGCCCGCGTCGAGGAGCTGGGCGGAGCGGGCCTGCACCGCCTTACGCGCCACGCCCCGATCGACCGAGGCCCGCGCCTGCCCGGGGTCGGGGGTGATGGTGGCCACGACGCGGTCACCGGTAGACACCCCGTCGCCAGAGTCGGGATCGGCGTAGCGCAGCGAGACGTCGGCGATCGAGACCGGCCCGAGGTCTCGGTCGGGGACGTGGACGCGGGCCACGATCTTGCGGGTCTCACCGCCGTGGATGTCGCCGAGGAAGACGTGGTAGCCGTCCCGATCGCGGGATCCGGCGTAGCCGTAGATCTCCGCCACCTCGACGCCAGGCGGGAGCTTGAGGTCGACGGTCGCGGCCCGGCCGGCGATGCTCGTCATCTGGCGGAGCTCGGCGGTGAAGAGCTCGGCGAGCTGGCCCGGTCGATCGACGAAGCGGTAGCTCCCGCCGCCCGCGTCCCCCATCGCCGCGAGCAGGTCCTCGTTGAATTCGAGGCCGAGGCCGAGCGCGCTCACCGTGACCCCCTCTGAAGCGAGCGAGCCCGCCTGGCGGACGAGCTCGGCGGGCTGCGTGACGCCGATGTTGGCCATGCCGTCCGAGAGGATGACCACGCGCTTGACCGCCTCCTCAGCCGGATCGCGGAGCTGGGAGAGGCCCATCTCCAGGCCGTCCCAGAGGTTCGTGCCGCCGGCGGGCTTGATGCCCTGAATGAGCGTCTTGAGCTGGGGGGCGTCCACGGGGCCGGAGGGGGCGAGGAGCTTCGCCCGATCCGAGAAGGTGACGAGGGAGAAGCGGTCCTCCGGTCGGAGCAAGTCAACCAGCTCAGCGGCGGCCATCCGCGCGTTCTCCATCTTGCCGCGGGCGGCCATCGAGCCCGAGACGTCCATCACCACGGCGAGGCTGACCGGCCGGCGGAGGTCGCCCTGCAGCTCGGGGGCGATCACCTCGACGACGAGGTAGCGGTCTTCGCCGGCCCCTTGGAGGATCGAGCCCTGATCGAGGGAGGCATCGACCCGCAGCGCGCCCACGCCGGTCGGGACCGTCGGCGGGGCCTCGGGGGGCAGCGGCAGGTCGGGCGTCGGGGGCTGCGGTGCGCCTCCGCCGAGGCCGCCCACCCGCCAGTTAGGGACCAGGGCCGCCGTGAGGAGGGCGGCGCCCGCCAGGGCCAGGGTGAGGGACGAGCGGTTCATGGGGGCCTCCGAGGTCGCGGATCGCTGTAGTGCAGGACAACGACCGGGAGAACCAGTTCCTTACACCTGCATCATCGCCACACCGTCACCCACGCCATCCGCCGGCTCGGCTCGGCTCGGCGACCCGGCGCTCAGACCCAGGCGTTGTTCATGATCTCGCCCACACCGCCCGCGCCGGGCACGATGTACTGGGTCCCGTTGAGGCCCACCTCATCGGTCCACCGCGCGCCGGGCTCGGCCTCGAGGACGTCGCCCGCGGAGAGCCCCCGATCGAGGCGGATGGCCACCACGTCGAGGTCAGGGAACTCCTGGGTCACTCGCATCAGGTATTCGGGCGTGACGATCAGGTGCACCGCCACCACCCTGCGGGGCGGCCCGCCCTCGAGGCCGTGGTAACGGCGGATGACGGCCGAGAGGCTCGAACCGGTGGCGGCCATCGGATCGGGGATGAGGACCGTCGCGCCGGCGACCGGCCCACCGATCTTGCTGGCGTCCATCTGCACGCCGACCACCTGGTGCTCGGCGTTCGTGGCCCGGCTCGAGACGATGTGGTCCTGGCGGAGGCCGTCGGGGTCGATGATCTGGTGGAGCCCGTGGTACAGCCGGTGTGAGGGCAAGATCCCCGCTCGGGCGATGTCGACCACCACCACCTGCTGCGCGCGATCGATACACTCGCCGCGGTAGACGGCCTCGGCGGGGTGCAGGCGCGCCATGCGGGTCGGCACCTCCACCGGCTTCGTCGTCAGGAAGCGGCTCGAGACCTCGGCCAGGAGCCAGTCATAGAGCGCGCAGACGAGGTCATTGATCTGGGGCTGCACCGTTGGCTCCGCGCAGAGCCGGGTCAGCATCGACATCGGATAGGGCTCGCTCAGGATGTGCACCCGAGGTCCGTACTGGTGCTGGAGCCCGCCGGCGGGCCGCGGGAGGTTCTGGTACTGGGAGTCGGACATCAGGCGCTCCGCGGCGGTTCAGCCGGAAGGTGAGGGGGCGTCCAGCCAATCCACCAGCAGCTCGACCGTGCGCAGCACGGTGTCGAGGGTGCCATCCTGGACGAGGCGGGTCGCGAAGGGGAGGGGGCCGGGGAGGTCACGCTCAGAGACAAGGAGGGCGGCGCCGACCTCCGGGGCCTCGACCACGCGAAGCAGCGGGTCAACCACTCCTCGATCGCGGAGCCGCGCGAAGGGGTCGCCGGCCAAGAGATCGTGGTGCTCGGCGAGGAGGTCGGAGAGGAGGGCCGGCGCTTGGGCCAGCCGCGGCGGCTCACCTTTGAGCAGGCCGCCCAGCCGATCGACGATGCGCCAGGTCTCGTCCGCCTGGAGCAGCGGCGAGGCGAGCGGGAGGAGCGTGCTCCAGGCCGAACCCTCACCGACGATCGCGGCCTCCACGACGGCGAGGGCCACGGGGAGGTCCATCGGACGGGCGCCATCTGGGCAGCCGGCGGTGTCTAGCTCGCTCGGGTCTATGATGATGTGCAGCAGGCCTGCAAAGGCGGCGTCGGCGCCGGGGGCGCCCTCCACGGCCACCAGCAAGGCCTCGATGGGGGGCAGCATCCCGCGGTCCCAGGCGAGATCGACGACACCGACGACGCTTGGGATGCGGCTCTCGTCGCCGCCGTCTTGGCGCACCGCGGCGAGCAGATCGAGCATCACCCGCAGCAGGGGCAGGGAGGGTTCGTCGCTCAGGCGGTCCACGGCGGCGAGGTCTTCGACCATGTCACTCGACAGCCCGTCGCAGACGCCGAGGTCCGCCCCGGTGCGGAGCAGGAAGTCGAGCAGCGCGTTGTCGAGCAGCCCAGCGAGGATGGGGATGCCGGCCTCTACGGTGTCAGCGGGGATGAGGGCGAGGAGGTCGAGCACGAGCACCGCGAGGTTGTCGGTCGAGACCAACCCGCAGTCCACCGGCCCGTTCGCGCTCGCCAAGAGCCGGATGAAGCGGGAGAGGGCCGAGACCTCGCCCACACCGAGCGCGCCGCCGTCGACGTCCACGATCGCGAGGTGGGTGACGCCCGAGAGGATGGGCAACATGTCGCCCGCGGCGTCGCGCTCGATCATCCGCTCGGTGAGATCGTCGATCACCGCATGATCGGAGAGGATGATGCGCAGATCGTCGCTCGCTGCGGCGAAGAAGGTCCCGCCCGCCGGGGAGGCGACGAGGATCCCCGTCAGGTCTCGGAGGGCCGGCGCCGCGAGGACCATCGCCGGGCCGAGGTGCTCTGCGAGGGCAGCACGCGTGTCCGCGGTGGCCTCGGACCGCATCAGCCCCTGATAAGTGCATACGGCGTCGTCCAGGTGGGGCGAGGCGGGCAGATCGGCGACAAAGGCCAATATATCGTCGCCTTCGTCGAGGAGCACCGCGGAGGAGAGGGACAACAGCGGCACAGCGGGGGCGATGAGCCCCCCCGCGACCGCGCTGCCCTCGGCCTGCCCCCAAGGGTCGAGCGCCTCCACCTGCTCGTAGGGGCGGGCATAGACGAGCTCGACGAACATCTCGGCGACCAGGGGCACCCGATCGACGTTCTCCTCATACAGCGCCATGAGCCCTTCGAACAGGCCGGCGAGATCGACCTCTCCGTCACCGGCCTCGGCCGCGAGGCCCACGAGCTCTCCACCCACCGTCTGTCCGCCGCGGGTGGGCGCGTCGAGGGCGACGTCCAGGGAGGAGAGGGGATCGAAGTCGCCCGTGCGGTTCAGACAGTCGAAGAGCGTATGGAGCTCGGTGTTATCGGCCGCATCCACCCCGTCCCCGAGGTTGACCTCCCAACAGGGGCCGGCAGGCACGAGCTGATCGGACCAACGGGGCGTCGTGTCAGGACCGCACCCGCCCAACACAAGGAAGAGCGGGGTGGCCAGCCTCACGAGCGCACTCTCAGTCGAACATGTAGCGGAGACCGACGTAGACGTTCTCGCCCACGTAGAACCGCTTTCGGTACCGACCGGTGAAGGCGAGGTTCGCGGCGAGCTGGAAGTTGTCCCCAAGCATCTTGCTCACGCCGACCGCGGGCTCGAAGACGAGGAACTCGCTCTTGTCGAGGGTGGCGAAGCCAGAGCCTACCATCGTGGTCAAGATGAGCTGGGTGTCGGTGGGGTCACCATAGAGGCCCCACTGGGCGCCGATCGTCATCACGCCGACCTTCCGGATGGGCTGCTCAGCGTCGGGCGGGAAGGTGTACTCGTGGCTCTTGTCTTCCTGGCTGAGGTCAGGGGTGTTCAAGGGCATGTCGCCGAGGAAGTAAATGCGGGCCATACCGTTGACCCGGTCCTCCCGGTCACCGAGGAGGACCTCGCCGCCGAGGGAGAAGTTGGGGCGATGCTGGACGTCCACGCCCTGCTCGCCGTCGTCCCGGTAGTAGTAGGCCCGCCCCTCATGCAGTCCACCCGCGCCGAGGAGACCGAAGCCGCCCGCGTAGGCCACACCAGAGCTGAGGAGGAGGGCAAGCCCGGCACCGATCGTGGGGAGAGAGCGCATGAGTCGTCCACACCAGGTCGAAGATTTGGGTCGGGATCATCGCCGTGAGATGGCCCGGGCATCTCATATAGGCATGCTTCGATTGCATAGCCGATCGGTGGGCCTTCGGGCAAGGGTAGGCCCTCAGCCGCTGTCCGCCGTATCACCCGCGACCGGCGCGGCCTGAACCTCGAAGGGCACCGTGTTGCTCTGCCCGTGGGCGTTTAAGATCCAGAGCGTGGTGGCCCCTGCGGGGGCCTCGGGCACCGTGAAGGTGAACGACTCCACGCAGGTCGTCGCGCAGACCTGATCGCAGTCGTCGCAGTCCCCGCAGGCGAGGCAGTCTGCGGCGGCGCGACACTCGTCACAGCCCGCGCTCCCGTCGGCCTGGTCGGCCTCACAGCTGCTTCGATCGAGCGACTCGAGCGGCACTGGCAGCCCGCCCAGGTACAGCGCGGTGTCGTAGTCGGCCGTCAGCGGGCTGCCGCGCACCGTCACCAAGGTGCCCGGCACCCCAGCCGCCGGCTCCGGCGCCTGCAAGGTGATGTCGCAGCGCTGCGCGAGGGGAGTGGAGGTGGAGGAGCAGGCCACGAGGGCCAGCACCACGAGGAGACACCGCTTCATCGAGACCACCTGTTCAAAATCCGCCCGTCAGGAGCTCTTCCGTGGACTTCTGGCCGATCACCGCGCCATTGTTGGCGGGGGCGGTGCCGGGCAGCATCGGGACCGACCGGCCGCCGGCCGCCGCTTCACCCGTGGACTCATCGATCGAGACGAACTCGACCCCCGGGAGGGGAGGGAAGGTCCCCGCATGTCCCTTTGGCGCGGCGACCTCCATGTATTGCATCCAGATGGGCAGGGCCGTGTCACCGCCGGTGAAGGAGATGCCGATGCTGCGCGGCTTGTCGTAGCCGACCCAAGCGGCCGCCACGATCTTCGCTGAATAGCCCACGAACCAGGCGTCGAAGAAGTCGTTCGTGGTGCCGGTCTTTCCCGCCACCTCGATGCCGAGCCGGTTCGACTTCGCCGCGGTGCCCCCGGTGGCCACCTCGCGGAGCAGCCAGTGACCGATGCCCGCGACGGCAGGATCCATCACCTGGGGCCATCCGCCCACGGGGGGGGTCCACTCCTCGATGACCGTGTCGTCCCGGTCGCGGACGCGGTTGATCCAATGCGGCTCGACGAGGTGCCCGTAGGTCGCGAAGGCGCTGTAGGCCCGCGCGAGCTCCACCATGGTAAGCGAGCTCGATCCAAGGCCCATGCTCAGATCGCAGGTACGACAGAGCACCTGGCCGGCCTCATCCCGGCGAGGGTCGGTGCAGTGGTCCCCCTCGGGGAACTTCTCGATCGGCAGCCAGTCGCAGACGCGCAGGTTCACGTCGCAGGAGTGACACCAGGAGTTGCCGTCGAGGGTGGAGGGCTCGTCCAAGCACTGCAGATCACCCTGGTAGTTCGCCTTGTGGCCCTGTACGACCTGTTCTCCCTGCCCGGTGAGCACCAGCGGGCAGCTCGTGGGGTCACAGGACTCACACCAGCTCATCCCATCGACCGCCGACGGCGTGATGGAGCCCTTGCAAGTGAGCTCCGCCTCATCGGTCGCGACGTGCGTGCGCGAACAGGAGGGCTCGGGGTAACCGATCCGAAGGGAGGGGCCCGCAAGCTCAAAAACAGGATCAAGGCCGATCTTGTCAAGAACCCGAACCGTACAGACGTTACGAGACATCTGGAGTGCTCGGCGGAGCGTGATGTTGCCGAGGTACTCATCCCCGTAATTCGTCGGCTTCCAGAGCTTGTTCCCGATGGTCGCGAAGACGGTGGGGGCATCCTGAACGATCGTGCCGGCGGTGAACTGCCGAGTCCCGATCGCCGCGGCGTACACGACCGGCTTGAAGGTGGAGCCCACCTGCCGTTGGGACTGTGTCGCCCGGTTGAATTCCGATCCCGCGAAGTCCGTGCCGCCCACCATCGAGAGCACCGCCCCGTCGCCGAGGCGGATGGCCAGGAAGGCGCCTTGGAGCGCCGTCGGCTGATGGAGACGAACCGCCGCGAAGGGACCTTTGCCCGCCGCGGTGTACCCGCGCAGGTTGTCGACCTCGGTCGAGGACAGGGCCTCCACCTCGACCTGGACCCGGTCGCCCTTCCGCAGGGCGGCGGTGAGGTCGCCCAGGCTGCGGCCCTTGTAGGATCTGCTGGCGTCGGGCTTATAGGCCCAGGTGGTCCAAGAGAGCGGGATGAGCGCCCGGTGCGCCCCGACGCCGACGACCGCGTGCTTGGGAGCCACCTCGAGCACCACGGCCTCGTAGACCCTCCCCACCTCGAGGGTGGAGCGCTCCGGCGTCGGGTCGTGGCCACCCACGGACGGATCGGCGAGCCGCAGGTGACGGTGCGAGATCTCCTCCCGCAGCTGGCCCTCCTGCTGATCGAGCCAGGGCTGGATCTGAGCGTCGTCCAAGGTCTCCGTCGCGCCGCGCCAACCGACCTTCTGGTCGCTCGTCCGCACGCCGTCCGTGACGGCAGACTGCGCCACCCGCTGGAGCTCGAGATCACAGGTGGAGTCCACGACGAGGCCGTCGTTGTAGACCTTGTCGAAGCCGTAGGTGTCGACGAGGTAGCGGCGAATATGCTCGGTGAAGTAGGGCGCTGCGACCAGGAACTCGTTCGTCTCGGGCACGATGTCGACCGGGGCGTCGAGCGCGGCCTTCTCCTGCTCGCGGGTGATGAAGCCCTTCTCCCGCATCTGCGTGAGGACGTACTCCTGGCGGACCCGAGCCTTCTCCCAGTGGATGTGCGGAGAGTAGTCGCTCGGGCGCTGGGGCAGGCCAGCCAGGATGGCCGCCTCCCCGAGATCGAGGTCCGCGACGTGCTTGCCGAAGTAGGAGCGCGCGGCCGCCTCCACCCCGTAGGAGTGGGAGCCGAGGTAGATCTGGTTCAAGTAGAGGAAGAGGATGTGCTTCTTGTCGAAGGCCTCCTCGATGCGCCGGGAGAGGATCACCTCGCGGATCTTCCGCTCGTAGGACTTCTCGTTGGTGAGGAGAAAGTTCCTCGCGACCTGCATGGTGATGGTCGAGGCGCCCTGGGCCTTCTTGCCCTTCGACAGGTTGCGACCCACCGCACGGACGATGCCCTCGTAGTCCACACCCGAGTGTGTCCAGAATTTGGCGTCCTCCGATGCGATGAACGCGTCTTGCACCACCTTGGGGATCTCCTCGAGCGGCACGACGTAGCGCCGCTTCTCGTAGATCTCCCCCAGCAAGCGCCCCTGGTTGTCGTAGACGACGGTGACGGTGGGCGGTCGATATCGACCCAGCGCGTCCACCGTCGGCAGATCTCGACCGTAATACCAGAAGACCCCGGCCACCCCGCCGCCCGCGGCGAGGCCGCCCAGGAGGGCGAAGACGAAGAGGAAGACGAGGCCCCTCAAGAGCCAGGACTTCGATCTCCTCTGGGGTGGCGTCGTGGGAGCCGGCGCAGGTCGATCGGCCGCGGGGCGAGCGGGTATTCGCTGGGTGTCTTCCAGGGGGTGGGGCGCCGCGGCGCGCGACGAGACGGGATCCGTCGGGGGCGGAGGCGTCGAGGGCGGAGCAGGGGAGGGCCGTGGTGCCGGCGGCGGGGTCGGCGCGGCGACGGGCGAGGGCGGCGGCCCGGTTGGCCAGACCCGCTCCGGCGCCACCCCATGCATCGTCGGGCCGTCTTCGTCCTCGGGGAGGCTGGGCACGGGGAGGCTGGGCTCCGCGCTGGGTCGGGGGTGCGCCGGCGCAGGCTCCGGATCACCGGCGAATCGAACCCCCTTCGCCCGCAGCCGACCCACGAGGTCGACCGGGTAGGTGATGGTCAGCATCCGGGCGCAGCGATGGCAGTGGACCTCCGCGCCGGGCAGCGGGTAGGGCTGATCGAGGCGGCGCGGGGCTCCGCAATGGGGGCAGGTGATCTTGAGCGCCATCCCGGTTTCCCGATGAGGAGGGGCCGCCTTAAAGGGCGCAGTGCTCCACGTCAACGGCGCCGACGAGGTCCTCAGGGCCTCCCTCGTGTGCGGAGCGCCTCCCATCCGAGGGGACGCCGCCGGGCCGAGCGGTGTTCTGAGCCCGGAGGTCTGAGCACGATGGTCCGGGCCGCCCCAGCGGCGGCTCGCTCGACCCTCGCTCGATTGACAGCCTCCGAGAGGTGCCCATATGTTCGCTCAGAGGGTCTCCGCCGGTCCGGTCCGGCATGAGCGCTCGGCCGCCCATCGGCCCTCCCAAGCCCGAACCCCGACACCCGACCCCGGTCCTCCGGCGGAGATGGGATGCCCCGAATGATGAAGCACCTCGTCCTCTTCGGTCTGGCGCTCCCCGCTAGCTACGTGGGCTACCACCTCTTCGTCGAGGGCATGGGCCGCGACGGGGGCGCCGAGGCCTCTACAGGCGCTGACGACGCCGGCATCAGCGACCTCGCGGTCGGCGTGAACTACGATCTCGCAAACTTGCAGCTCTTCGAGAAGAGCCTCTTCTACGTGGAGCAGCGCTACGTCGAGAAAGAGCGCCTCAACCCCGAGCTCATGTTCCAGTCGGCGCTCGACCGCGTGGAGCGTCAGATCCCCGAGGTGATGTTCGTCCGCGAGCCCATGGGCAAGCGCTTGCAGGTGTCGGTGGGCGCCTTCACCACGGTGCTGCTCGTTGAGCCCATCGACAACTTCGCCGAGCTCAACGCCGAGCTCCGCAAGGTCGCCGCCGTCCTCAAGGAGCATCTCTCCACGGAGATCAAGCGCGAAGACATCGAGTACGCCTTCGTGAACGGCGCGCTCTCCACCCTCGACCCCCACAGCGTCCTGCTCCCGCCGGTCGCCGCCCATGAGATGGACGTCGACAATCAAGGCGAGTTCGGCGGGCTCGGCATCGAGATCACGGTCGCCAACGGTCGGTTGACGGTCAAGCAGCCGCTGGCTGACACCCCCGCAGCGAAGGCCGGGTTGAAGTCCGAAGACCAGATCGTCCGCATCGAAGACGAGTCCACCATCAACATGGACCTCAACGACGCCGTCAGCAAGCTGCGCGGCCCCATCGGATCCACCGTCAACATCTGGGTGAAGCGCAAGACCTTCCCCTCGCCCCAGAAGTTCGCGATCAAGCGGGATCGTATCAAGGTCAACGCGGTGGAGGGCGTCCTCCTCGAGGGCGGCATCGGCTACGTCAAGATCAAGGCCTTCAACGACAACGTCTCGACCGACCTCGAAGGCTTTCTCACGCGCTTCCGAGCGGAGAACAAGGGCGAGCTCAAGGGCCTCGTCCTCGACCTCCGAGACGATCCGGGCGGCTACCTCAATCAGGCCGTCGAGGTGAGCGACCGCTTCCTCACCGACGGCGTCATCGTCACCACGGTGGAGGGGGCCTCCAAGCACCGGGAAGAGCAGCGCGCCACCAAGCCTGGCACCGAGCCCGCCTACCCCATCGCCGTCCTCGTGAACGGGAACAGCGCATCGGCCTCCGAGATCGTCGCTGGCGCTCTCCGAAATCAAGAGCGAGCCATCATCATCGGCGAGCGCACCTTCGGGAAGGGCTCCGTCCAGCATCTGTACCAGAACAATGACGAGAGCAAGCTGAAGCTCACGGTCGCGAAGTACCTGACCCCCGGCGACAACAGCATCCAATCGGTGGGGATCCCGCCGGACATCGCCCTCTTGCAGAGCGTGATCAAGCCGGTCGAGAAGGCGACGAAGAAGGCGGGCGTCGCCAGCAACGATGCCGATCCGAACCCGCTCATCTCTCTCTACTGGAGAGACTGGATCAGCCGCGAGGGCGACCTCGACCACCACCTCGAGAACAGCCCGGTCCAGTTCGCCCCGCCGGCCTGGTCGGTGCGCTACCTCCGCCCGATCCGCGACGAGGATCAGAAGCCCGACCCTCGCACCGATTGGGAGGTGAGCTTCGCCCGCGAGGTGCTCCGCGCGGCGCCCGGATCCCGGCGGGCCGACGTCGTCGCTGGGGCCGCGACCGTGGTGGCCTCGCACCAAAAGGCTGAGGCCGCGCGCCTCACCGCCGCCTTCAAGCAGGTCGGGATCGACTGGACGGCCGGCGTCAACCCCGCCGCTCCCACGCTGGAGGTCCACCTCGACCTCGGTCCCGACGGCGTCATCCGGGCCGGCCAGACCGAAGACGTCGCCCTCGTCGTCAGGAACACCGGCACCGAGCCGATCTACCAGCTCTCTGCCACCTCCGAGAGCGACAACGCCTGGTTCGAGCACCGGGAGTTCTACTTCGGAAGGCTCAACCCCGGCGAGACCCGCCGCAGCCCGCTCCGCGTGGTGCTCCACGACGGTTACGGCGCCGAGGTCGCCCCGGTGAAGCTCACCTTCCGAGACCCAGACCACACCGACATCTTCAAGGCCACCGAGCTGCTGCGCACCGAGGCCGCAGAGCTGCCCCGCTTTGAGTACACCGTGACCTTGCACGACGACGGCAGCGGCTCGAGCAAGGGCAACAAGAACGGAATCCCTGAGGTCGGCGAGACCATCGACCTGGAGATCGCCATCACCAACGCCGGCAAGGGCGCGAGCGGCGAAGGCTTCGCCCGCGTGAAGAACCGCAGCGGGCGTGCCCTTGACCTGAGCAACGGCGGCATCCAGCTCGGCGACCCCAAGGACAAGGACGGCAAGGCCTGCGAGCCCGACAGCGACGGCTGCGAGCGCCACCTCGCCGCAGGTCAGACCTACAAGGGCCGCGTCTCCTTCGAGCTCCGCGCTCCGCCCGAAGACGGCAAGTGGAAGCTCGATCTGCAGGTGGGTGACAACGCCCGCTACGACTACGCCAGCATCCAGCGGGGCGGCTTCTACGATTACTTCCAGCTCAACGAGACCCTGGAGATGTCGCCCGGCCAGCCGCTCGAGGGGCGGGTGCGCACGGCGCCCGCGATCCAGGTGAGCCGACGACCGGAGACGAGCGTAGGCGCCCCAGGTGTGGTGATCAGCGGCGCGATCACCGACGACGCGGGGATCCGCGACGTCATGGTCTTCCACGGCGAAGAGAAGATCTTCTACCGAGGCGGGGAGGTCGGCCTGACCACCCTCCCGTTCACGGTGGAGCCCACCCTCGCCCCAGGGACGAACCTCATCTACCTGCTGGCTCGAGACTTTCAGGGCTTGACCGCCAGCTACGCGATCCAATCCTGGTACGAGGCCCCCGGCACCATCGCCGACGTCACGCCTCCCGGTAAGGTCAAGGACGTCCAGTGAGCGCGCCGGGCCTCACCGCTCGGCGGACCGCGGCCCTCCGTCGGGGGCAGGCCCAGGCGCTCAGGAGGCGGCGAGCAGCCCGCTGACCTCTCGCCGTAAGCGGTCGAGATCCGCGTCGAGGCTCCCTCTCCACCGCCCGCTCGCCACCCGGCACTGCTGCCGGCGGAAGGCGAGGGTCGTGGCCGCGCGGATGTAAGCGGCCTGGTCGATCCCCGGCGGCGCGAAGCGGCTCAGGTTGCGGAGCCGGTAGCTGGCGATGCTGGTGACGTGCTCCAACGGCAGCGTGCCGCGATCCTCCGCCTCCTGACGGAGCTCCCCCTCGATCGTGCGGCGGTCGTTCCAGGTACACAGCTGGAAGAGGCCCATCATCCCGAGGAAGATGAAGGGGAAGAGGATGAAGTCGACCAAGGTGAGGCTCACCGGCGACTTCACCATCGCGTCCACGGTGAGGAGCCCATTCCACAGCGCGTGAATGCCCATCCCCACCCCCATCCCCACGAGGAGGGCCCCGGCTTGGGACAGCCAGCCCCGGTAGCGCACGAAGCCAAAACAAGCGCCGACGAAGGATGTCGTGGTGGCGTGCATGACCGCGCTGTAGGCGGTGCGGGCGGCCACGGTGCCGAGCCAAGCGAGGGTGCCGCCGACCGGATCGAAGCTCGCCGTGATCGCGGCGGTCGAGAAGTAGAGGAAATTCTCCGTCATCCCGAAGCCGAAGCCGGCGGCGGCGCCGTAGACGAAGCCATCGGTGGTGTTGTCGAACTGGCGAGAGCGCGTGACCAGCAGGAGGACGAGGGCCTTGGCGGGCTCCTCGACCAGCGGTGCGACCGCGACCGGGGTGACCGTCGCCGCGGCTTCGTCGCCGAGGATCCAGGCGAGGAGCAGGTGAAGCGCGGTGTTGCCAGCCAGCGAGAAGAAGGTGGCGACGAGGCCTCCCCAGAAGAAGGTCAGCGCCACCATCCAGATGGGCTCTCGCTCATAGCGGTCCAACCACCAGACGAGGGCGAGGAACCCCACCATGGGCACCACGGCGGCGAAGACCGAGGCGATGAGCAGCACCGTGTAGAGCATGGGGAGCCGATGGTTGGCGGTCGGGCCGGCTGGGTTAACGGTTCGGCTTGGAGGGTTCCATGAGCATCGTAGACCGAATCAAGCGTCGTCTCCCCATCGTTGGCGCCGGTGGCGGCAACCCCAGCCCGCCGGCCCCCACCGCCGGTCGGCCCGCGCCCCTGCCCCGCTACGAAGAAGAGGAGGCCAGCTCCGCCCGCGGCGCCGCCCCCGTCTCCGAGTTCATCGCCTCCTTCGTCAAGGCGAACCCGGTGGTCCTCTTCATGAAGGGCTCCCCGGACGCCCCCCTCTGCGGCTTCTCGGCCAACGCCGCTGGGATCCTCCGCAGCTACGGCAAGCCGATCGCCTCTTACGACGTGATCTCCGACCCCGAGGTGCGGCAGGGCATCAAGGAATTCAGCAGCTGGCCCACCATCCCGCAGGTCTACATCGGCGGGGAGTTCTTGGGTGGTAGCGACATCCTGATGCAGATGCACCAGGCCGGTGAGCTCCGCGAGCTCATTGAGAAGGCGACCGCTCCCCAGGGCTGAGGCCCAAAGCCGGAGGCATCCGGCCCGCGCCCGCCGAGCCGAGCCGCGCCACGCGGATCAGCCCGGCGGCGAGAGCCGGAGCTGCGTGTCCGCGACCGCCTCGAAGATCGGTGAACGGGTGGTCACCACCACCGCCGCCCCCTTGTCGCAGAGGTCGCGGAGGTGCCGAGCGAGCCGTTGGGCGTCGATCGGGTGGAGCCCGAGCTCCGGCCCGTCGAGGCAGATGAGGGTGCCGGTGGCGTCGGCACCCAGCTGGCCGAGCTCAGCGCCGAGGCGCACCCGGCCCAGCTCGCCGCCGGAGAGGCTGTCCCCGCGCTGGCCGAGCGAGAGGTACCCGAGCCCGAGATCGCCGAGCGCGCCGAGCAGGCGAGACAGCCGGGGGATCTGCGCGAAGATTTGAGCGGCCTCCTCCACCCGGGCGTCGAGCAGATCGGCCGCCGAACGACCTCGCCACGTGCACCGCAGGGTCGCACGGTCGAAACGACGCCCTGCGCAGAGCTCACAGGGGACGCTCACCGGTGGGAGCGGCCCCAGCTCCAGGCGGCGCGCGCCCTGCCCTTCGCAGGCCTCGCAGCGGCCACCCGGGCGGTTAAACGAGAAGCGCTCCGGACCGAAGCCCTGAATGGCGGCCTCTCGGGACGCGGCGAGCAGCTCTCGAAGCGGGGTCCAGAGGCCGGACAGGGTCGCGAGGCAGGATCGAGGGCTCCGCACCGCTCCGCCGCGATCGAGGGAGACGAGGCGGGTGACCTCGCTGTCCAGGCGAGAGAAGGGGAGGGGATCTGCACCTTTCAGACCGAGCCGCTGACGGAGCGCCGGCTCGAGCGTGCCCTCGACGAGGGCCGACTTGCCCGAGCCGCTGACCCCCGTGATCGCCAAGAGCTGTCCGGGGTAGAGCGAAAAGGAGACCGGCGCGCCCCCATGCCCCACCGCCCCCTCGAGGTGAACCAACGAGCGAGCCGAGCTCGTGGGTAGCGCCGCCGGCAGGGCGCGAGGTGCGGGGAGCGCCCCGCCCGCCGGCCCCCCCTCCGCACCGGCGATGGAGCAGCCGGCCGGCGGGCCTTGGTAGGTCAATCGCCCGCCCAGCGGCCCCGCGCCAGGCCCGAGCTCGACGACGGCGGTCGCGGCTGCGATCAGTACGGGGTGGTGATCGACGACCAGCACCGTGTTGCCCGCCAGGGTCCGCCGCAGCAGGAGCCGGGCCACGGCGGCGGCCTCCTCGGGGCCGAGCCCGGCGCAGGGCTCGTCGAGGATGTAGAGCACGCCGCTGAGATCGGCGGAGAGGGCCCCCGCGAGCTCGGCGCGGCGCCGCTCGCCGTCCGAGCAGTCCGCGAGCGGGCGCCCGAGGGGGAGGTGCCCGAGGCCCAGGTCGACGAAGGCGCCCAGCCGCTCCTGGAGGGCCCGAGCCGGCGGAAGGAGGGAGGAGGGGAGGGCGGAGGGGAGATCCGCGACCTCGAGGTGGGCCGCGAGCGACCCGAGGGGGACCTGGAGGAGCGCCCCGAAGGTGAGGGGCCGCTTGCCCGCCTCGGCCGAGTCCTCCCCCGAGCGGGGTCCGAGGGGGAGGCGAGTCAGAGCGACGATCGGCGCACGTCGAGCGCCACCACACGCACCACAGGGGATCGGCTCGCCGAGGCAGGCCGGGCAGAGGCTGGCGGGCTCCCTCCCCATGAACGACGCCGCGGTCAGCCGGGGCCAGCTCAGGTCGCAGGCCTCACACCAAGGCTCCTCGGCGAATGTGGCCCGGGCATCGCCGGTGGCACCCGCTCCCTCCACGATCAGGCGGCCCTTCCCCGCCAGCCAGGCAGCCTCCACTCCCTCGGCGAGGCGCTCCTCCCGACCGGCCTCGACGCGGACCCGGTCGACCACGAGGTCGAGATCATGGGAAGCTCGCGCGTCGACCGGGCCGAGGTCCTCGATTCGGTGGTCTACGCCGTCGAGGCGGACCCGCGCGAAGCCCTGGCGGCTGAGCTCGCGCAAGAGATCCGCGATGCCGCCCACGCGCCCCCGCAAGAGCGGCGCCCGCAGGGTGAGCCGAGCGCCCTCGCCTCGGCTCACCATCCAATTCACGACCTCGTCGCGACGCGAGGAGGCGAGGGCGGCGCCGCAGCGAGGACAAGCCGCCCGGCCCGCGCGGGCGAAGAGCACCGCAGAGAGCTCGAGCAGGTCCGCGCAGCCGCCGAGGGTGCGACGACCTGGGGGGCCGGCGCTGAATCCGACCACGGGGGGCAGACCCCCGACATGGTCGACGGCGGGGCGAGGGAGCGCGCCGGCCCCCTCCGCGCCGAGCGCGCCCAGGAGCCGCCGGTTGCCCTCCGCGAGCAGCACGTCGATCGCCAGGGAGGACTTCCCGGAGCCCGAGCGCCCGACGAAGGCGACGAGGCACCCGGTGGGCAGGTCGAGATCGACGCCCTGCAGGTTGTTGGCGCGAGCCCCTCGGACTTGGATCGTACGCGGCGTCATGCGCCTCCCCTACCCGGGCGAGGTCGCCCCGGACCGGGCGATGGTGAAAGCGAGCCGGTGGGATATCGACTCGGCCCCGGAGCACCCCCGCCCCCGGAGCCCCGATGTCCGCGCCCGTCCCTTCGCCCATCCATGTGCCCGGCCCTGACCCCATGCCCCGCCCGATCCCCGCCGCCGCGCCCTGGGTGTCCCTGGGCCTCCTCCTCGCAGGGGTCTCGCTGGCGATCTCCGACGCGGTCAGGGCCCTCGCCTTCGTGCATGGCCCCAGTGAGGCTGCGTCGCTCGACCTCTGCGGCTGTCTCCGGGTCTCCGAGGTCGGCGCCCCCGGCGATGTGCCGCTGGCGCTGTACTGGGTCCCGGCCTACCTGATCCTCGTCTGGCACACCTTCATCGCCCGCGGGGAGGGTGAACGGGCAGCGGCGGCGCGGCGCGGAGTGGGCCTGCTCGTGTCCCTGATCGCAGGGGGCTCGCTCGCCAGCCTCGGCTGGTCGGTCCTGATGCTCGGCGGCGTCTGCGCGGAGCGCCTCCCCCAGGACGCGATCAACGTCGGCCTCCTCTCGCTCTTCCCGCTCGGGCTGGCTCGTCGCCCCGGCCTCCCCGCCGCTCTCGAGCGGATCGCCGCCCTGCTGATCTTCATCACCGTCACGGGGGTGACCTTTCAGCTCGCCCTGATCGCGGGAGCGCGACAGCAGCGCGCCACCGACAAGACCCTCGCCGAAGCGGCGGAGAGCGTTGCCGAGACGGCGCTCCGATTCCGCTGGGTGGAGCTCCCGCCGGTGACGCTTCCCGCACCGAGCGCCGACGTGCCCGTCGATCGATTCGATCCCAGCGACGGCCCCCTCGAGGCCACGGTCCGGGTCGTGCTCTTCGCCGACGCCACCAGCCCTGTGAGCCGTGGGATGGAGGAGCGCCTCACCGAGCTCCGCGAGCGGTACTCCGACCGCGTGCGCTTCATCTACAAGCAGCTCCCTGAAGATCCGACTTGTAACAGCGTGTACAAAGGGCCCGCCCGCACGGAGGCTTGCCCAGCAGCCCGCGCCCAGGTCTGCGCGGCCCGCCAGAACCTCGCCCTGGCCTACCGCGAACGGCTGGTCCGCCATGTCGGTCGTTTCGGGCCGGTCGGCCTGACGACGATCGCCGCCGAGTCGGGCCTCGACATCCCCCGCTTCAAGGGCTGCGTCACCGATGAGTCCGTGATGAAGGAGATCCTGGAGGACGAGAGTCACGCCGGCTTCCTCGAGCGCTCCGGCCAGCCGCGCGGCCCCGCCGTGTACATCCGCGGCCGTCGTTTCGGGGTCGACACCACTCTCCCGGAGCTGGACGCGGCGATTCGAGCCGAGCTCGGCGACATCGCCCCCCTCCCAGACGGCCGCTGGCCCGCCCGCCAGCGGGTGGCCGACGAGCCCGCGCTCCCGCTCGGCCTCACCGACATGGTGCCCGTCCGCTCCGATCCGACCCGCATCTTCTGGATCGATCCCATCCCGCGCTCCCGCAAGCCGGTCGGCCGCCTCCAGGCCCTCGCCGGCCAGCCCCCTGGCCTCGTGACCGCCGACGAGGCGGCCCTGACCTGCAAGCTCGGCGGCGCCCGCCTCTGCCTCCAGCCCGAGTGGGTGACCGCCTGCCAAGGTGCGGCCGCCGAGGACGACGACAGGAACGGCGATCTCGCCGACGATCGTATCGAAGGCCGGCCGTACCCCTATGGCAATCGCCGTCGAGAGGGCGCCTGCCCGGGTGGCCTCGGCACCGGTCAGGCCGGTGGCTGCCGGACCCCCGAGGGCGTCTACGACCTCGTCGGCGGCCCCGCAGAGTGGACCCTGGGCGTCGGCGGCGCCCCCGTACGAATGGGCGGCGGCCTCGCGACCTGTCAGGACCGCAGCCCGACCGAGGGGCCCGAGGCGACCGGCGCGGTGCGCTGCTGCGCGGACAAGAAGGACAAGCCTTGACCGATCCCAGGGCCGCCCTGCGCACCGCCCGGCGCCGGTCGGTTGCCGGGGCACCCCGCGCCGCTTAGATGGCGGCCGACGCTGGGGCGTCGACTAATAGGCAAGTCACTGGACTTTGACTCCAGTCATGCAGGTTCGAGCCCTGCCGCCCCAAGTCCTCTTCCCCACGCCTTCGATCTCTGCTCCGCTCAGGTCGCCTCGCGCCGAAACGTGCCGAGCAGGTGATCCCAGAAGGTGAGGGTCGAGGCATAGTTCCCAAGCGTGGGCCGCGAGTGGTGCAGGTCGTGGTGCTCCACCGTGGCGAACAACGGCAGCCGCTGGGCGATGGCCGAGCGGTAGCCGGAGTGGATGAGCACCTCATGGGAGTTGCGCACCACCGCGTAGGTGAGGAGGACCCAGGCGTTGACCCCCCCCAAGGCCAGACCGAGGAGCGCGAGGCCGAGGGTCGGGCCGACCGTGCCGAACATCCACTCGAGGGGATGGACGTAAAGGTAGTCCACGGGCAGGGGAGCGAAGGCGCGGTGGTGCACGCGATGGATCAGGTTGTAGGTGCGCTTGTGCTCGTGCATCCAGCGATGCAGGAAGTAGAACCAGGTGTCGTCGAAGACCACGACGAAGCACACCTGGAGCAGGAGCGACAGCAGGCCGGGGAAGGCGGTCGGGAAGTGGTCGGGGAACATCCAGGTGGTGAGGCAGGCTCCAGCGGTGAGCATCAGAAAGTTGGCCTCAACCAAGGGCAAGCGCTCGAGCAGGGCGGCTCGATCTGCCGTGCGGACCTGCACTCGCCGGCCGAGGACGATCCCCGGGCGGGTGATGTGCCAGGACAGCGCGACCGAAGAGAGGTTGATCCCGCTGAGCACCAGCACGATCAGCACATGGACGGGGGGCATGGATGGCTCCGCGATAGCGCGCAGTGTACAACCCCCGGCCCAGGCGAGGAAGGACGATGGCCCGCTCCACCCCCACCGCGGCTCCCCCGACGCGGGAACCGCTGAAGACCACACTGCCGGACGGCACGGAGGTCTATTGCCTGCTCAAGAGCGAGGCCCTGGTCCTCGACCATCACATCCACGGCTACCTCACCCACGGCATCGAGATCCGGGCGGGCGACGTTGTCTTTGACGTGGGCGGCAACATCGGACTCTTCGGCGTGCGGGCCTTCCAACGCTGCAACGGAGACGTCACGGTCTACGCCTTCGAGCCGGTGCCCCCCACCTACGAGGTGATGCGGCGCAATTTCGAAGCGCTCGGCAGCGCGCGGATGGTGCCGATGTCCTGCGGGCTCTCACGGGCGGCGGGCACCGCGACCTTCCAGTACTACCCGAACAGCCCGGCGCTCTCGACCGCACACCCAGAGGCCTGGTCCGAAGATCCGAAGCGCCTCGAGAAGGCCGTCCAGAGCAACCTCGCGAACCCGCCGCCCGAGATGGCCTGGGCGAAGTGGCTGCCGAGCTTCCTCAGCCGCTTCGTGGCCCGCCACCTCCAGCGAGGGGCGGTCTCCTTCACCTGCGAGCTCCGGACCGTGTCCCAGATCATGCGGGAGGCGAAGCTCTCGCGAATCGACCTGCTCAAGGTCGACTGCGAGGGGGCGGAGCTCGAGGTGCTCCTCGGCATCGAGCCCGCTGATTGGCCGCACATCGGCGCCGTCGTCGCCGAGGTGCACGATCTCGAAGGCCGCCTCGGCGTCGTCCGTGACCTCCTCCTCACCCAGGGCTTCACGAAGCTCGCCGTGGAGCAGGAGGGGGGGATGGAAGACACCGGTCTCTACAACATCTTCGCCACCCGCGGCTGACCGCCTCCCGGGGCCGAAGGGGTGGTCCGGCGCCGCTGCGCCCGCCGCCGGGCCTCCCTTGACCCACCCCCCGGTCCGGGTGACAGGGGCGCCCCTTATAGCGCCAGGGGAGACGCTCATGATCGCCGACATCAAGATCTTCACGGGGAACGCCAACCCCGAGCTCGCGAACGGTATCGCCGACTACCTCGAGTACCCGATGGGGCGGGCCAGCGTCAGCCGGTTCAGCGACGGGGAGATCAACGTGGAGATCGCGGACAACGTCCGTGGGCGGGACGTCTTCCTCATCCAGCCGACGAGCTCCCCCGCCAATGACCACCTGATGGAGCTGCTGATCATGGCGGACGCCTGCAAGCGGGCCTCCGCCGGGCGGATCACCGCGGTCATCCCGTACTACGGCTACGCGCGCCAAGACCGTAAGGCCGCCCCCCGAGCTCCGATCACCGCCAAGCTGGTGGCAGACCTCCTCTCGACGGCCAGCCTCGACCGAATCCTCACGATGGAGCTTCACGCGGGTCAGATCCAGGGCTTCTTCAACATGCCGGTCGACAACCTCTTCACCAGCCCGATCCTCTGCCGCTTCTTGCAGCAGGAGCTCACCCTGGAGAACCCGGTCATCGTCTCCCCCGACGCCGGAGGCGTCGAACGCGCGAGGGCCTTCGCCAACCGCCTGGGGGCCAGCCTCGCGATCATCGACAAGCGGCGCAGCGCCCCCAACGTGGCGGAGGTGATGCACATCATCGGCGACGTGCGCGGCAAGACCGCGCTGATCGTAGACGACATGATCGACACCGCCGGCACACTGACCAAGGCGGCCAAGGCGGTCTCCGACAATGGGGCGAGCCGGGTGCTGGCGGTGGCCACCCACGCCGTGCTCTCTGGCCCCGCGGTCCAGCGAATCCAGGACAGCGTGCTCGAGCGGGTCGTCGTCACCGACACCATCCCGCTCCGCGCCGACGCGCGCGCCTGCCCGAAGATCAGCGTGGTTTCCGTCGCCTCCCTCTTCGGCGACGCCATCCGAGCCATCCACCACAACGACTCGGTCAGCCGCCTCTTCGTGTGAGCGCTGGCCGGAGCGGCGGTCCAGCCTCGGTCGGGCCCGACTCGCTTGACGAGGCCGATCCCGTCGGCTAAATGGCCGGGCCAAACATCTTGAAGGCCCCAATGGCCCCAGGATGTGCGGAACTCCGACTCTCCCGAGCCGGCTCCTCGCGTGTCGGTCCTCCCCAGGGCCCGCAGTCCAAGACACGCAGAGCCGAGCCCGCCGCCCTCCGCGGTGAGCTCTACCGGCGCCGGAACACCTGGGCTGCCCGTGATGCTCGAGCATCGCGGAGTCGGACACATCTGACTCTCCCGTTCGACGGCGTCATTTGACCCCGTCGGCTTCCCCGCAGGGTGCGGACCGCACCTGGCGCTCGAACATCGACTTCGAGGAGTGACCATGGACTCAATCAACCTCTCCGCGACCTCCCGCGACACCAGCGGCAAGAGCGCCAACCGCAAGCTCCGCCGCGCCGGCCAGATCCCCGCCGTGGTCTACACGTCGGGCGGCGTGGCCACCTCGGTCAGCGTCGATCCCAAGACGCTGGAGCTTGGCTTCGCGAAGACCAAGAACCCGAGCACCCTGGTCAACCTGGAGGTGGCCGACGCCACCCGGATCTGCCTCGTCAAGGCCGTGCAGCGCCACCCGGTCTCCAAGGTCCTCCGTCACGTCGACTTCTACGAGGTCCACCCCGACGACGACATCATGGTGGTGGTCAAGGTCGTCCCGGTTGGCACCGCGGCGGGCGTGAAGGCCGGCGGTGTGATGCGCCTCGTCCGCCGAAGCCTGGACATCGTCTGCAAGCCCCGCGACATCCCCCGCACCATCGACATCGACGTGTCCAACTTCGAGATCGGCACCATCCTCAAGGTCTCCCAGCTCACCCTCCCCGAGGGCTGCAGCATCCAGGGCGGCGGTGACTTCAACATGCTCACCGTCCTTGGCAAGCGCGCCGAGACCGAGCGCGGTGGGGCCTGATCCGTGTGGTTGGTGGTCGGGCTCGGCAACCCGGGGAAGCGCTATGAGCGGACCCGGCACAACATCGGCTTTCTGGCCGTGGAGCGCTTCGCCGAGCGCTGGTCCATCAACCCCGACGCCCGAGACCTCTTCGGAGGGAAGGTGGGCGAAGGTCGGGTGCGGGATGAACGCTGCGTGGTCCTCCGGCCACAGTCCTTCATGAACCTCTCCGGCCAGCCGGTGGTGTCCGTGGCGGGCTTCTACAAGGTGCCGCTGGAGAAGGTCGTCGTCGTCCACGATGACGTCGACCTCCCCTTCGCCGACGTCCGCTGCAAGCTGGGCGGCGGGCATGGCGGCCACAACGGCCTCCGCGACATCAGTCGCGCGATGACCGGGGGTCACCCTCGGGTGCGCTTCGGTGTCGGCCGCCCCCCCGAGGGCTGGGAGACCGCGGACTGGGTGCTCGGAAAGTGGAGCGGGGTCGAAGAGGCCGCCCTCCCCACCGCCATCGATCAGGTGGCCACCGTGCTGGAGTCCATCCTCCAAGACGGGGTCAGCGCAGCGATGAACCGGTTCAACACCCGCCCCAAGGCTGGGGTCGCCCCCAGCGCCTCGGCTTGACCGGTCGGGCGCTCCTCCGTCACCCTCGTCTCCGTCTATCTTGTTTCTCTGTGTCTCCTGTTTTCGAGTTTTATGTTCCCTGTGTCTCTTTATGGCTTTGGGGGCTTCGGCCCCTGAACCCCGGCCTTCGGGCCGGGCCCCTCCGCGGGGGCGGATCCACCGCCCCCCGAACTGGACCGAGTGGAGGTTCGAGCAACAATGCTCCATCATCACGAGTACGAGACGATCTATATCGCGCGTCCTGACATGGATGACGCGGAGGTCAAGCGCTTCAGCGACAAGTTCGAGCGCATCATCGCCGAATACAAGGGCACCATGCTGGTGAACGAGGAGTGGGGTCGTCGCAAGATGGCCTACCCCATCAAGAAGCACCAGATGGGCCACTACACGTACCTCAACTACGTCGGGCCCGCCGATCTCCCCGCCGAGCTCGAGCGCAATCTGCGCATCGAGGACAACCTCCTCCGCTTCCTGACCATCCTCCTCGCCGAGGACGTCGAAGTCGAAGAGCGCCGCACCCTCGCCCTCGATCGTCAGCGCAAGCGCGCCGAGAAGCTCGCTGCGATGCTTCAAGACGACGAGAACGAAGACCTCGGGGATGACGATCTCGGCGGACGCCGTGACCGCGACAGCGGCCGCGACGAGGTCGAGGACGACGAGTAGGCTCGCTGAACCAAGGGGCGCCCGAGCGGCGTCTCCAAAGGAGAACTTCCAATGTCTCGTTTCCGTCGTCTGGGTCGGCGCAAGGTTTGCCGTTTCTGCGCTGACAAGACCGTCACCATCGACTACAAAGATCCGAAGCTGCTCCGCAACTTCATCACCGAGCGGGGCAAGGTCGTGCCGCGCCGCATCTCCGGCAACTGCGCGCGCCATCAGCGCGAGCTGGCCGTGGCGATCAAGCGGGCCCGTCACATCGCCTTCCTGCCCTTCCTCGCGCTCGAGTAGGGGGCTCACATGAAGGTCATTCTCCAGCAGGAAGTCGCCAACCTCGGCAAGACCGGGGACGTCGTGAAGGTCCGGGACGGTTACGGCCGTAACTTCCTGATCCCGCGCGGCCTCGCCACCCTCGCCGACGAGCGCAACGTCGCCCGCATCGCCCACCTCCAGCAGGTGGCCGCTGCCACGGCCGCCCGCGAGCTCGCCAGCGCGCGGGAGCTGGCCGACAAGCTCTCCAGCGTCGCCATCACCATCAAGCGGGAAGCGGGCGCCGAGAACAAGCTGTTCGGCTCCGTGACCAACCGCGACGTGGCGGAGGCCCTGGTCGCCGAGGGCTACAACATCGATCGTAAGCAGGTGATCCTCCCGGAGCCCATCCGGACGATCGGCCTCAACCACGTGCCCATCAAGCTGCACCGCGACGTGCAGACCCAGATCAAGGTCTACGTCCTCCACTAGACCGGGCACAGCGGGCCCCCGGCGAGGCTCCCCCCTCGCCGGGGCGTCTGTTGAGCAGGTACCCTCCTTGAAGGAGCGCGCGGCATGGAGAACAGCCGTCCCCTTCCCCGCAGCCCGGAGGCCGAACGTGCGGTCCTCGGCGGGCTGATGCTCGACCCCGAGCGGGTCGCCGGCGTCGCGGAGCGCGTGGTCGCCGAGGACTTCTATCGGGAGTCCCACCAGCGCCTCTTCCAGCTCATGGTCGACATGAGCGAGCGCGGTCAGCCGACCGAGATGTTCGCCGTGGTCGACGCCATCGTGAAGGCGGGCCGCGAAGAGGAGATGGGCGGGGTCGCGTATGTGAGCGCGCTGCCCGACAACGTCCCCAGCACCGAGAACATCGAGTACTACGCGGGCATCATCCGAGAGCGCGCCGTCTCGCGCCGCTTGATCGAGGGCGCTCAGCGCATCACCGAGGAGGCCCTCAGCGGCGCCCATGAGCTGCCCAACCTGCTCGACCTCGCCGAGTCGACGATCTTTCAGGTCACCCAGGACCGGTCGGCGGCCGACTGGTCCAGACTCTCCACCGTGGTCGACGGCGAGATCGTCCGAATCCAGGGGCTGAGCGCCAACCAGGGCGACGTCACCGGGCTCTCCACGGGCTTCGTCGAGCTGGACCGGATGCTGGCCGGCCTCCACCCCTCCGACCTCCTCATCCTCGCCGCTCGACCTGCGATGGGGAAGACTGCCTTCGTGCTCAACATCGCCCGCAACGTCGCGGGAACGCCGGACGGCGACCCCATCGCCGGGGTCGGGGTCTTCTCGCTCGAGATGAGCCGCGGCCAGCTCGCCACCCGCTTGCTCTGCGCAGAGGCCCGAGTCGACGCGGGGAAGATCCGCACCGGCTTCCTGTCGCAGTCCGAGGACTGGCCCGCGCTGATCAGCGCGTCGGAGCGGCTCTATCGGCTGCCAATCTACATCGATGACACCCCCGGGCTCACCCCCACACAGGTCAGGAGTAAGGCCCGTCGCCTCAAGGCCCAGGACCCCTCGCTCGGCCTCATCATCGTCGACTACATCGGCCTGATGGGCGGTGACGCCAAGATCAACCGGGAGCAGCAGGTGAGCGCGGCGAGCCGGGCCTTGAAGGGCCTCGCCAAGGAGCTCGGCATCACCGTGATCGCGCTCAGCCAGCTGAACCGCGGCGTCGAGAGCCGGCCCGACAAGCGCCCCCAGCTCTCGGACCTCCGCGAGTCCGGCGCCATCGAGCAGGACGCGGACGTCATCATGTTCATCTACCGCGACGAGTACTACAACAAAGAGAGCACGAAGGTAGGCGAGGCCACCATCATCATCGCCAAGCAGCGAAACGGCGCCACCGGAGACGTCGACCTCGCCTTCCACGGGAAGTGGACGCGCTTCGACAACCTTCAGCGGGCCCCTGAGGGCTACTATCAGTGATCGGGCTGCTCCTCCTCGTCGCGCAGGCCTGGGCGCTCGGCGGGAACGATCGGCTGGAGCTCGCGCTGATGGGCGGCCAAACCGTCGAGGGCTGGTTCTACCGGGCGACGCCGAGCTCGGTCGTGCTGTCGGGAGGCAACCGATTCACCGAGGTGCCCCTCGGCGTGATCGTCGGCGCCACCGTCAACGGCTCCCCTTGGACGGTGGCCGTGTTCAGCGCAGAGGTGGAGCGATCCGTCCCCAACATCCCGGAGCGCGCCCCGCGGCCTGCGCCCTGGGTCGCGGGTGCCGGCTCCGCCCTGTGGGCGGGGGCCGGTCAGGCGATGATCCACGACTGGCGGGGGGCCGCCGCCTGGTCGGCGGTCGAGGTCGGCCTGCTCGGCGCAGGGGCCCTGGCCCTCCACGAAGATGCGGGCTTCGGGGTGCTGATCCCGATCATCGGCCTCGACCTCTTGTTCAAGGGGACCTCTGCTCGGGACGCCGCGCGCCGCGCTCGGGCTCGGCGGATACCCGTGAAGCCCATCCCGCCCGATCTCATCGATCGGTAGGGCTCCATCGAAAAGTGGCGCCGGGGTTGACAGGCTGGGTTTCTGGCGAATAGCCGAGCCTGACTTACTTCAGCCTTACCGTTCAGGGGCCTGCCTCACCGGCTAGCTCATGTACGGGGTTGACGGGGCCGCTTGCACGTCCTTCTTTGATGATCCTGCTCAGCAGGACCACACCGCCATCCGCATCGAATTAGACGCCGAACCGTGTTCATGGCCCCCGCCAGGGTGCCGGTCCTCGTCCAGGAGCTCGTCGGAAAGATGGAACAGCCAGAGCTGCTCAACGAATTCAACGCCTTCCTCTCGAAGTACGCCCAGCACCGCGAGTACATCCGGCGGGCGCAGAGTCAGGCATCCCGATTCTCGAAGGCCATCATCGAGAAGGTGATGCTGGATCACGAGGTGAAAGCCTCCCAGATCGCCGACGACATCCTCCCGCTCGTCCCGTCGTTGCAGTCAGCGATCCGGACGATCGACGACGAGAAGGTCTCGATCCACAACGACAAGGCCGCTGCCGACGAGGAGATGGAGGAGCTGAACCTCCGCCTCGCGATCGGAGAGGTCACGGACGAGGAGTTCGAGAGCCTCGGCCACGAGCTCCGCGATCACCTCGAGGCCGCCAACGGCCGGCTGGGTGATCTCGACGGCGCTCGCGAGCACCTCGCGAAGGCGCTCGACAGCTGGGTCGCCCTCGCCGCCGAAGGCCAACAGCCCAACGGCCTCGAGGTCGCCGCGCCGCCCCCTGTGGTGGCCGCCCCTGCCGTCGTGCCGGCCGTCGTCGTGCCCGCCGCGGTCCCGCCCGCGGTGGCTGAGCCCCTGCCGCAGCCGGTCGTCGAGGCCCCCGCGCCGATCGCCCCACCGGCGCCGGTCGCTGAGACGATCGTCGAGCCGGACCTCGTGTCGATCCCGCTCCCGGTCCCCGCCCACATGGCCGAGACCGTGGTGCCCCCGGAGGCGGATGACGGGCAGCACACCTCCACCAGCCGCGTGAAGGATGACGTCTCCGCGGTCTTCGACAGCGCCCCGTCCGAGGCCGCTGTCCGCTTGACCGATGACGCGGCCGTGGCCGAGACCATCGAAGCCAACGCCGGCGAAGACGAGTTCGAGGTTGACTTCGACGAGCCGGTAGAAGCTGGCCCGCCGATCTCGCACGCGCAGGTGTCCTCGGTCTCGGCGCTCTCCCCGCCGACCGACCCCGGCGCCCCGGCCTCCCCGGAGATGGACGTCTTCATCCCGGACCCGGACCACGACACCCAGCAGAACCTGTCCCAGGTGTCCGAGGCGCCCGCCAGCGCCGAAGATCAGGGTCGCCGCGCCATCCTCCTCTACCAGGAGAACACGGCCGACGAGCAGATCTACCCCTTCACGAACGACGTGCTCACCGTTGGACGCGGGCGGGACAACGACATCCAGATCCGCAACGACTCCAAGGTCTCCCGGTTCCATTGCAAGCTGTTCAAGCGCGGCGGCAACTTCTACGTCGAAGACAACAAGTCCTCGAACGGCACCCTGGTCAACGGCGAGCTCATCACCGAGCGGCGCCTCTTCGGCGGCGAAGAGGTCATCATCGGCGAGACCTTCTTCCGATTCCGGGTGCTGTAGGACAGGCAGGGCGGAGATGCAACGTTCAAGTCGGGGTCGCGTCAGCGGCCCCGTCTTTTTTACGACCCACGAAGCGGCTCAGCTCCTCGGCGTGAGCCTGCCGACGATCGTGAATTGGATCAAGGCCGGCCGAATCGAGGCTCACCGCACTCCGGGCGGGCACCGGCGCATCGCCCAGGCGGAGCTCCGACGCTTCGCTGGCGCCCACGCGCAGCCGATCGAGCTCCCGCCGGAGGCCGTCGACCCGCCCGGCCTCAAGCGGGTCCTCGTCGTGCACGCCGAGCGGGACTACAGCGAGATGGTGTGCGAGTTCCTGGGAATTCGGGCAGGCGTGCAGGCGAGGCTCGCGGACGGCGCGTTCAACGCCGGATACGAGCTCGGCCGCTTCCGGCCAGACCTCCTCATCCTCGACATGACGATGCCGGACCTCGACGGCTTCCGCTTGGCCCGTCAGCTCCGCGAAGACCCGGAGGCCCGCGGGCTCCGGCTGATCGGCCTGTCCGACATCCCCGATCCGCAGTTGGAGCAGCGCTCTGTGGAGCTGGGCTTCGATCGCGTGCTGCGAAAGCCGGCGCCCCTCGACAGCCTGCTGGAGGAGGTCAAGCTCATCCTCCTCTCGGGGAGCCCCCCGATCCCGCCGCCTCGCTGAACGGCACCGGCTCCGCGCTCCTCCCCGCGGAGGACAGCGGGAGGGGGACTCGCTCACACCCACGCCGCCGGCGGATGAGCTCGGCGGCGACGCTCACGGCGATCTCCTCCGGGGTCTCGGCGCCGATGTCCAAGCCGACCGGCGCCGCGAGTCGCTCGAACAAGGCAGGATCGAAGCCCGCTGCGCGGAGGCGAAGGGAGAAGCGGGCCACCTTGGCTCGGCTGCCGATCAGGCCGACCCAGGCCAGCTCTCGCGGGAGCAGGCGCTCGACGAGGTCTTGATCGAGGTCGTGGCGGTGAGTCACGACGAGGTGGTAGCAGTGCGCGCCGAAGGGCAGGCCGTCGAGCACGCGGAGCGGATCGGCCTCGAGGACGCGGACCCCCGGCGGGAAGCGGCCAGGGTCCGCGAACTCCTCCCGCTCGTCGACCACCGTGACCGAGAAGCCGAGGCCCTGGCCCAGGCCGGCGAGCGCGAGGCCCACGTGCCCACCCCCGTAGATGACGAGCTGCTCCATCGGCTTCAAGGGCTCCACGAAGGCCTCCATGGCGCCACCACAGCACATTCCCAAGTCATGGCGGAGGTTGAGCGCCACCCTGCGGGGCGCGCCGGCGCGGATCGCCGCCTCGGCCTCCTGCTCGAGCCGGTGCTCGAAGGCGCCGCCGCCGACGGTGCCGACCCGCCCTCCGCCCGCATAGACCAGCATCCGGGCGCTGGCGGCCCGCGGAGCGGAGCCGTTGACCCCGACGACGGTGACGAGGGCGGCGGGGCGCCCGGCCCGCATGGCCGCAGCGGCGGCCTCGAGGACCTTCAAAGGCCCGCTCGCCGGCGCACCCGCGCCAGGGCGCTTCGACAACCGGCCACCGTCTCGGCGTTGTCCCAGCCCCGCACCGCTCCACCCTCAACCACGCGCTCCCCGTGGATCCAGACCCGCCGGACCGCCGCCGGCGTCAGCGCGTAGACGATAGCGCTCCGCGGATCACCGCCGCCCCAGCCGGAGATGACGTCGGGATCGATCTCGACGAGGTCGGCGGGGCGGCCGACCTCGATGCGCCCCGTGGCGAGGCCGAGGGCCTCTGCGCCACGGCGAGTGGCCATGCCGAGGACGGTGGGGGCGTCCATCCGAGCGGCGCCGACCCTCGGCTTTTGGATCAGGGCGGCGAGGCGCATCTCGGTGAAGGCGTCGAGGCGGTTGTTACAGGGCGCGCCGTCCGCTCCCAGCGTGACCCGCACGCCTCCCGCGAGGAGCTCGGGGATCCGCGCGAAGCCGCTCGCCAGCTTGAGGTTGGAGCTCGGACAATGGGCGACCGTGGTGCCGGTCCGAGCGAGCAAGCGCTCCTCGGCCGCCGTCAGATGGACGCAGTGGGCCAGGACCACGTCGCGCCCAGAGAAGCCGAGGGCGTCGAGCCACTCCACGTTGTCACGCCCCGTCATCGCGCGCACCATCGCCACCTCGTCCAGGTTCTCCGAGGCGTGGGTGTGCAACAGGCAGCCCCGACGGCGAGCCTCGGCGACGGTCTGCCGGAGCAGCTCGGCGCTGCAAGAGGGCACGAAGCGAGGCGCAAAGGCGTAGGCGAGGCGGGGGGTGCGGCGATGCCAACGATCGGCGAGCTCACAGGCGCTCGCCATCGACCGATCTGTGGGCTCCGAGAGGCCGGCCTCGTTCTCGAGATCCATCTGGGCCTTGCCGATGAAGGCGCGGATCCCGGCCTCTTCGGCCGCCCGAAACACGGCGTCGGTGTGGGACACCGTAGCCATGTCGAGGATGGCCGTGGAGCCGCCGAGCAGGAGCTCAGTGATGCCGAGGCGGGCCGACCAGTAGACGCTGTCCTCGTCATGGGCCTTCTCGAGGGGCCAGATGCGCGTCCGAAGCCAATCGAGCAGGGCGAGGTCATCTGCCAGACCGCGGAAGAGGGTCTGGACGAGGTGGATGTGGGTCTGGACGAAGCCGGGGATCAACCACCGTCCGCCGAGATCGATGACCTCCGCCCCCAGCGGTGGGGTGCCGCCGGGCGGCCGGATCGCGTCGATCAGGCCGTCTACGATGTGGACGTCCGCCAGCTGGGAGGCGGACTCCAGATCGGGATCGTCGGCCACACATGGGATGATACGCGTGTTTCGGAGGATTCGTTTCACCGGGGCCGCATAGCCGATTCCATCCACCTCTCCCAGGTGCGGCCTGCCCCGGCGACGCGGCGCCCTCCGAGCCTCCGCGTGCGGCCCCCTCCTTTCTCGTTGACCCGGTCACCCCGAGGGGAATACCATGCCCCCCCGAGGTCGGAGGAGCGGAGCGCCGCCCGCCCTCAACCGCGTGATGGAGCCCCGGAGTGCACATGCCCCGAGCCCGACGGACTGCCCGGATCTCTGCGATCCTGCTCACCCTCGCGCTCTCGATCCGCCCGGCCGCGGCGCAAGGGCCCGAGGACGAAGTCCAGGCCCTCGAGGCCCCGACCGCCGAGATCCCTGACCTCCAGCCGATCGTGAAGCGCTGGTCGGAGGGGCACCGTTGGGTGAGCACCGATCTGCGCGCCCCGGTGAGGGGCCTCGTGCGCCTCCAAAGCGGCACCCTCCTCACCCTCACCGAAGACGGGCTCGTCTACGTTCGGGCCGAGGGCCAGCCCTGGCGGCGGGCCTCCTTGCCGAGCTCGACGACGGAGGCGGAAGAGGGGCCATCCGAAGAGGACCTGCTCCTCGAGGCGGAGTCTGCGGTCGAGGACGCCCTCGAGGACTCCGTCGACACCAGCCAGTCCGGTGAGTCCACCGAGCCCTACGTACAAGACGACGGGGAGATCGAGGTCGAGGCCCCAGAGGCGATCGAGATCGACACCTCGGACGCGCTCGAGTCGGGGCTGGGCCAGCTCACCGACGAAGACGAGGGGGCGTCCGGCTCCAGCCCCGCCAGTGGCCTGTGGGTGCTCGCCGGAGACCCCGAGGTAGTGCTCGTGAGCCGCCCCGGGGGCGCCTGGCGCTCGACCGACGGGGGGCTCAGCTGGGATCCGGTGCCCACGCTCCCGCCCACCAGCACAGTGGTCAGCGTCGGCGGCGCCGCCCCCTACGCCATCGCCGCCACCGCGGAGGGCCTCCGCTACAGCGGCGACAACGGGGAGGTCTGGTTCACCATCGAGAGCCCGATCGACCAAGGGGAGGTGAGGGGGCTCGCCACGGACGGCCTGAACTTCTGGGCTGGCACCGCGGAGGGGCTCTTTCGAAGCGAGGACGGCGTCCGCTGGGTTGCGCTCCGCCCCGCCGGCCTCCCCAGCGCCGAGCTCCAGACCCTGGCCGTCGATCCCGCCTGGGAGGGCGGCCTCTGGCTCGTCACCTCCGAGTCGGTGCTCCGCAGCGACGATGGCGGCGTCACCGTGCGCCCTGTGGGGCGAAACCCCCTCAAGGGCACCCACCAGCTCCTCCCTCAGGCAGAGCCTGGCCACCTCTTCGCGGTGGGGGCCAACGGCGTGTGGGAGAGCCTGGACGGCGGCCTCCGCTGGACCCCGATCGCGGAGGGGCTCCCGAGCCCCGACCAGACCGCCCTCGTCTTCGACCGCTCGGGCCCCGTGGTGGGCGGCCAGGACGGCGTCTTCGCGCTGATGGCGCTCGAGGACTCCCCCACCGTCGCCTCCGGCATCCCCGAAGAGCAGGCGCCTCCGCCGGTCGTCGAGGTGATGCAAGCGGCGCTCCGCCGGAACGGCGCCACCATGACGCCCCTGCACATCCAGCACGCGCTGGTACGGAGCCTCCTGTCCCCCTCGCTGGTGTTGTTCGGGGCCTACAACCGACGCCAATCTTTCAGCGCCGACATCCCTGGCCTCTCCAACGCGGGCACCACCGACTCCGACGTCTCCGCCGGCCTGAGCCTCTGCTTCGGCCGGTGCGGCTCCACCACGAGCTCGACCGGCGACGAGACCGAGGTCGAGGACATCGACATCGACTCCCTCACCGAGTCCGGGGACATCGTCGTAGTCGGCGATGACGCCTACCTCACCGAGGCCGGCGACTACAGCGCCCTGGCGGCCAACGTCGCCAACCGCATCTCCAGCTACCGCACCACGGTCTCCGACCAGGTGGCCGATCTCTACTTCGCCCGGAAGAAGCTCGTCGCCGAGCGCAACGACTTTCAGGGTCTCCCCCTCCGCGAGCAGACCCGCCACGAGCTGGAGATCCAGCTCGTCACCGCTCGGCTCGACGCGCTCACCGACGGCTACTTCTCCGCTGCCCTGAGCCCACCGGCGCAGAGCGGCTCCTGAGCTGATCGGTCCGGCCCGCTCCCTGCTCTCTCTGTCTCCCCACTCCTCGTGGCCCTCAATGGGAGCCCCCATGAAGCACGCCCGCCCCCTCCTCGCCCTGGCCCTCACCCTCGGCATCAGCATCAGCGCGCCGGCCTCCGCAACCGGCGCCCCCGCCGCGCCGATGCGCCTGAACCAGGCCACCGCCGCCGAGCTCGGACAGATCGAGGGCGTAGACGGCGTGACCGCGAGGCGCATCGTCGAGCTCCGCGAGCAGCGCGGCCGGATCGGCTCGATCGAGGCTCTGCGCATCCTGGCCCTCCCGGAGGACACCCTCCAGCACCTCCGCGAGGGCACCGTCCTCGACCTCGCTGTGCGGGAAGGGGGCGGCAAGCGCTACGCCAACGCCGCCGAGGTCCTCCAGGAATTCGCCGGCGAGCCCGACGTCCGCGCGGTCCAGGCCATGACCCTCCGCTACACGAACACCAACCCCGATCTCGTCGAGGGCTGGCTCAGCGCCTCGCGCACCGCCTACATCCTGCCCAAGCTGCAGCTTGGCTATGAAAAGAAGCTCAACCTGAACAACGGCTACGACTACCAGCCAAACGAGAACGGCGACCTCGAGTCCGTCAAGGACGACGCCGACGCCGACAATGACGACAAGTACACCGTCAAGATGGAGTGGCGCCTCGACAAGCTGGTGATGTCGTCCGAGCGGATCCGGGTCATCAACGAGGCCCAGGACATCGTCAAGCTGCGCGACAAGGTGCTCGATCAGGTCACCCGCCTCTACTTCGACCGCCGTCGCCTCCAGGTCGACCGCCTGCTCAACCCACCGGGAGAGGTGAAGGGGCAGATCGAGAGCGAGCTGCACCTCCAGGAGCTCACGGCCAACCTCGACGCCCTCACCGGCGGCGCCTTCTCCGCCGCTCTCCCCGCCTCGGAGTAGCCCCTTGTCCCTCGGTCACCCCCTCGTCCTCATCCTGGACTTCGGCTCGCAGACGACCCAGCTCATCGCGCGCCGCCTCCGCGAGATGGGGGTGTACTGCGAGATCCGCCCCTGCAACGACACCCCCGCCCTCCCGGCTGGGGGCCAGCTCCTCGGCGTCATCCTCTCCGGAGGGCCCTCCTCGGTCTATGACACCGACGCTCCGCCCTTCGATCCCGCCTGGCTCGACCTGCCTGTGCCGATGCTCGGCATCTGCTACGGGATGCAGCTCATGGCTTGGCATGGTGGGGGAGAGGTCGCCCGGGCCGAGCACCGGGAGTACGGCCCCGCGGTGGTGGCCCGTCAGGCTGAGAGCGCGCTCTGGGAGGGCCTCCCCGCCGAGGCCCGCGTGTGGATGAGCCACGGCGATCAGGTCGCGCGGCTGCCCTCCGGGTACTCGGCCATCGCCAGCACGCCAAGCTGCCCGGTCGCGGCGATGGCCAACGACACCGGCACTCGCTTCGGCATCCAATTCCACCCCGAGGTGGTTCACTCCGAGGGCGGCGAGCGCCTGCTGCGCAACTTCGCCTTCGCGGTCTGCGGCGCCCGAGGGGACTGGACGATGCGCAGCTTCGTCGGCGAGGAGGTCGCCAGCCTCCGCGCTCGGCTCGGCGATGATCATGTGCTCTGCGCCCTCTCCGGCGGCGTGGACTCCGCCGTGACCGCCGCCATCCTCCGGGCCGCCATCGGCCCCCGCCTCCACTGTGTCTTCGTAGACAACGGCGTGCTGCGGAAGGGGGAGCGGGAGAGCGTGGGCGCGGAGTTCGCAGACTTCGACACCCTCGTGGTCGACGCCCGCGAGCGCTTCCTCAACGCCCTCGCTGGCGTCGAAGATCCGGAGCGCAAACGAAAGATCATCGGGGAGACCTTCATCCGCGTCTTCGAAGAGGAGGCCCTCGCCCTCAAGGCTCGGGTGGGCGAGATCCGCTGGCTCGCCCAGGGCACGCTCTACCCCGACGTCATCGAGTCGGTCTCCTTCCGCGGTCCCTCGGCCACGATCAAGAGCCACCACAACGTCGGCGGCTTGCCCGAGCGGATGAACCTCAAGCTGGTCGAGCCCCTGCGCGAGCTGTTCAAGGATGAGGTGCGGCTGCTCGGCCTCGAGCTGGGCCTGTCCGACGCGCGGGTCTGGCGGCAGCCCTTCCCCGGCCCAGGCCTCGCGGTGCGGATCCTCGGCGAGGTGACGGCCGAGCGGGTGGGTGTGCTGCAGAGCGCGGATGCCATCCTCGATGAAGAGATCCGCGCCGCTGGCCTCTACCGTTCGCTCTGGCAGAGCTTCGCCGTCCTGCTGCCCGTGCGCAGCGTGGGCGTGATGGGCGACGCCCGAACCTACGAGTGGACCTGCATGATCCGCGCTGTTCACTCGACGGACGGCATGACCGCTCACGTCGCCCGCCTGCCGTGGGAGCTCCTCGAGCGGGTCTCCAGTCGGATCATCAACGAGGTCCGCGGCATCAACCGGGTCGGCTACGACATCAGCAGCAAGCCCCCGGCGACCATCGAGTGGGAGTAGGGGCAGGGCCCGCGCCCGCCGCCGAGCGACGTCCCGCGGTGCAGGCCGCCCTCTGGGCCGCGCTCACCCTCATCGCCGCCCTTGATCCAGGCGTCCGCCCCTGGACCGCCGGGCCGGTCGCGCTGGGGGCCGCGGGCCTCGCCGCCCTCCTCGGGGCGCGCTGGCCCGCCCTCGGGGCGATGGTGCTGGTGCTCGGCGCCACCCCGCTCTGGTGCGCGGCGATCCTCGGGGCCGGGGTCTCCGGCGCGGCTCTCCTCCTCGGCGCGGCCGGCCTGCTGGCCTTCGGACGCGGGCCCTTGCCGCCGGCCCTCCGCGTGGTCGTGCTGATCGCGCTCTCCGTCGAGGCCCTGCGAGCGCACCTCGCCGGCCCCTCCCTCCCCGCGCTGGGCGATCTGGCTCTCCCCTGGTGGCTGGTTGGGCTGGGGTTGGTGGGCTGCCTGAGCGGCGCCCTCCCCGGTCGGCTGCCGGTCGCCGGCCTCCTGCTGGCCGGTCTGATCACGCTCGGGCGCTCAGCCCTGCTGCTCGAGGCCGGCGCCCACGACACCCGTTCGGTCGAGTCGCTCGTGCAGGCCGAGCTCTTCGAATATGTGGCCCTACCAGAGGCCCCCGGCCTCGCCCTCTTCGCGCTCTCGCGCCGCCCCACCGACCACGCCCTCGCGCTCGCGCTGCTGCCAGAGGTCGGCCTCGACCGAGCCCTCTCCGCCGGCTGGGACCCGCTGCGGGCCCACCTGTCCCCGGAGCTCCGGCGAGAGATCGCGCGGTGGCTCGACCAGAAGGGGAGGGGAGGCGCGGCGATCCGGCTCCTGCGCCGAGGGCGGGCCGACCCCACCGTCGCCTGGACCGCCGTGCTCTACGCCCGTCAGCAGGGCCGCGCCGATCTCGAGGCCGGCCCCGGTGAGCGCCTCCAGGCACCCGAGGGGACCGCCAGCTTGCCCGGACACGTCGCGCTCTCCATCTTGATGGACAGGAACGGCGAACACGGCCTGGACTTCGACGCCCGAGCCCCCCTGGCACGCCTCGTCTTGACCCTCGAAGGGGAGAGCTGGCGAGGAGATCCTGCGCTCAGCCTGCGCGTCGATCAGGGGCCCATCCAGACCGCCATCGCGCCAGCGGGCCGCTCCGAGCTCACGCTCGAAGGCACGCTCCGCGCAGGTCCACACCGGATCGTCGTGCGCTTCCTCAACGACGCTCGCGGGGAAGGAGGTGACCGAAACCTACGCTTGATCGGCATCTCCGACGAGGCCCGCAGCGAGCCCGCCGCAAATTAGGGCTCGCTCGAGCTTGGCTCGCCGACCTCCGCTCCGCCGAGCTCCTCCTCGCCGGTCCCCAGCCATCCCTCGGCCTCCCCTTCGATGGCGTCGGCGATTCGATCGGCCAGCGCGGCCGGATCGGCGAAGGGCCGCGCGAGGTTGACCTTGAAGAGGCTCACGCTCTCGGGCTTGTGCAGCCAGGGATCGCCGCCCTCCACGAGGTCAGGGGGCTCGCCGGTGAACAGGATGTCGGTGTGGGGGCTGAGCGGCGGATCGACCACCCGCAGCAGGCCCTCCTCTGGGAAGTCGAACCACCGCACCGGCACCCCCTTGAGGAAGGTGCGGAGCTCGTCGGGGAGCAGCTTCCAGGCCTGTTTCCAGGCCCGCTCCCAGGTGGCCTGGGCGGGCGCACGGGTGACCTGGGGGAACTTGGCCGGATCGAGGGTGTGGGCGCGGCGGAGGCAGCGCTCCCCCTCCGGATCTCCGCGCCGCTCCAAGATCAGCCCTTGAACGTACCAGGCACGGGCCACGCCGGCGTCGAGGCGGAGGGCCTCTCGCGCCGACACGAGGGCCTCATCGAAACGAAGGAGCTCGAAGCGGCCCGCCGCGACCTTCGACCAGCCGACCGGATCCTCCGCCTCGAGCTCCGCCCGCCTCGACCAGGCTGCGTCAGCGGTGGCCATGTCGCCTTGCTCCCAGCAGATCTCGCCGACCAGATCGAGGGCCTCGACGTGGTCCGGCTGGACCTCGAGCAGCTCTTCGACCTCGACCAGCGCGATGTCGAGCGAGCCCTCTTGATAGAGGGCTACGGCCTTCTTGAGGCGCAAGGCCGCGAGGAGGGCGGGCTCGACCGCCCAGGGTGAGCTGGTGCCTTCATCGGTGGGCAAGCGCGGCCCTCGCTCGGGGGAGGCTCACTGGAGGAAGAACACGAGGACGGCGATGATCACGGCGAGGACGATCAGCACGCCGACCACCGCGACGGCCAACGAGCTCGCCGGCGGGGAGGCGGGGGCCGCGGCGGGGGCAGCCGCCGGAGGAGCCTCGGTGCGGACCTTGGGGGAGGAGACCGCGGGGGTGGCCGGGGCTCCGCTCCGCGGCTCCACCCGCGAGACGGGCTCGGGGCCGGAGAGGGCGCCCGCCCGCAGCGCATGGGTGAAGGCCGCGAACTCAGCGACGTCGCGGCAGAGGTCCATATCGGAGATCAGCCACTTCTCGAAGAAGGCCTCCTCATCGACCGAGGCCATCCGGCCCGCCTCGTAGAGCGGAAGGGGCCCGCGGTCGAGGTTCGCAGAGTCGGGCACGACGCTGAAGGCGACGCCGACTTGATCCCGGAGGAGGCGCTTCAAGGTGTAGCGGGCGTCGAGCAGGGCGTAGGGCCACCCCCCGAGCTCTTCGGCGCGGCGCACCAGCTCTTCCACGCTGCCCTCCCCCGAATAGGCGAGGGCGAGCAGGCGCACGCGATGCGGCTCGAGGTTGGGACGCACCTGCGCCAGCAGCTCGGAGGGCGATCGGTTGGCGGTGAGCGTGTTCGGGAGGTCACCCGCCTGCGCCCGACCGCCGCCCGCCATCACCTCCCGGTGGACGATGCCGTGGGCCCAGTCGACCAGCTCGGCGGAGCGGCTGACCTCGCGGATGCCCTGCGCGAAGGCGTCGCAGGCCCGGCGCCAGGGCTCTTGCCCCTGGCGGTCGCCCAGGCGGACGGACGTGATGGCGTAGCACCAGTCGGTGAACAGGCGTGCCATCGCCTGACCGGCGGCCGCGTCGCCCGAACGCCATTGCTTGTGGAGCTGCTGAACGGAGGGAGTGGCGTCGTCCGCCATAGATCAACTTCCGGTGAGTCGGGGGGCAGGGGCCCCCATCATAGGGATCCTCGACCCCCGAAGCAAGCCCGCGGCGCGGTTCAGGACCAGCGCGCGCGAACGGAGGTGATCACCGCTTCGGGCAACCAACAAAATCGTGCATCCAGGCTGACCGGAGGCGATCCGGAGACGAGGTGGAGCTTGACCTCGGCGACGCCGTCCGCCCTCGGCCACACCTCGGCCTCGTGGAAGTCGATGTACCGGCCGAGGCGCGGGGCCAAGGCCTTGTAGATCGACTCCTTGATCGAGAAGCGGAGGAGGGTTGAGGTCCAGCGCCGCTCGGGCGGCTGCTCGAGGATGGCGCTCTGCTCCTCGGGGCGGAGCACCCTCTCCTCGATCCCGGGACGGGCGGGCAGGAGGTCTTCGAGATCGACGCCCACGGTCTGGTCTTCGACCCGACACGCGAGGGCGATGGCGAGGGTGGCCTTGTGGGAGATCGACAGCCCGATCCCCGGGGGCACCATCGGGGCGCCGCGCTCGTCGGGCAGGATGGCTCCCACCGGACGGCCGAGGGCCTGCAGCGCCCCACGGGCGGCGATTCGCCCGCCGGCGAAGGTGACCTGGCGCAGGCCCAGGAGACCACCGAGGTGCACTCGCTCGTCGGGGTGCAGGCGGGCGATCACCTCTTCGGGAACGCCGGGCTCAATCGGGAGCGTCACCCCGACGACGAGCCCATGAGGGAGGGCATCCCGAAACACGGTCTGATAGGACTTCACCGCCGCCTCGTAACGGCGGCCCCTTTTCTGGGCCATCCTCGCCTCCGGGGATTTCCGCGGCGGAGCCGAGACGGCCCCGCGGCAACAAAGGATTCCCACCAGGGGCTTGATCTGGGACCGACGGACCCATTAGCAAGGAGACGCATGGCCCCCTCCAATCGCACACGCCCCTCCGCGCTCCTCCCTCCGCCGGCACCGTCACGGCCGGACCGCCCCGGCGTGGGGGTCGCGCTCGCGCTGGCGCTGGGCCTGGCGCTCCTGGGGAGCGGGCGTGCCGCCGCAGACGAGGTCAACGACGCGGAGCACGACCGCATCGCCGACGAGATGGAGAAGCTCGCCCAGCGCCAGATTTGGAGCGGGGTCGAGCGTAAGTACGAAGACCTCGTCAAGCTGAACTGCAAGCTCACCGAAGAGGACTACCTCCACGGCGCCTACGCCGCCCGTGAGCTCGGTGACGTCATGGCCGCCTACGCCCGCCTGAAGGCCGCCGCGAAGATCAACGGCACCAAGGAGATCGTAGACTGGCTGTGGGACATCGACAACAACTACGGCCAGGTCGAGCTCGTGAGCGTGCCGGCCCGCTCGGCGGTGCTCGATGGTGGAGAATTGCCCTTTGACCCGAACAAGCGGAAGGCCGTAGAGGCCGCCATCAAGTCGTCGAAGATCGACGGCATCTTCGTCGGCATGTTGCCCAAGGGTGAATACTCCTTCGCTGGACAGCGTTTCACGGTTGAGCCCGGCATCTCGGTGCGCATCGAGGTCTCCCCCAAGATGCGCCGCCAGGGCCTCATCGACCCCGTCATCGTTTACCGAGAGATGCCCGGCTCGGTCGTCGGGACCGGCGGGACGGCCGTCGCGCCCCCTGCACCTCCCCCGCCAGACCCGCCCCCGTCGGACGACGCCCCCACCCCTGACCCGGGAAACAAGTAGATGCTCTCGCTCCTCCTCACCCTCCTCTCCCCCGCAGCCGAAGCCAAAGACGGCCCCTACATGTGGGGGGCCGGCCCGACGCTGTCCACCATCGCGCTCCCTGGCGCCTTCCCGATGAGCTGGGCCCATGAGGAAGGCGACCTCAAGAACGACGTCTTCGGAGACGAGCAGAAGGTCGGCGGCAAGGACGTCGGGATCGGCGGCCGCGGCGTCGTCTACCTGAACAAGGACTGGCGCGGCGGCGCTCGCCTGAACCTCGGCTTCGGCGAGAATGGCTACCGTGCCCAGAACTTCACCCTGGAGGTCGACAAGATCTTCGGCGGGGAGAGCGGCGCCCACGTCTTCGGCGGCGCTGGCGTCGGCATCGGCCACATGAGCTTCTCGCCCCAGGGTACCGGCTGCGAGAGCGGCGCCTGCGGCAATACCTGGACGACCAACGAGCCCGACAAGCTCAGCGTCAACGACTACCTCATCCGCGGCCAGGTCGGCGGCTACTACCGGATGAAGAACAAGGCCGTTGAGCTGGCCTTCTTCGCCGCGCTCCCCTGGCCGAGCCGCCAGCTCATCGAGGTGGACACCACCGCCGACGCCGACCCCGTCAAGGGCGGCATCTACTTCCAGGCGGGCCTCGAGGCGACGATGTACTTCGGTGACTTCACCAAGCCGAAGGACGACGACGGCGGCAAGAAGCACAAGAAGAACAAGAAGAACAAGAAGAACAAGAACTGAACCCTCGGCCCCCGTACGGGGGCGACGGTCGATGCAGCCAGGCCCCCCGGGTGATGAGCCCGGGGGGCTTTGCGTCGACCGGCTCGGTCAGTAAGCCCGAGCGAAGAGGGCCATGTGGGTGGCCGGGCGGCCGGAGTAGAAGCACGTGGCGCCGGCCGCGGCCTCCTGCCCCTCGATGGGGTAGCAGCGGATGGTGGCCCGACAGTCAGCCTTGATCGCCGCTTCGTTGTCGGCGTCGTCGGCCCAAGGCACGAGGAAGAAGCCGCCGTCGGGCAGCGCCGCCTTCAGGGCCTCGTAGCTGTCCACGCTGCGGGTGCGCCGCTCCCGGTCCTGGAGGGCCCGGTCGTAGAGCTCCTGCTGGATCCCTTCGAGCAGGCCGGTCACCCGGGCGCGGAGGTCCGCGGCGTCGGCGCCGATCGGCAGGTTGAACTTGCCCCCGCCCGTGCGCTTGGCGCAGAAGGCGCTGTCCCCATCGACGTCGCGGGGGCCGACCTCCATCCGGAGGGGTACGCCCTTCCGCTCCCACTCGAAGTACTTGGCGCCGGGCTTGAGGCCCTCGCGGTCGTCGACCACGACGCGGAACGAGGGGCCGAGCAGCCGCTTGACACGATGCGCGAACTCGACCACCCGGTCCTTCTGGTCGTCGCCGCGCCAGATCGGCACGATGACCACCTGGGTGGCGGCGACCTTCGGGGGCAGCACGAGGCCGGTGTCGTCGGAGTGGGTCATGATGACCGCCCCGATGAGCCGAGTGGAGACGCCCCAGCTCGTCGCCCAGACGAGCTCGAGCTGACCGGCGGCGCTCTGGAAGGTGACGTCAAAGGCGCGGGCGAAATTCTGTCCGAGGAAGTGGCTGGTGCCCGCTTGGAGCGCCCAGCCGTTCTGCATCATCGCCTCGATGGTGTAGGTGTCCTCGGCGCCCGCGAAGCGCTCGCTCTTGCTCTTGCGGCCGGGCACGACGGGGATGGCGAGGGTCTCGGCGCAGAAGGCGGTGTAGACCTGGAGCATCCGCTCGGCCTCCTCGACGGCCTCGGCCTCGGTGGCATGGGCGGTGTGGCCCTCCTGCCAGAGGAATTCCGCGGTGCGGAGGAAGGGGCGGGTGCGCATCTCCCAGCGGACCACGTTGGCCCATTGGTTGATGAGGATCGGCAGGTCCCGCCAGGACTTGATCCAGCGGCCGTACATGTGCCAGATGATGGTCTCGCTCGTGGGGCGGACGATCAGCGGCTCATCGAGCTTGGCGGTGGGATCGGGCTCGACGCCGCCGCCCTCGGCGGCCCGGAGGCGGTGGTGGGTGACCACCGCGCACTCCTTGGCGAAGCCCTCGACGTGCTCGGCCTCCTTGGAGAGGAAAGACTGGGGGATGAAGAGGGGGAAGTAGGCGTTGGTGTGCCCCGTCTCCTTGAAGCGACGATCGAGGTCTTCCTTGATGAACTCCCAGATCGCGTAGCCCGCGGGCCGGATGACCATGCAGCCGCGCACCGGTGAGGCGTCGATCAGCTCGGCGGCGGCGATGACGTCGAGGTACCACTGAGAGTAGTCCTGGGCCCGCGGCGTGATCGCCTGCTCGGCCGTCTTTCCGGCGTCCTGGCTCTTGTTCTGGCCCTTGCCCTGCTTCTTCTCGGCCTGATTCGACTCGGCCATGACCCGCTCCTGCGCTGTGCACCCTTCGCTTCGGAATCTCCTCCGCTCGCCCTTCGCGAGCGTGGAAGATGGGGTTCTCCCCGTGCGGACGCCCGATAACCCCACCCGAGCCCTCCCGGGTAGCCGAGGGGTCAAGTTCACAGTAAGGGTGGGGCCATCGCGGAGGGTTCCCTTGTCCAGTCAAGAGCAGGCATCCAGCAAGACGGCAACACCCTCTGAGCCCGGGGCGCCCGCCTTTGGGCCGGCGGAGCTGGCGGCGATCCGGGCGCGCACGGCCAACATCATCCGCGGCCTGGCGATGGACGCCATCCAGACCGCTGACTCCGGGCACCCCGGCATGCCGATGGGCATGGCCGACATCGCCGCGGTCCTCTGGGGCGAGGTGCTCAAGCACGACCCCTCCGATCCCGCCTGGCCTGACCGCGACCGCGTGATCCTCTCCAACGGCCACGGTTCGATGCTGCTCTACGCGATGCTGCACCTCACCGGCACTGCGCTCACGTTGGACGACCTCAAGCGCTTCCGTCAGTGGGGCTCCGTCACGGCCGGGCACCCCGAGTACGGCGAGGCCCCCGGCATCGAGACCACCACCGGGCCGCTCGGCCAGGGCTTCGCCAACGGGGTGGGGATGGCCATCGCCGAGCGCTGGCTGGCCGCCCGCTTCGGCGGCGCGCGGGTAGACCACCACACCTACGTCCTCACCGGCGACGGGTGTTTGATGGAGGGGATCTCCGGCGAGGCCGCCTCGCTCGCCGGCCACCTGAAGCTCGGCAAGCTGATCGTCCTTTGGGACGACAACCGCATCACCATCGATGGCTCGACCGAGCTGTCCTTCACCGAGGACGTCGCCGCCCGCTTCCGGGCCTACGGCTGGCAGGTGCTGCACCTCGACGGGCACGATCCCGTCGCCATCCGCGCCGGCCTCGAGGCCGCCAAGGCCGAGGGGGAGCGGCCCACCCTGCTCGCCTGCCGGACCACGATCGGCTTCGGGGCGCCCACCTTGGCGGGGACGAGCAAGTCGCACGGCGCCCCCCTCGGGAAGGCCGAGGTCGCCGGCGCCAAGCGGGCGCTGGGCCTCGATCCCGAGCAGCACTTCCACGTCGATCCCGCCGTCACCGCCTGGCTGCGCAGCCGCGACGGGGAGCGCCGGGCGGCCCGCCTTGACTGGGAGGCCGCCCTCGCCGCCTCCCCCGACAAGGCCCGCTGGGACCGCTTCTTCAGCGCCCCTGACCTCAGCGCGGTCGCCTGGCCCACGTTCCCGGCCGGGGGCAAGCTCGCCACCCGCAAGGCGGGGCAGGCCACCCTCCAGGCGCTGGCCGCGGGCCTCGAGGGCCTGCTCGGTGGCAGCGCCGATCTCGCCGAGAGCAACGGCACGCACCTCCACGGCGGCGGTGACATCACGGGCGCTGACTTCACCAAACGAAACCTGAACTTCGGCATCCGTGAGCACGCGATGGCGGGGATCTGCAACGGCCTCGCCCTCCACGGCGGCGTGCAGCCCTTCTGCGCCACCTTCCTCACCTTCCACGACTACATGCGGCCGAGCGTGCGCCTGAGCGCGCTCATGCATCTGCCGGTCATCTACGTCTACACCCACGACAGCGTCTTCCTCGGCGAGGACGGCCCCACGCACCAGCCCATCGAGCAGATCATGTCGATGCGGACGATGCCCAACCTCTGGGTGATCCGGCCGGCCGACGCCGCCGAGACCGCCCTCGCCTGGCGCATCGCCCTCGAGCGGCGCGACGGCCCCACCGCCCTCTGCCTCACCCGGCAGAACCTGCCGATCTACGACCGCGCGGTGCATGGCGCGGCCGAGGGGGCCCTCCGCGGCGGCTACGTGCTCTCCGACTCCGCCGACGGCGCGCCCGACGTCGTGCTCATCGGCACCGGGAGCGAGGTCGGCCTCGCGATGAGCGCCCAGGCGGCGCTGCTCGCCCGCGGGGTGCGGAGCCGCGTGGTGAGCCTGCCTTGCTGGGAGCTCTTCGCTCGTCAGGATCGCGCCTGGATCGACGCCGTGCTGCCGAAGGGCGTCCCGCGGGTCTCGATCGAGGCCGGCGTGACCTTCGGCTGGGAGCGCTTCGTCGGGGCCAACGGGGCCAGCGTCGGCATCGACCGCTTCGGCGCCTCGGCCCCCGGCGAGGTCGTGGCGAGCAAGCTCGGGCTCAACGTCGAGAACGTGGTGGGGACGGTCGAGCGGGTGCTCGCCCTCCCCCAGTAGGCGAGGATCGACCCCGGAGGGAGGATGGCCCAGCGCGGCCCGATCGAGGGGGCGAGGCCGCGGAGCGCCGCGGGGCGGGAGGGTCAGCGGGCCCCGGCGCCCAAGCGACCGCGCCGGTCCGGCGGGGGCGGCGGGCGGAGCAAGGGCGCCAAGCCGCGGGGGGTGGCCGGCTGGCTGCGGTTCATCGCCTTCGGCTTCATCAAGCTGCTGCTGGCGCTCAGCCTCGGCGTCACCTTCGGGGGCACCTTCGTCGTCTGGGTGCTGTACAAGGTCGCCGTGGTCGAGGTGGAGGGCCACCTCTCGCGCCCGGTCTGGGCGATGACCGGCCGCGTCTACTCGGCGCCGATCGAGCTGTGGACGGGGCTCCAAGCGAGCCCGGAGTCCGTGGCGCACGCCCTTCAGTCCGCAGGTTACGCGCGGGTGCCGCAGGCCGAGCGCCCCGGTGACTTCCAGGTCAGCGCCGAAGCGGTGAAGGTCCATCGGCCGGCGGCGGAGGGTCCAGGCTGGAAGGTGAAGGAGGCGACGGTCGAGCTGCGCTTCGGCGAGGGCCGCATCCGGTCGATCGAGCCCCCGGGTCGGGCCGTCTTCGCGCCTGCCGAGCTGTCGAGCGTGCGCGGGTCGGGCAACGAGGCCCGCCGCCCGGTCCACTTGGCCGAGGTCCCTGTCGTGATGCGCCAGGCCGTGCTCGCGATGGAAGACGCCCGCTTCTACGAGCATGAGGGCCTCGATCCCGTCGGCATCGGCCGCGCGATCTTCAACAATGTGGTGCTCGGCCGCCCGATGCAGGGCGGCAGCACGCTCACCCAGCAGGTGGTGAAGAACCTCTTCCTGACCGTCGAGCGCACCTACGAACGAAAGGCCCGCGAGGCCCTGCTCAGCGTCGCCCTCGAGCGGGTGCGCACCAAGGACCAGATCCTCGAGCTTTACCTGAACGAGATCTACCTCGGGCAGGTGGCGGGGGCCTCGGTCTGCGGCGTCGATCAGGCCAGCCGAGCCTACTTCGGCCGGCCGATCGAGCGCATCTCGCTCGGTGAGGCCGCCACCTTGGCCGGCATCGTCTCGGCCCCAAACCGCTACTCTCCGCTCCAGCACCCCGAGGCCGCCCTCGAGCGCCGCGATCTGGCCCTGAGCCGGATGGCCGAGGTCGGCTTCATCCGCGCCGACGTGGCCACCGCTGAGCAGAAGCGCGCCCTCGAGCTCCACCCATCGGCCCAGAAGCGCCAAGCGACCTGGGCGGTGGACGCCGCCATCGGCCGCACCGAGGCCGAGCTCGGCGAGGGGAGCGTCGCGGCGCGCGGGCTCTCCGTCTACACCGACATCAACCCCCTGCTCCAGTCTCTCGCCGAGGCCGCCGTGGAGGCCGGCGGGGCTGAGCTCGACGCCGCCCACCCCCGCTCGGCCGGCGCCGAGATCGCCCTCGTGGCCGTGCGGGTCCGCGACGGGGCGATCGTCGCCATGGTCGGCGGCCGGAGCTACGCCCGCAGCCAGTTCAACCGGGCGGTCTTCGGCGAGCGTCAGGTGGGCTCCACGGTCAAGCCCATCACCTTCCTCGCCGCCTTCGAGGACGACCCGACCCAGAGCCCCGCGACGGTGGTCGTGGACGAGCCCATCGAGCGCACCGTCGACGGCAAGCTCTGGGCCCCTCAGAACTACGACGGCCGCTACGTCGGCGCGGTCACCTGGCGGCGGGCCCTCGATCAGAGCCGCAACGTGCCGGCGGTGCTCGTGGCCGAGCAGGTGGGCCTCCGCCGCCTCGACCAGCTCTCCGACGCCCTCGGTCTCGCCGCCGTCGAGCCCTACCCAAGCAGCGCGCTCGGCGCCTTCGGGGCCACCCCGGCGGCGCTGGCGGGCGCCTACACCGTCTTCCCTGGTGGAGGCCTGGTGGCCCGCCCGCGACTCGTCCGCGCGGTCCGCGACGCCGCCGGCGCGCAGCTCTGGGGGGAGGAGGGCGGGGTCCATCGGGTGGTCTCGGGCCGGGCCGCCTTCCTCGCCACCTCGATGCTCCGCACGGTGGTCACAGAGGGGACCGCTCACAGCGCCGCAAAGTACGGGGCGGTCGGCGCGCTCGGCGGCAAGACCGGCACCACCGACGAGCTCCGCGACGCCTGGTTCGTGGGCTTCTCCGAGACCCTCGTCACCGCCGTCTGGGTGGGCTTCGACCGCGGGCGTGACCTCGGCCTGACGGGGGGAGAGGCCGCCTTGCCCACCTGGGCCCGCTTCATGGCCGCCACCGGCACCGCCGGCCGCAGCTTCGCCGCCCCCGACGATGTCGAGTCAGTGCCGATCTGCGCCGAGTCCCACCAGCCACTCTCGCCCGCCTGCCCGAGCCCGTCGACCGAGTGGATGAGCCGCGGCTACACGCCCGCCGCGACCTGCCCCCTGCACGGCGAGGCCACGCCCGCCGCGCCGCCTCCCGAGGCGGTCCCGACCGGAGGGGCGGCGGTGAAGCCAGAGGCCGAGCCCAAGAAGCCCGAGCCCGAGAAGGAGGCGAAGAAGGACGCCAAGAAGGACGCCAAGAAGGACGCCAAGAAGGACGCCAAGAAGGACGCCAAGAAGGACGCCAAGAAGGACGCGACGAAGAAGCAGGGAGGGGAGGACGCCAAGAAGGACGCCAAGAAGAAGCAGGGAGGGGAGGACGCCAAGAAGGACGCGACGAAGAAGCAGGGAGGGGAGGGCGCCAAGAAGGACGCCAAGAAGAAGCAAGGAGGTGAGGGCGCACAGCCGACGAAGCGCGGGGGGCGTCAGGTGGAGGCGACAGCGGGATAGGCTGGAAGGGCCCCCCGCTGGCGCACAGGAGCGAACCGATGACGCATTTGGACCCACGAGCCCCCTCCGAACGCGCCGCCGAGGCCCCCGCGCCGCCCGTAGACGCGATCACCGTAGACCTCCTCGCCGAGCTCGCCGCGATCCGATCCCTGCTCGGTGGCCTCTCGCACGCCGAGCCCGAGGCCGTCCACGCCGCCCTCGACGCGGCGCACGCCGCCGGCTCCGCCGAAGAGCCAGAGCGAGCCGCCGTCGCGGAGGCCGTCGGTCGAGCGGTGGGCATCTCCCGCCAGGCGGAGGGCTGGGGAGAGGCCGCCCCGGAGCTCCGCCCGCGCCTCTGGGCCGTGGCCGCCTGGCTGCAGCACTACGCCGCGCCGGTGCTCGAGCACATCCCCACGCTGTGAGCTGCGCCGACGGGGTCAGCCCGTCGGGGCCGCGCCCTTCTCAGCCTGGGCCTTCTGGGCCCGGCTGAGCCAGGCGTCGAAGGCGTTGGCGAAGACCCGCACCGCCTTGTCATCGAGGGGAGGGGGGCCGCCGCCGGGCACGAGGCCGCTCTCCCGCGCCTCCATCATCCAGTCGCGCAGGCTGAGGCGCTCTCGAACGTTGGCGGCCGTGTAGGTCTCCCCCCGGGCGCTGATCGCGGGCACCCCCTTCTCGACGAGCTCGGCGGCGAGGGGCAGGTCAGAGGTGATCACCAGATCCCCCGGCTGGGCGTGCTGGACGAGCCAGGCGTCGGCCACATCGAGGCCGGCCGCCACCTTGACCGCCGAGATCCGGGGATGCCGGGGCACGACCACCGCGCGGTTGGCCACCAGCACCACCGTGACCCCCCGGCGCTCCGCCGCACGGAACAGGATCTCCTTCACGGCCTTGGGACAGCCGTCCCCGTCAATCCACACCGTCATGGCCCGCCCTCCCCGGTCGATCTGGCTGCCCGGCCTGAACGATCGCTGAACGACGAATCGTTCAACGACTAGTGAGGCGCCCCGCCCTTCGGTGCACCCGTGCTCGATTCGCCCACGATCTCGATGAGCTCTACGTCAAAGACCAGCATACCGGCGGGAGCGCCGGCCTGACCCTTGTAGGCCAGCTCCTGGGGGACCCAGAAGCGCGTGGACTCGCCCTCGACCATGAGCTGGACCCCCTCGGTCCAGCCGGGGATGACCCGGTTGAGCGCGAAGACGAGCGGCTGACCGCGGGTGACCGAGCTGTCGAACATCTGACCGTCCGTGGTCCAGCCGGAGTAGTGCACCCGCACGCGGTTGGTGGGGGCCGGGTGAACCGTGCCCTTGCCCGGCTGCAACACACGGTAGGCGAGGCCGGAGGCCGTCTTCTTGGCGTCCTTCGGCGGAGCGGCGACGTCGGCGGGGGCCTCGGGCGGGTTCGTGAAGTTCACGAGCTCGACGTCAAAGACCAGCATGCCGGCCGGCTTGCCCGGCTTGCCCTGGTAGGCGAGGGCCTCGGGGATCCAAAAGCGGGTCTTCTGGCCGATGGTCATCGTCTGCAGACCCTCGGTCCACCCTGCGATCACCGCCTTCAAGGGGAACTTGGCGGTCTTGTTCCGCTTGGCGGAGCTGTCGAACATCTTCCCGTCGGTGGTCCAGCCCGTGTAATGCACCTCCACGGTGGCCTCCGGCTTCGGGTGAACGGTGCCCTGACCGTCCTGGAGCGACCGGTAGGCCAGGCCCGAGGCGGTCTTGACCGCGTCAGCGGGAGCGGCGGCGACGTCTGCAGGGGCGGGGAGATCCACCGCGGCGCTCTGCTGGCTCTCCAGCGGCTTGCCGTCCACCTTGGAGCGCTTGTCCGCGGGGCCGGACGTAGCAGGGACCGCAGCGGGGGCCTCACCGGTGGGCTCCTGGTTGCAGCCGATGGTGAGACCCAACACAAGGAGGGCGCGGAGGACGGAGGAGGGGATCATGGTGACTCCAGGCGGACGGAGGCGGGTTCGACCTCCCAGCGGACCGACGCCTAACCGGCCCATGGGAGGCCGGACACCGCGCGGCGCCCCCTTCAGGTCACACGATGGAGGAGGGCTCGTCCGCCTCGTGCAAGCCGGAGAAGGAGGCCCGCTGGCGGTCCATGACCACCCGGGCGATGGCCTCGGCGGTCCGGGTGGTGGGAGACTCAAAGAGCACGCCCACGTCGTACGACTCGCCCTCGATCGTCAGGCGACAGACCCGGGCCTTGACCTGAAAGGGCTCATCACCGTCCTCGACGTCGATGTGGAGCCGCAGGCCCAGGGCGACGGGGAAGTGCAGGCGCAGACGGCAGCCGACGTTGGACAGATCGACCATCGTGCTCCGCTCCGCCACCTCCGGCCGCTCGGTGAGGGGGGTCACGAAGGCGGAGAGGTCGACCGGCACGCGGAGCTCGACGCGCTGGTTGTAGACCCGGAGCTCCTCGGGCCAGGACATCACCACGAGCCAGGTGTCCTCATGGGGGATGACGCGGTGCGCGGCGGGCACGGGGGCTGACCGATCGACGCGGGTGTCGAACTGGTAGACCCCCTCGAACTGGCCGACCTCAACCGACAAGGAGGGGGCGTGTAAGGCCCGCTCTGCGCGCTCCCGCGGCAACATCACGGCCCAGCCGGAGACGTGCCGGAGCGAGGCACCGGGCCGCAGGAGCGCGAGCTCTCGCCCTTGCACGGAGATCCGCACAAAGGCCGACGCGCCGATGATGCGATCCATCGTGCGGCGGCCGACGTTGGCCCAGGGGATGATCCGGCTCGGCGCGCGACAGTGCTTCCAGAACGTCTCGATCTCCGCCTCGCCGCCCGAGGGCACGAGGCCGAGGAGGGTCTGGTCGGCGTCGATGTGGATCCAGCCGGCGTGATGGGCCTCGTCCGTCTTGATCCGTGCCACGCGGCTGATGGGGATGTCGAGCACCCGATCGTCGGGATCACCGGACCCGGCCGGGAGGAAGCGGACGGAGCTTCGGGTGAGCACGAGCACGCCCGAGACGACAGAGCGCCCCTCGTTCACGAGCAGGCAAGGCGTGCAGAGCGGCGCGGCGCTGCGCTCACCCGCGCGGAGGGCGTCGGGCCAGCGAGACACCACGGACTCCCTCCAGACGTCCACCGCCTCGGCCTGCGCGGCGCGCCGAAGGGAGTGGTCCGCGTGGAGGCGCGCGATCAGGGCGTGGAGGCGCTCACGCGGGTCGTCCACGGAGAGGACGCGGACATCCTCACCGGCGTGAAGCTCGATCTTCGGCTCCGGCCAGCCCCGCAACATCACCCGCGTGAGATCAGACCAGGGCATCTCGAAGGGCTGGGCGCCCATGATCGCGTCGAGGCGGCCCCGGACCTCGAAGCGAAGCCCGACGCGGCCGAGGTGGAGGCCCCCCTTGTGGCGGAGGAGCCCCCGCCGCAAGGAGGCTGGCCAGACCTCGACGCCCGAGCCCTCCCCCGGGGCGATGAGGGCGTCGGCCGTGTGATCGACCTGCGTGACAGGCAGCTCCTGCAGCTCCAGGGTGGCCAGCAGCCCGACGAGGTGGGCGTGGACCGGGGCCGTACCTGGACCGGAGAAGCGCCAGGTCTCTTCCCCGGACACCACGGTGAGGAGCCGGAGCACCGCCGACCACTCACAGTGGGTGATCGCGCTCAAGGGGATGAGGACCGGGCGGGCCTCATCGGCCACGTCCGGCTTGTAGCGGAGGCCCTCAGCCGTCAACAAGAGCTGCCCGGAGCGCGCCTCGAGCCCCTCCAGCAGCATCACCGAGCCCTTCGCGAGCGGCGGCTCTACGGTGGACACGGTGGTTCGAGCTTCCCACATCCGCCACACTCCGTGGACCGTCGAGCGGCCTCCTCAACAGTCTACACCGGCGCTCTCAGGCCTCCAAGCGACCTTCGAGGGCCATGTGGAAGAGCGTGGTTGCAGCTTCGAGATCGAAGAGGCGCGGGTTGCCGCCGGCGCTCGGATCTTCGGTCGCCATTCGCGCGAGCAGAGGGATGTGATCTACGGTGACCCCGACGGCCGCCAGCGTGTGCGGGATGCCGACGGTCTGGCGCAGGTCGAGCACCCACTGCAGGAAGCTGTCGAAGCTGTGACCCGGGAGGTCCATCATGCGAGCCTGACGGGCGAGGCGCGCTTCGATGAAGCTACGGTTGAACGCCAGGACGTACGGCATGACGATCGCGTTGGTCAGCCCGTGCTGCGCGTCGAGCACCGCGCCGATCGGGTGGCTCATCGCGTGCATACCGCCGAGGCCCTTCTGGAAGGCCGAGGCCCCCATCAAGGAGGCCGCCATCATGTCCGATCGGGCCGCGCCGTCCTCGCCCCGCTGGACAGCGGTGATGAGCGACTGCTGAACGAGGCGGATGCCCTCCATCGCGATGCCGTCGGCCTGAGGGTGGTAGCCGGGGGCGCAGTAGGCCTCGAGGTTGTGGGAGAGGGCGTCCATGCCCGTCCAGGCGGTGAGGTGCGCCGGGAGCCCGACCGTGAGCGCAGGATCGCAGAGCACGCGGGGGGGCTGGACCCGGGGATGGAAGATCAGCTTCTTCACATGCTCGACCTCATCGGTGATGACCGAGCAGCGGCCGACCTCCGAGCCCGTGCCCGAGGTGGTGGGGACGGCGATGCAGGGGGCGATGCCCTCGACCTTCACGCGGGTCCACCAGTCGTCCTTGTCTTCGAAGTCCCAGAGGGGGCGGTCCTGGCCGACCATCAGGGCGACGGCCTTGCCTGCGTCGAGCGCGCTGCCGCCCCCGAAGGCGATGACACCGTCGGCGCTGTGCGCCCGGAAGGCCTCCACGCCGTCGGTGACGTTCCGACCGTTGGGGTTGGCCTTGATGGCGCTGAAGACGGCGGTGGAGAGGCCGGCGGCCTCGTTACGCGCCACGAGCTCGGCCACCATCGGCAGGCCCGCGAGGCCAGGGTCCGTCACGACGAGGGGGCGCTTCATCCCGAGATCACGGCAGTGATCGGGGAGCTCGGTGATGCGGTTCCAGCCGAAGCGGACCGCGGTGGGGTAGTTCCAGTTTCCACGCGGAAGGTTGGTTCCCATGGGACACTCCTGAACGGTGGGTATGCGGGACAAACGGAAGCGGCGGAGAGGAGCGGGGAGGGGAGGGCGGCCTCAGGTCCGGACGCGGAGATGGAAGGACTTCGGGCGCGTGAGCTGCTCGTAGCCGACCACGGAGAGGGTGCAGCCGCGGCCCGAGTCGCCCACGCCCACCCAGGCGAGCGCCGGATCGAGGTAGTCGCAGCGGTTCATGAAGACGGTCCCGGTGTGCAGCCCGTCGCCGATGCGGAGGGCGGCGTCTTCGTCGGCGGTCCACACCGAGGCGGTGAGGCCGAAGCGGCTGTCGTTCATCAGGCGCACCGCCTCCGCGTCCGAGGCCACCTTCATGATGCCGACCGCGGGCCCGAAGGTCTCCTCGGTCATCAGCTCCATCCGGTGGTCCACATCGACCAGCACCTGCGGGGCGAGGTAGGGGAAGCCCCGGGAGGCGGCCGGGAAGCGGCTCGTGTCGATGAGGGGGCGGGCGCCGGCGGCGATCGCAGCCGCCACCTTGGCTTGCACGGAGGCGGCGGCGCGGGCGCGGACGAGGGGCCCCATCGTGACGGAGGGATCGCTGGGGTCCCCGAGGGTCCAGCCGTAGACCTCGTCAGCCACGCGCTCGATGAAGGCGTCGTAGACGTCGGCGTGAACGTAGATGCGCTCCACGGCGCAGCAGGACTGCCCCGAGTTGAAGAGCACGCCCTCGATCGTGTTGGCGACGGCGAAGGGCAGGTTGGCGTCGGGGCGGACGTAGGCGGGGTCCTTGCCGCCGAGCTCGAGGCCCATGCCGATGAAGCGCCCCGAGGCGGCCTGCTGTACGGCCCGCCCGCCCTCGACGGAGCCCGTGAAGGCGACGAAGCTCACCCGAGGGTCGCGCACGGCCTCGGCGGTGCGGGCGTGGCTCATGTGGATGTACTGGAAGACCCCCTCGGGCAGCCCGGCGGCGAGGGCGGCCTCGACCATCGCCTCGGCGCAGAGGGGCGTCTGATCGGAGTGCTTGAGCACGACGACGTTTCCGGCGGCCAGGGCCGGCACCACCGCGTTGACGGCGGTGAGGTAGGGGTAGTTCCAGGGCGCGAGCACCAGCACGAGGCCGAGGGGCTCCCGGCGAATGAACCGGTTGAAGTTCTCCTTCGCGCCCGGGTGGATGTCGCGGAGGGCGCCCTCGGCGAGGCCGATCATCGTGCGGGCGCGATCGGCGAAGCCCCCGATCTCGTAGGGGGCCCACTTGATCGGGCGGCCGATCTGGTAGGTGAGGCCGAGGGCCAGCTCGTCCTTCCGGGCCTCGAAGGCCTCGACAAAGCGGCTGAGGAGGCCGAGGCGCTCGGCCAGGGGGCGGGCCCGCCAGGCGGCGCGGGCGCGGGTGGCGCGCTCCAGCACCTGATCGAGCTCGCCCGGGGTGGCGAGGGGACGCTCCACATAGACGCGGCCATCTACGGGAGAGACGGTCACCTGGAGGTCGGCCGAGGCCGACGAACCGAGGTCCGAGGGGAGGGGGGCGTTCGAGCGCTGCGCGAGGGTGTCGGACACGGTGGGCTCCGCCGGTCAGAGGGGCGTCCCCTTGCCCCGCTCCCCCGCCGCCGTCAACGCCCTGGAGCTGCGGGGGCGCAGACCGCGGTGGTCGACACCAGATGACAGCGTAAGGACGTCCCTGCGGTGACCGGATCGAAGCGGGCCGGCTTGACCCCCTTGAAGTACAAGGTGCAGGGCTCCTTCGGGACATACCGGAACTTGGCCGGGCCATAGTTGCCCGCGACCCCGCTCGGCCCGGCCAACGGGATCACGGACTGTCGCTGACGGTAGCCGCCCGGACAGGACAGCTCGAGGCCGCTCACGCCTGGGCTGTCGGTGACCTCGACCAGCAGCACGTCCCCAGCGACCGGCCCCGCGGCGACCGGCGGCGCCTTCGGCGAGGCGACCGGGGAGGCGGGGCGGGCCGCCACCTTCGGCCCACAGACGGCGGTGGAGCCCACCACCCGGCAGTCATAGGATGTGCCGGGCACCACCGGCGAGTAGGTGGCGGGCGTGCCCCCCTTGAAGAGGAGGCGGCACTGGGCAGAGCGGAGGCCGCCGATGCGCGCCACCCCGCTCACGCTGTCGGCGGTGGTCTTCATCGGGCTCCGCTGCCGGTAGCCGTCCATGCAGACGACCTCGATGCCGCTGAAGAGGGAGGCGTCGGGGACGTGCACCTCGATCTGGTCGGCGCCGAGCGGCCCGTCCGCGGAGACCACGGCGGCGGCGGCGGCGGCGGGGTCAGCCACGGTGGGCTCGGGCAAGGCCGGGGCCTCCGTCATCCCCACGATGTAGGCCGGCGCCGGCGGCTCGGGGATCTCGACCAGCTCGGAGTCTTTGGGGCAGCCGGCGAGGAGGGGGAAGCACAGACCGACGCGGAGCCAGGCGAGGGCGGTGCGGGGGGCGACGACGGCGCGGCGGCGGTGCATGCGCCAGTCTACCGCGGGCCCCCCATCGGGGCCCGCCGGCAGACCCGGCCCTCGGGGGCGGGTTAGCGGCCCCCGATCCCGAGGCCCAAATTTCTGAGCCAAAGATGTCCGAGCCGAAGATGTCCGAGCCCAAGATGTCCGAGCCCAAGATGTCCGAGCCGAAGCCGCCCACCGTCCAAGAGATCGAGGCCCTCAGCGCCTCGCTGAAGCAGTGGTCGAGCGCGCTCTCGGCCGTCCACAAGTCGCTCGATCCCCTACGCCCCTCCCGCCTCACCGCCGCGGCCGCGCCGATGACCGGCCTCGACCCCCTCACGCTCGGGCGCCGCCTCGAGGCCCTCCAGCACGAGCTGAAGGGCTGGGGGGAAGCGGAGCGCGCTGGCCGGCGGGGTCGCCTCGCCGCCGACCTGAGGGCCCTCTGCGGGGCGCGCGGCCTGGGTCTCCGGGTGGTGTCCAAGGAGCCCCTCGAGCTCCGCATCCCGCCCCTGGCCGTGCAGATCGACGTCGAGGCGGACGTCGCCCGCCTCCTCTTCGCCCGCCAGCCCCTCGAGGCCACCGAGGCCGACGCCGCCGCGATCCTCGCCGCGCGTGACCGCGCCCTCTCCGCGCTTGAGGGGGAGCGCTGGGCCCCCGAGGCCTTCCACCGCGACCTGTTGGCCGCCTGGCGGACCGTGGACGGACGCGGTTGGGCCGAGCTCGGGGCCCTCCTGCCGGAGCTGGCCCGTCGGCAGGAGGGCGCTCCTCCGCCCGCCGAGGCCCCGTCCCGCCCCCTCCGCCCCTACTCCCGCGCCCGCTTCTGTTACGACCTCTGGCGCCTCCGCCGCGATCGCTGCCTCACCGTAGATGGCTGGCGCCTCAGCCTCGGCCCTGCCACGGGCGGCAGCGCCCGCGACAAGCGGCGGGTGTTCTGGCTCGAGGACGCCGACGGTGAGGGCCAGCTGCACCTCAGCGCCCGCTTCCTGGCACCGGAGGCCAACGATGTCTGAGCCCACCGATCGTGGCGACCCCGCGCCCACCCCCGCGCTGGCCCGTGCGATCCTCGCTCGGATGGGAGAGATCGGGCAGCCCCCCGAGATCGGCGTCGAGCACGTCAACGTGGGCAACGAGCGGTACCTCGGGGTGCTCGACCGCGAGTACCTCACCCCCATCGCGGAGAGCGGGCGCGGCTCCTCCTTCAAGCTGGTCCAGGCCCACTTCGGCGGCGGCAAGACACACTTTCTGCTCTGCGTCCGGGAGCGGGCCTGGCGGCGCGGCCTCGCCACCGCGCTGGTCGGCCTCTCCCCCGAGGAGTGCCCCTTCGACGACGCCCTGCGAGTCTATCAGGCCGTCGTGCGGGAGCTCTGCCTGCCCCCCACCGACCCCGCGGTCGCCCCAGACCGCGGCCTCGAGGCGACCCTCGGCCAGCTCGTCCAGGATCGACGCGCTGCCCTCGGGGACGCGGCCCTGCTCGACTGGGTGGAGGGCACGCTGCGCCGCCTGCCCGTGGACGCCCCGAGCTACCGCGCCGCCGTGGTGGCCTACTTCAAGGCGACCCTCGCAGGATCGGCAGACGGCGCGGAGCTCGCCCTCGCCTGGCTCCGCGGAGAGCCGCTCAGCGACGAAGAGGCCCGTCCCTTGGGGATCCGCGAGCGGATGGGCCGCGACAACGGCCTGCGGATGCTGCGCAGCCTCTGCCAGGTGCTCCAAGGCCTCGGCGTCCCCGGGCTGCTGCTCTCCTTCGACGAGCTCGATCGCAACCTCTCCCTCACCCCGAAGCGGCGCACGGCGGTGGCGGACAACCTCCGCCAGATCATCGATCTCTGCGGCCGCGAGGCCCTCCCCGGGCTGCTCTTCCTCTATGCGGTGCCGCCCGAGTTCATGCGCACCGTGGTGGCGGAGTACCCCGCGCTCCAGCAGCGCCTCGAGGGGCCGAGCTCGCTCACCGAGCGGAGCCCCCAGGCCGCCGTCATCGACCTCGAGCGCCTCGATCTTCCCGCCAGCGAGGTGCTGGTGCGCATCGGCCAGCGGCTCCTCCAGCTCTTCGAGATCGGCCGCGGGGCCCGCTTCGATCGCGATCTGCAGACCCGCAACCTCCGCGCCCTCGCCGACGAGGTGCTGGCCGGCTCCTTCGAGGTCGCCCACCGCCGGGCCTATGTGAAGGCGGCCGTCGATCTCCTGCACGGTCAGGCCCTCGAGCCGCGCCCCATCGGCGAGGAGCAGCTCCGCGGCCTCGTCGGGACCGGAGGTAAGCTCGTGCTGCTGCGCGGGGGCGCCGACCCCTTCGACGACCTGTGAGCGGAGGCCCCTCGAGCACGGCGGCGCGGGCCCCGGCGCCCGGCCAGGGGGTCCGCCACGCCGTCCACGGCGAGGGGAGGGTGCTGCGCCTGCTCGACGGCGGGCGGCGGGCGCTGGTGCGCTTCACCCGTCGCCCGGGGGTGCCGGTGGTCGTGCTCGCCGAAGAGCTGGAGCCAGAGGCCCTCGTCGCGCCCGAGCCGATACCACCGAGCACAGCAGCCCACACGGGAGGCTCGACGGGCAGCGCCGCCCCCCGGGCGACCCCTCGTGACCCCGCGGGTGATCGACAAGCCCTCGAGGCGCTGCGCCTCGGCGTGGTGCCCCCGGGCGGCCTCGACAGCCTCACCGTCGGCCGCGAGGTCGAGCTCCACGCCCTCGACCGCCTCATCGCCGATCGGCGCGGCATGCTCGTGCTCTCGGGCCACTACGGCACCGGCAAGACGCACCTGCTCGAGCTCGCCCGCGCCCACGCCCTCGACCGCGGGCTCGCCATCGCCGCCGCCACCTTTGACCCCGACGAGGTGCCGCCCTCCCACCCGCTCCGCCTCTACGGTGCCCTGGTGCGCGGCCTCCGCTGGCCCGGCACCCCCGCCCAGGGCCTCCGCCCGCTGCTCGAGCGGGTCGGCGACAGCCCGGAGCACCTCCAGGGCGCGCTCGCGCACCGCTGGCTGAGCCCCGCCCTCTGGGCCACCCACCACGCGCCGGCCGAGCTCGCCCAGGAGGTGGTGGAGTTCGTCTCCGGGCAGGGCCGCGCCGAGGCGGCCTCCCTCCACGAGCGCCTCCGCCGCGCGGGCTGGCGCGGGGAGCGGCTGCTGTCCCTGCCCGACTTCCGCACCTTCGGCCAGATCATGGCCCACCTCCTCGGCGGGGTCGCGGTCTGGAGCGCCTCGGTGGGGCAGGGCGGGCTGCTCGTGCTGCTCGACGAGGCCGAGTACCTCGACCGCCTCGGCTCGACCGGCCGCCAGATGGCCGAGGGCGTGCTCTCCTACCTCGCGCTCGCCTGCCTCCCCGACGCCGCCCTCGCCTTCCACGAGGCTGACCTCTACCGAGGCGGCCACCCCATCCACAAGCGCGTGAGCCCCCGCTTCACCGAAGATCAGCCCCTGGCCGTGCTCTGCGCCTGCACGCCGAACCCCGACATCGACCGCTCTCTCTCCGCCATCCTCCTCGACCCGCGCTGTCGCCTCGCGCTGGAGCCGATCCGCCCCTCCCTGCTGCCCCTCCTCGCCGAGCGCGTCTACGGCCTCGTCCTCGCCGCCTACCCAAAGCTCGACCCCGAGCCCGCCCATCGACAGGCGGTGAGCCGCGCCCTCGGGCAGGCCTTCGCGGCCGGACGGGTGCAGACCCCCCGCCAAGCCGCGCGGCTGATCGTCGAGTTCTGGGACCTCTACCGCCTCGATCCGCGCCGGGCTCTCCGCGCCCTCGGGGCCGCCTGAGGCTTCGATCCGCCGGCCGGGGCTTCGATCCGCCGGGCGGGGCTTCGATCCGCCGGGCGGGGCGGTCCGCGATAGGAGACAGGCTCCACGGAGGTCTCCCTTGAACGTTGGAGCGTTGCCACGGTTCGCCCGCCGAGTCGGCGTCGCCTCCCTCCTGCTGGCGGGCGCCTGCTCCTACATCAGCCCCGCGGACTTCGAGTCCCGCTTCGATCTGGACGCCGACGGGGTCCGTCGCCCCGACGACTGCGACGACGACGACGCGGCCATCGGTCAGATCATCCGCTACATCGACGGCGACGGCGACGGTTACGGCACCGACGAGGGGCAGACCGCCTGCAGCCCCGCCGTCGGCCTCGCCGACCGCCCCGGTGACTGTGACGACCGCGACAGCCGCGTCCACCCCGACGCCGCCCACATCTGCGACGTCGTCGACGCAGACTGCGACGGCCTCACCGACCCCGACCCCACGGATCAGACCGTCTGGTACCGGGACGCCGACGGCGACGGCTTCGGCGCCGAGGGCTCCGGGATGGTCGAGCAGTGTGACCCTCCTGGCGCGGATTGGACAGACGTAAGCGGCGACTGTGACGACGATAACGTCGTGATCTCAGACCGCGTCGCCTGGTTCCAGGACCTGGACGGAGACGGATACGGCGACATCGACGTCGTATCCTTCTCCTGCGAGCCCCCCGACGGCTTCGTCGAAGACTCCACCGACTGCGACGACGCCCGCGCCAACGTGCACCCCGTCGGCCTCGAGCGCTGTGACGCGGAGGGGGTGGACGAGAACTGTAACGGCGACATCAACGACGAGGAGTCTGGCAAGGTGGCCGGTCAACTCCCTTTCTACCTCGACCTGGACGGTGACGACTGGGGCGACCCCGCCGCGCGCGAAGACCGCTGCTGGGAGGACAGCACGAGCGCGCCCCCGGGGCTGTCCACCAACAACCTCGACTGTGACGACACCGACACCAACTTCCTCAACGACGCGTGTCCCCTCGTCTCGGTCTCGGCTGGCCACACCGCGGTCTGCTCTCGCCTCGCGAACGGTCAGGTGAGCTGCTACGGCGACGCCGCGATCCGCGACGTCCCCGACGAGATCGCCTACAGCGGCACGCGTCCTTACGCCTTCGCAGATCTGGCCATCGGCAAGGACCACGCCTGCGGCGTCACCTACGAGGGCGAGCTCGTCTGTTGGGGGGCGGCGAGCAGCCTGCTCGACACCCTGAACCACGCCGAGGGGCCCTTCTACTCGGTCACCATCGACCTCACCCACACCTGCGCCCTCGTCGATGGGGGCAGCGCGAAGTGCTGGGGAGAGGACATCAACTACTCCTTCGAGGCCTCGGACGGCTCGAAATTCGTGACGGTGGAGGCCGGGACCACCCACACCTGCGCCCTCACCGATCCCGACGGTGACACCCACCCCGGCGGCGTCCAGTGCGCCGGCGCCTGCACGGACGAGGGGGAGTGTGATGATCGGCCCGGGCCGTACACGTCCGTGGTAGCCGGCTACAATTTCTCCTGCGCCATCCAGGACGATGGCGACGAGGACGGCTTGGCGGAGTGCTGGGGCACCTTCGGCACGATGGACTCCGTCGCCTTCGGGGAGTTCACCTCGCTCAGCGCCTACCACACCACCCTCTGTGGGCTCCGCGCCGACGGCAGCGTCGCCTGCCTCGGGCCCGAGGGGCTCAACCCGAGCGCCGTACCGCCCGGCGCCGTGTTCTCGGCGGTGACGGCCGGCGGGGGCTTCGCCTGCGGCATCACCGACGAAGAGGTCGTGTGTTGGAACGCGATCGGCGCCCTCTGCCTCGACGGAGTGGGCGGCTGCCGGTGATGGGCGCCCGCGAGCGGGCTAAATGGAGCCCCCCTCCGCTGGGAGAGCCCGATGGCCGACGCCTTCATCTTCGACACCGTCCGCAGCCCCCGGGGTCGGGGGCGGGACACCGGTGCCCTCTACACCCTCCGCCCGGTAGACCTCCTCGCGGCGACGCTGCGGGGCCTCGCCGGGCGTAACGGCCTCGACACGCGGGAGGTCGAGGACGTCATCATCGGCTGCGTCACCCAGACCGGGGAGCAAGGCGCCTGTATCGCCCGCTTCGCCCTCCTCACCGCCGGCTGGGACAGCGCCGTGCCCGGGGTCACCACCAACCGCTTCTGCGGCTCGGGCCTGGAGGCCATCCATCAGGCGGCCTGTCAGGTGGGCGCTGGCATGAGCGAGCTGGTCGTCGCCGGCGGCGTGGAGAGCATGTCTCGGGTAGCGATGGGCTCCGACGGCGGCGCCGTCTGGGACGCCCGCACGCAGTGGGAGGTGGGCGGCGTACCCCAGGGCATCAGCGCCGACCTCCTCGCCACCCTCCGCGGGATCTCGCGCGCCGACGTCGACCGCTTCGCCCTCGAGAGCCAGCGCCGCGCGGTCGCCGCCCAGGCCGCCGGGGCCTTTGATCGCGGGCTGCTGCCGATCGTCGACGAGAGCGGCCTCCCCCTGCTCCATCAAGACGAGACGCCGCGCGCCGACGCGAGCCTCGAGAAGCTGTCCGCCTTGAAGCCGGCCTTCGCCACGATGGGTCGCCAATTCGGCCTCGACACCTTGACCCGCCGCCGCTACCCCGACGTGGAGCGCATCGACCACGTCCACACGGCCGGAAACTCCTCGGGCATCGTCGATGGCGCCGCCGCCGTGCTCATCGGCACCCGGGAGAAGGGAGCAGAGCTCGGCCTCCGCCCCCGGGCGCGCATCCGTGCGATGGCCGTCGTCGGGGACGAGCCCATCCTGATGCTCACCGGGCCGATGCCGGCCACCCGACGGGCGCTGAAGAAGGCCGGGATGACCGTGGGCGACATCGACCTCTTCGAGGTGAACGAGGCCTTCGCCGCCGTGCCGCTGGCCTACGCCGCCGAGCTCGGCGTCCCCCTCGAGAAGATCAACGTCCACGGCGGGGCCATCGCGCTCGGCCACCCGCTCGGCGCGACCGGCGCCATGCTGCTCGGCACCGCGCTCGACGCCCTGGAAGACCGCGGCCTCTCCACCGCCCTCATCACGCTGTGTATCGGCGGCGGGATGGGCATCGCCACCCTCATCGAGCGGGTCTGAGCCATGAACACCGCCTCCGCCGAGCCCTCGACCGCCGGCCCCCACACCCTGCTCGTATCCGAGATCGGCCGCCTCACCCTCGACCCCCGCGGGATCGCGCGGCTCACCCTCGAGATGCCCGGGCGGGCCAACAAGATCAACGTGGCCTTCCTCAGCGGCCTCACCGCGCTCTTCGACCGCGCCCTGGCCGAGCCGGGCCTGCGGGGCCTCGTGCTCACGAGCGGCCACAAGGACTTCTGCGTCGGGGCCGATCTGGACATGATCTTCGGCGAGACCGACCCTGCGCGGGTCTTCGCCGCCACCCGCGCGCTCGGGGCCCTGCTCCGACGCATCGAGACCGCGCCCTTCCCCGTGGCCGCCGCGCTCACCGGCTCGGCCCACGGCGGCGGCTACGAGCTCGCCCTCGCCACCCACCACCGGGTGATCCTCGAGCAAGCCCGCGTGACGGTGGGCCTCCCCGAGGTGCAGCTCGGCCTCATCCCCGGCGGCGGCGGCACCCAGCGCCTGCCGCGCCTGATCGGCCTCCAGCCTGCGGTCGAGCTGATCGCGCAGGCCAAGCTCACCCGCGGCCACAAGGCGGTGGCCGCGGGGTTGGCCGACGCGGGGGCCGCGACGCCCGAGGCCGTGGTCGAGGCCGCCTGCGCCTGGGTGCTCGCTCACCCCGGCGCGCGTCAACCCTGGGATCAGGATGACTTTCACTTCCCCGGCCTCCAACCTTCTGAAGACGCGGCCCGCAACCTGTTCATGGCCGGGGCGGCGCTGCTCTACAAGAAGACGGCTGGCGTGTACCCCGCCCCCGAGGCGGCGATGGCCGTCATTCAGGAGGGGGCCCGCCTCCGCTTCGACCGGGCCCTCGAGGTGGAGGCCCGCGCCTTCGTCCGCCTCGCGGTGGGCGGTCCGTCGAAGGACATGATCCGCACGCTCTGGTTTCACAAGAACGCAGCCGAGCGGCTGGACGGCTTGCCCACCCTGCCGGCCGGCGTGGAGGCCGGCATCCGCACGGTGGGCGTGCTCGGCGCGGGCATGATGGGGGGCGGCCTCGCCTTCGTCGCCGCCAAGGCCGGGTATTCGGTCGTCCTCCGCGACATCCGCAGGGAGGCCCTCGAGCTCGCGATGACCCACATCCGCGGTCAGGTCGCCGAGCGGCTGCGCCACCTCGACGGGGCGGCCCAGGCGGCGCTCCTCGCGCGCGTCCACACCACGCTCGACCTCGCCGATCTCTCCCACTGTGACCTGATCATCGAGGCGGTGGTGGAGGACAAGGCGGTCAAACACGCGGTGCTCCGCGAGCTCGAGCCCGCCCTCGCCCCGGGGGCGATCTGGGCCTCGAACACCTCGGCGCTGCCGATCACCGAGCTCGCCGAGCCCTCGGGCCGCCGCGAGGACGTGGTCGGCCTGCACTTCTTCAGCCCCGTCGAGCAGATGCCGCTGGTGGAGATCATCCGCACCGCCGCCAGCTCGGAGCGGACCCTCGCCCGCGTCGTCCAGTTCGTGCGCACCCTCGAGAAGCTGCCCATCCTGGTCGGGGATGGTTACGGCTTCTTCACCACCCGCGTCTTCGCCAGCTACATCCTCGAGGGTGTGCAGATGGTGGCGGAGGGCCACGATCCGGCGCGGGTGGAGTGGGCGGCCCGCATCTCTGGCATGGTCGTCCCCCCGCTGCAGGTCTTCGACGAGGTGTCGCTGCGCCTCGGGCGGCACGTGCTCGACCAGGCCGAGGCCTACACGGGTCGGGTGCTCCCCGCCGCCAAGGCCCTGCTGGTGGCCCTCGTAGACGAGGAGCACCGCCTCGGCCGCCAGGGAGGGGCGGGCTTCTACCGCTACACCGACGGCCGACGGGAGGGGATCTGGCCCGGCCTCGCCGCGCTGGCCCAGCGCCTCGGGGCGAGGCCGCAGGAGGCCTCCGCGGCGGAGCTCTCCCGCCGCCTCCTGCTCGTGCAGTGCGCCGAGGCCGCCCGGGCCGCCGAAGCCGGGGTGCTCCGCGCGCCGAGGGACGGCGACCTCGGGGCCATCTTCGGCATCGGCTTCGCCCCCAACACCGGCGGCCCCTTCTCCTACCTCGACCGCCAGGGCCTCCCGGCGGTGGTGGCCGAGCTCGAGGCGCTGAGCCGTTCGCTGGGCGAACGGTACGCCCCCACCGAGCGCCTCCGAGAGATGGCCGCCCAGGGTGAGCGCTTCTACTAAGACTCGACTCTACTGAGGCATGAGTGTCCGGAGACCCGAGTCTCCGGAGGCTCGCCGACGCCCGAAACGAAGCGCGCGCCCCGGGGGTCCGGGGCGCGCG
>JBIJDH010000013.1:0-222421 GCA_044344255.1 Myxococcota bacterium
GCCGGGGGGCCCCCCCGCCCCCCCAAACGCGGCGCGCCCCCGGGGGGGCGGGGCCCCGCGATGCGGGGAGGCCGCGAGGAGGCCGAGGGGGCCTCGACCGGAGGGGTCGTCGGCCTACTTCGCCTTGCCCGGAGCCATCTCGCCGCCGCTGGTCGGGCCATGGGTGTGGCCTGGACCGTTGGTGTGGCTATGGCCGTGCCCGTTGGTGTGGCTGTGGCTGTGGCTGTGGCCGTGGCTCTGCCCCGGGGGGTGGACGTGCGGGTTCACCACATGGGGGTGGATCGCCTTGGCGGGGATCCAGCTCCCGACCGACTTGTAGTGCAGACCGAAGGCGAGCGCGGCGGCGACGCCGACCCCGCCGGCGATGATCAGCACGATGGGCTCGGTCACGAGGACGGGCCAGGTCTGCAGCGCCGTCGAGGGGGCGCCGCGGCTCAAGGCCAGCCAGCCCACCAGCACGCCCGCCATCATCTGCACCGCCGCGTAGGCGTGGGTGTGGGTGAAGGGGCCCCAGAGCTTGCCGCGGTCGTCGTGGCGGAAGCGCTCGAGGAAGACGCGCAAGATCGGATGGGTGAAGAGGAAGAGCGCCGTAAACATCCCGTCGGGGAGGTTCAACGGGAGCATCGCGAAGAAGAGCAGGAACTGCGCGCCGTAGAGCACCGAGGCATAGACCTGGTGCGGGTGGATGCTCACGCCGTGGAGGTGCGGCATGAAGCGCAGCACCTTGCTGTGCGGGCTCGTGTAACAGACGCCGAAGCGGCTGCTCGTGGGCGCGCCCCAGCAGCAGCCGTACACGAAGCAGCCCCAGCGCATCACCGACTCACCCAGCGGCATCGCGAAGCCGAAGGAGTCTGCGAGCCGGAAGAAGCTGCCCATGTCGCCCCAATTGTAGGCGATGATCGCCGCGAGCCCGCCGGCGATGCCGCCGTGCAGCATGTAGCCGGGCTTGAGCAGCGTGCGGATGGGGTGCACGAAGAGCTGGCGCCACTCGAGCAGGATGCTGAAGAGGCGTGCGCCGACCAGCACCGCCGGGAAGGCGCCGAGGAGGAGGAAGGCGCCGGCCGCGACGGGGTCCATGCCGACCCGCGCCAGGTAGGCGAGGATGACGTAGGACGTGCTCCCGAAGGCGAAGAAGGCCATCAAGCCGTAGGTGGCGAAGATGAAGTCGCCCGCGCGGAACAGGATGGTTCGGTCGTGAAAGCGGGGCATTCTTTGCCCGAACGGGCCATCGGGAGCCCGTCGGCGCGGAAGGCCCGTGATGCGCCGGGGGCCGGAGGATGTCTCCTCCGAGGGGCCAGCGCATATCCCAGGGCTGGAAATTCCGCCGCACGGGCCCGTCAGAAAGGCGTAGGGGACGGACCCGGCTCACGGTGGGACGGGGAGGCTGCGCTCGCCGAGGTGGGCGGTGAGGGGCAGGTCGCTCCGCTCTTGCCAGGCCGGCGCCTGCTCCTGCGGCCGCGCGCCCTCGCCGCTCCAGGTCACGGGGGCCTGGAGCACCGCGGCGCCGTCGGCGGTGATGGGGAGGGCCCCGACGAGGCGCGAGACCTCCCCCCGGTGAGAGACCTCGAAGGGGAAGAGCTCGAAGCGGGGGGCCGCCAGCGGATCGACGAGGGAGACAGTCTCGCGTCCGAGCGCCTTGCCGGCGTGACGGGTGGTGAGCACGCCGGCGGCGCCGAGGGCTCCTTCGACCTTGACGAGGATCAGGCCCTCCGCGTCCACGGTCGCGCTCATCCAGGGCACCGAGCTCTCCACTGTGATCTGCGCAGGGTCCCAGCCGAGCTCGGCCCCGCCCCGGTCGCGGAGGACGAGGCTGAGCGGGACCTCCGCGCGCGGGGGCAGGGCGAAGCGGTCGGTGGGCAGGCCGGCTCGGCCCTGGAGCCCGGCGAAGTGCAGGTACACATCGTCGAGATCTGCCGAAACGGCCCGCTCAAAACGAAGGTGAAAGCTATCCTCGGTCTCGCCCGTGAAGCGGACGACGCCGGAGCTGCGGAGGCAGCGGGGGGCGATGAGCAGGGCGCCCGCCGTCGGCTCCGCGCCCGGCGGGAGCGCCAAGAGCCGCAGTCCCCCCTCCACCGTGCCCGCCAACGAGAGCGGCCCCTTCGCCTGACCCTCCGGCGCCTGCCCCTCTGGGCGGTCAAGGCGCTCGGATGGCTCCACCCCGAAGGCGCTGCCATGGGCCACCGCGAGCTCCGGCGACCAGGCGGGCTGACCGCCCACCTTCACGGAGGTGCTGAAGCCAATTCTGCCGGCCTCACCCACAAAGTCATAGCAGCCGAACACCGGGAGGCAGAGGAGCGGAATAAGGCGGAGGGGAGCACGACTCGAAGCGGACATGGACACCTCTGGACAGGTTCCCTATCCGTAGCCCTCCACCTCAGGTTGGAGGTGAACGCCACGTGAAAGCGGGCTGAATCGAGTCAGCCGGAGAGCTCCAAGGATGAACCCGCCTCCCACTCACCCGGAACCCACTCACCCGGAACCATGGGTCGCCGCCGGGCTCCTGGGCCTGTTCATCGCCTGTGGCAGCCCCGGTGAGCCCCCGCGCCTCCCGAGCCCCGCCCTGCCCGGCCCCTGCGCCCTGCTCGCCGCTCCGGCCCCGGGCCCCCTCGCCGAGCGCCGCGCCGCGGTCCGGGGGGATGCCCTCGCCACCGCGCGCCTCTTCGTCGAGGAGGCCCGCCGCACCGGCGATCCCGGCTTCTACACCCTCGCCGACAACGCGCTCGCCTGTGCACTCTCGACCGATCCCGCCGCCCTCGAGGCCCGCCGGCTGCGGCTGCACGTACTCCTGCAGTTCCACCGCTTCGCCGAGGTCGAGGCCGAGGCGCGGGCCCTGGCGGCGGAGCAGGGCGGCTGGTTCGACCAGATGCTGCTCGGCGACGCGCTGATGGAGCAGGGGAAGCTCGACGAGGCCGGCGCCGCCTACCAGATCGCCGCCGATCAACGCCCGGGCCTCGAGCTCTATGACCGCATCGGCTGGCTGCGCTGGCTCTGGGGCGACGAAGCCGGGGCGCTCGAGATGGCCCAGCAGGCCGCCCGCGCCGCCAGCCCGGAGGACGCCGAGACCTTCGCCTGGACCGCGACCCGCCTCGGCTGGCTGCGCGTCCTCCGCGGCGAGCCCGCGCCCGAGCTCGACGCCGCCCTCGCCCTCCTGCCCGACTACCCGCCCGCCCGCCTCGCCCGCGGAAAGCAGCGCCTCTGCCTCGGGGACACCGTTTCGGCGGAGGCCGACCTTCGGGCCGCCGGCGCCACCGTGGAGGCGCTGCGCAGCCTCGCGGAGCTCGATCCCACCACCGCGGTCGCGGCGGCCCGCCTCCAAGACCCGCGTGGTTACGCCGACTGGCTGGCCCCCCGTGATCCCGGCGCCGCGCTGCCGATCCTCGAGCGGGAGTGGGCCGCGCGCCAGGACGCCACCACCCGCATGAGCCGCGCCTGGGCCGCCTTCCACCTCCAGAGGGGCGGCGGGAGCCCCGCCCTCGATCCCGCCGCCGAGGCCACCGCCGCGCTCGCCACCGGCATCCCCGAGCCGCGGGTGCTGCTCGAAGGCGGGCTCATCCTCGGAGATCCCGAGCCGCTGAAGCGGGCCCTCGCCCGCCCCTGCGGCCTCCTGCCTTCTGAGGCCAGAGAGGCCGAAGCAGCCATCGCCGCTTCGGCCTCTGCCCGCCCATAACGCAGCGTTAGACGCGGATGATTGGACTAGTCGAGATCGTGATAACCGGCGGGGTGATCATCGCCGGCCCAGGGGTCGCCGAGGAAGGGGAACTGGTCGAGGTAGTACAGGCCGGTGCTGTCCACCCCATCGACGACGGCGAAGCCCTCCCCGCTGCCAGCGAGGCCGCCGCAGACCGCGCCGAGGGCCACGTCCACGACGTCGTCGCCGACGTTGCGCCCGTCCGGCCACTGGCCGAAGCCGTCCCCCTCGAGGTTCACCCGCAGGGCCTCGAAGGCGGCGAAGGACTTGCCGGTCTCGCCGGGGATGGCGCCGCCCAAGGAGAAGCCATCCGGCATCGTCCCGAGGGCGGGGTGCCCGGTGAGGAAGGCGAGGATGAGGTCTTCGCGGCCGCCGATGCCGAGGCCGGCGTCGTAGCTGGCGGGGCAGGTCGTGCCGAGCACGGCGTTCATGTAGGCGCCGAGCACCGAGGTCTGGACGTAGGACAGGAACTGGATGTCATCGACCGGGGCCGAGGCGTTGAAGGCGTCCTTCCGGATCGCAGGGATCACCACCTCGTTGACGAGCGGGTTGCCGAGGCGGGCGACCTGCACCCAGCCGCCGCGCGAGGTCGTCCCACCGCCGTCGCTCCGACGTACGGTCACGGCCCGCCGAGAGGTGGTGGCCCAGGTCGCGATGACGCTGTTCTGGTTCGCCGAGGTGGCGGCCAGCCCATCCTTGGTGATCTCGGTGACCGGGAGCGAGATCGCGATCGTGTGTACGTTGTAGCCGAGCAGCGTGTTGAGGTTGGGCGTCCCGTCGTTGCCCGCGAGGTTCAGCAGGTCAAAGGTGCGCTCCAGGTCAACGTAGAAGCCCTCCTGGCGCGGCCCGGCGAAGAAGTCGTAGTCGCCCGAGGAGGTGATGTAGTCCACGGTGATCGCGCCGGGACTGGTGTCCGTCGGGGAGTAGCTGCTGGAGCCGCTCTGCGTGCCGACGTTGATCGGCGCGACCTCGCCCGAAGACAGGATGGTGGAGGAGGTGCCGTCATCGACCCGGGAGACCGTATAGGTCTGCTGCTGATAGACGTTCGAGCGCGTCGCGACCGAGCCGATATTGTAGATGAAGCTGTCGAACCCGAAGGCGTCCTGCGTGTAGGTGGTCTCGAACTGGAAGTTGAACACCACGTCTTCCAGACCGTCGCCCTCGTTGTCGACCTTGATCGAGTAGAGCACGTCGTCGTCAAAGCGGTGGAAGTTCGGGCCGCCGCCCGGGGCCTCGAGCGGGTTGACGTTCATCAGAAACACCACCCGCGTCGGGTCGGTGGGGTCAATGAAGGCGTAGAAGTCGGAGATGTCCGCCGACGGATCGAGGGCGATGGCGGGGGCCTCCCGGTGGGAGGAGGCGAAGGCCGAGCCGGAGAGAGCGGCGAAGAAGAGGACAGACGTCATGGGACCTCGAAGGGCGACCGGAGCCGCGCGCAGACGATTCAAGGAAGCGAAGAGACAGAAAAAAGGAGGGCAGGGGACCGGGGGGGAGGGCTGAGCCCTCACCACGTGAAGGCGAAGATGTCGGCGTCGGCGAGGCTCGATATCTCGGCGATGTAGAGCACATCGCCGCTCTCCGCGAGGCCCGCGGGCAGCTCGAGCGAGCCGCCGTCCTCGAGGGCCACCGGGGTGCCGCCATCCACGTCCACGCCCATCACCGCGGGATCATGGATGATCGTGAAATATACAGACTCATCGTCGCCAGACACCGCCACGCCGCCCGGGAAGGCGATCTCGAAGCCGCCGACGAGCTCGTCGGCGGAGGAGAAGGTGGAGGTCCCGAAGGCGAGCAGGGTGCCGGTGGTGCCGGCGCCGAGGGAGTCCACCACGAAGAGGCGCGTGCCGTCCGAGTTGACGTCGAGGGCGAGGGGGTCGACGAGGGGATCGCCGGCGAATTCCTCGGTGGTGTCGCCCGTCGCGAGGACGACGGAGAAGATGGCGGGCTCGCCGTCGGCGTTGAAGCCGCTCACGAAGGCGTTCGTGCCGCCGTGCGCGATCGCGATGTCGCCGGGGAGATCGATCGAGTCGCTGACCCCGATCTCGGAGAGGCCACCGCCGCCCACCACGTCGTAGGCGAACACGCCGCCGTTCATCTCCCCGGACTCGGTCAGGGAGGCGACGTCGGTCACATAGAGCATGTGCCCGTCGTCGCTGATCGCGAGGCCCGAGGGCTGCACCAGGGGCTCCCCGGCGTGGAGCTCGGAGACGGCGCCGCTGCTGAGGTCGACCGAGACCAGCGCCGGCTCTCCGTTGCTGTTGAAGCCGACCGCGAAGAGCGCGCCGCCGCTCGCCGCGACGTCGGTGGCCTCGGAGAAGGTGGAGGCGCTGACCGTGGTGAAGGTGGGATCGGCGTCGGTGTCGGCGTCGGTGTCAGCGTCGCTATCAGCGTCGGTGTCGGCGTCGCTGTCGGCGTCGCTGTCCGCGTCGGTGTCGGCGTCGCTGTCAGCGTCGGTGTCGGCGTCGGCTTCTTCACCGCCACCTTCCGCCTTGTCGCCGCTGCAGGCGACCCCGGCGAGGGGGAGGAGGAGGGCGAGCCGACGGAGCGTCGGTGCCAGGTTCAAGCGCATGCGGGGCTCCAGGAGGGATCGGGAGAGGCGGGGTCCGCGGGGGGGGACGTTCGAGATACGACCCGATCACCGAGCCAGATCACATCCTGAAGTAATTTCCTCGTGGACACCCGGGGAAGGGCTTGCCAGCGCGGCCCCGGTGTTCACAATCTGTCGATTGAGGAGCCGACATGACGTCGCGACGGAGGGCCCGGCTGGCCGCGGTGCTCTGCGCCCTCCTCCTCGCGGGGCTGGCGATCTGGGGCCTCTGGCCCGCCCCGGCCGCCCCCCCGCCGACCCGAGCGGTCGCCCGCCGGGCCCCGCTCCCGATCCGGCAGAGCTCGCCGGTGGTGATGCCCGCCGCCGAGGCTCCACCGGCTCCGAAGGCCCCGTTCCCGGTCCACCCACCCGCGGCGGCGACCCTGCCGGTCGACCTCGTCGAGGAGGCCGCCGACACCGGCGACCCCGGCCGCGGCCTCGTGCTGGTCGAGGTCTACGACGAGGACGGCCAGCGGGTCCCGATGGCGCAGGTGGTGTCCCTCGACTGTGAGGTCATCTCTCCGACGGGCATCGACGGCCGGGCCGCGCTCTCCGTGCCGCTCGGCACCTGCAGCTTCCAAGCCCGCCGCCGGGACGGGCTGCTCTTCGCTCGCTCGGAGTGGGTGGAGGTGCGCGTCCAGCTCGACGGCAACCGCCCGGTGGAGCTGGTCCTGCCCGCCGAGCGCGCCGGCGGCCTCGGCGTGGGCATCTCCGCCCGAGAGGACGGGGTCGAGATCCGGTCCGTCCAGCCGGGCTCCCCCGCGGAGCGGATGGGCCTCGCCCCGGGTGACCTCATCGTCGAGGTGGACGGCCTCCCCACCGACACCCTCGACATCGACGAGTTCATCGAGGTCATGACCGGGCCAGAGGGCAGCGAGGTCGACTTCGTCATCGAGCACCCCGACGACACCGGCGACGGCGAGGCGATGACCCTCACCCGGGCCTTCATCACGGGATGAGCGGCTCGTCGGCCGGCTCGTCGGCCGGCTCGTCGGCCGGCTCTTCGGGCATCGCCCGCCGGAGCGAGAAGGAGCGGTGCACGAAGAGCGCGTGGGCCCGCTCCAGCGCCAGGGCCCCCGCCGGATCGCCCTCCGCGCGCACGGCGGCGGCGATGGCCTCCATCGTGCCCATCGCCCAGTCGGCGTGCGCCTCGCGCAGCCGCAGCACCCCCGGCTCCGGCGGCGCGACGGACAGCCGCGGCAGCGCGGCGAGGCCGGAGATCCGGTGAGACATCCGCCGGGCCTGCGCCCAGGTGCCGTCGATGACGAAGAGCTCGCGCAGCGGGCGGGGGAGGGGAGGGCCGCCGGGCTCGGGCGGGAAGAGCACGGCCGCCCCCGGCCCGGCGAGCAGGTCGGCCGGTAAGGGCCGCGCTGGGTCTCCGAATTCGAGGATGCGGGCGCCGGGGATGCACAGCGCGGCGATCCGGGCGGTGTTCGAGCTTCGAAGCGACTCCTTGACGTGCCGGATGATGGTGAGGCGGAAGCCGCAGGGCACCACCGGCAGGCGATCACAGAGGCAGAGGCGAGGCGGGAGCCAGCAGGCGGCGCAGCGATCGGAGCCGCGGACCCTCAAGAGGGGGGCGACGGCGGAGGAGGAGCTCATCGGCCTCCCTCACACCCCCGGCTCGGCCACGCCACAGGCCCACCCGGCCGCCGGGGTATCGTGCGTGCGAGCCCGGCCCGCCGACCGGCCCCATCCACCTCGCCCCGAGCCCTGAACATGCCCGCGCCGACCGCCTCCCTGCGCCTCCGAGCCGTCCTCCCCCTCCTGCTCGCGGCGCTGCCCCGGTCCGCGGCGGCGGTCGATCCGAGCCTCGCCATCTCGACGGTGCACCAGGCCTGCACGCCGATCCTCGCCGAGGCCGGCAAGGCCCTCCGCAAGGACCCCGACGACCTCTCCGCCCGCCTCCGCGAGGCCGAGTGCGCCTACGCGATCGGCCGCCTGGACCTCGCGCGGGCTGACCTCGACCGCGTCTTCGCCGGGCGCCCCCTGAGCGACAGCCTCGTGCTCGGAGACAGCCGCGGCGTGCCGCGCGATCGGCAGGGCGACATGGTCGCGCTCTGGTCGGTGGTGCTCTCCCTCCAAGGGGAGCCCGCCCTCGCCCGCGCCGCCCTCGACGGCGGGCGACAGGCCTTCGGCGACACCGCCGGGATGGCCCGAGCCACCGCGGTGCTGGTCGCCAAGAAGGGGCAGCTCAGCGGGGCCTGGACGCTCAGCGATCAGGTCGTCCAGCGCTGGCCTCGCGATCCGGCGGCCCGCGCCGTCTGCGCAGAGCTCGCCTCCCTCGATCCGAGCCACGTCACCCCCGCCTGCCTCGGCCTGCTCTCCGAGAAGACCGAGAAGGCCGGGGCCTACAACCGCGCCGTGATGGCCCTGAACGAGGGGCACGACTCTGACTGCCTCGCCGAGGTCGAGCGGGCGAGGGGAGAGCAGCCGCGCGCCGAGTGGCCGGCCTTCCTCCCCGTCGGGCACGCCTGCGCCGTCCAGGCCGGGCTGCTGCCGGAGGCCGACCGCTACCTCGAGGAGCTCGGCGGCCTCGCCGCGGGCTCCCCCGAGCAGCTCGTCACCCACGCCGACCTCCTCCGCCGAGCCGGCCGGTCGGAGGAGGCCCTCCGGATGGTGGAGGCTGCGAAGCCCTCGGACCCGACGATGCGCGCCGAGGCCTCCACCCTGCACCTCCGCCTGCTCACCGAGGCGGGGCGGCTCGACGAGGCGTTAAAGCTCGCTTACGCCGAGCCCACGGGGCCCGTCACGCGGGCCGTCCTCGCGACGGCGCTGCGCAAGGCCGGCCGCGCAAAGGAGGCCTGGAACCTCCTGACCCAGACCTGCCCCGAGCTCCGCGGCCCCGACGCGGCCCAGTGTTACGAGGTGCTCGGCCGCCTCAAGGAGTGACGCTCCCGGCGGGAGCGGTCCGGAGAGGCTCAGCCGCAGACGGCGACGACGTCGATCTCGACGCGGGCGCCGCGGGGCAAGGCCGCCACCGCGACCGTGGAGCGGGCGGGCTTCCAGTCGCCGAAGGCCGCCGCATACACCGCGTTGACCGCGGCGAAGTCGGCCATGTCCACGAGGTAGACGGTCACCTTGAGCGCGGCCCCGAGGCTCGAGCCCGCGGCAGCGAGGACGGCGCGGAGGTTGGTGAAGACCTGCTCCGCCTGCTCGGCGGCGGTCTCCCCCACGAGGCCCGGCTGTGCGGTCGAGAGGGCGATCTGCCCAGAGGTGTAGACGAGGCCGCCGTGGGCCATCGCCTGCGAGTAGGGGCCGATGGCGGCGGGGGCGGCCTCGGAGTGGATCGCGTTCATGGTGTGTACACGGCGATGTGGGGGAGGTTGCGGAAGCGCTCCCCGAGGTCGAGGCCGTAGCCCACCACGAACTCGTCGGGGATCGAGAAGCCGACGTAGTCCGCCTGGAGCTGGACCTCCCGGTGGGCCGGCTTGTCGAGGAGCGAGCAGATCTTGAGGCTGCGGGGGCCGCGCGTCTCGAGCATGCGGATGAGGTAGTCCATCGTCAGGCCGGTATCGACGATGTCCTCGACGATGAGGCAGTCCTGGCCCTCGATGGGGTGGCTCAGGTCTTCGGTGATCCGCACCACGCCGGTCGAGCGGGTGCCGCCGTGGTAGCTCGACACGCCGAGGAACTCGCAGCGGATGTCGCCGCCGATCGCGCGCACGAGATCGGCCATGAACATGAAAGAACCCTTGAGGACGGCGATGCAGGTGATCGGACCGTCCCCGTACTCGGCGCGGATCTGGGCGCCCAGCTCGCGGATGCGCGCCTGGAGCCGCTCCTCGGAGATGAGGACCCGGAGGTGCTCGGACGAAGCCGCGGCACGAATTGAAGCTCCCATCGACGCTCCCTGGTCAAACCATGGTGTGAACGTCGGCGGGGTATCCCCTTGAAAAAATGGGGGTGTTGACAATTGTGTGAAACGCCCCCACGAATCGAGCCCGCCCCCCTGGCCGCCCGCGAGCGGCTCAGGCGATGGTGATGCGGGGGTCGAGGTAGACGTCCTGGATGGCGTGGAGCAGGGCCACCCCTTCGGCGCGAGGCTTCTGGAAGGCCTTCCGCCCGCTGATGAGGCCCATCCCGCCAGCGCGCTTGTTGATCACCGCGGTGCGCACCGCCTGGGCGACGTCGTCGGAGCCCGACGCCCCGCCCGAGTTGATGAGCCCCGCCCGGCCCATGTAGCAGTTGGCCACCTGATAGCGGGTGAGGTCGATCGGGTGGTCGCTGCAGAGCTCGGAGTAGATGCGCTTGTCGAACTTGCCGTAGGAGGAGCCGCCCATGTTGAGCGCCGCGTAGCCGCCGTTCTGCTCGGCCTGCTTCTGCTTGATGATGTCGGCCTGGATGGTGGTCCCGAGGTGGTTGGCCTGGCCGGAGAGGTCAGCCGAGACGGAGTGGTCGACGCCGTCCTTCTTGAAGGCGTTGTTGCGCAGATAGCACCAGAGGATCGTGGCCATGCCGAGCGAGTGCGCCTCGTGGAAGACTCGGCTCACCTCCTGGATCTGCCGCGTAGACTCGGGGCTGCCGAAGTAGACGGTGGCGCCGACCGCCACGCAGCCCATGTCCCAGGCCTGGCGTACGTTCGCGAAGAGCACCTGATCAAACGCGTTGGGGACGGTGAGCAGCTCGTTGTGGTTGATCTTCAGGATGAGGGGGATCTTGTGGGCGTACTTCCGCGCCACCGAGCCGAGGCAGCCGAGCGTGGTGGCCACGCCGTTGCAGCCGCCGTCGATCGCGAGCTGCACGATATTCTCGGGGTCAAAGTAGTCGGGGTTCTTCGCGAAGCTGGCCCCCGCCGAGTGCTCAATGCCCTGATCGACCGGCAGGATCGAGACGTAGCCGGTGCCCCCCATGCGACCGTGGCCGAAGAGGGTCTGCATCGCCTGGAGCGTGCGGATGTTGCGGTCGGTAGGGGCGAAGATGCGATCGACGAAGTCCGGCCCCGGGAGGTGGAGGCGCTCCTTGGCGATGGCCGGCTTCGAAAAGTTGAGGAGGGAGTCCGCCTCAGCGCCGAGCAGCGCCTCGACGTCGGTGGTTCCGCTCTGCTTGCTGGCCTGGCCCGTGGTGCTTCCCATGTGGTCCTCCTGGTGACCCAAGGCTATCGAGGGCGGCCGAGGCCCACCACTTGCCCGCCGCACGACATCGCCTCGACCTGCTCTTCGTCGCGGCCGCGCCTGATCGATCGGTGGACGCCGCCGCCTTCAACACCCTCGAGGCCGGCTGGCGGGCCGAGGGCCTGATCGCGACGAGCGGGCCGGGCGCGGGCCCCCAGCGCGACGCCCTCCTCCCCGGGGGCTTCGCGCGGCTCTGGCTCGATCTCGCCCCCGACGGCGCCCTCTTCGCCAACCAGCTCGGGGGCTTCCGCCCGCGATGCCCCGAGAGCGGCGCCCCGCTCGCGCGGCCCTTCGCCGCGGCGATGGAGGCCTGGCGCGCGGGAGGCCCCCGCAGCCTCGCCTGCCCCTGCGGGCAGGTGCACGCCCTCGAGGCCCTCCACTTCGAGCCTCCCGCGGCCTTCGCGCGCGGGGCCGTGATCTTCAGCGACGTGCGCTCCGTGGAGCCCACGCGGCGATGCCTGGAGGCGATGGACACGCTGCTCGGCCCCCACCGCCTGCTGCTGCGCCGACCGGTGTAGGCCAAGTGGCCCTACCTGCGCTCTTCGACCCCGACTCCCGGACAACTCGTGGATGATGTCCGGGGCGACGCGCTCCACGCCGGCCGCTTGGCGGCCACCGGTCTCGGCCGGCTAAACTGCACCGCATGTCTCCGCGCCCCCCTCCTCCCATCGACGCCCAACCGCCGCCGGCCAGGCACCCGGGCCCGGAGCTCATTGAGCTCGACGCCGGGCTCTACCGCCGTGACGGCCGTACGCTGACCACCGCAGGGGCTGAGGTGACGCTCACCCCCATCGAGGGCCGCCTCCTCGAGTACCTCTTCGAGAAGGCCGGACAGACCCTCTCCCACGCGCAGCTCCTCCGGGACGTCTGGGGATACGCGCCGGGGGTCCAGAGCCGGGCGCTGTACACGACCATCAACCGCCTGCGGATGAAGATCGAGCGGGACCCCTCCCACCCCCGCCACGTGCTGGCGGTGGCCTCGACCGGCTACCGTTTTGAGCGCGAGGCGCCGCCACCCGCGGCGCCCGTGGACGCGTTGATCGGGCGACGGGAGGAGCTCGACCAGCTCGACCAGGCGGTCCTGCGCTCCCGCATCGTGACGGTGCTGGCGCCCGGGGGCATGGGCAAGACCCGGCTGGTTCGAGAGTGGATGCTTCGTTTCAGCGGAGCGTCGGTGTTCTGCGATCTCTCCGCCGCGATCCCCGCGGACGCGGCCACCCGGGTCGCCCGGGCCCTCGGGGTGCCGCCCGGCGCCGCCGACCCCGTCGCCCAGATCGGCCCCCTGCTGAAGAGCCGCGGCGCGCTCGTGCTCGTGCTCGACAACGCGGAGACGGTGACGGCCGCGCTGGCGCCCCTCGTCGGCGGCTGGCTCGGGACGGCCCCGGAGGCCCGTGTTCTCCTCACCACGCGAGAGGCCCTCAAGATCCGGGGAGAACAACGGTTCCCCTTGGGCCCGCTCGCATCAGAGGGGGGCCACTCCGATGGGGTGTCGCTCTTCCTGGCCCGACTCTCCGAGGCGGCGCCCGACCTCGACGTGGGGGAAGCCGATCGCGCCGTCATCGCCGCGATCGTCGGCGCGGTCGAGGGCATCCCCCTGGCCATCGAGCTCGCGGCGCGGCGCGGCCCGGTGATGTCCCTCGCCTCCATTCAAGAACAGCTCGGCCAGCGGCTGCGCCTCCTCAGCGCCCCGGGTGTGGAGGGTCGCCATCGCTCGATGCGGAGCTGTATCGACGCATCCTATGAGATCCTCTCGCCCTGGGAGCAGGCGGCCTTCTCCCAGCTCTCCGTCTTCGTGGGGGGCTTCGGCCTGGAGTCCGCCGAGGCCGTGCTCGACCTCTCTGCCTTCCCCGAGGCGCCCTGGGCCCTCGATCTGGTCCAGTCGCTGTTGGAGCGGAGCCTGATCCAGGCCTCCATGAGCGACGGGACCCGCATGTTCCGCCTCCTCGACACGCTGCGCGACTACGCGGCCGAGCGGCTCCGGGCCGTGCCAGGGGCCTGGGAACGAGCCGAGCTCCGCCACGGACGTCGGTATGGCGCGCTCGGTGAGCAAGAGGCGTTGGACGCGCTCCGGCGGGCAGGCGGCCTGGAGCGGCGGGCGCTGCTCGCCCGGGAGCGAGACGAGCTGGTCGCGGCCTGTCGCCGGGCCCTCGGGCGCGGGGACGGAGTGACCGCCGCGACCGCCGCCCTGGCGGTGAGCCTGATCTTCCATACGGCCGGTCCGGCGGCAGAGGGCGCCGCGCTCCTGGAGGCGGTGGCGCGGATCCCCGAGCTGCCGGGGCCCCTCCGCGCACGGATCGGCCTGAACCTCGGCCTCCTCTTACGCTCCTCCGGGCGGCCCGTGGAGGCGAAGGCGGCCGCGGAGGCTGCGCTCGCCATCGCGACCGAGGTGGGGGCGAAGCTCGTGGAGGGCCGCGCGCTCGGCGCGGTGGGCCTCCGCCTGAGAGACGACAACGACCTCCCTGGCGCGGAGCGAATGCTCCGCCAGTCCATTGAGTGCTGTCGTGTCGCAGGAGACGAGATCGGCGAAAGCATCGCGCTTTGTTCGCTCTCCACGGTGCTGATACGCGTGGGGCGGGTCCGAGAGGCGCTGTTCCACCACCAGCGCGGGCATGAAATGATAGAGGCCCGGGGAGACCCTTTCTCCTTACCGAGCGCGCGGAGCTCTAACGCCCAGCTCCTCTTCGCGGCGGGTGACCTGGAGCCTTCGCTGCTGGCGTATGAGCGCGCAGGGGTGGCCGCTCGGTCCATCGGAGACACCCGAAACATCGCATTTATCGGCACTGCGAGAGGCGACGTGCTCATCGCGGCGGGGAGGCTGGACGAGGCCGAGGCATCCATGCTGGAGGCGCTGGACGCCTTTGAGAAGAACGGCGATACCTGGGCCTCCGCAGACGCCTGGGTTGGCCTCGCGGAGCTCCTTTGCCTGCAAGGACGGCTCGCCGCCGCCGAGGAACGGGCCCTCACGGCCGTCAGGCTCACGGCGGGGAGGGGCGCACAACGGGAGTACGATGCCCGCTTCGTCCTCTTTCTGGTCCTCCTCCATACGAACCGATTGAAGGAGGCCGAGGAGCTGCTCGACCAGGCGACGGCAAACGCCACCCCCGCTCAGCAGAACCCCTTCTTCGGTCGCCTCGTCGGCCGGGCTCTCCTCGCCTTCGGCCGAGGAGATCGGGTCAGCGCCGCCGACTGGGTGGCGCAGGCCCGAGCCACGATCGCCGACGCGGAATTCTTCCCCGTCGGCACCGCTGGCCGGGCGCTCCGCGCCCTGGAGGCCAGACTCGCCGCTGAGCCTCAGTAGGCGGTGCCGCTCGACGTCGTTAGAAACTGCCCGGTGCCCCCAAGCACCGAGGAATAGTCACCATACGCGATGTTGTATTTACCGCCGGCCAGGGAGCTGTTCGCCCCAAAGGCATTATTTGCCCAGCCCCCGGATATCGACGAGTAGTCCCCCTGCGTCAACTGTTCATTTCCACCGCTCACAGAAGAATAGTCACCCTCGGCAAGACTGTTCGACCCGCCAGAGACGACGCTGCCCACGCCGATCGCGTCGTTGGAGCTCCCACCGGTGACCGAGGTGGAGTTCCCACTTGCGACGCCGTCCATACCTCCGGAGACCGAGCTGTAGGCGCCGGAGGCGAGGTTGGCCTTCCCTCCAGAGACCACGCTTACCATGCCCGATGCGGCCCCCTGGTATCCACCGGATACAACCGCGGCGTCGCCGCTTGCGGTGTTCCCGTAGCCGCCCGTCACCGAGGAAAACTGGCCGCTCGCTGTGTTCGACACCCCACCCGAGATCGCGGCATACTCGCCGGTCGCGACGTTTCCATTACCGCCCGTGATGGACGCGAACTGACCACTCAGGGTGTTGCTGAAGCCGGCGACGATGCCGCCGTAGCTGAGATACTCATTGTACGAGCCCACCACAAGGTTGTGGGAACCCGACCGGATCTGGCCATCGTTTTCATTGTATCCCACGATCAGGTTTCCGAGACCATTGACCGCCCCATTCGTGGTGCCGGCGCCGCTCTGAATGAGCACGTTGACCCCGCTGAAGACGAGGTCGTCTCCGCCGAAGCTGTTGGCGGTGATGGTGAGGTCGTCCTGGAGGGCGGTGAGGAAGTCGAGGTCTCCCGAGGTGAGAGAGGTCAGGGCCAGATCGTCGAGCGAGGTCTGGAGGGAGGTGATGCTCGTCGATTGACCGGCGACGGTGGTCCCGAGGGTGGACAGGCCCGTCGTGTTGGTCGCGATGTTCGCCTCCGCGGCCGTGAGCGCGGCCTCGGCGTCGGCGAGCGCGGCCTCGGCGGTCGCGAGCTCATCCTCCAGACTATCGACACGGTCCGCCGCGTCGTCCTGGAGGTCCTCGAAGTCGTCCTGGTCCATCTCCATGTCGGAGATCTGGGTCTGCAGCAGCGCGATGGTGGTGGTCTGCTGGGTGAGGTTCTCGTCCTGAGCGGCCACCGTGGTGGTGAGCTGGGCGATGGTCGCAGACTGGGCCTCGACCGTGCTCATGAGGACGGCGAGGCTGCTCTCGGCGGTGATCAGGCGGGCGTCCAGCGAGGCCAGCGTCGCGGCCGCGCTCGCCACCTTCTCACCGTCTGGGAGAGCATCCGAGCCGTCGTCGGATCCGCCGGTGGCGCAGCCGGCGAGGAGGGCGAGGGCGGGGAGCATGCGGGGTAGGAGGAGGCGAAAGGACATGATGTCTCCAGGGACACGCCGACCCTCCCGCCGGGATGGCGAGCTTCTATTCGGCGTTATCTGCACCTCGCCAAGCTACCTTGGCGCTCCTGGCGCCGCGTACACAGAATGTTCACAACGGGGTCGTGAGGCAGGGCCGCGAGGCGGAGCCGCGAGCGGGGAGGCGCCGCACCGGGCTACCCTGGGACCATGCTCGTCTGCTCGCTCATCTTCGTGCTCCTCCCGCGGGTGCTGGCGGCGGAGGCCCCGCCGCCGATCGTCCAGGGCACACCCACCGCCGACTTCCCGGCGGTGGTCACGCTCATGGCCGTAGACGAAGCCGGGGAGGGCCAGAACTTCTGCTCCGGCACGCTGGTGACGCCCGGCTGGGTGCTCACCGCCGCCCACTGCCTGCTGGAGATGGACACCTTCCGCAGGACCCGCACCCCGCGCCTCGTGGTCGTCATGGGCGACGATCTCGGCCGTGCCGGGGGTGTCACCGCGGTCGTGGACACGCTCGACTCCTTCATCCCCGGCGACTTCGACGAGACCACCTTTCACGATGACATCGGGCTCATCGAGCTCGCGCTGCCGCAGACCGCCGTCGCTCCCCAGGCGGTCACCATCACGCCCCCCACAGACTGCGAGATCGGCCACGACCTCCGATACGTCGGCTGGGGCTCTATCGGTGACGCGGAGAACGACACGACCATGAAACGAACGGCCGACATCCCCCTGTTCGACTTCGACAGGGAGTTTCTCTATGGCTACGACCCCGAGGATGACGAGAACAACTGCGGTGGGGACTCCGGCGGCGCCGTGCTTCGGCGCGTTGGCGACAATTACGAGCTCGTGGGCGTGAGCTCCTATGTCTCAGACGACGATGGCACCCCCTGCGAGGGCGGCTACACCGCGGCCACCCGAGTCGATCGACAGGCCGAGTGGATCGGCGAATATCTCGACGAGGACGAGCTCCAGAGGCTGAATTCGAGCGACACGGCGCGCGCGGCCTGCCCGGCCGAGGCCCCCGCCGGGCGCGGGTCCTGCCAGACGGGTGGGGCGCAGAGCGTGGGCCTCCGGCTGACCGGCCTCACCCTCGGCCTCCTCTGGGGTCGGGTCCGCTCTACGGTGCGCGGACCAAGCCGGAGGGGTCCCCGCCACGCCGCCGGCAGGCGATGATCGAGCTCCCCGGCCCCCACCGCTTGCTACAGCGCCGGCCGATGGAGGCCAAGGCCAGGAGGCCCTACTTCGCCGGAGCGGCGTAGAGCTCGGCGCCCTTCTCCAGGAACTCGGTCGACTTCTGACGGAGGCCCTCCTCCTGCTCGGCCACGATCTCGCGGATCTGCTGGGTGATCTCCATCGAGCAGAACTTCGGCCCGCACATCGAGCAGAAGTGCGCCGTCTTGGCCCCCTGCGCGGGGAGGGTCTCGTCGTGGTAGGACCGCGCCGTGTCGGGGTCAAGGGCGAGGTTGAACTGGTCCTCCCAGCGGAACTCGAAGCGGGCGCGGGAGAGGGCGTCATCGCGATCGCGGGCGCCGGGGTGGCCCTTGGCGATGTCGGCGGCGTGGGCCGCGATCTTGTAGGCCATCAGCCCCTGCTTGACGTCCTCCCGATTGGGGAGGCCGAGGTGCTCCTTCGGCGTCACGTAGCAGAGCATGCTCGTGCCCTGGCTGCCGATGATCGCGGCGCCGATCGCGCTGGCGAGGTGATCGTAGCCAGGGCAGAAGTCGGTCACGAGGGGGCCGAGCGTGTAGAAGGGGGCCTCGTGGCACCACTTGAGCTGCTCGTCCATGTTCTGCTGGATGAGGTTGATCGGAACGTGGCCGGGGCCCTCGATGATCACCTGGACATCGTGCTCCCAGGCCACCTTCGTGAGCTCGCCCAGCACCCGGAGCTCCGCGAACTGGGCGGCGTCGTTGGCGTCGGCGGTGCAGCCGGGGCGGAGGCCGTCGCCGAGCGAGAAGGTCACGTCGTATCGTGCGAGCAGCTTGCAGATACGATCGAAGTGTTCGTAGAGGAAGCTCTCTTTGTGGTGCGCGAGGCACCAGCGGGCCATGATCGAGCCGCCCCGCGAGACGATGCCGGTGACCCGCTTGGCCGTCATCGGCACCATACGGAGGAGCACGCCGGCGTGGACGGTGAAGTAGTCCACCCCCTGCTCACACTGCTCCTCGAGCACGTCGAGGTAGAGGTCGATGTCGAGCTTCTCGACCCGACCGTTCACGCGCTCGAGCGCCTGGTAGATGGGGACCGTGCCGATGGGGACCGGGGAGTTGCGGAGGATGGCCTCGCGGGTCTCGTGGATGCGCTTCCCGGTGGAGAGGTCCATCACCGTGTCGGCGCCCCACTTCACGGACCAGCGCAGCTTCTCGACCTCCTCCTCGAGCGAGCTGTGAACGGCCGAATTGCCGATGTTGGCGTTGACCTTCACGAGGAAGTTGCGGCCGATGATCATCGGCTCGATCTCGGGGTGCCGCTTGTTGGCCGGGATCACGGCCCGGCCGCGGGCGACCTCGCTGCGGACGAATTCAGGGTCCATCCCCTCGCGGATGCCGATGAAGCGCATCTCCTCGGTGATGATGCCCCGCCGCGCGTAGTGCATCTGGCTGAAGTTCGTGTCGCCGCGGGCCTCACGGGCGGCGATCCAGGCGGCGCGGCCCTTCGGCAGGCCCTGGGCGGCGGTCCAGCCCTCGGGCCCCGCGGTGTCATAGAGCCGCACCACCTCGCCGTTGGTGCAGACGACCTCCTCGAAGGGGACGCCGAGCTCGCCCACCCGCACCCGGCGCCGCCCTGCGAGGGCCTCGCCAGCCGGGGGGCCGCCCGCAGGCCCGCGGTCAGAGGGGGTGGGTTCGGGGGTCGAGTCGGTGTTCGCGGCCATGAGCGCCTCCAGGCGACCGGCCCTAACCTTGGAGCCCGCCCCGGCCAGCGCGACCGCGTCGCCTGGACGAGCAAAGGGGGTCGAGATAGGCGGCCACCATGGCTTCTGCATACCTAGAATGGCTCAGCGACGTCTTCGAAGAGGCGCAGGTCCCCACCAGCGCCGACGCGATGCCCTACCTTGATCAGGTCGTGCGCCGCATCGTCCGGGCAGACGCCACCACGACGGACGAGCAGATCCTCCAGGCGCTGCGGAAGAATTGGCTGCGTCACGGTCGCTCTGGCACCCAGCTCCTCGCGGGCCTGATCCGCGGCGAGGTCTTCAGCCGCCGCGGCTCGCCGCTCCGCCCCACCGAGGGCGTCGGCTACTACACACACGAAGACTACGTTCGAGAGCAGAACGCGCTGCCGCACCACACGCGGAGCCGCGCCTAGGTCCCGTCGGCTCTCCCTCTCGTCTTTGGGCTGGCTCAGCGGGGCGAGGCCCCCGAGAGCGAGACGAGGGTGGGCTTGAGCAGGGTCGCCATCTGCTGGTGCCCCTCGCGGGTGAGGTGCATCTGATCCTGGAACAGCGTGTTCCCGGGGGCGTTCATCCCGGGGTATCGCGGTAGGTCGGCCTCGGCGTCCACGAGCAGCGCGCCCTCCTCGGCGGCCACCCGACGTACGGTCTCGGTGAATTCGCTCGGCGCGCGGACCGGCGTAGGGTCTGCCCGCCGCGCCCGCTCGAGCAGGGCGGCGGCGCCCTCGGGATCGGCGCCCCCGCGCATCCGAGCGGTGCCCGCCTCAAAGAGGTCCGCCGCGCAGTCCCCCTCGGCCGGGCAGCCGGGGGTGGGCGCGAGGAACAGGTTGCTGACCGGCGTGACCATCACGAGGGGGACACCGGCGCGGCGGGCGTGAAAGGCGATCCGCCGGAGGTTCGTCTCGAAGTGTCGTCGGCTGATCTCCCGCCGCTCCTCGGAAAGTCCGGGATCGAGCTCGAGGCTCGGCCGTCGACCGCTCTGTCCACCCGCACCCCGCAGTCTCGCAGGGTCGATCATCCGGCGGAGCTGGCAGTACACTTGGCTCTGCTCGAGCAGGGCGAGGGCCCGGACCTCGGAGCTCCGATGTACGGACGCGTATCGCTCCATGAACCAGGTGTTCCCGAGATCGTTGTGGCCCGCGTAGAGGACGAGGCCGGTCAGATCCCACTCGAGGATCTCCGCGGCGATGTCGGTGATCTGATGGGAGTCGAGGCCCGGCGCGCCGAGGTTGAGGACCTCGAAGCCCGTCGAGGCCGCCAGCAGGTCGGGGAACTCCCCGCCGCCGCGGAGGCCCGCGGTGCCCTCGTGTACGCTGCTCTCGCCCAGGACGGCGAAGCGGGGAGCCGCGGCGAGGCGCGAGAAGGGCGGCTGGGCCGGCCGACGCTGATAGGGGAGGGTGCCTCGACCGTCGGCGTCGACCACGACATAACCCTGGTCTGCGGCTGGGATCCGAAACACTCTCACCGGCGGGGGCGGCGGGCCCAGCCCCCAACGGAGGGCCCCTTCGGCCAGGGCACCGAACAGCGCGGCGGTGATCAGGCCGAGGGCGGCCTTCCGAGCTCGGCTCACGCTCCGGCTCCTTCAGCGACCGCCGGCCACCTCGTGCTCACGGGCGTCCACCACCCGACCGTAGCGGTCGTAGAGGGTGATGCGGTCTCGCTGGTTGTTCCAGATCGGCTGGTCGCTGCCGAGGAAGACCTCGATCTGCTCGTCGGGATCGGACTTCGTCTCGCCCTTGCCGGACTGGATCTTCACCGTGGCCCCCGGCGGGAGGATCGCGGAGGGGAGCGTCCAGGAGCGCCCGGCGAGATCGGTGACCTTGTAGCCGGCGAGGTCGAGCGGATCGGCGCTCAGGTTGCAAACCCGGACGTACTCACCGTTCAGGTTCGAGCGGTCGTCGCCGTCTGCGTTGGCGTGGAAGCTCGTGATGTGGAGCTCCCCCTTGAAGCGTTCGTCACCCCAGATGCCCCGACCGGCCTTCCGCGCGCGGTCCTGCGCGGCGACGAAGGGCGCCAGATCGGTCGCGTCGGGCGGGATCACGAAGAGGTGGCCGAGCCCTTGCTCCAGCAGGGAGGTGGTGAGGTCTTGCCCGCCCACTCGCACCCCGGCGAGGAGGCGGCCATAGCCGTCGCGGGGGGTGGCGCCGTAGATGAGCTCCACGTCCCGGTTGAGCACGAGGGCCTTCGCCGCCTCGCGCGCCTCGACCGCGTAGGGCTCGGCCGGCTTGACCTCGGGGGTGTTGACCCAGCGGAGCCGCACGCGGTCACCGGTGTCGAGGGTGAAGGTGTCTCCGTCGTAGACGCTCACGACCTTCGCGTGCGCCGGCCCCGGCTTCACCTCCGCGCCCGCCGAGGCCGGAGGACCCGCCTCGAGATCCACCGCCGGGGCCGCTGCCTGAGCGACCGCCCCGACCGCGAGGCCGAAGATCAGGCACGAGCCGAGGCTGACGAAGGGAACGGAGAAGGGGAGGGCTCGCCATAGAGTCATACCGAACGCTCCCGTCGGCCATCAGCCGGCCTCTGCTGCTATCCCGTCGTGGAGGACCCGCGGGGGCCCTGACCCCATCCGCAGGCGACGCTCAGCCCCCGCGCGGCTCCCCCTGCGGCGCCCGGACCCGCGCGTCGAGGCGGCCGGCCTGCCAGAGGAGGTAGACGTCGTCCGGGGAGCGGGCGGCCGCCCTCCAGGCCGCGTCGCGGGCCCCTCGGAGGTCGCCCGTGGCCTCGAGCACCACCGCGAGCGTGTCGAGGAAGTCAGAGCGCTGGGGCTCCGCGCGGAGGGCGGACTCGATCCGGGTCTTGGCCTCCGCGAGATCGGCGCCAGAGAGCGCCCGGTACCAGGCCTCACAATTGTCGCGCATCGGCGCGTCCTTGGCCTGCACACAGTCTCGCTCCAAGCCGGCCTTCCGCATCTCGCTCGCCTTGGCCTCCTCGCCCACGGTGTGCCAGGCCGCAGCGAGGAAGTCGAAGGGCAGCTCCGCGGGGTGCAGCCGCCCGACGGCGCGGCTGAGATCGGCCATCAGCAGCCGCTCCTCAGCGGTGCCCTGCACCTGCTGGGCGTAGAACCAGGGCGCGACACCGCCGTTCGGGTAGAGCTCGACGAGGCGACGGAGGTGGCTGAGCACCGCCCAGGGATCGCCCTCGAGCCGGGAGAGCCAGGCCCTACGAATCAAGTGCCCGTCGGGGTTCTCGTCGATCTGGTTCGCGCGCTTTAGGGCCGTGCGGGCGCTCGCGAGGTCACCGGCCACCCGGCTCGCGTCCGACCAGGCGATCCAGCTCGCCGACTGGGCCGGGGCCTGCTCGGTGGCTCGGCGGGCGAGGTCGAGGCCCTCGGCGCTGCGATTGGCTAGCCAGAGGCCGTTGACGGCGGCCACGATCTCCCCCTCCTCGGCCAGCACGCCGACAGGGAGGCCCAGCAGGAGCTGCAAGGAGGCGTCGACCTCGCCCTCCTGCCGGAGGAGGCGGGCCTCGGCCATGGCGACCCGGGTGTCGGCGGGGTGGGACTGCCGCCAGGCGCGCAGCGTCTCCCGGGCCTCGGTGTCTCGGCCGAGATCATGCTGCAGCTCTACCTTTCGGAGGAGCGCGGCCTCATCGTCGGGGCGGTGGAGCCGCTCGAGGGCCCAGGCGCGGAGGTCATGCTCGGCGGCGGTCCGGTCGCTCTCGCTGAGCACGAAGTGGCCGCCCGGGAAGTCGAAGAGCACGCGCTTCCCCTCGAGGACCTCGTGCCCGACGAGGCCGGTGAGGCCAGCCGGGCCGACGCGGGCCCCCGCCTGCCCGCCCACCCAGGTGGAGCTGATGGGCTGGTCGAGCTTCATGCCCCCGATCTCGAGGCCGCTCAGCGGGAGCCGCCGCGTGCTGCGGAGGAAATTGCTGAGCGGGAGATCATCCCCCGAGCCGACGCCCAGCAAGAGCTCGACGCCGACGGTGGAGGCAGGCCGGAGCTCGGAGGGCACCTCTCCGAAGAGCAGCAGCCCGCGCGCGCCGGTGTCGACCTCGAGGGTGAGGGGCAGGCGCCGAGCCTCACCGGAGGGGGCGCTGAGCAACAGGGCCACCGGAACGCGGGGCTGGGCGCCGCTGAAGTAGAGCGGGCCGGCGTCGGCGGGGATCGGGAGCTGACCCACCTGCCCGAGCTCGATCGTGTTGGCCTTGTAGTCGATCAGGACCTCGAACTGGCTCCAGATGTTGTTGCCGAGGATGCCGGCGATCGGCACCGAGCCGAGCTCGGAGGGGGCGCCGGGCACATCGACGGCGAAGGGCAGATCTCGAAAGGTGTAGGGGCCGATACGGAGGGTCTCGAGCTCAGCCTCCTTCCAGGGGACGGCGCCCCCCATGCCGACGAGGGTGCCGGCGCGGGGCTGGGTCTCGAGCGAGAGCTCGGCGGCGACCTCCCGGCTGAGCACGCTCAAGCTGGCCCCGGTGTCGACCAGGAAGGCCCGCGGCACACCGTCCCCGAGCTCGGCGAGGACAAAGATCTTGGACGGATCTCCGCCGATCCGCCAAAGATCGAGCTCGGCCCGCCCCGGACCGGAGGCGAGGCCCGCCGGCACGGCGCCGCGGTGGGGGCAACCCGCGAGGCCGAGGAGGCTGGCGCCGACCAGGCAGAGCGCGGCGCGCCCGCGGAGGCGGGGCGTGGACAGTCGGGAGACGTCGGGGCGGCGGTGCTTCAAGGCGAGGGCCTCCAGCCGAGGAGCCTATTCGGGTTCCCGATTCGCGCTAAGGTCGAGGCCTCGTTGGAGCCACCGATGCATCGCCCCCGCACCCAAGAGGCCGCCCTTCAGATGCAGGCGGCGGCCTTGTCTGACCCCGCCGCCTTCTGGGGGGAGGCCGCCCGCGCGCTCCGGTGGTTTGCCCCTCCCGAGCAGACGCTGTCCGCTGACTGGGAGAGCGCGTCCTTCTCCTGGTTTGAAGGGGGGAAGCTCAACGTCGCCTGGAACTGCCTCGATCGCCACCTGCCCGCGCGGGCGAACCAGGCCGCCTTCATCTGGGCCAAGGACGCCCCAGGTGAGTACGAGACCATCACCTACGGCGCCCTCGCCGCGCGAGTGGCCCGCTTCGCCAACGCGCTCAAGGCGGAGGGTGTCCAGAAGGGCGACCGCGTCTGCATCTACCTGCCGATGGTGCCCGATCTCCCCGCCGCGATGTTGGCCTGCGCCCGCATCGGCGCGATCCACTCGGTGGTCTTCGCCGGATTCTCCGCCGAGGCGCTGCGCGACCGCATCCTCGACGCCGACTGCCGGGTAGTGATCACCGCCAACGAGGGCCTGCGGGGCGGGCGGCGCCTGCACCTGAAGCAGATCGTCGACCGCGCGGTCGAGGGCACCCCGGTGCGCCGGGTCCTCGTGAGCCGCCGCACCGAAGCGCAGGTCCACATGCATCCCGTGCGCGACCGCGATCTCGACGAGGTGCTCGCCGCCCAGCGGCCCGTCTGCCCCGCCGAGTGGATGGACGCCGAGGACCCTCTGTTCATCCTCTACACGTCTGGCTCCACCGGGCGACCGAAGGGGGTGATGCACACCACCGCCGGCTACCTGCTCTACGCCGCCTGGACACACGGCCTCGTCTTCGACATCCAAGAGGGGGACGTCTACTTCTGCGCCGCCGACATCGGCTGGGTGACCGGTCACAGCTATATCGTATACGGACCGCTGGCGAACGGCGCCACCAGCGTGATGTTCGAGTCCGTGCCCACCTTCCCCGACGCGGGGCGCTACTGGCAGATCGTCGAAGATCTGAAGGTGACCCAGTTCTACACGGCCCCCACCGCGCTGCGCGCCATCGCCCGAGAGGGCGACGCGCACGTCCGCCGCCACGATCGCCGCTCGCTGCGCGTGCTCGGCAGCGTCGGGGAGCCGATCAACCCCGGCGTCTGGCAGTGGTACCACGACGTCGTCGGCGAGGGCCGCTGCGCCGTCGTCGACACCTGGTGGCAGACCGAGACCGGCGGGATGCTCATCGCCCCCATCCCCGGCCTCACCTCCGTCAAGCCGGGCTCGGCCACGCTCCCCCTCCCGGGTGTCGATCCCGTGCTGGTCGATGATCAGGGCAAGATCCTCGTCGGAAACGGGGTCCGCGGCAACCTCTGCCTGCGCAGCCCCTGGCCCGGGCAGGCCCGCAGCGTCTGGGGAGACCATGACCGCTTCCGGATGACATACTTCACCCAGTTCCCCGGGCTCTACTTCACCGGTGACGGCGCCATCCGCGACGAGGACGGTCTGTACTGGATCACCGGCCGCGTAGACGACGTCCTCAACGTGTCGGGGCACCGCCTCGGCACGGCCGAGGTCGAGAGCGCGCTCGTCAGCCACCCCGCCGTCGCCGAGGCCGCGGTGGTCGGCTACCCGCACGACATCAAGGGGGAGGGCATCTACGCCTACGTGCTGCTCAACCCCGGCGAGGACAAGCCTGACCTCGTGGGCGCGCTCAAGCAGGTCGTACGCGAGGTCATCGGCCCCTTCGCCGCCCCCGACCGAGTGCACATCGCGGCCGGCCTGCCAAAGACCCGCTCCGGCAAGATCATGCGCCGCATCCTCCGCAAGGTCGCGGCCGGCGAGTACGGAGAGCTGGGCGACGTCTCGACGCTGGCCGATCCCACCGTGGTGGACCGGCTGATCGAGGAGCACCAGGCACTGGGCTGAGGCTGCGGCCCCGCTTGGGGGCGCCTAGCCGGGGGGCTCGCCCTCGGCGAGGTTGACCCCGATGAGCAGGCTCTGCTGGATGGGCTCGAAGTTGTGCGGATCCCAGTGGAGCCGACAGCGGGCCTCGTAGGCGTTGGTCTCGCCCACGAGCACGCGGGCCCCGCGGTTGATGATGCGCTGGCTGCGGTCGGCCGGGTTGCCGCAGACCACGCAGATGGCGAGGTTCTTCTGGATGTACTCGGCGACGGCGAGGAGCTCGGGGATGGGCTCGAAGGGGCGGCCGAGGTAGTCGAGGTCGAGCCCCGCCACGATCACCCGCTTGCCGGCGTTGGCCAGGGCGTCAGCCACCCGCACCAGCTCCTGATCGAAGAACTGCGCCTCGTCGATGCCCACGACCATCGCGTCGCCGACGAGGGGCAGGATCTGGTCGGCCCGCTCCACCTGGAAGCTGCGCATGCGCTGGCCCGAGTGGGAGCCGACGCTGTCGTCGCTGTAGCGGTTGTCGATGCCCGGCTTGAAGACCACCACGGGCTGGCGGGCGTATTGAGCGCGCCGCAGCCGCTTGATGAGCTCCTCGGTCTTCCCGCTGAACATACAGCCGGTGATGACCTCGATCCAGCCGATGTCGCGAGGCATGAGGTGGGGGTGCATCGGCCCCTGCTAACGCGGGGCCCGCGGAGCACGCCGGACGACGTGATCTTCCCCGCGCGGTTCGCCCCCGTCGGCAACTCGCTCCGCTGGAGGAGGCGCCGAGGGAGGTAAGGAGGGCAGGGGAGGCGAGGAGCACCCCGCCGAGGAGCGCCTCCGCCGAGCGCGTGCTCAGCGCCGCTCGCCTCGCCGCCAAAGCGGGACCGCCTCATCGATGAGGTTCTCGCCGGCCGACATCGCGCCGAGGACGAAGAAGTCGCCCGTCGGCACGAACGCGGTGGGGACGCCGACATGGCAGACATGCGCCTGGCCGCCGCCGAGCCCCTCGAAGGCCGACCGCAGGGTCCGGGAGCGGATGAGGTCGAAGCCGCGGGCGTCACGCGGGGCCGTCACCAAGCGAGTGTGGCCGGCCGCCAGGGCGCGCGGGCGGGCCGCGGGCGAGGTGGGCCTGGCGGGAGGGGTGGACCGGAAACCGCCGAACCAGCGCTGCCACCGGGACGGCTCCGGCGGGGCTGGCCGGTCGCCGGTGGGCGGCGCGACGCGCGTGTGGGCAGGAGCAGCGGTGGTCCGCCGCAACCGCCAGGGGAAGGGCGAGATGACGATCCGCTCGTGGGCGGCGCCGGACCATGAGCAAGGGACGCCGTGTGCCTGCAAGATCTCGACGATCTCGGCACCCAGGGCCAGGGTCCTCGCGTAGGGGGCCGCGTCCTCCCTCGCGCAAAAGCCCAGGCGCAGGCCGCGACCCTCGACGCCGTCGATGAGGTCCTCGGCCGAACAGGCGACCCCACCGCGGGCCTCGCGCTCCCTCGCCGCGATGCCGACGTAGGCCCAGGCGTCCTGGAGGGTCAGTCCGGCGCCGTTGTTGGACAGCACGCCGCGGTCAGCCAGCTCCGTGAGGGCCGCGGAGAGGCGGTCGTTGGTGGTCGGCTCGGACCACGTGGCCTCGGCCGCGACCTCCGCGGCGACGAAGCGCTCGGTGTGGGCGGCGAGCGCCGCGAGCATGTCGGGGCCGAAGTCCAGGTGACCGGCGAAGGCCTCCGACGCGCGCTCTACCAGGTCGTCGAACATCCGATCGGCGGAGGCCCAGGCGTCGGCGCGCGCCCGCAGCTCGGTCTCCCAGTCCGCCAAGAAGGCCTGGACATCCGCCTCGCTGACCCAGCGCGGCCGCGCTCGCCACACGAAGTCGGGCAGCACGATGCGGGTGCCCGGCGACCCGTCCCATTGGACCCGGAGCCCGGCCGCGGCGAGCGCCTCCACGGCCAAGCGGCCGATCTGCGCGGTGGCCGCGGGCTCCTCGGAGCGGAGCGACCCGAAGGCCAACATCAACCCATGGCCCTCGATCGCGCTCCACGCGTCCTGGCGGTGGAAGAAGCAGAAGCCGTGGCGCTCCGGGCCGGCCTCGTCCAGCGCCGCCGCGCGGCGCGCCGCGATCGCGATGCCGCCGTCGCGCGTGTCGCCTTCGGGCCCGAAGACGACCAGGCCCTGCGCCTCGAGCTGGACGAAGGCCGTGTTGAGGCGGTCGTTGTCCGTCGGCGAGGTCCAGCCAGGCACCTCGCGGCGGAGGCCTTCGATGCCAGCGGAGATGGCCGCGTGCACCCGAGCCACCTCGGCGACCTCCGCCGCCGGGGTGATCAGCGACTGAGCGATCCGCAGGTGGCTGGCGTCGCAAGCGGCGATGTACAGGCGGAGCGTGTCCATGGGGCACCGGGGTGCGGGGGGTGGCGTGGGCGGATGGGTCGCCGATCGTCCTAGCGGCCCAGTCCCGCGGGGCGCAAAGGGAGCCGGAGGAGACTGCGCTCGGGGTCCACGGCCTCGATGGTGCAGCCCAGCGCGACCAGGGCCTCGATCAGCGCGACGGCGGGCCGCTCCCGGCCGAGCTGATCCCGCTCGATCACGATCTCTCTCAGGCCCAGCGCGACCATCGCCTCGAGGGTGGCGGCGTCGGGGGGCCGCGCAGGGCCGGGCTCATGCGGGTCCCAGCTCCGAAAGAGGGCGAGGTAGGGCGCCTCTCGGGCCGAGACCCCCACGGAGTTGAAGTCGGGCACGAGCGGGCTCGGCTGCCCCTGGGCGGTCTGGAAGTAGAGGAAGGTGCGCGCCCGCGGGCGAGAGGGGTTGATCTCGCCCGGCGGGCGGGAGAGGGGCCCCGGCACCACGAGGGTGGGGCCCGAGAGCATCGTGTAGATGGGCGGGATCGAAGAGGGCGCCCCCGGGAGCACCGGCTCCGCCGGCCCCAGCGAGAGGCCCTCGAGGGCGATGAGCCAGGCGAGCCAGCCCCAGCCTCGCCGGTCGGCCAGCCGGGCCGCCGCCAACCCCAGCAGGCAGAGGGTGGCGGCGTGCCAGCGGTAGGGGAAGCGCACCATCTCCAAGATGGGCAGGTCGTACCAGGGGCCCCGCCCGGACGAGAGCAGCGCGGGGACCAGGGCGAGCAGCGCCCACCGCGAGCGGGAGGCCAGCGCCGCCGCGAGCGCGACCCAGCCGATGTAGGCGTTCTTGGCGAAGAGCTGCAGGTCACCCCCGAGCGCAGGCCGCGGCACGGCGGGCCAGGCCCCCATCGCCGCCCGCACGTCGTCGGAAAGCGGCGCCCCGCCCGAGAAGGCTCCGAAGAAGCTGAAGAGGGCAGGGGAGGCGAGCAGCAGCCCACCGAAGGAGGCGAGCGCGCGCCAATCGTAGAGGAGCGCCGCCAGCCCGACCAGCAGGCAGCCCACCATGCCTTGATACCAGCTTGAGAGCAGCGTGAGCCCGAGGCCCACCGCTGCCGCGCCCCAGCGGCGCTCCCCCGCCGCCCAGGCCCAGAGCATGAGCGCCCATCCATCCGTACCCTCGACGATGCCCTCCACGGCATAACCCTGAAAGAACGGAGAACATCCGTACACCGCAGCGGCGACGAGGCAGCCCGACCGCCCCGCTCCCCACGCCAGCGCCGCCCGCCCGGCCGTCCAGACGGTGGCCACCCGCGCCAGGACCAGCAGCAGGTTCCAGGTGTCGCGGAGCCCGAACAGGGGCAGCAGCAGGGCGGCCGCCCACCCCTTGAGCGGGCTCGAGTACGCGAAGCCCATCCCCTCGGGGAACCCGAGCAGGGCGGTGCGATCGGGGAGGCCGGGCTGGGCCTCGGCGAAGCCCCAGAGGCCCCACACCGCTGGGTAGAGGTCCGTGAAGGGGTGCCCGATGAGCTCGCCGCGCAGCCAGGCGGGCAGGGCCGGTATCAGACCCCAGGTGAGGGCCAGCAGCAGCAACGACCACGGTGCCGCCGGCCGCAGCGGGGCCGCGGGACCGGCCGCCGACCGGGCCTGCGGCTCAGAAGTAGACGGTGTCACCGAGGGCCGGGCACTCCACACCATGGACGACCCCGCTCACGGAGGCGCGGGCCATCGAGTCCGGGTAGCCGGCGTAGGGGTAACGCCCGTCGAAGCCGCCGAGGGTGCCATCGATGTAGACGCCGTCTTCGTTCTCGTCGATCGTGAACTCACCCTTCCAGGCCTCGCCCACGTACCAGGTGCCCGACCAGAAGTAGCCCTCGTCGCCGTCGATGCTGGTGAAGTCGAAATCACCCTCTCCGAAGGCACAGTCGGCGTGGACGATCATGCCGACGCTGCTGGTCTGCAGGTCATAGGTGGCCGGCAGGCTGTTGATCGTCGAGAAGACGAGGTTGCAGGTGTTGTCGGCGAAGAGCGACGAAGGATCGGGCTCGACGTCGGAGGCGGAGAGGTAGGCCGCCACGTCCGCGCAGGTCGCGGCCGGGTTGGCCGCCACGTACACCAAGGTGGTGTCGCCGACGCGGTGGGAGAAGGCGCGGGCGGCGAGCACGTCGCCGTCGGCGAAGCCGTCCATGGTGATGACGGAGCCGTCCATGGCGTCGGCGGGGATGTCGGTGTCGGTGTCGGCGTCGGTGTCCGCGTCGCTGTCCCCGTCGGCGTCGGCGTCACTGTCGGCGTCCGCATCCGCGTCGCTGTCGGCGTCGGTGTCCGCGTCGCTGTCCCCATCGGCGTCGGCGTCGCCCTCCTCCGCGGAGGCCCCCTCCTTGTCCCCACAGGCGAGGGTGGCGATGAGGAGCAGCGGACCGAGGCGGTAAAGGGAGGGGATCATGACTTCTCCGGGGAGACCAAAGGTAGCGTGGCGGCGGAGGGCTGCACAGGCAGCCCGCCTCGCGCCGACAGGAGGGTGGAGGCGTTGATCCCCTCCCGCGTCATGGCATAGAGGCCGATGAGCGTCACGGGGAGGAAGCTGACCGCCCAGAAGACGATGGCGAAGCCCTCGGCGTCACCGGCCGACTGCCCCCACAGGACCATGGTCTTCTCCATGGCCACGTGAAAGACACCGAGGAAGCCCGGCGCCTGCGGCAGCGCGACGGTCAGCGCGATGGCCACCGCCGTGAAGCAGGCGGCGCCGAAGGGGAGCTCCATCCCGAAGGCCTGAAAGAGGCACCAGATGGCGAGGGCGCCGTCCACCCACATCCAGATGCTCAAGACGGCGGCCTGAAGGAGCCCCCGAAGGTCGCGGGCGTTGCCGAGGCCCGCCACGAAGCCGTCGAAGAGGCCGAGCAGGCGATCCCGCACCGGAGCGGGGGCGATGCGCACGATGCCTGCGAAGACCCCACGCGCCGCCCGCTCACGGGTGGCGAGGAGGAAGAAGACGATCATCGCGCTCATGGCCGCCGCGCCGAAGAGCCCGCCGTACCGCTTGATGTTGGCGACGAGGTCACCCTCGAGCCCGCCGTCGTCGGGGATGGCCAGGACCATGATCAGCAGGACCGACACCATGCCGAAGAGGTCGTAGACCCGCTCCATCACCGCGGTGGCGAAGATCGGCACGATGGGGAGGTGGGTGCGGCGGGCTGCGACGTAGGGCTTGGCGATCTCACCGGCCCGCAGCGGCAGCAGGGTGTTGGCCGCGGCGCCGATCACCTGAGCGACGAAGAGATCGAGGACCCGAGCGGCGCCGAGCGGCCGCAGCAGCACCCGCCACCGCGCCGCGCGCAACACGAACTCGCCCACCAGGATGAGGGAGGCGGCCAGCACCCAGCCGAGCTTTACGCTGGCGAGGCTGACCCGGAGCTCATGCCAGTCCGCTCTCCCGAGGAACCAGGCCAGCGCCCCGAAGCTGATGGAGAAGGCGACCACCCGCCGCAGCACGGTGGACCCGCCGGCGCGTGGCTTCGGGTCTGAACCGCCCGGCTGCGCGCCGGCCTCTGCCTCCCGATTCGACACGCCCGCTCCCTGAACTACGCGGCCACACCGCAGCTCACCTCCATCAGAGGCGCCGCACGGGGCGAGCATAGCCGAGGCGTCGGCCGGCTGCGATGGCGCGGTGAGGAGGGGCTTGCTACTCTCGGCCGGACCCTCGCCGACCGTCGACGCTCATCCCAGGAAGCCAAGATGACCCAACCTCACACCCAATACCAGGTCGCCGGCCTCGGGAATGCGCTCGTTGACGCGCTCGTCCGGATGGACGATCGGGCCTTGCTCGCCGCGCGCAACATCCATCGCGGCCGCATGACCCCGGTGAGCCACACGACCTGGCAGGAGGTCTTCCAAGAGGTCCAGCAGCACGGCGTCGAGATCCAGTCGGGCGGCTCTTGCGCGAACACCATCGCCACACTCGGCTTCCTCGGCGCGCGCAGCGTCTATTGCGGGCAGGTGGGCGACGACCAGCTCGGCCACCTCTACGCCTCCCGCATGAAGGAGGCCTGCGGCGAGCACGCCCTGCTCTGGAGCCGCCGTCACCACACCGGCAAGTGTCTGTCGATCATCGACACCCAGGACGCCGAGCGGACGATGCTCACCGACCTCGGCGCCGCGGTGGCGATGGACGGGCTCGGCAACTTCGCGGATGTGCTGCAGCACGCCGATCTTTTCCACTCCGAGGGCTACCAGCTGCTCGGGCCGGACACCACCGAGCGGCTCCGGGAGGCCATCGCGGTGGCCAACCAGATGGAGATCCCGGTCTCCATCGACGCCTCGGACCCCTTCGTCATCGCCTCGGCCCGCGACACCTTCTGGGAGCTCCTCGAAGAATTCGTCGACATCGTCTTCCTCAACGCCGAAGAGGCGGAGCTGCTCTGCGGCTGCCCGCCCGAGACCGCGCTCACGCGGGTCGGCGAGGTGGTGGAGACCGTAGTGGTCAAGCTCGGCGCCCAGGGCTCGCTCGTCTCCCACAAGGGCGTGGTCTGTCGCGTGCCTGCGCGCCCCGTCCAGGCCATCGACACCACCGGGGCCGGTGACGCCTACGCGGGCGGCTTCCTCTACGGCTACGTCAACGGCTGGGAGCCGGCCCGCAGCGCTGATCTCGGCGCCCGGGTCGCCGCGTTGACCGTGTCGCAGATGGGCGCCGTGGTCCGCAACCGCACCTTGCTCGGCCAGACCATCGCCGCCGCCCGCCTCTGAATCCGCCCCACGCACGGCGCGGGCCCCGCCCCGACGCCTGGAGGAAGGCTCTCCGATGAACCTGCCCGTCGAGGTTATCGAGGCCATCGCCGAGGGGCGCTGCATCCTCTTCGTGGGGAGCCGTTTTTCGAGTGAGGCCGCCGAGGAGCAGGGCCTGCCCTACCCCGACGACGCCGCCCTGGCCGCCGAGCTCGGCTGGCGGCGCCCGCGGCAGATGATGGGGGTGATGAAGACCCCGGGCACCGGAAAGGGCCCCGCCGTGCCCTCGGTGGCAGAGGGCTGCCAGCTCTACGAGGCCGCCGCCGGCCGGCCCGCGCTGCTCCGCCTGCTCGGAGAGCGCATCGGCGGTGTCGGGCTCCTCCCCACTCCAGCGCACCGGGACGCCCTCCGCCGCTTCCCGCTGATCTTCACCACCAACCTCGATGGCCTCCTCGAGTCGGCCGCGCCGACCGTCGTGCGACGCCGAGGCGACCCCGTCCCCGACGCCCGCCCGCCGCTCGGCGGCACCCCGCTCGTCTACAAGCTGCGCGGAGACCTCGAGCATCCGACCGGCCTCGTGCTCAGCCGGGCCGACTGGCAGCGCCTGGCCCACCACCCCGACGACGCCCGCCGCATGCGCAGCCTGCTCCGCAGCTCCGTGGTCTTCTTCGTCGGCTACCGCCTCGACGATGAGGAATTCGACCTCCTCTGGTCCGATCTCACGGCCTGCTTCGGCGGAGAGCTGCCGCGCTGCCACCTCGCGGTGTCTCAGGGGCGGATCGACGACTACCTGTGGCAGAAGTGGGTCTGGCGAGGCCTCCTGTTGTTCACCGCGGACCCCTCCGAGGTCATGGCGGAGCTCCGCCGAAGGGACAGCGCCGATGTCTGAGACCGCCACCGAGCCTCGCCGCCTCCTCCGCTACCAGGACGCCCGCGGGGCCCCCCGCCTCGGCGAGCTCCGGGGCGAGCAGGTCCAGCCCCTCGAGGGGGACCTCTTCGGCGAGCTGCGGCCAATCGGCGCTCCCATCGCCCTCTCTGGCCTCCGCCTGCTGGCCCCCGTCCTGCCGGGCAAGGTCGTCGGGGTGGCCTCGAACTACCGCAAGCACGCCCTGGAGATGGGCAAGCCGGTGCCCGCGGTGCCGAAGATCTTCCTCAAGCCCTCCACCTCGGTGGTGGGCCCCGGGGCGCGGATCGAGCTGCCTCCCGGCACCTCCCGCGTCGATCACGAGGCCGAGCTCGGCGTGGTCATCGGCCGCACGATGCGGCGGGTGCCCGCGAGCGAGGCCCTCCGCTACGTGCTCGGCTACACCTGCTGCAACGACCTCACCGCGCGTGACCTCCAGAAGGAGGACGGCGTCTTCGCGCGGGCCAAGGGCTTCGACACCTTTTGTCCGATCGGCCCGGTCATCACGGTGGGCCTCGATCCGCGCGACCTCGCCGTGCGGGCCTGGGTCAACGGGGGGCTTCGACAGGATGACCGCACCGCCGACATGGTCTTTGATGTGCCCACTCTGCTGGCCTTCATCTCCAACGTGATGACCCTCCTCCCCGGCGACATCATCGCCACCGGCACCCCCTCCGGCGTGGGGCCGCTGGTGCACGGTGACACCGTGGTCATCGAGGTCGAGGGCGTCGGTCGGCTCGAGAACCCCGTGGTCGACCGAGACGACCGCGCGGCCGAGGCCCGGTCGAGCGAGCCCAGGAGCGGCGGTGCCTGAGATCGGCTGGAACGCGCTGATCTTCGGCTCCCTCGCCATCCTGACCGGCCTGCTCGGGTCCAGCGGGCGGCTGCGGGGGCGTTGGGCGGCGCTGCCCTTCCTCGCCGCGCTGGCCATCGCCGGGTACCGGCGTGTGCTGCTGCCCGCCGATCTCCCCGTCCTCCCCGCGCTGGCGGGCCACGGGCTGGACAGCCTCGCCCTCGTCGGCTGGCTGGCCTACTCCGCCCTCGGGGTCCGCCTCGCCCTGCCCGGGCCGACCTGGCTGGTCGCCTTCCTGAGCGGCGGCCTGCAAGGCGGCCTCGGCGCCGCCACGGTCCTCCGCGAAGAGGCGGTTGATCGGCCCGCGGCCGCCCGCCTCATCCTCGCCGCTGGAGCGGGCGCCCTGCTCGGCCGCGTCGGCAACCCCGCGCTGCTGCTGCTGGGGGATCGGGATCCCCGCCTCGCGATCTTGCTGCTCCCCCTGTCCTTGGCCCTGCTGCTCGCGGCGGGGGTCCGCGCCGGAGACCGCCGCGGCGCGCCGGGCTCGCGGGCCGCCACCGGCATCGCCCTGGCGACCACCGCCCTCGCCTTGGCGCCCGGGGTGGGGATCTTCGCACCCTGGCTCGGCGCATTCGGCCTCGCGCTCCTCCGCTGGACGCGGCGTGGCGCTCCGCCCGAGGCGGCGCTTTCCCCCGCGGTGGCCGCATCGACCTTCGGCTGGGGCCTCGGCGCCCTCGGCGTGGCCCTCGTGGCCACCATCGCCGGCTTCCCCGGACTCGCGGCCGCCGGGATGATCAACCTCTTCGACGCTTGGGACCAAGGCCTCTTGCCCCGCCTCGCGGTCGGCGGCGGGGTGGTCGGGCTGCTCTTCGGGGCGCCGGGCGGCGCGCTGCTCTCCGCCGCGCTGGTCGACCGGTCCTTGGAGATCGACGTCCTGCCCGCGGCGGTGGCCCTCGGGGCCGGCCTCGGCGTGGGCTCGGTCGCCGAGCTGCTCGCCGCCCGCTGCCTCCGCCCCGCCCTGCCGCGCCTGCTCTGGAAGGCGGCGATCTTCGCGGCCTGGGCGATCTGGGCGTTGCCCCGGATAGCCGCATAGGCCTCGGCACCCTGGAGGTCCCCCGATGCCCGCTCTCCCACCCGTGCACCCGCCCGCGCGCCGCCGGCCTCGCCCGGCCCGCCTCGGCCTCAGCTCTCTCCCCTTCGGTCTGCTCCCCCTCGGCCTGCTCGCCATCGGCCTGGTGGCCGCCGCGCCCCCCTCGGAGCGAGCCCGGGGCGGCATGGTGGCCGCCGATGAGCGCCAGTGCAGCGCGGCCGGCGCCGAGCTGCTGTCCGCAGGCGGGAACGCGGTGGACGCCGCTATCGCCGCCGCCCTGGCCTGCGGCGTCACCCAGCCCTCGAGCAGCGGCCTCGGCGGCGGGGGCTTCGCCGTGGTGCTCCCCAGCGCAGGTGATCCCCTCGTGCTCGACTTTCGCGAGGTGGCGCCCGCCGCGGCCACCCGCGACATGTTCCTCCGCGCCGAAGATCCGAAGGCCAGCACCCGGGGAGGCCTCGCCGTCGCCGTGCCGTCCGAGGGGATCGGGCTCGCCACCCTCCACCGGCGCGCCGGCAAGCTGCCCCTCACCCGGGTGGCCGCGCCGGCCATCCGCCTCGCCCGAGAGGGCTTCTCGGTGGGCTGGCACCTCGCCCGCTCCCTCACCACCCTGAGCGCCAGCGAGGCCGAGGGGCCCTCGCTGCTCCGCGCCTTGCTCGGCGTCCCCGCGGTGCGCCAGGGTGACCTCGTGCGCCGCCCCGCCCTCGCCCGCAGCCTCGAGCGCTTCGCCCGCACCGGCGGGGAGGACAACCGCACGGGGGAGACCGCGAAGGCCCTGGTCGCCGCCGACCGCGCCGCCGGCGGGATCCTCACCGAGGCTGACCTCGCCGCGTACACGCCGAAGGAGCGCCCCCCGCTGGTCGGCCGCTACCGCGGGTGGACGGTCGTGAGCATGCCGCCGCCCTCCTCCGGAGGCGCCGTGCTGCTGCAGATCCTCGCCGTGCTGGAGGGCTACGACCTGCGGGCGATGGGGGCGGGCAGCAGCGAGCTCCTCCACCTCCAGGCCGAGGCGATGAAGCACGCCTACGCGGATCGGGCCCGCCTGATGGGAGATCCCGACCGCGTGGCGGTGCCCGTCTCCGAGCTCCTCTCGCCGGCGCGGATCCTCGCGGTGCAGCGAGCGATCATCCCCGGTCGGACCTTCCCGCCGGAGCGCTACGGCTCCGGTGTCGCCCTGCCCGACGACCACGGCACCCAGCACATCAGCGTCATCGACGGGGAGGGGCTGGCCGTCGCGCTCACCACCACGGTGAACACGAGCTTCGGGAGCAAGGTCATCGACGAGAAGTCGGGGATCGTGCTCAACAACGAGATGGACGACTTCGTCGCGCGCCCCGGGGTGCCTAACGCCTTCGGCCTCGTGGGTTCGGAGGCGAACTCGGTCGCCGCTGGCGCCCGCCCCCTCTCGAGCATGAGCCCCACCGTCCTCGTCTCTCCCGATGGGCAGCGACGGATCGCCGTCGGGGCCAGCGGCGGGCCCTTCATCATCAGCTCCACGCTCCAGGCCATCGTCCACGTCATCGACTTCGGGATGGACCCCTCCGCCGCGGTCTCCGCCCCCCGCATCCACCATCAGTGGACCCCCGACACGCTGACAGTAGACACGGGCTTCTCCGCCGACACACTGCAGAACCTCCGCGCCCGCGGGCACAAGATCCAGGAGATGCCCTTCTTCTCCGCGGTCGAGCTCGTCTCCTGGACGAAGGGGGAGGGGACGGAGGGCGCCAGCGACCCCCGCAAGGGAGGCTGGCCCGCCGGCTCCCTCCGCTGAGCGCCGCGGACGCGCCTTGGCCCGGCGAGGGGCCGCGGGGTATCGTGGAGCCCCCTGGCCGCTCCCCGAGGAGCGGGCCCAGGACCGGGAGCCCGATGTTCCGACGCATCCTCGTGGCCAACCGCGGTGAGGTCGCCGCCCGCGTGATCCGGACCTGCCGCCGCCTCGGCGTCCAGACGGTCGCGGTGGCGAGCGAGGTCGACCTCGACCTCTCCTACCTGCGCCTCGCCGACACCGTCGTGCCCATCGGCGGCAACAAGGCCTACCTCGACCAGGACGCGCTCCTCGCCGCCGCCCGCGCCGAGCGCTGCTCCGCCTTACACCCCGGCTGGGGCTTCCTCTCCGAGAACGCCACCTTCGCGGCCCGCTGCGAGTCTGCCGGGGTCACGTTCATCGGGCCGAGCCCCCGCTCGATGCGGCTGATGGGCGACAAGGCCGAGGCCCGGGCCACCATGACCCGCGCCGGCCTGCCGCCGATCCCCGGCACCGACGGCGTCCTGCCTGACCTCGACGCCGCGACCCTCGCCGCCGCCCAGATCGGCTACCCCGTGCTCTTGAAGGCCCTGGCCGGCGGCGGCGGGCGGGGGATGCGCAAGGCCTTCCGCCCCGACCAGCTCGCCGCGGCCTGGGCCGAGGCCACCGCCGAGGCGTCGGGGGCCTTCGGCGACGGTCGGCTCTACATGGAGCGCCTCATTGAGGCCGGCCGCCACATCGAGCTGCAGGTCTTCGGCGATGGCCAGCGCACCTGGGTCCTCGGCGAGCGGGAGTGCTCCGTCCAGCGCCGCCACCAGAAGCTGATCGAGGAGAGCCCCGCCCCCGGCCTCTCACGATCTCGGGTGGAGGCCACCGCCGCGCGGGTCATCGCGGCCACGCAGGCCCTCGGCTACCGCGGCGCCGGCACCATCGAGATGCTGCTCGACGAGCAGGAGAACCTCTGGTTCATGGAGATGAACACTCGCCTGCAGGTGGAGCACACCGTCACCGAGATGGTGACCGGCCTCGACCTCGTCGAGCTCCAGCTCCAGGTGGCAGCCAACGTGCCCTTGCGCCTCGACGCCCCGGGGTCGAGCTTCCAGCCCCGCGGCCACGCCATCGAGTGCCGTATCAACGCCGAGGACCCTCGGGCCGGCTTCAAGCCGGCGCCGGGGCGGGTGAGCGTCTATCGGCCGCCAGCAGGGGAGGGGATCCGCGTAGACAGTCACCTCTCGGAGGGTGACCGCATCTCTCCGCACTACGACTCCATGATCGCCAAGGTCATCACCTGGGGCGCGGACCGCCCGGCCGCCCTCCAGCGGATGCGGGAGGCGCTCCAGGCCTTCGTCATCGAGGGGGTGCCCACCACCACGGCCCTCCATCTCGCCGTCCTCGACCACCCGGAATTCATCGCGGGGGCCTACGACACCCGCTTCCTCGAGCGCGCGCTCGGAGGTCTGCTGCCATGAGGCTCCCCCTCGAACTCATCGGCGGTCCCCTCCCGCTCACCCGAGCGGAGCAGGCCGACAACGGCGCCCACAGCGGTCGCCTCCAAGCCGCCCTCGACGAGAAGCGCGCCCTCGTCGAGGCGGGCTGGGGGGCAGAGAAGATCCACAAGAAGGGCAAGCGCACCACCTGGGAGCGCATCCACCGCCTCGTCGATCCCGGGAGCCCCGTCCGCTCTGTCGGCACCCTCGTCAACTGGGGCCGCGACTTCGCCGGCTCCCAGAAGCAGGCCCCTGGGGCGGGGGTGGTCACGGCCTTCGGGAGGGTCCACGGGCGGTGGGTGATGATCATCGCCAACGACAACACCGTCGCCAGCGGGGCCTGGTGGCCGCTCACCCCGGAGAAGATCCAGCGGGCCCAGGAGATGGCGCTGCGGCTGCGGCTGCCGGTGGTCTACCTCGTCGACTGCTCCGGCCTCTTCCTCCCCGAGCAGGCGCGCTCCTTCCCGGGGCGGACGGGCGCCGGCCACATCTTTAAGAAGAACGCCCAGCTCTCGGCGGCGGGCGTACCGCAGGTGGCTGGGGTCTTCGGCGACTGCATCGCGGGCGGCGGCTACATGCCGCTGATCAGCGACCGGGTCTACATGACCGAGGCCGCCTACATGGTCATCGCAGGGGCGGCCCTGATCAAGGGGGCGAAGTCGCTCCACCTGACCAGCCTCGACATCGGCGGGCCCGAGGTGCACGTCCACCAGAGCGGCTGCGCCGACGTGCGGGTTCCCGACGACGACACCTGCGTCGAGCACCTCCGGGCCGAGATCGGTCGCCTCCCCGGGAGCGCGGCCGACTACTACCGTTACGGCGTCGAGGCCGAGCCGCCCCTCTTCGCCCCGGGCGAGCTCAGCCGCCTCTTCCCCGCCGATCACCGCCACGTCTACGACGTGCGACAGGTCATCGCGCGCCTCGTCGACGGCTCGCTCTTCCACGAGGTGCTGCCTGGAGTCGGCCCCGAGGTGGTCACCGGCGTCGGCCGCGTGAACGGGCTCTGGATGGGCTTCGCCGCCAACGTGATGGAGCCCCAGCCCCACCCCGAGGGGAAGGGTCACCGGCCGGGCGGCATCCTCTACCGGGAGGGCATCGCCCGCCTCGCCGCCTTCTCCCGCGCCTGCAACGATGACGGCATCCCGCTCATCTGGCTCCAGGACATCGCGGGCTTCGACATCGGCGTCGAGGCCGAGGCGCTCGGCCTCCTGGGCTACGGCTCGAGCCTCATCTACGCGAACTCCACGAACTCGGTGCCGATGTTTACGGTGCTGCTGCGGAAGGCCTCGGGCGCGGGCTACTACGCGATGGCCGGCCACCCCTACGAGCCCGTGGTGCAGCTCTCCACCCCGCTCTCCCGGCAGTCGGTGATGGAGGGGCGCACGCTGGCGATCGCCACCTTCAACACCAAGCTCGACGACAATTTCAACATCCCCGCCGCCTGGCCCGAGGCCGACCGCCAGAAGCTCGCCGCCGATATGGACCGCACCGCGGCCCGCATCGAGGCGGACATGGACCCCATCACCGCCGCCGCGCGGATGGACACCGACGAGGTGGTGGGCCTGCACGAGCTCCGCGGCTGGATGGAGACCTTCGCCGAGGCGGCCTGGCAGGGCATCGGCCATCGCCGGGTGAAGAACCCCCGCATCTGGAGCCTGCACGATCTCGCGGCGCTCACGCGCGGCAGGGTCCAGGCCTCGGCCGCCTCTGGCTCCGCCCCCGCGACGGCGGCCGGAGCCACGCCAGCGGAGGCGATCGAGCCCGGCGCGGTGCCGATCCTCGCCACGATGGAGGGGAGCTGGTGGAGCCGGCCGAGCCCCCGTGATCCCGCCTTCGCCCCGGTGGGCGAGCGCGTCGATGAGGGCGCCACCGTCGCCCTCATCGAGGTCATGAAGACCTACAGCCCCATCCGCGCGCCGAAGGCAGGCACCCTGATCAGCTGGGTGGTGAGCGAGGGGCAGGGCATCCACCCGGGGCAGCTCCTCGGCTGGCTGCGGCCATGAGGAACCGTGGTAGGCTACGCAGGCTGGACGAAGGCAGGGAAGAGCACAACATGACCCATCTCCCGACGCAGGTCTCCTCCCGTTCGGCCACCGTAAGCTTCGCGGCGACGGGCGGGGCTGCCCTCTTGCGGGCCGGGCTGCTCGGCCTCGCCCTGATCATCGCGGCGCCCCCCGAGGCCCACGCCCAGGCCGCGTGCACCACGAACTACACGAAGACGCAGCTCTCCGAGGACATCGGCCAGATGACCTCGTCGCTGCGCTCCCTCGATGAGCGCGCCTTCAAGCTGACCGGGCAGCGCATCGAGGCCAACCTCGCTTGCTTGCGCACCCCCGTCCCGCCGCTCGTCTTCGCGTACGCCTACCGCTACATCGGCGCCTACCACTTCCTCGCCGGGGACATCGATCTGGCGCGCCGCTGGTTCCGCTCCGGCATCGAGCTCGACCCCGCCTTCGACTGGGACGTGAGCGAGCTCGACGTCGGCCACCCGCTGCGGCGAGCCTTCGACGAAGAGCGGAACGCAGGCGGCGCCAAGTCGGAGCTCGTGGCGGGCAAGATGCTCAACGTCGCCGCAGGCTCCAGCTTGAGCCTCGACGGGCGACCGCTGAAGAAGCCCTCGGCCACACCCGGTCGGCCGCACCTCGTGCAGGTCGTCGGGGACGACGACCAGTCCGTTCGGAAGACCTACCTGATCGACGGCAACAACTTCCCCGCCGAGCTCCTCCAGGACGAGTCCATGGCGGCGGCGGTGCCGTCCGAAGAGAAGGGGAAGGGGAAGGGCAAGCCGAAGGGCGGCGGCACCAGCGTCACCAGCGCCAACCCGAACGACGCCTACGCGGTGCAGCAGGTGCAGCGGGTGCGCCCCAAGGCCAAGACCCCGATGCTCATCTCCGGCGGGGTGGTCGCGCTCGGCGCCGGCGCCCTCTACGGGGTCACCTTCCTCACCCATCAGAAGTTCGAGGACGCCACCACCTCCGAGGACATGGAGCGCTACCGCAGCCTCACCAACACCCTGGTGATCGGCTCGGGGGCCACCCTCGCGGTGGGCCTCGGCGTGGAGTACGCCGGCATCATGCTCGGGGCTGGAGGGACGGGGTTCCGCCTTGGCGGCCACTTCTGAGCTCTCTCAACGCATCTGGACCGGGCGCTCGATCGAGGGGCGGCCCGCGCGGGCCTACCGCCTGATCGAAGGGGAGGGGACGCGCCAGGGCCGCGCCACCCTCGTGCTCCCCGTTCGCGCCGAGGGCCCAGCCCTCGAGCCCGGCGCCCCCGCCGAGGGGGTCAAGCTGGCGCTCAAGGTTTTCCGCGGCGGAGATCCGCTCGCCCTGCGCGGCCTCCGCCGAGAGGCGCGGATCCAGGTCGGCCTCAGCCGTGACCTCGCGGAGCCGCCGTGTCCGAGGGTCTACGACCGGGTCGGCACCGACGAGGCCCCGGGGCTCGCGGTCGAGTGGTGTGGCTCCAACCTCGAGCGCTGGTGGGTGAACCAGTGCCGCGAGCCCGACGCGATCGCCGCCCTGCTGCACGCGCTGGCCGAGATCGCCGGGCGGCTGATCGAGTACCGCGGCTGGCTGGTCGGACACGAGCAGGAGGGGGCTCCACCCCCCGACCTCCGGCCGAGCGCGCTGCTGCGAGGAGGGGACGGGCGCTGGCTGCTGGCTCGCTTTCGCGCCTTCGAGCCGGCCGCCCCGATCGAGGAGGGCACGAGCCGCACCGAGGTGCTGCCGCCCGCAGACCACTTCATTGCCCCGGAGGTCCTCTTCCAGGTGCGGCTCCGCCATCCGACCGCGCGGGACACCTGGTCGATCGGCGCCGCCCTCCTGAGCCTCCTGAAGCTACGCGCCGTGCTGATCTCCGGCGCCACCTTCCCGGCCGGGGGCACGAACGGCCTCGCCTTTCGCAGCCATCGCGCGCTCCTGGTGAGCGACCTCCACCACCGGAAGCCCAACCTCTTCGCGGGGCGCGACCTCGATCCGCGGCAGTTCCTGTACCCCGACCGCCTGCCCGACCCGGACCGCCGCGTCGTACAGGACAGCCTCAGCGGCGCCTTCGGAGAGCCGCAAGCGGCCCTGGAGGGGCAGCTCGGCAAGGAGGTCTGCGCCTTGCTCGACCGAGCGCTCGCCGTCGATCCGGGCTGGCGCTATCAGGAGCCCGCCGAGCTCCAGCGCGACCTCGAGCGGCTCGCCCGGCGTTTTCACGAGCTGAAAGGCGAACTCCTGGCCACTCGACGCCCGTCGCCACCGCTCGACAGCAACGCCACCGCGCTGCTCAGCCCCGATGGCCTCCAGGCCGCCCTCCTCCAGAAGGCGGAGCTGGACAGCGCTCGCGACGACCTGGGCCGGGCGCTCGAGCGCATCGCCGCCCTTGAGGCCCGGGTGGCCCGCCTCGGCGATCGGCCGGCCCCCGCGGCGCCCCCCGCCGCCCGGCCCGTCCGCGCACCGGCCTGGGTGCCGCTCGCCCTCGGCGGGGTCCTATTGCTCGGCCTCTTCAACCTCACGGGCCTCACCGTGCTGCTGCTCACCCGAGGCTCGGACGCCCCCCAGGCCCGGCCCTCGCCGGTCGACTCGGAGCCGCGAGGTGCGGTCCCTGAAGGCGGAGGCGCCGAGCCGGCGGCCGCGCAGGCGCCGATCACACCGCCCCCGTCCGCGAAGCCGACGGGGTCCACGGAGCGCTCCGCCCCCAAAGCCTCCGCGGGCGCGACGGACAATGCCCGCCCGACGTCGGCCCGCGCCCCCAGCGCCCCGTCCGCCCCCGCGGGCAGCGCCGCCTTCGAGGTCGTCGGGGGCAGCGGCTACCTGCTCGCAGGCGGCAAGCGGATCGGCCCGGGCGCGGTGCCCCCCGGCACCTACGAGGTCTTCGCCCAGGTGGGAGAGGCCGCCCCGAGCGCGCTCGGCACGGTCACGCTGACCGAGGGCGGGCGGCTCCGCGTCCGCTGCGGCTTCGGCCAGTGCCGCATCGAGGGGTGACAGGCCTCCCCGCCCACCCGAGCGCCGGTCGAATCAAGGCCCGCCCGACTCAAGCCGCTCCGACTCAGGCCCGACCGGGGCGGTCCCACATATACTCGGCCTCGCCGAGGGCCTTCGCGGCCCAGCGCCCGCCGACGAAGAGCCAGTCCGACAGCCGGTTCAAGTAGCGCATCGCGCCATCGCCCACGTCGGCCTCGGCGTCCATCAGCCCGAGCACATCCCGCTCGGCGCGCCGACAGACCGTGCGGGCCTGATGGAAGAAGGCCCCCACCGGCCCGCCGCCCGGCAGGATGAACTCTCGCAGCGGCTCGAGGTCATCGTTGAGCTCGTCGATCCAGCCCTCGAGCCGGGTGACGTCCTCATCACCCACCCGGTACATCCCCTCCCAGCGCGCGTCGGCCGGGGTGGCGAGATCGGAGCCCACGTTGAAGAGGTCGTTCTGGATCCGCCGGAGCATATGATCGAGGCGGGACACCACCGATGGCTCGGCTCCCGATCGGGTGTTCCAGGTGCGGACGAGGCCGATGATGGCGTTGAGCTCGTCGACCGTGCCGTAGCCCTGGATGCGGACGTGGTCCTTTCGGACCCGCTCCCCGCCGACCAGCCCCGTCATCCCCTTGTCGCCCGTCCGTGTATAGACCTTCGTGATCCGCATGCTGCCCTCGCAGCCCGGGCTGATAACCGAAGGGCGGCGGCGCGCCGCACGCCCCGGCGACGAAGGGCAGCGCCCGATGGAGCCATGCCCGAAACGCGCGCCCCATGCTAAGGGGGCGCTACCGCATGGCGAGCCCTGCGCTCGCCCACCCATCGGTGCGGCACTTCATCGGAGCGACGCTTGGAGACGACCCGCAAGAATCGGATCTCGGTCGGGGGCCTCAGGAAGGCTGACCCCACCACCCTGACGGTGCTTACCCAGGACGTGATCCGCCGCCCCCTCGGCCAGATCGATCGTCGCACCCTGCTTGATCTCCTGGCCCTCTCCGAGGTCCCGGAACAGCTCCCCGACACCCTCCCCGCTGAGACCTCTGCCTTTCGCGAGCAGATGTTTCGCGAGATCGCCGACATCCCGGACGGCCCGCCGCTCGCCGAGTTCGCCATGGAGCTCAAGGCGATCGGCGCGAGCTTCGCCCCGATCCAGCTCCGCGAGCGCGTGATCGCGCTCACGGACGATCGGCGCCACGGTGACGCCGTGACCGCCCTGCGCGAGCTCATCGAGCACTGGGCCGGCGAGCCGGCAGAGGTCGTGGCCCTCCCCAAGAAGGAGACCACCACCTCCAAGCGGCGCGTCGTCGCCACCCCGGCGGCCCCCTCGGCGCCCTCGCCCAACAGCCGCCACCAGATCCTGGAGCCCATCACGGCCCCGGTGAAGGAGAAGAAGGCCGCCGCCACCCCCGCCGCCCAGGTCGATCCCCGGCGCGAAGAGTGGGTCCGCGAGGACGTGGTCTCTCGGCTCGTTCAGTACGGCGCCAAGGGCCTGAAGGAGCCCGTCGTCGTCGCCGGCGCGCGCCACCGCTCGCCCTGGAAGGACATGAGCGAGGAAGAGGTCATCAAGTACCTCAACAAGATGAAGCGGGACGGTAAGATCCGCACCTCGGCCGGGCGCTGGATGATCGGGGGCTGATCGCCAGGGGGCGGCACCCGCTCGCCCCCTCCTGCGTCCGTCGCGGGATTGTCACCTCCTCTCCTCCGGAGCCGGCTAAACGTGCCGACCCGCAGGAGATCCAGGAATGACGCCCCGACGCCTCCCCACCGTGCTCGTCCCCTCGCTCATGCTGGCCCTCACCGGCTGCGGGGCCGAGTTCACGCCCAAAGACACCGCGGAGGAGTCCGACGCGGACACGGACGCCGACAGCGACGCCGATACAGACGCGGACTCCGACGCCGACAGCGACGCCGATACAGACGCCGACAGCGACGCCGATTCGGACGCGGACTCCGACGCCGATTCGGACGCCGACAGCGACGCCGACGCGGACGCCGACGTCACCCTCTACGACATCCAGAACGGCGTCTACCCCGCGGGCACGGTGCTCACGGTGCCCGGCGTCGTGGTGAGCAGCCCGGACTCCTACGCGGGCTTCTTCGTCGCCGATCCGGCCGGTGGGGCCTACAACGGGGCCTGGGTCTACCACGACCCTGCCGTCTTCACGGAGGCGGTCGTGGCGCAGGGCGACGCGGTCGACATCACCATCACCCTCGCCGAGTACGCCTCCGCCGCCCCCGCCGACAGCACGCTCACCGAGCTCGTGCTGGGCGCGGTCACCGACGTCAGCGTCACCGGCGTCGGCACGATCCCCGCGGCCACCGTGCTCACCCTCGCCGAGCTCGCCGATCCGAGCACGGCCGAGGCCTACGAGGGCACGCTGGTCACCGTCGAAGACGTCACCGTCACCGAGGACGACCTCGGCTACGGCGAGTGGGAGCTCGGCGGCAGCCTCCCCGTCGACGACCTGTTCATCGACATGAGCGTCATCGAGGGTGACACCTTTGACTCCGTCACCGGGCTGCTCACCTATGGCTTCGGCCTCTGGAAGCTCGAGCCCCGCGACGCCTCAGACTTCCAGGGCTACACCCCCGCCGAGCTCACCTGCGCCGCCGCCCTCTGCGCCCCCGACCTCGCGGCCGGCGACCTCGTGATCACCGAGATCCTCTCGAACCCCGACAACGCCTCGACCTGCGCCGACCCGAACGGCGAGTACTTCGAGATCTACAACCCGAACGCGCAGTCGGTCGACCTCATCGGCCTCGAGCTGGTCGACAACAGCGACACCGTCAAGGTGACCGCCTCGGTGGTCATCCCGGCGATGGGCTACGCTTGGCTCTCCCGCGATCCGGGCACCGCCACCGCCTGCTACGGGGCGCACGGCACGCCGGACTACGTCTACGGCACGATCCAGCTCGCCAATTCGAGCGACTCCATCGCCGTCCAGTACACCAACAGCGGGACCGGCACCGTCACCCTCATCGACGAGGTCGCGTTCACCAGCATCGGCAGCGGCAAGGCCGACGGCCTGCGCGCCGCCTACCTCAACGCCGCCGACAACGATGACCCGGCCAACTGGTGCAGCCAGACCTCGACGCTCAGCGGCACCGTCGACCTCGGCACCCCTGGCGCGGCGAACGACGGCTGCTGAGCCGCGCCCGGCCGCTCAGGGCGTGTTGCAGACGAGGCGGTCGACGGCGTGCACAGGGGCGGCGTCACCGGCCATCAAGGGCGTGATGGCCGAGTAGACCATCCGCTGCTTCTCGAGGATGCGCTTGCCGGCGAAGGCCGCCGAGACGACCTCGATCTCGAAGTGTCCGCCACCGCCGCTCACCTGGGCGACGGCGCCGGGGATGGCCGCCTCGATGGCCGCCTTGACCTGGTCGTGGATCGACATGTTCAGCTCTCCAGTAGGGTTCGCGCGGAGCTAACCCGCTCGCCGCCGCTGTCCCGAGCCGGGCGGGCCTGCTCGACGAGCCAGAGCTCCGCCGGGACCCCCGCCGTGAGCAGGCGGTCAAACCAGACCCGCTGGTCATCGCGGAGGCTGTCGCCGGGGCCCTTGATCTCGGCCAGCAGCAGCGTCTCGGGGACCGGCCGGTCACCGCCCGGCAGGTGGAGGGCGGGGCCGGGGAGGAGGCAGAGGTCGGGCATCCCGCGGCGGGCGCTGCGGAGGTCCTCCACCAGCGGGCGCAGCAGCGCCTCGAGCGCCGGGCCGCCGATCTGCGCGACCACGACCGCGAGGCCCTCGCCGGGCTCGTCGCCGAAGAGGTCCCACCGCACACCCTGGATCGCCTCGCCGGCGTGGCGGCGGGCCACGCTCCGGAGGCGCTCGGGGCCGCCGCCCTCGCGGAGCTCGGTGAGGATCAGCTCGATCTGCCCCCGGCGCTGGGCGTAGAACAGGGGCGTGCCGTAGTCGAGGGGGGCGTGGAGGAGGGCGGTCGGCAACATCCCGCTCACCGGCGCGAAGAGGGCCTCCCGGAACAGCAGGCCGACGAGGCTGTGCCAGAGCTCGTTCTCCGCGTGGACGGCGCGACGCCCGGCCGCCGCGAGCCGCGCCACCACCGCCGCCTCCACCGGCGCGACGCCGCCCCCGGTCGCCCAGCCTGGCCGGTGGCCGAGGGAGGAGGCCGCCTCGAGGGTGACGCGGCGCTCGGGGGGCGCGCGGAGGGCGGGGAGGGGGGTCCAGGAGAGGCTGGCGGCGCGGGCGAGGCGGCGACCGGTGCGGTCCGCCGCGGCGCGCAGGCCGGGCCCCGCCGCAGCGCGGGCGACGAGGCAGCGGGCCACCCCCGCCGCCGGATCGCCACGGTGCCCCTCCACCATCGCCAAGCGCCAGCCGGCCTCGGCGGCGTAGCGGCTCCCCGCCTCGATCAGGCCCGCGTAGAGGAGGGCGGCGGCGGGCCAGTCCTTCTCCCGCTCGCGTTGGGCGGCGGCGGCGAGAAGCAGCTCCTCGTCGAAGCGGCGGCCCGAGAAGCGGGCCCGGAAGGCCGGCGGCGGCGGGCTGACCCGCACCCGGTCGAGGGCGGCGGGGACCTCGGCCAGCAGGGCTTCGCCCTCGAGCGACCACCGTCGCGCCAGCCCGCCCTCATACGCGAGCAGCTCCCTTCGGTCGGGGAAGAGGCCCGCGCCGCCTGTGGGCTCATAGACGGGGTACCGAACGAATTCCAGTCGGGCGACGACCAGCTTGGACAGATCCCCCTGGTGGTCGTGGAGGTAGAGGCGGGTCACCCGCCGAAAGAGGCCCCGGTGGCCGATCAGCAGCGAGGGCTCGGCGAAGGCTGCGCGGGCGGGCTCGTCCTGGAGCCGGGCCTCGAGGTCGGCGCGCTTGCCCCCGGTCGGCCGCCCGAGGGCGCGGCAGGCCACCTTGAGCTCATCCGCCCGGTAAGCGGCGAGGAGCAGGCGGAGCGGCGCCATCCGGTGGGCCGCCCAAGCGAAGCCCTCGACCAGCAGCCGATCGGCGGCGACCGGGAGCTCGGGCACCTCGGCATACGCGAGCTCCGAGACCCGGAAGACCCTCGGCACCCGCCCGAAGAGCCGGGCGTACACGCTCGCCGGCTGCTCGGGCAGGGCGAGGAAGGCGCGCAGGACCACCAGCTCCCCGGCGGAGAAGAGGTGGCCGTCGCGCTCGAGCACGACCCCCACCGCCCGCGCGAGGTCTTGCCGGGACCAGTCGAGGGTGGGGGGCAGGGCCGGAGGGGCGCCGCCCGCTGCTGCCGCCTCGCTCATCCGCCGAGCAGGATCCAGCCGAGCCCGACGTCGAGTCCTCGGCTGTCCAGGGCGGCGGGCGCCGCGAGGAAGAGGTCGGAGAGGCCGTCGGCGTCGATGTCGCCGAGGCCGGAGACCGCAGCGCCGAGGCCCGAGCCCGCCGCGGGCCCGATCCAGGCCTGGGCCGAGAGATCGAGGGTGATCGCGGTGACCGGCGGCAGCGAGACGATGTAGACGAGGCCCCGCTCGGAGGCATCCCCGCCCCTGCCGGGCCCCGGGGCGCCGACGGCGATCTCGGAGGCGCCGTCCCCGTCCATGTCGCCGGGGAGGGCGATCGAGGCGCCCGCCTCGTCGGCCTCGTAGACCCCGATCAGGCTCCCATAGGCGTCGCCGAGCTCCGCGACCTCGAGGGTCGGGCCGCTGAAGAGGAAGACCCGATCGATCTCCCCCTCGATCCGATAGGGAGCGGTCACCGCCCAGTCCGCGTAGCCGTCGCCGGTGAAGTCCTCCCCGCCGGCCAGCGCGGCGCCGAGGCCCGACCCCACCTCGCCGAGGACGCGCCCGTCGGCGTCCTCGGCGGAGCGGTCAGCGCTGAAGGGGCCGGCGAAGAGCGTGACCTCGCCCGCGCCCTCTCCGCCCGTCGCGCCGTCCGGGGCGCCCACCAGCACCTCGTCGAGGCCGTCTCCGTCCAGATCTCCCGCCGACGCCACCACCCGGCCGAAACCATCGCCGGCGACGAGGCCGCTCAGCACGAAGCCGAGGTCCCCGAGGGACTGGAGCCCCGCCGGGACCGGCGAGGAGAGGAGGTGGACCTTCCCGCGGACGCTGTCGCCCTCCGCCCTCGGAGCGCCGACGATGAGGTCGACGAGGCCGTCCCCGTCGAGCTCGGCGGCGTCGAGGGCCGCGCCGGCCCAATCCCCACCCGAGGAGCCGAGCAGCCGGCCCGTGTCCCCGGCGCCGAGCGACGTCTCGGTGACAAAGGAGCCCTCGATCAGGGCCACCGCCCCCGAGGCCGCGCCGATGGTGCTGTCTCCGGGGCAGCCCACCGCCACCTCGAGGAGGCCGTCCCCGTCGGTGTCTCCGAGGGAGGCGAGGGTGGCCCCACAGGCGTCGCCGGCCGCCGGCCCGAGGAGGGTGCCCGCCGCGCTCGACCAGGTCGCCTCCGCTGCGGGGGCGCCGCTCCAGCGGGCCACAGCGCCGGCGCCCTCTCCCACCCCGTCACGACCGGGCGCGCCGACGAGGAGGTCGATCTGACCGTCCCCGTCGAGGTCTCCGACGGCCACGGCCGCGCTCCCGAAGGCGTCTCCGGACGCATCACCGACGAGCGCGCCCGGGAGGTCGGTGACCGCGGCGTAGCCCGTGTCGGCCCCGTCGGTCCCATCGGTCCCATCGGTCCCATCGGTCCCATCGGTCCCATCGGTCCCATCGGCCCCATCGGTCCCATCGGTCCCATCGGTCCCATCGGTCCCATCGGCCCCATCGGCCCCATCGGCCCCATCGGCCCCATCGGCCCCATCGGCCCCATCGGCCCCATCGGTCCCATCCGCGTCGCCGGGATCGGCCTTGTCGCCGCCGCAGGCCACCAGCGCGCAGAGCGCCAGCGAACACCCCCAAGCCGAAGGGGAGAGGCGGAGGGGCGGGCGGAGGGACAGCGTTCGCATGCGGGCTCCCGACGGGCGCCGCCCAGGTCGGGAGGGGCGCTGGACGCCTGATTAGCCGGTCGGCGGCGCTCGGGCCGCGGGAGGGTTAGCCCCGGCGCCATGAACGACGAACCGACCAAAGCCCCCGCTCCCGCTGAGCCCGCGCCCTTTCGCTCCGGCTCCGTCGCCCTCGTGGGCCGACCGAACGCGGGCAAGAGCACGCTGCTCAATCACATCCTCGGCCAGAAGCTGTCCATCGTGTCGCCGAAGCCCCAGACCACGCGCAACCGCGTGGTGGGCATCCACACCGACGAGGCCTGCCAGCTCGTGCTGGTCGACACCCCGGGGCTGCACGACGCAAAGAACCGCATGAACCGCTCGATGGTGGAGGTGGCCCGCGGCTCCCTCTCCGGGGTCGACGCGGTGTGCTGGGTGGTAGACGGCGAGAAGTGTGTCGAGCGTGTCGAGGGCGGCCAGCCCGTCTCCCACAAGGGCCACCAGGTCATCGCGGCGATGATCGCCGAGTCTGGCGCCGGGGTCGAAGGCGGCCCCAAGGTCATCATCGCGCTGAACAAGGTCGACAAGGTGGCCAAGCTCTGGCTCTTGCCGGTCATCGCCGAGCTCGCGGCGCTGATCCCGGGGGCCCAGGTGGTGCCCATCTCTGCGCGGAAGGGGAGCGGGGTCGACCACCTCGTCCGCACCCTCGCCGCCTTGATGCCCGCTCGGCCGCCGCTGCACGCCCCCGACCAGCTCACGCTCTCGCCCGAGCGCTTCATCGTCTCCGAGCTCATCCGCGAGAAGATCTTCCTCCTCACCCATCAGGAGGTGCCCTACTCCACGGCCGTCGAGGTCGAGAAGTTCGAGGAGGAGGCGCCCGCCGGCGGGCACGAGCGCGGCCGGGTCGTCATCTACGCGCGCATCCTCGTCGAGCGAGACGGCCAGAAGGGCGTCCTCATCGGCAAGGGCGGCACGATGTTGAAGGAGATCGGCACCCGGGCCCGCCAGGACATCCAGGCGCTGCTCGGAACGCGAGTGCACCTCGAGCTGCACGTCGCGGTCGAGGAGGGCTGGTCGGAGAGCGCCCGGATGCTCCGTGAACAGGGTATTGAAGGGGGGAATTGACATGGGGGAGTATTCAAGCCGCGGCGGGCCCGTGCTGATCCGCGCGGCGAACCTGATGCCCGTGGTGGCCATCGTCGGCCGTCCGAACGTGGGCAAGTCCACCCTGTTCAATCGCCTCACCGGTACGCGCGACGCGCTCGTGAACGATCGGCCGGGCGTCACCCGGGACCGTCATTACGGCACCGCCACCTGGAACAGCCACGAGGTCGTCATCATCGACACCGGTGGCTTCGAGCCCGATCCGGCCTCCCTGCCCGAGGGTGACCTCTTCCACCAGGTCACCGCCCAGGCCAAGATCGCCATCGAGGAGGCCGACGTCATCCTCTTCGTCGTCGATCGGCAGGTGGGCCTCGCGCCCGCCGATCTGCTCACCGCTGACATCCTCCGCCGCACCGTGCGGGCCGGCGAACACAAAGACCGGGTCATCCTCGTCGTCAACAAGTGTGACGGCGATCGGCACGACATCGACGCCTTCGAGTTCTCCGCCCTCGGCGTGGAGCCCATCGTCTGCGTCTCGGCCGAGCACGGCCGCAACGTCTGGGACCTCTGGGATCAGATCATCCCCCGCCTCCCCGAGCCGGTCGAGGCGGGCCCGGCGGCCGACGACGAAGACAACCGGATCCTCGACGCCGACGAGCCCGAAGAGGAGCTCGTCCAAGAGCCCGGGCGCCGCGACCGCAGCCGCGCCGAGCGCGAGCGGATCGAGAGCGAGAAGGGCAACCCGAGCGGCGTGCCGAGCGAGGGCGCCGAGATCAAGATCGCCGTCGTCGGCCGCCCGAACATCGGCAAGTCCACCCTGGTCAACCGCCTGATCGGTGAAGAGCGTCACGTCGTCCACGACATGCCGGGCACCACGGTGGATCCGGTCGACTCGGTCTTCTCGATCGACGGTCAGCGATACCGCCTCGTCGACACCGCCGGTGTCCGCCGGCGCTCGCGCATCGAGGACAAGGTCGAGGAGCTCGCCACGCTGCGGGCCATCAAGACCATCGAGCGCTGCCACCTCACCATCCTGATGATCGACGGCGTCGAGGGGGTGACCGCCCAGGATCAGCGCCTCGCCGCGCTGATCGTCGAGCGGGGCCGCGCCTGCATCATCGTCCTCAACCGCTGGGACCTCGTGCGCGACCTCGAAGACCGCAACGTCCACGTCGTCGAGGGTGAGCTGCAGGACATGCTGCCGCACTTGTCCTGGGCCCCGCCGCTCTACATCTCGGCGCTCACCGGCAAGGGCTGTCACCGCATCCTGCCGCTGTGTAAGGACGCCTTCGAGCAGTTCAACCGGCGCATCCCCACGGCGAAGCTCAACGACTTCCTGGGCAAGGCGCTCGCCGGCTATCAGCCGCCGCAGAAGAACAACAACCCGGTCCGCATCCACTTCATGTCGCAGACCCGCGTCCGTCCGCCTTCGTTCACGGGATGGACGAACAGCCCGGACGCCGTCGGCCCCGCGTATCGGCGGTACCTCGAGGGCAAGCTCCGCGAGACCTTCGGCTTCCAGGGCACCCCGATCCGCATCGACATGAAGCAGAAGCGGAAGCCCGGCGAGCCCAAGGCGTGATCCGGGTCCTCGAAGACCGCGTCGTCAACAAGATCGCGGCCGGCGAGGTGGTGGAGCGCCCGGCGAGCGCCCTGAAGGAGCTCTTCGAGAACGCGCTCGACGCCGGGGCCACCGAGCTCCGGGTCGAGCTCGAGCGGGGTGGGCGCGAGCTCGTGCGGGTGGCCGACAACGGCAGCGGGATGGACCGCTCCGACGCCACCCTCTGCCTCGAGCGACACGCCACGAGCAAGATCCGCTCCGATGAGGATCTGTTCAACATCCACACGCTCGGCTTCCGGGGGGAGGCCGTACCGAGCATCGCCGCGGTCAGCCGCTTCGAGCTCGTCACCCGCACCGCGGCGGCCGCGGTGGGCACCCGCATCCGGGTCGAGGGCGGGCGCCTCGACGCGGTGGAGGACGCCGGCTGCCCCGTCGGCACCGACATCTCCGTGCGGTCGCTCTTCTTCAACATCCCCGTGCGGAAGAAGTTCCTGCGCACGGTGCAGACCGAGCTCAGCCACTGCATGGAGGCGGTGCTGCGGGAGTCCCTGATCCGCCCAGAGCTCGACGTCGAGCTCATCCACGACGGGGAGCGGCTGCTGCACGCCCCCCGCGCCAAGGATCGGGCCGCTCGCGCCGCCGACCTGCTCGGCGGGCACGGCGAGGCGCTGGTGCCGGTCTCCTTCCAGCGCGGGGAGCTCGAGCTGGAGGGGCTCATCTCGCCGGTGGGCGTGCACAAGGCCGATGCTCAGGGCTCGAGCTACCTGTACGTGAACGGTCGATTCGTCCGCGATCCGGTGCTTCGAAAGGCCGTGACCGACGCCTACCGCGGCATCGTCCCCAAGGACCGCCACCCCACCGTGGTCCTCGAGCTGCGGGTCCCCCGCGACCGGGTCGACGTCAACGTGCACCCCGCCAAGACCGAGGTGCGCTTCCAGGACGCCCGCGAGCTCGTCCACGCCGTCTCCGAGGGGCTGCGGGAGGGCCTGCAGCGGCACGGCATCCACCGACCGGTCTTCGAGCGACGGCCCGACCCTCGCCCGCCGCGCGGGGTCGATCCCTTCCCCCAGCAGGCCCTGCCGGTGAGGGCGACGCCGGGGCCGCTCTTCTCGGCCGAGCCGCCGCCCGCGTGGGACCCCGGCCCGCCCCCCGCCTGGGACCCTGGCCCGCCGCCGCCGGACGAGTGGGCGCCGCTCCCGGCCGAACGGGACGGCCCGCCGCCCACGCCGGCGGCCCCAGCGTCGGTCCCCACGTCGGTCCCAACGTCTGTCTCACTGACGGTCGCTCCGGCGCCGAGCGGCCGACCGCCGCTGCCCTCGGCGGTCGACCGGGGTCTGCTGCCCGTGCCCCGCTTCGCGGACCTGCGGGTCCTCGGGCAGCTCGCCCGCACCTACGTGCTCTGCGAGGGCCTGGGTGAGCTCGTGATCATTGACCAGCACGCCGCTCACGAGCGGGTCACCCTCCACCGCCTGCTCGCCGCCGAGCGCGGGGAGGGCAGCGGCGGCCAGCGCCTCCTCGCCCCGCCGGTGGTCGAGCTCTCTGCCCCGCGCGCCCGCGCCCTGGCCGAGCACGCCCCCCTGCTCGCCGGCTGGGGCCTCGAGGTGGAGGCCTTCGGCGGCCGCAGCTTCATCATCAAGCAGGTGCCCGAGGTGCTGCTCGGCGCCGATCTCCGCCGCCTCGTCGAAGATGTGGCCGACGACCTCGCCCAGGGAGGCAGCGGCGAGCCAGCCCGCGCCCACAAGGAGAAGGTGCTGGCCACGATGGCCTGCCACACCTCGGTGCGGGCCGGGCAGGTGCTCTCCCCCTACGAGATGCGCTCCTTGCTGGTCTCCCTCGATCAGGTGGACTTCTCGGTCTGCGCGCACGGCCGCCCGGTGATCATCCGCGTCTCGCCTGCGGAGCTCGAGCGGCGCTTCCACCGGAGCTGATCCACGACGGGCGCTGGCACGAGCCGGGCCCAGGGGAGGGGGTAGGTCGGATGTCCACGGCGCTCATCATCGGCGGGCCCACCGCCGCCGGGAAGACCGACCTCGCCGTCGAGCTCGCGCTTCAGTACGGCGCCGCCCTCCTCTCCGCGGACGCTATGACCGTGTACCGGGGTATGGACGTCGGCACCGCCAAGCCCGCCCGCGCGCTGCTCGACCGCCTGCCCCACGCCGCGATTGACGAGCGAGAGCCCGACGAAGACTGGAGCGTCGCCGACTTTGTGGACGCCTTTCACCGCGTGTCGGCGACGAGCGCTCGGGTGGTGGTGGTCGGCGGTACGCCCTTCTACCTCCGTGCCTTGGCGCGACCGCTCGCCAGCCTCCCCGGCGCCGATCCGACGCTGCGCGCCGAGCTGGAGGCCCTCCCCGACCCCCACGCCCGGCTGAGGGAGGTCGATCCCCCCTCGGCCGAGCGCCTCCATCCGAACGATCGCGTCCGGGTGGTGCGCGCCCTCGAGGTGAGCGCGCTCTCCGGCATGCCGATGTCGGCCCTGCACGCCCGCGACGCCGCGCGCCCCGCCCTCGTCCCCGAGGCCCACGTCGGCTGGCTCGACCGCGACGACCTCCGATCGCGGATCGACGCCCGCGTCGCGGGGATGGTGGAGCAGGGCTACCTCGATGAGGTCCGCCGCCTGCTCGACCTTTGGCCCCGCGAGATCAAGCCGCTCCGCTCCTTCGCTTACACCCACCTCGTCGATCACCTGCTGCTGGAGCTCCCCCTCGACGAGGCGCTCCGCCGCACCGCGCGGGACACCTGGGTCCTGGCCCGCAAGCAGCGCACCTGGGCCCGCGGCATGGGCTGGGCGCCGACCGACCCTGCGGGCATCCGCGCCCTCGCCCGGCGGGTCTTCGAGGGGCCGGGCGCCGCGGGGGCCGACGGTGGGTGACACGGTCGCTGGACCTGAAGGCATCACATGAGATAGGATCTTGACCAGTCAAGCCGGTTGTCCTCCGCATGGGGCGCCACCTGCGGCGCTGGCTGGATCCGCGGGGTCAGATCGCCGCGGCTCCGGTGTCTCGTTGAAGGTCCCGGCGGTGTGCCCCGTCCGCCCTGAGCCGCCTGCGGGTCGTCCCGCCCGGAGGAGCGCCCTTGAACTCAGCCTTGCCCCGCCGCCGCGCGCCCTCGGGCCCCCTCCTCGCCCTCCTCCTCTGGGGTGGGCTCGTGGGCGGGAGCGTCGGTGGCTGTGACCACGTGCGCTACACCGAGGCCTTCGAGCCCGAGGTCGCCGTCGAGCGCGTGCTGATCCGGGTCGAGGCGGGTGAGGTCGAGATCGAGGCCGCCGAGGTCCTGCGCGTGGAGCGGGCGATCCGCGCCCCGCGGGGGTCGCTCGAGCTCAGCCATCGGGTCGAGGGTGGGCAGCTCATCCTCGAGGCCCACTGCCGGGGCCTCCTGCCCTGCGCGGTCGACACCTTGGTCTCTCTCCCCCCCGGCATCCCGGTGGAGGTCGAGCTGGGCCACGGGGACCTCGTCGCGGACGGCGTCGATCGCCTCCAGGTCGGCCTCCGCAGCGGGGAGGTCACCCTCGACGGCGTCGCCCGCGCGACGGTGCAGGTGGGGGAGGGGAGCGTCACGGCCCGCCTCACCACCGGAGCGCGCGCCGACCTCACGGTGGCCGAAGGCGACATCGACGTCACCGTACAGGGCGGGAGCTGGCAGATCGAGGCCACCGCCGCCGACGTCCGCCTCTCCGGCATCGAGTCCTCCGAAGACGGAGACGGTCAGCTCCACCTCGTCGCCCCGTCGGGGGAGGTGAGGGTCCGCCTGCCCGAGCCGGTCGCCCGGCGGTGATGGGTGCGTGGTAGGGTGGGGCAACTCCCCCGGAAGGTCCGATGGCCACCCGCCCACGTTCCCGCTCGCCCTTCGGCCGGCCCTCGCCGCTGCTCCTGAGCCTGCTGCTCGGCGCCTGCGCCTACATCGGGGACGCCGACGAGAAGGCCCGCCTCGACCCCGATGGAGACGGCGTCCTCTTCCCAAACGACTGCGACGACGACGACGCCCAGCGAGGGGAGCCCGAGGTCTTCTACGAAGACCTGGACGGCGACGGCTTCGGGGACGCCGAGGCCGAGCTCACCGCCTGCACCTTGCCCGACGGTGCGGTGCGCGATGACCGCGACTGCGACGACAGCACCCCCGACGTCTTCCCCGGCGCCCAGGAGGTGCCCTACGACGGCATCGACCAGGACTGCGACAACACCGACATCACCGACGTAGACGGCGACGGCTACCCAAGCACGGCGGTGTCGGGCGGCGATGACTGTGACGACGCCGATCCCGACATCCACCCCACCGCCGAGGACGACTGGTACGACGGCGTGGACGCCGACTGCGCGGGGAACGACGACTTCGACCAGGACGGCGACGGCTACACCTCAGACCTCTACGGCGGCCCCGACTGCGACGACACCGACGCCTCCCGCCTGCCCACGAGCGGCGTCGAGGAGGTGTACTACAACGGCTTCGACGAGAACTGTGACTCCCTCGCCGACGGCGACGGCGACTGGGATGGAGACGGCTTCTGGGCGGATGACTACGAGGCGCGGGTGGCGGCCAGCGGAGAGACGATCGAGGTCAACATCCCCCCGGGCGACCGCGACTGCTGGGATGAGGGCTCGGTCACTCCCTCTGCCTACACCGCGATCAACGGCTTCCCCCAGCCCCCTGTCGAGGCCGTGTACCCCGGCGCGCCCGACACCTACTACGACGGCGTGGATGCCGACTGTGGCGGCGATGACGACTTCGACGCTGACCAGGACAGCTACAACTCCGACACCTGGCCCGACCGCGCGGGCTTCATCGGCCCCGACTGCGACGACGCCGACCCCTCCATCAGCCCGGCCGAGCCCTACGATCCGCCCTATGACGGCGTCGATCAGGACTGCGCCGGCGACAGCGACTACGACGCCGACCGGGACGGCTTCGACGCCAGCGACTGGTCTGGGACGGACTGTGACGACACACTCTCTTCGGTCAACCCGAGCGAGTCGGAGATCTGCAACAACGGGCTCGACGACGACTGCAGCGGCGACGACAACACCTGTGGCTTCGACAACAGTCAATCCGTGGCCCAAGCGGACGCCGAGCTCTTCGGCGACAATGACTACGCCGGCTTCGGTGACACCATCGAGGGCGGAGACCTCGACGGCGACGGGCGCGGCGACGCCATCATCGGCAGCCCCTACCTCAAGAGCGTCTACACCGGCTGGAACACCGGCGGGGTGCAGCTCTTCTATGGGCCGCTCTCCGCCTCCGGTCGCACCGCCAGCCTCAGCCTCTATGCGGACAACGACAATGACTATGTCGGCGACGCCCTCTCGGAGGGGGTGGACATCGACGCCGACGGCTACGAAGACCTCGCGGTGGGCGCCCAGTATGTCTCCTCTGGCGCTTATTACTCCGGCACCGTCTACCTCCTGAACGGCCCCCTCGGGAGCGGCTCGGGCAGGCTCTCGGATTACCACCAGCTCTATTGGCACTCCGACTATGACCAGATGGGCCGGATCGTCGACACCCGCGGTGACCTCGACGGGGACGGCCACGAAGACCTCCTCGTCGGCTCGAGCGGCGCGGTCGGGTCCGGCGGATACGGTCGCGCGGTCATCGTCTCGGGTCCCGACACCTACACCGGGAACAGCCGAGACTACATCTACGACCTGCCCTGGGTGGCCGACGTCCAGGGTGACTACACCACCACGGCCTTCGCGGCGGCCGCCGACACCAGCGGCGATCTGACCGGTGACGGCATCGACGACCTCGTGATCACCGACCCCAGCGCCACCGACTTCACCGGCGCGAAGGTGGGGCAGGTCTTCATCTTCGCCGGGCCGCTCTCCGGCTCCTACGTGGCCTCCGACTACGACGCCGCGGTCACCGGCGTCGAGGCCTACGCCAACGCCGGGGAGACGATCGCGGCGGGCGGCGACTACGACGGAGACGGCTACAACGACCTCGCCTTGGGGGCGCCCTACTCGAACGGGGGGGCCTACCAGGGCGGCGCCGCCTTCATGACCCTCGGCCCCTTCAGCGTGGGCGCGCAGACCGTCAACGACGCCGACGCTTCGGTGTACGGCGTCACCTCCTACGGCTACCTCGGCGAGGCCTTGGAGAGCCAGGCCGACAGCGACGGGGCCGGCCAGGACGACCTCCTCATCGGCGTCCCCTCGAGCGCCGGCGCGGTGCTGGTCTTCCTCACGGGCTTGAGCGGCGCGCTCAGCCCCTCCGACGCCACCGCCACGCTGCGGGGATCCGGGAGCGCCGACGCCATCGGCGCCGAGCTCGGCGTCGTCGGTGACCTCTCCGGGGATGGCCGGCCAGACCTCCTCCTCGGCAGCCCCTACCGCGACTCCGCCCTCTCCACCGCCTCGTCTGAGGGCTCCGCCTTCCTCTTCCTCGGAGGTTCATTGTGAGCGGCCGCACGGCAGACACCCAGCGCCGGCCTCGGTGGCGGGCACCCCTCCTGCTCAGCCTGTGGGTGGGCCTCGCCTCCACCGCGGCGCTGGCCGCCACCCCGGAGGAGGAGGTCGCCGCGGCCCGCGACGCCCTCATCCGCTCCAAGCCTGCGGACGCCCTCGGGCGCCTCACCGCCGCCGAGTCCGCGGCCGCCGGGCTCACGAGCGTGGTGACCCCCTCCACCCTGGCGAAGCTCTCGCTCTACCGCGGGGTCGCCTATCGGATGCAGAAGGACAGCAAGGGGCGAGACATGGAGGCCTGGCGACAGGCGCTCGTCTTCGACCTCCAGCTCGTCTGGGACGAAGGCGCCCTCAAGAACGACGAGGCGCAGGACCTCTTCGAGGCGCTGCGCGCCGAGGTGCGCGACCGCAAGAAGGTGGACCCCGCCGTCCCCGAGGCGACCGGGGCCGCCAAGATCTTCGTCGATGGCCAGCGCGTGAAGAGCGGCGACAAGGTGCTCGAGGGCCGCCACCTCGGCCAGATCACCTGCCCCGACGGGGTCACCCACGGCGCCTGGACCGACTTCGCGAAGCCCGTGAAGTGGTTCAAGATGTGCCCCGGCGGCGTCGACACCGCGGTGGTGGTCGCCGAGGCGCCGGTCGAGGACGAGTGGGGCGACGTCGGCCCGGCCTTCGGCGCCCCCGTCGCCGAGCCGCCGCCCCCCGCCGTGACGAAGGCCGCGCCCGCCAAGACCGCGCCCGCCAAGACCGAGCCCGTCGCCAAGGTGGGGGAGCCCGTCGCCAAGGTGGGGGAGCCCGTCGAGGTAGACGGCGGCGTCGGCACGCTCGGCGAGGACGGCGTGCTCTATGTGCGCCGCAAGATCCATTGGCCGCTCATCATCGGGGCGGGCGCGCTCGGCCTCGGGGCCGGCGGCCTGCACTACCTCGCCGTTCAGGGTCGCCAGGACTACCTCGACCCCGCCAACCCAGACATCCGGTCGACCGGCGACCTCGATGACCTGCGCACCCAGACCAACCGGCGCGAGACGGCCTCCATCGCGCTGGCCGGCCTCTCGGCGGGGGTGTACGTGGCGGCCTTCATTCAGTGGTGACCACAAGCGGTGACCCCCAGCGGTGCCCACCAGCGGTGACCCCCGTGGCTGAGGGGGGCCTCGGAGAGAGCGACATCCATGGAATTCGTCCTCGAGTTCGAGCGTCCGATCGTCGAGCTTCAAAAGCGCATCGAGGCGCTGCGCGCCATGGAGCGGGAGACGGGCAGCGACCTCTCCGCCTCCATCGACACCCTGCGCCGCCAGTCCGAGAAGCTCCAGGAGCAGATCTTCTCGAGCCTCAGCCCCTGGCAGCGCACGCTGCTGTCGCGGCACCCCGGCCGGCCCTACACGATGGACTACGCCGCTCGGTTGTTCACCGACTGGACGGAGCTGCACGGGGACCGCGCCGGCCATGATGACCGCGCGATCGTCACCGGCCTCGCCCGCTTCCGCGGCCGCCCGGTGGTGGTGATCGGCCACCAGAAGGGCCGAAACACCAAGGAGAACCTCCAGCGGAACTTCGGGATGCCGCGGCCGGAGGGCTACCGAAAGGCGCTGCGGGCGATGCAGCTCGGGGCCCGCTTCGGCCGCCCCATCCTCTGCTTCATCGACACCCCCGGCGCCTACCCGGGCGTGGACGCCGAAGAGCGCGGCCAGGCCGAGGCCATCGCCCGCAACATCATGGAGATGAGCACCTTCGGCGTACCCGTGCTCTGCGCGGTCATCGGGGAGGGCGGCTCGGGCGGCGCGCTGGCGATCGGGGTCGGCAACCGCTTGTTGATGCTCGAGAACTCAGTCTACTCGGTCATCTCGCCCGAGGGCTGCGCCGCGATCCTCTGGCGCGACCGGGCCGAGGCCCCCCGCGCCGCAGAGGCCCTCCGCATCACCGCCGCCGACTGCCTCCGCTTCGGCGTCGCCGACGAGGTGGTGCCCGAGCCAGCCGGCGGCGCCCACCGAGAGCCGGAGGTCGCCATCGACGCCCTCGGTCAAGCCCTCGAGCGCCACCTCGGTGAGCTCGAAGGCCTGAGCCCGGCCGCGCTCCGCGAGGACCGCTACTGTCGCTTCCGCGATCTGGGCGCCCTCATCGAAGACCCCGCCGTCCTCCAGGTCGCGGAGCCCGCCCCGACGCCCGCTCCCGCACCCGCTCCCGCCCCATGAGCCTGTACCGGGTCGAGCGCCGCGGGGGCCTGCGGGGAGAGCTGAGGGTCCCCGGAGACAAGTCGATCTCGCACCGCGCCCTGCTGCTGAACGGCGTCGCGCACGGCCACGCCCGGGTGGGCGGCCTGCTCGACGCCGGCGACGTGCGCTCGACGGCGCGCTGCCTCCGCCTGCTCGGCGTCTCGATCGAGCGAGACGGCGGCGACGTCGTGGTCGAGGGCCGGGCCATGCGCCTGCTCGAGCCCCAGGACGTGCTCGACTGTGGAAACTCGGGCACGAGCATCCGCCTGCTCTCGGGCGTGCTGGCCGGCCAGCCCTTCCTGAGCGTGCTCACCGGCGACGCCTCCCTCCGCGGGCGGCCGATGCGCCGGGTGCTCGATCCCCTGCGCAGCATGGGGGCCCGCGTGGACGGGCGAGGGGAGGGGAGCCTCGCCCCGCTGGCGATCCGCGGCGGCGGCCTCCAGAACCGCGCTCACACGCTGCCCATCGCCTCGGCCCAGGTCAAGAGCGCGCTGCTGCTCGCCGGCCTGCAAGGGGAGGGGGAGCTTGACCTCCGCGTCGACGTCTGCCGGGACCACACCGAGCGGATGCTGCTCGCCATGGGCGTGTCGCTGCAGATCGACGCCGGCGGTCTGCGGCTCCTCGGCCGCGTGGTGCCCGAGTCGGTCGATGTGGACGTGCCCGGCGACATCTCCTCTGCGGCCTTCTTCCTGGTCGCCGCCACCATCGTGCCGGACTCCGAGGTCATGCTGCGCGACGTCGGCCTCAACCCCACACGCGACGGCATCATCGAGGTGCTGCGCCGCATGGGCGCCGACATCCGGATCGAGGACCGGATCGAGGTGGCAGGCGAGGCCCGCGGTACGCTGATCGTGCGCTCGGCCGCGCTGCGAGGCGTCACCATCGAGGCCGCGCTGGTGCCACGGCTCATCGACGAGCTGCCCGTGCTGGCCGTCGCCGCGGCCATGGCCGAGGGCGAGACCATCGTGATGGGCGCCAGTGAGCTCCGCGTGAAGGAGTCCGACCGCATCCGCGCGACGGTCAGCCTGCTTCGGGCGCTCGGCGCCGAGGCCGACGAGCGCCCCGACGGCTTCGTGGTGCGCGGCGGCGGCTTCCGCAGCGGCGGCCAGATCGACGCCGACCAGGACCACCGCATCGCCATGGCCGGGGCCGTAGCGGGCCTCGTGGCGCCGGGCCCCACCTACATCGACGGCTTCGAGGCGGTGGGGATCTCCTTCCCCACCTTCCCGAACCTGCTCGCCTCCCTGCAGGCCGCCGGCGCCGGACCGCGGCACCGCGCCCCGCATCGGGCGCCCCGCCCGCTGACCATCGCCATCGACGGCCCGGCCAGCTCCGGCAAGGGAACCGTCGCCCGCGCCGTCGCCCGCGCCCTCGGCTACGCCTACATCGACTCCGGGGCGATGTACCGCACGGTCGCGCTCCTCGCCGAAGAGAACGGCGTCCCCTGGACCGACGCCTCCGCCCTCGGCACGCTCACCGCCTCGATCGACTTCCGCTTCCGCTGGGATGGGGACGCGCTGCGCGTCTCCGTGGGCGAGCGCGACGTCACCGAGGTGCTGCGCGCCGAGCACATCGGCAAGGGCGCCTCGGCGGTAGCGGTGCTGCCGGCCGTGCGCTCGGCCCTGCTCGGTCGCCAGCGGGCCCTCGGCGAGGCGGGGGGCGTGGTCATGGACGGCCGTGACATCGGCACCGTCGTGCTCCCCGACGCCGAGCTCAAGATCTTCCTCGACGCCCGCCCCGAAGAGCGGGCCCGACGCCGGCACGCCGAGCTCGTCGCCCGCGGGGTGGCCGTCGAGCTCCCGACCGTCCTCGCCGAGATCCGCGAGCGGGACGAGCGGGACAGCCAGCGGGCCACCGCGCCGCTCAAGAAGGCCGACGACGCCGAGGTCGTCGACTCCACCGGCCGCACGGTGGCCGAGGTCGTCGACCGCGCCCTCGAGCTCGCCCGGGCCCGCGGGGCGATCGCGCCTTGACGGGCGGCGTATCGCTCGGCTAAGCCCTGTCCCCTTCAAGCGAGCGCCTGGTCTCTTGGGCGCGCCGCCGGTCGGACCGCGAAGGGAACGCGGCCGGCCCGGCCGAGCAGGGATCTTCCTGCTCGGGCCAGCGAACCTTCCCCTCGCACTCCCCCCGCCGCCTCCTTTGGCGGCCCTGAGGCCCTTTCCACCCATGTCCGACTCCAACCGCCCGGTCAACCTCGACTCGAACCTCGCCGACCTCGGCAACGACGACTTCAAGAGCTTCTTCGACCAGTACCTCTCCGACTCCGACATCCGTGAGCAGAGCGTCGTCACCGGCCGCGTCCTCAGCATCGAGGGTGATTGGGTCACGGTGGACGTCGGATACAAGGCCGAAGGTGTCATCCCTGTCGCCGAGTTCATCGACGAGAACGGGAACCTGACGATCAAGGAAGGCGACGAGGTCCACGTCTTCCTCGACCAGATGGGCGAAGAAGACGGCCAGCTCACGCTCTCCAAGCGGAAGGCCGACGAGATGAAGGCGTGGGAGGACATCTCCCAGGCCTACGAGAAGGATCAGGTCGTCACCGGCGCCGTCACGGGCCGCGTGAAGGGTGGTCTCTCGGTCGACATCGGCGTCAAGGCCTTCCTCCCCGGCTCCCAGGTCGACCTCCGCCCGGTCAAGAACCTCGAGAAGCTGGTCGGTGAGACCCTCGACTTCAAGATCATCAAGTTCAACAAGCGCCGCGGCAACATCGTGCTCAGCCGCCGCGTCCTCCTCGAGGAGGAGCGCCAGCTCAAGCGCCAGGAGACCCTGAAGGATCTCCAGGTCGGCGCCATCATGATCGGCCAGGTCAAGAACATCACCGACTACGGTGCCTTCATCGACCTCGGCGGCATCGACGGCCTCCTCCACATCACCGACATGACCTACGGCCGCATCAACCACCCCTCCGAGATGGTGGAGGTGGGCGCGAGCATCGAGGTCAAGGTCCTCAAGTTTGACCCCGACAGCCAGCGCGTCAGCCTCGGCTACAAGCAGATCCGGCCCGATCCGTGGGACGAGGTCGATCTCCGCTACCCCGTCGGCGCCATCGTCCGCGGCAAGGTCGTCTCGATGCCCGACTACGGCATCTTCGTGGAGCTCGAGGACGGCATCGAGGGCCTGGTCCACATCTCCGAGATGACCTGGAACAAGCGGATCAAGCACCCCTCCAAGCTCTGCAACGTCAACGACGTGGTCGAGGCCAAGGTCATCGGGGTGGACGTCGAGAACAAGCGCATCTCGCTCTCCATGAAGGAGCTCGAGAGCAACCCCTGGGATCTCGTCGAAGAGCGCTACCCCGTCGGCTCGATCGTGCGCGGCAAGGTCCGCAACATCACCGACTTCGGCATCTTCGTCGGCATCGAGGAGGGCATCGACGGCCTCGTGCACATCTCTGACCTCTCCTGGTCGCAGCGCGTCAAGCACCCCTCGGACATCTACAAGAAGGGGGACGACGTCGAAGCCAAGGTCCTCAAGATCGAGCGGGACGCCGAGCGCTTCAGCCTCGGCATCAAGCAGCTCTCCGAGGACCCCTGGTACAGCGTGCAGGGCCGCTACTTCCTCGGCCAGGTGGTCAAGGGCAAGGTCGTCTCCCGCACCGACTTCGGCATCTTCGTCGAGATCGAGCCGGGCGTCGAGGGCCTCGTGCACATGAGCGAGCTCGACGGCGGCGGCGACAGCGACTGGGGCACCCGCTACCCCGACGGCCGCGAGCTCCTCGTCGAGATCCGCCGCATCGACCAGTACGACCGGAAGATCAGCCTCTCCGAGAAGGGCGCCGTCGAGCGCTCCGAGGACGGCGGGTCGGTCGAGGAGTACATGGCGCGCCAGGGCGAGAGCTCGGCCCGCCTCGGCGATGTGCTGGGTGACCTCGGGCGTAAGCTCGGCGGCTACTCGGACCAGGGCTGATAAATCATGTCCTGGACCCGCTGGACAGCGCTGGTGATCGGGCTCCTCGTGATCCTGGTCGCGGTGATGTTCACGCTGCAAAACAGCGCGCGGGTCTCGGACCTCTCCCTCAACCTCGGGTTCGCCGCCTGGCACCTCCAGGCGCCGGCGCCGGTCCCTTGGTTGATGTGGGGAGCCCTCGGCCTCGGCCTGCTGCTCGGCGGCGGCTGGGGCTTCATCGGCCGCCTGAAGGACGGTCGCCGGCTCCGGGAGCTCGAGACCCGGGCCGCCCGCGCCGACGTCGGGGGCCGAGGAGGCGGGGGAGACGGCTGGACATGAGGGCGCTCCCCCTCGCGCCGCCCTCGCACCCCGCTCGCCGCCGCGCCGCCCGCGCCGTCCGGGTGATGGCCGTGCTCGCCCTCGCGGTCGCCTGTGAGTCTGAGCCCGTCGTGCCGCCGCAAGCGACGCCGAAGGGCCCGATCGATCCTGCCTTGACCCCCACCGTGCACCCGGTCGGCGAGGAGCAGCGGGCGCCCAAGCCGGTCGAGGACACCGTCCTCCTGGCGAACAACCCGAGCTGGGCCACGCTCAGCCCCGAGCTCCAGCAGCGGGTCATCCACACCGCCAACATGGTCACCGCGCCCTGCGCGCCCTGCGCCGAAGAGTCGCTCGCCCGCTGCCAGCAGCAGGCGGCCCCCGGCTGCGAGAACGTCCCGGCGCTGCTCGTCCGCCTCGGGGCGCTCGCCCCCCAGGGCCTGTCCGACCGCCAGCTCGAGCTCGCCGTGGCCTTCGGAGACGTCTGGATCCCCGAGATGGCGACCGGCAGCCCCGGCCTCGCCGCCGATCGGGTCGTGGTCCAGGCCTGGATCGACCCCGCCGGCCCCTCCCTCGTCGCCGCCGCCGAGACCGTCTCGAAGCTGCCCGCGGCGCAGACCGAGCTCCACCTCCACGTCGGCACCGACGAGGCCGGCGCGCCCGCCCAGGCCCTCGCCCGCGGCCTCGCCGCCGCCGACCTCCAGGGGCAAGGCCCGGCCTTCCTCGCCTGCCTCGCCGCCGCCCGGGCCACCCCTCGCGCCCCGCTGCCCGACGCCACCGTCGTCGCCCGGGGCTGCGCGGGCCTCGACGCCCCCCGCTGGGAGGCCGCCCTCGGCGGAGAGGCCGTCTCCGCGCGGCTCGCCGCCGATCAGGCCCTCCGCGCCCAGGTCGGCGTGCGCTCCTGGCCCACCTGGTTCCTCAACGGCTACCGCCTGCGCGGCCTCCAGTCCGACATCGCCATCGGCCGCATCCTCGGCCTGGAGCTGGACGACCTCCGCTGGTCGCCCACGAGCTCCGGCCGCCCCGGCGCGCCGGCCGCGTCGCCGCCTGCGTCGCCTGCGTCGCCTGCGTCGCTACCCGCGGCGGCGCCCGCCTCGCCTCGCTGAGCTCGCCCCCAGGCCTCCGCCGATCGCGATCTCGCCGTGCTCGTCGTCCTGCGGGGGCAGCACAGCCTCGACACCCTCTTGTCGAGCTTGCTCATCCGCCCGCCCGGCAAGTTCGACAAGTCGGTGCGCGCGGTTGTCCGGGTCAGGGTCTTCGGCGGCCGAGGTGTACGTTGATGAACCTGCAACTGAACGTGGTCCATGACTGAAGCCGAATTGTTCTGGGCCGGCTCGGCCTTCAAGCCACTGTGGGTGGACTCGCGGCCACAAAGAACGGCGGCCACAGCCGCTGACATCGAGCCGTTTGCACAACAGGTGGACCCGCTGGTCGCCACTTTCTGGCAACTCTACGGTTGGGGGCCGCTGCGAGACGGCTTCCTGGTTCTGGAAGCACCCGCCTTGCTTGCAGCCCGTTACGGCGCTTGGCCGATGCCGGCAGGGTCCATACCGCTGTTGCGCACCGCCTGGGGCCATCTGGTGCTAATGCGCAGTTCCAACAGTTGGCTGTTGGACCCGCTGTACGGGGGGGTGCACGACATGGGCTGCGACGCGGTGAACGTGCTGGACGCCCTTCTGGGCAGCCCCAGCTTTCTGAACGATGAGCTGCTGTTCGACATCTATACGGCCGCCATCCGTCGCATTGGCCGCACGCCCGGCCCGGAGGAGCTTGCCTGTTTCGTTCCCGCGTTGGCACTCGGTGGTGAGCGGCACGAAAGGCAGGTTGAACTACGCGAGATGACAGTCACGCTGGACCTGATAGCCCAGCTTTGACTCTTTCCCAGCTGCGCCATGGAGCGGCCGCCCTTGTCATCGGCACAGGCACCCCGAAACACGGGGCAGTCGACACCTGCGCCTGGACGGCTCACGGCACGGCACCCGTGTTCGGTGCCGGCGCATGGCTGATCACTGCGCGCTCGCCGCCGCGTTCGCCGCCGCAGCGGTCGAGCGACGAGGCCGGCCTGGAGCGACGACGCGGCCTGATGGGTCCCGCCGCCGGACCCCGTTGCCTCCACCTCCTGGCTCTCCGTTGCACCGGACGATCTCGGCGCTTAGGCCGATGGCCTGCGGCCTCCGCTGCGGTCTTCCGGCGCCGGCGCATCGATCTCCGAGGCTTCATCAAGGAAGTGAATTTGTCGTCTCTGAACCCGGGCCGCCTCGCCGCCGTGCGCGTCCTCATCGGCGTCGAAGACGGCGCCCACGCCGAGGACCTGCTGGGCGAGCTCGCCCCCCAGGCCTCCGCCGACCGCGGTCTCGCCTGGCACCTCGTGCTGGGGGTGCTGCGGCGCCAGGGCAGCCTCGATTGGCTCTTGTCGCCCTTGCTCAGCCGTCCGCTCGGCAAGCTCGACAAGTCGGTGCGCGCGGCCCTCCGGGTCGGGGCCTACGAGCTCGCCTTCTCCGGCACCGCTCGCCACGCCGCCGTCGATCAGGCCGTCGAGGCGGCGCGGGCCGCGGGCAGCCCGGGTGGGGCGGGGCTCGTGAATGCGGTCCTCCGGAAGGTCGATCCGGCGCGGCTCCCCGACGACCCGACCCTCGATCTGCCCCCCTGGCTGGCCGAGCGCTGGCGGGGGATGGGCGAGGGCTCCCTGGCCTGGATCGCCCGCCTCCGCGAGGCGGCCCCCTTGAGCCTCGTCTGGCGGGGCGCGCCCGTCGCCGAGCTGGCCACCGCCCCCGCGCTCGCGGGCGGCGAGGTGGTGGAGGGGGCCGCGGTCCTCGTCGATCAGCACGGCCCGATCGAGGCCATGCCCGGCTTCCGCGAGGGGGCCTGGTGGGTGATGGACCCTGCGGCCGTGCGGGTCGCCGACCTCGGCTGGGAGGCCCTGGGACGGCCGACCGAGGGCTGGACGGCGCTGGACGCCTGCGCGGCGCCGGGCGGTAAGTCCTTCCGCCTCGCCACCCGCGGCGCCGCCGTGACGGCCGTGGACGCCCAGGCCCGCCGCTTGCAGAAGGTGGGTGAGGGCGCCCGCCGCCTCGGCCTGCCGGTGCAGGAGGCCGTCCACGACTGGCTCCGCGGCCCCTGCGCCACGCTCGGCCTCTATGATCTGGTGCTGGTGGACGCCCCCTGCACCGGCCTCGGCACCCTCCGCCGACACCCGGAGATCAAGTGGCGGCGCCTCCGCTCCGATCCCGCCGCGATGGCCATCCGGCAGGTCCCCATCCTGCAGGCCGCCGCCGCCCACGTGCGCCCGGGCGGGGTGGTCGTCTATGCGGTCTGCTCGCCCGAGCCCGAGGAGGGGATCCGGGTGGTGGAGGCGCTCCAGGGTTGGTCGATCGAGCGGAGCCTCCGCTTTGCCCCGCCGACGGGCGATGAGGATGCCTTCCAGGCCTTCCTCCTCCGCAAGGCCGGCTGAGCCATGAGCAACGCCGCCGACACCCCGATGATGCGGCAATACCTGGAGATCAAGGCCCAGGCGCCGGACGCGCTCCTGCTCTACCGGATGGGCGACTTCTACGAGTGTTTCTTCGAGGACGCCCGCGAGGCCGCCGAGCTGCTGGGCCTCACGCTCACCTCGCGGAACAAGAACGACCCCGACCCCATCCCCATGGCCGGCGTGCCCTACCACGCCCTCGAGGGCTACCTCTCGCAGCTCATCGAGGCGGGTCGCAAGGTGGCGATCGCCGAGCAGTCGAGCAGCGGCCTCGACGGGGAGGGGAAGAAGCTCCTCGATCGGCGCCTCGTCCGCGTCGTGACGGCCGGCATGCCCTGGGACCCCGCCGCCCTCGACGCCCGGGAGGGCTGCTACCTCGCCGGCCTAAGCGGCGCCGAGGGCGGGCCCGTCGGCCTCGCCTTCCTCGACATCTCCACCGGCGACCTGCGCCTCACCGAGGTCGCCAGCCTGGAGGCCGCGGCGGCGGAGCTGCAGCGCATGGAGGCGCGGGAGGTGGTGCTGCACCCCGCCCTCTCCGCCGCAGGGGCCCTCCAGCCCGGGCTCCAGGGGCGCTCGCTCCACAAGGCGGAGGCCAGCCTCTTCGACGAGCGCGCGGCCCGCCGCGGCCTCACCCGTCAGCTCGAGGTGGCCGACCTCGACGGCTTCGGCGCCGAGGCCCTCGGGCCCGCGCTCGGGGCCGCCTGGGCCGCGCTGTCTTACGCCCGCGACACCGCGCGCCTGCAGGTGGGGCACCTCCGGCGCCTCGTCGTCTACAAGGCCGACGGCGAGATGGTCCTCGACGAGGCCACCCGCCGCAACCTCGAGCTCTTGCGCCCGCTCCGGGGCACGGGGCGCCGCGGCACCCTGATCGGCCTCCTCGACCGCAGCCAGTGCCCGATGGGCGCCCGCCTGCTCCGGGACTGGCTCAGCCGGCCCCTCGTCGAGCTCGAGGCGATCCACGAGCGGCAGGAGGCCGTCGCCGCCCTGCTCGACCCTCCGCTGCGCAGCGGGATCCGCGACGCGCTCCGCCGGGTGGCAGACATCGAGCGCCTCACGGGCAAGGCGGTGCAGTCCACCGCCAACGCCCGCGACCTCGTCGCCCTCGCCGCCTCGATCGAGGCCCTGCCTGGGGTGGTGGTGCCGCTGGCCGGCCTCCCCGCGATGGCCGGGCACCTCCCCACCGACCTCTGCGCCGACGTCGCCCGCACCGTCACGGCCTGGCTCGAAGACGAGCCCCCCGCCTCGCTCACCGACGGCGGCCTCATCCGCCCCGGCGTGCACCCCGAGCTCGACCAGCTCCGCGACACCGGCGTCGAGGGCCGCGGCGCCATCGCCGCCATCGAGGAGCGCGAGCGGCGCCGCACGGGCATCAGCTCGCTCAAGGTGAAGCACAACCGCATCTCCGGCTTCTTCCTCGAGGTCACCCAGGCCAACCAGGACAAGGTGCCGAAGGACTGGCACCTCAAGCAGCAGCTCTCGGGCGCCTTCCGCTTCATCACGCCGGAGCTCAAGGAGTACGAGGAGCGGGTGCTCGGCGCCGATGACAAGCGAAAGGCCCTCGAGTACGAGCTCTTCTGCGAGCTGCGCGGCCGGGTGGCCGCCGAGTGTGACCGCCTCTTCACGCTCGCGCGGGCCGTCGCCTGGATCGACGTCATCGCCGCCCTGGCCGAGGTGGCGGTGAGCCAGCGCTTCGTGCGCCCCCTCGTCGATGACAGCGGCGTGATCGAGATCACAGACGGGCGGCACCCCGTCGTCGAAGCCAGCCTCACCGGCGAGCGCTTCGTGCCGAGCTCGCTCCGCCTCGACCCCGAGCGCCGCTTGATCATCCTCACCGGCCCCAACATGGCCGGGAAGTCGACCGTCATGCGGCAGGTGGCCCTCATCACCCTGCTCGCCCAGATGGGGAGCTTCGTGCCCGCGGCGGCCGCCCGCGTCGGCCTCTGCGATCGGGTCTTCGTGCGGGTGGGCGCCAGCGACGATCTCGCCTCGGGGCGCAGCACCTTCATGGTGGAGATGAGCGAGACCGCCTGGATCCTCAACCAAGCGACCCACCGCTCCCTCATCCTCCTGGACGAGATCGGCCGCGGAACGAGCACCTACGACGGGCTCGCCATCGCCTGGTCGGTGGCGGAGGCGGTGGCCGACAAGCTGCGGGCCCGGGCGGTCTTCGCCACGCATTACCACGAGCTCATCGGCCTCGCTGACGAGCGCCGGAGCGTGGTGAACCGCCACGTCGCCGTGAGCGAGTGGGGCGACAAGATCGTCTTCTTACGCGCGCTCAAGGAGGGTGGGGCCAGCCGCAGCTACGGCATCCAGTGCGCCCGCCTCGCCGGGATGCCGGTGGGCGTGGTGGACCGCGCCCGCGAGCTGCTCGTGGAGCTCGAGCGGCGGCCGAAGCACGGCCCGCCCACCCGCCAGCTCTCGCTCTTCGCGCCGGCCCCGCCGCCCCCGCCACCGCCCGATCCGGTCGCCGACGCGCTGCGGGCGGCCGTCGTCGCCCTCCGCCCCGACGAGCTCAGCCCGCGCGAGGCCCTCCAGGCCCTCTACACCCTCAAGGCCCTCGCCGAGGGGAGCTGACGGTGCGGCGCCTCGCCCTGCTGCTCGCGCTCCTCCTGCTCGCGGCCCGGAGCCCCGCGGCCGAGGCCGCCACCCTCGAGCAGATCCGCGTCTTCGCGGGGGCCCACCACGCCCGCGTGCTGCTGGTCACCCGCGGCGTGGCCGCTGGCCTCGACCCGCGCGCCTCTCCGGCGATGGGGGCGGCGCCCGCCCGCGGAATCGTCGTGCTGCAGGGCACCACCCTCGGGGGCGCGGTGGCCCACACGATCCCCGTCGAGGAGCACGGCATCCTCCGCCTCCTCGTCGCCGACACCGCGGCCGGGGCGCAGGTCACCGCCGAGATGGAGGGGGCCCGCGGGGTCCGCGCGACGCCGCTCGGCAAGAACGCGGTGCTCGTCGATCTCATCGAGGAGGGCCACCCGGAGGACCCTGGGCTCCCCACCGCCCAGCAGCTCCAGGCCTGGGTGGAGGGCACCGCCCTCGTCCCCGCCGACGCCGCGCCGCCCCGCACCCGCCGCCTGATCGTCGTCGACGCGGGCCACGGCGGCTTCGACCACGGCGCCGTCGGCACCACCGGCACCCGCGAGGCCGACATCGCGCTCCAGATCGCCAAGCGCGCCGCGCTCGGCCTCGAAGAGCGGCTCGGCGCCGAGGTGGTCCTCACCCGCGACACCGACGTCTTCATCCCCCTCCGGGAGCGCGCCGCCGTCGCCAACCAGCGCGGGGCCGACCTCTTCCTCTCCGTGCACTGCAACGCCGCGCCGGCGCCCACCGCCTGGGGCATCGAGACCTACTCGCTGGACACCGCCAGCGACGCCGGGGCCGCGCGGGTCGCCGCGCGCGAGAACACGCTCGTACGCGAGGCGGAGGGAGGGGAGGGGACGGCCGACCCGCTGCTCGCCAACCTGCTCGTCGCCGGCACCAACCAGCTCAGCCGCGACCTCTCCGCCGAGATCCAGACCCACGTCGTCCGCGAGCTCCGCGCCATCTACGGGCCCGAGCAGATCCGCGATCTCGGCACGAAGACCGCCCTCTTCTATGTGCTCGTCTCCACCCGGATGCCGGCGGTGCTCTTCGAGACGAGCTTCGTCAGCAACCCCGGAGACGAGCGCCGCCTGCGCACCCCGGCCTTCCAAGCCGCTGTCGCCGACGCCCTCGTGGGCGCGGTGGAGCGCTGGTTCGCGCGACAGGGGTGAGGCTGCTGCGCACCGACCGCGCTCCCCGCGGTGATCCCCTGGATGACGCGCCGCGACGCGAAGTGGTAAGGAAGCGCTTATCACCATCCCCGGAGCCCCCGTGCCCGCCATCGCGCTCTTGATGATCCAGATCGGCGTCGTCGTGCTCACCGGGCGTCTGCTCGGCCGAGCGATGCGGCTCCTCGGCCAGCCCTCCGTGATCGCCGAGATCGTGGCCGGCATCGTACTCGGCCCCTCTTTGCTCGGCCTGATCTGGCCCGAGGGGATGGCGGCGCTCTTCCCGGCGAGCTCGCTCTCCTCCCTGTCCATCGTGAGCCAGCTCGGCCTCGTCTTCTTCATGTTCCTCATCGGCCTCGAGTTCGATCCGCGGCTGCTCCAAGGGCGGGGCCACCACTCGATCGCCATCTCCCACGCGAGCATCGTCGCCCCCTTCGCGCTCGGCGGCCTGCTCGCCTGGCCGCTGCACGGCGCCTTTGCGCCCGAGGGCGTGCCCTTCCTGCCCTTCGCCCTCTTCCTCGGCGCGGCGATGAGCGTCACCGCCTTCCCTGTGTTGGCGCGGATCCTCGCCGAGCGGGGCGTGCTCCGCACCCGCGTGGGGGCGATCTCGTTGTCCTGCGCGGCCGTCGACGACGTCACGGCCTGGTGCATCCTCGCCTTCGTCGTCTCGGTCACCCGCGCCGAAGGGGTGGGCGCGGCGGTGAGGACCACGCTGCTCGCGCTCACCTTCATCGCCGTCGTGATCTTCGCGGTTCGGCCGCTGCTCCGCCGCCTCGGGCCCCGACAGGGGCAGGCCCTCTCTGCGAACACCGTCGCGATCGCCTTCCTGCTCGTGTTGGCTGCGGCCACGATCACCGAGCTCATCGGCATCCACGCGCTCTTCGGGGCCTTCCTGCTCGGGGCGGTGATGCCTCGCGGCGGCGGGCTCAGCCAGGCCATCGCCGAGAAGATGGAGGACTTCGTCACCATCATCCTCATGCCGCTCTTCTTCGCCTACAGCGGCCTCCGCACCAGCATCGGCCTGCTCGACCAGGCCTCGGACTGGCTCGTCTGCGGGCTGATCATCCTCGTCGCCTGCCTCGGGAAGTTCGGCGGCAGCGCCATCGCCGCCCGCCTCGTGGGCATGAGCTGGCGTGAGGCCGGCGCCATCGGCATCCTCATGAACACCCGCGGCCTGATGGAGCTCATCGTGCTCAACCTGGGCCTCGACCTCGGTGTGCTGACGCCGCGCCTCTTCACGATGATGGTGCTGATGGCCCTCGTCACGACCTGGATGACCTCCCCCCTGCTCGAGCGCTTCTTCCCCAGGAAGGAGATGCTGCGCGGGCTCGCCCCCCCGCCCGGAGAGGGGGCTGCCCCGCCGCCGCCTGCGCCCACCTTGGTCTGTGTCTCCGATCCCGCGCTGGTGCCGGCGCTGGTGGCCGTGAGCCGTCACCTCGTCACCCCGGGGGAGGCCCTGTTGGCCTTGCACATCGTCCGCTCGGATCGGCCCTCGGCCTACCTCTCGCTGGAGCACGGCGCGGGGGAGGGCGGGTCGGGTGAGCCCGAGCCCCTCGACCTCCTCCAGGAGCGCGCCGCCGCGCTCGGCCTGCCGGTGCGTCCGCTCTCCTTCGTCTCCGCGGACCCCGCCCGCGACATCGTCCGCGTCGCTGACGCCAAGGGGGCAGAGCTGGTGCTGCTCGGCGGCCACCGCCCGATCCTCGCCGAGACCGAGCTCGGCGGCCTCGTGGGCCGGGTGCTGGAGCAGGCCAAGGGAGACGTCGCCGTGCTCGTCGATCGCGGCCTCACCGAGCTCAGCGGCGTGATGGTGCTGGGAGAGGAGCCGGCCGTGCTCTCGGTGGCGGGCCGCCTCACCGCCGCTGGGCTGCCTCAGGTGCAGGCCTGCGAGCCGGGCGTGTTGGTCGTCGCCACGATGGGCGCGGCGGTGCCCGATGACACGACGGTGCTCTTCGTCCGGCCCCGGAGGTCGTGATGGTCTTCGGCTCAGCGCTTCGCCTGCTGCGGGTCGACGCGGGCGCCAGCCTCCGAGAGCTGGCCGCGGCGGTCGGGGTGTCGAGCGCCTACCTGTCGCGGGTGGAGAACGGACACGACCCCGCGCCGACGCCCGACCGCCTCACCGCGATCGCCGTCGCCCTCGGCCAGCCCCCGGCGCTGCTGGTGGAGCTCGCCGATCGCGTCGAGCCGGCCGTCGCGGGGTACATGTCCAACGTCCCCGCCGCAAACCGACTCTTCCTGGAGATCGCCCGCCGGGAGCTCACCGCGGCCCAGGTGGGGCGTGTGCTCGCCTTCGTCGAGGCCGAATTCCCCGACGCCGCCGCGCGGGGTCAGGCCGGACCGACCTTGCACAGCCTGCTCAGCCCCGATCGGGTGATCCTCGGCCTCCGCTGCGCGGCGATGGACGATCTGCTCGACCTCGCCGCCAGCCGCCTCGCCGGGGCCTGGCCCGGCACCTCCGCCCCCGCCCTGGCCGCCGCGCTCCGCAGCCGCGAGGCCGCCGCGCCCTGCGCCCTCGGCGGCGCCTTCGCGCTCCCCCACACCGCCCATCCCGGCGGACCGCCCGCCGCCGCGCTCTTCACGCTGGCCAACCCGCTCCCGCCCGGCCCCGACGGTGTCCCCGTGCGGGTGGTGCTCGTGCTGGCCGGCCTCGGCGACCGCAGCTTGACCCTGCTGCCTCGCGCTGCCCTGCTCGCGCGGGGGCGAGTGGCCCTCGACCTCGCCGCGGCCACCCACGCCGAGGGCGCGATCCAGGCCCTCCGCGCCGCCGAGCGCTGGAGCGGCGGAGCCTAGGCCGGCCTCATCGAAGAGGGGAGGGTAGGGGAGGCCGAGGAGGCCCGCATGGTCGACCGACACGCTCCGCGCCCGCTCCGCCGGCCGCTCTACGCTGTGGGCCCCGTCCGGGGCCTGGTCCGCCTCATCCCCCTCGTCGGCCTCGGCTGCGCGGGTCCGGACCGGCAGAGCCGCCCGACCGAGGCGGCGATCAGCGCCGGCGGCGGTGAGGACGAGGGCGGAGCAGCCGATGGGGAGGAGGGTGGGATCGTCGACCACCTCGACGTCGCGGCCCACTGCGGCGAGTCTGACGCCTTCGGCCCGACGTACACCGAGCTGCTCGACCGCTGGGCGGCCCAGGACGCGCTCGGCGCCGTAGAGGCCTCCCCGCTGCTCTTCGTCGGCAGCTCGACCATCCGCCGCTGGGAGGGCCTCCGCGCGGCATGGGCCGACGGCTCAGCCCTCCAGCGGGGCTTCGGGGGCGCTCAGCTCGGTGAGGTGGCCCAGCAGGCAGACCGCCTCGTCGTCGCCCACGATCCGCGCGCGATCGTCGTCTTCGCCGGGACGAACGACATCGACGCCGGCGTCGTTCCTGAGGTCGTGGTCGAGCGCGCCCGCTGCCTCCGGGCGCGGGTGGGGGTGGGCCTCGGCGAAGATCGGCCGCTGCTCTTCCTCGGCATCACGCCGAGCCCGGCCCGCTGGACTCAGCTCGCGGCGCAGACCGCGGTCAACGAGGCGGTGGCCGCGGCCGCCGAGGGGGACGCGGGGCTCGTCTACGTGGACATCCCGGCCGCCTTCCTCGCCACCGGCTCCCCGCCCGAGGCCCGCCTCTACGCGGCCGACGGCCTCCACTTGAGCGCGGAGGGCTACGCGCTCTTCCAGTCGGTGCTGCGGCCCGCGGTCGAGGCGGCCACGCCCCTCACGGCGCCCGGAGCGCCGGACGCCCGGGCCCTCGCCGCCGGCACCCGGGTCCTCGTCGATCTCGGGCCCGCCAACGCCGAGGACGGCGAGCTCAGCCCCAGCCCCGACCACCTCGGTCAGCACTGGAACAACTGGTACAGCATCGAGGGCGACGACGAGGTCGTCGCCGGCGAGCGCCTCGTCAACCTCGTCGACACCAGAGGGGAGGGGACGGGGGTCCACCTCGTGCTCACCGGCGGCTTCCTGGCCAATGGGCGCTCCAACGGCGGGCTGCTCTGGCCGGACGCAGCGCTGCTCGGCGATCTCGCGGTCGGGAGCGCGACCGGCGACTTCTTCTTCATCACCGGGGATGACCTCACGGGCGGCCTCCTGCTCGAGGGCCTCGACCCCGCCGCCGCCTACACCCTCCGCTTCTTCGCCGCTCGCGACGACGCCGAGCGGAGGGTGACCCTGTACACCGTGTCCGGCGCCAGCACGGCCAGCGTGAGCCTCCAGACCTCCGGCCCGGGAGCCGGGGCCGGCAGCGCCCTCACCAACGACGACACCGTCGCCGCGCTCCCGCACCTCTCCCCCGACCCCTGGGGCCGCCTCTTCATCGACGTCTCGATCGCCGAGGGCGCAACCGGCTACCTCTCCATCCTCGAGATCACGGTGGAGTAGCCCGAGGTCGGGTGGAGGCCCTCGGACCTCATCGGAGTGTGCGAACGTGGCCCCCGCCCACCCGAGGAGTGACCGTGGCCGAGGCAGAACAACGCCAGTGTACCGAGGCCCACGACAGCGCGATCGAGGCCTTCCTCGCCCACTGCCGCGTCGAGCGAGGCTTGGCGGAGAACTCCCTGCTCGCTTATCAACGCGACCTTGTCGATCTTGCAGACTTCCTGACCCGCAAGTTGGTCCAGTCGCCCGAGGCTGCGCGGCCCGAGCACCTCTCGCTCTGGATGGTCGAGCTGGCCGACCGCGGCTTGTCTACCGCCAGCGTCGCCCGCCGGAGGGTCGCCGCCCGCCAGCTCTTCCAATTCCTGCTCGACGACGAGCTCATCGACCAGGACCCCACCGCCCGCCTGCTCGGCCCGAGCCGGGGTCGACCGCTGCCGAAGACCCTCAGCGAGTCCGACGTCGACGCCCTCCTCGCCGCCCCCGACCGCGACACCGCCATCGGCCTCCGCGACGCCGCGATGCTTGAGCTGCTCTACGCCACCGGGCTCCGCGTGAGCGAGCTTGTCAGCCTACGGCGAGAGCAGCTCCGCGACGGCTGGCTCGAGGTGAGGGGAAAGGGCGGCAAGGAGCGCATCGTCCCCTACGGAGATCAAGCCGGCGCCGTGCTCCACGCCTGGCTGAGCCTCACGGAGGCCGACGAGGCCCACCTCTTCCCCACCGACCGCGGCGGGCCGATGACCCGGCAGAATTTCTGGGGCCGCATCACCACCTACGCGCGCGCGGCGGGGATCCGGAGCACGGTGTCTCCCCACGTGATCCGCCACGCCTTCGCGACGCACCTCGTCACCCACGGCGCCGACCTCCGCGCCGTCCAGATGATGCTCGGCCACAGCGACATCTCCACGACGGAGATCTACACGCACGTCGCCAACGAGCGCCTGCGCCAGGTCCACGCCGCCACGCACCCGCGCGGATAGTCCCGGCGGCTCGTCCGGAGGCCCCTGAATCGATCAGGTGAATCACAGATCGAAAGGCTCGGCGGGCAATTGCTGATGGCCGACCACCAGATAGGCTGGCGGCCCACCGGAGATCCCATGCCTCATCGCGCGCTCTACGCACCGACGACAAACCCGCTGCTGCTGCACCTTCGAGCCCTCGCCGACAACGAGCGCTTCAGCCAGTTCGTGACCGCGGTGATCGTGCTCGCCGGCATCGTCGTGGGCGTCGAGACCTACCCCTCGATGATCGAGCGGCACGGCCACGTGCTGCACTTCCTCAACACCGCGATCGTCTGGATCTTCGTCGCCGAGTGTCTGATCAAGATCGCGGCGAATTCTCCGCGTCCATGGAATTACTTCCGGGATCCCTGGAACATCTTCGACTTCATCATCGTCGTCGTCGCGCTGCTGCCCTTTGACTCCGAGGCCGTGGCCCTCCTGCGGCTGCTGCGCCTGCTGCGCGTCCTCCGCCTCGTCCGCGCCCTGCCGGGGCTCCAGGTGCTGGTCGGCGCCCTCCTCAAGTCGATCCCATCCATGGGCTACGTCGCCGTCCTGCTGGGGATGCTCTTCTACGTCTACGCTGTCGCCGCCGTGCTCTTCTTCGGCCAGAACGACCCCCGACACTTCGAGGACATCCCCGTCGCCATGCTCACGCTCTTCGGCTGCGTGACCGGTGAGGCCTGGGTCGACGTGATGTACACGAACATGTACGGCTGCGCGAACTACGGCTACGACGGCATGGAGGCCCTCTGCACGGCGAGCAAGTCCGAACCTCTGCTGGCGGCGATCTTCTTCTGCTCCTTCATGATGGTCGGCGCGATGGTGATGCTGAACCTGTTCATCGGCGTCATCACCAACGGCATGGAAGAGACCCGCGCCGAGAACGCCGAGCTCGAGCGGGAGGCACGAGGCGAGACCCCGGCCACCCTCGCCGATGATCTGGCCCTGGTCCAGCAGCAGCTCGTGGCCACCCAGGAGGCGCTCGTCGCCGTGCTCCGGCGAGCGAAAGAGGCCGACGGGGCCACCGAAGCGCCGAAGACCGACGTCTGAAGGCCTCGAGGCGCTTCGAGGCCCACCGACAACCGGTCGCCGCTCACCCGGCGACCGGGTTCTTTCTCTGGTACAACCCTGCCGACAGATTTGAGCGCGCGCAGCTCCCCTTGAGGTCGCCGCTCCCGACCCGTCGAATCACGGAGGTCGAATGAACACCGCAGTAAAGGTTGGGATTGGCATGCTCGCCCTGGGGGGCGGCGCGCTCGCCTGTGGAGGCGTCCTCGGCCTCGGGGGCTGGTACTACCTCCGGGTCGCCAACGCCGAGCTCACCGAGCTCTCCGAGTTTGTGGAGCCTGCTGACCTCGGCGCCGCCGAAGGAGCCACGGCCGACGCAGCCGACGCAGGCGGCGCGACCCCGAACGCTGACCCCGCGCCTTCCGCCGATCCCGCGCCCTCAGCCGAGCCCGTCGTCGCCGAGGGGGCCACGGCTACGGCGACGACCACGGCGACAACCACGACCACGACCTCGACGGTCGGAGGCGCGCCCGCCAAGGCCGAGGTGGTCGCCAGCGCGACGCCCGACCAGGACAAGAAGGCACGCCCAGCCGGCGTCCCCGCGCCGTCCGCGCCGGACATGGGTGCCACGGCCGGCGCCACGACGGGCACGGACGCAGGCGCTGGCTCGGGCCCACCCTCCGCCGCCCCGGCGGCAGCGGGCACACCCGCCCCGACCGAGGCCGCCGCGGCCGACGGCGCCCCGCCGGCCGAAGGAGCCGCCGGAGGAGATCCCACGGCGGCCCCGGGCGGCGCCGACACCGGCGAGGCCGCGACGGCCGCCGCTGAGCCCGCGGCCGAGGAGGCCACCGCCGAAGAGGAGGAGCCCGAGCCTGAGGAGTCCCCCTGGACGTGGGGCGTGATGACCTCGATGATCGCGCTCTTGGTCGGCGGTGTCTCCGCCGTGCTGGGCATATGGGTTGATCGCGATCCGAAGCGCCCCGTCTTCTTCGCCTCCGCGATGTCCGTGCTGATCACCGCCGCCATCTCGGTGGGCATCGTGCAGACCTACATGGACTCCCTCGACGCCATCGCCAAGCGCGGCGACCTCAAGCGCATGATGGAGATGGTCAACGAGATCGCGAGGAACTCCGGCGATCCGGAGCTGATGAAGCTCATCACCGATGAAGGCGGCACCGCGCCCGAGGCGGATCCGCAGCCAGAGCCGGAGCCCGAGCCCGCAGAAGAGGCCGCCGAAGGGGCTGAAGGCGCTGAAGGGGAGGGGACCGCGGCCCCCGAAGGGGAGGCTGCCCCCAGCGGAGAGGCTGCCCCCGCCGGGGAGGCTGCCCCCGCCGGCACGACGCCCGCTTCCCCCACGCCCACGGCCACCACCCCCGCTTCCCCCACCCCCCGCTAAGAAGGAGTCGCGATCATGGATTTTGGACTTATCGTCACCTTCACGGGCATCGCGGTGGCCGGCCTCGCCGGTGTGCTCGGCGTGTGGATGGAGCGTGATCAGGAGGCCCCCACGCGGTGGGCCTGGGTCTTCTCCTTCTTCGTCATCGTGTCGATGGGCATCGAGATGGCCCACTCCACCGTGCAAGCCGCGGAGGATGGGGTCACCGAGGAGGCCCTGGCCCGCGTGCTCGAGCGCCTGACGGAGATCTCCGAGAAGAGCGACAACCCGGCGCTGCAGAGCTTCGTGTCCTCCGAGCTGGCCGCCCAGGCCCGCAGCAACCCCGAGGTCGTGAAGAAGGTCGAGAAGAAGGTCGCCGCCAAGGGCGGTGATCCGAAGGCCATCCGCAAGAAGGCCGTGGCCGGCCGTCGCACCTCGGCCGGCTTGCCCGCCAAGAAGGGCGGCAAGATGGGCCAGGCCGGCAAGGGCGGGAAGGCCGGCAAGGCGGGCAAAGGTGGAAAAGCCGGGAAGAGCGGCAAGAGTGGGAAGGCTGGTAAGGCCGGGAAGGCCAGCGACGCCGACGCCAAGAGCAAGGGCGGCGAGAAGGGCGGCAAGGGTGGGAAGGGCGGCGGCTCGAACGCCAAGGGCGGCGGCGGAGACAAGGGCAGCGGCGGAGACAAGGGCTCCAGCGGCGGCTCCAAGGGCGGCAAGGGCAGCGGCAGCGGCAGCGGTGACAAGAAGAAGGAAGAGAAGGGCGGCAAGGGCAGCAAGTCGGGCAAGTGACCGACACCGCCGGGATCTGAGGCTCCGCCCAGCGCGGAGCACCGATCCCAACCAGGCCGCCGCGTCCGACCGACGCGGCGGTCTCGCCTACCCACAACTTGACATAATATCACTTATCAGAAGTTCAGCGATGGAGATGAGGGGACCCTCCGGCCCGCCCTCACACTGCCCCGTAGACCCCAGAGCGTCGTGCGTCACCCGCCCCGCTGAAGCCGTTCGGCCCGAAGCCCGCCACGTGGAGGCCGCCGAAGAACATGTTGGCCCCGTCGAAGCGCTTGAAGTTCGGGTACGTGAGGCCCAGCGCGCCCAAGGCGCCCGGCGGCCGCCCGTCGGACTCGACGTGGAGCACCCCCCGCTCCATGTGCGAGCGCGGCGCCGAGACGGCCTCGCCGGGATCGAGGTTGTGGTCGATGAGGTAGACAATGCCGTGCAAGACGGCCGAGCGGATCCGCGACGAGCCGCTCGCCCCGAGGACGTAGATCTGGTCGCCCATCTGCACGATGGTCGGGCAGCACATCGTCATCAGGCGGTCGCCGGGCAGCGTGCGCACGGAGGGCGGGTTCACGTCCTCTTCGCCGAGGAAGTTGTTCAGCAGCACGCCGGTGTCGGGCACGACGACGCCGGAGGTCTCGCCCAAAGAGTGTGTGATCGAGACCGCGTTGCCGCTCTCGTCGACCACCGAGATGTGGGTGGTGTGCCCTGGCTTCTTGGCGCCGTGGGCCCGGTCTTCTCCCATCTCTTCCGGCGCGATGGCCGTGAGGAAGCCGTCGATGAAGCTCGGGTTGAAGAGGTTCGGGATGAGGCCGTTGCGGCGCGAGGCGTCGATGCGGTCCATGGCGTGGGCCAGGAAGTGCACCTGGGAGGCACCCAGCGGCGGCGGCATCGGCCCGTGGTCTTCGAGGGCGCGAAGCGCCTGGAGGAGCAAGATGCCGGCCACGCTCGGCGGTGGGGCCGTCCAGATCGTGGCGTCCCGATAGCGGTACTTCAGCGGCTTGATGAAGCGCGGCCGATAGCCGCCGAGGTCGTCCGCGGTCATCCGCGAGCCGCCCTTGAGCACCCCGAGCATCGCCTGCCCGACCGAGCCGGTGCTGAACAGCCCCGGGCCCTCGAGGGCATATCGCTGCAAGGTCTCCGCCATCTCGGGCGCGTAGAAGCGCTCCCCCGTGACGAGCGGACGCCCCTTGGGGCCGAAGGTGCGGGCCGACCATGGGTTTCGCTGCTGGACCGGCCAGAGCAGGCCGCCCACCCGCTCCATTGCCAGCGAGATCTCCACCCCGTCCCGGGCCGCGCGGACCGCAGGCTGCACGAGCTTGGTGAGCGCCACCTTGCCGTAACGCTGGTGCAAGGCGAAGAGCCCGGCGGGCATACCCGGCACCGCGACCGCGCCGGGGCCGATCAGGAAGGCCTGGGTGGCCGGCCCGAAGTCGATGACGATCTCGTGCATCGAGGCGGGCTCTTGCTGCGGTGCGGAGCGCCCGGGCATGTCGGAGAACAGGTCGCACAGCTCCACCGCGCCGTTCATCCGCACCATCGCCAGGCCAGCGCCCCCCATGCCCGTGAGCAAGGGCTCGGCCACGGTCGCGGCGAGCGAGGCGGCGACGGCAGCGTCGACCGCGTTTCCGCCTGCACGGAGCGCGAAGAGGCCAGCGTCTACGGTGTACGGGCTGCCCGCAGCGACGGCGCCGCGGCTCATCGGCCCGCCCCGGCGCCGAGCAGACACACATCCACGAAGCGGGCCAACAGCTCGTTCGACTCCGGGCTCGGCTTGTGACTGTCGAGCTGCCGTTGGGCGTCGTCGCCGAACAAGTAGCCGTACTGCTTCATGTAGCGCTCGAAGCGGGCCCGGTTCTCCTGCCAGGTGAGCTCAGGGTGAAACTGCGTGGCATAGATGGGCTTACCCACCACACGGTAGGCCTGATGGGAGACCCGCTCGCTCCGAGCGAGGTTCTGGCAGCAGTCCGGCAGCACGGTGACGCGGTCCTTGTGGCCGAGCTGGGCCATGAAGGTGCGCGGCAGGGCCCCGAAGACAGGATCCCCGGCCGCGTCGGGCAGGGTCTCGAGGGTGTAGGTGCCCACTTCGGCGTTCGGCTCGTCGTGGATAACGGTGCCGCCGAGCCCCACCACCATCGCCTGGAAGCCGAAGCAGGAGGCGAAGGTGGGGTAGCCCTGGCGGGCGACGTCGCCGAGGAAGGTGATGAAGCGCTCGATGACCGGCGCCGGATCAACCACCGAGTAGTCGCCGGAGCCACCCACGAGGAGCGCGTCGGCCCCCTCGAGGACCCGCTCGTCCAGCGTCTCGGTCAGGGCGTCCACGCAGCGGAGCTGAGCAGTGGAGACGCCGATGCGATCGGCGAAGGCCCGCAGCTCGTCCTCCCGGGCCGGATCGCCCGCATTTCGGGCCTGGAGCAGCACGAATCGGAGGCCGGCGCGCGCCTCCGCGGCTTCACGGGACGAGGCTTCGCGGGACGACGCTTCACCGAGCCCCTGTTCAACACGGGCAGAATCAACACGAGAGCGCATGGGCACGGGTTCCCCTTCGTCCCCTCCCCTATTGTGTTCCCCTGCACTTGTGTTCCCCCGCAGCTGTGCCCACGCCTCAGGACCAGCGGGGGATCTTCACCGTGACCGGGCCCTCGACGCGAGCCTGGCAGGCCAGCCGAGCTCCAGCCGTGCTCCGCTCGTGGCCGAGCACCATCCGCTCGCGCCCGTCGATGGGGCTGAGGTGCTCGGCGCCGGCGACGACGTGCACCCAGCAGGTGCCGCAAGAGCAGATGCCGCCGCAGTAGTGGTTGAGGTCGACCCCGAGCGTCTGGGCCGCGCCGAGCAGCGTGCTCCCTGGAGGGACGAGCCCGCTCTGGAGGCCGACAAACTCCACCTTCGCAGGGCCCACCGGCCGCGACGGTGCCCGACTGCCGAGGCCTGCGAGCCCGCTGCGCAGCGCCTCTCGAACCGCCCCCCGCAGGCGATGCCGAAGCCCGCCGCGCGCCCCGCCCTCCGACTCGTCCGCCATCCAACACCCCTCGCTCGGCGCTCGCGGTCGCGGACGGGGCCCCGGATCACCCGGGTCCCGATCTCGCCTCCCCAGCGGTTACCCTGGGTGGCGGGCCCTCGCTCGGGTGTCTACCCTCGCGAGTGGGTGTGTCCCGTAAGGGCCGCCCTCGCTCCGGCGTCCTCCGGGGTGCCTCCCGCTCCGCGGCTCTCCTCCCCCGGCCAGGGGTCTGTTCTCGGCTTGAGGTCCCCTCCCCTCCGTGCGCGCCCCTCCGCCATCCCCTCGGCCCACCTCGACGCCACCTGCTCGGCGAGCCCGCGGGGGCCTCGCAGGCGCGTGGAGCGGCGCCCTCGCCCACCTCGGCCTGTCCGTGCTCGTCCACGGGGTGGTGGGCGCTCTCTTGTGGACGATCTGGCCCGCGATCCGGCCCTCCCCTCCCCTCCCCCGCCCCGACTCGGGCGAGGCGGTGGCGGTGACGATGCTGGTCGACGAGGCCTCCAGCGCCGATCTATCCGAGCTCGATCCCCTCGAAGAGGAGCCGCCAGAGCCCGTCCCCGAGGAGGAGCCTGAGCCTGAGGTCAAGCTACCCGACGGTCAGGTCGTCGAGACACCGGCGCCGCAGGTCGAGAAGGTCCCAGAGAAGGCCGACTACCTCGCCGACCACAACAACGCCGTCCTCGAGGAGACCAAGACCGACGCCTTCCGGGTCAACCCCGAGGTGCTCTCGAACCAGTTCTCACGCGAGGACAAGCTCCAATTCGAGGACGTCGCCGACGTCAACGCCACCGAGCCCTCCACCGGCGCCCGCGTCACCGGGAGCGCCTTCGACCCCGCCAAGGACGGCCCGATGGCCGCCCTCGCCTCCCCCTTCACGCTGACCAACAAGGACGGCCTCGAGAAGCCCGTCCCCGCCTCCAGCCGCTCCCAAGACCTCGCAGGCGCGCCGCAGAACGACCTCCTCAACGAGAAGCTGGGCGGCGCCACCAACCTCAACACCCGCGAGTGGCTGGGGGCGAGCTACGTCAACCACATCAAGCGACTCGTGAACTTTTACTGGTCGCAGAACCTCGACAACCTGCCGCACGACATCCGATACGCGCGGAGCCGCTACAGCACCGTGGTCTACGTGGTCCTCGACGACCAGGGCGCGCTCGACTCCATCGACATCATCGAGCCCAGCGGCGCCGATCCGCTCGACCAGGCCGTCATCTCCGCCTTCAAGATGGCCGGCCCCTTCCCGAACCCGCCGCGGCAGCTCGTCTCGAAGGACGGCAGGGTGTACCTCGGCGACTGGGGCTGGACGGTCGAGCTCGGCCGACCAAGGGCCCCCTACGTGGGCATCGACCCCCGCTCCGGCGTGCAGTTCCCGGGGATCCTGAAGGCGCCGCGCTGAGGCCGGGCGGAGGGACTAGTGGTGCTTGGGGTGAGCGTCAGCCGGCGCGGTCGGGGTCGCGGCGGCAGGAGCGGCAGAGGCGGGGGTCGCCGCCCCGGTGACGTTCAGCGTGATGGTGGTGGCCAGCTCGGGCCCGTAGGAGCGGTGGGTGCCGTCGGCGAACTGCATCGTCACCGTGTGCGTGCCCGGGCTCAGCTCGAGGTCGGTCTCGGTGTCACCCTTGCCGAAGTGGATGTGCTGGGCGTCTTTCGGGACCACCTCGCCGAGCGGCACGGGGACGCCGTCGATGATCAGGTGGTGGTGGCCCGTCCCGGCGACCACCTCGCCTGCGGGCTGCACCGTGAGGCCCTCGACGTGCATGACCACATGAACGGGGCTCGACACCTCGGCCTTGTCGGCCGGCGAGGCGAAGACCACCTTGGAGCCCGTCGGCGCCGCGGTCATCGGAGCGGCGGCAGGGGTGGGCGCGGCGGCGACCGGGGCGACCGGGGCGACCGGGGCGACCGGCGCGGGGGCCGGGGCCGGCGCGGAGCCGCCACAGGCCCAGAGCGTGAGGCCGAAGAGCGCGCCGAGGGCGAGCTTCCGGGGGAGGGCGGCGACGCGGGGCAGGGTGTTCGGAGAGCGCATCGGGGACAGCCGGGACGGAGGGGCTGAAAGGGTAGCGCCCATCGCACCTCTGGGCAAGCTGCCGGGCGCAGCCGCCCGACGACCGTCAGCCGCGGCGGCGCCGCAGGCCCCAGCCCACGAGGCCGACCAGCGGGAGGAAGCCCATCCACGAGGGAGGAGCGCCGGTGTCCGAGAAGCCCACCGTGCTCACCCAGGGCTCGACCCCTTCGTCGGCGGTGAGCGTGATGTCCCGGGCGCTGGTGGGAGAGAGCTGTGCGGCGAAGATCGTGATCGGGCGGGAATCGTAGACGTAGTCGGGGCTGAGGAAGCCGTCGGACTCGAGCTTTCGGAGCACCTGCTCCATGGTCTTGTTCTCGTCCCCGGCGAGCACGGCGTCGGCGGTCTCGACGAGCACGTCCCACACCGTCTCGGCCAGCTCCGCCACCGCGTCGGCCAGCCAGATGACATCGACGGGCTGGCTGGTGTCCGTTGAGGTGCCCCCGCCGCAGCCTTCCCCATCCTGCGCCGCCTGTCCGGCCTCCGCGAAGGCCTTGAGCAGCAGCGGGTACTCGTCGTGCGCCCAGCCCAAGGGCGCGGCGTAGAGGAGGGCCAGCTCGCCGGGGTGCCCGTCCGAGAAGCGGGAGAGGCGCGCGTCCGCGGCGGGGAAGGCCCGATCGGGCGTGACCACGTCCCAGCCCTCCACGCGCGGCATCGGCGCCCAGGCGCCGCCGGCCGGGGCCATCGCCACCTCCCCCGTCGCGACGAGCTCGATCGTGAAGGCGTCCTGCGCCGAGAGGGCCGAGATGGCGAAGGGCAGCCGTACGTCTCGCCCCGGCATCAGGAAGGGCACGACGTCCGTCGGGATGGAGTTGCGGGAGGAGGTGTCTTCGATGGAGGAGACCAGGAGAGGCCGCCCCACCCCGGCGTGCTCGATCAGCGCCGCGCGGGCCTCCTCGGAGAACTCGAAGCCTTCGCCCTCGGCGTCGGTCAGCCACTTGTCGAACTCGACCGCCGGTACGGTGCGCATCGACTGGACGGTGTTCGGTCGCTCATCGGGCATCTCCCAGAAGCGGTAGATCGGCAGGCCCGGGCTGGCTGAACGCCCGCTGTATGGGGGCGTGGTGCCGCCGAAACCGCCGCCAGACCAGGGGGGCAGGTCTCCCTCCTCGACCGCGGCGGCGCCCGTGTCGCTCGAGCTCTCCACGCTGGTGCCACCTGCGCAGCCCAGGGGCGAGCAACCAGCGTCGGAGGTGAAGCGGGCGTCGGGCTGGTAACGCTGCGAGCCGGTGAGGAGCAGCCGGTCCAGCTGGATCGGCTTCATCAGCGTGTGGAGCTGGGAGGGCTCGACCTCCAGCGGGATGATCCAGAGGAAGGTCCGCGCGCCGGTGATGAGGGCCTGGGTCGCGACGACGGTGCCCTTGTCATCCTCGGCGACGAGCACGCGCACCGCGGAGAATCGAGGCACGCCGCGGCCATCTCCCACGAGGAGGCCCATGGCCTCGGCCGGGGCGACGAGCTCAAGGAGGCCGAGGAGGCTGAGGGTGCTGATGGAGCTCGTGATCATCGCGCGCTCGCCTCCCGATGGGTCGGTGCCGGAGGTTGGCGGTGCTTGGAGTCAGGCTGCCGCCCCTCGCCGGGGCCGAAGCGCATGCCGATGGAGAGCGCGGGCAGGTTCCGGGAGCCGAGCTCCTCGATGATGATGTCGCAGTCATCACAGTGGACCTGCCACTCCTCGCGGAGGGGCACGGCGAAGGCGGCCCCGAGGTTGAGCGCGACCTCTGAGCGGGTGTCCGCCTTCATCGCGAGGTCGAGGCCGATCGGCACCACCATCGCCAGCGTCCGCTCCCGGCGGAGCGAGAGGGTGCCCTGGGAGAGCTCGCCCTCGGGGATCTCGATGCTCACCTTCGCTTGATGCGGCTGCCACCAGAGCGCCGCCATCGGCCTCAGCGAGAGGTCGTGGTTCAAGGGGAGCTCCTTGCTGACCTGCACCCCGGCGGCGAGGCGGGGGCGCTGCACCCAGCTCATGCCGAGGCCGACCGCGAGGGAGAGGGGCGTTCGGCTGCGCCCCTCGTCGAGGGCGCTGAATCGCATGTAGGTGGGCGTCCCGAAGCCGGTGACCAGCTCCAGCCCCTCGGTCAGCCGGAACTCCGTGGTCATGCCCAGGCGGGACCGCGGCCGCGACGTGGAGAGCTCAAGCGCGCCTCCGCCCACGTCGCTGGCTCCGACGGTCGCGCCGTCGAGATCCACGCCGCCGGAGAGGGTGACGCGGCCCACTCCGCCCTCGAAGCTGCTGGCGGGGATCGTCCCCACGGGCAGGCCCGGTCCGAACAGAGAGGCCATCACGGCGCCGAAGGTGAAAGTGCTTGTTGCCAAGAAAATCCCGAGGCCGACCTCAGCCGACCGGTGGAAACAGAGCCCGCTCAGACCACCTTCAAGGCGCCACTTCTGAAGACCACTCCCACCAGCCCGCGTCGTAATGAGACACGGAGTATCCCGCATCTCGAAGGATGACCCAAGCCAAGGCCGACCGCACGCCGCCGGTGCACATCGTCACCACCGGGCCCGGAGGCAGGTCTGGGACCGTGTCCAGCAGGTGCTTCCATGGCAAGGAGCGCGCGCCCGGGACGTGGCCGCCGCGGGCCTCGCCGTAGAGGCGCGCCCCGGCGAATTCGTCCGGCTCCCGCACGTCGAGGAGCAGCGTCCCACCCTCCCCCAGGTGGGCGCGATCGACCCGCAGCTCGGGTCGCACGCTCGGCTCGAAGACCCCGGGGGTAGCGGCGCGTGGGAGGTGGTCGAGGCTGCCCGGCCAGGCCTCGACCCCGCCGCGGAGCACGTAGACGTCGGAATGCCCGAGGTAGAGCAGGTCCCACGCGATACGGCCCTCCTCTCCCCATCCATGAGCCCACGCGCCGACGACGAGCACCGGTCGCGCGGCGTCCACGCCGAGGGCCGCGAAGTCATGGGCGGCCAGCGCCGGCGGCCCGAGCGCGCCCGTCCGCAAGGAGCCGGTGACGCCAATGCGCCAGTCCACACGTTGCGCGCCCGGGAGGTGTCCGCTCAGGAAGTCGAGCCGCCCGCGGCTGTCCAGGATCACCGCGCCGGCGTCTACCAAGCGAGCCGCCTCGGCGGCGTGTACGAGGATCGGCCTTGGGTGCGGGGTCGGCAGCATCGCTCGAAGATATCGCGCGTCGCGGCCTCCCGCCCCGCCGTCCTCACGCTTCCGGGATGACCGGGAACACGTCGCCGACCAGGTCGCCGTCGTCTTCGCCCTCGGCGAGGTGGTGCCCCCAATGATCGGCGTGCTCGTTCTCGGGGTCCAGCGTCGCCGCCTTTTGAAAGGCCTCGGCGGAGCGGCGCATCAGCTCCTTCCAGATCGCGGCGTCTCCGAAGATGACCTCGTCTTGATCGGCCTGCTGACGCAGGATCTCGCCGAGGAGGTTCCATCCGATCGACATCACCACCGCCTCGGGGAGGTCTTCCGTCCACTGCCCGCCCCCCTCCAGGATCCGGAGCGCCTCGGCGACCTGCTCTTCAGCCTCATCGAGCTGACCGGTTTCGGCGAGGATCCGCCCGAGCTCCAGGCGGGGCTCGGCGAGCCGCGGCTCCTGACGGAGGACCTCGCGGAATCGGTCGGCGGCGCCGTCGATGTCTCCGGAGCGGCTCAGCTCGAGCCCCTCGACAAAACGAGCCTGGAGGGCGGTGAGCAGGGCCTCCGCGGCGGGGTCCTGGGACTTTTCTTCAGCCATGATCGGGATCTCCGAGGGGAGGCAGCTCCACCACGAGGCGCTCGCCGCCCAGGTGTGGCTCCCACCGTAATACCCCCTGCCCGCGCTCCACCAGCAGGCGCGCCGCGTAGATCGACCGCGCGACCGCGCCCGTCGGCAGCCGCTCGCCGAAGGCCTCGCTGAGATCCGCCTCGTCACCGGCGGGGCCGTCGAGCTCGACGACAAAGCCCGGCCCGCTCTGATGAGCGGTCACCTCGCTGGCGCAGCGCTCGAGGCCGGCGGAGAGCAGGTGCAAGGCGGCGGAGCTCAGGCCGACAGGGTCGATCATCACGACGCTGTCCGCCCCTCGCGACGAAAAGTGGAGCGGGCGCCCCCGCGCGCGGGAGCGGGCGCCGAGCGCCTGCACGGCGCTCTCCAAGGCTCGGCGCACCCCGGTGGGCTGACCGTACTCCAGCGGGCGGCTGCAGAGCGCCGCGTACCGATTGATGAGCTGCTCGAGGCTCCCGGACTGACCATTGATGGTCTCAAAGGGATCGAGGTCGCGGGCGACGATGCCGGCCTGGTGGAGCTGCACGACGGCCCGGAGCGCGAAGACCGGCTGGCGGAGCTCGTGGATCATCTCGGCCGCCAGCCGGCCGAGCTCGATCAGCCGGAGCTCCTCGACCCAGCGGTCCTGCTCGGCGCGGAGGGCGGCGGTGGCGAGGGGCGCCCCGTGCGGGGGAGGATCAGGCAAGGGGGAGCTGGGCACGGTGACGGGGACGCTCGCGCGACGGGGGTTCTGGGAGCCTTGGCGGCTCCGGCGGCGCTGGGCTCCGCCGTAAGACGGGGACCTACTCGGGCGCGCGCACCTGATTATCCACCAGGAGGTCGACCGTGCAGGCCTCGCTCGGATTCCAAGCGGCGTCCTCCGCGGTGATCACGGCGCTGTACAGCCCATTCTCAACGACCAGCCCCGAGAGGGCCACGCCCGCCCAGGTGAGGCTGTCGGTGAGGCCCGTGGCGGGGAGGCGATCGGCGAAGGTGAGGCTGCCCTCCTCATCGAAGACCTGCAAGTGCCACCAGACCGGCAGCGCGTCGGCCTCGACCGCGAGCACCACGGCGTCGGCCTCCTCCGGCAGGGCGCCGGCGTCGCCGTCGGGCCGGAAGACGCTGGTGTCGGGGCTGCACTCGACGAGGCTCGGCGCGGTCGCCACGACGCCCCCGAAGGCGACGAAGAAGGGGCTGGCCACGCCGCTGTAGTTGCCGTCGATCCGGTTGCCGGCGGAGTCCTTGACCGCCGAGGCCAGCGCCACGGACCAGATCCCGTCGAGGCCCGAGCCGGCCTCATCGAGCGTGAGCGTCACTTCACGCATGTCGGAGGACCAATCCACCGCCGTCACCGTGGCCGCCGAGCCGTCGGGGCGGGTCACGGCGACCAGGGTGCTGCCGAGCGAGATCGATCGCATGGCCTCGGAGAACTGGACCCCCACCTGTGTGAAGCTCTCGTCCGTGCTTCCGGTGGGGCTCACGGCGAGCACGTAGGGGAGGGCCCCGTCGCTGCTGACGGTGGCGGTGGCGCTGCCCCAGGCCGCCCCCGTGAACACGCCCGCCTGGACGGAGGCCGTGCCTGTGAAGATCTCGGAGAGCATCGACCAGCCCACTTCGGCCTCTCCGTTCCCGTCCAACACCACCTCGAGGCCCTGCCCGCTGGAGCTGAGCGTACTGCCGGCGCTCTGGAGCTCCCCGAGGTCGGGCCGGAGGTACAGGGTGCCCGCCACGGCGGGGTCACCCGTACAGTCGGTGGCGGAGACGGAGACGGTGGTGGTGCCGTCGGTGGCCGACCCGTTGATGAGGGCGACATCGGCTAACGCCAGCGCGATCGGCCCCGCAGGCTCCCCGTCATCATCCGCCACCCAGACGGTGAGCGAGACCCGATCGGCGCAGGCCACGCTGTCCACCACCAGGGCATCCACGAAGTAGGCACCCTCCTCTGTCCACGAAGTGCGGAGATCGGCCTGGCTGCTCTTCCACCACCCACCCACCCCGGTGTCGAAGTGCCAGGCGACGACGGGTCGGTCACCCGCCGCGGAGCCTGCGGTCGATATCTCCACCTCGCGGGTGGTCCCCGCGCCGCTGCGACAGAGGGTGCGGTCGAGCGAGGTCCCGTCGAGGGTCACGGAGGCGGAGGGACCGGCGATGCAGTCAAAGACCACGGCGTCGTAGTCGCCGCTCTCGACGGCGAGGCCGTCTCCGGCCACCCGGAGCTGGTCCATCAACCCGGCCAACACCGGCGTCCAGGTGGCCTCAACCCGGCCCTCCTGCCAATCCGAGAGGTAGGCAGGCGGGCCGAGCCCATCCACCGACGTGAGCGTCACCGTGGAGATCCAGGTGGGGTCTGGGTTCCCGAAGGTGTCCACGGCACCGACCCCCACCGCGAGGGGCTGATTGACCTCCACCCAGCTCGAGCCGAGGCTGAGCTCGAGCGCGACCGCCGGGCCGCCCAAGACGTCAAACGGGGCCGAGACACCGTAGGTGGTCGTGCCCACGAGATCGAGCAGCCGGAGCCGATCTCCGTACATCGCGTGGATGAAGGTTCGAGAGATCGAGGCCTCACCGTCCGCGTCGAGGTTGACCAAGGCCCCGGGGACATTGCCCGCGTCGTCGTAGAGGCTGAGCGCGGCGATCGTCTGGACCGTGTATGGGTTACCGTAAGCGTCAAAAGTGCTAATATCCACAGACAGAGCGCCCCCCGCCTCCACCTCGGTGACCCCACCGAGATCGAGGCGCGCGGTCGTCAGGGGACCGTTCACGGCGTCGAAGGGGCCCGAGTGTCCGCTCAGCCTGAGCAAAGGCAGGCCAACCGTAAGCTCCTTCCCCGGCTCAGCGCGGGTGACCACGCAGGAGTACTCGTTGGACTGTTCGACGTCTTCGACCACCCACAGGCAATCGACCGGCCCACCGTCATCGGAGAAGATCGGCGCCCCCTCGCCCACCCCATCGATCCCGACCGCGTTGCCGTAGCTGTCCGCGACGCTCACCCGTGCGCCAAAGGGGGCCCCCGCCGCCACCCGGACCTCCGCGACCGAGATCGTCACCCCGACCGGATCGGCGGGCAGGACGCGCAAGGCGCCGGACTCCCCGATGACACCGTCCTCACCGATGGCGGTGATGACAACCCCATCCCCGGCCGCCCAGAGGACCGCCGAGCACCAGGCGTCTCCGTCCTCACCGAAGCCTGCGCAGGACTGCTCCCCGCGGCCCGTGGTGGGGTTCAAACCACCGAGGGAGTCCCACAGCGTCACCGGCTGAGAATAATCTGGGTTCGGGTTTCCGAAACGGTCTTCGGCCCGCAGGATGAGGAGGATGGGGCTGCCGCCGGCGACGGTCTCTTCGTTCAAGGTCTCCACCGCGAGGTGGTCGACCTCGCCGGGCTCCACCTCGATGTCGCCGGTGGAGCCGTCGAGCACGATGTCGGAGCCGATGAAGGTCGCGGTGAGCGCGTTCTTTGGACAGTCCGGGTGGGTGGTGGCGCGGGTGAGGACCACATCTCCGATCGACGCGCTGTCGACGATGGCCACGGTCTCCGTGAACCGCTCCCCCGGGCGGCCGCACACCTCGGTCAGGCGGAGCTGACCGGTGACGTCCTGTGTGGTCAGCCCCTCTTCATCCTGGAGCTGGACGGTGACGCCGAAGGGCTCACCCACCGTCGGGACGTAGCCGGTGAAGGGGAGCTCCACCGACAGTCGGGAGACCGCCCCGGCCACGAAGCTGAGAGACTCCCGCTCCCCCTCGACCAGGGAACCTTCGATGGCGGTGTCCACCTCGAGGATCAGCTCGCCAGGCTCTTCAGCGGTGATCCCGACCTGCCCTTGACCGGTCGGGCTGAGGCGACCCTGGAGGCCGCCAGCGTCATCGATCTCCTCCCAGTCGGAGAGGGTGGTCGAAGAGAAGGTGAACTCGGGCGCCTCCGTGGGGTTGTGGACGCTGACCTTCACCGGGAGGTCAAGGGCGACCGCCTGACCGTCCCGATCGAGGAGCTGGAAGTTGATCAACACCGGCGAGTGCAGCGGGTGGCTACCCGGGGCGGAGGAGACACGAAAGTGGTCGGCCGGAGTGTCCGTGACCTCGAAGGCCGCCTCGAGAGAATCAGAGGCCCCGCCTGGGCCGATCACGCTCAGCGTGTAGTCTCCTGTGGACAATCCCATCGGCACGCGAGCGACCAGCTCGTCGTAGGAGAGCATCGCCACCGCGGTGAGCGAGGCGGTCTCCGGCCCGCTGAGCTGCAGCTCAAACTGTCGATCGAGGCCCACCTCGTCCTTCCCCTTCGCCTCAACCCGGGGCAGGAAGTTCCGGCCCAGCACTCGGATGTCGGTGGTGACCCCGTTGTAGCCCCACGCGGGCACCACCTCTGCGAGCTCGGGCGCGGGCTGATCGGGCGCACAGCCGAGGGTGAGCGCCGCCACAGCGACCAAAACGATGCGCTTCCCCAAATTTTTGGCACTAAACGCCGCACAACGCTCGACATGGAGCGTGTCGTCCGAGCGGGGCAGGGCGGAGCGCATCCTCACCATGTGAGCTTAGTGCAGTTCGGGCCGGCATGCCGACGCGCGGCCCACCGATCTTCCCGGGCGCGGGACACACCCCCTGCTCGTCAGACCGCCTGCTCGTCAGTATAGGAGCCGGTAGCCCAGGGTGGGCGCGAAGCCGCCGACGCGGCCGCTCCAGCCGCTTCCTTCACCGGAGATGGACAGTCCGAGGAAGGTCAGCTCCAGATCGATCTCGCTGCGCCGGACCCGCCATCCGACGCCGGCCGAGGCGCTCCAACCCGGCCCGGAGAGCCCGGGGCCGCGGGAGGAGTCTTGACTGCCGATGGTCACCTCGGAGCGGTAGGGCACGAGGACGGGGCCGCCCCCAAACCAGGTCGTGAGGCGGGCCCAAGGCTGCCGCGAGTACACGCCGACGCCGAGCGGGACGACGTCGATCGAGGCGCGCACGGCGTCTCCGGAGAGCTCGTCCTCGTCGAAGGCCACCCGACGAAACCAGGAGCCCCAGATCCGACCGTACCAGCGGCCGGGGATCCGGGGGAGGAGGAGGTCACCCGAGACACCGAAGATGGCCGTACTCCCACCACCGCCGAAGATCGCGCCGCTCGAGAGGCCGGGCGCCCACTGCACCGTCGGGGGGAGGACCTCGATCTCGGTCGAAGTGTCGGCGAAGCGCGCCTCGGCCGACGAGACGGTGAGGCGGACGGTGCCCGAGATCATCCGTCCAGATGGAGTGAAGGTCGCCTCGTAGGTGCCCGCGCCCAGCTCTCTCGGCGAGGAGAGGGTGCCGTCGGTGGCCTGCAGCGAGAGCCCTTCGGCGGAGACGGGGTGGCCGGTGGCGTCGATGAGCCGTACGATCACACGGGCGCTCGCCCCGCCCCCCCCCACAACGGCGCGCGGCTCCGTGCTCAAAAATACAGATCGAACACGACCAGTTCTGATGGTGATCGGGAGCGCCGTGGACAGATCTGGGTCCTCCGGGCGAGCTCCGAGCTGAAGGCCAGGGAGGAGGCCCAGCTGGGCCTCTTCGTCGTCCACCCGAGCGACCCCGATCACCGGAGCGCGCTCCGTCCCCTGCGGGGCGACCGCTGGCAGGCGGGTCGACGGGATGGTGAAGGTGGCCCAGCCGCGAGTGTCGGTGGAGGCGACCGTGGCCGCGTCCTCAGCCTCGCCGCGAAGCAGGAGCCGGACCGGCACCCCCGCGAGGGGCAGGCCGCGGGCGTCGAGCACCCGCGCGGCGAAGACGGGCCCCTCACCGCTTGTCCAATGGCCGCTCAATCGAACACGGTCCGGCTCCCCGCTCCCGGCCGGCCGGTCCCAGGTCGCTCGGAGCCGGTCGGCGCCCTGGTGGATCGCCTCATCGCCCGCGTAGGCCCCCTGAACAGACCCGTCGAGGGAGCCACGCTCCGGCGAATAGCCGATCTTGCCGAGATCGGCGGCGAGCCGGAGCCCGCTGGCCGGGAGGCGATCTCCGGCTCCGTTCTCGAGGTGAGCCTCGACCTGCGCGAGGGGGGCGTCCGCCGAGAGCTCCGTCGGGAAGGCGCGGAGGACGATGCGCGCGGGCACATCCCGCGAGACCGGGATCCGTACGGAGCTGTGTGCGTCTGACCCCAGGGAGCAGTCCACCCGGATGTCGAAGATGGCGTCCTGCGCCGGCGCCCCGAAGCTCACCCGCCACTGCCCCACCCCATCCGGGCGCACGACGCCCTCCTCCCCGAGCGAGGTGCGGCAAGCGGGCGCCGACTCCCGCCACGGGCGACCATCGGGGCGGGTCGCGCTCACGAACACGGTGGGGCGCTCTCCCACCCCCGGCCCGGCCTCGGACCCGACCGTCGCGAGCACGGGGTGCGCGTCGCCGCCGAGGGAGAGGCTGCTGTGCTGCGTGTTGCCGCTCCCGTCGGTGACGAAGACCTCGGCGAGCACCTCGCCGGGGCGGACCTCCATATTGAGCGTGGCCACCCCGTCCGGCCCCGCCACCACCGGCCCATAGCTGCGGCTGCCGATCTTCAGCGTCACCTCCGCTCCGGGGAGCGTCGAGACCGGCACGCGCGGGCGGCCCCGCAGGGACAGCGCCACCCAGGCTGGCGTGTCTCGCGGGTGGCGGCGGTCTCGGAGCGCCAGGAGCGCCACGCGCGGGAAGGGATCGCCGCTGGGGACCCAGCTCAAGAGGGCGCCCGCCTCACCGTTCGGCCCAACCGTCTCCTGAACAGACTGGAGGGCACCCTCCGATGGCTCAATTTGGAGATCCTCCGGGCGCACGCCCCCGGGAGACAGCACGCGAAGCAGCCACGGCCGCCCCTGCCCGATCGGCACCTCCTCCACGACGTCCACGGTGAGCGGCGACCTTCGAGGCGGCGCGACCTCGAAGGTCTCGCTGCGGCGCCGATCGGACACGGCGACCTCGACCTGGAGCAGGCCGGGCTCGGAGGGCGCGCGGAGCTGAACGGACCACAGTCCAGGGGTCAGCTCAACCGGACCGCTCACCAGCTCGCCGGCGCCAAAACGCAGCACAGGGGGCACACCGCCGACCAGCCGGTCCAACTCGTGCACCATCACCTGGACGGTGGTGTCCTCTCCCGACCGCGGCGGCCCGCTGATCCAGACCAGGGTGGCCTCCGCGGCCCATCCCCGCGCGCTGAGGCCGACCATCCAGAGCGCGGCGAGCGCCAGGAGCCGCCCGAGCCGCGCCAAGCGAAGACGGTCGAGCCCGACCCTCCCGCTCAGGGGGCGCGGCCGCCCCACACGACCTCCGTGCTGACCGGCGGCAGGGGTAGCGGAGGGGGTGTCGAGGGTGGCGGTGGTGTCACCGGGGCTGGGCGCGTGGCCTGCGCCTCCCGCCCGAGGGGATCTCGAGCCTCCACCACGAGGGCCCCCTGCGCGGCGGCCTCGGGCAGCGTCACGACGAAGCGCCCCTCCGCGTCGGCGCGGGCCTCGACCTCCGCCCCTCCGCCACCGTGGACCACCAGCCGTGCGAAGGGCTCGGTGCGACCAGACATCGGCCTCGAAGGCCCACCCCCGGGCGCCCCCGCCAGCCCCTCCCCGGACGAGGAGGGCCAGGCGACATCCAGGAGCAGCCGCTCTGAGACGGCGCTCAACGCGGGCTTCTCGCCCGGCACGGAGACCGCGCGTTGGCCCGGCTGAATGCCCGTGAGCTCGCCCATCCCCTGGAGCTCCACCGCGCCGCGGGAGGCCGACACCGCGAAGGTGCCATCGGATTGGACGGCGGCGTCGAGGTCTCCGTCGGAGGTCAGCGCGGCGCGCCCGCGGCTGCTGATGCCCACGAGGGGCGCGCCCGGGCGGACGACCGCGTGCACCCGCCCCTCCTCGAGCTCGAGCCGCACGCCGCCATTACGAACCTCGAGAACCCGTACCGTCGAGGCCGAGGACAGACGAAGCTCGGTGCGATCTCCGACGCTGAGCACGGCGTGCCCGTCGGCGCCGACCTTGAGGCGGTCACGATCTTCGAGCACATCGCCGACGTTGGCGGTGCGAGGCATGCCGTCCCCGTCGTCCCGCTGGACCTGTCCAGAGGCCTCTCGCACCACGAGGCGGGGCGCGCCGTCGACCCCGAAGATGACACGGTAGCCCGCATAGCCGGAGATCAGCACCAACAGGGAGGCGAGGAGGACGAAGGTGGCCTGCCGCAATCAGGCCTCCGGGAGACGGACCCGCCAGACGGCGGAGTGGACGATCTGACCGGCCTTGAGCTCGGGCTCGACGAGGCTGCCCCCCGCGTCGGCGAAGACCCGACTGGCGGCCCAGAAGCCGAGCCCCGCCGCCTTCCAGTCATCGCCGCCGATCTCGATGGGCTGCCCACTCACTCGCAGGATCACCGCCACGCAGGCGTCATCCCGCTCCGCGCGGATGTCGATCTGGGCGCCCTCGCCCACCGCCCCGCGGAGGCTGGTCAAGAGCTGCGCGAAGGCACGACCGAGCTCGGCCCGATCGCCGCGCGTGGCCAGTCCGCTCTCGCCTTCTACGTTCACCACGATCCCTCGCTGACGGAGCGCAGCTCCCATGAGGGAGCGCAAGTCGGCCAGCAGAAGGTCAAGGTCTACCACGTCGGGCTCGACCGGGTCCACCGAACTCGAGCTCATCTCTCGGGAGAAGCCGAGCAGATGTGACACAATCTGCTTACAACGCAGCGCTTGCTCCTCGATCGACCGCAGCAAGGCGGCGGCCGAACCCTCCCCAGCCCGCGCGATGAGCACCTGGGTGAGCCCGAGGATGCCGGCCACCGGGTTATTGAGCTCGTGCGCCAGGCCAGCCCCCATCTCGCCCACCGCCGCCAGCCGTGCGGACTGCACGAGCCGCCCCTGCGCCGCTTGGAGCTCCCGGGTGGCTTCATCCACCCTCCGCTGCAAGACCTGACTGAACGCATGAATTTCGGCGTTCTTTCTCTTGAGCTCGTCCGCGTTCTGCGCGAGGCCGAGGCTCATTCGATTGAAGGCCCGCCCCAGCTCGGCGACCTCGCCCTCCCCGTCGTTGGGGACGGTGCGCCCAAGCTCTCCGTCGGCCACCGCGAGCGCCGCCGCGGTCAGCTCCACCATCGGCCGCGCCAGCGAGCGCGCGAAGAGGACTCCGAGCACCATCGACAGAACGACGGAGACTCCAAGCACGTAGGCGACCCGCGCCCAGATGTCCTGGACAGGGGCGGTGGCGGTCGCGACGGGCTCGGCCACAACGACGGTCCAGCCCACCATCGGCACCGGCGAGCAGGCCGCGATGATCTCGACGGCACCACTCCCATCCGGCTCGGGCACCTCGTAGCGCACCGCCTCCGCGGCCGTCTGGCCGAGGAAGGGCAAGAAGGCCCTCGCGTCGACCCAGCCCTGGTCGCCGCCGAGGACGAGGGCGCCCGCTTCGTCGAGAACGGCGACCTGGACCCCCTCCTCTGCTTGTGCGAGGAGCCGGTCCTCGACGACGGCGAGCGAGAGCTCCACCCCCAGGACCCGGTCGCTGCCCGGGACGGCGAAGGCCACCGGGAGCACCGGCGCCTGTCCCTCAGCGGGGCGATAGGACGGCCCCAGGGAAGGCCCACGGCTGGGCTCGACCCCCGACCTGCCTGAGGCCACCGAAGAACCGGAGACCGGGCCCAGGCCGGCGATGGGCAGGGCGAGGCGAAACCGCCGGAAGCGCGCCTCATCCACCACCGCCCTGCCGGCCAGGCCCCGCTCCGACGAGGTCGGCGGCCGGACGAGGTATGCGCTCGGGACGACGTCAATGCCCTGCCGGTTGGTGAGCGAGACGATGCCCGCGCCGCCGGTCTGTTGGTAGACGAGCCGCGGGAAGCTGGTGAGGCTCTCACCGTCCAGGCCCGCGACGTCAAAGGTCTGGAGCTGGCGTTCGAGCTGCACGAACTGGAGCTCGACCCAGGTGTCGACCTCGGTGGCGAGGCTCCGGGCCGTCACCGCCTGCATCTCCGAGACCTGTCCGAGCAGGATGTCGCTGGAGATCCGCACCGCGCCGAAGCCCAACAACACGAGGGGCAAGAGCGAGGCCCCCGCGATGTTGAGCACCAGCCGGGTGCGGAGGCGCACCGATCAGCCGGGGAGTCGGAGGAGGAAGGTGGTCCCCTGCCCCACCACGCTCTCCACCTGGATCGTGCCCCGATATTTGGTGACGATTCGGTACACCACGTTGAGGCCGAGCCCGGTGCCCTTCCCCGGCGCCTTCGTCGTGAAGAAAGGGTCAAAGACGACGCCCAGCCGGTCCGCGGGGATCCCCACGCCGTTGTCCGACACCCGCGCCCAGACCCAGCCTTCGACACGGCCGGCGGTGACCCGCACCTCCCCCGCCCCGCTGGCGCCAAAGCGCTCGAGGACCGCCTCCGCGCCGTTCTTGATGAGGTTGACGAAGACCTGCTGGATCTCCGTGCTCCTCGCCGCGAGCATCAGCCCGAGGGGGAGCTCCATGACAAAGGAGACCCCACCCACGGCGGCCGAACGCTCGACGAGGCGGAGCGCGTCGTCGACGACCCGCGCGAGCTCGACCGAGCCGTGGACCTCGGTGGTGGCGGCCCGGGAGTAGCTCGTGAGCTCCACCACGATGTCGCGGATCGTCCGACAGTAATCGACGATGTCTCGCGCGTGGACCTGCGCCACCTCGATGTCTTCCTCCTCGGCGATGGCCTCGGCGAGTCCCATCACACCAAAGAGGGGGCTCGAGACCTCATGCGCGACGCCGGCGGCGAGGGTGCCGATTCCCGCGAGCTTCTCGGACTGGATGAGCTCGGCGCGGAGCTCCGTGGCCTCGGCGAGCGCGACCTCGAGCTCGGCGTTCTTCCGCTGGAGGTGCTCGAGCAGGCGGTGGTTCTCGATCGCCATCGTCTGCTTCTCGACGGCCCGCCTCACCTTCTTTCGGATGTCGAACACGTTGTCGAGGGGCTTGAGCACGTAGTCGAAGGCGCCCAGCTCCAGCGCCTTGATGGCGGTCTCCAAGGAACCGTAGCCGGTGATGATGATCACTTCGGCGAAGCGGTTGCGGGTTCGGGCCGCGCGGAGGAGGTCAAGCCCGCTGATGTCGGGGAGGTTCTTGTCCGAGATCAGCAGGTCACAGCCCTGCTCTTCAATGATGCGGAGGGCGTCTCGGCCGGTCGCGGCAGTGGTGATCCGGTACGGCTCGTCCTCGAAGACGGCCCGCAAGATCTGAATGATCACCAGCTCATCATCCACGATCAGCAGATGCCGGGGAGGCCCTGGGGGGATCTCTCCGCCCGCGCTCCCCAGCGCGTCGACTCCGCCACCCCGGATCGAGGCGCTCTTGGCCTCAATCAAGGGTTTCTCGACAGATCTCCCTGTGGATGATCCGCGAATGATGTCCTGGGCGGCCATGATCGGTCCCGTGCGAGAGGCGAACCCTACCACGATTGCGGCGAGCGGCCGGGTGCGACCTGCCGTGGTGAGCGTTCGGGCCCCTCCCCCCTCGGCGGCTTCAAGGTTAGCATGTTCCTTCCGCTCGTCCCCGTCCACCCCATCGGCGCCGCCGGCGGCGGCAGGTCCTCGGCAGCGGTCTTGTCTCCCCCGTGGTTTGCCCTGTTGGAGTCGTCGATGCGCCGATTCGCCCCCTCCGGGTCCTTGTCCCTCCTCGCGCTCCTCCCGATGACGGCGGCCCTCGTCGCATGCCCACCCAAGGCCGCTGAGACCTCGGCGGTCAGCGGCGCCGGGCGCATCAACGAAGGCGCCGGCGCCGACGGGCTCATCGAGCAGTCGGTCGATATCAACGGCGACGGCAAGCCGGACGTGCGCAACTACTACCGCGACCGGGTCGACGGCCCCCGGCTGCTCGTACGTCGCACCTCCGACCTCAACTGGGACGGCAAGAACGACGTCTCCTCCTGGTTCAACGAGCAGACGGGCCAGCTCGAGAAGGAGGAGATGGACGCGGACTTTGACGGCCGGGTGGACTGGGTCGACCACTACCAAGGCGGCAAGCGCGCGCTCTCAGAGGTCGACGACGACAACGACGGCCGCTTCGATCTCTACAAGATCTTCGAGAATGGAAAGGTCCGCAGGAAGGAGCGGGACACGAACGGAGACGGCCGCATCGACCTCTGGGAGTACATGGACGAGAAGGGTGCGGTCATCAAGGTCGGCCGGGACACCGACAACGACGGTGTCATGGACGTCCGCCAGGACTGAGCGCCCCCGCTCTACCGCCCGCCGGGTCGCGGCCCCGATCGGCCGCGCTCAGGTCGGTCGAAAGGAGCGTACGAGATCGGCGGTGCTCTGGTCGAGCGAGATCCGCGGCGCCCAGCCGAGCGCCCGGGCCCGCCCAGGGTCCCCCCGGATCTCGGGAGGGTCATCCGCCCGAAAGCGGCTCGGGTCCTCGAAGACCTCGGGCATCTCTCCGCCGGCCATCTGGCGAATGAGCTCACGCAAGGTGGGGGCTTCACCCCGGCAGAGGTTGAGCACCGCCCCAGCGGGCGCGACCTCGGCGAAGCGCACGTAGCCGGCAGCGACGTCGCGCACATCGGTGTAGTCGCGGCGAAGCGAGAGGTCACCGGTGGTGATCGGACGGGTGCCCTCCGCGATCGCGGCCGCCCACCCCCCGAGGGCGTACTTCCGCGCCTGTCCGGGGCCGACGTGGTGAAAGGCCCGCACGACGACGCGGTCTGGGTGCGCCTCCGACGCGCGCTCCGACCCGAGCTTGGTCTCGGCGTAGACGCCGACCGGCCGGAGGGGATGCGTCTCCGGGATCGGCGTCTCCAGCGGAGCGCCGTACACATGGCAAGTGCTGGCGAGCACGAGCCGCCCCGCGCCGCCCATCGCGGCCACGAGGTTGCGGGTCCCTTGGACGTTGATGGCCTCCGCGAGAGCGGGATCGGCCGCACAAGCCCGGGGATCGGTGAGGGCCGCGAGGTGGAAGACCACGTCGGGGCGAGCCGAGGCGAGGGCCCGCTCCACCGCGCGCGGGTCCCGGAGCTCCACCGCCTCCAGCGACAGGCCCACCGGCGCCGGCCCGCCGCGCGACCAGCCCCGCACCGTCCACCCCGCCGCCCGGAGCGCCTCGCACAGCCAGCGCCCCGCGAAGCCCGCGGCGCCCGTCACCAGCGCGCTCTTCGTGTCTCCCTTCGTGTCTCCCTTCGTGTCTCCCTTCACGTCTCCTCCCCAAGGGCCCCGCGGGACAGCCGATCGACCTCAAAGCGGACCATGCGCTCGACCAGCCCGTCGAAGGACAAGGTCGGGCGCCAGCCCAGGCGCTCCCGAGCCTGACGAGCGTCACCTTCCAGCGCCGGCACCTCCGCCGGGCGTATCAGGGCCGGGTCATGCTCCACATGGGCCTCGTAGCGGAGGCCGACCGCGTCGAAGGCGCGCTCCACGAAGTCCCGCACAGACCACGACTGGCCGGTGGCGATGACCAGATCCGTCGGCTGCTCTTGCTCCAACATCAGGCGCATCGCCGCGGTGTAATCCGCTGCGAAGCCCCAGTCTCGCCGAACATCCAGAGAGCCGAGGCGGAGGGGCAAGGGCGAGCCGGCGCGGATCCGCGCCGCTGCTCGGCAGATCTTGCGGGTCACGAATTCGGCCCCCCGCCGCTCAGACTCGTGGTTGAACAAGATGCCGCCGACCGCGAACAGCCCGTAGCTCTCGCGGTAGTTGACCGTGAGCAGGTGGGCGTAGACCTTGGCCACCCCGTAGGGTGAGCGCGGGTGAAAGGGGCTGTCCTCCCGCTGCGGAGAGCGAGGGGACAGGCCGAACATCTCCGAGCTGCCGGCCTGATAGAAGCGGGCCTCCGGGGCGGCGATGCGGACCGCCTCCAACATTCGCGCGCAGCCGAGCGCCGTGATCTCGCCGGTGAGCAGGGGCTGCTCCCAAGAGGTGGGGACGAAGCTCTGGGCCGCGAGATTGTAGACGTGATCGGGCCGAACACGACGGACGGCGGCGATCAGGCTGGAGAGATCGAGCAGGTCGCCGCCCACGAGCTCAAGGGCCCCCTCCAGGTGCCGGATGCGCCAGCGGTTCGGGCTCGCGCTCTGGCGGCAGAGGCCCACCACCCGCCACCCGTCGGCGAGGAGCTGCTCCGCGAGGAAGCTCCCGTCCTGGCCGGTGATCCCCGTGATGAGCGCCGTCGGCAACCCTACTCGACCTCGAAGGCCACGGTGTCGAGCGGGATCTCACCATCTCCGACGTACCAGCTCAGCTCGTACTTGCCGGCGTCTGGGTCCTTGAGCGTGACCGTGGGCTCAAAGCAGGTCTCACAGGTGCCCGCGTCATCGGGGAGGGTCCAGTACTCCCGCACCGTGATCACGTCGCCGTCGGTGTCGACCTCGGGGGTGAACTCTCCATCGCAATTCTCGTAGACCGGGACATGGGAGACGCGCACGTAGTTGGCGTCGACCGCGACCTCGATCGCCTCCGCAGGTGGGCTGGCCGGATCGTAGTCGGTGCAGCCCTCGGCGGTCGAGCTCACACGCAGCTCCTGCGGGCCGCAGCCCAGGGCCAGCACCGCGAAGAGCGCCAGCCATCGCCCATCCTGAAGGCTCGACGCCGACCTCCCTCCCCACTCTGGGCGCACTCTTGCGGGCGATCCCGCGGGCATCTCAGGGCTGCGCATTCGGACCTCTCGTTCGCCTGGAGCTCTCGTTCGCCTGAAGCATACGCCGCGCGACCGCGGAGGGGCCAGCCTCAGGCCCCTGGGACGGCGGGGGCGAAGAGCGCGGGCTCAATCCGCATCAGGGCGGCGTAGGCCACGATGGCGACCGCGTTCGAGAGGTTGAGGCTGCGGGTGGGGCCTGGCATCGGGATCGTGAAGGCTCCCCGCGCCTCGACCAGCGATCGAGGCAGGCCCACGGACTCCCTCCCAAAGACCAGCACGCTGCCGCGCTCGAAGGGGCAGGCGGTGAAGGGCGCCTCGCCGTGTGAGCTGAAGAGGTGGCTCGGCCGCTCTCCGACCCAAGCCCAGAAGGCCTCGAGGTCTCGGTGCTCCACCACGTCCACGTGCTTCCAGTAGTCGAGGCCGGCGCGCCGCACCGCCTTCTCGTCGGTCTGGAAGCCGAGGGGGTGAACGAGGTGAAGCCTCGCCCCGACGGCGAGGCAGAGCCGGCCCACGTTGCCGGTGTTCGGCGCGATCTCGGGCTCGACGAGCGCGAGGTGCAAGCGGGGCTCGCTCACGCCTCGGCTTCGGGATCCTGAAAGGCCCCGATGATCACCCGCGCCGGCTCGATCAAGCGATTGCCGATGCGATACCCGACCGAGAAGACCTCCATCACGACGTTGTCGAGGGCGGGGTCGTGCACGGGGATCGTGGTGATCGCCTCGTGGCTGTTCGGATCGAAGCGCGCGCCCTTACCGGGCACCTCCTCGAGGCCAAGCTTCTGGAAGCCGTCCATGAACTGGTGCAGCACCATCTCAAGGCCGCGCAGCATGTCGTCCACGGCCGCCCCCTTTCTCGCCGCCTCCACTGAGCGGCGGAGGTTCTGCACGGGGTCAAAGAGAGAGGTCACCACCTCTCCACGGCGCAGCTCCTCTTTCAGCGCGGCCTGTCGCTCCAGCCGCTGACGGGTGGCGGAGATGTCGTCCTGCTGCTTCTGGAAGGCGGCGCTCACCGCGCGGAGGCGGCCCCTGAGCTCCTCCACCGAGGCCTCCAGCTCGGCCACGCGGGGATCAGGCAAGCTGTAGAGCTCGCCGCCGCCTTCCGCGCCCGCTTCGACGGCGCCCTCCATGTCGGAGGAGGGGGCGGCCTGCGCTTCGTTCTCGGAGCTCGGATCGTTGGACATGGTCTTCTCGGGGATTCGGCTGCTCGGGAGCTCGTCGTCTCGGGAGGTCTACGTCTCGGGAGGTCTACGGGGACGCCGCGGGATCCGCGGCCGAGGGACGAGGTCGGACGCGGCAACGGTAATCCCCTCCCCTTGGACGTCAACCGGCGGCGCGCGCGACAGCATGAGGGGACGAGCGTCGCCGGTTCCGGTGTTAGACGCCCCCACCTCGGGGAGCCCGAACGACCGCGCTCCGGTCTCTCTGCTCCCTCAGTCTGCCCCCTTAGAGGGCCCTCGAACTGGCGCGTGAAGGCAGGTACACGGATGAACGAGAAACAAAGCCGCCTCCTGGTCTGGCTGGCGGCCATCCTGGTCGGTCTGGTCGCCTTGGTGACCTTCATCGAGAAGCCAAAGGAGCCCGCCGCCGAAGGCGAGAAGGAGTGGAGGCGCCTCTTCCCGGAGGTCGAGGGCAGCGCCGTCCAGAAGCTCGAGATCAGCCGCGGCGGCGTCCAGGCCACCTTCGAGCGGGAGGGCGCCGAGTGGAAGATGACAGCGCCCAAGGCCACCGCGGCGGACACCCGCAAGGTCGACGCCCTCGTCGACACCGCCGTGAAGCTCGAGGTCGCAGACGACCTCGGCGCCGATCGTAAGGCAGACTTCGGTCTCTCCCCTGCCCTCTCCGTGATCAAGATGACCCTCACCGACGGGCGCAGCCTCGACCTCCAGATCGGCGGTGACGCCCCCGTCGGCTGGCAGGGCTACGTCGCGAGCGGCGACGGCCCAGTGCTGGTCTGCCGATCCCGCCTCTCCGACACCTTCGACAAAGATCCGACCGATCTCCGCACGAAGGCGATCATCCGCCAGCCGAAGGGCGAGCTGAGCGCGGTGCGGATGGCCGGCGAAGGCCAGGACATTCGCCTCAGCCGAGACGACCACGGCTGGTGGGTCGAGGCCACCACCACCCAGCCCGCGACGGTCGGCGAGGCCAGCCCCGCGACGCCGCTCACGATCGCCCGCAGCCGGGCCGACGAGGACCGCCTGGACCGAGCCCTGAGCGCGCTGGACGACATGCGCGTGGAGCGCTTCCCCGACGGGCCCGTGCTGATCGACCCCGTGCAGCGCAGCATCGAGCTCGAGAGCGACCAGGAGAAGCTGAGCCTCGTGGCGGGCCTCGAGGTCGAGGGCCTCCGCCTGCTCCAAGGCCCCCTCCAGGAGGGCCCGGTCTACGCACGGACAACCGTCCTCGACAGCAATTTCCGCTTTGAGCCCACGGCCTGGCTTGGCACCGCGCTGCTCCCAGTCCGAGCCGCCACGCTCGAGACCCTCGTGGTGCAGCTCGGCGACAAGCGACTCGAGGCCAAGAGGGGCGAGAACGGCTGGGACCAGAAAGACGCCGAGGGCGTGCTCCGCGCGCTGCAGGAGGTGCGGGTCGACCGTCGCCGCGCCGCCGCGAGCCCGATCGGGGAGCCCTGGGGCACGGTCTCGCTCGTCGAGCGGGGTCGCACCGAGCTCATCCAGATCCACCAGGCCGAGGCGGACGGCGGGCGGGTGATCGTCGACGCCGCGGGCGGCGCGCCCATGGTGCTCCCGCCGACCGAGCTGCAGCGCATCCAGGACGCCCTGGACGGCAAGGCTCCCCCCGAGCCGCCGCCCTCCGAGCCCGGCATGGGGATGGGCGCGGATGGGATGCCCGATCTCGAGATGCTACAGCGCCAGATCGAGGCGGCGAGCGGCGGCGGGCGCTGATCGCCCCTACTGCGGCTTCGGCCCCAGCTCCAAGGGCCGCTGCAGCACGTAGGGGTCGAGGAGCAGCAGGCCGCGCTGCCCGGGGAGGCCCGCGAGCGCCCGCCACCGCATCCTGAAGAGGCTGCGGAGAGCCAGGATCAGGGCGAGGCCACCGACCACCAACGCGAGCCCGCCCAGCCGCCCGTCGAACAGCGCGACGACCCCGACGACCAGCACAAAGGAGGCCGCGGCGAGCGACACCGCCCGCGCGGCGAGCGTCACGGTGAGGAGTCGCACCCCGGCTGTCAACGCGGGCTGCTCCGAGCTCCGAAGGCGCCGCGCCTGCGACAGATCACGCCGGGCGGCCGAGAGGTCGCCCCGTCGGAGGTTGAGGAGCGCGGCGGCGAGCGCCACGCTGCCCAGGCCGTGCGTGAGCTCACGGGCGAGCGGGAGGCTGGCCGAGGCGGCCTCGAGATCCCCTTGGCGCAAGCGGGCCACGGTGAGGTGGAAGGCGAGCAGGGGGTCCGACGGGAAGTAGCGGCTCCCCATGAGAGCGGCGGTCTCGGCGGTCGGGAAGAGGCCCAGCTGATCCGCCACGAGGCTCGCCCAGAGGTAGGCCGCTCGCCGATAGTGGTTGCCCTCGTAGGCAGAGGTGAACCAGGCGAGGGCGTCCTCGGCGTGCCCCTGTCGGAGCTGGCTCAGGCCGTCGCGCAGCGGATCGGCCTCCTCGGCGGGCTCCATCCAAGGCCCGTCCCCGCCGACCTCGGCGTCCACGCCCGCGTCTTCGACGTCCGTGGCCGCCACCTCACCGGCGCGCCCCGTGAGGATGAGCCCGCAGTCAGCGCTCTGGTGGAACGTCATCAGGACCTCGACGCCCTCTGTGGCCATCCGCACGCCCTGCAGCACTTTGAGGAATGTGAAGAAGGCCTCCTTCTGCGGCGCCTTGCCCTCCGATTCAAAGCTGTAGAGGTAGAGCAGGTAGTTCTGCTCGCGGAGCGCGTCCTCACCGTGGGCCCGCACCGAGAACAGCTGCTGCCCGCCCTGCTGGTCGAGCATGTGGAGCTGGAGGGCCTCGGGCTCCACTGCGGGCAGGCTGCGGCGAAGGAAGGCGACGATCTCGCCCGCGAGCTCGCCGCTGAGCTCCTCCGAGCCTTCGACCGCCCGGATCGAAGACCACCCGTAGCGGCTGAAGTAGCTCCGGCGGAGCTGGTCGATCCGGCGCCGACAGTGCTGGACCTCGGCCTGCACGACTTCGCCGTCTTCATAACGAAGGTTCGCCGACGCGATTCGCCGCTGGTACAGCCGAACCGACTCCTCGAAGGTGTACCTCCGCACGACCCCGTCCCGACCGACGATCTCCACGGGGAAATCGACCACCTGGGCGTAGTCCTTTCGGTTGTACCGCCGAAGCTTCCGCGACTTCTCCATGATCGGCTGGTCCGCGGCCTCCGTTCAAGTGGGCCAGTCTCCCGCGACGACGCGCCTGTGCGACCGCAGTGGGATCTGACCGCAGTGGGATCCCCTTGAGGGTACCACCCTCGCCAGCAGACCGGCAAGCGGCCTCGCGGGCGCTTCGGCCCCTCACGGCGCCGCGGGCCCACCTCGTCGCGCAATAAGGAGTCCGGCCTCTGCGTAGCTGACTTGATCTCCGAGGAAGGGCCCCCTGTGATCCTCCAGCTGCACGACAACCCCTTCGACGAGCTGGCCCGTGTCCGGGCCGCCGTCTCCGGCGACGCGTCCGCCCGCCAATGGGTGGTCGAGCGATACACCCCGATGGTGTTCCGCTACGCTCGCCGGATGCTCGGAGACGAGCAGGACGCGCATGACGCGGCGCAAGACAGCCTCGTCAAGGTGCTGCGCAACCTCGAGCGCTACGACGAGCGCTGGCGCTTCACCACCTGGGTGCTCGGCATCACGCGCAACACCTGCATCGACGAGCTCCGCCGCCGCCGCTTCCGCTCCTCAGAGGAGGCCCCCGAGACGGCCGATCCCGGCCCTGGGCCGCTCGAGCTGACCGCCCGCCAACGCTCCGCCGCCGTGTTGCAGGCCGCCCTCGCTCGCCTGCCGGACCTCTACCGAGAGGTGCTGCTGCTGTACCACTTCGAGCACTTGAAGTACCAAGAGATCGCGGACATCCTCGACATCCCCATCGGAACGATCATGAACCGGATCTTTCGCGCCCGCGCCAAGCTGCGAGAGGCCTACGAGGCCATCGAAGCGGGCACGGACGCTGAGGCCCCGCGTGGGCGGGCGGGAGCCACAGCATGAGCCACCCCACCGCCGAGACCCTCCGCCTCTTTGTCGACGGGACCCTCGTTGAGTCCGAGGTCGTCGAGGTCGCCCTCCACCTCGACGCCTGCCCGCGCTGCGCCCAGGCGGCGGCCCGCCAGGATCCCCTCGATCTCGCCTTCGCCGCCCTCGATGAGCCAGCGCACCCGCCGGAGCTCGCTCAGGCGGCGCTCGCGCAGGCCTCCACCCCCGTGAAGGCAGGCCCCGAGATGATCATCGCCACCCTGCTCCTGCTCGCGGGGCTCGGCGTCCTGCTCGTCCTCGGCGCCCCTGTGGAGCTCCTCACCCGCGCGGCGGTGGTGCTTCAAGCCCTCCGTGCCACCGTCTCGGCCGTCACCGCGGGGGGAGGCCTCGAGCTCTTGTGGCTCGGCCTCGCCGCCGCCCTGCTGCTGTTCAGCGTCATCGCGGCGCGTCGACTGGACGCCCGGAGGAGCGCCTGATGCCCCCCCGCCCCTGGCTGCTCCCCGCCTTCGGCCTGCTCTCAACCGCCGCTTGGGCCACCCCAGAGGTGAGCGCCCCGCCGGCGCTCGAGCCCGCCGCCCAGGGCACCACCGTCCAGATCACGATCGAGGCGACCCACCCGCCGATCGCGGCCGACCTGGAGCCCCCTGTCGCCCCCCTCGCCCCTCCCCCGCCGCCGCCGCCCACCGTCGAGGAGGCGATGGCGCGGATCTCCGCCCTCGAGGCCCGCCTCGACCGCCTGGAGTCCGCGCCGCCGCCCGCCCTGGACGGGATCCGCCCCGGCGCCCGCGTCGTCCGAGCCGACGAGCGGGTCGAGGACGCCGTGTCCTTCGGCGGTCCCCTGCGGGTGCTCGGCAGCGTGCGCGGCAACGCCGTCGCCATGGGCTCCGACGTGATCGTCCTCTCCGGTGGGCAGGTCGAGGGGGACGCCATCTCCTTCGGCGGCGTGGTCCGCGTCGAGCCCGGCGGCGAGGTCGAGGGCGACCAGCTCACCTTTGACAGCGCCAGCCTCGTCGGAGGCAGCCTCGGCGAGTCCGTGGCGACGGGCCTCTTCAGTCGGGTCGAAGACCTCGCCCGCAAGATCGCCCTCCTCTTCTCTTTCGCCGGGGTGGGCGTGCTGGTGGCCGGCATCTGGCCGAGCCACGTCAGCCACGTCTCGGCGACCCTGCGCAGCCACCCCTTCTGGTACGGGCTCGCCGGCGCGATCCTCAGCGCGACCCTGACCGCCGGATCGCTCCTGCTGGCCGTCACGATCATCGGCCTGCCCTTCGCGCTGCTCATCTTGGCGATCCTGGCCCTCGGCTGGCTCTTCGGGGTCGTCGCCTTCTGTCAGGGCCTCGGCGAGCGCTTCCCCAGCCTCCTGCGCGGGCAGAGCGGGTGGGGGGCCTTCCTGATCGGCGCCGCCCTGCTCACGGCCGTCTCGCTCCTGCCTTGGGTGGGCCCGGTGGTGCTGCTGCTCGTGGGCTTCCCTGCGGTGGGCGCGGCCCTCGTCACCCGCCTCGGGACCCGTCGCGACCCCGACGTCGTCTGAGCCCATCAGCGGCGCGGGGCTCACACCCCGACGGCTCAGGGTGCGCTGGGGCGGCTCGCCTTCCAGCCCTCCTTCTCTGAGAAATTGGCACGGTAGAGGTCTACGAAGGACCCATCGGGCAGGCGGAGGCGGTAGTCAACCTCGACATATTGACCCGCGACCGAGACCTTCCACCACCCATAGGTGGGGAAGTGCTGGCCGGCGTAGGTCCCGATGAAGCCCGTGAAGGCGCCGCGGGCCTTGGCCTCGTCGATGACGACGTCGGGGATGCTGGCGTTTCGGTTCCAGCGGTCCATCGCGGCGAGCAGGGCGAGATCGTAGGTGGTCTCGAGGTGGATGTCCCCCTTTCGGCCTGAGGCCTCACCCGCGCCCCAGCGCTTCAGGTCTTCGGCCGGGCCACCGCCGCCGCCTGCGTTGATGTGCATCGCGCCGAAGGGGCCGTCGGGGAGCAGGGCCTGGTTGGTGTAGCTGCCAGCGCCGAAGACCATCCGGATGCGGGAGAGGTCGGTGGCGTCCTCGACGGTCTCGAGGAGCTCGTGAGGCCCGCCGTCGACGTTCATGACGAGCTGCTTGCCGCCGAGGTCGACCTCGGGATCGTGCATGAAGATGATGAGCCCTTCGTACTTCCCGGCCACCGCCTTCGGGATCCAGGCCTTCTCTTCTTGCCAACGGCTACCAAGGCGGGCCTTCCCGCCGTCGAGGACGAGGAACCGCCAGGTCTTCCCTTGCGTCTTCACGTCAAAGGCGTACCAGGTGGCCACGCGGTTGTACCCGATGGTGGCGCCAACGCCCGGCCAGGCGCCCTCGAGGCCGAAGAAGCGCTCGTCGCCCGCCGCCTCGCGGGTGCCCGCGACCGGGACACCGGGGATGCGCATCCCGGGGAGGGGCGCGACGGTGGCCCCCTCGAGGAGGATCGAGTGGCGCTCATCGAAGGCCCTCCACTCGCTCACGCTGCCGGCGCCCACGGTGTCTCCCATGAGCACGGCGAAGGTTGGGCCGGCCGGGGTCTGGGCGGCGGCGTGGATGTCGGTCAGGATCTGAGTGGCCACCTCGGCGCCGTGGCCGAAGCGCCCCGCCGTCCGATCGAGGCCGGGCACGATGTCGCGGCTGTTGCCGAGCACCGCGAAGGTGATGGCACCCGGCGCCTCGAGCATCTGGCCATCATCGGCGTAGAGCGCATGGTCTGGGATCTTGGCGGGATCGATGCCGCAGCCGAGGCCGAGGCCGAGGGGCAAGAACAGGCAGGCGAGGAGAGTGCGCATGCCCCCCTCGTAGACCGGAGAGCCGGCACCTGTCCAGCCGACGCCTCGCGGATCGTGTCGACTCAGTGAACGATGTCAGTGAACGATGTCAGTGAACGAGCTCCATGCCGCGCTGGAAGCCGGGCCGCTCGAGGTGGAGGCGGAGGTTCTCGCGCCGCGCCCGGGAGAACCACCCGCCCACGCCCCCCGGCTTCGGCCACCCGTCGACGGCCCGGCGGGTGAAGGGGGCCTCCCCGATCAGGCCCCGGGCCTCACCGACGAGCTGCCAAGCGGTCCACCACCGGCTGTCCGGCCACTCGAGGTAGACCACGGCCGCCTTGTGGCGCTGCACGCGGCTGATCTGAATGTCGAGCAGGGCCAGGAAGGCCACCGAGAGCGTGCCCTCCTGGCCGGCCATCGCCGCCATCATGCGCTCCCGATCGGCGCGGTTGGCGCCGTCGAGGCCGTTGAGCTCGAACTGGTCAAAGGAGCCCTCGCGAAAGACCAGCATCACCGGGCTCGGGCTGCGCTCTTCGAGCGCCTCGCTGAGCCGCTCGAAGAGGCTCTCCCCGAGGGCGTCATCGTCGAAGGGGAAGCGCTCGAGGTCTCGGGGACCCGTTCGGACGCGGAGAGAGAAGGAGGCGGAGCTCACGAGTCTTCCCGGAGAGGGGGACGTTCACGTATTCCCCGACGGCCCGAAGGCAAGGCGGGCGTCGAGGCGAGCGTACCAGGCCCGCACGGCGGGGCTGTGCTCGCCGGCGTCGGTGCGGAGCGGCTCCACCCGCCGCTCGACGGCGCCGGTCCCCTCCCCTCCTTCCCCCTCCCCTCCTTCGAGGAGCACGAGCGCCGGCGGCAGATCGCAGCGCCGCCGCAGCGGGAGGCCCGCCACCTCGAGCGCGCGCTCCCCCTCGGCGGCCCGCCCGGCCGGGAGCACGAGCGCGACCCGACGCCCCCGAAGGGAGAGGCCGCGGACGAGGTCTGGCAGGGCTCCGTGGCGCTCGTGACGCGCCGCGGCGCGCATCGGGTCGGGGGAGACGGGGCCGCCGTCCAGCGGGAGGTAGGGCGGGTTGCAGAGCGCGAGGTCGGCTGGCGCGCGTGTCGGCGGCTCCCGCAGGTCACCGACCGAGAAGCGGACCCGACCTTCGAGGCCCGAGGCCATCCGCCCCGCCTCGGCCAGGGCCACCCACTCGGGAAGGACGTCCATCCCCTCCCCTTCGAGGCCGAGGCGGGCGAGCAGCAGGGAGAGGACCCCGCAGCCAGTGCCCCCCTCGAAGAAGGTGCGGGCCGGCCGCTCCAGGGCCCAGCCGGCGAGGAGGAAGGGGTCCATCGCGTAGCGATAGCCGCGCGCCGGCTGGAAGACGATCAAGCCCGGCGCCGGCTCACAGCGGAGTCGGTCCGTCACCCTCCGTCGCGCAGCGCCGCGTCCGCCGCCCGCACCTGATCGGCCATCGCGGACACGGCTGCGCCGAGGCGCTCGGACAGCGCGGGATCGGAGAGGGCGAGGATGCGAGCCGCGAGCCAGCCCGCGTTCTTGGCCCCGACCTTGCCGATCGCCACAGTGGCGACGGGCACGCCGGGGGGCATCTGGACCGTCGACAGGAGGGCGTCGAGGCCGCCCAGCGCGCCGTCGAGCGGGACGCCGATCACCGGCAGCAGCGTGCGCCCCGCGACCGAACCCGCGAGGTGAGCCGCGAGGCCCGCCCCGCAGATGAGCACCTGTACTCCCCGCTCCGCCGCCGTCCGGACGTAGTCGTCGGTCTCGGCGGGGGTGCGGTGGGCGGAGAGGATCCGCTGCTCACACCCGATCTGGAGGCTCCGAAGGACCAGGGCCGCCTCGTCCATCACCGGGCGATCGGAGGCGCTCCCCATCAAGATGCCCACACGAAGCGAGGGAGCGTGCGGACCTCCCGTTGAAGCGGGTGTCGTCGCCGACCCTGACGCGATGCCTGTCATCGTCCCTCCTGAGTGTCCCCGGTGTCCCCGGTGTCCCCGGTGTCCCCGATGTCCCGCCGACAGCCGGCGCCTTCAAAGTGGATCTGATCAACGAGCCCGTACGCCCGCGCCCGGGCCCCGGCGGGGCTCGGCCCCCAGGCGGTCAGGCCCAGCACGCGGCCGCCCTCGGCGAGCAGCTGCCCTCCCTCGGCGCGGACGCCCGCGAAGAAGGCCACCCGGTCGGCCTCCGGCGGGGGGACGCCGCGGATGGGCTCGCCGCTCGCGCCGCCCTCCGGGTAGCCCCGACCGACGACCACGACACAGCAAGCGGCCCCCTGGCGCCAACGGAGGGGGCGCTCCGGGAGCGAGCCCATGGCGGCGGCCAACAGCAGCGGCACGAGGTCTTCGTCGAGCATCATCATCAAGGGCTGGCACTCCGGATCACCGAAGCGCACATTGAACTCGAGGACCTTCGGACCGTCTGCGGTGAGCATCAGGCCCGCGTAGAGCAGGCCACGGAACGGGCTGCCTTCGGCGGCCATGCCCTCGACCGTAGGCTGGAGCACGGTGCGCCGGACGGCCTCGAGGAGCTCCGCCCCCACCTCCGGCACGGGGCAGATGGCGCCCATTCCGCCGGTGTTCGGCCCCTGATCTCCGTCGTAGCGGCGCTTGTGGTCTCGGGTCGGGAGCAGCGGCACCGCCCGCCGACCATCGCAGAGGGCGAGGATCGAGACCTCGGGGCCGGAGAGGCGCTCCTCGATGATCAGCCGCGCGCCCGCGACGCCGAAACGACCGCCAAACACGAGCTCGACGGCCTCGTGGGCCTCCGCGGCGGAGCCCGCCACGACCACGCCCTTCCCCGCCGCGAGGCCGTCTGCCTTGACGACGCAGGGGCCTCGGATCGCAGCGTGAGCGGTGTCTGCGGAGGTGTGCTCCGACCAGGCCGCGGTCGGGATGCCGTGCCGGTCGAGGAAGGCCTTGGCATAGGCCTTGGAGCCCTCCAGTCGGGCCGCGGCGGCGGAGGGCCCGAAGGCGGGGATGCCCACCCGTGCCAGCTCGTCTACGAGACCGGCTACCAGCGGGCCCTCGGGACCCACGACGACGAGGTCGACGCCCTCCCGCACCGCCGCCGCGACGAGGTCCCCCTCGAGCCGCCCGCCGCTCGGGAAGCCCGGGTTCGAGTGGGTGAAGGACAAGCGCCGCACCCTGGGGCTCGACTGGAGCTTCCAAGCCAGGGCGTGCTCTCGCCCGCCACCACCGACCAACAGCACATGCATCAGGGACCCTGAGTGGAAGTCGGCGCTTATCGCAGCGGGACGAGGGCGCGACGGGCCGACAGGTCATCGGGGACGAGCCGCAGCACCTCGCCGTACTCTCGGCGGGCCCCCTCGGTGTCTCCAGCCTCGATCAGGGCCTCGGCCCGCCAACGGTGCACCGCAGGCACCGAGGCCCCGGTCTGCATCGCCTGGACCCACGCCGCGTCGCTCTCCTCCTTCCGGCCAAGCGCGAAGAGGGACCTCGCCTTGATCGCGTAGGCCACGCCCGTGTTCGCGTTCGCCCCGATCGCCCGATCGACCTCCTGCAGGGCCGCCCGATGCTGCCCCGCCGCGTAGAGCAGGCTGGCGTTGGCGGCGCGAGCCGCCGTGGTGTCGGGCTGGGCGGCGATGGCGCGCTGAAGGAGCCGGGGAGCGTCGGGCATGTCCGCCGCCCAGGCGAGGATCGCGACCACCTCGATCACCGTGCTCGTGTACCGGACGTCTCCCGCGAGGTCGCGCTCGAGGCGGCTCCGCAGCTCGCCCCAGCCGGCGCTGGGGAACCAAATCGCCTGGAGCGGGCTTCGGGCCCCTGCGAGGCTGCGATCGAGCCAGGCCGCCCGCTGGAGCTGCTCGACGGCCCCTGGATTGTTGCCCACGGCGAGGCGGGTGTGGGCGCTCATCAGCAAGGCGTCGAGGTAGGTGGGATCGCTCTCGAAGGCAGCGTCGATCTCACTGTCTGCCGCTCGCTCGCGGCCAATCGCGAGGTAGACCCGCGCCGCGGCGACCCGGAAGCGCGCCCCGTCATGCCCGACGAGCCGCCCAGCCTCCACGGCGCGGAGCGCGGTCTCGGCGTCCGCAGGCCGGTTGTTCTGGATGGCGGCCCGCGCCCGGAGGAGGGCGGCGGCCGGGTTCCCCGCGTCGGCTTGCCAGGCCCGATCCGCGAGGCGGAGGGCCAGGGCTGTGTCCCCGACGGCGAGGGCCGCGGCGCCGGCGTCGGTGAAGAGCCGCACCCGACCCTCGAACCGATCGACGTTGGGGTGGGCGATGATCGCCTGCATCTCCGCGAGGGCCACCGCGGGCTTGCCGAGCACCTTGAGCTGCACCTCGGCGAGCTGCCGTCGGCCCTCGAGATCGTCGGGATCGAGCTGGCGGAGCCGCTCCCCGGCGCGGATGGCCTGCGGCCAGTCCCCCACCGCGGCGTAACTCTCGGAGAGGATCCGCCAGGGGACAGGCTCGTCGGGGTGGACCTTCGTGAGCTTGGCCGCGAGATCCATCGCCAGGCCGAGCTCGGACCGCTGGAGGGCCACCCCCGCCCGCGCGACCTGGATCGGAAAGACGCCCGTGAAACGTTCGTCCAGGACGGCCAACGCGGCGCCGTTGCGGCTGAGGGAGGCAAAAGCGAGGGCGCAGCCCAGATCGGTGGGGCTGCCCGGGGTGCCGGCGAGGTCGGGCGGGTTGCCACACCGGCTCGCGAGATCGGTGGCCAGGGCGATGTCGTTGGAGGCCCGGGCCGCCGCCGAGCGGCCGCGGAGGGCGGGGATGGACTCGGGGGCCAGGGCCTCCGTGCGGGTGCAGGCCCAGGCCATCGGCTCGAGGAGCTGGGCGTTGGTGGCGGAGAGCCGCGCGTACGCCTCACAGAGCCCACCCGAGGCCTCCGGATCCCGCGGGGAGAGGACGAGCGCCTGCTCGAAGTGGAGCCTCGCCTCCTCGGAGGTCCCGCGGGTCCCCCGCCAGAGGGCCATCCGCCCGAGCGTGATGTGCTCGCCCACAGACCCGACGATGCCCGGGTGCGCCGCCGCGAGCTGGGTGATCAACGCCTCGCCGGGGAGGACGGCGTCCTTGTTGACCGCGTCGCGGGCTGCGTCCTCGTCGAGCGCGCGCGCGAGGAGGTCCCCACCCCGCGCGCGGACGGCGGAGGCCTTCGCCCAGGCCTGGTCCGTCCAGGCCTCCGGGATCAAGAGGGCGCCGGTGCTCCAGCTCCAGAGCGCGAAGGCCCCGGTCAGCCCGAGGAGCCCCACCGCGCCGGCGGCTCGAAGGCGCTTCCCCCAGTCGAAGCGGGACTGGTCCTTCTTGTCGCTCGCCTGCACGTCAACACGGGAGGCGGAGAGCTCGCTGCCGGGCAGGAACCAGCCGCCGAAGTCAGGGTGCTCGACCACCCGGAACCAGGGCCCGCCCACACGAGCGGCGAGGTCATCCGGCCCCACCGCGCCGCGGCGGACCTGATCGGCCACAGAGTCGAAGGCCAGCGGCCCGAGGGCGCGCCCGTCGCCCACGCGGACCATCCAGCGCAGCGCCTCCCGGGGGATCTGCGGGCCGGACTGTGCGCAGCGGGCGCACAGGGGCGCGACCCGATCGGCCTGATCCTGCACGGCGACGCCGCAGGAGAAGCAGTAGTTCCGGATGGTGAGGGAGTGGAGCACGGCGGCACTCTACAACGGGAGGGCTCCCCCGGGCCAGACCGAGGGGGCTCCAAATGGGGTCAGTGCCGGAAGTGGCGCATGCCTGTGATCACCATGGCGGCCTCGGCCGCGTCGACGACCGAGAGCGTCTCTTCGTCGCGGATCGAGCCCCCGGGCTGGACGATCGCGGTGACCCCTGCGGCGAGGGCGCTCACCACCCCGTCCGAGAAGGGAAAGAATGCGTCGGAGGCCATGACGGAGCCTGCGACCGGCCGCGTGGCCTTCTCGACGGCGAGGCGGACGCTGTCGACCCGAGACATCTGCCCGGCCCCGACGCCGTTGATCACCATGCCGCCCTCGGCGGCGGCGGCGAAGACGATCGCGTTCGACTTCGTGCCGCGGCTGATCGCCCAGGCGAAGCGGAGCAGCGCGTCCTCGGACGAGGTCGGGCCGCGGCGGGTGGCCACCTTCCAGCCGGGGATCGCGCCCTGGTCCCAGTCTTGGAGGAGCCAGCCCCCCTGCACCCGTCGGGCGTCGAAGCCGGGGGGGCGACCCTCGGCCCAGTCGACGGGGAGCTCGACGACCCGCAGCTTCTCGCGGCCGCTCAGCGCCTGTCTCGCCTCCGCCGTGATCCCCGGCGCGACCAGGATCTCGAAGAACGTGCGGCCGCGCCGGATCGCGGCGGCGACCTCGGCGTCGACCGGGCGATTGAAGGCCACGACGCCGCCGTACGCGCTGACCGGATCGCAAGAGAGCGCGAGGCGGAAGGCGGTCGCCGCGCCCTCGGGGTGGGAGGCCGCCCCACACGGGTTCATGTGCTTGACGATCACGCAGCCAGGATCGTCGATCTCGAAGACCGATCGCACCGCGGCGTCGAGGTCGGCGATGTTGTTGAAGGACAGCTCCGGCCCCGCCACCTGGGTCATGCGCGCCAGCGAGCGGCCGGTGCTGAGCGGATCGGGGTAGAAAGCTGCGCGCTGGTGCGGGTTCTCCCCGTATCGGAGGACCGCGCTGCGACGGAGCGGGATGGCCCCCTCCACGGGGAGCTCCGGCGGAGGAGTGACGGGCGCGCGCAGCCCGGAGGCGGACGCCCCCAGCGCGCCCCGCTCCATCCAATCGGCGATGACCGCGTCGTAGGCGGCGGTGTGCCGGAAGGCCTTGGTGGCGAGGCGGCGACGGGCGACGAGGTCGGGCCCGCCCTCGGCGAGGGCCTCCAGGGTGGGCGCGTAGTCGGCGGGATCGACCAGCACCACGACGCCGGGGTGGTTCTTCGCCGCCGCGCGCAGCAGCGTCGGCCCGCCGATGTCGATCTGCTCGAGGATCTCGGCCGGGTCGGTCTCTCCGCCGGCGAGGGTGGCCTCGAAGGGGTAGAGGTTCACCACCACGAGGTCGATCCAGGGGATGCCGAGGGCCGCCAGCTCCGCGTCGTCCTGTCCCCGTCGTCCGAGCACGCCACCGTGGACGCGGGGATGGAGGGTCTTGACCCTCCCGCCGATGATCTCGGGGTGGCCGGTGTGCTCGCTCACCGGGGTGACCGGGAGGCCGGCGGCCTCGATCACGCGCGCGGTGCCGCCCGTGGAGAGCAGGGTGAAGCCGAGCGCGTGAAGCCCTTGCGCGAGGGCCTCCACGCCGGCCTTGTCCGAGACGGAGATCAACGCGAGACGAGCCATGGGGCCTCCGGGGCGGCCGGCTCTAATCGTCCAGGCTGCGCCAGCGCACCACGTTCACCTCCATCGGGCCGGCCACATAGCCGGAGATCAGCACCAGGTGGCCCTCCTGAGCAGAGAGGAGGCCCAAAGACTCCGGCACGAGCGTGATCGTCGAGCCGCTGCCCCGATCATCCACCTTCCAGCGGCTGCCCCAGCGTTCGAGCACCCCGATGTAGGGCGCCGCCCCGTCCCCGCCGTCGGTGACGGTCCAGTCGGCGACCACGATGCGCCGGCCGAAGCGGCGGCCCTCGACCTCCAGGCCGAGGTCATCGAGGTGTCGGAGCACGTCCTGCTCGGCGGCGGAGCGTAAGGAGGAGGACCGCCCGCTGGACTCCACCAGCCGCACCTCCCGACCTTCCACCTCCACGATCCCCCGCTTGCCCTTCACGGCACAGGCAGCCAGCAGGGCCAGGATGGGGAAGCGGAGCGCGGTTCGGGGCATCCAGATGGCGTATCCTGCTTGGGGATCGGGGAGTCCGACCGAGGCGCGGAGGGTGCTTGTCACAGGACCTTCTCCGCGCCGCACTTGACCGAATTGGGGACAATCCGGTAACCGAAGTGCGATGTTGGGGGTCTCGGTCGGGCCCGGTCGTCCAAGGCCGGGCTACACAGCCCCGTGGCGAGCCCGCAGCGGGCCCCGTCCTTCGTCAAACTCTCCGCTCAGCCAACCACACCGAGGAGCCCATGCTGCTGCTGCCGAAGACCGTGGGCCCCTTCACCCTGCTGCGAAAGCTCGGGACGGGCGGCACCTCGGAGAGCTACCAGGGCTCCCTCGCCACCGAGGGCGGCCGAAAGGTCGTCGTCCGCCGAATCCTCCCCTACGTCCTCCGCGATCCGGCCCGACTGGCCCTGCTCGAGGCCCGGGTGCGCGACCTCCTCGGCGTGCGCCACCCCTTCCTGGTCCCCGTGGTGGACTGGGTGGTCGACGGGGACGAGCGCTTCATCGTCGAGGAGTGGGTGGAGGGGGTAGACCTCGATCGGGTGCTCACCACCTGCCGGAGCCAAGGGCGGCCCGTCCCGGCGAACGTCTTCCTCCACCTCGCGACCCAGATCTGCAACGGCCTGGAGGCCCTGCACGGCCGGCCGGGGCGGGGCAGCGGCTCGCCGAACGTGCTCCACCTCGGTCTGAAGCCCACCTCGGTCTTCGCTACCCGGGAAGGCAAGATCATCCTCGGCGGGTACGGCCTCGCCCGCTCGCCGAGCGCCCTGATGACCGGCGGCGCCTCGGCCCCGGTCCCCACGCGGATGGAGTACCTCTCCCCCGAGCAGACCCAGCCCGACCAGAAGCTCCAGCCCCCCTCCGACGTCTTCTCGCTCGGCTCGCTGCTCTTCGAGCTCCTGACCCTCGATCCCCTGTTCAAGGCCGACAGCAACCTCCAGACGATCCACCAGATTCGCCGCGCCGAGGTCGCCGCTCAGCTCGCACGGGTCAAGCAGCTGATGCCCGGCCTCGACAAGGTGCTCTACCGCGCCCTGTCCCTGAACCCCCGCCACCGGTACCAGCGCGCATTCGTACTCCGCGAGGATCTCCGGGGCTTGATGGCGAACTACTCCTTCGCCACCATCGTCGAGGACACCCGAGCCTTCCTCGCCCCGCTCTTCGGCGCAGCGGTGCCCGCGGACTCGCCGGAGGTGGGCGCTCCCGTGGAGGCCCCCCCAGCGAGCGCACCGCCCCCGGGCTCCCTGCTGCCCGATCTCGACATCAGCGACTTCGAGGACGCCGCCCCGACGCGGATGTCCCCGCCGCCCGCGCCGATGGTCGAGGCCCCCGCCGTCGCTCCGCAGCGGCCGCAGCCGCCGAGCTTCATCCGACACGAGCCGGAGATCGTGCTCACCGGCCCTCGCCCCACGCTGATCCCCGACGCCTCACCCACCCGGCCGCCGCTGCCGCCTCCCGCCGGCGGCGCCGCGCCCCCCATCCTGCCGCCCGTCCCGCAGCCCGCCGCCGCGCCAGCGGCGCCCGACGACACCCACGGCTACCTCGCCTCGGCCGCCCTCGGGCTCGTCGCGGCGGTCGGTGCCTCCTACGTCACCAGCGGAGAGGAGGAGCCCGAGACCACCCGGGATCACCTGCCCCCCCCTCCCGCCGTGCCCCCGCCCGCCGTGCCCCCGCCCACCGTGCCCTTGTCCTACGTCGCGCCGGAGCCGCGGGATGAGGACGGGGCCGGCGCGCTCCCTCACGACGACGACACCCGCGGCTTCTTGCTGGCCCGCGGCGCCGGCGCGCCCTCCGCGCCCCCGCCGCCCCTGCTGGAGGCCCCTGAGCCGCGGCCGGCCGATCCCCCCCAAGGCGCCGTCCCCTTCGATCCTCCGCCCCGGGTGCCACCGCCTGCGCCGAAGGTGGCGCCGGCGCCGGTGCTCGATCTCCCCGCCTCCGGCTCGACCCGCCGGGACAGCAGCGGAGGCCGCTCTGCGCTCCAGGCGCCGACCCCGGCCCTCCCGCCTCCCGCGAAGGGGAAGAAGGGCGCGGCGGGCAAGGGCAACACCAAGAGAGGAGGCCCGGCGGGGACCTCTGCTGGAGGCGCTGGCGTGAGCCCCGAGAGCAGCGCCGAGCGGAGCATGGAGGGCGCCGAGGGTGCGCCGCTCGTGCTTCCGGCCCCGCGGAGCCCACTCACGCCTGCGGTGGCGCCGCCGCCGATCGCGGCCCTCTTCGACGCTCCCTCGCCCGTCGCCGCTCCCCCGCCGATCGCCGCTCCATCACCCCTCGCCGCGGCCCCGCTGGTCGCCGCAGCCCCGTCGGCGGCCCCGCCGCCACGGGCGAGCAGCCCCGCGCCGCGGCAGATGGCCGCGCCGATCGACGAGGGTCCCCCGCCTCGCCCGCCCTCGCGCGCCCCAGTGCTGCTCGCCACCGCCGCCTTCGCCGCGATCTGCATGCTCGCCTGCGCAGGAGCCGGTTGGTGGGCCTTGGGGCGCTTTCAGGCCGCCGGCGCGGTCGATCCCGCGGCCGGCCGGCCCGAGCTCGCCGCCGCCGAGGCCCCCGCGGAGGGAGGCCCGCCCGAGGTCACCGCAGGGGCGCCCCCCGAGCCCTCCAGTGACGACGATCTGCTCGCGGAGGCCGCGACCGCCGAGGCCACCGCCCCACCCGTCGCCGAAGCTTCGAAGGCACCCGCGGCCTCCGGCGAGACCCGCCCGGGACGGGTCGAACGAGAGGCGCCGATCGCCGAGCCCCGCGCGGAGCCCAGAGCGGTGGCCGCCGCGGCTCCCCCCGCCCGAGAGCCGCCGTCTGCCTCCCGCAGCAACAGCAACAGCAACAGCAACAGCAGCAGCAGCAGCAGCAGCAGCAGCAGCAGCGCCAGCACGGCCTCGGCCCCTCCGGTGAGCCGCGAGCCCGCCGCCCGCGCCAGCGTCAGCGCGGCGAACAGCGGGCGCAGCGCGCCGCCCGCGGTGGCCGTCGCCGACGCTGCCCCCGCCGATCCGCTCGAGCCCGAGAGCGCCAACCTCGACGAGTACTCCCCCAAGGCCGCAGGCGGCCGCCTCACGAGCTCCGACGTGATGGCGCTCGAGATGGTGGACATCAAGGACGAGTCCTACACGCGCTCGCGGATGCTGCTGGTGATGAACGCCCAGCGGAAGGGAGAGGCAGAGGCTCAAAAGCGCTACATCGATCAGCTGCTGATTCGCCCAGAGAACAAGTACAACCCGCTGATCTTGACGGACCTGGCTCGCTACTACGTCAACAAGGGCAGCTACAGCCAGGCGCTGGAGACGGCACGGCTGGCGGAGCGCCACTGGGCCCGCCTCCCGAGCGATCTCATCTTCGCCAAGAAGGCGGAGATCTATGAGATCCAAGCGGCCTCCACTCAAGGGCTCTTCTACAAGTCCAACGACAACATGGAGCTGCTGGAGCAGTCGATCCGCGCCTGGGAGAAGTACAAGGGACACGTGCAGTCGCGCTCCCGCACCGACCTCAGTCAGCGCGCCGACGCCGAGCTCACGAAGCTGGAGGGAATCCGTGCACGCCTTCAGTAAGCCCAACTCGGCCCTGCTCCTCATCGGAGCGCTGAGCCTCGCTGCGCTCCACGGCTGCGCCACTCACCACGCCATCGTCGGCCGAGTGGTGAACCGCAATGGCGAGCCGATGGACAAGGTCATCGTCTCCGTCCAACCGGGCGGCGTCGAGCTCATCACCGACTCCGAGGGCAACTTCGTCATCGACTACCTCCGCGATGACGAAGGAAACCGCGTGAAGCTGGCGAAGAAGTCCGACTATGCGCTCGAGACCTTTCGAACCGGCTACCACGTCTCGACGACCACCTTCTACTTCAAGAAGGGGGAGCTGCTGCTCGAGCCGATCACGATGGCCGAGGACACCATCAAGGTGCGCGACAGCCAGGAGGACATCGACCCGGCGAAGCACACCGACCGGGCCCAGTCATCAGGTGCGGCGTACGAGGGGGAGTAGTGTTCGCCTTTCTCCTCCTCTTCGCCTGCGCCTCCGATCCCGCCCCGGCACCGGTGGACACCGCGCTCGCCGGCGGCTGGCCTGCACTCGCGGCCAGCGACCCGGCGGCCCTCGGCGCCCTCTTTGACCCTCAGCGAGAGGGCTGGATCGCCCTGCACGCCGGCGACTGGGAGGCCGCGGCGATCCGGCTCGAGGGCGCCCCGCGGGCCCGCGCCCTCCGCCACCTCGCCGCGGTCGAGGGCGACCTCGCGCGCCTCTCGGCCCTCGTCTGGGAGCGCACGCTCAGCCGCTGGGCCGACCAGGTGGGGATCTCCACGGGCAGCGCGCTCCCCGCGGTGGCCGCCCTGAGCCGCGCGGACGCCGGAGACGCCGCCGGCGCCGCCGCCTGGCTCCAACGAGGGGGCGGGTACACCGATCCCGACGTCACCGCCCTCGCCTCCGCCCTCGCTTCCGAGCGTGCTGCGCTCGACCCCGCCGCCGCCCTCCCGAGCGGCGTCCCCGGGAGCCTCGGGGGCTGTGTCGGCCGCCACCAGGCGGTGCGGTCGGCCGCCGTCGACCCGGGCTCGTCGCCCGAGCTCGACGCGCTCTGCCCAGAGGGGGTCCTCGTGCGGGAGGCAGCCACCGACCATGAGCGGGTCTTCTACGATCCCCTGGTGAGCCACACCCGCGCCCTTGTTCACACGAAGCAGGCCGACGCCATCACCGCGACCGAAAGCGCCGCTCCGCTGCCCCGCCTGCTCTTCACGGCCGCCTGGACCCTCCCCGATGCCGAAGCCCGCGCGGGGGGCGACGCGCTCGGCCCCACGCTCACCGCCCTCGGCCTCCCCTGGCCCCCGGGCCCCGACGACGAGGTGGAGCCAGCCCGAGAGTGGGTGCGCGCCCTCGACGCCCGGCTCGACGCCTGGGAGGCCGAACAAGTCGCCGCCGCCACCCCCGAGGGCCAGGCCCTGTACCGCGACCTCCAGCTCGTGCCGGTCTACCGGAGCCGGCTCCTCGTGGAGCAGACCCGCCGTGCCCTCCAGGACGGGCGACCGCATCAGGCCTTGGCGATCGCTCAACGCGCGCTCGACGTCGAGCACGCCCGCAGCGTCGGGCCCATCAACCCGCCCGAGCTCTTCGCCCTCCTCGCCGAGGCCAACCTCCGCACCGGCCGAACCCGCGAAGCGAAGGACGCGCTCGCCGTGCTCCTCCCCGGCTGGCCTTGGCTGCGCGGCCTCGACGAGACGCTGGGTGACCTCGCCGTCCTCGAGGGCATCGGCCGCGGCGGAGACTCGAAAGAGTAGCCGCCCCCGAGGCCTCGCCGCGACCTCTCCTGTCTCTCCCGCGACCACGATTCCCCCGAGCCCACCATGCTCCTGCCCGCCGCCTCGCTCCACTCCGCCCTCTCCATCCTGCTGCTGAGCCTCGCTCCGGCGGAGGCAGCGCCCTTCCGGTACGCCGAAGATCAAGCGCCCGCGGTCGTGAACCCGCTCTTCACCACCTCGATGAGCGAGGCGCGCCTGAACGAGCTGGTCTTTGAGGGTCTGTTCACGGACAACAAGGATCTCGCCACCACGCCCGAGCTGGCAGAGGGCGCCGAGATCAACGCCGATCGCACCGAGCAAATCGTCCACCTCCGCCAGGATGTGGTCTGGCACGACGGCAAGCCCTTCGTCGCCGACGACGTGGTCTTCACGATCCAGGCGATGCAGAGCGTCGGCACCGCATCCACCGAGGCGGGGCGGGTGGACTGGATCAAGAAGGCCGAGGCCATCGACTCTCACACGGTCAAGCTGACCTTCACGCGCCCCGAGGCCCGCCCGGAAGACAAGCTCTTCTTCAAGATCCTCCCCAAGGGCCGCTTCGCCAGCACGACGGTCAAGCGCACCGATCCCTTCCGCCAGTCCCCCATCGGGACCGGTCCGTACAAGGTGAGCAAGTTCAACGATGACGGGAGCGTCACGATGAGCCGCTTCGACGCCTGGCACGACAAGACCACCCTCCAGGAGGTGGTCATGCGCGAGGTGTCAGACAAGAACTACCAGGCGAAGCTGCTGCTCTATGAGAGCCTCGAGGCGCTCGTCCGTGTGCTCCCGCGAGATCTGGCCGTCCTCAAGGCCGACCGCAAGGTCGAGCTGTACCCATACCAGACAAACTCCTGGTGGTACCTCGGCTTCAACATGGGCCGTGACCCCTGGAAGGACCCCGCAGTCCGGGGCGCCGTCGCTCGCCTGATCGACGTGCAGAGCCTGCTCGATCCAGTCGGCACCGGCGACATCCTCAGCGGCCCGTACGTCCCCTCGAGCCCCTACTACAACCACGACGTCGCCCCCTACCGCCGCGACCCCGTCAAGGCCGCGGAGCTCCTCACCACCGCTGGCTACACGCAGGTCGGTGGAAAGTGGACAAAGGGTGGCAAGGCGCTCTCGCTCCGCATCAGCGCCCACAAGTCGCTCGAGTCCTCCCAAGAGGTGGTGATCAACCTCCAGAGTCAGCTCCAGTCGAGCGGCCTCGATGTGACGGTCGACTTCCTCGACGACGCGATCTGGAAGTCCCAGATCTGGCGCGACCGAGACTACGACGTGGTGCTCAGCCAGTGGAGCTTCGATCGAAACGAGGACGTCCGGGAGCAGCTCCACTCCAAGGGCACCCGCAACTTCACGGGCTACAACAACCCGAACGTAGACGCTTTGCTCGACCGCGCCCGCGACGCCCTCGAGCCGCAGCAGAAGAAGGGGGCGCTCCGGGAGCTCCATCGGGTCGTGCACGACGACTCGCCGATGGTCTTCCTCTGGACGCTCGACTCCTACAGCGCGATGAGCGTGCGGGTCCGAAACGTCGTGATCCACCCCTTCTACTTCTTCACCTGGATCAAGGACTGGCAGACCCGGTGAGCCCCGGCGCCGCGCTGCTGCGGGCCATCGGGTTGCGGGTGGGGCGCTTCGTCGGCACCCTGGTGGGCGCGTGGGCGCTCTTGCAGCTCCTGCTGGCCCTGGCCCCCGGCGATCCGATCGACCTGCTGCCGAACGGGCCCGAGGTCCGCGCCACGCTCGAGGTCGAGTGGGGCCTCGATCAGCCCGTGCCGGTGCGGATCCTCAACAGCCTGCGCCGCGCGAGCGAGGGAGATCTCGGCACCAGCCTCGTCACCCGCCCCGGCGCGCCGGTGTCCACCCTCGCCCGCGAGGCCTGGACACGCTCCCTCGGCCTCCTGCTGCCGGCGCTGGCCTTGGGCCTCGGCTCCGCGGCGCTCTTCGGGGCCCTCCGCCTCCCGGGGCCCCTCCGGCGTCCGCTGCAGGCCTTGAGCGTGCTGCCCGCCTTCCTCGCCGCCTACCTGTCCGTCTCGGCGATCAACGCGCTCACCTGGGCCCTGCTCCAGCGCGGGCTGATCGCGCGCCCGGACTGGTTCGCCCTCCCGGACACGGCCTCCGGCCTCCGCACGGCCCTGGCCATCGCCGTGCTCGCCTGGAGCTCCGGCCTGCTCTCCGGCACGGCCCTCGAGGTGGAGAACGAGCTCAGCCGCCTCCGGCAGAGCGGCTTCATCGAGGCCGCCCGGGCCCGCGGAGCCCCGACCTGGCCGCACCTGCTCCTCAACCTCCTCCCGGTCGGCGCCACCCTCTCCGCCACGCTCTGCCTCGCCCAGACCGGCGGCGTGTTGGTCGTCGAGAAGCTGCTGCTGATCGATGGGGCCGGCAGCCTGCTCTGGGACGCCTGCGCCCGCCGCGACTACCCGCTCGCCCTCGGCCTCGGCCTCGGGGCCACCCTCGTCGTCGCCACGGCCCGGCTGCTCGCCGACACCCTCCGCCTCCTCGTCGATCCGCGAGAGAGAGAGGCCCTGGCGTGAGGCTGGGCGCCAAGATCGGGGCGGGCTGGCTCAGCCTCCTCCTCTTCGCGTGGGCGGCCTCCGCCCTGCGCGACTACGACGTGCTGACCGACGTTCACCCCGACCTCGCCGGACAGGGGCCCGCCGCCGGTCTCTGGCTCGGCGCCGACCACCTCGGCCGCGATGTGCTGGAGCGGCTCGTCACCGCGGTGGGAGCCTCGTTCCGGGTCGGCCTCGTCGCCACCCTCGTCAGCCTCGCCGTGTCGCTGCCCTTGGGCGCGATCGGCGGGGTGGCGCGGGGGCTGTGGGCCGAGCTCTGCGGCGCGCCGATGGCGCTGCTGGGCTCGATCCCTCGCTTCGTGCTCGTGCTCGTGATCTCCATGATCTTTGGCGACCCGCTCGAGGTCCTCGGCGTGGCCGCCGGGCTCGCCTGGGCCCCCGCGCTCTCCGCGGAGCTGTCCGGCCGCCTCCGCGCCCTCTCGCAGCGCGAGTTCGTCGAGGCAGCGCTGGCCCACGGCCTCCACCCCGCCCGCGTGCTGGTCTACCACCTGCTCTGGGTGAACGGTCGGCGGCTCATCGGCCGGAGCCTGCTCCAGCTCTTCGGCTTCGTGCTCGTGCTCGAGTCGACCCTCAGCTACATCGGCGGCTTCGGCGTCCCCGAACCGTGGCCGTCCTGGGGGAACATGCTGGCCTTCGAGTTCGGCGTCGGCGACGGCAACCCGCTGGCCTGGCTGGCCCCTGCCCTGACGCTCTGGGCGACCGTGCTGAGCACCGTCCTGCTCGCGGACGCCCTCGGGGAGGCGGAGCATGCGGTCTAAGCCCGCCCCCTCCCCCTCCCCCTCGCCCGACGAGGACACCGTCGATCGGCTCGACGTGGTCGGCCTTCGTGTCGTCGCGGGCCCGCGGGTGCTCATCCCTGACCTCAGCTTCACGCTGCCCGCGGGGCGGGTGGTCGCCCTCCTCGGCGCGTCGGGCTCGGGGAAGTCCGTGACCGCGCGCGCCTGCCTCGGCCTGCTCCCGGCCCGGCCCGGGGTGGTGTCAGGGAGCCTCCGCCTCCAGAGCCGCGGCGAGCGCCTCGGGCCCCTCCCCCTCGCCGGCGACCTCTCCCAACTCCGCGGTCGGCTGCTCGGCCTCCTCCCGCAGGACGGCCGCGCCTCCCTCGACCCCCTGCGGACGGTCGGCGGCCAGCTCAGCCTCGTTCTCCGCCTCCGCGAGGACCTCGATCCCATCGGCAGCGTCGAGGGCTGGCTCGCCGCCGCTGGCCTCCGCGAGCCCCGCCGCGTGGCCGCCCTGTACCCCCACGCCCTCTCCGGCGGCATGGCGCAGCGCGTGGCCATCGCGATGGCCCTCGCCCGTGGATCGCGCTTCCTCTTCGCCGACGAGCCCACCACCGGCCTCGACCCCACGGTCGCCGCGCAGGTCGCCGATCGCGTCCAAGGCCTCGCCCGCGAGGGCCTGGGCTTGCTCTTCATCACCCACGACCTCCGCCTCGCCGAGCGGATCGCCGACCAGCTCTTGATCATCGACGGCGGCGAGATCGTAGACCGCCTGAGCCCGAGGGCACTGGGCCTCGCCCGTAGCCCGGCCGCCGGACGCCTCCGCGCCGCCGCCGCGCGCCTGGAGGCCGGCCGATGAGCCCACCCCCTCCCCTCGTGATGGAGCGAGCGGTCAAGCGCTTCCGCCGCGGCCTCTTCGGCCCGGTCGAGCGCGCGGTAGACGAGGTGGACCTCCAGGTCGGATCCGGTGAGGTGGTGGCCCTGATCGGGGAGAGCGGCTCGGGCAAGACCACCCTCGCCCGCCTCGCGGTCGGGCTGCTCGGCGCCGAGGGTGGGGAGGTGCGCCTCTTCGGCGAGCGCGTGGGCGACCTCCGCGGCGCCGCCCTCCGCGCCCTCCGGCGCCGCGCCCAGCTGCTCTTCCAGAGCCCGGACGCCCACCTCAACCCCGGCCTCCCACTGCTCGCTCAGGTCGAGGAGTCCGCTCGCCTCTTCCGCGCAGGAGCAGACCCCCGCGCCGAGGCCGAGGCCGCCCTCGGGCAGGTGGGGCTCCTGCACCGCGCCGAGGCCCTCCCGGGCCAGCTCTCCGGCGGCGAGCGGCGCCGCGCCGGGATCGCGCGGGTGCTCTTGGCGCGCCCCGAGCTCATCCTCGCCGACGAGCCCACCGCGGGCCTCGACGCCGCGCTCAAGGCCGACATCATCGACCTCCTGCTCGCCGGCCGCCGCCCCGACACGGGGGTCTTGCTCATCTCCCATGATCTGCCGGTGGTGCGCTACGCCGCCTCCAGAGTGGTGGTCCTCCTGGCCGGACAGGTGGTCGAGCAGCTCCCCATTGAGGCCCTCGGCCGGGGGCCCCACCACCCCTTCACCTGGGCTCTCCTCGACGCCAGCGGGCTCATCCCCCGCCGCGCCGCGCCTCCCGCCGCCGAGCAGCCGGCCCACGACGGGGGCTGCCGCCACGCGGAGGTGTGTCCGGCGGCGACCTCCCCCTGTCGGCAGCACGCGCCGGCCCTGGCCCGGGTAGGGGAGGGCCGCGCCATTCGTTGTCACCTCGGAGGGACGCCGTGACGCCGCTCCTGCTCCTCGCCCTGCTCAGCTCCCCGCGCCCCGCCGCGGCGGCCGAACGCGCCTCGGCGACGGAGGCGGGCGACGTCGCCTCTCGGGTGGCCCAGGCCCGCCTCTTCGTCAAGAAGGGGTGGTACCGAGACGCCGAGGCCGAGCTCGCGCTCGCCCGGGAGCTGCCCGGCGGCGCCACCTCCTTCGACCTGCACTGGCTCTGGGCGAACGTGGCCTGGGAGCTGCTCCAGGCCGAGGAGGCAGCCCAGATGGCCCACATCGCGGCCGGGCTCGCTCCGGACGCCGCGCGCCGGGCCGACGCCGAGCAGATGGCCAACCTCGCCGGTCAGGGGATGGGCCTGCTCATCGTCTCGGCCCCCCACGATGGGATGCGGAGCCGCCTCATCCTCGAGCTCCCGGCGGTGATCTTCGATCCCAGCCTCAAGCTGTACGCCGAGCGCATGGCGTCCCGCCTCCGGGAGAAGACGCCGCTCCCCCAGCGCATCTGCTTGCCGCCGGGCGCCTACTCCATCAACGGCGAGGCGGTGACCCTCACGGCCGGTCAAACCACCGAGCTCGCCCTCCCCGCCAAGGCGATCGGCTCCAGGGGGCAGGCGGCCTTGCAGGTGGCGCGGATCGAGGTGGCCGGCGGAGTCGCCCTGTTGCACAGCGCCGAGCTCACCGCCCGTCCGGTGGTCCCCACGCTCGAGCTCGCCCTCACCGAGCCCGCCGGCCCCCTGCTCCTCGGCGTCCTGGGCGACCTGGGCCGCTCGGGGGGCCTGGCGCCGAACGGACAGGAGGCCGATCCCGCCCTCCAGTGGAGCGCCGGCCTCCGGGTCGGCGGAGACCTGCCCAACCGCAGCCCGCTGGCGATCCGGCCGAGCGTACTGCTCCGCCTCGGCACCCAGGCCGGCCTGCCCGTGGCCTGCGAGGGCGAGTCCTGCACCCTCGACGAGTCCGACCCCACCGCTGTCCTGCGAGTGGGCCAGCTCCTCGCCGCCGGCGGCGAGCTGTCGATCGACTACCGCAAGCCCGGCCACGCGACGGCGCTGGGCAGCGGCGTGAAGGTGGCGGTAGACCACGCATCCGGTCGTGTCACCGACGTCACCGACCGCGAGACCGTCACCTGGAATGCAACCGGCGTCCGGGTGCTCGCCAATCTGACCATCGCATTCTGAACCGAGGTCCCCGATGCTGCTCGCCCTCTCCCTCCTCGCCACCGCGTGGGCCGGCGCGCGTCCGGTGAGCCCGCCGGTCGACGGGAACTGCCAGGCCCCAAGCTGGTCTCCAGACGGCGCAAAGCTTGCATACGAAGTTAACTTCCTTGACAAGAAGGCGATCGAGCAGCACATCTACACGCCCGGAACCGATCGCCCCCAGCGGGTCCAGCCGATGAACCGCGGCGGCTCGTCCGTCACCGCCGGCTTCTCCGGCGCGGGCGGGGAGAACGTCGCCCACGAGCTGTCCTGGTCTCCGCCCGCCCTCGGCCTGTACGTGTACTCTGCGGCGAATTCCAACCGGGACTACGACCTCTTTACGAGCTCGGGCACACCGATCGCCCCTGCGCAGGGCGCCGACGGTGCCCCGGATTGGTCGAGAGACGGCCAACGCATCATCTTCAGCAGCGCCCGCACCGGCCAGGGTGACCTCTACCTGATCGACGTCCGGCGCACCGACCTGCCGCCCCGCCAAATCAGCCGCACCGCGACCGCCTCCGAGCTCTACCCCTCCCTCTCACCAGACGGCCGCTCGGTGGTCTACGTGAGCCGCGGTGAGTCGGGCGAGAACCTGTACCTCATCCGCGACATCGACCAGCCCGAGCCCACACGCCTCACCTCGTGGCCCCACATCCAGACCCGCCCCACGTGGAGCCCCGACGGCAAGCGCATCGCCTTCTACACCAACCACGACGACGCGCGGCGTTTCGATCTCTACGTGATGAGCCCGGGCTCGACCCCCTTCCCGATCGCGCGAGGCGTGGTGATGAGCGAGGACGGCCCGTCATGGACACCCGATGGCCAGTCGATCGTGTTCGTGCGTGACGAAGACGCCCGCTACGACCCCGTCTATATCGCAAACCTCGTGTCGCCCGACAAGCCGGTGCTCGTCGCCACCGGGACCGTCGGCAACACAGATCTCGACGTCACCCGCGGCACCGACGGCGCGGTCTGGCTCGCCGTCTCTGCGCAGGGCCTCGCCAGCGACAAGATCCGCGACTGGAAGCGCATCTACGTGATGCGGCTCCCTTGATGTGCGCGAGAGAGGAGTGGAGGCAAACGGGATCGAACCGATGACCTCCTGCGTGCAAAGCAGGCGCTCTCCCAGCTGAGCTATGCCCCCTCATCCCTCTGCGAGACGGGCTGCGAGTATGGTGGGCCAGGGCAGACTTGAACTGCCGACCTCACGCTTATCAGGCGTGTGCTCTAACCAACTGAGCTACTGGCCCATACCCACTCTGCCTGTACTTTTACGGTGCCCCACTCGTCTCTTCAACTGACAATCATCAAGTCAAACGTGACGATGGTGCGCCTCTCGCGGCGGCTCAGAGCACCTTGGCGCCCCGAAGCGACAGCCTTATATCGAAGACCGAGGCGCCCGTCAAGGGAGCTCGATCGACTCCCACCTTAGGGGGCGACCCCCTCACTGGTGATGAAGCCGTCGGGCTGGCCATCGACGTCGAGGCAGTCCGGATCGAGGGCGTCGATGAGCGTGTCCCCGTCGTTGTCCTCGCCGTCGTAGCAGGCGGGGATCGGGAAGCCCGCGGGGAGGTCCTTCGCCTCGTTGCCGTAGCCGTTGACCTCACAGCCCGGGTCCTTGGCGTCGACGAAGAGATCGCCGTCGTTGTCGGCGCCGTCGATGCAGTCGTTGCGCAGCCCGTCCGGGACCTCGGTGGCGGTCGCGCCGTCCACGAAGCACGCGAGATCGGCAGCGTCGATGTCGCCGTGCCCGTCGTTATCGACGCCGTCATTACACTCGTCGGTGCCAAAGCCGAGCTCGGAGTCGGCGCCGGTGAGGCAGTCGGGATCAGAGGCGTCGGCCCAGCCGTCCGCGTCCTCGTCGATGCCGTCCGAACAGCCCCAGCCTGGATCCTCGACGCCGACCTCATCGCCGGACCAGGGATCCGCGCACTCGCCGTCCAGCTCGTCCACCCAGCCGTCGCCGTCGTTATCCTCGCCGTCGGCGCAGTTGCCCTCGAATTCATCGCCGCGGCGGCACTCGGGATCATCCGCGTCTGCGAGGCCGTCACCCTCGTTGTCAACCCCGTCGTTGCAGGGGGTGTCTCCGAAGGTGGAGTTGTCTTCGAGCTCCCCGTCGGCGCAGTCGGGGTCCTTGTTGTCGGCCCAGCCGTCGCCGTCGTTGTCTTCGCCGTCCCGGCAGGTGCCCTCGGCCTCTCCGCCGCTCGTACACTTCGGGTCGTCGGCGTCGATCTTGCCGTCACCGTCGTTGTCTTCGCCGTCGTTACACGACGCGTCACCGAAGGTGTGATTGTCCTCCACCGGCGCGTCTTCGTCGAGGCAGTCCGGATCGAGCGCGTCAACCCAGCCGTCCCCGTCCTGGTCGTCGCAGTCCCCGCAGTTCTCGCCGTCCTGGACCTTGTTGACCCAGCTCGCGTAGCCGCTGTCCGCGAGGGGGAGCCCGAGGTAGCCGATGTCACCGGTGGAGTAGGAGAAGACCACATCTCCCCCGAGGGAGGTGCCGATCTTGTACTCGGTGATCCGCTCGGCCGTCATCATGATGAAGCCGTAGTCGGTGCGAGCGGGGTCTCCCCAGTCGCCGGGGACGTAACCGGAGGCGGGATCGAAGCGGTAGCCGATGTCGAAGTTCGCCGACGGGAACTGGTACAGGATCGATGCCGGCATCTCCAGCCGTGAACGCCCGGTCTCCGGATCAACGTTGTAGGCGTCGGGGACCGTGATCACCGCCTTGACGGTCGCGCCCGCCCCGCCGAACCAGCCGAGCCGCACGTACGTGGCGCCCACGCGCACGAAGCTGCGGGCCGCGTGGATGGAGCCGCCGGTTGAGAGCTCGGCCGTCGAGGGCACCCATTCCCACACCGCCGCGACATCATCGCCCGTGGTGCTGTGGTCCCCGTTCGAGTCGATACAGTCCGGGGAGAAGCCGACGATCGAGAAGAGGTTCGAGTAGCTGGGGTTGGTCTCGGACACGCCGAGCAGGGCCAGGTAGTCGAGGGCAAAGCCGGAGGTGCCATAGAAGGTCGCGTACTCGGGGAGGCGGATCGACACCCCCTCCACCCCGGCGTCCGGCATGTCGAGCACGACCTCCACCGGCTGGTCGGTGACGATCTCGCCCGAGTCATCCTTCGTCCCGAAGAAGGTCCCGCCGACCGGCCACTCCGCCTCGTACTGGTACGAGCGAGGCTCGTTGTAGTCGGCGGACTGGCAGAAATTCATCTCGCCGAGGTCGTAGCGCTTCGCCCCGGGGAGACAGTTCCCGTCCTGGTCCTGGGCGTTCGCGAGCAAGGACGTGACCGGACCGGCCAGGTCGAAGCCCTCGAACTCCTCCTCCACGGTGTTCCCCTCCGCGTCCACGGTGTTCCAGACACCGCCGTTGACCGGATACTGAGCGATGCCCGAGAGATCGGAGCACCAATCGGTCCCCTGAAGCGCCGGGTTTCGCAGCTTGAAGTTCTTGACTTCGTGACGGAGGTTGCTGTAGAGGTCTTCGAGATCGAAGGTGTTGATGTCCTGGGGAGGGGCCAGAAACTTCCACTCGTTCCAGGCGAAGTCCGTCGTCCCTCCCCAGCCTCCTCGGTAGCCGGTGTAGGGGGCGCCGACCCGGGGGAACAAGAACTTCAGGAGCTCGCTCTTGCCCTCCACGCCCGCGACGCCCGTCATCGGCGAGTTCTGGCAGAACCAGGCCTCCGAGGGGTGGCCGATGCCGCCCATACAGGACAACGTGTCGTTGGTGACCGCGACGTAGCCGATCTGTCCGTCGTAGAAGCCCTCCACGTCAGGCCCATCGGCGTCGTAGAAATAGCCGCCCTTCAGGCGGGACTGTCCACGCTCGGTCCCGACGACGATGTCCACAGCGCCGCCCTCGATGGGACCGCGCGGGACGATGATCTCGACAGAGGAGCCATCCGCCGACACCACGACGGCGTTCTGCGAGCCGAAGACCACGGTGATCGCAGCGGGGTCGTCGCCGAAGTTCGAGCCGCTGATCCGCAGCGTACCGCCGCCGATCGTGCCGTTCTCCGAGGTGACGTCGAGCCCGCCGATCGTGGGGCCCCCGCCGCCGCCGTAGTAGTCTTCGAAGCCGTCCCCGATCTGGCAAGCCGCGAGCAGCAGGGCCGTGAGCGCGAAGATGCGATTGTTCTTCATGGTTGTACCCCGGGCCTACTTCTGGAACCAGAAACGACCGAGCTCGACCGACCGGGCGAGCACCCGAACATCGCTGATGTCGCGTCGCTGCCCGTACCGGTCTCGGACCGGCGGCGTATCGACGTTCATCACGCTGGTTCGGGTCATATAGAAGATGGCACCCTCCGCCTTGTTTCGGGTGGCGTAGTCGAGGGCATCGGCGATCATGGCGTTGGTGATCGTGAAGCTGCCGCTGTCACCCGCGTTGCAGGTCACATCGGCCAGGGTGGCCGTCGGCTCCCCCTGGAGCCCGGTCACGAATCCACCGTCGCTGGCGAGCAGCGAGGGGTCTGTCTCCCAAGTGAAGTCATCCCCCTCCACCTCACAGGCGAGGGCGCTGCGGGTGCCGTGATCATCGGCGAACTCACCGCCCGAGATGACCCCGCTCTGATCGATGAACGCGTCCTGATGGTACGCCGTGATCGACTCCGTCAGCGGAACGTTGACCGTCGCGACGAGCTTGTTCTCATCATCCAAGTCCACCGGGCCGAGGAAGCGGACGGAGATCGTCACGAGGTCCGAGCTCTCACCGCTCCCAGGCACCCACTTCACCGTGACGCTCCCGTCTTCGGTGTCCCACGGGCCGGTGTACATCTGTCCGCTGAAGGTCGACTCGACCCCCGGGGGCTCCTGGAGCGCCAGACAGTCTTCCGGGTCCTGCGGCATCGACTCATGGGCCAAGAACTGGAGGCAGGTGCTGTAGCCCTCGTCCCCGAGCTCGTCGGCGGTCATGAGCAAGTTCCCGTCGGCGTCGTAGACCGGCCCCTTCCAAGACATCATGACACCGGTGGGCTTCTCCGGCAGGGTGAACGTCGAGCCCGGACCGGCCGCGAGGGGGCTCGGGATGGAGCCGACGCCCGCGTCTTCCGGCGGGATGCCGCCCGGGAAGGTCATCGCCACCGAGGCGCCGGGGAGCCAGTTGGCGGCCTCGATCACCCGCGTGTTTTCCCTAGAGAAAGCACCGTCGCCAGGGTCCGCCAGACCGACCAGCGGCTGGGTGATGTGGACGTCGAGGTCGCTGTAGTAGGCGAACAGGTTCTCGACGTTGTTCTTCGGGTAGACGAGCGGACGGCGCCCGATGGAGAAGGAGATGCCGTCCTCATCGCCGACGAAGGTCACCGCCGTCCCCACGTCGGCCGTGTTGTTCAGGTAGGCCTGCGGCTCGAAGTTGGTGTAGCAGGAGCCCTCGACCTCGGGCGGGACTCCGAAGCTGCCGAACAGGGTGTCGGTGGCGGGGAGGTCGGTCTCCATCACGAAGGCGAGGCCGTAGATCATCGAGTAGGGCGGCTTCATCTGCATGAAGTCGGGCCCCACCGCGTCGTAGGACACCAGGCCCACGAGGCCGAGCGGCAAGCCGGCGCCCGCGAAGTTCACGAGGTCGTACTCCACGACCCCGCCATAGTTGTTGGGGGTCGGACCAACATCATCCGGCTGCAGGCCCACGCCGGCCAGCTTGACGGGCGTGGGTGTGACCGGCTGCCCGCAGGCCGCGACCGAGAGGAGCGCGGCGCCGAGGAGGAGGAGACGGGGGGAAATCGGGGTGTTCATGGCTCACCTACCAACCGGTCCCGAGACCGACGTAGAAACGGAAGCCGGGCTTCTCCGTCTCGTTCGAGAGCTCGTCACCGAGCGCATTCTCGCTGGTGTCGAAGATGTCATCACCGTTCACGTCGCCGTAACCCCGGATCTCGTTGAAGCCGTAAGCTACACGGAAGAAGGAGTCCCAAGGCATCGTATTCCACATGATGCTCCGAACGCGGATCTCCGCGCTGGCGTCATAGAGCATCGAGTTGCCGTTCTTGTACGCCTCGTCCAGGAAGGGGATCTCCCGGGTGACGTCGTTCGGATCGCGGGCGATGCGCTCTCCATACCTCGACTTGTAGTAAAGGCTCGCGTCCTCCGGCGGTCGGAAGGACCACAGGTTGCCCGCCGTGGCGCCGAACTGCGCGAAGACGCCGTAGGTGAACAGCGGCCCCGTCTTCACCGTGAAGTGCTCCGCGATCGGGAACCGGTAGGCGAGGTTCAAGATGCCCATCGTCTCGCCGGAGAGGCTGTAGTTCGGGTAGCCGGCGAAGAGGGTGTTCGGGCGCAGCGTGCCGTAGCCGTAGAAGTAGGGGTGCTGACCGCCGGCGTGGAACTCATCCTGCCCATCGACGTTTCGGTCGGTCGCTCCCACGCGGGCGTCGATCTGGATGGCGTGATGGTTGGCCCGCGCCCGCTCCAGGAGGGGGATGCCCCAGAGGGTGGGCAGGCGGATGAACTCCACCCACCGGATCTCACCCTTGTTGAACTGGTAACTGTCGAGCAGCTCACCGTCGTCCACCGCGATGCCGCCGTAGGGCTCATAGACGATGTCGGTGAAGACGTGCCCGAGGTCGACGTCGAGGGTGCGGCCCACGAAGGGGTTCGCGTCGCGGTCGAAGCCGCCCGCCGTCGAGTAGGTCGTGATCGTGCCCACCTCGAGGCCCTGCATGTAGCGCTCGAAGGTCCCGCTATCGATCCCCTTGAAGCCGTACTCCAGGTAGCGACCATACACAGTGGTGTCCAAGATCCCATTCCAGGGATACTGAATCGCCAAGCTGCCAATGTTGACGTACTGATGGTTCCGGACGTCGTAGACGCTCTGGTCATCGGTGGTGGACGGATCCTGGTCCTCATCCAGCTCGTACTGGGCGTCGTACTTTATCTGGTAGTGGTAGGCGGAAAGAAAGATGTTGGGGTACCAGCCCTGGTAGAAGTACTGACCGAGGAAGAGAGGGTCCTCCCCGAGGTTGACCACCGCAGCGCCGCCGTGCTTCTCCACGAAGTCCTGCACGAAGATCTGGAACCCGGCTGTGAGGCCCCAGTTCGTCTTCGAGCCGTTCTCCAGGCGGAAGCTGGGGACCGCTGTGGGCGCGATCAGGGACCGGGCGGGGCGGTATCGCTCCGGCTTCCAGTGAGAGAGGTCCTCACTGTAGGCCATGGACTTCGCCACCTCGGCCTGATCGATCTCCTTACCGGTCACGAAGAGGTGATCCGCAGGCGCGTTCATGAACTGATCATGGGGGAGCGCGTTGATCTTCCAGCCGTGCGCCGTGTAGTAGGCGAAGGCGAGGTGCCCGTCCGGCGAGACCTGCGGAGAGGTGGCGCCGCCGATCACGTTCGTGATCTGGGTGACCTTGTCCGTCTCAAGGTTGTACCGGTAGATATTGAAGATCCCGTCCGGCTCGGCCGCGAAGTAGATCGTGCCGTCCGCGGCCCAGTGGGGGTCCATCTTCTCCCACTGATCCCAGGTCAGGGGGTGGAGGTTCGTCCCATCGGCGTTGATCACGTACAGGTTCTGCTGATAGTTCCGGAAGATTCCGAACACAATCTGCTTGCCGTCGGGTGACCAGTCCATCTTCTGGAGCCAGGTCCCGTCGTTGTAGCTGGTCAGGTGCTTCTTGTCGGAGCCATCGATGTTGATGGTGACGAGGTTGAGCCCACCGTCCGTATACTCGAAGTACGCCACCCGCTTGCCATCCGGGCTGACCGCCGGGTCGGCCCCGCGCTGGGTGTTCGGGATGGCGTGCCACGAGCCCTCTTCGAAGACCTCGCGGCCCTTCTTGTCTCGCCCGAGCAGCCGTCGCTCCCGCGTGGTCACCGTGCGATTCCCCTCCTCCTTCTCCCGGGTGGGCATCGCATAGTAGTACAGCTGCTTCCAGTTGTACCCATCGAATTCGCCGCGGATACCGGTCAAGTTCTCGAAGCCGCCGACGGGGCGGACGGAGTCCTCCCGCCCGGTGACCACCAAGGCCTCCTGGCCAGGGACGAAGTCCCAGGCATGCTCAAAGTCGGCTGGAAAGGCGGTGGAAAGCTTCGCAGACTGCTCCATCCGCTGGATGTCGGAGGGGGGGTAGCCCGACCACTCGGGGATCTGGTCGGCGTCCATCCGGAAGACCGACACGGCCTCGTAGGCGAGCCCGTTGTTCAGCACGCCAATGTACTTGCCGTCCGGCGAGATGCGCGGCTCGCCCGCATACTTGGAGGAGGCCTCCTTGATGTCTTCGCGCTCCCACTCCCGGTGGCGCTCGAGCCACTGATCCCGCTCGGCGGGGTCCGCAAACTGCCACTCGGCCTTCCCGCCGATGAGCTCACGACCTGACACTTCGCCGCGGGCCTTGACCTCGGCGTATTGCCGCGTGTAACGGTCTGTTACGTACTTCCGCCAGTCGTTGTACAAGGTCTCCGCGTCGACGCCGACCACGTCTTCGATGACCGTGGCCCACTCGCCGCGCCAGCCCGAGCCGTACTCGTGAGCGAAGGCGGCGTAGGTCTTGTCGCCGAAGCGCTGCCGGAGGTACTGGCCGAAGCTGTAGCCCTGCTGGTAGTACCGCTCGCCATCACCCCAGTCCCGCTTGGCGGCACGGGTGTGCCACTCGTCGTACTCGAGCAGGCGGTCCTCCAAGACCGTCATCCGGATGTTCTGGTCGCGAGATGCTGTCCAGTAGTTATAGCCCGCCTGATCCGACCAGTATTCGGCGCCGCCTTCCGTCCAGAAGACGGAGTCACCGTCTCCGATGAGGAACTCCGCCCCGATGTCGGCGTTGTTCACGCCATCCTTGTACAGACCGCCGAGCACCACCGCCTGCGTGCCTTCGGCCAACGGGGCGTTCGCCTTGAGCGACACCACGTGCGCGAACTCGTGCACGAGCACGTCGGCGAACCACTCCATCCGCCCGCGCATCCGGTAGAACGTGCCGCCCGGGTTGGCGGAGATCTCGATCCAGTCCCAGGAGGGGATCGTGAAGCCCTCCAGGTCGTCCGACTGATTGAGGAGGACGATGTGGACCTTCTCCTTCAGGTAGTAGTTGAACTCCCCGCACATCTTCGGCCACATCTCCTCGGCGACCTGCGCAGACTTGCGCGCCGAGAATTCAGTGGTGAGGTAGTGCTCATTCCCCTGCTCCCTCGTCTTCTTGGAGACCGGGTAATGCACGACGAAGTGCTCGGTCTCGATCGAGAACCAATCGAGATCGGGGTGATTGTAAGGGAAGACGAACTTGGCTTCGGCGGGGTTCGTGTGGAGGGCCATCGCGAGGAGCGCGGCGCCGGCGACCAGCCGAGAGATGGAGCGGAGCATGGGCGGTCTTCCTGCGAATCAGTACCGGAACTCGAGGGTTCCGCTATAGGTGTTTCCGCGGGTGGGATGAATGTCCTCGATGGGCCAGAACTGCAGGTCCTCCCCCCGTACCGGGAGAGTGGCCGCGCCCACGAGGTCGAGGCCCCGGGTGATGTTGAGCGTGAGGCCGGCCTTGGCGTCCAAGGACCAGCCGTCGGAGCCCTCGATCGGCTGGAGGTCCTTCCCGGGGAACCAGCCGTCCACGGTGGTGCCGATCTCGGTGACGTCCCGCCGGCGGTACAGCACACCGCCGTCCAGCGCCACGGGGCCCGCTTGAAGCAAGAGGTCGCCGTCGAGCTTGAAGACGTCGCCCGGCTTGATGCGGCCCGAGAACTGGTTGAGCTCCGTCTCGATCACATACTGCACGATGCCCGACAGTCGACGGGTGTAGCCAGCGTCGACCATCAGCGCGAGCGGCCCGACCTGCTGCTTCGCCTGCACACCGGCGGTGAGGTCTTGGGTGCCCGTGGTGAGCACGACGGCGCTGAAGGTGGAGGGGCCCCCCACATAGTTGCCCGGGGACTCGTTCCCTGCCGGGGCCTTGTAGTCCCCGTAGACGACGATCGAGGAGATCGGAGCCAAAGAGCGATACAGCTCATACTTGACTCCGAAGTTGGGATCACCGAGGCCGAACTGACTGATATCAGTCTTGCGCTCCGGGTTCTCGAGGTGCACGTAGTGGGTCTTCAGCCGCCAATACAGCTCCACGCGGCGAGCGATGCCGTAGCGGATGTCCAGCCGCTCCGTGGTGTATAGCCACGATGACTTGTCGTCGAAGCTGAGGGCCTTGCCCTCGGCGCTCCAGCTCCCCTCGGCCACCTTCACGTCGGTCCCGAGCCCGAACTCGAGCCAGCCCTTGCCGATGAGGAGCGAGCGCTCGACCTCCCGGGCCGGGAGCGTCTCCCGCATGGTCTTCGCTTGGAACCCGGCGGCCATCGCCCTTGGGGCCGCGAGGCCCATGCTCAGCAGGAGCAGGAGGTACCTGGTCATGGACGACTTCCGCACTCGAAACAGGTGGGGTCAGGAGCGCCAGAGAGACGAGCAGACCTGACGGGAGGGGGTCGAGGGACCGAAGGGTCCGGAGGCCTTGAGAGGGCATCGCGGAGGGCGCGCCCGCGAGCGCCGGAGGGGCCCTTGGAGGGCGTTCGGCTTCGCGGATGCGCGCGCGACGTATTCCACACCCCCCCACCCCTGTCAAGGTAGGGTCCACCGAGGGGCGGCGCTGAGGTCGGCGAGGACGCTCGGCCGGAGCACGGGGCGGCCTCGGGGAGCCGAGGTGACAAGTCTGTGTAGGCGCAGCGGAGGCGTCGTTTCGGTTGCGGCGTGGGGGCGGGGACCATAAGCACGCCGCCCCGGAGGCCCCTATGCGACCGACCCCCGCCGACCCCGAAGCCGCGGAGGGCCGAACCGTGGGCCTGGGCCCAGAGGCCGCCGCGCCCCCCTTGGGGCGCCGGTGCGGCGCGATCGGCTGGAGGCTCGGACTGTTGGCCTTGCCGCTCTCGGCCGCCTGCAGCCTCGTACCCCTCCCGTTCACGGGTGACGCCCCTGAGCTGGTCGGAGAGGACGTGCGGCTCACCATCTTGCACACCTCCGACATCCACTCTCGCCTCCTCCCGTACGTCTTTGACCCCAGCTTCACCGACAATCAGCTCGGCCTCGCCGACGATATGGGCCCCTACGGTGGCATGGCGCGCATCGGCACCATCGTGCGGCGAGAGCGCGCCAAGTCTGGGCGGGTGTTGCACCTTGACTCCGGCGACTGCTTTCAAGGCGCGATCATCTTCAACGAGTTCTCGGGGGAGGCGGAGATGCGCCTGCAGACCGAGATCGGCCTCGACGCCGCGGTGCTCGCTAACCACGAGTTCGACAAGGGCGCCGCCAACGTCGCAGAACAGTACGGCGCCTGGGGAGGCTTCGACCTCCTGGCCGCCAACTACAACTTCCAGTCGAGCGCCTTGCCCTGGGCGACCGCCCTCGAGGACATGGTCAAGCCGAGCATGATCTACGACCTCGACGGCCTCCGCGTCGGTGTCATCGGCCTCGGCAACATCTCCTCCCTGAACAGCATCTACGACGAGTCGAACTCGCTCGGCATCCGCGTGCTCGAGCCCGCCGACATCCTGCCCGCCGAGGCGGCCAAGCTCCGCGCGCAGGGGGCCGACGTCGTGGTGGCGCTGAGCCACATGGGTCTCAGCGAGGACCAGCTCAACGCCGCCACCCTCGAGGGCGTCGACCTCTACGTCGGGGGCCACAACCATGTGGCGATCAACCCGCCGCCGATCGTGGTGAACGAGCTCACCGGCCAGCGCATCCCCGTGGTTCACTCCGGCGCCTTCGCCAAGTTCGTCGGCCGCCTGGATCTGGTCATCCGAGACGGAGAGATCCTCTCGTCGGACTACCAGGTCTTCCCCGTCGACAACACCGTGCCCGATGACGCCGCTGTGATCGACATCCTCGAAGAGTATGAGGAGGCCCTCGCCGTCTCGTACAACACGAGCCAGGTGCTCGGCTACGCCGACGAGGAGCTCACCCGCTACGGATCGACCGGCGGTGACTCCATGCTCGGCAACCTCACCGCTGACGCCATGCGCTTCTATCCCGGCGTTGAGACCGAGATCTCGCTCACGAACACGCTCGGCATCCGCTCCGACATCCCAGCCGGCGACATCACCCTCGACGGTCTGTTCAACGCGATGCCCTTCGACAACTCGATCACGACGATGTTCTTGTCCGGTCGAGAGGTACAAGAGCTGCTCGACTACGTGGCATACCGCTCCACCGAGCGCGGCTGCCAGGCGCAGGCGCAGGTCTCTGGCATCACCTTCGACATGATCTGCACCGCCGAAGACGCACACGCCGAGAACATCCAGATCAACGGCACCGACCTCGACCCAGGCGGCACCTACGAGCTGGCCACCAACGACTACATCGCCCACGGTGGCTCTGGATTCGAGGTGCTGGAGCGCAACACCACCCAGGTTGACACCGGCATCTCGATTCGAGATGTCGTTAAGTCGTCGATCATCCAATACAATACCCTCCCCCAGCCCGAGGCAGGTGTCTGCGTCGAGGATGGGCGCATCAACCCGGTGTACTGACGGAGTGTGACGATGGCTCGCCGATGTAAACCACCGGCTTGGGGTCCGCGCCGCTTCGGCCCCGGCTCCCTCGTCATTTCGATGGGCCTCACCCCCTTCCTGCTGCCGGCGTGCGGAACAGACAAGGAGAAGCGGCGGATCGAGCCTACCTTCATCGAAGTGAACATCGAAGGCGACCTCGGGACGGAGGAGGCTCCCCTCCCCTTCTCGGGAGAGCCCGTGAGCTGGCCGGTCTCCGTCGCGACCTTCGACGTTCACCGCGACCCCTACCCCTTCGAAGGCGACCTGACGGCCCACGTCCGGCCCGGTCAGCTCTCCGGCGATCCCCACATCGCCATCACCGGCGGCGAGTGGACCGGTACGCTCACCTTCGAGGCCGGCTTCGGCCCCACTCGCCTCTGGATGTCGGACGAGGGTGACAAGGACGTCGACACGGGCCGCTCGCCGAGCTTCGCCACCGGCGTCACCGAGGCCATCCACTACGCCTTCCCCACCATCGCCGAGGTCCAGGTCACCGACGACCCCGAGACCAACCAGATCGCAGGCGAATGGGGCGAATTCCGAGTGTCGGACCGCGAGGTCGTGGTCACCGTGGTGGGCACCGACGGCTTCTGGGTCACCGACCTCCTCGACGGCCCCGCCGCTTACGGCAGCCTCTTCATCTATACGTTCGGCAAGCCGCACAACGTCGTCGTGGGCTCCCACATCGCCAGCCTCTCGGGCGGCATGCAGGAATATCTGGCCACCACCCAGATCAACTTCCCCACCTACACCGTGGTCCCGGACGCCACCCTGACACCGCCGGCCCCGGCCGTGCTCGACGCAGCGGCGCTCTGCGCCAACAGTGAGGTCGATCCCCTGCTGGCCGAGGCCTTCGAGTCCTCCCTGGTCGAGCTCCAAGGTGCCACGATCCCCGACTCCGTCGGCGTAAACGGCGACGACTACGCGGACTTCCTGGAGTTTGGCCAGTGGCCCGTCACCGCCGACAACGGCTGTGTGTTCTACGTCGAGTCGAGCTCGACGGTGGACTTCTCTCCGCCAGACCACACCGGCGCCACGGTCAACCACGTGCGCGGGGTCCTCACCGAGGTCTGGAACAAGTGGGTCATCCAGGTCCGTGACCTCGATGATCTCGACGTGGTCGGCGCCTCCGCGAGCGCCCGGCAAGCCGCTCCGCCTGCGCGGCCGGCCTCTCCCTCTCGTCTTCAACCCCGCTCTCCCCTCGGGTCGCCCTGATGCTGCTCCTGCTCACCTCCCTCCCGAGCGCCTTCGCGGGCGACTTCGTCGACGTGTGGGTCACGACCGCCGTAGAGGACACCAACCTCCGCGCCGGCCCCGACTCCTACAGCCCCTCCGCCAACTTCGTCCAGCGCGGCAACCGGGTCTTCTTCGAAGACTACGAGACCAAGACGAGCGATGACATCTCGCGGGCCCAGCTCGTGCTGTACCGCGCCGATGAGGGCTTCTGGAAGGGCTGGTCCTCCGAGGCGGCCTTCGTCCTGCGCTACACCCCCTACCTCGACCCCGCCAAGACCAAGCCCGGCGTGGACGTGCGCGACGACGGCTCCTACGTCCGCCTGATCCGCGATCTGCCCGGAGAGAAGCACAACGTCTCCCTCACCGGCTACGCGGTGGACGCTGGCCGCTTCCGGCTGGGGTACTCCTACGATCTCACCTGGGGTGGCAAGGAGATCCACTCTTTCACCACGGGCGCGGCCCCGGGTGCCCGCCTGCAGTGGCAGAAGAAGGGCAACTACGCCTTCCTCGGGTTCAAGAGCACGGTCGGCGACTACATCGACCCCGACACGCTCCAATCGAACAATCAGGCCTACTACGGCTACCTCGGCGGCGCCGGCATCGAGCTCGCCGAGAAGGTCAAGCTCGAGCTCGGCCTCGGCAGCTTCCAGCAGGGCCAGATCCTCAACGTGAGCGACGTCTCGTCACAGCTCTACGGCGACATCATCCAGGCCGGCGGCCTGAGCGCCCAGGTGGCCTTCCGCACCCGCGGAGACCTGGCCTTCATCGAGTCGAACGACCTCAAGCTCTACCGGAACAGCCCGGAGACGGCGAAGGACACCTACATCGGACACCGGCAGGTGGACGGGGTGGGCCTCCTCGTACAGGCGGAGGCGGACATGCTCCGCCACAACCTGCTCTCCGCGACCGACGACGACAGCACGGTTGTGGAGAGCGCCCGGGCGGGCGACGTCCAGACCCTGCTCGTCATCAACACCACGCAGGTGGCCGTGGACCTGGTCTACAAGGACCTCCCCTACATCCTCTTCAACGTGCCGGGGCTCACGAGCGGCGTAGCGATGGACCCGGACATGGAGAAGACGCCGCAGCTCTACGCCCGCGGGCGGGTCGAGCACTACTTCCCCAACGCTCACGTGACGCCCAGCCTCGGCTTCGGCCTGATGCGCCCTGCGACCTACAAGACCGCCAGCGGCACCTTCGTTCAGTACTCCGAGACGGAGAAGGAGCAGGTCCCCGAGGGTCAGGAGGCCGCCGCCATCCTGTCGGGCGTGTTGGGGGCGCAGATCGACTTCTCGAAGTCTGTGATCATGCTCGGAGAGCTGTTGTACACCGTGGACAACAACCTCTCTGACTTCGTCTCCACCACGGACGAGGCGGGCATCGTCACCGGCGGCGAGCGCATCCCCTCCTCAGAGGAGGAGCGCAATGCGATCGGCTTCAACCTCATGCTCCGCGCTCGCTTCTGAGGCCGCCTGCGCCGGACCGGCCTACCGACGGAGGCCGGTCGCTCGGAACGTCTCGTTGTTGCGCACCCGACGGGTGACGCTCACGTCGGCGTAGCCGCCCTCGGTGAACATCACCTCCAGCTTCTCCCGATTGAACCAGTTCTTGACCGGGATCCGCAGACGATCGTAGACGTCCGCCACGACGACGTTGAAGGGCCATTGGTGGTGGTCGTGGACCGGCAGGTGCGAGACCACGGGGCCGGCCACCGGGAGCTTGTTTAGCAGACGGTACGGCGTGTGGCTGAACAAACGAAGCCCGCTGGAGATGACCTGGCTCACACGATGGAGCTCTTCCGGCTCCAAGCCCGTCGTGACGGCCCGGATCGCGCCGCTGAGGGCCAACGTCACCCCCTGTCGACCGCCGTAGACCCACACCATCAGGCGACCGCCGGTGCGGAGGGTGTCGCCCAGGGCCTGAAAGGCGTCGGCGGGCCGATCGATGTGATGCAGCACCCCGAAGGAGTACGCCACATCGAAGCGCCCCTCGCGGAAGGGCGGGTGGTAGACGTCCCCCTGAACGACGTGCACTCGCTCACAATTGCGCGTGTTCGCGGCCGCGGAGGCCACAGCGTCTCCGCTGGAGTCGAGGGCGACGACCTCGGCGCCATAACGAGCCGCGAAATAGGCGTGCCGCCCGTAGCCGCAGCCCGCATCCAACACCAGCTTACCGATGAAGTCCTCCGCCCGCATCGGGGTGGCGTGCTCCAGGAAGTTCTGCTCCCAGGCCTCGGCCGCGGTGTCGAAGGTGGTCCAGCGATGTGCGGTGGCGGGGCCCTCATCCGCGCCCTTCGGGAGCATCCGGGGGATGCCATCCCGGATCGGATAAATTGCGCCGCAATCACCACAGTGGAGCGCCCCCTCCATCACCTCGACCTCGGTGAGCCGGTCGAGATCGACCCCTGCGGGGTTGCCCTCCTCGGCCTCGAAGTGCCCATGGGTGATCGTCCGGTTCTCGGTCCGCCGCGTCTCGAGCGAGAGGTCCGGGCTCTTGCAAACGGGGCAGGCGAGCCATTGCAGGAGGCGGTACTTCACGGGGTAGCTCCTTTCGAAGTTAGGGGACGGAGCCCAGACAGTGGGCCGCGCGCGAACATGCATCGCGCCCGGCCGGCGATCAATCGTGTGGCATACACACCGTGCGCAGATTCGGCAAGACCGAGCGAGGCCCGGCGGGTGTCTGCGAAGTAGCCTCGGTGCGCCGCTCGTGGTAAAGATGCGCCACTTCAATCCCATCGAGCCCATCCGACCGCTTGACCGTTGATCTGCACCGGCAGGCTGAGAGAGACCGCCCGACCGCTCGTGATCGAGCGGTCCCGAGGCTGGTCGGACGGCAGGAGCAAGGTGATGCAGCGGCCCGTCCAGGTAGTTGACACGGTGGTCATCCGATTCGCTGGCGATTCCGGCGACGGCATGCAGGTGACCGGCGACCAGTTCACGGCGACCACCGCCATCCAGGGGAACGATCTCGCGACCTTCCCGGACTATCCGGCGGAGATCCGGGCCCCTGCCGGCACGCTGGCCGGGGTGAGCGGCTTCCAGATCCACTTCTCGTCCAACGACATCCACACGCCGGGCGATGAGCCGGGCGTGCTGGTGGCGATGAACCCAGCCGCGCTCAAGGCCAACATCAAGGACCTCAAGCCCGGCGGCCTCGTCATCGTCAACAGCGATAAGTTCAAGGATCGGGACCTCGAGAAGGCTGACCTCAAGACCAGCCCGCTCGAAGACGGCTCCCTCGAGGGCTACCAGGTGGTCCAGGTGGCGCTCGGCGCGCTCACCACCGCCTCGGTGAAGAGCCTCGGTCTCGGCGCCAAGGAGACCGATCGCTGCAAGAACTTCTTCGCCCTCGGCATGACCTACTGGCTGTTCAACCGCGACACCTCGGTCACCAAGAACTGGATCAAGTCCAAGTTCAAGGCGCCTTACGCCGACGCCAACCTCGCGGCTCTCGACGCCGGCTACAACTACGCCGACACCGTCGAGCTCTTTCACAGCACCTACGAGGTGCCCGCCGCCAAGCTCACCCCGGGCCACTACCGGAACATCACCGGCAACCACGCCCTGGCCCTGGGCTTCGCCACCGCAGCGCACCTGGCCAAGCGCCCCCTCTTCCTCGGCGCTTACCCGATCACCCCCGCTTCGGACGTCCTCCACTACCTGTCCAACTACAAGGACATGGGTGTGGTCACGTTCCAGGCTGAAGACGAGATCGCCGCCATCAGCTCGGCGATCGGCGCCGCCTTTGGTGGATCGATCGCGGTCACCTCGTCGTCCGGCCCCGGCATCGCTCTCAAGGGCGAGGCCATGGGCCTCTCGGTGATCACCGAGCTGCCCATCGTCATCGTCGACGTCCAGCGCGGCGGCCCCTCGACCGGCCTGCCCACCAAGACCGAGCAGAGCGACCTCATGATGGTGATGTACGGTCGCCACGGCGAGTCGCCGATGCCCGTGATCGCCGCCCAGACTCCCTCCGATTGCTACTACGCGGCGATCGAGGCCGTGCGCATCGCGGTCAAGTACATGATGCCGGTCATGCTCCTGACCGACGGGTACCTCGCCAACGGGGCCGAGCCCTGGCTCCTCCCCAACCTCGAGACCCTCGCCGAGATCCCCGTCAAGTTCGCCACGGAGCCGAACCACGAGGGCACCTACCGCCCCTACCAGCGCGACCCTGAGACCTTCGCCCGCCCCTGGGCCATCCCCGGCACCCCAGGCCTTGAGCACCGCATCGGCGGGCTCGAGAAGGCGGACGGTACGGGCAACGTCTCCTACGATCCTGACAACCACGACTTCATGTGCCGTCTGCGCGCCGAGAAGGTCGCCCGAATCGTGGCCGACGTCCCCGACGCCGTGGCCCATGGCGACGCGGACGGCGTGCTCGTCGTCTCCTGGGGTGGCACCTACGGCGCCGTGCGCTCTGGCGTCGAAGCCGCTCGTGCCCAGGGCCTCAAGGCCGCGCACCTCCACCTCCGCTGGCTGAACCCCTTCCCGGCGAACCTCGGTGAGCTGCTCAAGCGGTATGACAAGGTGCTGGTGCCCGAGCTGAACCTCGGCCAGCTCTGGCGTATCCTCCGTGCCACCTTCCTCGTGGACGCTGTCCTCTTTTCCAAGATGCAGGGCAAGCCCTTCAAGGTCTCCGAGATCACGAATCGCATCCGCGCCCTCTCTTGAATCCTCGCGGAAGCCTCCTCACTGAGCCATCTCTCCTGTCTGCGTTTCGTCGCTGAACGAAGGAACCGCCATGACCACCCACGAAGATCCGACCGCCTACACGAAGAAAGACTTCATGTCGGATCAGGTGATCCGCTGGTGCCCCGGCTGCGGGGACTACAGCATCCTCTCCCAGGTCCAGACCGTCTTCGCTGAGCTGGGGATCCCCCGGCACCAGTTCGCGGTCGTGAGCGGGATCGGCTGCTCCAGCCGCTTCCCCTATTACCTCTCGACCTATGGGTTCCACACGATCCACGGTCGCGCCCCGGCCTTCGCCACGGGCCTCAAGATCGCGAACCCCGACCTCAGCGTCTGGCTGGCGACCGGAGACGGCGACGCGCTCAGCATCGGTGGAAATCACTTCATCCACTTGCTCCGCCGGAACGTCGACCTCCAGATCCTGCTGTTCAACAACCGGATCTACGGCCTCACAAAGGGCCAGTATTCGCCCACCTCCGAGGCGGGAAAGAAGACCAAGTCCACCCCGATGGGCTCGGTTGACCACCCCTTCGTGCCCTGCGCGGTGGCCCTCGGCGCCGACGCCACCTTCGTGGCCCGCACCGTCGACATCTTCACCACGCAGCAGCGCGACGTGCTGCGGGCCGCGCACCTGCACAAGGGCACCTCCTTCGTTGAGATCCTGCAGAACTGCAACATCTTCAACGACGGCGCCTGGACCCTCCTCACCGAGAAGGCCACCAAGGACGACGCCGTGATCTTCGTCGAGCACGGCAAGCCCCTGACCTTCGGCGGCGGAAAGGGCGGGGTCAAGAAGGGCCTGCGCCTCACGCCCCGCCTGGAGATCGATGTGGTGGAGCTGCCGGAGGGCGCCTCCGAGGCCGACATCCTCGTCCACGACGAGACCAACCCCATCCTCGCCACCTTGCTGGCCCGCCTCGCCCCGCCCTTCCCCATGGCGATGGGCGTGATCTTCCGTACCCAGCGCCCCGCCTACGAGGCCGAGGTGCACGAGCAGCTGGAGGCCGCCAAGGCGAAGGCCGGCTCCGGGGACCTCCGCAAGCTGGTCTACGGTGGATCTTCCTGGGAAGTGAAGTAGGACCGGACCAGGACGCGAGACCGGAGAGAGGACGCCCGATGCCCCGCCCCATCGCCCTGCTGCCTGAGGGGGCGCTCCACGGCCTCGTCGGGCTCCTCTGCGACATCGACGACACCCTCACCTGGGAGGGGCGGATCATCCCGGGCGCGCTCGAGGCTCTCCACCGGGCCCGGGCCGCGGGGCTCCGGGTGATCCCCGTCACCGGCCGCCCCGCCGGCTGGGTCGACCACATCGCCCGCATGTGGCCCGTCGACGGCTGCGTGGGGGAGAACGGCGGCCTCTGGTTCTGGATGGGCGACGGAAAGCTGCAGCGCCGCTTCCTCCAGCCCGCCGAGGAGCGCACCCGAAACCGCGCCGCCCTCGAAGAGCTGGCCGTCGAGATCCTCGCCGATGTGCCCGGCACCGCCCTCGCCAGCGACCAGCCCTATCGAGAGCTCGATCTCGCCATCGACTTCTGCGAAGACGTGCCCCCGCTCGGAGACGCCGCGATCGACCGCATCCTCGCCGGCTTCCACCGCCGCGGCGCCACGGCCAAGGTGAGCTCGATCCACGTCAACGGGTGGTTCGGCAGCTTCGACAAGCTCACGGGCATCCGACGATTCCACCAGGATCGCTGGGGCGAGCCCATTGACCTTCAGCGCTGGGCCTTCTTTGGCGACTCCGCAAATGACGAGCCCATGTTCGCGGCCTTCCCCCTGTCGGTGGGCGTCGCGAACGTCGTCCACTTCCTGCCGCGCATGAAGGCCCACCCCGCCTGGATCACCGAGGCGCCGGGTGGCCACGGCTTCGTCGAGGCCGTCGAGATCCTCCTCGCCCGCCGCGGCGCCCAGCCGGGCTCCGGAGCCACACCATGAGCACGCTCGCGGGGAAGGTCGTTTGTATCACCGGCGCCAGCCGTGGCCTCGGCGCGGCGATGGCCCGGGCCTTCGCCGCTGAAGGTGCATCCTTGGTCCTCGGCGCCCGCACCCTACACGAGCTGGAGGCCCTCGCCGCGACCTTGCCCACGCAGGTGGTCGTGCTGCAGACAGACGTCCGCCGGGCCGCCGACTGCGTCGCCCTCGTGGCCGCCGCGGTGGAGCGCTTCGGTCGCCTCGACGTCATGGTGAACAACGCCGGGCTCGCCATCTACGGCGACGTGCTGAGCATCACCGAGGCACAGCTTGAGCTCATGCTCTCCACCAACGTGGGCGGGGTCGTCTTCGGCAGCCAGGCCGCCCTTCGGGTGATGAAGGCGCAAGGCTCGGGCCTCATCATCAACGTGAGCTCGATCGCGGGAAAGCTCCACCTCCCCAACGAGTCGGCCTACAACGCTAGCAAGTGGGCGGTGAACGGCTTCACGGGCACGCTCCGCCTCGAGGCCGAGCCCCACGGCGTCAAGGTCACCTGCCTCTGCCCGGGAGGGATCGACACGCCCTTCTGGGAGGGGATGGCCACCTTCCCCTTCCCCACCGACCGCATCCAGCCCAAGCGAGACTTCATGCGGCCCGAAGAGGTGGCCTCGACGGTGGTGCACATCTGCCAGGGCTCGGAGCGCTACGTCCTCCCGGAGGTGGTGATGCTCCCGGTGATCCGCCCCGCCTGAACGGATGGCCCGAACCCCCAGCCGGGGGCTCGGGCCGCGTCGCTCAGTAGCGGTAGTGCTCAGCCTTGTAGGGGCCGTTCACGGGCACGCCGATGTAGGCGGCCTGCTCGCCGGAGAGCTCGGTGAGCTTGGCGCCGAACTTGGCGAGGTGGAGGCGGGCCACCTTCTCGTCGAGGTGCTTCGGCAGCGTGACGACCTGGGGCTTCAAGCCGCCCGGGGTCTTCACGAGGTTGGCGCCGTAGGACTCCGCCTTGGCGTGCAGCTCCATCTGGGCGATGGTCTGGTTGGTGAAGCTCGCGCTCATCACGAGGCTCGGGTGCCCCGTGGCGCAGCCGAGGTTCACGAGGCGCCCCTCCGCGAGGATGATGATGCTGTGACCTCCGCCGTTCGGGCCGTGGGTGGTGCTGCTGAACTTCCACTCGTGGACCTGGGGCTTGATCTCGATCTTCTCGACGAGGCCCGCCTTGCGCCAGGCGTCGAGGCCGGCGATGTCGATCTCGTTGTCGAAGTGGCCGATGTTGCAGACGATGGCGTTGTGCTTCATCTTGGCCATCTGCGCGGCGCTGATGATGCCCTTGTTGCCCGTCGCGGTGACGAAGACGTCGTAGTCGCCCACGACGTCGTCGAGGGTGACCACGTCCACACCCATCATGCAGGCCTGGAGGGCGCAGATGGGGTCCACCTCGGTGACGGCCACGCGCGCATACTGGCCGCGCAGCGACTCGATCGAGCCCTTGCCGACGTCGCCGTAACCGCAGACCAGGACGCGCTTGCCCGAGAGCAGGACGTCAGTGGCGCGCATGATGGCGTCCACGAGGCTGTGGCGGCAGCCGTACACGTTGTCGAACTTCGACTTGGTGACGGAGTCGTTGACGTTGATCGCCGGGAAGAGGAGCGTGCCGGCCTGGCCTCGCTCGTAGAGGCGGTGCACGCCCGTGGTCGTCTCTTCGGAGACACCGCGGATCGGGGCGGCGAAGCCATGCCAGTAGCGGTCGCCCTTGGCGACCCGCACGTCCTGGAGGAGCTGGAGGATGATGCTCTCTTCGTGGCTGCCAGCCTTGGCGGGGTCCGGCGTCTCGCCCTTCACCTCGAGCTCGTAGCCGAGGTGGACGAGCAGGGTGGCGTCGCCGCCGTCATCGAGGATCAGGTTGGGGCCCGAACCGTCGGGCCACACGAGGGCCTGCAGCGTGCACCACCAGTACTCCTCCAGGGTCTCGCCCTTCCAGGCATAGACGGGCACGCCGGCGGGGGCGTCGACGGTGCCGGTGGGGCCGACGACGGTGGCGGCAGCGGCGTGATCCTGGGTGGAGAAGATGTTGCAGCTCACCCAGCGCACGTCGGCGCCGAGCTCAACCAGGGTCTCGATGAGGACCGCGGTCTGGACGGTCATGTGGAGAGAGCCCATGATCTTGGCGCCCGCGAGCGGCTTGGCGGCGCCGAACTCGGCGCGGAGCGAGGCGAGGCCCGGCATCTCGACCAGGGCGAGTTCGAGCTCCTTGCGGCCGTACCGGACGGTGTCGGCGGAGAGGTCGCGCACCTTGTGGGTGAGCTCGGCGTACAGCGGCAGGCCGGTGTTCATGAAGGGGCTGCCGGAGAGCAGGGGGGTGCTGATCATGGGTTCCTCGGTGGGAGCGCGGCCGTTGGCCGGCGGGTTCTCCATTCGTGTATCCGGATGGACGAATGAACCGCAAGCCGATACTGCGAGCGGGAGGAAAAAATCGTGAACGGCCCGCTGTTTGACCGCCTGAGCGCGCTCTCGGAGCCCATCCGCGCCCGGCTGCTCCGCGTGCTGGCCCGAGAGGAGCTCGCTGTCGGGGAGCTGGCCCGTGTGCTGCAGACCTCCCAGCCCACCGTCAGCCGCCACTTGAAGCAGCTCGAAGAGGGGGGCTGGGTGAGCAAGCGGCGGGCGGGCACGGCGAGCTACCTCCGGCTCGTCCCCGCCGATCTCAGCCCGGAGGCGCGGTCCCTGTGGCAGCTCGTGTCGGCGGCGATGGAGGCCGAGGCGGAGCCCGCCAGCCAATACGCCGAGGACCTCCGCCGCCTCGAGGGGGTGCTCGCCGCCCGCACCGGCGACAGCGAAGAGCTCTTCCGGCGCCTCGCCGGCCGCTGGGACCTCGTTCGTCACGAGCTCTTCGGCGACGCCTACCTACCTCCGGCCCTGGTCGCCCTCTTGCCCCCCGGCCTCACCATCGCCGATCTCGGCTGCGGCACTGGCGCGGTCCTGCCCGTGCTCGCTCCGGCGGCCGCGCGCCTGATCGGCGTCGACCGCGAGGAGGCGATGCTCGACGTCGCCCGCGAGCGGGTCGCCGGCCTGCCCCGCGTCGAGCTGCGCCGCGGTCTGCTCGACGCCCTCCCCCTCGACTCCGCCTCGATCGACGTCGCGCTGTGCCAGCTCGTGTTGCACCATGTCCGCGACCTGCCGCCCGTCTTCGCCGAGCTGCGCCGCGTCCTCGTGCCCGGGGGGCGCTGGGTGATCCTCGACATGGCCGAGCACGACCGGGAGGAGTACCGCGACACGATGGGGCACCAGCACCGGGGCTTCTCCGAGCAGACCCTCGCCGGACTCGCCGAGGGCGCGGGCCTCCGCCTCACCGCCTACCGCCCGCTGCCGGCCGATCCCGCCGCCCAGGGCCCGAGCCTCGCCCTCGCGGTGCTGGAGAGGGCCCCTGAGCCCGCCGAGCGCCCGCCGCTCAAGGAGACTCCAAGCTCGGCACCACCTGGGTGATCACGGTCACCATCGCCGGCCCGAGCAACACGATGAACAGCGGCGGCAGCACGAGGAGGATCATCGCGACGGTGAGCTGAGGGGCCGCCTCAGCGGCGCGACGCTCGGCGTCCAGCAGGCGGCGGCGGCGGGTGAGCTGGGCGTGGGCCCGGAGAGACTGCGCGATGCTCGAGCCGTACCGCTCCGCCTGCGCGAACAGGTTGACCAGGGCCGCGAGCTCCTCGATCCCGACCCGCACCTCCATCGCCTTCAGCGCGTCGATGCGGCGGATCCCCGCGCGGAGCTCGGCGTTGACCATCGCGAGCTCCGCCGAAAAGCTGGGGGAGATCGGGCGGAGCTGGCGCGCCAGATATTGAAAGGCCGCGTCGAGGCCGAGCCCGGACTCGAGGCAGCTCACGAGCATGTCGAGCGCGTTCGGCAGCACGTCGCGGGCCTCCCGCTGGCGCCCCACCCGAAGGGTGCGCACCGCGAACCAGGGCGCGTAGTAGCCGATCGTCGCCACGATGAGGCCCACCAGGACCTCGAAGAGCAGGCGCAGCTCCGGCACGAAGATCAGCACCACCAGCGGGAGGAGAACGGCGAGCAGCCCGCGCACGGCGAGGTAGACCTCCAGGTTTCGCGGTCCACGGAAGCCCGCCTGTACGAGCTCGTTCCGTTGGAGCGAGACCTCAACCGGGTCAGTCGGGCGCGCGAGCCGCCCCAACGTCTCCGTGAAGGGAGAGGGTGGCGCGACCGGCGCGAAGGCGGAGGCGCCCGCGTCGCTCACCGCGCCGACCCGGCCGGCAGCGCGGCGGGACCGCAGGGCGACAATTCCCAGCCCCGCCGTGGCGAGGGTGCCACCGAACACGATGGCGACGAGCACCAAGGGGGACACCTCAGACCTCCACGCGAGCCAGGCGCCGCATCACGACCCCCGCCAGCACAAGGGAGGCCACCGCGAAGCCGAGCAGCTTGTTCCCGAGCGAGGTCTGGATGAGCGGCAGCAGGTAGTTGGGCTGCATCACGGCGAGGGCGCCCGTGACGAGGAAGGGCAGCACGCCAAGGATCACCGCCGACATCCTCACCTCCGCGGTCAACGCCTTGACCTTCTGCTTGAAGGTCTGCTGCTCGCGCATCATCTCCGCCATGTGGTCGAGCATCTCGACCATGTTCCCGCCGGTCTCCCGGTGCAGCAGCACCGCGCCCACGAACAGACTGATGTCGAAGTTGCCGGAGTTTCGAACCACGAGGCTCTCGAGGCAGTCCTCCATGCTGATGCCGAGGCGGTGCTTCTCCGAGACCCGCAGCAGCTCCTCGCCGATCGGAGGGGGCTGCTCGCCGCCCGCCACCTTCAAGGCCTCGGAGAAGGCGTGCCCGGAGCGCAGCGTACGCGCGATGCAGTCGAGGGCGTCCGGGAGGAGGAGGGTGAGGGAGAGGGAGCGCTGGTCGCCGCGCCTCCGCAACAGCAAGAGGGGGATCGCCCCGGCCAGCAGGCCCAGGCCGCCGAGCATCCCGTGCCCCGCCGCGATCCCGCCGACGACGCCACCTGCGAGGCCCACGAGGCCGAAGACGGCGCTCTGGATCAGGAAATCCCGCTCTCCTCGTGTGTCTCCGGCCCGATCGAGCTGCGTGCGCAGCCAACGAAGGGGGGACTCCTGCGTGCCGCGCAGCAACAAGAGCTCGGCCGCAGCCGGGGCCTGGACCCCGATCCGCTGAGCGAGCGCCGAGCGCGCGGACGCCCGCTTCTCCACCCAGGCCCACCAGACGAGCGTGCCGATCAGCAGCGTCGCCACGAAGGTGACCAGGGAGACGAAGAGGACGACCCCTTGGGCCACTTCAGACCTCGATGTGGCAATTGAGCGTCTCGGCAGGGATCTCGATGCCGATCGAGGCGAGCCGGGACGCAAAATTGGGCCGCAGACCAGTGGCCTCCATCACTCCCCTCACCTTGCCCTCCGCGTCGACCGTGCGCTGGCGAAAGCGGTAGACCTCCTGGGTGGAGATGATGCCGCTCTCCATCCCCGTGATCTCGGTGATCGAGGTGATGCGCCGCTTCCCGTCGGAGAGCCGGTTCGCCTGGATGACGAGGTGGATGGCCTGGACGATGATCTCCCGGATGGCCGGCCCCGGGAGGTTGCCCATCGCCATGCCCACCATCATCTCCAGGCGGGCGAGCGCGTGGCGTGGGTTGTTGGCGTGGATGGTCGACAGGCTGCCCTCATGGCCGGTGTTCATGGCCTGGAGCATGTCGATCGCCTCGGCGCCTCGAATCTCTCCGACGATGATCCGATCCGGGCGCATTCGCAGCGAGTTGCGGACGAGGTCGCGGATCGACACCTCGCCCATCCCCTCGAGGTTGGGCGGGCGGGTCTCGAGCGGCACGACGTGGATCTGCTGCAGCTGCAGCTCGGCCGCGTCCTCGATCGTGACGATGCGCTCGTGCTCTGGGATGAAGGAGGAGAGCACGTTGAGCATCGTCGTCTTGCCCGAGCCCGTCCCCCCGGCGATGAGGATGTTGAGCTTGGCCTTGACGCAGCCCTCCAGCATATCGAGGATGACCTGCGGCATGGCTCCAAAGCGCACGAGGTCCGAGCCGTGGATGGGCTTGACGCCGAAACGACGGATCGACACCACCGGGCCCTTCAGCGCGAGGGGCGCGATGATGGCGTTGAACCGGCTACCGTCCGAGAGGCGGGCGTCCACCATCGGGACGGACTCATCAATCCGGCGACCCACCCGCGACACGATTCGATCGATGACGTGGAGCAAGTGGCGCTCATCTCGGAACCGGACGTCGGAGAGCTCCAGGCGCCCGCCGCGCTCGACGAAGATGCTGTCCGGGCCGTTGACCAGGATGTCGGTGACATCCGGCATGCGGAGGAGGCGCTCGAGCGGGCCGTGGCCGAGGATCTCATCGAGGATGTCGTCGGAGAGGTCGTCCTGCTGGGCCTGCGTGAGCGGCAGGTTGCGTGACCGCACCGTCTCGCCCAGGCGTCGCCGCAGCTGCTGCTCCAGCTCCGGCCGAGGGATGTTCTTGATCGAGAGGGGATCCAAGGACTCCACCAGCTCGCCATGGAGCTGCTGCATGATCTTCTGGTAGACCGCGTCTCGAGTCGGAGACCCCGCCGCGGGCGCATTGACGAGGCTGAAGGTCATCTCAGGCTCCCAGGCCAGAACTTCCAGGTGTGTGCGGGGGCGGGCTTCTCGGTCAGCTTGTCCCACGCGGCGGCGATGTCCCGGACAAAGTCTGAGGAGCCATGGAGCTCTTTCACGATCTTTCCATTTCGGGCTGCATCCGCGCAGGCCGGATGGTCCCGCCGAAACGTGGCATGGATCTTCACCTTGAGGAGGGCCTCGATGTCTGCCTCCGAGAGATCCGGATAACGAAACAGCTGGCTGAGCACTAGCCAACGGCGATCATCTGAGACGCCCACCTCTCGGAGGAGGGCCAAGAGGCGGACCACGTTCTGGATCGCCAGCACGTCCGCCGTCGCGACGATCATCACGCGGTCCGCCACGTGAACGGCGGCCAGCATCGCCTCGCTGACGCTGTCGCCACAGTCTACAAGGACGAGGTCCCAAGTCTGCCGGGCCACATCGAGGAGGTGAGTCACCTCCTCTCGCGTGGGCCGGACGAGCTGGCTGAGCTCGGTGGGCTGCGCCAGGATCGAGCACCGAGGGCCCGCGGAGAGCGCGCTGCCCCGGAGCTTGGCCGGATCGAGGGAGTCGGTCAACAGCTTCGGGATCGAGACCGCAGGGGACAGGTTGAGGAGACCGGCGAGGTCGCCCCGCCCGAAGTCGAGGTCCAAGGCGCACACCGTTCGACTGGACGCCAGCTCGGCCGCGAGGTTCGCGGTCAGGGTCGTGGTCCCGCAGCCCCCGCGCGCGCCGACCACCGCGACCACCCTCGGCTCCTCCATGGCTCACTTCCCTCGATTGTTCGACGCGCCGCCCGTCTTCGGTCGGCCACCCTTCTGTCCCGTAGTGCCCACCTTCTCTCCGCCTTCAAACTGGACCGTCTCCTCTCGGCCGCCCTGGATGACGGTCGCGCTGCCCGAGCCGCCAGGCGCCGCCGCGCGGGTCGCGGTGCGGCTCGGGGCGCGCGCCTCCTTGACCGACTGCACCAGCTGCTCCCGCGCCGCGCTCGGGTCTGGGTTGATGTCGAGCATGCCTGCGGTCCCCAAGGGGTTGCCCTGGGTGATGAGCTCGAGGTCGTCTCGGGCCCGCAGCGAGAGGTAGAGCTCACCGCGCGCGGTGGCCATGGCCAGCTTCTCCACCTCGTCCGGCACGACCTCAAGGGTGGCGAAGATGTCACGGGGGACCGTCGCGGCCTTCCGCTCCTTGCCGGCCTTGCCGCTGGGGCGGGCCGGTGCATCGGCAACGCCGAGCACCTCGTCCCCCACCGCGAGCACGCGGATGGCCTGGAGGATGGTCTCGGTGACGTAGCCCGTGCTTGCGCCGCCCGCGGTGACGTCCGGCCGGATGGTGACGACCACGTCGACAAAAGCCCCGGGGCTGAGCATCCCCCCCACCCCAGAGGCGGCGTCGAGCTTCACGGTCACCGCGCGGGTGCCGGGCTTGAGCAAGGTCTCGGCGAGGGTCATCGAATTGCCGGTGGTCAGGCGCTCGGTGCGCAGGGGCTCTCCTGCGATGATCCGCTCGATCACCATCTCCCCGAGGAGGTCCTCCTTGTTCGTGAAGCGGCTCTCCATCGGCAGCGAGGCCGGCACCGGCCCGAGCACCATGTCGGTCGCGGTCAACACCGACCCGGCGCCGAGGTCGCGCGTGGCCACCAAGGCCTCGGTGGTGGCCTGCGATTGGCGAGCGTCCACGAGCTCTTCTTGGAAGGAGCTGACCACCCACCAGGCCCCGAAGGCGGTCAGGCCCGCGACCGCCACGGCCAGGCCGAGGAAGAGCAAGGAGCGATCGGCGCCTTTCGGTGCGACAGGTTCAGTCAACTCGCCTCCGGCGACGCGGGCCCCGCCGCGGGAGGGTGCGACCTGGGACGAGGGCCTGCGGTCAAGACCTGGAGCTGAGGCGAGCCCCAGGCATGTGAGTGTTAGCTCGTATCGCCCCGCCCCACCCTTGTCATGGAGGGCCGCTCCTCTGCAGGGCGCTCACTCGACGAGCGCGACCGGCAGCGAATTGGCGATGTCCTCGAAGATGGGGATGAGCGCCGCTGAGCTCGCCGTATTGGTGTAGTAGCCCACCCCCTTCGGCATCGTCTGCATGAACGGACCTGTTTGAACAAATGAGATGACCCATGTGTTTACGCCATCTGCGTCATACATGTTGGTGGTCAAGGTGTTTGACTCCGTCTTGATCTGGGTGGTCGTGTGCGGCACGGCGCCGATCAGCTCTCGCCAACGCACCTCATTGTAACCGAGCTGAGTTCGAAACACTCCATTGGTCGCTGACAGTCCGTTCGGTATGCCATCGGTGAGCACCACCATCGCTCGGAAGGCGGTGGGGTCGCTCTGTTCGAGGAACATCGTACGGGCCAGCGTGATCCCCACGGTGTGATCGGTGCCGGGCTCATCGGTGTACTCACGCGGCATCGCCGGATAGCAACCCCCCGTCGGGCTGGTGAACACGTTACGAGCCGCGTTCTTCGTCGTCGGGCTGGTGTCCGACTTGAGGGAGCACTCCTGTGGGAACACTCGGCCGGTGCCACCCTTGCTCGCGACGTTCAACAGGAGCCAATTCGAACGTGCGGTGTGGCTGGTCACCTCGTCGCGAATGTAGCTCATCGGTGTGTACTCGAGTGCGTACCGACCGGTGAAGATCGACATCCCAAACATGTCATGCTGTCCATACGCGTTCTCGAAGACGTCCAAGAACGCGATCGACGCGTCTCGCGCGTTCCGGAAGTTGGTCTGGTTCCAGGATCCGGTGATGTCCATGACGAGCACGATGTGAAGCGCCTGAGTGGCCGCCGTCGCGCTCCGCCGGACGTCGGCCTCTGTCAGGCCGAAGATCCCAGCGAGAAACAGCTGAATGGCGTGCTCGCCCGCGCGGGAGACCGTCACCCGCACGGCGTTCGGGCTGGTCTCGGTCGCCGTGAAGGCCGGCGGGACGCTCCGGTAGTCCCACTGTCCGAAGGTCACCCCATCGAGGGTGGGCACCTCGCCGATGACCTCGTTCTGCGCCACCAGGAGCTCGGCCGCGGCGCGCGCGTTGGCGACGTCGCCGGTGCGACGGAGTCGGTACACCGCGGCTTGGGCGGCGGCGTCGGCGATGTCTTGGGCCTCCAGCTCCGCGAGACGGATGATGGTCATGTCGATCGCGAGCGCGCCGAAGCCAAGGAGGACGACGATGGCAAAAGCGAACAAGATCGCGTAAGCGCCCCGCTCTCCGCGCGCGGCCAGGACACCGAGCCGGGCGCTCACACGCCGGCGTCCACGGTGAAACAGCCTGGATACGTCCACTTTTACCTTCCAGCCGGGTGAGATGCCTACTGTTGCTGGGTCATCATGGTGAAGCGGGCCGTGGCGACGTCGGGCAAGAAGCGGACCAGCCCGACCGCCGGTGAGAAGGGGATCGACACCTCCACCTTGACGAACCAGGTGGTCTCCACCAGGAACCAGCTCGCCGTCACATTGCAGGCAAGCCCACAGGTGTGACCGAGCTCGTCGAGCAACAAGACGGCCTGATCTTCGGCGGCCTGCTCAATCAGGGCGCCGGTGGGCGCGGGGCCCTCCATCACGGAGGAGCCCACCCGGGCCCCCTCCCGCGCGGCGCGGGAGACGAAGGCGATGTTGCGGACGAACACGGCGAGATCGATGACCGCGCCCACGAGGATGAGCAGGATCGGCAAGCACAACGCGAACTCCACCGCGTCTCCGCCCGCCCGCGCGCGCCGTTGACGGGGCGCCTTACCGGACCGAGGCGACGTCATCGCTGCCACTCCATCCGAGCGGCCATCGTCGCCGACATGTTCGCGCTGCGCAAGGCGAGGCCCACGAGGGGATCGACCGCGTGGGTCACGGTGCACCGCAGGTTGCGCGTCGGTCGGACGCCGAAGGGCTCGATGGTGATCAGGCAGTCCGCCGGGTCACAGGCGAGCCCGCCGCCCGCCAAGGAGGCGCGGAGCGCGTCGGCGGTCGCGGTCTGCAGGGCCAGGAGGTCGATGTCGTCCTTCCCCGGGTCTCGCAGCGCGCCGACCCGGCAGGCCGCGGTCACGGCGGCGTCCAGGGCCGAACGCTGGTAGGCCATCCAGCCGAAGTCGAAGATCGCCGCCAACATCCCGACGAAGACAGGGAGTAACATACTGAATTCCGTGGTCTCTGAGCCGAGGCGACCTCGCCTCCTGCTGGCCCCGCGGAGCGCGCTCAGCATGACGGACTCCCGGTCAGAATTTGCCGTTCTCACCCCTCCCCTAACCCAGCCGGCCCCCGCCGCCGTCACCCGGGGAGCCCTCATCGTGTCTGCCCTCCGTCCAGCGTCCTCCGCCGAGCGGGTAGGGTAGCGGTCGCCCGGCGACGAAGGCGGAGACGCTGGCCACGAGCCCGGCCGATACCGCCGCCGCCAGCCCCTCGTGGTAGCCCGCGGCGTGGGGCAGCAGCACGAGGCCGGGGAGGTCGGCCGAGCGCGCCATCCCGGGCCATGGCTCGGTCGCGAAGACGTCGAGGCCCAGGTACGCGAGGTGGCCCGCCTCGAGCGCCTCAATCGCCGCGGGGACGTCCACGCTCTCGCCCCGCGCCGTGTTGACCAGCACGAGGCCGGGGCGCACTACCTCGAGGGCCGCGCGGGAGATCAGGCCCCGACTGCGGTCATTGAGGTCACAGTGCAAGGTGATGGCCGAGCAGCGCTGCAGCATCTCCTCGACCGAGCACGGCTCGACACCCGCCGGGAGGCCGGCTGGGTCGTCCCCGAGGACCTGCGCCCCAAAGGCCTGGAGGAGGCTCGCCACACGTCGCCCGATCACGCCCAGGCCGACCACGCCCACCGGCTGATCTCGGAGCAGCCGCATCCCAAGGCTCGGCAGCTCTCTTCGCGCCCAGCGCCCGGCGAGCGCCGCCGCCCGCAATGACCCATGCGCCCGCAGCCCGTCGAGCAAGAGGCCGAGCGTGGTCTCCGCGACCGCGTCCCGCCGGGCCTCCGGGGTCCGCCCCGCCAACACGCCGAGCGCGGCGAGCGCTGGCAGATCGAGGTGATCGGCGCCGCTCGTGGTGGTGAGCAGCAGCCGCGCGCTCGGCGCCCGCTGCCGAAGCTCCGCACCCACCCGCTCCTTGCTCGTGACGACGACGATCTCCGCGTCGGCCCCAGGCTCGAGCACGGTGACATGCGCGGCCAGCGCGGCCCGCTCGGCCGCCAGGTGTGCGTCTGTCTCGTACTCGCTTCGTCCCCAACGGCTCAGGCGCATCGGCTCACCTTCCGCGGCTCTGCGGCATCAACGCTCCAGGTACCCGAGGGCCCGCAAGGCGTCGACGGTGTCCCCGTCCACCGCCTCGGGGTCGCTCTGCGGCGGCGACCGGACATCGAGGACGTAGCGCCCGTCTGCCTGTCGGAGCGCGAAGGCCCGGCCGGCCCGGAGGCCGCCCACCGGGATCGCGATCAACGCCGGCGCGTCGGCGAGCTCCTCCCCCGCGGACAGCCCTGCGGCGGAGAGGAGGCTGTCGGCGAGGGCGGTGAGCGGCACGGGTGCCTCGATGCGGCGCCCCGGGGCCGTCCCCGGGCGGAGGGAGAGCTCGACCAGGAGCTGGGCATCGTCGAGGGCGCTGCCGTGCCCGAAGTGCCCCCCCTCCCCGAAGGCCTCTCCGTGATCGGAGGTCAGCGCGATCACGACCCCCGGCGGCGCCGCGGCGATCAGGTGATCCGTCAGCCGGCAGGTGGCCTGGACGTTGTCCTGCCACGCCGCCCGCCAGCCTGCGGGATCTTCGCCGGCGTCCCGGCCGAGCGGCATCCGACGGTACTCGTGGGGTCCGAGGAGGTGGACCCAGGTGAAGCGGGGGGCGTCGCCCGGACCGCGCAGCGAGGCCAGGGCCCCCTCCACGAGGCGCTCATCCCGCTCCAGCCGGACCCGGTCGTGGACCCGCCCCGAGAGGCGGCTCCAGAGGCCGAAGGCGGCGTGGGTGAAGGTGACGGGATCCCGAGCCCGGTCGCTGTGGTTCCAACGGGCGAAGCCCTCGGCGAAGCCGTTCTCCACCCGAAGGTGCGGGTTCGAGACCCAGGCCTCCGTGCGGTAGCCCGCCGCCGCGAGGGCCGAGACGAAGCTCGGGTGCCCGGGTGCCCGCGTGGTGAAGCCCGCCGCAGTCGGCAGCCCGCCGCCGTGCTCGACCACCGGCTCTCCCGTGAAGAGGGAGTGGAAGGAGGGGAGCGTCCAGGGCGCGGCGGCCACCGCGCTCGAGTAGTGCGTCCAGCCCTCGATGGCCCCGCCCTGGCCCTGGGTAGCCCCCTCCGAGCAGCCTGGGCGGAGGCCTCCGTCGGCGCGCACGGTGTCCACCGTGATGAGCAGGATGTCCGGCAGATTCACGATATATTCAGGTATAACGGTTGTTACATTACGATACAGCCCTTCACTTGCTCCCACGGGGAGCGAGTCGGGTCGGGCAGCCCGCAAGGCGGGCGTCGCCAGGGCGCCGAGCACGCTCAGTCCGAGGGCGAGGCGGGGCCGTGGGAGGCCGACCAGACCAAGGAGCAGCACGGCGGCCCAGCCCCAGGACGGGGACAGCCCACCGCCGCGCGCCGCCTCGGGCCCCCAGACCGCGGCCCAGGCGAGGACCCCCACCAGCACCGCGCGCGGGGGCCGAGCGAGGCTGGGGATCCCGTAGAGGAGCCCGAGGCCGAGGAGCCCGAGGCCGAGCTCCGACAGGCCCAGCGGCGGATCGAGCGGGCAGGGGGCGAGCGCCGCCACCGCAGCCTCCACGCCGATGAAGCCCGCCGCCGCCAGCGTAGCGGCGACGAGCGGAGGCAGCGGTGCGGGCCACGAACGCTTCACGCGGGGACACGATCCCGCCAGCGCTTGCCGCTGTGGTACCACCAGGAGCGGGGCAGCCCCTGGCGGTCTCGGGTGGCGTCTCGGATCCGGGGGAGGGGCAGATCGAGCTGATCGGCCCTCACCTCGCCCACCTCCACCGGGAAACGAAGGGTGGCCCTGCCAAAGACAGCGGTGTGATCGGGCAGGAGCTGGGTCTTGGTGCGGGTCGCCGCGAGGAAGACGCGCGCCGAGGGCCGCTCCGCGAGCCACCACGGGAGCTCGACGGTGGGACCGCCGACCCCACAGCGCCACCGCTGATCTCCGACCTCGACCTGGAGCTCCACGTCCGCCGGCGCATAGGGGCCGCGCCACTCCACCCGCCAACCACCGTCGGAGAGCAGGCGGACCGACTGCACGACCAGCCGATCCCCGAACTGGAGCGCCCCGGGCAGCGAGAGCGACCAGCCCTCCCCGCCGACGCTCCGCGCCGTCACCGGTTGCCAGCCAAGGTCGAGCTCCGCGCGCCGCACTCCCTCGTAGCGGCCCCGCTCCGGGTTCCAGGGCAGCGGCAGCTCATCGCTGACCTGGAGCGCGAAGGCCTCTACCGGCCGCGTTCCGGCGGGGCCCGGCTCGATCGGCCCACAGTGGTCCGGAGAGATCGCCGAGCGCGGCGGGGCGCGCCCGAGCAGGACCTTGGCCGTGGCCTCTGTCCGCTCGGGGCCAACACGAAGCTCATCGACGTCGGAGGACATCTCGATGATTACGCTGCGGCGAACCTCTCCGGCGAGCGAGACGAGCGATGTCGGCGGCGAGGGTGATCGACCGCCCAGGATCCCCTCGGTCGTCCCGAGCTGGGAGCCGAGGCTGTACGCGACGAGCAAGCCGACGAGCCAACCAAGCTGGAGCGTCCCGCGGGTCTTCTCGTCGGGGAGGGGCCGGTTCCACCGCATGTCACCCTCCCTGTATCCGGATGAAGGCCCACCGAGTCAACCCAAGCGCGGCGCGACGTGTTCCACGAGGGAGCACGACCGCGCCTGCGGCGGCGCAGCGGAATGCGCGCGGGCCCGTTGCCGACCCCTGGGGGGGGGCATTAGGAACTGAATCACCATTCACTGACCGCTGGTACGCAGCCCGCGCGACCCCGCCCGATCATCCCATCGGGGGGCGAGGCCGGGCGACCAGCCTCCGAGGGAGCCCCATGAGCGCCACCGAGTACGAGATCGACCTCCGCGACATCCGCTTCGTCCTCCACGAGCAGATGCGGATCTCGGAGAGCCTGAAGAGCATCCCTCGCTACGCTGAGCTCGACCGCGACACCCTCGACTCCTTCCTCGACGAGTGTGGCCGCGTGGCCCTCGAAGTCCTCGCCCGCTCCAACCGCGACGGGGACCGCATCGGCTGTAAGCTCGACGCAGACGGCAACGTCACCACCCCCCCGGGCTTCAAGGAGGCCTGGAAGGCCACCACCGACGGCGGCTGGAACGCGCTCTGCGCCGACGAGCAGTACGGCGGCATGGGCATGCCCCAGTCCCTCGGCGCGGCGGTGGGCGAGATCCTGACCGGCGCCAACACCGCCTTTGCCACCTACCCGGGCCTCGGCCGCGCGGCGGCCAACCTCCTCGCCGAGTATGCCCCCGAGCCCCACCGCACCCTCTGCTGCACCAAGCTCTTCAGCGGCGAGTGGTGCGGCACGATGTGCTTGACCGAGGCCGGCGCCGGCAGCTCTGTGGGCGACAACCGCGCCAAGGCCGTCCCCCTCGGCGAGGGCGATCTCTACGAGATCACCGGCGAGAAGATGTTCATCACCGCCGGTGACCAGGACCTCACGAGCAACATCATCCACCTCGTGCTCGCCCGCACTCCGGGCGCCCCGGCCGGCACCAAGGGCCTGTCGATCTTCCTCGTCCCCAAGTTCATGTACGACGCCGAGGGCAACCTCGGGGAGCGGAACGGCGCCTTCGTCGAGAAGATCGAAGAGAAGATGGGCATCCACGGGAGCGCCACCACCGTGCTCTCCCTCGGCGCGCGCAGCAAGTGTGTGGGCTGGCTCCTCGGTCGCGAGAACGAGGGCATGAAGATCATGTTCCACATGATGAACGAGGCCCGCATCGCGGTCGGCGTGCAGGGCCTCGCCGCCGCCTCCAGCGCCTACTTGAACGCCCTCGCCTACGCCAAGGATCGCGTCCAGGGCCAGGCCGTTGAGCGCTTCGGCGACAACTCCGCCCCGGCGATCACCATCATCGAGCACCCCGACGTCCGCCGCATGCTGCTGTGGCAGAAGGTGCACGTCGAGACCATGCGCTCCTTCGTCTACACCTGCGCCAACCGGCTCGATCGCGCCATGAACTCGACCGACGCCGAGGAGCGCGAGTACCTCATGGGCCTGGTCGAGCTGGCGACGCCGATCATCAAGTCCTACTGCACCGACAAGGGCTTCGAGGTCACGGTGATGGCCCTGCAGACCTACGGTGGCTACGGCTACATCGGCGAGTACCCCGTCGAGCAGACCGTCCGCGACGCCAAGATCTCCAGCATCTACGAGGGCACGAACGGGATCCAGGCGATGGACCTCCTCGGCCGCAAGATGCGCAAGGGCGGCGGCATGCTCTTCATGAACTGGCTCAACGAGGCCAATGAAGAGATCGAGAAGGCCAAGGCGATCAGCGACTTCGCGGCCGACGTGGACGCCCTCGAGAAGGCCCGTGATGGCCTCGGCGCCAGCGCGATGCACCTCGGCGGCCTCGGCATGGCCGGCAACCTCCGCGGCGCGATGCTCAACTCGATGAACTTCCTCAACCAGTTCGGCTGCGTGACCCTCGGGCTCCACGCCCTCTCGCAGGCCCGCATCGCGAAGGCGGCGCTCGACGCGGGCGCCACCGGGGCGGACGCGCGCTTCTACAAGGGCAAGATCTCCAACCTGAAGTTCTATGTGAACCAGGTCCTGCCCGGGGCCACCGCCCTCGGCCGCTCGATCCGCTCGGGTGACGAGAGCAGCCTCGACGCCGACCTCTTCGCCTAAAGCTGGGTAGATCCGGGCGGCCCGGCCGCCAACGACGGCGGGAGCTCTGCGGGGCTCCCCCCGCTTCGTGAGCGGGAGCCCCACCCGGAGCTCGCCCCCCCCACCGGGGCCGTCAAGGGTACAGCAGGCAGGGCTCCCGCTGCTCGATGAAGAGGTCGAGCTCGGGCTTCCAGCCCTCCATCAGCTCTCGCGGGCGAACCCGGCTCTCGAGCCCCACGCGGGCCTCATGCGAGCCGCAGAGGAGGTCGATCGCGATCGGGCTGTCGACGAACTCGTAGGTCTCGGTGCGCCAACGGAAGGAGTCGGGGGCGGCGCGGAGGGCGGCCTCCAGCACCACGAGCCCGAGCAAGAAGGGCTCCATGCGGTCCCGATCGGTGACGAAGAGCTCGACGCCGTGGCAGGCCTGACCGGCGAACTTCTGGAAGCGCGGCTCAAAGGTGGCGGCGCGGAAGCCAACCCCGTGCAGGTGCGCGTCGACCGCACCCTGACGGCAGTAGCGAGTGAAACGCTCTCGATCGAGCCAGGGGGCGCCGACGAGGTGGAAGGGGCGGGTGGTGCCGCGCCCCTCGGAGAGGTTCGTCCCTTCGATCAGGCACATCCCGGGGTAGATCGCCGCGGTCTCCAACATCGGCATGTTGGGCGAGGGGTAGACCCAGGGGAGCCCCGTCTGGTCGGCCCACTGGTCGCGGTGCCAGCCCTCACAGCGGATGACCTCGTAGGCGCAGTCCACGCCCAGCACGTCCTTGAAGTAGGTGCCGAGCTCGCCCATCGTCATGCCGTGCCGCACCGCGAGGGGGTAGGCGGAGACAAAGCTCTCGTAGCCCGGGCGGACGACGTTCCCTTCGAGGGACACGCCGTCGATGGGGTTCGGGCGGTCGAGCACGACCACGCGCGTCCCCGTCTCACGGGCCACCTCCATGATGTAGCCGAGCGTGGCCTGGTACGTGTAATACCGGCTCCCGATGTCCTGAATGTCGAAGAGCAGCACGTCGAGGTCGGCCAGGAGCTCCGGCCTCGGCCGCAGCGTGGCGGCGCTGTCCCCATAGAGGGAGACCACCGCGGCGGCCCGGTCCTCCCCTTCGACCGGGATCATGTCCTGCGCCGTGGCGTCGAGGCCGTGCTCCGGCCCGAACAGCCGCGTGACCCCCACCCCGGCGGCCTGGAGGCGCGGGAGCGCGTGATCGAGCTCCGCCGTGATGGCGGTGTGGTTGCAGCAGAGGCCGACCCGCTGTCCGAGCAGGGGGGCCACATTGTCCAGCAGGACGTCCAGACCGGCGCGCATGGTGCCTCAGGAGCGGAGGGGAAGAGAGGGCGGGTGACCAGGAGTCGCGGAGGGCAGACAGCCGGAGCGCGCCCCAGCAGACAGCGCCAGCTGTACAATCAGGGCCCATCCCCGAGGCCGACCATGCGCCTATCTCCCTCCATCGCTGCCCTCACCTTCACCGGGCTCCAAGGCTGCGTGAATTTCAAGTCCGACGAGACGGGCGCCCACGCCCTCTCCTACGACGGGTCTCCCTCCTGCGCCCAGGTTGCGGGCTTCGACGTCGCCCCCGCCGCCTTCACCGCGGAGGCCTGGGTGCGCGGCCAGGCGGACCTCTCCTACGAGGACCACCCCCTGATCGAGCTCCCCGGGGCCTTCGCGCTCACCCTCGATCCCGATGGCCTCGCCCAGCTCACCGATGGCACGGCCACCCGGGCCGGCGCCTCCTCGCCCTTCGACTGGCTGGACGGTGAGCTGCACCACGTCGCCGGAACGTGGGACGGCTCCACGTCGACGCTCTGGATCGACGGCGCCCAGCTCGCCTTCAACTCCACCGTGACCTACTTCGGGGCCTCCTCCGAGGTCCTCTACGTCGGCTGCCAGCCCCGGGAGGACGTCTACCACGAGGGCCTGATCGACGAGGTCAGAATATCTGATAACGCGCGTTATACCGAAGACTTCGCCCCGCCTTCCGGGCCCTTCGAGGTGGACGCCCACACCCTCGCCCTCTTTCACTTCAGCGAGGGAGACGGGGACGAGACCGCCGACGAGACGGGCCAGTGGGTGGCCAGCCTGGAGGCGGTAGAATGGGTGGCCTTCACCCTTGGAGGAGAGTCCGCGGGGGAATAGCTTCGGGGTCCAGGAGCCCACCATGCCCTCGCCGACCTCGCCGACCTCGCCGACCTCGCCTCCCGCCGCCGCTGGCGCCGCGCCCCGATCCGGCAAGTCCCGAATCGCCATCGTCCGCACGACGCCCAAGACCGTGCTCGACGACTACGCCCGCCTCCTGGACCTCTCGGCCTATCAGGGTGTGCTCGACCCGAACGCCACCACCATCCTCAAGAACAACATCTCCTGGCACCTGCTCTACCCGAGCGCCAACTCCACCCCCTGGCAGATCGAGGGCGTGGTGCGAAAGCTCCGAAAGGACGGGTACAAAGACCTCGTCGTGGTCGAGAACCGCACGGTGGTCACCCAGGCGAAGAAGGGTGAGAAGCTCAACAACTTCACCCCGGTCCACGAGCGCTACAACCTGCCGGTGAAGTACAACTTCAACCCGGCCGACATGCGCTGGGTGACCTACGAGCCCAAGGGCCCGATGCTGGTGCTCGACAAGGTCTACCCAAAGGGCATCCGCATCCCGGACTACTTCTTCGGCAAGAACGTGGTGCACCTGCCGACGGTGAAGACCCACATCTACACCGACTACACGTGCGCCCTCAAGAACGCGTTCGGCGGTCTGCTCGATGTAACGCGGCATTATACACACCCCGTCATCCACGAGACCCTCGTTGACCTCCTGCGCATCCAGCAGGAGATTCAGGCCAGCACCTTCGCCGTGGCCGACGCCACGACCGCAGGCAGCGGGCCCGGCCCGCGCACGATGATCCCCCAGGTGAAGAACCTGCTCATCGCCGGCGCCGATCAGGTGGCGGTCGACGCCGTCGCCGCCAAGCTGATCGGCTTCGACCCCATGAGCATCAAGTGCATCCGCCTCGCCACCGAGGCGGGCCTCGGCAACGGCCACCTCGATGACATCGAGATCGTGGGCGATATGGACACCGCCGAGGTCAAGCGCACCAGCTGGGAGTTCGTGGTCGGCGACAACGCCGCCAGCAAGGTGGGAGACCTCTTCTGGTTCGGCCCGATGAAGCCCATCTCCCGGCTGATGTTTCAGACCCCGCTGGTCAACGCCTTCATCATGGGCAGCTTCATCTACCACGACTACATCTGGTACCCGACCGAAGGGAAGAAGATCGTGGATCAATGGCTGCGGGACACCGAGTGGGGCCAGCACTTCCTCACCTACGGTGACCCCTTCGCCGCCGCCCCCGAGTCGCCGCGGGAGGGCCTGCTCTCTCGTTTGATGTCCCGGCCCGCCTGAGGCCCCGGGCCCGCCGGAGACGGGGCCGGGGCCGGGGCCACCGGCGCCTCAGAAGCCGAGCGAGGCGATGAGGGCCCGCGCGCCCTCCGGGTTGGCCTTACACTCGAGCAGGGCCCGGAGGATGAGCGGCGCCACGATGGTGGCGTCGGACTCGATCACGAACATCGGGGTGTCTTCGGTCAGCTTGTCCCAGGTGATCTTCTCGTTGGGCGTGGCCCCCGAGTACGAGCCGTAGGAGGTCGTCGAGTCGGAGATCTGGCAGAAGTAGGCCCAGGGCTTCACCGGGCGGCCCACGTCATACTTGATGGAGGGCACCACGCAGATCGGGAAGTCTCCAGCGATGCCCCCGCCGATCTGGAAGAAGCCCACGCCCGCGCCCTCCGCGAGGGCCTCGTACTGGTCGTACCAGGCGGCCATGTACTCGATGCCGGACTTGACGATCAAGGCGCTGCACTCGCCGTGGTAGACGTGGCTGGCGAAGATGTTGCCGAAGGTGGAGTCTTCGTGCCCGGGCACCACGATCGGCAGCCCCGCGCGAGCGGCGGCGAGCAGCCAGCACTCGTCGGCCTTGCCCTCGTAGGTCGCCGGATCGACCTGCTGGATCAGATCGTAGAAGTACTCGTGCCAGAACCGCCGGGTCTGGTTCTCGGTGGCGGCGGTCCACATCGGGACGATGATCTTCTCGACGGCGCGGAAGGCTTCGTCCTCGGGGATGCTCGTGTCGGTCACCCGGCGCATCCGGTCTTCTAGGATGCGGGTGTCATCCTGCTTGGTGAAGTAGCGGTAGTCGGGAAAGTCCTTGTAGCCGTGGTGGGCCACGAGGCGAAACAGCGACTCCTCGAGGTTGGCGCCAGTGACGGACAGGCCGTGGATGAGCCCCGCGCGGATCGCGGGGGCCAGCGTGATGCCGAGCTGGGCCGAGGACATCGCCCCCGCCACGGCCCAGAACATCCGGCCGCCGCCGTCGATGTGGCGCCAATAGGCGAGCAGCGCGTCCCGGGTGGCCCGGGCGTTGAAGTTCTTGTAGTCGCTCAGGATGAAGCTGAGGATTGGAAATTCAGAGCTGGACACGGCGGCACCTTCTCGACAGGGTTCTCGATCGGGGGTCTCGACCGGGAGCGGAGCGCGAATTTCGGCCCCGGGCCCCGCCGGTATGACGGGAGCAGGGGGAGCGCCAGCGTCACCGAGGGAGGGACCGGCGTAAGGCCACGAGGCCCGCCGTGAGGGCACCACCGCCGAGCAGCCGGGCGAACAAGGCACGCCAGCGGCCATCGGCCTCCCCTGAGCCCTCACTGAACCCAACCGCCGACACGACGGCGAGGCGGGGTGGAGCCTCCGGGGGCAGCCGCTCGACCGGCGCCGCCGAGGCGGAGAGGATGTACGGGGCGGCGAGCGAGCCGTCTTGCTGGTCGCTGCTGTCGACGGCCAGCCACCAGAGGCCGGGCTCGAGCGCCGCCGAGAGGTCCGTGGCGTCGTGGTCGATACAGCCCTCCGCGGCGGGGCGCTGGCTGAGGAAGAGGTGCAAGCGACCCGGGCGATCCCGACGGATCCCCGCGTCATGGCTCAACCGGAGGGACACGCGGGCGGGGGCGTCGAGGCGCAGGCGATACCAGACCTCGGGGCCGCCGAACGGGAGGTCGGGCGCGCAAGGCCACCGCTCCACCGCCGAGCCTGCGCCGGCCGTGCTCCAGCGCTGATCCTGGTAGGGCAGTCGGTCGATCTCCCGCGCGGCGACGAGGGCACCCACGGGGGCGCTGTCCCGGATCTTTCGATATCGAACCGGCGTCATCCCCCGCAGATGCGGCCAGCCCGTGAACAGGCGAACCCGCATCGCGGCGCTCGAGGCCTCAAAGTAAACGGGCTGCCCGAGGGCGCTGCGCCCCGCCCAGATCACCACGTGGGAGCCAGCTTTCTTGAGGGCATCTCCGGGCTTGAGGTCGGCGAGGGCTCCGAGGCGCGGCGCCAGCCGGGCCAGCATCCCCGTGCCGTACTTCTTGGGGAGGCCCCACGCCACAGACAACAAGCCCGAGCAGTCCACGCCGGTGTTGCAGGTCTGGAAGCCCTGTGAGGCGCGGCTACCGGCGCCAGCCCCGCGCGCAATGGCCGCGTCGAATTCGGTGAGGCTGGCCCCGCCGCCCCAGTCGTAGGGTACGCCCCGGTATTCCCCGGGCGGGAACACGCTCTGGTAGCAGCTCCTCCGTCCGCCCCCCTCCGTCTGACAGGGCCGCCGACAGCGACCGAGTCGGTTCTGCTCCGCCGCCTCCCAGGGGTGGGTGGCGTAGGCCGCCGCGCGGTCGAGCACGCTGTCTCGATCGACGACGGCCGTACGGCCCTCTCCCCGGGCGACGCTCGGGTTCACGCCGAGCGGGAGGGCCAGACCAAGGCGGAGGGCCAGGCCGAGGCGGAGGCCAAGTTTGAGGCGCGGAGCGGACATGGGGCGGAGCGGCGTACGGAAGGTGGTGACAGCGGGCAGGCATGCTACCGCGGCGGGGCCTTGCGCAGCATCCCGTTGTCGCTACACTCGGCGGGAAGGGGGAGCCGGTTCCGATGAGCGTCTACTACCGCCCCGTGGGCACCGAGGTGGAGGTCTTCCTCACCGCCGCCCGCCTGGACCTCCCCCTCCTCCTCAAAGGGCCGACCGGCTGCGGAAAGACTCGCTTTGTCCGAGCGATGGCCGAGCGGCTCGGGCGGCCGTTGATCACGGTCGCCTGCCAGGAGGACCTCGCCGCCGCAGACCTCACCGGCCGCTTCCTGCTCGAGGGCGGGGAGACGGTCTGGCACGACGGCCCCCTCACCCGTGCGCTGCGCGAGGGGGCGATCTGCTACCTCGACGAGGTCGTGGAGGCCCGCGCCGACGTGCTCACCGTCCTCCACCCCCTGACCGACGACCGCCGCCGCCTCCCCCTCGAGCGCCTCGGTGTGGAGGTGGAGGCGGCGCCTGGCTTCCTCGTCGTGGTCTCCTACAACCCCGGGTACCAGTCCGCCGCTCGCGAGCTCAAGGAGAGCACGCGTCAGCGCTTCGTCGCCCTCTCCTTCGATTACCCCGCCGAGGCCGTAGAGGCCGAGATCGTGGCCCATGAGGCGGGCTGTGCGGCCACGCTCGCCGCGCAGGTGGTGCGCCTAGGGCGGGCCACGCGCAACCTGAAGAACCACGGGCTGCGGGAGGGGGCCTCCACCCGCGTGCTCATCCACACCGCCCGACTCGCCGCGAGCGGCCTCTCCCTTCAAGAGGCCGCCCTCGCCGGACTGGTGGGCCCCCTCACCGACGACCCCGAGATGACCCGCTCCCTCCGCGAGCTCCTGCGGAGCGCCCTCGGCTGATGGGGGCCCCCACCTGGCCCCCCACGCCGGAGGCGGCCCACCGCGCCACCCGCGACGAGTACGGCGAGGCGGCCCGCGCGGTCCTCGCCTTCGAGACCGACGAGGAGGCGGAGGTCGCGCTGCTCCGCCACTTCCTCCACGGCGCGCCGCCGAAGGAGCTCGGCAGCGGGGAGGCCGTCGGCACCACCCTCGTCGGGGAGGAGCGCGCGCTCTCGGCCTGGCTGCGCATGGTGAGCGGCGCCGAGGTGAGCCTCGCGGCCTCCGACCCGCCCACGACCGACGGCCGCAGCCTCTTCCTCCCGGCCGCCCTCCCCGCCCCGGCCCGGCCCGCCGAGGACAGCCTGCTCTACCGCGGGATGGCCCTCCTCCAGCTCGGCCTGCTGCAATGGGGCTTCTTACAGAGCCGCGCCCTGCTCGCGGAGCTGCACCGGGACTGGGTGTATCGGAGCTGCTACCACCTCCTGGCGGCCAGGGCGGTCTGCCACCTCTGGGCCCGTGGCTGGCCGGGGATCGCCGCCGATCTACGCGCCGTGGGCGTGCTCGACGCCGCCGGACTGCTGCGGGTGAACGTAGCGCGGGTGCCGCTCCGCTCGGTGCCCGCAGACTTCCTGCCCCTCTACGAGGGACTGCTGCCCTTCGTCGGGCCCGCGGGCGCGGCGGGAGAGGCGGCGCGTCAGGCCCTCGCGGCGGTCGACCGAGTCTCCACGCCGGCCGCGGCCCCCCTCGTCGTCGCCGGTCAGGCCCAAGCGCTCCGGGCGGCCTTCCGCCAGCGACGGCTGGGGCCCCCTCCCCTGCCGGCCTGGCTGGGGGTGATCCGCCCGGAGTGGCTGCTCCACGACCTCCGCGCCGAGCTGCAGGCTGGCGAAGCCTGGAAGGCGGGCCCGAAGCCGCTCCAGCTGCTGCAGGCGGCGATGCGCCGCGGTGAGGGCCCGGGCGGGGTACCCGAACGGCTGCGCGCCCTGCTCCGAGGGGCCAGCCCACCACCGCGGGCCGCCGAGAGCGGGCCCAGCGACGAGGCCGCACCGCCCCCCGAGGCCGACGGGAGCAGCGTCTACGACGAGTGGAGCGAGCCGCGGGGCCGCTACCGCCTGGGGGTGACGCGGGTGGTGGAGGTCGACGCCCCGGGCGGCTCGCTCGAGCCCTATCAGCGCCTCGCCGATGCGCACCGCACCGAGCGAGATGAGCTCAGACGCCGCTTCTCGGCCTTGCGGGTGGAGCCGCGTTGGCTGCACGCCCAGCCCGACGGCGCTGAGCTCGACCTCGACCGGGCCATCTCCGCCGCCGTCGATCGCCGGGCCGGTCACAGCGGCCGCGAAGATTGGCACACCCGCTTCGTGCGGGAGCGCTCCGCCGTCGCGATCCTGGTGCTGGTCGATGTCTCCGGCTCGACCCAGGGTGAGATCATCCGCCTCGAGCAGACCGCGCTCATCTTGCTGGAGGAGGGCCTCGACGCCCTCGGCTTCCCCCACGCCATCTACGGGTTCTCCAACCAGGGGCCGCGCGACTGCCGCTTCCAGCGCATCCAGGCCTTCGGCGAGCCGCGCTCGGAGGCCGTGTTCCGGCGCCTCGGCAACCTCCGGGCGGGCGGCGCCACCCGCCTCGGGGCCTTCCTCCGCCACGCCGGGCGGCGGCTCCAAGCCCGCGGGGAGGCCAAGAGGCTGCTGCTCGTCCTCTCCGACGGCCGCCCGCACTGTGAAGGGGAGTACCGCGACAGCTTCGGGGTGCGCGACAGCGCGATGGCGGTCGCCGAGCTGCGATCGCTGGGCGTGCTCACCCACTTCGTGAGCCTCGACCGCCAGGCCCGGGCCGCCGACTACCTCCGTGAGATCAGCGGCCCCACGGGCTTCCTCATCTTAGAGAGGCCCGACGAGCTCCCCCGCCGCCTGCCCGAGGTGCTGCGCCGTCTGCTGCGCTGACCCCGCCCGACGCGGCGGCGGCGCCCCCGCGCCGGCGGCAGCCCCCACACCTACACGGACTGCCAGAGGAAGGCGGTGCCGTTCGGTGAACACTCCCGGGGGCAGACGAAGAAGTAACCTTCGCCGTCCTCTCCGAAGTTGTAGAGGCTGGGGTCGGCGTCGAGGTCTTCGGGGACCTGCCCGAGGAAGCGCATCGGCAGGTTGCAGCGCGGACAGGCCGGACGTTCGTCCAGCTCCAGCCACCAGGTCTGACCGAGGAGCTTCGGCCCCTCGGGGACAGCCTCCTGGTCGGCCTCGGTCCACTCGACAGGGTCATCGGGGGCGTCGCGCTCGTCCACCTCGCGCACCGCCCCGAGGCACCACTCCGCGAGGGGGGCGGCGGCAGGGTGCTCGGGGGCCGGGAGCAGCCGGGGAGGCACATCTCCCGTAACCTGAGGTAACAGCGCGTTACACCCAGACTTCGGGTCGTCCGTGGCGCAGCGGCCGGCCGTGGCCGGGTTGTCGCACATGAACCAGGACAAGAGGGCCCAGCGCTTGAGGGGGGTGTGCTCCGGGTGCGCCGCGAGCTGACCGCAGAAGCGCATCGGAGAATTGCAGCCCTTACATCGAGGCCAGACCAGGGCGCCGAGGTCGGTGGGCAGACCGCCGAAGCGGGTCACGGGCGCGGGATCGCCCGGGCTCGCGGGGCGCGCGACCGAGAACACGAAGGAGGTGACCACGCTCAGGCTCCGGCAGCGGTAGGTTCAGAGGTTGGGACCTGGATCTTCATCGAGAGGTCAACCCAGCGTGCCTGGTGGATGAGCCCGCCCATGCTCACGAGGTCAAGCCCGAGCGCCGCGAGGCCGGGGAGGCGCTCGCGGGTGATGTTGCCGCTGGCCTCGAAGAGGGCCCTCCCGCGCAAGTGGGAGATCACCTCGGCCATCGCCGCGTCGCTCATGTTGTCGAGCAACAGCACCTCGGCCCCCGCAGCGACGGCCTCCTCGGCCTGGGCCATCGACTGCACCTCCACCTCGATCCGCAGGAGGTGGTGGGCCCCCCGCCGCGCCGCCCGCAGCGCCGCCGTGATGCCGCCGGCGGCCACGATGTGGTTGTCCTTGATGAGGATGCCGTCGTAGAGCGCGAAGCGGTGGTTGGCACCCCCGCCGAAGCGCACCGCCCGTCGCTCGAGGGCTCGGAGCAGGGGCACCGTCTTGCGGGTGTCCGTGATCTTGAGCCCCGGCGCGGCTCGGATCACATCGGCGGTGTGGGTCGCGATGCCCGAGAGGTGCATGAGCAGGTTGAGCGCCGTACGCTCGCCGGTGAGCAAGGCGCGGAGGGGGCCCTCGGCCCGCGCCACCACGGTGCCGGGCTCGACGGACTCCCCCTCCGCCTGGAGCGGCGTGTAGCGGGCACCGAGCTGGCGGAAGACCTCGGCGGCCGCCTCATGGCCGGCCACCACGAGCCGCTCCTTCGCGCGGACGAGGCCGACGCCCGTGGCGGTCGCCGGCACGGTCGCCTCGGTGGTGATGTCTGCCTGCCCGATGTCTTCGATCAGGGCCTGTCGGATGAGCTCTTGAAGTTCCATCGGCTGGCACTATCCTGCGGGTGGGACGGAGTTGGATTAGGATCCTCCCGTCCAAGCCTGCGCGCTCCCCAAGCGGGAGCCGCGCACTCCTCTCACTCAGGCCTCTCACTCAGGAGCCCCCATGGTCCGCACGATCAGCCTCTTCTTCGCTACCAGCCTCCTCGGCGTCGCCCTCGCCTGCCCCGGCGGCAAGTGCGCCGACGCAGACTGCGGAAAGACCGCCGAAGCTGGCACGGCCTCCGCCACCGACGTCGCCAAGGCGGATGGCACCAAGGCCACCCTGACCGTCTCCGGCATGAGCTGCGGCTCCTGTGCGGGCAAGGTGCAGGCCAAGATCATGGGCGTGGACGGTGTGAAGGCCGCCGCGGTCGACGCCACCACCGGCAAGGCCCAGGTCGCCTACGACCCCGCCAAGACCAACCTCGACAAGGTCATCGCCGCGGTCGCCACCGCCGGCCACTTCAGCGCCACGGCCGACGCCCCCGCCAAGGTCAACTGAGCCACCGTCCTCGCTCGAGCTGTTGAGGGCGCTCCCCTCGCGGCTCGGGCGAGCTGGGCCGCCGGCTCAGGAGCGGGACGCCTTCGCCTCGATCTCGGACAGGCGCTCGCGCACGACCCGGCTGGCCAGGTCAGGGAGCTGCTCCCTCACCGCCTCCTCCACCGCCGCGCTCACGAGCGCGCGGAAGGCCGCCGAGCCGCCGAGGGCCGAGCGCAGCACCCCCTCGACGACCTCCGGGAGCACCTCGAGGATGGCGCGCTCCATCGCCGGGCCGACGATCTCGGGATCGACGCTCACCAAGGGCGCGCTCCGGTAATCCCGCGGCAGGATGGTGGCGATCCGCTCCTCGCCCGTCGGCGGACCGCGCCGGTGAAAGGACCTCGGCTGTGACGGATCCTCGATGGGCATCAGGAGGTCGGGCGGCAGGTGCGGCACGATGACCGGCAGCTCGGCCGGCTCGATGCTGGCGGGCGGGAAGGGGCCGACCACACGCTCCATCTGCTGTCGCAGCGCCGCCGCCGAGAAGGGCTTGGCGATGTGTCCGCTCACCCCCGCCTCTTGGGCCCGCGTCGCGTTGTAGACCTCGAAGCCGCCCGTCATCAGCAGGATGGGGGCGTCGGGGTGGCGATCCCGCAGGTGGCGGGCGAGCTCATAGCCGTTCCCCCGCGGCAGAGAGGCCGAGGCCAACACACAGACGAGCTCCAGATCGTGGACGCGGGCCTCGACCTCCGCCGGCTCACGGGCCACCACGAGCCGGAAGGCAGAGCCCTCCAACGCCTCCTCCACACGACGGATGGTCGCGGGGTTGGGGTCGACGACGAGGACTACAGGGCTGGACATCGGCATCCCAGGCAGGTGGGCCATCCTAGCACGGCGCGCTTCAATCCTGCACGACCGCGACGGCCACCGATCGGATCATCGTGGTCGCCTTGAGCCCGCCCTCCCCCTCTGCGGCAGCGCTGCGCTGGAAGGCGACGTAGAGGTTGTTCCGCTCGACCTCCAGCTCGGGGTCGAGGAGGTCCCAGACCGCGGAGTCGAGGGTGAAGCTGTCCCCCGCCGAGGCGTCGCAGGTGATGGCCTCCCAGGCCTCCCCCTCGCGCTCGCGGCGGATCTGCACCCAGACGGAGTCCCACTCATGGGCCTCCCAGCTGGCCGTGATCTCGTCGCCCCACTCGATGGTCGAGCCGCCCGTCTCCTCGTGGAAGGTCAGGCCGTCGAAGGAGACGTCGGGGACGGGCATCGGCGCGGGTGTCTGGATGCCCGTCAGATCGCCGGCCTCAACCAGCGTCGTGCCGCTGCCGAGCAGGGAGTCCACCTCCTGACAGGAGTGGACGTTGCTGAACACATCATCCTTGTAGAAGCCTGTTCCCACCGCCTCGAGCTCGCCGGTCGCGAGGTCGGTCTCCCAGCGGACCTGGTCATCGAGGCCAGGGATGTCCGCGGCCCCCTCGCCGGCCCCGCTCGGGAACATGTCGAGGTTGGCGGAGCAGCCGCCTGAGCTTGGGGGGGTCAGCTTGGCGAGGGCGTTGGGCGCGTACTCGAGCGTGACCGTCTCGGCGAAGACACCCTGGTACACGCTGCCAGAGACGGAGTCCTCACACTCCCAGGTGTAGAGGTCGGTGATGAGCCGCGCGTCGCGGTCGTTCTCGGAGTCTTCATCGCCGAGCGAGCCCTTGCCCGAGCCGCAGCCCATGATGAGCCCGAGGCCGAGCACGGCGAGCCACGGAGGAGCGCTGCCCCCTGCCGGCCGACCGGGGAGCAGGGTGGCGGAGGGCGCGAGGCCCCGACAACCGAGACCGAACCGCAGAAGTGCCGAAGACAACATTGATTCCTCCACAGATAGAGCATACGCGACCGACGACGGGCCTGACCCGCCCGCCGTCAAGGATTTGCCAACCGCCTCTGGCCCTGGTCAGGCACGAGCCTACAGGCTACAGCCCCCCCCGGCCGTGCCAGTGGGGGCGTGGCGGAATGGTAGACGCGTTCGACTCAAAATCGAATGGCCGGAAGGTCTTGCGAGTTCAAGTCTCGCCGCCCCCACCAGCTCTCACCTGCTCTCACCTGCTCATCGGCCCCGTGGCTGCTCGTCGGCACGGTGGCCCGTCCGAGCAGCGGTCAGGCGGCTCGGCGCCGGAGCTCGGCCAGCGCCTCGATGGCCGCCGCGCACTCTGCCTCGTTCTTGGTGCGCCCACGGCCGACGCCCATCTCCTCGCCGTTGACATGGACCTCCATCTCCCAGGTGCGCTCGTTGTCCGGGCCGGTGGCGCTCCGCACCGCGTACGTGGGCACGGGCCAGCCCAGTCGCTGGGCCATGTGCTGGAGGTCGGTCTTCGGGTGGGAGGTCTGCTCCGCGGCCGGTAACAGGGGCAGGAAGAGCTGGTTGACCAGCTCCTGGGTGGCCTCGAGGCCCTCGCGCTCGAAGATGGTGGCCAGGACCGCCTCGAAGGCCCCCGCGAGCACCTTCTCCTTGTTGCGGCCGCCCTGCAGCTCCTCGCCGTTGCCGAGGCGGACGTGCGGGCCGAGGCCCAGCTCGGCGCCGATGCGCGCCAGCACCTTGTTGTTGACGAGGTAACGACGGAGCTCGGAGAGGCGGTCTTCCCGGAGGGCCCGGCGCTCCTCGAAGAGGAGGCGGGACACACAGAGCTGGAGCACCGCATCCCCGAAGAACTCGAGCCGCTCGTTGTTCTGGCCGCCCCGCTCGAGCGTCCAGGTGCTGTGAGTGAGCGCCATCGTGTACGCGGGCAAGGACCAGTCACGCATTGGGGGCTCCAGGCTCGGTCAGACCCGGCGGGCGGCTCGAGGCCGACCCGCCGAGCGACTCGGCAGATGAGAGTGCTTCGACCGAGTGGATCCACCCGCCGCCCAGGACCTCGTCCCCGGAGTAGATCACCACCGCCTGCCCGCGGGTGGCGGCGCGCGCGGGGGCGAGGAAGCGGAGGTCGACCACCGCCCCCTCCGAGCCCGCCTCGAGCTCCACTTCGACGGGCAGCAGGGCCCCGCGGTGCCGTAGGCGGGCGAGCACGGGCTCACCCGCGGCCGGCAGCCGGTGCCAGGTGAAGCCCTTGGCCCGAAGGCCTTGATGGCGGAGGCGCTCCTCCCCACCGACCACGACCCGGCGGCTCTCCGGCTCGACCCGCAGCACATAGAGCGGCGCCGCCGCAGCCACGCCGAGGCCCCGCCGCTGCCCGACGGTGTATCGAAAGTAGCCGTCGTGGCGGCCGAGCACTCGGCCCTGCTCATCGACGATGTCGCCGGCGGCCTGGAGGTCGGGGCGCTGCTCCTTCACGAAGCGAGTGTGGTCATCATCCGGGATAAAGCAGGTCTCCTGCGACTCCGGCTTGTTCGCCACCGTGAGGCCGAGGCGGGCCGCGTGGGCCCGCACCTCCGTCTTCGTGAGGCCGCCGAGCGGGAAGAGGGTGGACAGCAAGGCCGACCGCTGGACCGGGAAGAGGAAGTAGCTCTGGTCCTTGTCGAGGTCTCGCGCGGTGAGGAGCCCGCCGCTCGGTGAGATGCGAGCGTAATGACCCGTGGCGAGGTGGGAGGCGCCCAGCGCCCGAGCTCGCTGCAGCAGGACCTGAAACTTGAGCACCCCATTACATTGCACGCAGGGGTTGGGCGTCGCACCGGAGACCCAGGACTCCGTGAAAGAGTCGATCACCGCTCGCTTAAATGCCTCCCGCAGGTCCATCACGTAGAAGGGGATGCCGAGGGTGTCGGCGACCCTCCGGGCGTCCCAGGAGTCGTCCAGGCCGCAGCAGTGCTTGCCGTCACCCGCGGCGAGTGCGGCGGAGGGATGCTCGGGCTGGTCGTGCAGCTTCATGTGCACGCCCACCACCTCGTGCCCCTGCTCCACCAGGAGGCCGGCGACGACCGAAGAGTCCACTCCCCCGCTCATGGCGGCTACGACGCGCACGGAGACCCCGCTTGCCCTCCCTCGCCCGGCGCGCTGTCGCCACGGATCTGCCGCAGCACGCGGCCGAGGGCCGAGAGGGCCAATCCCACATCGTTACCCGGTCCGAGAGAGAAGCGCACCGGGACGCCAGAGAGGCCCATCGCCCGCAGGGCCGGGCTGGCCTCGGCGGCCCCCGATGCGCATGCGGCGCCGGTGGAGGTCTGGACACCCTCGAGATCGAGCGCCATCACGATGAGATCGCCGGGCTCGGGGAAGAGGAGCAGGCTGGTGTTGGGGAGGCGAGGCGCGCCCGCCCCCACCACCCGCGCGCCGTGGAGACGCGCGAGCGCCTCGATGCGGTCTCGATCATCGGCGAGGCACCGCTCAAGCCCCGCCGCCGCGACGCCCATCCCGACGATCCCCGGGACGTTTAAGGTCCCGCCGCGACGACCGCGCTCTTGGGAGCCGCCGCGCAGGAGGGGACGGAGGCCGAGCGCGGAGACGAGCAGCCCGACGCCCTTCGGTCCGCCGAACTTGTGCGCCGAGAGCGTGAGGAGCTCCGGCTCCACCGGGATGGCAACGCGCCCCGGCGCCTGGGTGGCGTCGCAGTGGAGCGGGACCCCGTGAGCACGGCAGAGGCGGGAGATCTCGGCGATCGGCTGGATGACGCCGGACTCGTTGCTGGCCGCCATCACGCTCACGAGGGAGAAGCGCCGCGGGCCGCCGAGGAGACGGTCGAGGGCGTCGAGGCGCACCACCCCATCGGCGTCGACCGGGATCTGGTGGTCCGACCAAGCGAGCACGGAGGGGTGCTCCACCGCCGAGACCAGGAGGGTCCCCTCCCCCGCCGCGGCGTGGAGGGCCAGCGCGTTGGCCTCGGTCGCGCCGCTCGTGAACACCAGGGCCCGAGGGTCCCGCCCCACCAGCGCCGCGACCTGCTGGCGTGCTCGGTCCACGGCCATCGCCGCCTCCCGGCCCGCCCGGTGCGGAGAGCTCGGGTTTGCCCACCAGCGCGCCTCGGCCTCCCGCACGGCCGCCTGCACCTCCAGGCGCATCGGGCTGGTGGCGTTGTGGTCGAAGTAGGCGGCCGCGCCCGCCTCCGCCGGGAGGCGAGCGCGGGCTCCCCCGCTCAGAGGCGTGCCTGCAGACGCTCCTTGAGGGTCGCCATCATCTGGGCCACCGCGGGCGTCTCCACCGTGCCGAGGCTGTCGGCCAGCGTCGGGTCAGCCGCCAGGGCGGCGCGGAAGGCGCGGGCCCCCGAGACCTCGTCATTGCAGGCCTTCCAGGCGATGGCCTTCACGAGGTGCAGCCCTGCGAGGTAACCGCGGTCACCCACCGCGAGCGCGAGCCCCCGATCGACGAGCGTGGCCGCCTCCGGCCAGTCCGCCTTGCGCAGGTGAAGCTCGGCGAGGCGCAGCAAGGCCACCGGCTGGGCGGGATCGAAGGCGAGGCTCTTCTCGTAGTGCTGGGCCGCCTTGTCGGCGAGGTTCATCTTCGCGTCCAGCACGTAGCCCTTGGTGAGGTAGGCATCGACGACCTCGGTGGGCTCCTGCGCGTGGTAGATGATGTTGTTGTACACGTTGAGCAGGTTGTTCCAGTCATTTCGTGCGAACATCACCGCAGCCACGCCCTGGAGGGCCCGGACGTCGTTCTGACGCAGCTCCAGCGCCTTGGTGAAGCGCTGGCGGGCCTTGTCGAGGTTGCCGAGGTTGAGCTCCACCGTGCCGAGGTTGGTGTAGGTTCGCGCGAGGCGCTCGGAGTCCCCCTGTCCGCCGGTGAGCTGGAGCATTTGCCGGAAGACCTGCGCCGCGCGGTCCCACTGCTCGGTGGCCATGTAGAGCGGGCCCACCGCCTCCAAGGAGGGCAGGTGGTTCGGGTTCAGCTCGAGGGCCTGCCCGAAGCGCTGCACGGCGTCCTCCTTCCGACCGAGCTGGACCAGCACCTCGGCGAAGCGGAAGTAGTAGAGCGCCACTTCGATCTTGACGTCGAAGTCGTCGAGGTCGCGAGCTTTCTCGGAGGGCTCCATCCGCGCGAAGATGTCGGCCGCCCCCGCGAGGTCGCCCGCCTGGAACAGGAAGTCGCCCCGGAAGCGGAGGGCTTCGCCATTGTCGGGGTCGAGCTCGAGCACGGAGGCGAACAGCGCCGCCGCGCCGTCTCGATCGTGGAGGGTCTCCATCCGGACCTGCGCGGCCCGGAGGAGCAGGGCCACGGCGGCCTCGCCCTCCGAGGCGTCGGCCTGCCGGATCAGAGCCTCCACCACTTGATCCCACGCCCCGCGGGCAGCGTGGATGCGCTCGAGGAGCTGTGCGGCGTACAGATCTGGGCGCCGGTGACGGATGGCGGCGTCGAGGAAGCGCAAGGCCTCTTCTTCCCGGTTCAGCTCATTCAGGTAGACCGCGCCGAGCTCAGACTCGAGTGACCGCCGCTCATCGAGTGGCAGCAGCGGCAACAGCCGGACCGCATGCTCCGCGAAGACGTCCCAGTCCGCGTGGCTGCGTCCCAGCACGACGAGTCGGCGGAGCGCGGTCGGATCGTCGGCGACGAGATCGAGCACCTTCCGCCAAGCGTCGGTCGCGACCGCGGGGTCCTGGAGGTTCTCCTCCCAGATCCGAGCGATCTCCCGGTACCGGACCACCTGCTCGGAGTGGGCGACCACCGCGGCTTCGCGGGTGAGCACGCCGACGAGGGCCTGCCAGTCGTTGGCCGCAGAGGCCAGCGTGCGGAGACCGGCGAGGGCCTCCATGTCTTCGGGGAGGAGATCGAGGGCGCGGAGATAGGCCTGACGGGCCGCCTCCGCGTCTCCCACTCGCTCCCACGCCTCTGCCACCCGCCGCTGGAAGCGGGCGCGATCGACCGGGCTGGCCACGGCGGCGCTGAGCCCGTCCAGGTACTGGATGGCGAGCTGGGTGTCGCCGCGGGCCGCGGCGATGCGGGACAGGGCCTCGAGCACCTCGACGTCCTTCGGGTTCTCGTCATGGAGCTGACGATAGAAGTCCCAGGCCTCATCGGTCTCGGCCAGCTTCTCGGCCAACACCCAGCGGCGCTTGGCCTCGATCTTCTTTCGCTCTTCGGCGTGATGGGTGAGCTGGAGGCGCTCACCGAGGAGGGTGAACACGCCGTGCCAGTCGTTGAGCTCGACGAGGTTCGCCTCCAAACGGCTCACCAAGACGAGCCGGCTGGCCTCGTCGGTCTCCGTCTCCAGGCAGCCGCGGTAGACCTCGGCCGCCCGCGCGGCGAGGCCCGCCTCTTCGTACGAAGAGGCCACCAGCAGCGGATCGAGACCGGTCACGCTGCCGAAGAGGAGGGCCAGCTTCTCAGCCGACGGCTCTTGCATGGCGAGGCGTCGGAGCCCTTCGAAGGCCTTGCCGGCGCCGGGCCGCCCCGCCTGGGCGAGCTGGTAATGCAGCTCTGCCTGCTCACGGTCTTCGGCGGCCTCGAACAGGTGGCCGGCGAGCAGGGCGTGGACGACGCGGATCGCAGCGTCGGGGACCTCGGCGGCCAACACGGCGTGGACCTCGGCGAGGCCCTCCCGGCTGCCGGAGCGCCCGAGCGCCCGCTCGAGGCCGGCGGCCGCGATGTTGTCTCGTGGGGAGGCGTCGAGGGCGGCCCGCCAGGCGGTGAGCGCCACGGCGGGGTCCTCGACGTAGGTCTCGATGAGGCGGGCGACCTCCCCCTTGAGGTCGGGGCCCTGCGCCGCTTCAAGGGCACGGCGCGCGTCCTCCCAGTAGTTGAGGCTCTCGGCCACCCGCGCGAGGGCGCCGAGCGGGCGGTTGGGGGCGTCTGCGCCCACCACCTCGGAGATGGCGTGAACGGTGGCCACGCCGTCGGCGAGATCACCCGCCAGATCCGCGACACGCGCGGCGACCCGAGCGCGGGTGGCGTCCTCCGCCTCGGCGCCGAGGCGCTGTCGGTAGACCTCGATGATCTGGTGCCGATCCCCGCGGCGGAGCAAGCGCTGCATCAGGAAGGCCTGGGCCCCCACATGTTCGGGAGCCTCGGCCAGGATCGACTCCGCCAGGGCGGTGGAGTCCAGCTCGGCCACCCGCTCGGCGGTCTCGGCGGCGGCGAGCAGACGCCAATGACGGCGGGCCGGCTCCTCCGCGGCGTCGGCCTCGAGGCGATGCAGCTCCACCACCTCCGACCAGCTCCCCATGCGGATCGCCAGCTCACGGGTGAGTGCGAGGGCGGGCAGAAAGCCAGGCGAGAGCTCCAGACAGCGACGGAGCAGCGCCATCGCCTGGAAGTTGTCCCCCACCTTGTCGACCAGGATGCGGGCCGAACGGTAGGTGTAGCTCACCACCTCGTTGGCATCGCGGGAGACCTCGGCGGCCCGGCGGAGGATGCCGGCGAGGCCAGCCCAGTCGCCCTTCCCCTCGAGGATGCGCGCGAGGGCGTCAAGGCTCGGCTGGAAGTCAGCCTGATGCTCGAGCGCGCGCAGGTAAAAGTCAGCGGCGCGCTCCACGTCGTGCAAGCGCAGGTCGTAGACAGAGCCTGCGCGGTGGAGCTGAAGGGCCGTGCCGCTGGGATCCTCGGTGAGGATGGCGCGCTGCTCGTAGACCGCCGCCACCTGGGGCCAGGCGCCGAGGCGCATGTAAACACGCTCGAGACCCTCGAGGGCGGGGAGGTAGCCGGGGGCCGTGTCGAGGATCCGCTCGAACCACCCGCGCGCGCCCTCCTGGTCGGCGAGGGGGCCCTCACAGAGCTCTCCCATCCGGTAGAGGGTCGTGACGACGAGGTTCGGATCGGTGAGCGCGGGGAGCAGCTCTGCGTAGAAGGCCACAAGCTCGGCGAACCGGCCGGAGGCGCCGTAGATGCGAGAGACCGCCTCCACCGCGGGACCGACGCTCGCGTCGAGCGCGACCACCCGGCGCCAGGTCTCCAGGGCGGCGGCGGGGTCGCGCAGGACCTCCTCCTGCAGGCGGGCGAGCCGCCAGCCGACCACGACGGCGGGCGCGCCAGTGGCGTGATCCAGCTCCTGGGCGAGGGCCAACGCGAGCTCGGCGACGCGGCCATTGACCGCGAGCCAATTCTGGTGCTCGGCGCGGAGCTCTCGGGCCTCGGGGCCGGCGGCCTCGACCGCGACCGCCCACAGGGCCGCGACCTCGTCCGGGGCTTGCCCCGAGAAGGCCGCCACGCGGGCGCCGCGGGCCAGCCAGAAGGCGCCGTCTGGGCCCCCTACCCGTGCGGCCTCTTCCTGGTAGAGCTGCACGAGGCTCGCATGATCGCCGCGGGCACGGGCGAGGCGCTCCAGGGCGAGGAAGGCCGGGGCAAAGGCCGGATCGGCAGCGCGGGCCGTGAGGTAGCAGGCGTGGGCGTCGTCGGGGCGCCCGAGCTCGACCTCCAGGAGGCGGCCGCGCTCCACGAGGAGGCGAGAAGCGCGAGGACCGGAGGCCAGCTCTGCCATTCGGCCGAGCACCTGGGCCAGGGCCTCCCAGCTCCGGCTCCGGAAGTGCAGCTCACGCAGGAGGCGGAGCGCGAACCAGTCATCGGGGCTCACGCGGAGGGAGCGCTCGAGCAGCTCCACCGCAGCGCTGTCCTGCTTGAGGGTGTTTCGCTCGACGAGCGCGGCATCGTTGAGGGCCTCGGCGGCCACTACACCCTCGGTTCGATCAGCACGCCGGACGAGGAGGTCGCGCAGGCGCCGGTAATCGCCGAGGCTGGCGACAACGTCGCCGTACTCTTGAAGCACGGTGGGGAGATCGGCGCCGCCCTCGACGGCGGCGGCGAAGAGGCGCTCGGACTCCTCCCAGCGGCCGAGGCGCTCGAAGTAGACCCGCCCCGCGGCGGCCAGCAGCGCGGCGTGGCGCTCCGAGAACGAGGCAATGTCGGCCTCGTGCTCAAGGGAGATCGCAACCTCCAGCCAACGCTCTGCACTGTCGCGAGAGGGCGTGTACCGCTCGCGAGGGGCCGGCGCCGCGCTCGACTCAGCCGGCGGCGCGACCGGCGGCGGCAAGGCGACCCCGCCGTTGGACCGCAGTCCGGGCGCGTCATCGAGGGAAGAAACCTCGGGTCGCGCCTCTTCCATCGTCGGGGCATCGAGCAGGGCCGACACAGGCGACTCACCGGTCTCGGCGGTGTCGATCCGGCCGTCCTGCCCGACGTCGAAGCCCGCCGGATCGGCGCCGTCGCGGACGTGGACCGGGCCGGCCTCGGAGTGAGGGTCTACGAAGTCATCGGCCGTCGCGGCCTCGATGACCTCCTCACTTTGGTCCAGCGAACTGTGGTCTGGCGAACCGTGATCCAGCGAACCGTGATCCAGCGAACTGTGATCCGGCGAACTGTGGTCCAAATCACGAAGATCGTCGCGGAAGGTGGAGATGCTCGCCGGCTCGGGCAGGGGCTCGAGGGCTCCCACCAGCGAGGGGTAGCTCTCGAAGCTGGTGCTGGGGTCCAACTTGCCGATGTCCCCCTTCGGCGCCCACTGGGCGTCCACGCGAACCGCCGGAGGTTCGGGATCCAACGAGGGCGCGGGGACCTCCTCGGTGACCGGCGGCATGCGCGTGGTGACAGGCTCGTCGGCGGCGAAGATCGGATCGTCGTCGAAGAGGCTCTCTTCGAAGATCGCCACCTCCGCCCGCCCAGCAGCCGGGCCGCCCGGCGCCCCCAAGCCCGCGGCGGATGGAGCCCCAGGCTCGGCCTCCACGGGGACCACCGGCTCACTGTCGTCCTCATCGACCGGGATCTGTCCGATCGACAGGATGACCGTGGGGGCGCTGAAGAGCTTGGAGTCCTGGAACCGAGGCTTCGCCGCAGGGACCACCGGGATGGGCTCCAGCGCGGCGGCCGGCTGCGCGACCTTCACGGCCTCGATCTTCACCGGACGCGTGGGCTCCGGCTTGATGTAGTTTGGCCCGAAGTCGGGCACCGTAGGCGCCGAGAAGAACGAGGGCACGCCCGGGAGCGGAGCCGTGATGTCGGACCCGCTCGTGACCGGGGCCGCCGGGAGCGGCGGGCCGACGGGCGGCAAGGCGACGGGAGCAACAGCGGGCGTCGCGACCTTGACAGGCTCGACATTCTTGTCAGCCGGCTTCTGGGCCGCGGCCGCCTTCGGCTCGGGCTTGACGGGCACCTCTGGCTCATCCTGCCAGAAGGCGCCTTCGTCGCCCTTGGCGAAGAAGTCTTCGAATTCGTCGAACAGATCGTCCTTGGTCTCGTTCTTCGTCTCGTTCTTCTTGGCCATGGTTCCCTGCTCAGTGAAGCGGCGCGGGGCAAACAGGCGCCGTATTTCGAAACGGCCACACCGCATCCCGCGGCCGGGGGCGATGTGTCATAAGGGCCCCGGACCCTTAGCACCTCCGGGGCCCGCTCTCAAGCTCTGTCCGCGACGCTGGGCTCCGAGGCGAAACGCCGGGGCACGCGAGCGGAGAAGCCCGCCAACACCTCGTAGGGGATCGTGCCCGCCCAACCCGCGAGGTCCCAGGCGGTGATCCGCTCACCCCCTTGCGCGCCGAGCAGGACGACCTCGTCGCCGGCGCGCACCGGCACGGGCACGTCGGTCACGTCGATCATGCAGAGGTCCATACACACCCTCCCCCGCAGCGGCGCGCGGTGCCCATGGATGAGCACCTCGGCGCGGTTCGAGAGGGCCCGCGGATAGCCGTCGGCGTAGCCCACCGGCAGCGTGGCGATGCGGGAGGGCCGTGAGGTGGACCAGGTGCGCCCGTACGAGACGCCGACCCCGCTCGGCAGATCACGCACCAGGAGGACCCGCGTGCTGACGCTCAACACCGGCCGCACCGGGAGCGTGGGCGTCGGCCCGACCGGGCTGTATCCATAGACGAGCAAGCCCGGGCGCACGAGGTCAAAGGCGAAGCGAGGGTGTTCGAGGATCGCCCCCGAATTTGCGAGGTGCAGCAGGGCTGGTCGCAGACCACGAGACCGCGCCGCCTGGACCGCTCCGAGGAAGCGCCGCCCCTGCTCTCGGGTGAAGATCCGGGAGGCCTCGTCCTGGTCATCACTCTCGGCGAAGTGGGAGGCGATGCCGTCCACACGCACCCAACGCAGGGCCGCGAGTCGGTCGAGGAAGCCCTCCCAGTGCGGGAGGGGCACGCCGAGCCGCCCCATGCCCGTGTCGACCTTGAGGTGGACGCCGTACGGCTCACGCCGGCGTGCGGCGGCGGCCTCGATGCGGAGCGCGTCGTCGAGATCAGAGATCACGGGGGTCAGACGATGGTGGATCGCCACATCCGCGCCATCGGCCCCCACGCCGCCCATCGAGAGGATGGGGCGCGTGACGCCCGCCTGTCGCAGGAGCCGCCCCTCCTCGACGAGGGCGACGCCGAACCAGTCTGCGCCCGCCGCCTCGAGGGCGAGCGCGCACTCCACGGCGCCGTGGCCGTAGGCGTCGCCCTTCACCGCGCAGAGCACGCCGGTGGGGGCGGGCACGGCGGCCCGGATGGTCGCAAAGTTGGCGGCCAGCGCGCCCAGATCGACGTGGGCGGTGGTGGGTCGAACCTGCTGCATGAGGGCCCCTAAGCAGCCGCCGCCGCGGGCGCGAGGGCGAAGGCGAGCCCGGACGCGAGCACGGACACGAGCGCCCGGCAGCGTAAGGGAGGCGCTTGCCTCGGTCACCGTCCGGCGCTACCTCCCCCGCGATCACACCGAGACACCATGCGCATCCTCGTCACCGGCGGCGCCGGCTTTGTCCCCTCCCACCTCTGTGAGCAGCTCCTCGAGCGGGGCCACGAGGTGGTCGCGCTCGACAACCTCATCACCGGTGACCGCCGTAACGTGGCGTTACTCTCGGAGAATCCAAGATTCTCCTTCGTAGAGGCCGATCTCTGCGCGGGCACGGACGGGGTGCCCGGGCGGGTCGATCGGGTCTACCACATGGCCTCGCCGGCCAGCCCCATCGACTACGTCGAGCTCCCCTTCGAGACCCTCTACGTCGGCAGCGACGGCACCCGCGCCGCCCTCGAGCGCGCGCACCGCGACGGCGCACGCTTCCTCCTGGCCAGCACGAGCGAGGTCTACGGCGACCCCGCGGTGCACCCCCAGACCGAGGACTATTGGGGCAACGTCAACCCCATCGGGCCTCGATCGGTCTACGACGAGGCCAAGCGGTACGCCGAGGCCCTGACGATGGCCTTCCACCGCTACAAGGGCGTGGAGACGCGCATCGTCCGCATCTTCAACACCTACGGCCCGCGCATGCGCGCCAATGATGGTCGGGTGATGCCGGCCTTCATCAACCAGGCGATCGATCGCGAGCCGCTCACCGTCTTCGGCGACGGCAGCCAGACGCGGTCCTTCTGCTACGTCACCGACCTCGTCGACGGCATCGAGCGGCTGATGGAGTCCGACCTCCGCGAGCCCTGCAACATCGGCAACCCCGATGAGCGGACGATGATCGAGCTGGCCGAGCACATCAACCGCTTCACCGGCAACCCCGCCGGCCTCGTCCACCGGCCCCTGCCGAAGGACGACCCGACCCGACGGAAGCCAGACATCGGCCGCGCCCGCGCGCACCTCGGCTGGGAGCCAAAGGTCCCCTTCTCCGAGGGCGTCGCGCGTACGGTGGCCTGGTTCGCTGGCCTGCGGAGCTGAGGACTGCGGAGCTGAGGACCCCGGCGCGACGGCCCCGAAGGCCGCTCAGAGGCGGACGCCGAAGCCCGCCTTGAACGCCAGGGTCTGCCCGGACGACTTGGCCTGCACGGGGCGCTCGTCGAGCTCGGGGCCGACGGACTCGTAAGGCGAGGGTGTCAGCACCTTCGTCCAGGGCACCTCGAGGAAGCCCACCGCGTTGCCGGGGATGTCGAAGAGCAGCCCGCCGCCCGCCGTGAAGCCGAGGCTGTTGCCACCTGGGCGGTCCTCGTAATCGACGGCGCTGGCGTCGTCGGGGATCGTGTAGCCATCGTAGATGCGCACATCGAGGGCGGTCATCGCGTAGGGCTTGACCACGCCGATCGGCAGGGCGATGAAGCGCACCCGCGGCGAGACGTTGCCCATCCAGCCGGTGACGGTGTCCCAGTCGAGCGAGAAGTCATCGACCTTGACGCCGTCTTTGTACTGCTCCCAGCCGGTGGTGAGCTGCTTGTGGCCCACCTGGAGGCCGACGTACATGCCCGTCTCGATGAACCAGATCGGCGTGTAGCCGACCCCCACGCCGAAGGTGGAGCCGCTGCCGTTGATGAAGGAGTCCGAGAGGTAAGCACCCGTGGTCTCGAGGTCTTCGCCCGACTGCTCGATGCGCGCCCGGGAGTCATAGCGCCGGTCGACGTCGCCATAGACGAGGCCCCCTTCGATGTCGAGGCTCCATTGGCCTTGGCGGACGAGGGCCTTCTTCTTCCAGGCCTCGTACGACAAGCCGCTCGACGTGTAGCGATTCCAGGCGTAGGCCGGCAGGCCGTGGGTGTTGCGCTCCTCGGGCTGCTTCGCCGCGCCGGACTTCGCCGGCGCCTTGGCGGTCGTGCCCTTCGAGCCCGAGGACTTGTCGGTGGCGGACTTCGTGGTCGAGGACTTCGTCGCCGTGGCCTTCTTGGGAGGCGCCTCCTCCTCACCCTCGCCGAATTCGTCCTCCACCACCGGCGGCTTCTTGGCCGGCGCGGCCTTCTCGACGGCCTTACCCTCCCCCGACTTTCCGGAGCCCTTGGTCGCCGACTTGGTGGGGGGCTTGGCGGCCACCGCGGTCGTCGGCATCAGACCGAGCAGCTCCTTGGCCAGGAAGGCGCACTGGTCGGCGAAGCCGGGCATCTCAGCCTCGGAGAAGCTGGTCGCCACCACCTGCACGGGGCTCGCGTCGTCGGCGCCGTAAAAGAGCACCTTCGCCGAGACCTTGCCCTTCTGCCAAGTCGCACTACCCACCAGGGCGAGGCGCGGCTGCGGGAAGGCCTTCCAGAGGATCTTGGTGCAGTCCGGATCATCGGCGCAGCCCTCCGCCACCTCTCCCGCCCGCTGCTGGATCTGGGCGGGGTTGACGTAGCTCACGTCGGACTGCTCCAGCGCGCGGAGGATCTCCTCGGTGAGCGCCTCGGTGATACCGAAGTCGGAGGTGGTCTGCGGGGTGACCGACGGCATCAGCACGTCGGCGGCGAGGCCGACCGAGGTAAGCAACAGCAACACCGACATCACCCACTCCGCGTTCCGGGTAGCCGCCCCTTATATCTCAGCCGAGCCCGACCCACAGCACCCCGCCCTACCCCTCCCGCCGGCTCCCGGGGCTCCAGTCCTTCACGGGCGTCGAGCGGGCCTCCAGGAAGCGGGCGAGGCGGTGGAAGTCGCTGCCCGTCTCGATGAAGCGCACCTGGGTGCGCAGCGTCGCGGGGTCTACGAGCTCGTGGAAGGGCACGTAGTGGAGGTCGAGCTGACCGCTCACGCTCACCATGTGGCCATCGAGGCCCTCCTCGACCAGGGCGCGATAGGCGCCGATGCCGAGCTGGCTGCCGAGCATGACGTCGAAGGCGTGGGGGGGCGCGCAGCGCGACTCGTAGCCGAGCTGTACGCCGTTGACCTTCTTCTTTCGGCCGGTTCTCCGCTGGTATTGCGCAGCGACGGTCTGGGCGACGAGCTTGCCCAAGTCCATGCTGCCGAGCGAGATGTGGCCGTGGGCGTCGCGGGGCACGCCGGCGAGGTCTTCGGCGGGGAGCAGCTCACCCACCCCCTCGGCGAGCACGACGACGCCGGAGTGCTCGTGGTCGCGCTCCTCGCGGGTGAGCATGACGTCGACGATGTGATCGGCGAGGCGGGACAGGTAGAGGTGGCCATCGCTGTCGAGCAGCCGACCGTCGAGGTCTTCGCGGCCGATGACGAGGTGGGCCTCACCGGCGATCGCGACGCCGTAGGAGAGCCAGCCGGCCTTGCGGCCCATTGTCTCGGCGATGAACCAGGAGCTGGTCGCGGCGGCGTCGGCGGCGAGGTTTTGGACCTCCTTGGCCATGACGTCGACGGCGGTGAAGAAGCCGAAGGTGAAGTCGATGCCGTGGTAGTCGTTGTCGATGGTCTTCGGGAGGTGGACGATGGCCACCCGCCGGGCGCCGGCGGGGAGCCGCTGCTGGAAGGCGTAGAGGTGGTTGGCGGTCTTGAGCGTGTCGTCGCCGCCGATCGAGATGAGCGCGTCGATCTGCAGGTCGACCAGCGCGTTGTAGACGTTCTGGAGGGGAGCGGTACGGGCGGGGTCGGTCAGGTGCTCGGGCTGCTCGATGAGCGCGCCGGGGTTGGCCCGGGCAGTGCCGATGATGATCCCGCGCTCGTTCCGGAGGCCCGCCACGTCGCGGGGCTGAAAGACCCGGTAGTGCTGATCCGGCAGCAGGCGATGCGTGACGGGGTGGTAGTGCACGAGGTTCGAGTAGCCGTGGAAGAAGCCCACGACCTCACGGCCATCGTCGAGGAAGGCCGCAGCGGCCGCGCTGATCACCGCGTTGGCGCCCGGGGCCGGCCCCCCGGAGAAGATGATCCCCACCCGGCGCACCGCCGCGCCTCCCTTCTGGTCGTCCACCATGCGCCACCCCCGCGAGAGCCCCGGACTATCTCCATTTCCCGGCGGCGCGAGCCACGGCGACCCACGCCGGCCCCCTCCAGGACACGACGGCCCCCTCCAGGATGCGACGGGGATCACCGCTCGCCGGACACAGAACCCGATAAAGCGCGGGCCGGAGGTGTCTCATGGACATCGGCCTGCTCAACGACCGGCACTCTCCCCTCCCCTTCCCGGCCGAAGGTCGGGTCGCGCTCACCCCCCGCGGCGTGACCGAGCTCACCGCGGCCGGCCACACCGTCTGGGTGGAGCGCGGCGCCGGCGAGCGAGCCGGCTACCCCGACGACGACTTCTCCCACGCCGGCGCCCACCTCGTGAGCCGCCGCGCGGAGCTGCTGGGCCGAAGCGCGTTGATCGTCGGCCTCGGCTGGCTCTCCGCCGATGAGGCCCTGCGCCTCGAGGCCCGCACCGTCGTGCTGTCGATGCAGCGCCTCGACCTCGCCCCCGCCGAGCTGCGCCGGGTCTTCCGAGAGCGGGATCTCATCTCGATCAGCGCCGATCGCCTCACCGATGGGCACGGCCACTACCCGATCATCGCCCGGATGAGCGAGCTCGGCGGCGCCTTGGCCCCCCAGATCGCCGCCCGCCTCTGTGAGAGCCGGGGCGAGGGCCGCACCGGCGTGCTGCTCACGCGCATCGTCGGCCTCGCCCCCGCGGAGATCGTGATCATCGGCGCCGGGACCCTCGGGCTCGCGGCCGCGCGAGGCTTCGCCGCTCTGGGCGCCAGCGTCCACCTCTTCGACAAGGACCTCGGCCGGCTCGAGGCCATCGCCCCTACCCTCCCTGCCAACTTGAGCACGGAGATCGCCCACCCCGAGGCACTCGACAAGGCGATCCGCTTCGCCAACGTGCTCGTCTTGGCGGTGCGGGTGCCCGGTGAGCGCGCGCCCCTGCTGTTGAGCGACGCCGCGGTGCGCTCGATGCGCCCGGGCGCGGTGCTGCTCGACTTCTCGGTGGATGAGGGGGGCGCCGCGGCGACCGTCCGGCCGATCCAGGGCCCCGAGGAGGCCTACCTCGTACATCGGGTGGTCCACTTCACGATGCCCAATTCCCCCTCGATGGTGGCCCGCACCGCCTCCCAGGTCCTCTCCCAGGTCTTGCTGCCCTTTGTGAACCTGCTCGCCGCCGGCGCTCACCCCACCGCGCACCGCACCTTCGCGCCCGCGGTCTGGTGGGGAGAAGCGCCGGGCATCGAGCCCTTCCGCTCGGAGGATGACGAATGAGCGTCTCTGCCCTCTACGCCTCCCGGCGCCGGGATCTCGCCGCTGCCGCCGCCCTCGTCCCCGACGGAGGTTCAATTTACGTCTCCGGGAACGCCGCCACACCGCTCGCGCTGCTCCGAGCCTTGGCGGCCCGCACCGACATCACCCAGTGCATCCGGGTCGCCCACGTGCTCCTGCTCGGCGAAGACCCGCTCGGGGGGCGGGATGGCGGCGGGCGCTTCCGGCACCACGCCTGGTTCGTGGGGCCCGCCGACCGAAAGAGCGTCGAGATCGGCGCCGCCGACCACGTGCCCGTTCACCTCCATCGCATCCCGGACGTCATTCGCCGCGGGCCGCCGCTCGACTGCGCGCTGGTGTCTTGCTCACCGCCCGACACCCACGGCTTCATGAGCCTCGGCGTCGAGGTGCTCGCCAGCCGCGCGGCGATCGAGCGGGCGCGCACGGTCATCGTTCAGGTCAACGAGGCGATGCCCCGGGTGCACGGCGACGCCTTCGTACACGTCAGCGAGGCGCACGCCATCGTCGAGCACACCGAGGCGCTCCCTCAGCTCTCGCCTCCTCCGCCGTCGACCGAGCAGCAGGCCATCGCTCGACACATCGCCGCCCTCATCCCCGACGGCGCGACGCTCCAGCTCGGGATCGGCGGCGTACCCGACGCCGTCCTCCGCCTCGTGACCGACCCCACCACCGGCTTCGCGCGCAGCGACCTCGGCATCCACACCGAGATGGTGAGCGACGGGCTGCTCGACGCCGTCAACGCAGGCGCGATCACCGGCCGACGAAAGACGCTCCACCCGGGGAAGGTGGTCATCACCTTCGCGATGGGCAGTGAGAAGCTCTACACCTTCCTCCGCGACAACCCGCTCGTCGAGGCCCACCCCTGCGACTACGTGAACGATCCTGTCGTCATCTCGAAGAACGATAGGATGGTAGCGATCAACTCGGCCCTCTCGGTCGACATCACGGGGCAGGTCAACTCCGACTCCATCGGCACCCGCATCTACTCGGGCTTCGGCGGGCAGGTGGACTTCATCCGTGGCGCGGCCGCGTCCAAGGACGGCGTGCCGATCATCGCCCTCCCCTCTACGGCCTCGGGCGGAAAGTACTCTCGGATCGTCCCCACCCTCGCCGTCGGGGCCGGCGTGGTCACGACGCGGGCCGACGTCCACTGGATCGTCACCGAGTTCGGCGCCGTGAACCTCTACGGTCGCTCACTCCGGGAGCGGGCGGAGCTGCTCACCTCGATCGCCCACCCGAGCTTCCGGGAGCTCCTCGCGCAGCCGCGCGGCTGAACGAGCGAGGCTCAGGCCAGCCCACCGAGGCCGGCCGCGCCGCGGGGGCCAGCGGAGTCTAGGGCCTCCTCCGGCAGGCCCACCGCGAGGGTGAGGCTGCCGCCACGAAAGAGGCGGACGTCGAATCGGAACTCATCGGCCTCCCAGCGCACGTCCTGCACGCGCCCCCGCTCCGGACCCACCTGGACGGGGTGCCCTGGCGGGAGCGGCGACTTCCAGGCGGGCTCGTGGATGGCACGCCCCGCTGCCCGCCAGGGCTGGAGGCCGCCCAGGCTCGGGCCGACCTCGGGGTGGCCGGCGGCGCACAGCGCGGCCGCGAGGGCCACCGCCGCCTCGTCGGAGTCGGCGACGACCCGCAGCGGGCGCGGCAAGGCGCTGACGTGGGCGACGGCCTCGGCCGGTGAGAGGAGGATGGCGCCGGTGACGATGCCGATCGAGAGGCGCTCTCCCGCGCGAACATCGAGGCAGGCCGCCCCCTCCTCGACCGGAGGCACCGACGGATCGGCGAGCGACGCGACGGGCGGAGCCTGGCGAGGGGCGGCCGGTCGGAGGGCGGCGCGGAGCGCGCGGAGGAGCCGCTTCATCCCCCCGAGGGTAACACGGCGCCTCGCCGGCCCGCCCCACGGCCGCTTGACGAGGCCCGGGAGGTGCCATAGAAGGGCGCCCGTGGGCCGGGGTAGCTCAGTTGGCAGAGCAGCTGTTTCGTAAACAGCAGGTCACGGGTTCAAGTCCCGTCTTCGGCTCCACTCCCCTCCCCTCTTTGCGCTCCTGTCGGTGGCCGTGAACGAAGCCAGGCCCGGCGACAGGGAGCTCGAGCGAGGCGCGGAGGGGCACAGCGGCGGCTGGCGCGGTCTCCTCCCCTGGGCGGCGGGCATCGCCGCCCCCGTGGTGCTTCAGGGGATGGCCCTCTTCAACCCCGACGTGATCATCCTCGACTGTGAGGAGCGGTACAACGCGGCGCACGCGCTCGCCCTGCTCGAGGGGCACTGGGCTGAGCTCTTCGCCCTGCAGTACCGCGCCTTTTGTGGCGGCTGCACGGTCGATGCGCTGCTGGGGCTCCTCCCCCTGGCCCTGCTCCCGCCGGTCTTCTTCACCTGGAAGCTGGTCGCCCTGGGCTGGACCGCCCTCGCGGCGGTCACTGGGGCGCTGGCCCTGCGCCCCCACGACCCGCGAGCCGCAGGCCTCTTCCTCCTGCTCCTCTCGCTGTGCCCCTGGAATTACCTCCGCCTGTCCCTCCTCTCCTGGGGGAACCACGTCGAGTGTGGCGTGATGGGCCTCCTGCTCCTGAGCTTGCTCGCCGGGGCGACGAGCCGGCGGCGGCGGATCGCGGCGGGGGTGGTGGGCGGGATCGGGCTCTGGATCGGCTTCACGATGGGGCCGGCGCTGGTGGCGGGCGCCGTGATGGTGCTCTCCCGGCGCTCGCCGAGGGACGCCCGTGACGCGGCGGCGGGGCTGCTCGTCGCCCCGGTCGCCTGGGGCCTGCAGTGGCTCGGCGGGGGCGGACAGCCCTTCGGCACGATCTACCGGCCAGGGGAGGCCACCCCGAGTCTCCTGCGGGCGCCGGAGAAGCTGATGAGCCTGATCGAGCCGCAGCAGCTCGCGGGCCTCTTCGGCCTCCCGAACCCCGCTTGGGGTGTGCCCCTCGGCGTAACGATGCTCCTCTCGCTGCTTGCGGCGGCGGGCTGGGCGCTCCGACCGGGCGGCGCACCACCGGGGAGCCCCACGCGGGCGGCGGCCCTGTTCCTCGGGGTGTGGCTCGCCGTCTACCTCGTCGTCGGCTTCGCCATCGAGCACCCGCCCTGGCCCGAGGTGGGCTCCCCCTCCGGCCTCCGCTATGCGGCCCCGATCTACCTCCCCGCGATGGTGTTGCTCGCGTCAGCGGGGGCCGCCCTCTCCCGGCGAGCACCGCGTCGCGCGGCCCTGCTGCTCGCCGGCCCCCTCGCCGCCGGCCTCGCCGCCCGCGCCGCGACCTTCACCCCTCCCTTCCCCACTGACACTCCCCTGCGCCTGCTGGCGGCGGACCCGAGCTACTTCCGCCTCCAGGCGAGCTACGCCCTGCCCCGAGGGGCCCACGAGACCTGCGCGGCCCCGGCCCCCGCTGCCGCCGTCCACGCCTACGCCCTCGGTCGAGAGGCCGCCCGGGCGCGGCTCGACGAGGGTGCGGCGCTGGATGGGTTGGCGGCGCCCGACGGGCGACCGGCGGAGCCCTTCTACGAGGGGGTTGGCGGACAGACCGTCGACACCCTCGACGGGGAGGGACAGGCGAGCTTCCTCGTGCTCACCGCGGCGACGCGGGCCCTGTCGCGCCTGCCACCGCCGGCCGCAGAGGCGGCGATAGACGAGGCCCTGTGGCGGAGGGTCTATCGGGAGAAGGAGTGGAGCCTCTCCCGGGGAGGTTTAGACGCCGCGGCCCTGCTGCAGAGCCGCCGCCTGCTCCGCTCGAGTGACCCTTCGTTACGGGATGGCTGGCTCGAGGCTCAGGGGCGCCGGATGGCCCGACAGGCCGCGCGAACCGGCGAGCCCCACCGCGTCCCCTTCCCCAAGGCCGACGCCGTGGGCCTCGAGCCCTTCGCCCGCGGCTTCGGCGACGGCCTCGGCGAGGAGTGGGGGCCCGCCGAGCAGGTGCCTCGGCCGCTCGGCCTCCCGGACGCGCTGGCCCCGGCGCTCTTGGAGGGCTATCGCCGCGGTCAGTCCCGCCAATGGGCGAGTCCGCTGGACACGCTCCCCTCGCTGTCCGACGCGCCCGGGCCCGACCTCGACGCCGACCGCTGGTGGGGGCCGGCGCCGCCGATGTTGTGTCCCTGCGGCTCCACCTGCGAGTGAGCCCGCCTGCGCGCCGCTCCCCGGCGCGGCGTATCAAGCCCGATCGAGGGCCGCCCGCAGCTCCGCGAGCAGGTCCCGCCAGTCCTCGACGCCCACCGACACCCGCACGAGCGCGTCGGAGACCCCGCACGCGCGCAGCTCCTCCACAGACAGCTCCGAGTGTGTGGTGGAGGCCGGGTGACAGGCGAGGCTCTCGACGCCGCCCAGGGAGACCGCGTTCTTGATGATGTGCAGGTTTCGCAGCACGTCGTAGGCCGCGGCCTTCCCGCCCTCGAGCTCGAAGGCGAAGACGCCGCCCGGGAAGTCGCACTGGGCGTCGCGGATGCGGACCTGCTCGGCGTCCGAGAAGAGGGAGGGGTAGTAGATACGCGAGATCTTGGGGTGCCCCACAAGGGCCTCGGCGATCTGCTGCGCGCTCTTCGACTGTCGGTTCATGCGCAGGTGGACGGTCGGGAGCCGCCCGTCGAGCAGCCAGCACTCGTCGGGCTGGAGGATGTTTCCGAGGATGGCCCGGGTCCCGCGGAGGCGGGTGATGAGGTCGGGATCCTTCGCCAGCACCACGCCGCCCAGCATGTCCGAGAAGCCCGACAGGTACTTCGTGGCCGAGTAGACAGAGAGGTCGGCTCCGAGCGGCAGCGGGTGCTGAAAGGCCGGCCCCATGAAGGTGTTGTCCACGACGACCAGGGGGCGGTCCCCGCGACGGGATGCGGCGCGCACCGCGTCGGTGATGTCGGTCATGATCAGGGTGGGGTTGGCGGGCGTCTCGATGAAGACGAGCTTGAGATCCTCCGCGCCCGCGATGGCCGCCCGCAGCGCAGCGGCGTCTCCGGCCGGCGCTGGGATGCCCCGCATCCCCCAGGGCTCGAGCATCATGTGGATGAGGTGCTGGGTGCCTCCGTAGAGGGGCGTCGTATAGACGAAGCTGCCGCCCGGGGCCCCGAAGGTGGTGAACAGCGTGGAGATCGCCGCCATGCCAGAGTTGAAGACCGCAGCAGACGTCGCCCCCCGCTCGAGGGGGACCACCTGGTCTTCCAAGATCTCGGCGTTGGGGTGGGAGAGGCGCGAATAGATGAGATCGACGCTCTCTCCGGGATCGGCCACCTGCCGCCCGAGCGCGATAGAGAAGGCCCGCTCGGCTGCCTCGGGGCTCGAGAAGACGTAGGTGGAGGATCGAAAGACCGCCGGCCGAGCCGAGCCGACGGAGAGGCGGGGGTCAAAGCCCCGTGTGAGCACCGCGGTGTCGGGCCGGACGACGGGTACGGCGGTGCGGACCAGATAGGGTGGCCGCTTGGGGGTAGACACGGGCGCCTCCGGCTCTTGTTGTCGCGCCTGCGCGCGGGGAGCAGCTCATAGCCCGGCGCCACGTCGCACAGGGTCGGGCCAGCCGGACTCTATGTCCTAAGTCAGCATGTCCTAAGTCAGCATGTCCCAAGTCAGCATGTCCCAGGTCAGCCTACGCGAGGGCCTTGACCATGCTCAGGTGAGGGATGCCGGCCTCTTCGAAGGGCTCGCCGACGCCCACATAGCCGAGGCCGATGTAAAAGGAGATGGCCTGCTCCTGGGCAGAGAGGTGAACCTCGGACAAGCCGCGCGCGGCCGCTTCGGCCTCCAAGGCCTCCATCAGCCGCCGCCCGACGCCAGCGCCACGCAGCTCAGCCAAAACGGCGACCCGCTCGGCCTTGCCCCACTCCGGATCGGGCACCCGGAGGCGCGCCGCCCCCACCGCACGCCCACCGACCAAAGCGAGGAAATGGACGCAGGCGCCGTCGAGGCCGTCCACCTCGAGGTCCTCGGGGACGGCCTGCTCGACCACGAACACGACGTGGCGGATGGCGAAGCAGTCCGCCAGCCGAGGGTCGTCTCCGAGGAGGCGCACCACCTGGAGGGGGGCACGCACCACCGGGAGAGGGTCATCAGGGGGGGTGGGGTTCATTCGGACCACTCGGCGCGGATCTCATGCGGCAGCTGCCACACCATGTGGCCCGGCGCGACGTAGGTGTCATTGAGGCGCGTGATGAAGTCGCGCAGCATCGGCGCCGCCGCGGTCTCGGTGCCGTCTGCGTTGGCGAGGTTGTTGACGAGGCCGATGTCGTGGATGTGGAAGTACCAGGACTGCGGGCCATAGCCTGTCCGGTGGTTGAGCGAGCCGCGGAGCAGCTGCTCGGCCACGGCGAAGTCTTCCTCGGAGTAGCCCACGGTCCCGTCCACGTTGAAATAATCGACCAGGAAGAGCCCAGAGGACTGCCACTCATAGAGCTTCAGGGTGGAGGTCGAGACCCCAGGCAGATAGACCACGTCCGAGAAGGCGGAGTCCCGGTCCCAGTCCGCGAAGTGCTCCGGTGCCCAGGCCTCGACGCCGTCCTTCGGGTACCAGGGCGCCGTGTTCTTGCCGCGGCTGTCGTCGTAGCCCACCTCGGTATAGGCCCAGCACTGTGCGAAGTAGGTCGTGTCGTAGCCGTGGCCACCGTCGGCGCGCGCGATGTCACTGTAGGCGCGGATCCAGTCCCACTCCCAGAGGCCGTGGCGATCGGCCGAGATGATGAACTGCCCACCGCCGGGGATGTTGCGGTCTACGACGACGTTCTTCTCGTCGAGATAGGCGAGGTAGCAGTCGTAGTCGGCCAGATCACAATACTCGGGGTCGTCGGGGAAGCAGCAGCTCGCCCCGGCCCGGGTGGGGTCACAATAATACTCCGAGGCCCCGCTGCACTCGTCTGGGAAGGAGCCGGACACATCGGCGTTCGTACAGTTGTAGCAGGGGCGGTTGTGCACCATCGAGCCGAGCAGGAAGCCGGCGTCGGCCAGCTCCTGGAAGATGTCCGTCATGCCGCAGCGCTCGGTCACCAGCGCGAAGTTGTAGGTGAGCCCGAGCGAGACCGGCACGCCGAGCCCCTTCAACACGGCCGTGTTCGCACGGATCAGGGCGATCTCCCGCTCCACGGAGTCGACGTCGAGGCCGGTGCAGGGCTTGTCGATGTTCTCGTCGCTCGGCTCCTCGATGTTGACCGCGATGAAAGCCCGGATTGGATCGACACCATCCGGCGCGTGGTCGGGCACGGCCGCCAGGACTCGGAAGGCCGACTCACCGCCCGCGGGCTTCTGGAAGAGGACGAGGTCCCCCGTGTCGCTCGGCACCGCCATCCCGATGACCGGGGCGCTGAGCTCGGTGGTCGCGAGCTGCAGGCCGTCCTCGAAGAGGTGCATCACCTGGTTGCCGCTGGTCGTCGCGGTGAGCACGAAGGCCCGCCCGGCCCGGGGCTCCACAGCGACCCGGCTGACCGTCCCACCGGCCACCGTGATGAGCGAGGGGGACGCCCCACTCTCCAGCGGTAGGGACAGGAGGGCGCCGTCGACCACGCCATAGGCCCGGGCGCGGACGGGGTCAATCGCGAGGTCGGTGAGGGCCCCCCCGAAGCTCAAGGTGGCCTCAACGGACAGGTCGACGGGGGACAAGACCTGCAAGCCGCCGGTCACCCAGTCCTCGACCACCACCGCGCCGCTCGCGAGCACCACCGGCTGCTTCGGGGCCACCGCGGCCGTTCCCTCGGCCTTGACGCTGCCGTCGGTGTCGGAGATCACGGCCACCTTCCCCGACACGTCCGAGATCAACAGGCCACCCACCGAGGGCAGCCAGGCGCAGCCGCCGCCCCACTCGGCGCCCTCGGCCAGGGTGGCCGGAATGCGCAGGGGCAGGCTCACCCGGTTGTAGGTGGTGGGCGTGGGGCCCGCGGGATCCGCGTCCACGATCTCGACGGACTTGGTGGGGCGGATGAGGAAGATCCGCCCACCCTCTGGATCGTGACACCAGGCGCTGACCGGACTCGTGAGCTCAATACGGCCGCTCAGCCAGTCCGGCCCCGACTCCGCGCAGTCGGGATCGGCGGCGGTGGGGTCAACACACCAGTCGCCGGTCGGGTGGATGTAGGTGTTGGTGACGTACCGTATCGTCAGACCGTCCTGGGACAGGGCGTAGGTGTAGTCGGTGAGCGGGCTCGTGAAGGCCCCGGAGATCCCCGTGAAGCCGGGGATCTCACCCGACACGATGTCCGCGATCGTCCAGGTGACCGGATCGTCGGGGCCGCCCGAGTCGCCGCCCCCGTCTGTGCCGTCCGCGCCGTCTGCGCCGTCCGACCCGTCTGCGCCGTCTGTCCCATCCGCCGCCGCCTTGTCCGTCTGTCCGACGCGGTCACACGCGCCGCCCCCGAGGGAGAGGACCCCGAGGGTGAGGACACTGCGGGAGAGGACACTGCGGGAGAGGGCCACGAGGGAAGTGCGCCGCCAAGACATGGTTTGCTCCGCCGAGGCGAGAGATCGGGGTGGGGTGGTCAGGGCGCGAAGGCCGCTTCGGCGTAGCCGATGGCGCTCGTGGTGGTGGAGGTCCCCGAGTACCAGAGGCGGAGCGTGTCGCCCTCCAGGACCATAGCCGAGCCGAGGACAGACTTCGCCTCCCACGGCAGGGTGAGCTCCGGGGAGAGCAGCGGGAGGTCTGACTTGACCCAGCGAATGCCGTCGGTGCTCTCGGCCCAGCCGAGCTGAAAGGCGCCGGTTTGACCGCCAGAGTAGCTCATGTAGTAGGCGTCGCCGGTCCAGATGACCTCGGCCGACTTGACCTGCCCTTGCTCCCAGTCGAGGTCATGCCCGCCCATCACCGGGCCCATACAATATCGCTCCCACGCCTTCCCGTCGGTCGACAGGGCGTAGCCGATATAATGTTTGCCCGTGCTGTAGAAGAGCTCGTACACCCCGTCGCGGTGGACGAGCGCCGGGTGAGCGACCCCGTCGCCCTCCCACTCGAGGTTGGCCAGCTCAGGAGAGAAGACCGGGTTCTCGGCAGCGTCCGTGAAGGTCCGACCGTCAGAGGAGGTGGCGAGCCCGATGTCGAGGGAGCCGGTGTCCGTGCTTCGGCCCGTGTACCAGACCGAATACACGCCGCCCTCATAGAGCACGAAGGGGGAATTGGTCGCGTACTGCTTCCAGCTGCCCTCCACCCCCAGATCGGCGGGCAACACAGGGGCGGCGCCGAGCTTGGTCCAGGAGAGACCATCGGGGGAGCGGGCCCCGCCCACCTCGTAGTCCACGTCCGGGGAGCCCGCGTAATAGAGGACCCAGTCCGCGCCTGCGCGGGCGACAGAGGGGAGCAGCACACCCGCCTGATCCCAGGTGTCAGCCTCTCCAGCCTCCAACACCGGGTTTTCGGCGGATCGACTGAGGGTCGGGATGAGCTCGACCACCGTGAGCGCCTCGACCGGCTTGTCGAGACCGTATTTGTAACCGAAGGGCCGCGCATCGACCGTACTGTAGGCGCGGGCCTTCTCTCCCGCGACCCGCACGGTGGCGGCGACCCGGGAGACGCCGGCGGGGAGGCCCGTGATACAGCCGCTCAGCACGCCGCCGGTGTCCGTGCGCCCCTCGGCGACGAAGCCCAGCCCCTCCACCTCGAGGGCGGCCTCGGCGTCCACAAGCGGCGCGCCCTCACAGGTCACCTCGATGGAGAAGCAGACCTCATCGCACTGATCGACAGGCACGGCGGGATCGGGGCTGAACGTGCGCACGGTCGCCAGGCTGGCCGAGGCGCAGGCGGTGAGCCCGGTGTCCCCGCCCCCGTCGCTGCCGTCGCTGCCGTCGCCGCCATCGCCGCCGTCGCCGCCGTCCGTGGTGGCGGTGTCATCCCCGAAGGGGCTGCTCGGCTCCGGCTCCGGCTCTAGATCGGGGCCCAGGCAGCCGAGGCCGACGAGCAGCGACAGGCTCAGCAGCGGGACCATCAGCGCCTCCTCCTGCGGCAGAGCGCCGCCAGCCCCAACACGGCGGCGCTGTGTAGCCCGCTCACGCCCCCGCCGCCCTGGGGGCTGCCCCCCGAGCAGGCGCAGCGGGTGGACTTGGGGCCGTCGGTGAGGTCGCCCCCGTCCCCCTCGTCGGCACCGGCGTCGCCCCCATCGCCCCCATCGCCCCCATCGGTGGTGCCGCTGTCCGCGGACCCGTCCGTGCCGTCCGTGCCGTCCGTGCCGTCCGTGCCGTCCGTGCCGTCCGTGCCGTCCGTGCCGTCGCCGCCGTCATCCCCTGCGGGGAGGCTGAACCAGGTGGGGCTCAGCCAGACATGTTCCTCGGCGCTGGCGCCGCCGTCGAGGCAGCCCTCTGCGCCCCACCAGAGCCCCCCGTCGATGACCAGATCGACGAAGAGGTAATCGGGGACCTCGTCGGCGGGGATCGTGAGGGACCAGGCGCCGCCGCCGTCGGCGGTGAGCACGAGGCTACCCGTGGGCCCGTGCAGCAGGGCGAGGGAGACATATGGCGCGAGGTCGGCAGGGATCCGCACAGAGACGACGAGATCGACGCCTGGCTCCGCATCACCCTGCTCCCCCATGCCGAGCGTGGTGGCGCCGCTCGTAAACGAGGCGACCGCCGGGATGAACGGCCCGGTGGTGGCGTAGGTCTGCCGACCGACGAAGGCCTCATAGAGGGCGGGGCGATCGAAGGAGGCGGAGTCTGGCAACACGGCGATGGTGAGCCCAGCGGCGTAGGGTTGGTCTTCCCGAATCGAGTCGAGGCCACAGACCTCGCCCGGATGGGTGTCGTGGTTGTCGGAGCCGGCGGCGAAGCCGAGGCGGTGCGCGGGGCCGAGCGGATCGAGGGCGGCCAAGACGGTGCTGGCCTCGACGGTGCCGCTCCACAGGGGATCGAAGTCGATCTCGCCCCCCATGCTGTCGCCGTGCTCGGAGTAGACCTCCACCGTGGGCGCCCAGTCCGCGCTCTGGCAGCCCCAGTCGGTGGGCATCGGCTTGATGGCCGCGGGGTGGTGAGGGATCAAGAGGGAGGGGCCGAAGGTCGCCGAGAGGCCCGCCATGAAGGTGTCGATGTCGGCGCAGTCCTCGATCTCGGCGCTGGTGTCGCCGTTGGGCTGCAGATCGACCATCGCGATGTCGCGCAGCGCCTCATTGTCGCCAAAGAACAGGAGCGACTTGTGGCCAAGCTTCTGCTCGCCGGGGAGCTCGAAGAAGACCTCACCGCCGGGCAGGGTGACGAAGCCCCCGGCGGGGTCGTGCTCGCCGAGGAGGCGCTTGGTGACGGTGTCCCAATCGGCGGCAGAGGCGGCGACACCATCGTTGACGTGGTCAACGACCGCGAGGAAGTCGAGGCCATTCGCCCGCGCCGTGTCGGCCACGTCGGCGAGCGCGCCACAGGTGCCGCTCGGGCAGTCGCCGATGTCGGAGCTCCCGCCGTCACCGGAGGCCCCCGTGTGGCCGTGGATGTCACCGATGACGAAGTGACGGCCCTCGAAGTCCTCGGCGGCGAAGCTCGGCAGCCCGAGCGAGACGCCAAGCAGCGGAGCGAGGCGCCACGGGGACAGGGTCGGCTGCAGCCGGCGTCGGTTCATGCTGGGCGCTCCCGGCCCGGTGCGAGGCATCGACGGCAGTCTGGCCTCCCGCCCAGGGTAGCCGTCCAGGCGGCCGGCCGCAGCCCCTTCAGGCTTCGCCGCCGTCGTAGGTGAATTCAGTACCGCCGACCTTGAAGCGGTCGCCGGAGCGGAGCGGGCGGCGTTGGATCCCCGACCCGTTCACCGAGACGCTGGACAGGAAGCCCTTCTTGACCAGGACGTGCTGCTTGCCGTCCCAAGACAGCTCGGCGGCGACCCCCCCGACGAACCACCCCGACACCGGGATCATCGCCCCGCCGCCGAAGGTGAGCCCCTGCTCTTCCGGGTACCAGAAGGCCTCGGGCTTCGCCGTCAGGATGACCCGCGCGTTCTCCTGAAGCAGGTTGCCCTTCTGGATGAGGCGCACGGCGTCGTCGGTCAGGGACATCGTCGAGGCCCCCTCCACCGGCGGGAGCATCGTGGCCGCGGGGTCAAAGATGGGCATATGGGCGACATATCGACCGTTGTAGAATCGATCGGTGGCCTCGTCTCCGAGGTAGACCATCGTGAAGCGGCCGATCAGCAGCTCATCGCGGGGCCGCAGCACCTGGCCCTTTGTCTTTTGACCGTTCACGATGGTGCCGTTGGCGCCGCCCATGTCTTCGATCGTCGCCTCTCCGTTCGCGGCGACGACGAAGCGGCAGTGCTCCCGGCTGACCGAGACATCGGGCAGGATGAGGGCCGCGGCTTCGTTCCGGCCCACCGGGTAGGTGCCGGGCTTTAGCCAGAAGACCTGGTTCTTCTGGATGGTGCTCTTGATGACCAGCTTGGGCATGGGGGTCCCTGAGGTGAGAGGCCGAGCGGCGGGGCGGCTCAGGCGGGGGCGTCGTACCGGAAGCGACTGCCGGCGAGGGTGAAGCGGTCACCGTGACGGAGGGGCCGTTTTACAGTTGCTTGATTGTTCACGGTCAGCTTGGCTCGCCAGCTCGTCGTGAGGCGGATCAGGTGCTGCTTTCCGTCCCAGTCCAGCTCGGCGACCACGCCCCAGGCGAGCCAACCGTCGACATGCACCTGCCCGCCCTGACCAAAAGAGAGCCCCTTGTCTTCCGGGAACCAGAAGCGCGTGCTGTCCTCTTCTCGGAGGACGCGGGCCGCCTCGACGAGGTGGTTGTCCTGCTGCAATTTCTGGAGCATCTCCGCGGTCATCGCGAAGGTGGCCTGGTGCTGCTGCTCCTCGGACATCGCGCCTGGCGCGTAGCGGGGCATGTAGTCGAGGCAGCGCCCCTTGTAGAAGCGGTTGGCCTTACTGTCGGTGAGGTAGACCAGGGTGAAGCGGCCGATCTGGATCTCATCCCCGGAGTTGAGCGCGGATTGCTTGGTCGGCTTTCCGTTCACCGTGATGCCGTTTTGACTATCCAGATCCTCCACCGTCACGTTCTGCCGCCCGACCAGGAAGCGGGCGTGCTCCCGGCTGACCGACACGTTCGGCAGCGTGAGGCCGCAGTCCTCCCCGCGCCCTACGACGGTCTCCCCCTCCTTGATCGGGAAGATGTGGGACTTCTGGTGGCTGAGCTTGATGATGAGGCGAGGCATGCGATCAATCTACCGCATCGAGGACCAGGAGCGGCTGACCGGACTCCACCTGCTGACCCTCCGCACAGAGCAGCGCGGAGACCACCCCTGCGGCGGGGGCCTTGACCGCGTGCTCCATCTTCATCGCCTCGAGCAGCACGAGGGCCTCGCCGGCCCGGACGGCCTGCCCAACGCTCACACAGAGGCGCACCACCCGCCCGGGCATCGGGGCCGCGAGGCTCCCCGCCGCGTGGGCCGCGGCCCCCGGGGGCTCGAGATCGGGGAGGAGCCGCACCACGGCGGTCCGATCGGCGGTCTGCACGAAGACGGGGCCACCCGGACGCGCGGCGACGGTGAAGGGGACCAGGCGCCCATCGAGCTCCAGCTCCAGCCGCCGGCCGCCCTGGACCTGGGTGACCGCAAAGACCCGGATCTGGAGCCCACCCAACGCGACCGCCTCGAAGGGGAAGGCGGCCGGCGAGGCGGGGTCCTGCAGCCCCACAGTGCCGCGGGCGCCGGTGTATCGGGAGGGCAGCAGGCGGAAGGCCGCCACGACATCCGGCGAGGCGAGATCAGGGGCGTCGCGAAGGTGGAGCAGACCCACCTCGCCGTCGAGCTCCACCCGGAAGGGCACCGCGGGCCAGAGATCGCCGCGCCAACCGGGGCGGAGCCCCGGGAGCAGGCGGGCGCCGGCGGGTGGGGCCTGGCGCCCTGCGAGGATCTGGTCGATGAGGGCGGCGAGGGCGTGGGCGACCGCCGGCGTCGTGTCGGGCCGGAGGTCCGCGGCGTGCTCGTCGAAGAAGCCCGTGTGGAGCTCACCCGCCGCGAAGTCGGGGTGGCCGAGGACCCGCCCGAGCCACTCTCGGTTGGTGCGCAGCCCGAGGACCCGCGTGTCCGAGAGGGCGTGCCGTAAGGAGCGAATCGCGGAAGCACGATCGGGGCCCCAGGAGATGACCTTGGCCAGCAGCGGATCGTAGCGGGTGCTGACCACGGTTCCCGCCTCGACCCCGGCGTCGAAGCGGGCGGCGAAGGGGTCAGCCTCCCACACCGTGACGGTCCCGGCCTGCGGGAGGAAGCCCTGGTCAGGATCTTCGGCGTAGAGACGCGCCTCGATGGCGTACCCGAAGCAGTCGAGCGCGTCATTTCGGAGGGTGAGCGGCTTGCCCTCTGCGATCTGGAGCTGCATCAGCACCAGATCGTCCTGGATCACCCCCTCGGTGACCGCGTGCTCGACCTGGAGCCGGGTGTTCATCTCGAGGAAGTAGTGCCGCCCCGCTTCGTCGACGATGAACTCCACCGTCCCGGCGTTCGTGTAGCCCACCGCGGCGGCGGCCCGCAGCGCGTCCTCCAGCAGCCGCGCCCTCCGAAGCTCCCCGTCCTCCCCGGCGAAGGCGGGGCTCGGGACCTCCTCGATCACCTTCTGGTGTCGCCGCTGCAGGCTGCACTCCCGCTCGAAGACGTGGATCAGGGCGCCATGGTGGTCACCGAGCACCTGGACCTCGATGTGGCGCGGCCGCTCCAAGTACCGCTCGAGGATGAGCCGCTCATCACCAAAGGCGCCCCGGGCGAGCCGGCGCGCCGCGTCAAGCGCAGGCACCAGCGCCTCCTCGCTGCGCACGACCTGCATGCCCTTGCCGCCCCCGCCGGCGCTGGCCTTGACCAGCACGGGGTAGCCGATCTCGGCGGCGGCCTCGATAAAGCGGGCGTCATCCTGATCGGCGCCGTCGTAGCCGGGCACCACCGGCACGCCGCGGGCCGCCATCGCGCGCCGCGCCTCGGCCTTGGAGCCCATGGCGCGGATCACCGCCGGGGTAGGGCCCACCCAGATCAGGCCCGCGCTGACCACCATCTCCGCAAAGTCAGCGTTCTCCGAAAGGAAACCGTAGCCGGGGTGGATGGCGTCGGCGCCAGCCCGCTTCGCCGCGTCGACGATGGCCGCGCCGTCCAGGTAGTCGTCGATCCGCACCGCGCTCTCTGCGGCCCGGACGAAGGGCCACCGCCGATCGGACTCGGTGTAGACGGCCACGGAGCCGTAGCCGCTCTCCCGGCAAGTGCGGAAGATGCGCGTCGCGATCTCGCCGCGATTGGCGACGAGGACGCGACGGATCGGGCGGGCGGCGGGGATCGGGGAGTCCGTGCTCATCAATTCCTCAACAGAGAATTCCTCAAACAGGTCAATGGCGGAAGACGCCCCAGCTCGTGGTGCCGGCCACGGGCGCCGAGCAGGCGGCGCTGAGCGACATGCCGACGACGTCGCGGGTGTCTGCGGGATCGATGATGCCGTCGTCCCAGAGGCGCGCGGTGGCGTACAGCGCCGTGCTCTCGAAGTCGACCTTGCCCGCGATGAGCTGCTTCATCATCGCGAGCTCCTCTTCGTTCACTGGCCGGCCGCTGCGCTCGGCGCTCTGTCGCTTGATGATGTCGAGCACGCCCGCGAGCTGCTGGCCGCCCATCACGGCGATTCGGTGGTTTGGCCAGGTGAACAGGAAGCGAGGGCTGTAGCTCCGCCCCATCATCGCGTAATTGCCCGCTCCATACGAGGCACCCGTCTGGATCGTGATCGCGGGCACCGTCGAGTTGCTCACGGCGTTGACGAGCTTCGCGCCGGCCCGGATGATGCCCTGCTGCTCGACGGCCTTCCCGACCATGAAGCCGGTGGTGTTGTGCAAGAAGAGCAGCGGGATGTCGCGCTGGTTGCAGAGCGCGATGAACTGGGCGCCCTTCTCGGCGCTCTCGGGCCACAGCACGCCGTCATTGGCGAGGATGCCCACCGTGTACCCGTGGACCTTGGCGAAGCCGGTGACGAGCGTGGGCCCGAACAGCGGCTTGAAGTCGTGGAAGCGGCTGCCGTCCACCACCCGGGCGATGACCTCGCGGGCGGAGAAAGGCGCGCGCACGTCGGCGCTGGCGACGCCCCGCAGCTCCGTCGGATCGTAGGCCGGCGGCTCGCTCGGGCCCGGCGTGGGGCCCTGCTTGGTCCAGCCGAGCGTGGAGACGACCTCGCGGCCGATGCGGATGGCGTCGAGCTCGTCCTCGGCCAGATAGTCAGCGAGGCCGCTCTGGCGGGCGTGCATCTCGGCGCCGCCCAAGCTCTCGTCATCGACCACCTCGCCGATCGCCATCTTCACGAGCGGCGGCCCGGCGAGGTACACCTGCGCCTGTTTGCGCACCATCACGACATAGTCGCTCATGCCGGGGATGTAGGCACCGCCCGCGGTGGAGCTGCCGAAGACGAGGCAGACCGTCGGGACCCGCGCCTTGCTGCGCTCGGTGAGGTCTCGGAAGCCACGCCCGCCCGGCACGAAGATCTCCGCCTGGTTCGGGAGGTCGGCCCCCGCCGACTCGATGAGGCTCACCCCCGGCAGGCGGTTCTCGAGGGCGATCTCGGACATCCGACGTGTCTTTCGCACCGCCCAGGCGTTGATCGCCCCGCCCTGCACCGTGGGGTCGTTGGCGGTGATGGCGCACTCCACGCCGCCCACCACGCCCACGCCGCAGAGCAAGGCGGCGCCCGGCTTGCCGTCGTCGACCTCCAGGCCGCTCAGCGCGCCGATCTCGAGGAAGTGGCCGTCACGATCGAGGAGGCGCTCCACCCGCTCGCGCACCACCATGCGCCCCCGATCGACGTGGCGACGGACCGTACGCTCCCCTCCCCCTTCGCGGGCGCGGTGGAGGTGATCGGCGTGGACGGCGAGGGCCTCCGCCATCGCCGCGGCGTTGGCACGGAAGGTGTCGCTCGAAGGATCGATGTGGGACGGGAGGACCTGCATCCGACCTCCTACCCCGGCGCACGCCGTCCCCGGGAGGGCTGAGGGCGCGATCTCGCGCTCCGGGGACCTCGGGCGCCGGCTCAGCGCCAGCCCATCCGCGGCGGGTCCTTCCACTCGGAGAAGGCCTCCGCCTTGAATCGAGACAGATCAGCCTTGTAGGTGCTGTAATCGAAGAGGACCACCCCCTGGGCCCCCTCCTCCCGCGCCGCCTCGACGCAGGCGAGGGCCTCGTCGGTGGTCACGGTGCTGCCGAAGCCCGCATAGACGTGCCGCCCGCTGCTGTGGGCCACATGATCCCGAACGAGCGTCCGAAAGTCGAGGCGATCCCCCTCGGTGGCGGTGACCGGCCAGTAGATCATCGGGATGTTGGCGTCGAGCACGCCCTCCGAGAGGAAGGCTCGGCTGTCTTGCAGATAGTCGACGTTACCTTGGCTCACGCTCGACCAGCCCCAGTCGTTCTCGTAGATACCCCACACCGCGGCGGTCACCGGCACGCCAGACGCCGCGTAGACGCCGCGCACCGTCTCGATGACCTGCTGGCGCTCCCAGTCCTCGTAAGAGAGGCCGCCGCTGTCTGCGTCATAGGCCGCCTCGGACTCTGGGTCATGCGAATACTGGGAGCCCGGATAGCGCACATAGTCGAGGTGGAGGCCGTCCACATCATAATTGTCCACGATCCCCGAGGCGACCGCGGCGATGTGGGCCTGGACACCCGGCGCGCCAGGGGAGGCGTAGACGTAGCTGGAGTTGAGCGCCATCGCCTCGCCGGAGCTGTCTGACACCGTCCACTCGGGGTGCTCGAGGTACGCGTGTCGTGGAGAGGACTCCGCGGGCGGGGTGGTCCCCGACCAGAACGGGAAGGTGTTCATGTAGGCGTGGACCTGCAGCCCATGGGCGTGGCCGCTGTCGATCGCGGTCTGCAGCGGGTCCCAGGATGGCTCCTTCCCGAGGGTGCCGGTGAGGCCCTTCGCCCAGGGCTCGACCGCGCTGTCGTAGTAGGCGTCGAAGTTCCCTCGGATTTGGTAGAAGACCGCGTTGAAGCCCGCGTCAGCGATGTCCTGCATCACCGCTTCGACGTCTTCGGGGCTGCTGCAGGTCCAACGGGTGACCCAGACGCCGCGGAGCTCGCCGTCGTCCGGCTCCACGTCGCTGTCGGCGTCGGCGTCGGCGTCGGCGTCGGCGTCACTGTCGGCGTCACTGTCCGCGTCCGCGTCGCCGTCGGTGTCACTGTCCGAGTCGCTGTCGGCGTCGCCGTCCGCTTCGGCCTCGCCCTCGGGCTCACCGCTCCGGAGGCCTCCCCCTCGCTTGGGATCGGCGCAGGCCACCAGCAGCAGCAGCAAAACCGGGAGCGGGAGCGCGACGAGGCGCACGACCTCAGGCCCTCTCGAGGTAATGATCAACATTTCGCCTCGCGATCGCGAGGATCGTGCCCTGGGGGTTCACCCCAGGGGTGTTGGGCAGGATGCTCGCGTCGTTCAGGTAGATGTTCTGCCAACCGTGCAGCTTGCCGAAGGAGTCCACCGCGCAGCGCCGATCGTCCTCGCCCATCGGGCAGGAGCTGAACAGATGGATGGTGGTCACGTTGACGCGCCCCTGGGGCAGCCCCGTGCGCACCTCCGCCACCTCAGCGGGGCTGCGCAGGGTGCGCCCGCCGGGGAGGGGGTTGAAGACCTCGGTCGCCCCCGCCGCGAACACGAGCTGGCCGAGCTTGTGCAGGCCCTCGCCGAGCAGGGCGAGATCGGCCTCCCCCAACGGGTAGCGGACGAGCGGCTGATCGAGCAGGGGCAGGTTGCGGATCGTGCCCATGCCGGCGCCGGTGACCGCGACATAGAAGACCGCGATGTGCTCCCAGTCCTCGAGCAGCGCGCGCTTGTCAGGGAGGTCGCCGCAGAGCCAGAGCGCGATGTGAGGCATCGAGGAGTGCGAGCAGCCGAGCGTCATGTGCGGCTTGAACTCCTCCACCTGGTGCACCGGCACCCCCCAGGATGGGTCGTTGATACGCTCCTTGAAGCGCGCGGCGATGCGCACCATCGGGTGCATACGCAGGCTGTCGCCGACCCTCGCGGTGATGCCGCTCCGCCGTAGGATGAGCGGGGTCTGCACGGCGCCGCCGCAGACGAAGACGTCGCGAAAGCGAATTCGGACGTTCCGACGCCGACCGTCCGGCCCCTTGGAGGTGCCGACCGCCAGTGTGGCCCCGTTGCCCGCCGTCTCCAGGTGGCGGATCGTGGTGTCGGGCATCAGCCGCGCGCCGGCGCGGAGGGCGCGGGGGATCAGGGTCTCGGTCATCGAGCGGCGGCGCCCGGTGAAACGGCCGTCCGACTGCTGCTGATATTTCCAGAAGCGCGCGATCTCGGTCGATCTCCAGCCGAGAGAACGGGCCCCCGCCCGGAGGCAGTCCGAGGCGGGGCCCTCGCCGGCCGGCTGCTTCGACACCCCGATCTCCGCCTCGACCAGATCGAAGTAGGGGTCGAGCTCCTCCTTCGAGAGTCTGTCCACCTGGTACTTGAGCTGCCACTCGAGCAGCGTCTCTCGCATCGGGCGGTGGTAGAGGCCGGCGTTGATCTCGGAGGCGCCGCCGACGCAGCGACCCTCGATGTAGGTCACGCGGGTCTTGCCGAAGGCAGGGGTGAGCCCGGAGTACCGGTACTTCTGGTCCATCTCGGCGAGGGTGTAGTTCTCGGCCGACTCCAAGCTGTAGTGGGAGCCCTCTTCGACGAGGATGACGTCCCGGCCGGCCTCGGCGAGGCGGGCGGCCGTGGTGGCGCCGCCCGGCCCCGAGCCGATGACCAGCACGTCGGTGTCCAGGATCTCGACGGGTCCCCCGCCGAAGCCGCGCGTTCCGCTCATGGGTGCTCCTGCTCTTCGACCACCGACCAGTAGGAGAAGATGCCCATCTTCTCGTAGAAGTCCACAAAGTCCCGACAGAAGCCGATGGGGCTCTCGCGCCAGGCGCTGAGCTGTTGACGGCGCTCCTCTTCGCTCAGGCTGTGGAAGGGCCGCCCGCCCGTCACGAGGCCGTACGCGTCAAAGACGTGGGTGAAGAGGACCATCCCGGCGCCGAGGTGCGGCGGCATGCTGCGCACCTTGTTGCGCATCACCTCGACGGCTGGGCCGATCGCGGCGGGATCGATCTCGGCGGCCCCGCCCACTTCGGCCGCGACGACACAGCCCACGATCTCGCCGATCACAGGGTCAGCGCCGCGCTGGAGCGTCGAGACCAGGGCCTCGACGGGCCGTGTCAAGAGGCCAGCCACCCGAGCTTGTACGCGGGTCTCCAGCCGGGTCAGCACACGACCGGGTAGACGGGCGAGCGCGTCGTTGCTCATCAGAGGCCTCTCCTCTCCGCGCGAGCGGAGGCGCAGCTCAGCGGAGCAGCGCGCCCCGCCAGCGCGGCTGCGCCTAACTCAACCCGCGCCCTCCGCCGCCCAGGCGCAGATCGGGCAGCGCGCCGGATCGTGCCCGCGCGCGGGGCAATGTTCGCGTCCAAAGAAGATGATTTGAAGGTGCAGCTTGTTCCAGGCCCCCCGGGGGAAGAGGGCCTTGAGGTCAGCCTCGGTGGTCTCCACCCGCCGCCCCGAGGACAGGCCCCAGCGGGCGGCGAGGCGGTGGATGTGCGTGTCGACCGGGAAGGCCGGCACGCCAAAGGCCTGCGCCATCACGACGCTCGCCGTCTTGTGGCCGACCCCGGGCAGCGCCTCGAGGGCCTCGAAGCTCGCCGGGACCTCGCCGCCGTGCTGCTCCACGAGGCGCCGGGACAGGGCGACGAGGTGCCGGGCCTTCGTGGGCGCGAGGCCGAGGACCCGGATGGTGTCGAGGACCTCTTCGGGCTCGAGGGCCGCCATGGCGGCGGCGCTCCCGGCGCGGGCGAAGAGGGCGGGCGTCACCTCGTTCACCTTCTTGTCGGTGGTCTGCGCGCTCAGGGCCACGGCGACGAGGAGGGTGAAGGGGTCGCGGTGGTCGAGGGGCACCGGCGTGTCTGGGTAGAGAGCATCGAGCGTGGCCTGGATCCGCAGGGCCTTGTCTCGGAGCGAGTCTCCCACGACCGGTGGCCCCCCCCTCAATTGAGCGCGTAGGGCTCTGTGAGCGTGAAGGGCGCGACCGCCGCCTCGAAGCGGGTGCCGTCCTGGCGCACCATCTGGAAGCTGCCGTGCATGGTGCCCATCGCGGTGTCGAGCGGGCAGCCCGAGGTGTAGGTGAAGCGCTCTCCCGGCTTGATCACCGGCTGGGCGCCCACCACGCCGGGGCCGCGGACGTGCTCCTGGTCTCCGTGGGCGTTGGTGATGATCCAATGCCGCGACAGCAGCTGGACGCTTCGATCGCCGAGGTTGGTGATCGTGACCGTATAGGCGTGCACCCACAGCCCCTGCTCGGGGCTCGACTGCTCCGCGAGGTGCTCGGTCTCGACCTCGACCTGAACGTTATCTGTGATGGCCTTGCTTCCCATTCCTCCGCTGTAGCCGAGCGGTCGTCGAATGCAAGTCGTCGAACGCACGGCGCCGACCGCCGCGCCGCTCGCCGTGCGCCCCCCGCCGCCTGCGCTAAGCTGACGCGATGATCATCCTCCAGCACCGGGGCGGCTTCGTCGAGACCACCCACCCAGCCCACGCCGTCGCCGTCCGCATGGACGGTGCCTTCCCCCGCACGCTCTTCGAGGACGGAGCCCCCGTCCGCTCGCCGTGGCGCAGCGCGGGCAAGCCCTTCCAGCTCCTCACCAGCCTCCAGGCCATGCCCGACGGCGACGCCTCCTTTCGGGACGAGGAGCTGGCCATCGGCGCGTCCAGCCACTCGGGGCAGCCGCTCCACACCGACCATGTCCTGGCGCTGCTCCGCCGCTTCGGCTTCGACGCCCACCACCTCCGCTGTGGCGCCGAGCCTCCCGCGCACGGCCCCACTCACGAGGCCCTGCTGGCCGCCGGCCTCCGCCCGAGTGACCTCCACAACGACTGCTCGGGCAAGCACGCCTTCATGCTCGGCGCGGTCGCGGCCAACGGGTGGGCCCTCGACTACCGCCCGACCGCCCACCCGCTCCAAGCGCGGAACATCGCCGCCGTCGAGGCCCTCGCCGCCGAGGCGCCGGGGATCGCCGTGGACGGCTGCGGCGTGCCCACCTTCGTGCTCAGCCTCAGCGGGATGGCTCGCGCCTGGGCCGCCCTGGCCTTCGCGATGGCCGAGCCCGAGCGAGACCCGCTGCTCTCCCGCATCGGCCACGCGATGGCCCGCCACCCCCTGCTCACGAGCGGAGAGGGCCGCATCGACCTCGCCATCGCCGAGCGCGCCACCGAGCCCTTCGTCGGCAAGATCGGCGCCCAGGGGGTCTTCTGCGTGGCCCTCCCCGCGCGGCGCTTGGGCGTCGCCATCAAGGTGACGAGCGGAGATGACGCGGCCCTGGCCGTCGCGGTCCCCGCGCTGCTCGATCGCATCGCCCCTGGCGCGCTCCGCCCCGACGCCGGCGCCTGGCCCTGGGCCGACGTCCGCAACGTCGTAGGGGCGGTCGTGGGTCAGAGGCTGGTCGCCGACACGTCCCGTGCCTAACATCGAGCCAACGCGCCACGCGACGCGACCCTGCCCTCACCTCTTCCCGCCTCCCCTTCACCGCCGCCGCGCCGACCCTTCAGTCCCGGCCACTGGAATCGAATGTCACGCCCGAATGAGCCCCGCTGCGCGGGAGAGAAGGACAAGGACAAAGGGAATGACAAGGGCAAGGGCGGTGGCCCGCCCCAGGAGCGCCAGGACCGCGAGTCCGGCACCTCGGTCCTCGACCGCACCCGCCCGCCGAAGCGCTACCGGGTGGTGATGCACAATGACGACTACACGCCGATGGAGTTCGTCGTGATGGTGCTCGAGTCGATCTTCCGTCGCTCCAAGGCTGAGGCGACGCGGGTGATGCTCACGATCCACACCGAGGGGGCTGGCACCGCCGGGGTGTACTCCCGGGAGGTGGCCGAGACCAAGGCCGCCGAGACCATCCGCCTCGCCCGGGAGGGGGGCTACCCCCTGCTCGTGACCACTGAGCCCGAGTGAGCCCCCCCTCGACCGCTCCGAACTCGCTCTCGAACCGCACCCCGAATCCGTCGCTCTACGCGACGAAGGAATCCCCATGAAGGTCGCTGACAACCTGCGAGTGGCGCTCTCCCGAGCCATGGAAGACGCCTCTGAGCGGCGTCACGAGTACCTCACCCTCGAGCACATCCTGCTGGCGCTGCTGCACGATCCCGCCACCTCCGACGTCATCCGCGCGGTGGGCGGCAAGCTGGAGCGGCTCGAGAAGGAGCTCGACGCCTACCTCGAACGGGAGGTGGAGAAGCTCCCCGAGGGCCCCGCCCAGGAGCCCCAGCAGACGATGGCCTTCGGGCGCGTCTTCCAGCGAGCAGCCTTCCATGTGCAGTCTTCGGGCCGCGACACCCTGGACGGCCCCTCCGTCCTCTCCGAGCTCATGCGCGAAGAGGACAGCTACGCTGTCTACCTCCTCGATCAGCAGGGCATTAAGCGCGTCGACATCACGACCTTCCTCGCCCACGGTGTGCGCAAGGACGGCGCCGCCCCCGGCAAGGGCGCTCGTCGCCCCGGCGGCGACGAGGATGAGGGGCCGAGCGCGGCCAAGGACCCGCTGCTCGCTTACACCACCGAGCTCGTGGGGAAGGCCTCCAGGGGCGAGATCGACCCGTTGATCGGGCGCCAGCGCGAGGTGGAGCGCATCATCCACATCCTCGCCCGCCGCCGAAAGAACAATCCCTTGCTCCTGGGCGACCCCGGCGTGGGCAAGACGGCCCTCATCGAGGGGCTCGCCCTGGCCATCCACGAGAAGCGGGTGCCGGAGCTCCTCAAGGACTCCACCGTCTACGCACTCGACATGGGCGCCCTCCTCGCCGGCACTCGCTTCCGCGGCGACTTTGAAGAGCGCCTCAAGGGCGTGCTCGAGAGCCTCGGCGGGAAGCCGCACGCCATCCTCTTCATCGACGAGATCCACACCATCGTGGGCGCCGGAGCCACCTCCGGCGGGAGCATGGACGCGAGCAACCTGCTCAAGCCGGCGCTACAGCAGGGCACGCTCCGCTGCATCGGCTCGACCACCCACAAGGAGTTCAAGTCGGCCTTCGGCCGCGACCGCGCCCTCTCTCGCCGCTTCCAGGTGGTCGATCTCGAGGAGCCGAGCGTCGAGGAGGCGATCGACATCCTCCGCGGCCTTCAGGGGCAGTACGAGAAGCACCACGGCGTGACCTACACCGCCGAGGCCATCGAGGCCTCCGCCCGCCTCGCCGCCAAGTACATGGCCGAGCTCAAGCTCCCCGACAAGGCCATCGACGTCATCGATGAGACCGGCGCCGCGATGCGCCTCGCCGGCCGCAAGGTGGTCGAGGTGGGCGACGTCGAGGCCACCGTCGCGCGGATGGCGCGGATCCCCGCGAAGTCGGTGTCGATGGAGGAGACCAAGCAGCTCGCCGACATCGAGGTCGAGCTGAAGAAGGTGATCTTCGGCCAGGACGACGCCGTGGAGGCGGTCTCGACGAGCATCAAGCTCAGCCGCGCCGGCCTCAAAGAGCCCGAGAAGCCCGTCGGCAGCTACCTCTTCGTCGGGCCCACCGGCGTGGGCAAGACCGAGCTCGCCAAGCAGCTCGCCGCCATCCTCGGGATCAGCTTCCTCCGCTTCGACATGAGCGAGTATCAGGAGCGCCACACCGCGAGCCGCCTCATCGGCGCGCCTCCGGGCTACGTCGGCTTCGAGCAGGGTGGGCTCCTCACCGAGGCCATCGGCCGCAGCCCCCACTGTGTGCTGCTGCTCGATGAGGTCGAGAAGGCGCATCCGGACATCTACAATCTCCTGCTGTCTGTGATGGATCACGCGACGCTCACCGACAACACTGGGAAGAAGGCCGACTTCCGCAACGTCATCCTCATCATGACGACGAACGCCGGGGCGCGAGACGCCTCCATCCGCACCCTCGGCTTCGGCGACCGTGGTGGAGAGCACAAGGTGGACGCCGCCCTCGAGCGCACCTTCTCGCCCGAGTTCCGCAACCGCCTCGACGCCATCGTCAAGTTCGGCGCCCTGCCGATGCCCGTGGTGCTGCAGATCGTCGACAAGTTCCTCGCTCAGCTCGCCGCGCAGGTCGTCGATCGCGGCGTGAAGCTCACCGCCACCGAGGCCGCCCGCACCTGGCTCGCCGACCACGGCTACAAGCCGGAATTCGGCGCCCGCGAGATGAACCGCGTCATCCTCCGCAGCATCAAGAAGCCGCTCGCCGACCTCATGCTCTTCTACGCGCTGCGCAACGGCGGCGACGCCATCGTAGACGTGGAGGACAACAAGATCGTCGTGCGGACGAAGTCGGCCCCCGAGCCCGAGGCTGCACCCTCCGAGGCTGTGCCCGCCGAGGCGGCTGCGACCGAGACGGCTGCGACCGAGCCGCCCGAAGCCTGAGGCGGGGGCCGCGGGGGGGGGGGGCGCCCCCCCCCCCCCCCGCGGCGATCCCGGCCAACCAGGCCTGCAGAGCTTCCAACGCCTCAGGGCGCAGGCGGTAGTACACCCAGCGCCCCTGCTCGCGGGCCTCGATCAGCTGCGCCTCGCGCATCACCCGCAGATGGAACGACAGGCGGGACTGGGCCAGACCCAGCTGCTCCGTGAGTTCGCAGACGCAGAGCTCGCCAGCGGACAGGGCCTGCACCACCT
>JBIJDH010000078.1:0-3350 GCA_044344255.1 Myxococcota bacterium
GAAGACCCCGCGGTAGACGATCGTGTTCGCCCGGGGCGGAGGGATCAGCGCCACCAGCCGGGACACAAGCTCCTCGGCGGTGAAGGAGAGGGCCGCCGTTCCATCCTCGAAAGTCCGCTTCATCGTGGGACCGAACGGGTTGAGGTACTCCAGGCCGATCCAGGCCTCGGCGGTGTCGCCGCCGGGGACGCCGACCACCTGCGTCGTGCCCCACAGCGGCGAGACGACGACCTCGCTGCGGGAGACGCAGCCGTCGGTCGCCACGGAGATGGTGACCTCCTCCGTGTAGCGCGGCTGGCGCGGCACCGGTCCGCCCACGAGGCGCACGCCCGCGCCACCCGTGCGGGCGAGGGTGCCTTCCACCGCCCAGATGGTGGTTTCAACACCGAACTGTTGCGGGGAGCTGACCCACAGGTTCACGTAGACGTTGTCGCCGACTCGCAGGTCGAGCGTGTACGTGGTCGACCCCTCGACCTCGTAAGGAGGGCATTCGGGGCAGGCGGCGTCCAGGTAGACCGCCGTCAGGGTGAGCTCGTGCTCGCCGACCGGCAGCTCCACGGCGTCGTCGGAGCCGGGGTAGAACCATCCATAGTCCGAGGCCTCCACGCCCGCGTCGAAGCCCGGGGAGATCGGCTCGCCGTCGAGCCGGGCGGTGAGGGAGACGAGGTCCTCAGCTCGCCACCCGTCCCGCATCCCCACAAAGCGCACCCGAGCCACCTCGGTGGGCGAGTTGGTATCGTCGGCGTCCGTGTCGAGGGCGACGTCGGTGTCGGCGGCGACGTCGGTGTCGGCAGCGACGTCGGTGTCGGTGTCGGCGGCGACGTCGGTGTCTTCGGTGATCGCGTCCGTGTCGGTCGAACCGCTATTATCGTCCGAACCACAGGCCACGAGGCCACCCAACAGTAGCACGTATCTGGTCATCTTCATGGCTTCCCCCCGAGCGACGGTGCGTAGCCGGCGGCGTGGGGTCCGCCATCCTTCCGATCTCTCACACCGCGAGGCCGACAGCGCAGGCCCGCGGCGGATCGTCCTCGATCGGGGCGCGGCGCGGTGGTCCATCGCCCGTCACCCCCAAAAAAGATGGCGGGGTTTTCGCGCAGAATGCGATCTCCCAGGCAACCAAACCTGGATCCGCCCATGCCCTGGTTCAGCCGCCGACGAGGCAGTGGAGCGGGCCCGCCGAGGCGAGCTCCATCGCGAGCTGGAAGAGCAATCCGGGGTCGGCGTCTTGCGGGAGTGTGAGCTCGATGACCCCCGCGCGGTCGCCGCGGGCCGGCTCGATCTCGGTGTAGGCGAAGCCGTACGACGGCACCTCGGGGTGGTCCGCGAGGCGGAAGTTGAAGTGGTGCAGCAGGCGCTGAAACACATGGGTGCGGGCCGCGATCGACGCGACGATCTCGTCGACCCCGCCGTCGCCGACGCGGCGCCAGTCGGTGAACATCGACGTCGTCTACCAGCCGCACGCCCCTTCGGACACGGCCGCGAGGAAGGCGCGGAGCACCTCGCCGACGCCCGCGAAGGCCCAGCGGTCAGGCTCGGCAAGCCACGCGGTGAGACCCAGCGCGACGCCCACGACGCGCTCGCCGGTGTCGCTGCGCGACTCCGACGGGAGGAAGAATGGTCGCGGCGTGTCGACGGCGTTCATCGGTAGAAGTGCAATGGACGATCGGCACAGGTCTTCCCGAGTTTGTCGCGCCCGGTGCCAAAGAACCTGGCGCCGTCGCTCGTGCCGACCACGGCGTCGCGTGTGGTCATCACGAGGTCGCGCCGCGCGTCGAGCGCGATCGCGGCGATGTTGGGCTTGACGACCTCCAGCACGTTGCTGCGTCCCACCCTTCGCAGCAGTCCGAGGACGCCGCCCGCGATCCAAAGCGCCCCGTGCCACCATGCGACGCTCAACAGAGGGAAGTTGCCGTTCCCTTCGGTCTGCGCGATGACGCCGAAGCCGCCGGCGCCTCCCTCCAAGAGGACGCCCTGGTCACCGGTGACATAGACCTCATCGGGCGCGACCATGAAGACCCCCGTCAGCGTCTGGTTGACCGGGGTCGGCAGGCGGCGCCACGCGGCCCCATCGAATGTCGCGACCTGTCCCAGCGCGCCGACCGCGCAGAGCGCGTCGGGGCTGACGCCGTGCATCGCGTAGACCTCGAAGCCAGGATCGGCCATCGGGCTCCAGCTGCCGCCGTCGAAGCGCGCCATCGGGTAGGTGAGCGCGGCACCTGCCCCGTGAGCGCAAACGCCCCAGGCGATCACGAAGTCTTCGGCGAGACCCCAGACGCCGTATGGGGAGAACGGCAGCTGCGTGGTGTCCCACGTCTCGACGGCCTCTCGGCCCAGCGCGCCGTTGACGCGCACGCAGCGCATCGACGCGTCTGTCACGAAGGTCACGCCCGCGGGCGAGCGCCAGAGGCCCGAGTACTGGGTGTCGGTCGGGTGGTGCATCGAGATCGAGGTACCCGCCGCGCCCGCCGCGCTCGTGCGCAGCACCCACATCTCGGACTCGCCCTCGCGGTAGCCACGGCGCCTCAGATAGCGCTGCCCGAGAAACGCGCAGTCGTCGAACGAGCTCCCGCTCGCGCTGAGATACGCAGTGTCGATCGCCTGGTGGTCGTCATCGAGTGGCATGTTCACGCTTTGATTATCAGTATTCTTCATTCGGGTCGGCGGCCTCGAGATGGGGAGGAAGCGGCCCCGGACCATTGCACTTTTGCGGACTGCCCTGCATCGGGGGGTAGCCCCCGTTCGGGCCGCGCTGCGAGTTCAGCCAGTTTGCCTGATACTCCCCGCACTCGTTGGCGGTCGGCGACGCCCCGTTGGGTGCCCAGGTTTTTCAAGCCCCATTCCATCGCCCCTCCTTCGAGACCCTAACCCCATCCCAAGCCTCCGCCCCCCCATTTTCGCCTGCCCTGAACCCGGCAGGTCCAGCGCTCAGCGACGCCCACGTCCACCAGGCGCACCTCACCGCCGAGCCTTGGGCCCTCCCTTCCCAGCCATGTCCCCACCGACCCCTACCGTCACCCGCGCCCCGCCATGACCCGACATCACGCGTCCGACGGCCCGTCCCGCGGCGGGGATAGGGCGCATGAACGGCGGGGGGCAATCACGACTCCGACCTTACCACAGGTCCCCGCTACCGTCGCCCTCCCGGGGTACGGCCCCGAGAGGGCGTCTTTTGCCCGATCTCGGGTGCCCCGCCAAAGCTCGCGCCCCGGTCCCGCGGCAAGCTGGAGCAGCTCCTGCACCCGGACCCCGGCCCAGCGGTTGTCGTAGCGGGACCAGGTGGTCACACAATGGAGGTCCCGGATCACCTCCTGGACGGGCAGGGCCTGGAAGTCGGCCCAGTCCAGGCT
>JBIJDH010000079.1:0-3315 GCA_044344255.1 Myxococcota bacterium
GACGGCAAGCAGCTCGACCTCCGGCTGGCCCGGGCCAGCTTCGAGCACGCCAAGACCCTCGAGGACTTTGACTTCCACTTCAACCCCGGCGTCCCGCGGGCCAAGGTGATCGACCTGGCCACCTGCACCTTCGTCGATCGTCGCGAGGTGGTGCTGCTTCTGGGCGCGACCGGCGTCGGGAAGAGCCACCTCGCCCAGGCGCTCGGCCACCGCGCCGTCCGCCGCGGGCACACCGTGTTCTACACGGGCGCCAGTCCCATGTTCGCGCAGCTCAGGGCTGCCCGCGGGGATGGCAGCTTCGACAGACGTATGCTCAAGTACACCAGCCCCGACCTCCTGATCGTCGATGACCTCGGCCTCATGCCCCTGCGAGGCGACGAGCCCGCCGACCTCTACGAGGTGATCCGGCACCGATACGAGCGGGGGGCCATGATCCTCACGTCCAATCGGGCGCTCCCAGAGTGGCCACCCCTCTTCTGCGACCCGCTGCTGGCGAGCGCGGCCATGGACCGCCTGCTCCACCACGCCCACGTCGTGGAGATCGAGGGAGACACCTACCGGAACCCGCCCCCCGCGAAGAAGGCCCGGCTCCGCGACGCCTCGCCCGCCTGAGCACGGAGAGGTCGGGGGCGGTGCGCGCTATGGACGCTACCAGGCCTGCCGGGGCCGTGGACAGCCTATGGACGACCGCTCGACGCGCCCGCCCACAGCCCGCCCACAACCCCTTGGACAACCCGGCGAACCGTCTGGACAAGTCGCAGCGCCCGCCCGGGTTGCCCGCAGTCCTTTGGACAACCCCGGGCCACCTCGTAGAGGGTCGCGGCCTCTCCTGGGGTTGCCCATAGCGCCCACAGCGCCGGCGACGACGGGGACGACGGGGACGACCACCAGATGGCCGAGCCATGCGCCCCGCCCCCGAGCAGCGGTCCGATCCACCGGCGTGGCGAGAGGCTGCCACTCCCCGTCGCGCGGTCCGGTCGGCCGCCCCGCGGACCGGTGCCACGGAGCGCCGCTCGCTCCCGCCGCGTTCCGCCGAACGCGCCTCCGCGGTGCGCTCGATCTGCGCGCCCGGTGGGGGCTCGATCACCCGATCAGTTTGGCCGCCCCGACTGCGGTCTGATGAGGCGCCCCTTGACACCCCGCGGTAGACGATCGTGTTCGCCCGGGGCGGAGGGATCAGCGCCACCAGCCGGGACACAAGCTCCTCCGCGGTGAACGAGAGGGCCGCCGTTCCATCCTCGAAAGTCCGCTTCATCGTGAAACGAACCCGCCCATCTGGCTCCACCTCCAAGCGGTCCACGGCCAGCGGGGGTCGGAGCAGGTAGCGCCCGAGCCGCAGCAGTCCTTCCCGATCCTCCGCCTCCACCACGACCCCGGCGTGAAGGTTCCAGCCGTCGCAGGAGGCGCAGAGCGGCGGGAGCTCCCGCTCCCTCCCCCCCATGCGCTGAACCCGGCGCGCCACCCTCGTCGGGGCCCCTCTCACCACGGAGTTGCGCGGGCGGGATAAAGGCATGAACAATCTTCCGAAACGCCCGATCCGCCTCCGAGGGCGGCGGCAGCCCTTCAGCCGGTGAACTACCGACGAAGTCCCCGCGCCACGGCCCTCACCGTTCCCCTGCCATCCTCCGTCAAGGCCCGGTAGTCGTCCAACAGCCCCGTCTCGTCCGCCCCGCAGGCGTCTCCGACGACAAGCTCCTCGAAGTCGAGCAGCGCTCGAGAAGCTGGCGGCGATCATCCCGCCGCCACGCGCGAACCAGGTGCTCTACGCTGGCGTGCTCGCCGGCAACGCGGCATTGCGGGCCGACGTGGTGCCGAGGGTGGCCACCTCGACCGAGGCCCAGCGCGAGGCGCGCGCCGCGCTCAAGCTGGTGAAGGCGGAGGACAGGCGGGAGACGACGGCGCGCGCCGAGGAGCGGCGGTGCTGGGCTGAACTGTTGAAGCGGGTGTTCGAGGTGGACGGCTGGGCCTGTCCGCACTGCAACAAGCCGATGACGCTGCGGACGATCGTGATCCGCGAGCCGGCGACGACGCAGGTGGTGAGCGGGTTGTTGCGGTCGACGGGACCGCCGGTCGCGGCGTAGGCGTCGAGGTCCGGGGGGCGTAGCGCATGGGCGCGCGCGGGGCCGGCGGGCTGAGGTGCGTCCGGAGCGGAGGATCAAGGCCCATCGGAGGGCTGAAAGGCGAGTTTCGGCGGGCTCCGGGGCTTGCGGTGACGGCAGACGGGGTGTACGATGCCGGAGTGTGCTTACCGACAGGCCGTTCATGCCGACTATCCTCCGACGGGGTCATGGACTCCGCGGATCCGGGCTGCACGTCCGGCCGCGACATGGATGAGACCGATGCCGTCACCGACTGCAACGACGGCATCGACGAGGACAGCGACGGCTGGTACGACCACGACGATCCCGACTGCGCGGACGGCGGCACCGAGGAGCTGGGCTTCTCCACCTCGCCGTGCAACGACGCCTTCGACAATGACGGCGACGGCTTCTTCGACGCCGAGGACCCCGACTGCTTCAGCGCCACCGACGTACTCGAGGACACCTCGGCCGACAGTTGCTCCGATGGCGCCGATGACGACCTCGACGGCTGGGCCGACGGCGACGACCCGGACTGCGACTTCGGCGTCACCGAGCTCGGCTACGGCGCCGGGGAGTGCAACGACGGCGTCGACAACGACCTCGACCGGTACATCGACAGCATCGATGGCGGCTGCGCGAGCGCCACGGACACCGATGAGGCCGCCCCGAGCGGCGACTGCATCGACGGTCTGGACTCCGACGGGGACGGCTGGATCGACGCCGAGGATCCCGACTGTGCCTCCGGGATCGACGAGGTCGGGTTCAGCCCGGCCGCCTGCAACGACGGCCTGGATGACGACGGCGACTTCCGCATCGACGCCGCGGACCCCGGCTGCGCCAGCGCGGGGGACACCAACGAGGACGATGCTGCAGATGACTGCGACAACGGGGTCGACGACGACGGCGACGGCTGGGTCGACGCCCTCGACGCCGACTGTGGTGGCGGCGACGAGCTGGGCACCGGCACGCGTCAGTGTGACAACGGGCTGGATGACGATGGCGACGGCTCCTCTCGAGCTGGTACCGCCTGTCAGCGACCACGCGTTGCTCGGCATCCGCATTACCGACCACGGCATCGGCATGACACCTGAACAGCTCGCGCACGTATGCGAACGCTTCTACCGCGCCGACACCTCGGGGAAAATTCCGGGAACAGGCCTCGGCATGAGCATCGTCAAGGAGATCATCGAACTGCACGGCGGCCGCCTGGAGCTTGCCAGCAAAGTCGGCGCCG
>JBIJDH010000080.1:0-3220 GCA_044344255.1 Myxococcota bacterium
TGACCCTCTCGTAGCCCACCAGCGCACGACCTGCAACCAGGTTTACTGGCTACACGTGAATTCTTGACAATCGAGCAGAGCTCGACCTGGAGGCCCTTCTCGATGGATTGGTGAGCGCAACTTCGGCTTCAATATCACGATCGCCAACATTGAAGGACGCGACATCACCGTATCCGCCACGGGGGGCGACCCGAACCTCGGTGGCAAGGACTTCGACGAAATGCTCATGGGCTACGTCGTAGACGAGTTCAAGAAAAAGCATGGAATCAACCCCTTGGAAGATTCTGCTGCCACCCATGATCTTCGTCAGAAGTGCGTATCCGCAAAGCTAAACCTCTCAAGGCGGCCGAAGGTCAACCTTTTCTACGACTACCAGGGCCGCATCCTCCGCTTGGAAGTGTCCCGCGAGCGATTCGAGGATCTCTCTCAGAGCCTGATCCAGCGTTGTGAAGCCAAGGTTCGGGAGGTCTTGGAGGAGTCTCACTCCCGTCCCGACGAGATCGACACGGTGCTCCTCTCAGGCGGATCCACGCGCATGCCGATGGTGCGGCGTCTGATCGACGACGTTTTTCAGCGCGACCCTTCCAACGACATCAACCCGGACGAGTGCGTGGCCCTCGGCGCTGCCCTCTGCGCGGCAATGGAGTCGGCCCGCCTGTCGGGGCAGAAGCCACCCACCGATCTGCGTACTCATGATGTGATTAGCCACTCGCTCGGCATGGTGGTTTACAAGGATGGTAGTCTTCACAACAGTCCGATTATCCGTCGTAACAGTCGCATCCCCAGCGAGCACACTCGCGAAGACTACGTGACTACGCACAACAGTCAGACCTCGATGGATCTGTGGCTCGTGCAGGGCGAGCGGTCCGATCCCCTGCAGTGCAGCCCCCTCGGCCACTTCGAGTTCTATGGCATCCACCCACGTCCCGCCGGTGACTCCTGCCTCTCTGTTACCTTTTGCTACAACAGCAATGGCATCGTTGAGGTCGAGGCGATGGACATCACCACTGGCCAGGCCCTCCCCTACCGTCTGGCACCAGCGCAGATGAGCTTGGAGGACATCGCGCTCAATCGCGTCCCGATGCTAATCGCTCTGGTCGTGGACTGTTCGGGCTCCATGTACGGGACGAACATCAATGAGGCTCGTAACGCGGCCCACGCCTTCCTCGGCCGCGCGTTTGCCCCCAGGCGCAGCTTCGCTGTTGTCGCTTTTCCCGGGGGCCTGAAGACCGGCCTCACCGAAGAGCGGAACGTCCTCGAAGCGGCCATCGACTCCCTCACCCCAATCGGCTCCACGCCGATGCATCAAGGACTCGCGACCGCCCGCGAGGCGCTCAGGGGCAAGGCCGGCGTTCAGCGGGTCTACCTGCTGCTCACGGACGGACATCCAGACGATCCTGATGCGACCGTTGCGGAGGCTACTCGGATCAAGCGGCTGGGCGGACGAATCATCACGGTGGGTATGGGCCGTCTGGTTCAACGCGATTTCCTGGAGGGCCTCTGCTCCTCGCCCGGGGACTACCACCACTGCGGCGAAACCGACGAGCTCGAAGGCGCCTTCCTCCATCTCGCTAACAGTGTCGCGGCTCCTTTCAGCAACCTCGCAACCGAGATTGCGGCCGCTTCACCAAGCTCTCCTCCACGCCCGTGAGTAGCGGAGTGGCGGGCTTCCCCAAGCTCAACGCCCCGAACCGCTTCCACCGGGCGTTCCGAGGCGGGCACGCTCCAGCTTCCGGAGCTCGCCTACCTCTCCGAGGACCACCAGGGTGTCTTCCACGGAGGCATGTGTGAACAGAGCAGCGAGAAGGAGGCCGAGGCCATGGTCGTGATTCTGCTCCAGCCGACGGAGCAGCTCGTGCCATCGCAGCTCGGGTGGCCCCTCCAAAGGGCCCCCCACAATTTCGCTGAGCTCTGGAGTGGGAGCGTGCAGTTGGCGCGCAACCACTTGCTCCAGGCGAAAGCGGGCGACCCAGGAGAGCCGCCGGAGGTCGAGGCCGGGGATGGCCCCGAGCCTCGCTGGCCCCAACCTGTCGGCCAGCTCGGCGGCGACTGCGGCGACTGCGGCCCTTCCAGCCTCTGGGGGTTGGCGGGCCCTGACCAGGCTGTCTATCAAATCGGGCGTGCGCGCCTCAATTTGCGCAGGATGGTCGGCCAATACCCGGAGAGCGACACGCAGAAAGCGGTGGGCGTCATGCGAGTCTGCCTGCTTGAGGAGGAAGCTCAACCACCAATCGACCTCGTCGTGCCCCTGCTGCCTACCGCGGACCGCGATGGCGAGCCGCGCCGCATCCTCCCCCCACGCCTCGCCGATGGCGTCGAGGAGCTCCTTGTTTTCTCTTCGCGCGAGGAAAAATCCCGACAGGATAGGGTCGAGGGATTGGGCCTTACCACTTCGGAGGCGCGCGTAGGCCTCCTTGATGCGCTCGTCCCACACCGCTCCACAGTCCGCTCCTTCCCAGGCCATGGCGGGGATGCCCTGCTGCTCACCGGCTGCTTCTCTCAAGGCGGCGTCGGGCCAGGGCGTGTTCTCGGCAACAGGCATCATCGCGCCTGGAAGGTCAGTCGGCGGCGGCTCGCGACCGGCCAACACCAGGCCAGAGAGCGGGAAGCCCAGCGCCTTGGCCCGGACCTGCGCCAGCCAGACCGGTCGGTCCACCCCGTCGACGAGCAGCAACCACTTCACCTCGGCTGCGCCCATCAGACGCACCCCGACGCCACGCAGCCCCCGTTCATACAGACTCCGCTGAATGGCCGCTCGCAGAGAGGTCTCCGCGAGGATGGTGGAGGCGTCCAAGAGGATCGGCAGGGAGCCCGAGCCACGCTCGATGGCCAGACGAGCCTGCTCAGCGGCGAAGCGGCGAAGCCAGGCTGACTTTCCGGAGCCCGACGGCCCGCTGAGCATCCAGACGGGGGGCGCCCCCCCGCGACTGCCGGCCAGAAGCTCGGGAAGGTCATCGATCCGTGGTGAGCCTGCTCGCAGGCGCGGCGCTGGTGGTTGGGTTTCATCGCTGGCCGCCTCGACCACGCACAGGTACCAGCGCCGCGCGATCTCCAGGGGGTCGGCCGGCAGTTGGCACCAGGCAAGCTCGGATTGCTGCAGCGCTCATCGGAAGTAGCCCGGGGGGTGCTCACCTGAAGTAGTCCACCCCCGGGTCGGGACCCTGGAGCTCAAGTCGTGGAGGCTCCTCTTCGGAGGAGGCCGTCATGGCAAGACCGAGGC
>JBIJDH010000043.1:0-36072 GCA_044344255.1 Myxococcota bacterium
TGGCGTCGGCGTCGTCGGCGGTGGCGTCACAGTCCTCATCGACGTTGGCGGCGTCACAGAGCTCGATGGCGGCGGGATTGATGGCGGCGTCGCTGTCGTTACAGTCGCCGGCGACGGTCACGCTGCCGGCGGGCTGGTCACAGGCGGAGAGGGCGGCGCTGCCGAAGGTGTCGCCGTCGCTGTCGGTGTACCAGGTGCTCTGTCCGGTGGCGCTGGAGTCAGCGTCATCGGCGGTGGCGTCGCAGTCCTCATCGACGTTGGCGGCGTCACAGAGCTCGACGGCGGCGGGGTGGATGGCGGCGTCGCTGTCGTTACAGTCGCCGGCGACGGTCACGCTGCCGGCGGGCTGGTCACAGGCGGAGAGGGCGGCGCTGCCGAAGGTGTCGCCGTCGCTGTCGGTGTACCAGGTGCTCTGTCCGGTGGCGCTGGCGTCGGCGTCGTCGGCGGTGGCGTCACAGTCCTCATCGACGTTGGCGGCGTCACAGAGCTCGATGGCGGCGGGATTGATGGCGGCGTCGCTGTCGTCACAGTCCGTCGCGTTGGCGAGGTAGCCGGCCGGCTGGGTGCAGGCGGAGAGGGTGCTGCCGCTGTCGCCGAAGCCGTCGTTGTCCCCGTCGGCGTACCAGGTCGAGGCGAGGCCGATGGCCGCGTTCGTGTCGTCGCAGTCGTCGGCGGTCGGGATGCCGTCGCTGTCGTCGTCGCCGGTGGTCGGCCCCGTGACCGCGACGGAGAAGGCGCCGAGGTCGCTGCCGCCGTAGGCCGGGCCGTTCCCCGTCCAGGAGACCTGGCAGTCGTCACCCGCGGAGTTGGAGTAGGTGCCCGCGATGTCGACGAAGTCCACGTTCGTGGACTGAGCGGAGGGGTGATCTCGGGTGTCGTCGAACAGGGTGTTGTCGTAGCCGACGACCCAGACGTGGTGGTCGGCGCCCCAGATCCAGTTGTTGTAGTACTTGGCGCTGCCCCAGAGGCCGTGGCTGGAGTAGCTCGGGCCGGAGGAGTCGTAGGCCCCCTGGGCCGTGCCAGAGTCTGTCCAGGTGCCGACGGAGACCGTCCATTCGTTGGCCCAGCTCGCCACCGCGAAGTCCCCATACGAGGCGACGTCCTCATAGTCGGCCGGCATGAGCCCGTCGGCGTACTCCACGACGTAGGAGAAGGGCAGCAGATCGCTGTAGGTGCCGCCGCCGCTGTCCGTACAGGTCGCCGGGATCTCACCGGTCACGGTCAGCGTGACCGCCGCTGTGTTGAAGCCGGTCTCGCAGCCGTCGATCTGCCCGTTGCCGTCGATGTCGACCGAGTCGTCGAAGCCTGGGCAGAGATCGGCATCGTCGGTGATCCCGTCGTTGTCTGAGTCGTCGAGGCAACCGTCGCCATCCGAGTCGAAGCCGGTCGCGACCTCCGCCGGGCAGGCGTCCTCGTTGTCGTAGACGCCGTCGCCGTCCGTGTCGGGGGCCTCCACCACCACGACCGTGAAGGCTTCGAGCTCAGCGGGGGTAGGGGTCCAGGTTACGATGCACTCCTCATCGGCGCCGATGTAGGACATGCTGAATTCCATTCCCGCGAGCTGATAGGCCCCGGCGGCCACATGGTCGCGGGGGTCATCGAAGAGCGCCCCATCGCGGACCGTGACGTAGACGTAGTCCGCGTCGAGGTTCACCCAGCCTGTGAGGTAGTGACCGAGGCCGTTTGTGTCGAAGCCGTGGGTCCAGTAGCTGGTGTCGAAGTAATTGTACCAGCCATCGGCGCGCCCGGTCTGGCTCCATTCCCCGATCGTGACCGCCCAGTCCGTGCTCCAGTAGGTCACGCCGCTGAGGTTCCACTCTGGCAGCTCGTCCACATAGCCGACCGGCTCGTGTCCGTTGTCGTAGTCTACGACATACGAGAAGGGGAGGGTGGTGGCGTATGCATCCCCGCTGGTGGGATAGCAGGTGGCCGGAACGTCACCTTGGATGGTCAAGGTCACCGGGCGAGTGTCGAAGCCCGTCTCGCAGCCATCGATCTCTCCGTTGGCGTCCAGGTCGGCGGCGTCATCGAAGCCGAGGCAGGCGTCGAGGTCGTCCGTGACGCCATCCTTGTCCCCGTCGTTGTCGTCGTCTCCCTCAAAGAGGTACGCCGCGCCCATCGCGCCATCGGTGCGGTTGGCTCCGACCAAGAGGTCGCTGAGGCCGTCCCCGTTGACGTCGCCGGCACCGGCGACGCTGCTCCCGAACTCGGAGCCCTCTGCGCCGTACATGAACGGCATGCCCCCGGGACCCTCGATCCAGTGGGGCGGATCGGTCTGACCGTAGTAGACAACCGCGGCCCCGAAGCCGAGGCCGTAGTAGGGCCACCCGGAGCCGACGACGACATCGTTTAGACCGTCGCCGTTGAGATCTCCAGCGCCCGAGACCGCATTTCCCCAGCCATCGTACCATCCATCCCAGAGGTAGAGCTCGATGCTGGTGACGGCATCGTAACGAATGCCCCGCTGGCTTCCGTACAGAACCTTGGCCTGTCCATCGTCGTAGGCACCGTAAGGCGCCCCCGCCACCACATCGTCGTAGCCGTCCCCGTTCACGTCGCCGGCGCCAGAGACCGACGTGCCAAGTTCATCGTACCAGTAGTCACCATAGACGTAATAGTAGTACGAAGACGAGATCCCCCCAGCCGACCCGTAGTAGACGACCGCGCTCCCCGCGTAGTTGTAGTAGTAGGGCACTCCGATGATGATGTCATCGTAACCGTCGGCGTTCACATCGCCTGCGCCGTCGACAGCGTAGCCGAACTCCGTGTTGTAGTAGTTCCAGGTGAGCTCCTGCTGCACGGTTGTGGTGATGCCGGAGGGAGACCCGTGGTAGACGTAGACCCGGCCGATATAACCGTCATACCAGGGCGCTCCGATGATGACATCATCGTAGCCGTCGGCGTTCACGTCTCCTGCGCCCGCGACCACTCCGAAGGCCGTCCCGTAGCCGTCGGGACTGGTGCCGTACAGGGTGGTGCTGGGAGTGGTAGAGACGCCGGTCGGCGAGCCGTGATAGATGTAGGCGCTTCCCCACCAGTAGTCGCCGATGATGATGTCGTCGCACCCGTCGGCGTTCACGTCACCTGCTCCCGACACAGAGTCGCCGAAGCGGGCGGTGGCGGACTCACCGTAGAGGATCGTGGTCGCGGTGTTCGCGAGGCCGGAGGCGGAGCCATGAAAGACGTAGGCGGTCGACACGCCGCTGGCGCCGATGACGACGTCGTCGTAGCCGTCTCCGTCCACGTCTCCCGCCGAGGAGATACCCCAGCCGAAGTAGCTGTTGGCCGTGTCACCGAGGAGCGTGGTCGATGCGGTGGTCAGGATGGGGTCGACGGTGATGGGCCAGGGGGCGCCCGCGTCATCGACGAGGAGCTGAATTCGCCCGTCCTGGACGTCCAACATCGCGGGGAGGGGATCCCCGTCGGCGTCCCAGGCGAGCATCCCCGACAGGGTCCACAGGCCACCGTCATGGTCGGTCAGCCAGACCGTGTCGCCGTCCCCCTCGAGCTCCGCGCCTTGCACGTCGAGCTCGAAGGCGAGAAGCTCGTCGCCCTCCGGGCGCACATCGGCGTCGAAGCCGAACTCCACGCCCTGGTCTCCGGAGACCCACCACTCCGTCATGCCGGCGTGTCGCCGCTCGATGCGGGGGATGCAGCGGCCGTCGGCGCCCTCGGCCGAGCTGCAGTCCCCGCTCTCGGGGCGGACCTCGGGGAGCGCCTCTTCAGCGCCTACGCGACCCCAGCTGGACACCTGCAGCGAGATCTCTGACTGCCCGCCCGTCGGCCGGACTCGGACTCCGCCTGCGTCCAGCGTGGTGGAGAAGGCGGCCTGCTTGCTCTGCCAGCCGGCGCCCTTCGCGTGGAAGGCCCTCCCGCTCGCCCCCATCCTCGGCGCCGAGGCGGCCAACCAGCCGTCCGCCATCCCCTTCGGTGCGCCGCTCTCCGGGGAGGGCCGCTTCTCCGGGCCTTCTCCACCCGGCGGGAGCGCCGCCTGTGCGCGCACATCCAGCGGGCGGCGCGCCGCGGAACGGCCGCCGGAGGGCCGTGGCTTCGGCAGCCCGGCCTCGGACCCGGAGGCCGCTCCGGCGGTCACGCCCTCCGGAGTGGACGACGGGGCGCTGTCCCCTGCGGGGGACTGACAGGCGGACACGCTCCAGAGGAGGGCGATGAGGGCGATGCGCCGGGCATTGGCATTGGGCATGAGGCGGCTCCAGTGGTCCCCGGCTTATCACTGGTCCAACCCTCGATAGCAACCCCCCAACGCGCAAATGTCTCAGTTCGACTATAGAATGTCCCAAACCAACAAGATGTCCCATTTCGACATGATGTCCCAAATGGACACGTGTCCCATTTCGACATGATGTCCCATTTCGACATGGTGAGTCTACCGTGGCCCGTGCGACACGCGGCGCGGTGAACTGAGGGGAGTGGCTCACCGCCGCGTCGGGCGCCGCTGCGCCTCAGCCGCGGACAGGCCCGAGGGAGATGCGCCGGCGCTGCAGGTCGACCGACAGGATCGAGACGGTCAGTCGATGGCCGACGCTGAGGCCCTTGGGGAGCAGAGAGGTGTGCAGCAGCCCGTCCTGGTGGACGCCCACGTCGACGAAGGCGCCGAAGGCGGTGACGTTGGTGATCACCCCCTCGAGCTCCATGCCCACCTGGAGGTCCTCGAGGCTCCGCACGTCGTCACGGAACCGCGGCGGGGCGAAGGGGGGCCGCGGGTCTCGGCCGGGGCGGGCGAGCTCGGTGAGGATGTCGCGGAGGGTGGGCTCGCCGAGGCCGGGGGCCGCGTAGCGCCGGAGGTCGATGCGCGCGATGAGGGCCCGGTCGCCCACGAGGGCGCGGACCTCGACGCCGAGGTCGCGGGCCATCTGCTCGACGAGGGCGTAGCGCTCGGGGTGGACCGCGGAGTCGTCGAGGGGGTCGAGCGCGCCGGGGATGCGCAGGAAGCCGGCGGCCTGCTCGAAGGTCTTCGGGCCCATGCCGCTCACTCCCCGCAGGTCGGCGCGGCGCCGAAAGGGGCCCTCGCGGTCGCGGTGCTCGACGATGCGCCGGGCGAGGGTGGGGCCGACGCCGGCGACGTGGCGCAGCAGGGCCGCGCTCGCGGTGTCGAGAGAGACGCCGACGTGGTTCACGCAGCTCTCGACGACCCGGTCGAGCTTCTGGGAGAGGAGGCCCTCCTGGATGTCGTGCTGGTACTGCCCCACGCCCAGCGAGCGGGGCTCGACCTTGACGAGCTCGGCCAGCGGGTCTTGCAGGCGCCGGGCGATCGAGATGGCACCGCGGATCGTCAGGTCGAGGTCGGGGAACTCCTCTCGCGCGACCTCGGAGGCCGAGTAGACGCTGGCCCCCACCTCACTCACCAGCGCCACCGGCAGCCGCGAGAGGTCCGCGCCGGAGCCCGTGATCCCGGACGACGCCACGCTCGACGGCTCGCTCGAGGGCGCGCTCGACAGGGCGGCGCGGGCCCAGTCGAGCGTCTCTCGGCCGGCGGTGCCGTTCCCGACGGCGATGGCCTCGGCCCCATGCTGACGCACAAAGGCGACGAGCTCGGCGGCGCCGCTGTTCTTGTGGGTGTGGGGATAGAGCGTGAGGTGGCCGAGGTAACGCCCGGTGGGGCTCACCGCGGCGCACTTACAGCCGGTTCGGAAGCCGGGGTCGATGCCCACCACCGCGTGCCGGCCATAGGGCGCCGACAGGAGCAGGCTGCGGGTGTTGGTGGCGAAGACGTCGGCGGCTTCGGCCTCGGCCCAGTCGCCGATGTCGCCGCGGAGCTCGTTCTCGAGGGAGGGGGCGAGGAGGCGGTGGTAGCCGTCCTCGATCGCGGCGCGGAGCACCGGCGCCCAGGGGCTGCCCTCCCGCAGGCCGACGAGGCGGGCCACGGCGGGGAGGATGGCCGCCTCCTCGACGGTGAGGCCCACGCGCAGCGCCCCCTCGGCCTCGCCCCGACGGATGGCCAGGTAACGGTGGGAGGCGACCCGGCCGATCGGCTCCTCGAAGGCATAGTAGTCCTCGAAGCGTGTGCGCTCTCCGGTCTTCGCCTTCTGCGCCGGCGTGACCGTGGCCTTGATCCGGCCCTGTCGGAGCGTGATCGCCCGCGCCGCCGCCCGCACGTCGGCCCGCTCGGCCACTCGCTCGGCGACGATGTCGGAGGCCCCGGCGAGGGCGGCGGCGGCGTCGGGCACCTCGGCCCCGACGAAACGCGCGGCCTCCCGCTCGGGCTGCCCCGGCCCCTGCTTCAAGATGAGGTCGGCCAGGGGAGAGAGGCCGCGGTCCCGGGCCACGCTGGCGCGGGTCTTTCGTTTCTTCTTGAAGGGGGTGTAGAGGTCTTCGAGGGTCTGTCGATCCGCGGCCGCGCGCAGCTCGGCCTCGAGGGCGGGGCTGAGCGCGCCCTGCTTACGCACAGCGTCGAGGATGGTCGCCCGTCGCTCCTCGAGGGCGGCCGCGGCGGCGTGGGCGAGCTCGATGTGGCCGATCTGCAGCTCGTCCAGCCCGCCCGTGGCCTCCTTCCGGTAGCGGGCGATGAAGGGCAGCGTGTTGCCCTCGGCGAAGAGCCGCAGCACCGCGGCCACCCCGGCGGCCGGCAGGCCGAGCGCGCGGGCGACCCGGGGCGCGAGGTCGGGCTCGGTGGTCGCGGGCACGGGGGGAGCGGCAGGCGAAGGGGCGGCGGGGGGTGTGGACATCGGCGCTGGGTAACCGACCCTCGCCGACCGGCCCCCGTCTGCGAGTCCCCGCTTACAGGCCCCAGCCGAGGCTCGCCCAGGCCGCCCAGTCGCCGAGGGCCTGACAGGGGGCGGCGCGGGCGGGGAGGTCGGGGGCGTCGAGGACACAGGCGACGCCGGCGTCGAAGCGGGTCTCGGGCATCCGCATCAGCGGTTGGCGGGGCACCGCGGTGCGGGTGTGGAGGCCGAGGGTGGTGACCCTGTCGGTGCCTATCCCTGACCCTGTCCCTGACCCTGTGCCCGAGCCGCCGAGGGGGGCGGCGCCGAGCCAGCGCCGCTCGCCGTAGAGCTCGAAGGCGTCGGGGATCCCGAGGGCGAGGCGGAGGCTCTGGTGCGCGTCGAGGCGGGCGGAGGCGGCGTCGGGCACGGGGGCGGCGAGGGCGGGATCGGCGATGCGGCCGGCCTCGACGGCGTCGGGGAGCAGGGCGTCGAGGGCGCCGCCGAGGGCGAAGGTGGCGCCGGAGCGGGCCCGGTCGCCCTGTCCGCCGAGGGTGAGGCCGACGGGGCCGAGGCCGAGGCCGAGGCCCGCCCAGGCGCCGCCGCGGAGGCCGGCCGACGGGCCCCCGCCCAGGCGGACGTCTCCGGTGGCGCCGGCGTCGAGGTCAAACCAGGCCTTGCCCTGGCCCCAGGTGTGCCCCCCGGAGAGGCTGCCGGCGGCGCCATAGGGCGCGGGCTCGGTGGAGCCGGCCACGGCGGCGCCGCCCTCCCCGAAGGCGCTGAGGTCGGCGTGGTAGCGGCTCCAGCGCGGCGCGCCGTCGCGGGAGACAGACAGGGCGCCGCCGCCGCGCCCCTCGCCGGAGGCGGTCGTCCCCCAGGCGTCGAGGCCGAGGGTGACGGGGAGGGCGCGGGCGGTGAGGCCGAGGGTGGCGCCCCAGGCGTCGGCCACCTCGTCGCGCTGCCCGAGCAGCAGGAGCTCCCAGCGGCCGACGAGGTCTCCGGCGCGCAGACCGGCGTCGATGCGCCCGACGCTCGGGCCGGCCGCGCCGCCGACGAGGGGCCGCAGCTCGGGGCGGCCGAGGCCGTAGGGGGTGGGCGCCACGGTCGTGGGCGCGGCGGGGGGCGGCGGCGGGCTCGCCCGGGTGAAGCGGGTGACCGGGGCGAGGTCGGGGAGCGGCCCGGCGACCGCGGGGAGCGGCGTAACCACGGCGCGGCGATAGAGATCGAGGCCCTCGGCGTCGGGCGAGAGGTAATAGAGGGAGGCGCCGTCCGGGGACAGGGCCGGCGCGAAGGCCCCGCCCGCGGTCTGGGTGAGGCGGGTGAGGGGGCCACCGTCGAGGGGGGCCCGATAGACCTCGATGAAGCCCCCCTGCCCGAGCGACAGGAGCAGCGCGTCGCCGGCGGGGGCCCAGGAGAGGTCGAGCACCGCGGCGTCTTCGGGCAGCGGGAGGTCCCGCTCCTCGTTTGTCTTCAGGTCGCGGAGGCGGACCCTCCAGGCCCCGCTGTGGCGGAGCCAGGCCAGCGTCGCGCCGTCGGGGGAGAAGCGCGGGGTGGAGACGAGGATGTTGACGTCGGCGAGGGTGAGGTCTGTCGTCTTTCCGGAGGCGAGCTCGACCCGCACGAGCTGGTTGGCCCCCCAGCGCTGGCGCATCGCCACCGCCCAGGTGCCGTCGGGGTGCGGGTCGGGATCGTAGACGTCGGCGCCCCGGGTGACCCGGCGCTCCCGGTCGGCCGCGATGTCCCAGGTGAACAGATCGGGGCGGGTGGTGCCGTCGTCTCGGGGCTCCCAGGCGGCGTACAGCAGGGCCTTGTCGCCGGGCATCCAGCGGGGGCCCTCGGGGCGGCGCTGACCGGCCGCGCGGGTGTGGGCGGCCTCTCGCGGGAAGGCGCGCGGGGGCTTGGGCGCCACGTCGGCGGGGTCGGCCGCGAGGGCCTCGGTCACCTTGGCCTGCCACTTGTCGCGGGCCTTGGTGTCCTCGGCGGTCGAATAGACCTTGAGCCGCGCCGGGCCGCGCTTGCTGTCGACCATCAGGGCGAGCTGCGCGCCGTCGTGGGAGAGGGCGGGGGCGCCCGTATACCGCTTCAGGTTGAGCCAGAGCGTGTCGTCTGCGGGGGGGCGCGCGGCCTCCGCCGCGAGGGCCTTCGCGGTGAGCTCGGCCTTGAAGCGGGCATAGAGGTTGGCGGGGCTGCCTTGGAAGACCCCCTCGAAGGCGTCGTCAAAGCTGCGCACCTCGCGGGCGGTGCTGCGGGCCCAGAGGTCGCGCAGCGCGCCCTCCCCGGCCCGGGCCTCCAGCCACTCGAGATAGGCGGAGCCGACGAGATAGGCGTAGCTGCCGCCCAGATAGGCGCCCGAGCTGCTCATGCCGGCGTACGAGGGCAGCTTCCCCTCCACGGCCAGCACGCGCAGCAGCCCGGCGCGGGCGTCCGAGCTCGGGCGGCCCGAGCCGGTGAGCTTGCCCTCGATCACCGTGGCGTAGCCCTCCATCACCCAGCGGGGGGCGGTGAACAGAAGGGGGCCGAGGCCGGTTAGATCGCCGGCCAGGCGCAGGGCCTTGTTTCGGGAGGGGCGGAGCAGGTGGACGAGGTGGGCGTCCTCGTGGGTGAGCAGGTCTTCGTACCAGGAGCGGAAATTGCCGAGACCGCTGTCGGGAGGGGGGGCGGTGGGGTAAACGCCCATGCGCGGGTGGCGCTGCAGCGGGAGCGCGAAGCCGTTGGCCCGGTTCGCAGGGTCGAGGACCACGATGTCGACGCGCTGATCGGGGGCGTAGCCCACCTCGGCGCTCACCACCGCGCGGATCGCCTCGAGGCGCGCCCCGGCCTCGAGGGCCCAGGCCTCGGCCGCCACGGGGTAATGGAGCCGGTAGTGCGCGGTCTCCAGCGTCTTCCAGGGGCCCCGGGCGTCCTCGGCCTGGGCGGTGGGGAGGGCCAGGAGGAGGGAGAGCAGCAGCGACACGGGGCGTCCGGGGCGGAGGGGCCGGGTCCGCTAACCCGGCGCCCGCGGCGACCCGGTTAGGGGCTATGGATGGTCAGCGTCACAGCGAGAGACACGGCGAGCTGGACCCCCCCGCGCCGCCCGCGCTCCCTCGGGGTCGCTTTCGGGCTCACCCTCGGGGTCACCGTCGCGGCGGCGCTCGGCGCCTGTCGACCGGTGGCGGACAAGGGCGGCGCGCCGGAACAGGGCGACAGCGGCGAGCCCGCCGGCTGTGTCGCCCCCGAGGCGGTCGATCCGGCGCTGCTCCCCGCCACCTTCGAGAACGCGCAGGGGAGCCGCTTCCGGGTGCTCAAGGTGGAGAGCGAGGCCTTCGACAGCCTGGGCGCCGTGGTCTTCCTGCCCGACGAAGGCGCGTCGCTCTGGCCCGAAGGGGCGCCGGTGGTGGTGGTGGCCCCGCCGGCGCTGAACGTGAACCTCCGCTGGGGCGACAACCCGACAAGTTACCTTGACCCGAGCGCGGGGATCATCGAGGTCCAGCCGGTCTTTCCGGGCTGGACGGTGCAAGGTGTCGAGACCACCGGCCCCGCCGACGGCGCCGGCCCCCGCGCCGCCCTCGCCCTGGCCGAGGTCGCCCGCTTCGCCCGCGGCGGGCGGAGCACCGAGAAGGGCTGGTCGATCACCGCCTTGCTCGAGGGGGAGGCCTGCCTCGACCGCCTCGGGGTGCTCAGCGTCTCCTCGGGGGCCCTGGCGCTCAGCGGCGCCCTCCACGACAGCGAGACCCTGCTCGAAGACGCAGCGGTGGTGGGCTTCTACGAGCCCCCCAGCCTGCCCGCCTTCGTGACGAGCGAGGGCGGCGCCATCTGGATGGACCCCGACGAGGCCGCCGACGCCGACGGGGACGGCCTCGCCTGGGATGACGGGCGCAACCTCTCCTTTGACGGCCTGGGCTGCGACGCCGCCGCCTGCCCCTCCGATCTCACCACGCTGGCCTTCACGCCTCACGTCTCGATGTCGGATCTGTGGCCCTCAGACGCCGAGATGGCGATGCCCCGCGGCGTCTTCTTCCTCGACCGCAACGGCAACGGCGAGCTCGACCTCGGCTCGGGCTACCACCCCGACGTCAACGGCGACGGGCGCATCGGCCCCGACGAGGACTTCTTCCCGAAGCCGGTCTACGACGACTTCACCGATCAGGACGGCCTCGACTTTTTTTACAGCCCCGAGCTGCTCGCCGAGGCCGCGGCCCGGCTCTTCCCGGGAGGGGAGGGGGCCACCGCCTGGCCGGCCGGCTTCCGCACCCCCGCCGAGGCCGACGCCTTCTGGGGGGCCCGCGCCGTCGGCCCGCGCCTCGCCGCCCTCGCGGCCCGTTGGCCGGTTGATCGGCCGATCGGCGTCTTTTACACCGAGGTGCCCCACGGGGCGGCCCTGCCCGATCGGCCCGACAGCCGGATCGTCTACGACGCGCTGCGAGAGGGTGGCCTCGCCGTGCGGTACAACGCCGATGAGGCCGTCGCCGCCTGTGTCCTCGGCGAGGCAGGGCTCGCCGGCTACGCGGGGGCGCCGGAGCCGGGCGCCGCCGTGACCGACCTCCAGGCCACCGCCTACCCGGAGGCCTGGAGCACCGAGGCGGTGCACACCGTCTCGATGGTGGGCCTGCTCAGCGCCGCCTTCGGGGCGCCCGGCGCCTGTCGTTGAGCAGACCGGCCCCGCGACGCGAGCCCGAGACGGGATAGCAGCCCGCCCATGCAACGCTCCCTCAACGTGCTCGGCACGCCGCTCCGCCCCTGCTCCCATGACCCCCTCACCGGCTGGTACCGCGACGGCTGCTGCAACACCGACAGCGACGATCGGGGTCTACACACGGTCTGCGCCCGGGTGACGGCGACCTTCCTCGAGCACCTCTTCCACGCCGGCAACAACCTGCGAGACCCTGTGCCCGAGGCCGGCTTCCCCGGGCTCAAGCCGGGCGACCAGTGGTGCGTGGTGGCGGCGAGCTGGTACCAGGCCTATCGGGCGGGGGTCGCCTGCCCGGTCGTGCTCGAGAGCACCCACCAGCAGACGCTGCGCATCGTGCCCCTCGAGGCCCTGATGGAGCACGCCTACGCGCCCGAGGCCTGATCAGAAGGCGCTGGTCGGGCCGAGGTTGGAGGCGACCTCCAGGCGGTTGTTCTGGGCGCCGTTGGTGGGCTCCCAAAAGACGCTCAGGTTCAGGTTCCCGTTGAGGGCCAGCGGCTGCGCGTAGCTGCTGCGAGAGACGGCCTCGTAGCTCGACCGATCGAGGAGGGCCGGGCCGGGGATGGCCTGCTGGAGGGCCGAGAGGGAGAGGCTCATGTCGACGTGTCCGCCGATCCGCAGACTGAGGTCGCCGCTGGCGCTGAGCGAGTAGCGGCGCAGGGGGTTCGGCACCTCACCGGCCACCCCGAGGTTCAGGCGGGCCTCCGCTTGGTCGAGGCGAACGGAGCCGGTGCCGAGCAGCATCGCGGTGGGCACGAGGGCGACCGTCTCCCCGAGCGCGTTCACCTGGTTGTAGTGATCGCGCATCCCGCCCGCGAGGAGGGCGACGGCGAGCTGATTCCCGCGAGGGTCATTGGAGGGGAACCAGTCGTGCTCGAGGCCGAGGTGGGCCTTGACGGTGCTCTGATACTGCCCCTCCGGATCCTGCGCGCCGGCGCGGGCGAAGACCCCCGTGCTCCAGCGCGGGCCGAGCCCCTCCTCGGCCCAGGCGCCGCCGGACAGCTCGGAGGAGTCTGTGGAGAGCGCGACCTCCTGGCCCTGGACGTTGAGGCTCGGCTGCCGCTCGATGCTGCGGTCCTGCCCCACCCAGGCCCCGGCGCGGCGCTCGGCGGTGAGCGCGTACGCGGAGCCGCCGTACCAGGCGGAGAGGCTCTGGTAGTCCTCACTCCAGCTCCCCCAACCGCCCAGCCAGACGGACAGGCCCCAAGGGCGAGGGGCGCGCGCCGGGTCGGTCGCGCCGGGCGGCTCGACGAGGCGCAGCGAGAGCGCGGCGGGCAGGCGCTGGGCGAAGAAGGGCACGAGGACCTGCAGCAGCGCCGGCTCGAGCACGGCCTCCTGCGCGGCGAGCGGCGCCCGGCTGTCAACCGCCACCTGGAGCTGGAACTCGGGCAGCAGGTCGGGCGCCGAGCTGACGACGCGGAGGTGGACGAGGTCCTGCCCGCCCTCGCCGGTGGCGTTCACATAGAGCACGAGCTCGGCGTCGCTGCGCGGCACGAGCGCGATGACCGGGGCCGCCCGCAGCTTCGCGTGGACGACGGTGCACGCGTCTACCCGATACGTGGACTGGCACTCGACGCGGACCCGAAGGGGTGCCCAGGTGGACGGGGCGCCAGGCTCCCCGACGGGCGATCCGGGCTCCTGGGCGGAGAGCTTGGCCGACAGGAGGAGGAGGGTGAGCATGCGGGGCCTTATCGGGGCGCAGGAGATCAGACCCTGCGGCGTCGAGGCGAGACCTCCCTCCACCCGGATTCATCAAACGATCATCGGACGGGAGGAGGCGGGAGGGTGTCCTGGACGGCGAAGAGGTCAGCGACATCGAGGGGGATGGCATCGAAAGGTTCGACGCGGGCATCGGCCTCGTCAGACCAGGCGCCGAGGCGTAGATACAGGCCATTCTCCAGGCGATAGGCTTCGAGGAGTCGGAGCTCAGGGTCCACCAGCCAGACATAGGGGACCGCGTGGCGGCGATAGAGCTCCATCTTGATCAGACGATCGTGACGGCCGTTGCCCGGTGAGAGCACCTCGCAGACCCAATCGGGCCGCTCCAGGACAGGGCGCCTCGGAGGCTGGGGGACACGGTCTTTCCGCCAGCCGCTGAGATCGGGGCGCACCACGTCGTGGGTGCTGAGCTCCACATCCACGTCGGCGACGATCCACCAGCCAGGACCTCGGCGCGGACGGCCTCGGGGAGGGTCCGGAGGTCGTTCCATGTGGCGAAGCGGAGGGCGGGTTCAGCCATTGCGGGAGAATAGCGGCCGGTCGTGCGGCTGCCAAGGCGGGCGGCGGTGCGGCCTATCCCGTGGCGCCCACAGCCCCTCCGGGCGGCAGCAGGGCGAGGAATTCGGCCACCTGCCGGTCCCAGCGCAGGCCCTCCATGAAACGGGCCGCGTTGGCGCCGCGTCGTTCTGCCTCGGCGCGGTCGAGGTAGACCCGCTCGAGGGCCTGGTCGAGCTCGTCTACATCGCTCTCGCCCCAGCCCTCGGAGCCCCAGCCTGCGGGCACGGCCTCCACCCGGCCCTGGCGGGTGAGGGGGTAACAGCGGCCGGGCTCGGAGAGGTCGTCGATGAGGTCGAGGTGGCCGGTGTTCGCGGAGAGCACCACCGGCAGGCCCATGCTCATCGCCTCCATCGCCGGGAGGTTGGTGCCGCTCTCGTAGCGGCTGGCGAAGACGGCGACGTGGGCCCCCGCCATCGCCTCGGGCATGCGGTGGTGGGGCAGGAGCCCGACATCGACGACGCTGCCGACTGGGAGGCCGTTCTTGTGGGCCCAGCCCACGATGTCGAGGCGGCCGTCCTGCAGCGCGGGGCTCCCGAGGACGTGGCGGCTCTGGGCCACCCCTTGCGCGCCTGCGGGCCACGCGCTCTGCCAGGCGGTGACGAGGCGGGCCTCGGGGTGCCGGACGCGGAAGCGGCGGAAGGCGGCCAGCACGAGGTCTTGCCCCTTCCGGTGCTCGAGCTTGCCGGCGCTCCAGACGGTGAAGCGGCTGGGATCGGGGCGACGGAGGGACGGGGAGAAGCGCTGACCGTCGACCCCTTGCAGCACCCGCCGCGCCTGATCGAGGCCCGCGGCCTGCAGCAGCGCGTGGTTCCAGCTCGAGCCGGCGACGAGGAGGTCATATCGACGGCCGCGCTCGACCGCCTCCGGGCGGAGCCGCGTGTCCTCGAAGAAGGTGACGCCCACCTCGAAGCTCCCCGAGAAGTGGCGCCCGGCGTGCATCGCCTCCAGGCTGGAGGTGAGGGTCTTCACGATGGGCATCGGCAGGTGGAGGGGGCTGCCGTGGGCGCGCACCCGCTCGAGCATCGCCGCCGGCTCGGCGAGGTGGGGAGCCAGCCACGCGACCTCCGCTGAGCGTGCGTCGAGGGCGGCCGGCGCCTTGAGCAGGAGCGGCCGACCGCCGGCCGCGATCAGGCCCTGGGCGAGGGCGAGGCCATAGACGCCCCAGCCCGTCACGCTCGTGAGCTCCCAGGCCAGCGCGACGGTGCCGGGGCCGCGCAGGGGGGCGGGTGAGGCGGGGGCGGGTGAGGCGGGGAGGGGGCTCAGGGGGCGCTCCGGGCGAGGCGGGCCCTCTAACCAAACGGCGCGGGGACCCGCCGCGATAGGGGGCGGGCTGGAGGCCTCATGCGCAGCAGCCCCTTCGGACCCCTCGGCCGACATGTGCCGGTGATCGGCATCGGCACCTGGAACATGGAGCGGGATGACCCGCGCGCCGCCCGGGCGGCCCTCCACCGCGCCCTCGACCTCGGCGCCGCCCACGTCGACACCGCCGAGCTCTACGGGCAGGGGCAGGTCGAGTCCCTCGTCGGCGAGGCCCTCCGCGGGCGGCGCGACGAGGTCTTCCTGGTGAGCAAGGTGCTGCCCGACCACGCGAGCCGCCGCGGCGCCGTCCAGGCCTGTGAGGCTTCGCTGCGGCGCCTCGAGGTCGAGCGGCTCGACCTCTATCTGCTGCACTGGGAGGGCCCCCACCCCCTCGAGGACACCTTTGCGGCCTTCGAGGCCCTCGTGGCCGCCGGCAAGATCGGGGCCTGGGGGGTGTCGAACTTCGACGCGCCGGCCCTTCAGGAGGCCATTGACCTCGTCGGCCCCGGCCGCATCGCCGCCAACCAGGTGCTCTACCACCTGGGCGAGCGGTCTATCGAGCACGCGGTGCTGCCCCTCTGTGAGGCGCATGACATCGCGCTCGTCGGCTACAGCCCCTTCGGTTCGGGCGACTTCCCCGGCCCGGGCTCGGAGGGCGGCGCGCGGCTCGCCGAGATCGGGGCCGCCCACGGGGCGAGCGCGCGGCAGGTGGCGCTCGCCTTCCTCACCCGGCGGGGGAGCCTCTTCGCCATCCCCAAGACGTCGAGCGCGGCGCGGGTGGAGGAGAACGTCGGCGCCAGCGAGCTCATCCTCAGCGAGGAGGAGCTCTTGGCCATCGAGGCCGCCTTCCCGCTCGGCGAGGACAGCGGCGAGCTGCCGATGATCTGAGCTTGTCAGTGGGCGAGACCCGAGCGCGTCAGCGGCCGACGACCCAGGCCGCCACGCGAGCTCCGGTGTGGGGTGCGAGCTTGAAGGCGTGGCCCGAGCAGGCCGACACCGCGAGCACGCGCCGGTGCCCCGGGGGCTCCTCGAGCACGAAGGCGTCGTCGGGGGCGTTGGTGTAGAGGCAGGTGTCCCAGCCGACCCGCGCGCCCGGGCCGGGGGAGAACCACTCGGACAGGCGCGCGCCGACCCGCTCGAGGGCGACCGGGTCGGGCCCCTCCTCGGTGTCGGGGTCGTCCGCTCCCGATCCGGTACGGTGGAAGGCCGCCTTCATCCGCCCGTCCAGCGTGGGCAGCCCGTAGTGGAGCCCGTCCACCCCGAGGTGGACCCAGGCCGGGCTGCGGCCGACCGCCACGTCCATCTCCCAGAAGCCGACCTGCTGGTAGGCCGGCATCGCCCGCGGCCCGAGGCTCGGCACGAGGTCGCGGATCCAGGCGCCGGCGGTGAGCACGACGTGTTCGCCGCGCAGCGGGCCCTCCGAGGTCTGGAGGGTCACGCTCCCGTCGTCTTCGTCGAGCGCCGTCACGCGCGCCTGGAGGCGGCGGACCCCCGCGCGGTCCAGGAGCCGCTCGAGCGCCCGCATCGTCTTCGCCGCGGCGATCACCCCGGCGTCGTGGTCGTGGAGCACCCGCTCGGCGTCCGGGAAGCGCATGGCCGGGAAGCGGCGGCGCGCCTCGACGACGTCGATCTCCTCGATGCGCACGCCCGACCCGGCGGCGCCGCGGACGGCCTCGGAGTAGGCGCCGATCGGCCCCGCCTCGGGGCCCCAGAACACGGCCGGCCCGGGGTTTACGAGCGCCTCGCCGGCCTCCGCCTCGAGCTGCGGCCACAGCTCGGCGCGGGTGGTGACCATCGCCCGCACCCACTCCGCCGTGGCGTAGCTCGAGCGGATGATGCGCTCGTCGCCGTGACTGGAGCCCCGGCCGTGTCCGGCGAGGAGGCGGTCGACGAGGAGGATGTGGGTGCCCGGCAGGTGGCGGAGGAGCTGCCAGGCCGCGCACAGCCCGTTGATCCCGGCGCCGACGATGATGATCGGTGGAGACACGCAGCCCTCGACCGGCCTTCGCTCCGGAGCGATCGGGGACCGGGCCCGGCGCCGCCTACTTCGGCGCTTCGGCCGGGGCGGCGGGTGCCTCTCCAGCGGGTGCCTCTCCAGCGGGCGCCGCGGGAGCCTGGGGGATCGCGGTGGCGCCCACGTCGAGGCAGCAGCGGAAGGAGAGCGATCCGTCGGCGTACTCGGCCGACTCGTCGACCGCGAAGGCGCAGCGGCTGCCGCGCTGGGGGTTGCCGCGGAGGCCGCCCTTGGCGATGCGGCGGGTGCCCTTGGTGCCCGCGACCGAGCTCGTCCACTCGCGGGGCCCGCCGCTCATGCCCGCGACCCCGTAGCCGGTCACGCAGGTGCTGAGCTCGCCGAGGGCGTAGGGCGCCTCGAGGCCCTTGCCGCAGACCTCGGGGTTGAAGGCGTCGCCGTAGGCGTAGATGAGGTTACCCGGCCCCTTACAGGCCTTCTCCCACTCTTCTTCAGTGCAGAGGCGCTTGCCGAGCGTCTGGCAGGCGGCGTCAGCGGTGGTCCAGGTGGTGCGCACGTCGGCCTGCACCTTCTTGCCGTCGTCGCCCTTGACCCGGTTCGGGTACTCGAACCGATCGATGTAGAAGCCCTTGACCTCCACCACCTTGGCGATGGGCTCGGAGAGCGAGAAGCTGGCCGCCGCCTCTTGAGAGAGGCGCCCCTGGATGAAGGGCCCGGGCGGGATGTAGAGCATCTCCTCGTGGCCGGTGAGGAGGGTGTCCATCTCCGGCTTGGAGAGCTTCTTCACCTGGCTGCCGACTTGCGCGCGCAGCCGCTCGTCCTTGGCGGACGCCGAGGCGGCCTCGCGGGCGTCCTGATCGTAGAAGAAGGTGATGTAGACGCCCATGCAGGTGAGCAGCCCGATGCCCAGGCCGACGCCGATGTAGATGTTCTTGAGCGAGGTCTTCGGCTTGTCGTCCTGGTTCTCCTCGGTCACCGAGCGCTGGATGTCGCGGGCCATGTCGGCGGCGGTCGGGTAGCGGTCGTCGGCGTTGGGATCGAGCGCGAGCTCGACGACGTCGTCGATGTGCTCGGGGAGATCACCGCGGAGCGCGGTGGGGGAGAGGTAGGTGCCGCGCGGGGTCTGACCGACCAGGAGCTCATAGAGGATGACGCCGGTGGAGTAGACGTCGGCCTTGGGGGTGCCGGGGTGCTCGAAGCCAGAGAGCTCGGGGGCGAGGTAACGGGCCTCGGTGCGGCTGATGTAGCTCTCGGCGAAGATCGTCGGGTTGACGATGTCGGCGAGGCCGGCGTCCGAGATCTTGATGGTGCGGACGACGTTCTTACCGCCCGGGCCGGTGGCCCGCGTGGCGACGAGCACGTTTTCGGGCTTGAGGTTGCGGTGGTAGACCCCGGCCTCATGGAGGAAGGTGAGCGCCTCCAGGATCTTCGAGACGATCTGGGCCGCCTCGTGCAGCGTGAAGGACCGCTGGCTGCGCTGGTACTCGTCGATCAGCTCCCGGAGGTTCTGGCTCGGAAAGTACTCCATCGTGTAGAAGAGGTTGCCGTTGTGCTCACCCGTCTCCCCCATCGCCACCACGCCTTCATTGCGCAGGTTCTTGACGGTGTTGAAGGTGGCCTCGAACTTTTCGTGGTCTCGCGGGTTCTCGACGAGCTTGGTGCGGAGCACCTTGAGAGCGAGCTGCTTGCCCGTCGTGACGTGCCGCACGAGGTACGTCACCCCGAGCATGCCGGAGCCGAGCTCCTTTTCAATTTCGTAGCGACGGGCGAGCACGTCGCCGCGCGAGAAGTTCGCCTGCTGGATGTCCGCCACAGCCTCTCTCCCAGATCATGCCGACCGAGGGCTGCTCTCAGCCCCCGCGCCCAGAGCCCCTGGCCCACCCAGCACGGGTGAGAGGGTGCCATCCTTGACCTGCGGGCTCCGACGGGGGGCCCCAGACCAAGGCGTGGCCTCCGGATGAGGCTGACGGTATCACGTCACCCGCCCTCTTCACAACGCCGTCACACTTCCTGCGCGGCGATGGTGCGGGGCGGGGCGGGGTCAGGCCGCGCGCTCTCCGATGAAGAAGCGCAAGATGGCCACCGCGCGGCGCTTCCACTCTCGGGGGTGGATGCGGGTGGCGAAGAGGTAGTGCCCGAGCAGGGCGCCGAAGAGGCCGAAGGCCACCGCGACGACGAAGAAGCCGAGCAGGGCGAGCACGGGCACTCCCCAGGGATTGAAGGCGTAGGGCCCGATCAGCAGGGTGCCGGAGAGCAGCAGCGCCGAGGCGAGCACGGCCATCGCGATGCGCACGCCGGCGTGGCCGATCTCGTCGCGGAGCAGCTCGCGATCGGGGTCGACGGCGTTGATGGTCAGGTTTCCGCGCTCGAGATCGAGCAGGAGCTGGTTCATCTGGATGGGGATGTCGCGGAGGGCGAGCTGCGCGTGCTGGAGGAGGCGGACGGCGTCGCCGCTCAGGCGATCGGGCGAGAGGCGGTCGCCCATCAAGCGCTGCGCGTACGGTCGCACCTCCTCGATGATGTCCTTGTCGGGCATCAGCTCGCGGGCGATGCCGTCGAGGATCGAGGTGGCGCGGGCCAGGACGGCGTATTCGGGCACGAGGCGGATGCGGAAGCGGGCCGCCACCTGCACGATCTCGATCAGGCTCGCAGGGTCGGAGAGCTCGTCGAGGGTGGCTCCGTAATACTTGAGCATCAAGCGCTCGATCTCTCGCTTGAAGCCCTTGAGATCGACCCGGCCGTCGGTGGCCCCGGCCCGGTAGAGCGTGAGCGCGACGGACTCGGCGTCGCGGTAGACGAGGCCGAGGAAGAGGTTGACGAGGATGTCCTGCATCTCGGCGGTCAAGCGGCCGGTGAGCCCGAAGTCGAGGTAAGCGAGACGCCCGTCTTCGAGGATGAGCAGGTTGCCGGGGTGCGGATCGGCGTGAAAGAAGCCGTGCTCGAAGACCTGGAGGTAGGTGGCCTCGATCAGCTTCCGCATGCCGTCGGTGACGGCGGCCTGGGGCTGCCCCTTGAGCTCACGGAAGGGCCGGCCCTTCAAGAGCTCCATCACCAGCACCCGGCGGGAGCTCCACTCGGGGTAGACGAGGGGCGCGTGGATGCCCGGCACCGCGGCGAAGTGCTCGCGGAAGCGGGTGAGCGAGCGGGCCTCTTGGAGGAAGTCGAGCTCGGTGTAGATCGCCGCTTCGAATTCCTGGACGATGCCGACCGGTGTGTAGAGGCCGGGGATCTCGATCCGCCCCGTCACGAGCTGGGCGAGGGTGTAGAGGATGTGCAGGTCGCTCTTGATCTTCTCCTCGATGCCCGGCCGCTGCACCTTCACGGCGACGTCGGTGCCGTCGGCCAGCACCGCGCGGTGCACCTGGGCGATCGAGGCGCTGGCGATGGGGATCTCGTCGAAGACCTGAAAGATCGTGCTGAACTGGCCGCCGAGGTCAAGCTCGAGCTGGGTGCGGAGCTCGTCGAAGGGGACCGGCGGCACGTCGCTCTGCAGCGTGGCCAGCTCCTCCATCACGTCCTTCGGCACGATGTCGGGGCGGACTGACAGCACCTGGCCGAGCTTGACGTAGGTGGGGCCGAGATCGATCAGCACGAGGCGGAGCCGCCGCCCGAAGGGGAGGCTCGTCTCGATGGGCTCGCCCTCGATCTCGAGGCCGGCCTGGCGGACGAGGTGCCCGAAGCCATGTTTGGCCAGGACCGACGTGATCGCGCGGAGGCGGCCCAGATCCCGGATGTTGATGTGCGGCATGGCGGGGTCGTCCACGGCGACCGGGGCGCCGCATAAACCGATCCGGCGTCTCTGGCTCAGGGCCGGGCGGTGGATTACGGACGGCCCGCTCCAGCGAGGTCCCCGTGATCAGCCCCGTCCTGTTCTTCTTCGTCTGCTTCGGTATGGTCTGCGTCTTCATGACCTTCGGGTTCATGATGCCGATCGTCGCCCACGTGGTGGGCGGGATCTTCGCGGTGGTGATGGGCGAGCAGGCGATGGCGATGATGCGCGGCGTCGAGAGCGGCTGCGTGTCGCCGGAAGACCGCCAGAGCTGAGCGCCGAGGCTCGGCGTGGCGCTCGGCGGTGCCCTCCATGCTCCACCGCCCTGCGGCGCTCGCCGCTGTCCTCACCCTCGCCGCGACCCTGCCCTTCCACGCGGGCTGGCTGGTCGATCCGGCCTCGATCACGCTCGCCAACCCCTTCCACGGGGTGCACGCCTGGGCCGCGGATGTGGTCTCCGACGCGCTCTGGCGCCTCGAGTGGCCCGATCCCACCGATCAGGCCGGCTTCCCGCTCCCCCACCGGGCCCGCTACGTCGCCTGGGCGGTGATGCTCACCGCCGCCCTGCTGCGGCCCGTCGCCTCGGCCCTCGTGGTGGTGAACGCCTCGGCCTGGCTCGGCCCGGCCCTCGGCGCGGCGGCGATGGTGGCCCTGGCGCGCCGCCTCCAGCCCGGTGCCTCCCCCCTCGGGCTCGTGCTGGCGGGCCTCTTCTTCGGGCTCAGCCCCGTGACTCACGGGGCGGCGGTGTCGGGGCAGGTGGAGAACAGCCAGAGCTACGTGCTGCCGCTGCTCTTGTGGGCGCTGTGCTGGGCGGGCGGCGGCGCGCGGCGCTGGGCGGCCCTCGGCCTGCTCGGCCTCCTGGGCGGCCTCACGAGCCCTTACCTCGCGATGCTGGCCGGCTTCGCGGCGCCCTGGGTGGCCCTGCGGGTGGGGCTCCGCCGCTCGGTCGGGCCGCTCGTCGCGCTCGGCCTCGGCCTGTGGCTCGCCTCCCGTTGGCTGGACGCCGGCGGCTTCGATCCCGACGCCGACCTCTTCCGCCCCGCCTGGACCCCCGCCGGCGGGGCGTGGCCGCCGCTCTGGGGCCGCCCGCCCGCCGCGGCGCCCCTCGACACCTTGCTCTTTGGCACCACCACCCCGCAGGCCCGGGCGATGGTCGTGCATCAGCCCTACCTCGGCCTCGTCTTGGTGGGCGCCGCCTTGATCTTCGGCGGGCGGCGGCGGGCCTGGCTCTTCCCGGCGTTGGTGGGGGTCGCCCTCGCCCTCGGCCCCGTGCTCGGCTGGGGGGAGGGCCCGCTGCGCTGGGGCGACCAGATCTTCTTCCTGCCCGGCGCCCTCGCGCGCACCCTCCGCCTGCCCATCTCGGAGGGTGGCCAGTACTACCGGGCGGTCGTGCTCGCCCACCTCGGCTTCGCGGGGATGCTGGCCGGGGCGCGGCTGCAGGTCGGCTGGGTGCGGCGCGGCCTGCCGCTGGCGGGGCTCCTGGGCGCGCTCGACACCGTGCGGGTCCTCTCCCTCTTCGGCTTGCCCTGGCCGGTCTTTCACCTGCCGGTCTCTGCCTGGCATGAGCTCGCCGCCGATCCGGCCCCCGGCGGGGTGCTGCACCTGCCGATGTTCAGCCCGCAGCTCATCCCCTGCCACCCGGTGCGCCTCGTCGGGCGGGTCTTCCACGGGCGGCCGATCTCGGACATGCCCCGCTCCTGGCGGGAGCCCACCGACATGCCGGCGCTGCTCGACCTCCACGCCTGCACCAAGCTCGGGGCCGGCTGCAGCCCGCCGACCACCGCGGCCCTGGCGGCGCTGGGCTTCCGCTACGTGGTCATCGATCTCGACGACGTGCCCGAGCGGAAGACCTTGCTCCGCCGCCTCACCGCCCGCTGGGGGCCGCCGGAGGAGGAGGTCGATCACCTTGTCTGGTGGCGGATCGGCGCGGAGACGGAGGGGCCCCTGCCGCGCAGGCGCTGAGCCGGCCGATCACTCCTCGTCGGGCTCCTCGACGTAGCCGAGGGCCTGCAGCAGCGCCTCGGCCTCGGCGTCGGGGGCGGCCTGCGTCTCCGCCCCGGCGGCGCCGACGCGGTCCATCTCCGCCTCCCAGGCGTCGAGCGTCCCCCGCAGGCGGGCGGCGACCTCGGGCTCGGCCACGCTGTGGTCCTCTCGGCTGAGCGGATCGGCGGCGGAGTAGAGGCGGCGCTGATCCTTGCGGGTGTCGTGCGTGAGCTGCCAGTCCGCCTCGATCACCGTCGTCTTGCGGGTGCGCATGTAGTAGGTCTCGGCGAAGGCCCGCTCGTGGACGGCGTCGGCGCGCTCGCCGCGGAGGGCCGCGGCCTCGGAGCGCCCGTCGAGGGGCACCGGCAGCGGGACGCCGAGCAGCTCGAGGGTGGTGGGCAGCAGGTCGATGTTCATCGACAGCCCGCCGATACGCCGCCCCGCGGGGAGGGCGGGGTGCTGCACCAGCCAGGGGACCTGCACGGAGCTCGGGTAGAGGTAGTTACCGTGCCCCTTGCCGTGGTGTTTGGGCTCCTTGAGGCCCTCGCCGTGGTCGGCCACCACGATGAAGAGCAGGTTGCGGCGGCGGGCCTTGGCGCCGACGTAGAGGCGGGCCAGCTCGGCGTCGAGCGCCCGGAGGGAGGCGTCGTAGGTCTGGAGGCGGGGCCGGAGCTCGGAGAACAGGGAGCGGTAGCGGCGGGGCGGGTGGCGCGGGTGGTGGGTGGTGGTGAAGAGGAGCTCGCCGAAGAAGCGCTGGGCGGCTGGCGTGTCGTCGAGGGCGTCGAGGACGTGGTCGACCAGCGTGTCGCCCGAGGGGATGGCCGCGCCGCTCTTGTACTTGCCGCCGGGCTCGAGGTAGTCGTCAAAGCCCTGGGCGAAGCCGAAGCGCCCCATCGCGTTCGGGTTGGAGACGGCGCCCACCGTGCGGTAGCCCGCGGCGCGCATGGCCTCGGCGAAGGTGAAGGCGCCCTCGTCGAGCGCGAGGGTGAGGCTGCCGCGCTTGCCGCGCTTGCCGCGGTTGTCGAGGTGGAGCGGGCGCGGCCAGCGGCCGGTGAGGATCGCGCCGATCGAGGGGCGAGTCCAGGAGGCCTGGGCGATGTTGCGCTCGAAGAGCGCGCCGGCCGCGGCGAGGCGATCGAAGAAGGGTGTGGTGCCTTTCCCGCCGTACGCACCGATGCGATCGCGGCGCAGGGTGCAGGCGATCACCAGGATGACATCGGTGTCGGCCGCCCGGAGGGGCATCGGGGCCGCCTCCGCTTGGAGGCTCTCCTCCAGCGCCGCCGGGGAGACGGAGTCGACCTCGTTGATGGGCGGTGGTCTCAGCCAGCGGAGCGCCGCGGCGCCGAGGCCGAGGGCCAGCACGACGGCAGCGAGGCCGACGGGGAGGAGGAGGCGGCGCCAGCGGGGCATCGCGGGCGGCTATCCCGGCGTGACCCCTGCGGTCTCGTGCACCTGGTCGGCCGGGGGAGCTGGAGCCCGGTCGGGGCCGCAGCGCGATGACCGGATGGCGGTTTTGCCGCGGGACCGGGGCGCGAGCTTTGGCGGGGCACCCGAGATCGGGGCAAGAGACGCCCTGTCGGGGCTGTACGCCGGGAGAGCGAGGGTATCGGGGACCTGTGGTAGGGTCGGCGTCGTGGTGGCCCCCCGCCGTTCATGCGCCTTATGGCCCGGGCGGGCCTGTACCCCGGGTTTGGTGGGGCGGCCTCAAGGGCCCACCCAACTCCACACATCGCCCTGTTGCCGGACCTCCCCTCGGCTCTCCAATCGAGTGAGGTGCTTCCGGACGGTAGGTCGGTGCATGTCGAATAGCAGAATAAGATCGGCCACTGACTTCGGACCCTCACCAAGCACAGCCCATATCGCTGTATCCCACTCCTCATTTTCGGCCCGCCCGCCGAGTCGATAGACCGCATCGCGGGCATCCGCGGCCAGCGCATCGATCGCAGCCTTCCGAGCCTCCTCCTCCAGGCTGAGCACAATTCCAGTGGTGCTTGGGGCTCCGTCGCGAAATGTGAGGGTTCCCACACGGAGCTCCGCCGCGAAGAGCTCCGTCAGGATCGCCCGGGTCAGCGCGCGAAATATCGCCTGATCGCAGTCGTAGATGTCGAGCTTCCGACCCCACAGGACGACGGCCCCTTCCCTCTCCCCCGCGGAAAGGAGAGTGCGTACAGGGTCGAAGCTGTCCTCCACTGCTTTGGCGTGGAGGTCGAAGCGGCCAAGGAAACGGTCGGCCAGGGCCAGTGCGGCGACCGTGTGTCGGCCCTCGCGTGTACCCATGTGGTCGATGGTCCAGCGGCCATCCACCTTCCGGAGCTCCACATGCGAACTGGGATCGGTGAGGCCCGGGTGCAGAAAAGCCGGCCGCTCGTCGCCAGGGGGATGCTGTCCGATGGAGAGGCGCGTGCCCTCAATGGGAAAACGATCCCCTTTTCGAGACTGGCATCCCGCGCAGACCGCGAGCAGGTTCTCGGCAGACCAGGCCAGCCACCAGTAGCCTTCTTCGCCCAGCTTCGGCCGGAAGTGCTCCACGGTCAGATCACCCTTCCCAGGGGAGTCCTCGCAATACGCGCACTTATTGGCCTGATGTTCGGAGAGGTGGAGCGAGAGCTTTTCGGGCCAGTGGGGAAAGTCTCTCTGTACGGGAGCTTCTCCCCTGCCCACCTTAGCCTCAAGGTCAAGGAGGTGGCGGGCACGAAGTGTCTCCAGCCTGGAACACCAGGGCAGCAGGTGCAGCCGGATCACCGCGACACACGCGCCCGGAGCTCTACATCCGGTAAAGCCTCGTCTTGTCGGAGCTGCTTCCCGAGCTCGATGAGCTCCCGGTGCTCAGCGTCATCGCGATAGGGATTCGCCGCCAGTCGGGCGTATCTCCAGGCCATTCGCCCGACCTCTCCGGGGAAGCTGTCCGCGATGCCATAGAGCTGGGCGTAGAGCTCGGAGCCCGTGAGCCGCCGCGGATCTGTTTCGGGATGCCGCGCGACCACCCGACCCTCCTCCACCTGCAGCAGCACGACCTCGTCGGCCTGGAGCGCGCTCGTCACCAGCGGCGAGTGGGTGGTGGCGATGAACTGAATGCGCGGAAAGACAGCCCGTAGGGCACCCACGATGCCGACCTGCCAGGTGGGGTGGAGGTGCAGGTCGAGCTCGTCGATGAGAACGAACCCCTCCATATCGGCGGGCTCGATCGCCGCATCGGCGTCCTCTATGAACTGGCCAATGAGGTCGGCCAGCCAGCCGAGCGTGGACTGGTAGCCCTGAGAGAGCCAGGTGAGAGGAACCGCAAGCTCCAGTTCGCGTAGGCGCAGGCGGGCGGTCTGTCGCTCCGTAACGGGCACCACCGGAAGAACATACCCGAGTGTCTCGTTGCGTCGCTCGGTCGCTTCGGGAATGCCCCAGTGTATGTCCTGCAGGCCCGGGACCAGCGCGGTAGTCGCCGCCACAACGGTCTGAAGGATTCTCTCCAGGTGACTCGCTAGCTCCGGGCGTCCGCGATCTCGGAAGCGACGGTGAAATTCTGTGGAGGTGAGCTGGCCGGCGCCGAAGATGGAGGCGAGGCGGCTTTCCAGGACACCGAGGGAGCGTCCCTGCTCGGGTCGCGGGAGGTTGCGCTCGACACCATAAGCCAACGCGACCCAGTCCTGCGTGAGCTGTTCACTCCCCCGAGCCGCGTCGAGTGGGCTCGGGGTGGCCTTTTTCCGAGCTGGGCCCAACCAGCTCGATCCCACCTTCATTCCCGTCGAACCGGGCGCCTGCTCGGCCAGCACCGACAGGACAGGCGGGAGAGTGGGTCGGGCTCCGGTGAGGTGGGGATAGGCGCGCTTGCGACCCTCCGGTGCACCCGGCGCCGGCCCGTGGCCGCGATCGCCGAAGCCGAGCTCGGCCTTGATCTGCAGCGCCTCGTCCGCCCTCCCCACCCGGCGGAGACCGCGGCTCAGATCCTGCCGGCCGGCGCGCATCAAATAGGCGGCGAGGTCGTTGCCAGCGGCCGCGAGCGCGATGGCCTGGAGGATGGTCGTCTTACACGTGCCATTCTCACCAACCAGCACGGTCCACATCCGCGGCGACTCGCCCCGCAGCAGGTCGAGCTTGAAGCCGTGGAGGAGCTTCACGTTGTCGAGGTGGAGGCGGCGAAGGTACATCGGGGCTCCGGGGGGACGCATCTCCTTAACCGCTCAACCCGAGCGGAGGGGCCGGCGGCGCGGACCCTCGTGACCCAAGGCCGAGGGCGGCGGGGGAGCACGAGGCGGTAGCCGCGGGATCCGTCGCCCCAGTCGGCGTCGCGGCCGGCCCGGATGGCGGACCGGGCGCCCCGGGTGGCCTGGGTTGGGGGCCTGGAAAATGCGCTGATCGTGGAGATAGCGACAGCCTGCGAAGCGCAGTTGGCCCGACTGGGCCATGGGCCAGAGGTCGCGGCGGAAGAGGCCGACGACGAGGGGATACGCCTCTTCCAGGCCGCCCCTGTGGCAGGGTACTCCGTGGTGAGAGGGGCCCCGACGAGGGTGGCGCGCTGAATGCAGCGCATCGGGGGGAGGGAGCGGGAGCTCCCGCCGCTTTGCGCCTCCTGCGACGGCTGGATCCTTTACGCCGGGGTCGTGGAGGAGGCGGAGGATCGGGGAGGGCTGCTGCGGCTCGGGCGCACTCTGCTCGGCACGGTCGGTAGGACCCCCGCTGGCCGTGGACCGCTTGGAGGTGGAGCCGGATGAGCGGGTTCGTTACACGATGAAGCGGCTCGGGTCTCGCGGACTTTGAAGATGGGACGGCGGCCCTATCACCCACCGCGGAGGAGCGTGTGTCCCGGCTGGTGGCGCTGATCCCGCCGCCGCGGGCGGGTGTTCGCGGAAGATGGCTGGCGGTGCCCGGGCTGTGGCTGCCGCAGGACCCCGCGCGCCGTGTTCGAAGGCGGCCCGACGACGAGCGAAGGGCGGTATTGCCGCGGGACCGGGGGGCGAGCTTGGGTGGGGCACCCGAGATCGGGGCGAAAATACGCTCTCTCGGGGCCGTACCCCGGGAGAGCGAGGGTAGCGGGGACCGGTGGTAGGGTCGGCGTCGAGGTTGCCCTCCGCCGTTCATGCGCTTTATTCGCATGCGGACGGCGGCGCCTGGGGCGGCGAGCTCTTGGAGGTGGACGGCCCGCGCTGCACACGCATCGGGCACCTCGCGGACCTCCCCCTGCCCAGGGACGCCGCGGTGCGGGAGCCCCGGCGGATGGCGGTCGCAGTGCTCTTTCTGCTCGGCCGGAAGGAGAGGCGCTGCGGCGCTGGGGTGAGCCCGCGGCGCGGGTGTGGGCGCTCTGTGAGCGGGGTCTGGCCCGGCCGACCAGGGCGGCGGGTCGCGCCTTTGACGCCGCCGCGGACCTCGCCGGCCTCGGAGACCGAGGTCGTTTCGAGGGCGAGCTCGCGATGCGGCTCCAGGCCTGTGTGCGCCGCCCGCGGGTGATGGACATCCCGGTGAGCCCAGTCCTTGACCTCCTGCCGCTCTTCGCCGCCCTGGCCGACAGCCACGACCCGCGTGCCGCCGCCGACCTCTTTCATGGCACCCTCGCCCATGCGCTCGTCCGGTGGGCGCGCGGCTCGGAGCGGCTCGTCTTCGGGCGCCCCTGCGCGCACCCCACTCCGGAGCTGTGCGCACAGCGCCTGCACTGTGCGCACACCGGAAGGCTCCCCTCCTGGAGTGGGGTGGCCGAACCGGCAGGGCAGTTTGTTGTAAATCTCCATACAAAGGTGCTTTTGTCTCAATGTTGTTTGTTGGCACGCACATTGCTTAGAGTCCATGCACCGGACTCAACCGGCTCAACCACCTGGAGCTCATCATGAAGTCCAAGACCAACCTGAAAGCCGGCATCTTCGATCGTCCCAGCTACCAGGGATAGCGCTCGCGCTGACCGCTCCTTCGTCAACCCCTGGCGAGGGAGCTGCGAGTACCCGCGCCAGTCCGCGTCGCGCTTCCCACGCGGCCTGGTTCGCCTACCACTCTCTGACTACCAAGGTGGATCCCATGCGCCCTGCCCTCTTGCCTTCCGTGTTTCTGTGCTCCGTTCTGATGTCTGCTTGTTTCGACGTCAAAGGAGGTAGTGACGATAGCGGCGGTGGCCCCGGCGGCGGCAGCGGGCAGGGTGGCGAATGTAAGAGCACCCAGGACGGCGTGCCCGAAGATGTGGGCGCCGCGATCGAGGCGACCTGCAACCATGAGGTGGAGTGCGGAGTAACTGCCTGCGACTCCTGTGTGACCGCCTACGAAGATGGTTATCTGTCCTCCGAGGAGCTGGTCCAGGAGCAGTACGCCTACGCGCTCTCCTGCTTCGGGGAGCTCACCTGCACCGAGTGGCAGGAGGCGGACTTCAGCCGCTGCGTGGGTGCAACATGTACAGATGTATATTGCGGATCCGACAACTCCGTATGTACGGCGAATGGGTGCGGATCCTGCTCTTCAGACGGATATTGTAGCTGAGCGCAAATGTGTAGCTGAGCGCAAAGCGCCCCTCATGGGGGCGCCCCTCATGGGGCGGAGACGAGCGAGGGGACATCCGGCCCGCCTGGCCGGCCCGCCTGGCCGACCCGCCGACGACCTGCCGGGAGCGATCGGTGCAGGTCAGCGGGGTGGTGCCCTCGACGGGGACACTTCGAGCCCGCTCTCCCCTTAAGCGTCGTGGAGCTGCTGGCTGAGGTAGTTGGCCAGCCCCACCTGCCGAATGGCTTCGAGCTGGGTCTCGATCCAGTCGATGTGCTCCTCCTCGCTGACGAGGATGCGCTCCAGCAGATCGGCGGTGGCGTTATCCCCGCAGGTTCGCGCGGCGGCGATGCCCTGGTTCAGCCGATCGATGGCCTTGTGCTCCAGGGCCAGATCGCTCTCGAGCTGCTCTAGCACCGTCTCGCCGATGTTGAGCTTGTCGAGCCGCTGGAGGTTCGGTATACCATCGAGGAAGAGGATGCGATCGACCAGGGCCTCCGCATGCCGCATCTCGTCGATCGACTCCTTCCGGATGAAGCTGTGCAGCCGCTTGAAGCCCCAGTTTCCACACATCTTCGCGTGGACGAAATACTGGTTGATCGCCACAAGCTCGGCGGAGAGCACGTCGTTGAGCAGGATGATGAGGGCGGGGTCGCGCGGCTTCATGGGGATGCCTCCAGTTCGTCTCCCTATTTCGCTGGGCAGCTCCCGGGCCCCTCTTTTTCACAAGAGGCGATCTCCCCCTCTACGATCTGCTGAAGGCTGGCCCGACAAGCCCCACAACCGGTGCCGGCCCCCGTCTTCGCCATCGCCTCGGCGACGGTGCGGATCTCCCCCTGTCGCACGGCCTGTTGGACCGAACGAACCCGGACGACCTTGCAGAGGCAGAGGAACATGGTGCATTCCTGATAATGACTATCAATATCACGGGCCCAGACGACCCGCAAGCCCCAACCGATCCCGATCAGGGCCTGGACCCGCGTTTCGGCGATGTTCAGGATCAGGAAGGTTGAACAAGGGGTAATAGGCAAGGACTCCCGCAGCGATGGGCCTGACAGGGCGGGTTCAGGGGCGCCCCCCCGGTCGTCGCCCAACCCCCGCGAGGCCGGGCCCATGGCCGGCACATGCTCCAGTCCTTCGAGGGTGAGCGGGTGGGTGCGGGAGAGCGGGCCGAGCCGGCGGCGGGCCTGCTCGAGGGATGCGGGGTCCTGCGGACCTGAGTCATCCATGGCGAGGCGCTGAGCACGCTCGGCGCGCCGTCGAGGGCGCCCGCAGAGCTACAGCGGCTGGCTGAAGCCCAGACGCAGCGTGTTGGCCACGCCGAGGCCGTGAACTCCGATCTGCAGCAGCTTTCCGTCGTCCCCAATCTGCCGCTGCCAGTCCACGCCCGGCAGGAATCCCAACATCCCGGCCCGCAGGCTGCTGCGCTCGCCCACCGCCCAGCGCACGCCCAGCTCCCCGATCACCGCGACCGGGAGCAGCACGAAGGGCTCCGCGCGCATGCCCGCCTCCTTCAGCGCGCCCACCAGGGGGAGGGAGGCATCGACGCGCACGGTCTCGCTGCCCGCATCGAAGGCCACGCCTGCGAGCCCAGCGGAGGTCAGGTCCCCACCGAAGACGCCCATGCCTGCGGCGATCCAGGGGCTGATCACCAGACCCGGCTGCTCCACCATGGGGCCGCGCAGGCTGACCACCATCCCTGCGACGCGGGTGGAATCCGCGGTCGCGCCGAAGGCCTGCGCGCGGACCGCCACGGCCTCGCCCACCGGGAGGTCAGCCCCCAACGTGCCCACGCCGCCGAAGCCCCATGGGGAACCGCAGTCGCCCCCGCTCACACAGTAGTTGGTGACCGAAAAGGCTGCGCCGGTGATGCCCGCCATCGCGGTCGGGGCCTCGGGGAGCACGGCGGCCGGCGAGACCTGGGCGGGTGGCGGGCCGACATCGGCGTGGGCGACGAACGAGGACACCATCAACAGGGCGAGCATGGGGACTCCACAGGGGGCAGTCGGGCTCAGCGCAAGAATGGTGCCACATATGAAAGTGTGCAGCCCAGGCCACCCGCGCGCCCTGTGCCGCCTCCGTTCGCGGAAGACGCCGACATCGGTGTCAGGGTCAACGAAGCGCCCCATCGCGTTCGGGTTGGAGACGGGGCCCCCCGTGCGGTCGCCCGCGGCGCCCAGGCCGAGCGCCAGGGCGTCGGCGGTGAGGCCGACGGGGAAGCGGAGGCGGCGTCAGCGGGGCATCGGGGGCGGCTATCCCAGCGCGACCCCTGCGGTCTCGTGCAGCGCCCGCACCTCGTCGCCGAGCTCGTCGAGCAGCGGTGAGCGCCAGCCCTCGCCGAGGGCGGGGAGCAGGGCGCGGTAGTACCAGAGGGTCTTCTCGCGGGGCGCCGAGAAGCGGGCCCAGACCGCCTCGCCGACCTGCCGCAGGTCGCGGTGGATCGAGCGCGCGTTGTGCAGCTTGTCGGCCGCGCTGATGAGCTTGAGCTCGGCCGGGGCCGCGGCGAGGTGGGTGAGGTAGTCGAGCTTTCGCTGCTCCCAGGGGGGCTTGGGGTGCCCGGTGCTGTCGGAGAGGCCGAGCACGAGGCGGGCGACCCGAGCGCCGTAAGCGGCCTCGAGGGCGCCGACCGTGGCGCCGGGCACGTCCTCGAGCCAGTCGTGGAGCACCGCGGCGATGAGCTGGTCTTCGTCTCCGCCGTGCTCGCCCACGCTCACCATCACGGCGAGGAGGTGGGTCAGGTAGGGGATGTCAGTCCCCTTTCGGCGGACGCCTCGAAAGTCATTCGCGGCCTGGGCGAGGGCCTGGTCGAGGCGGGGCGAGTAGCAGGGCGCGGCGCTCATGGGAGCTCCAGGGCGCGGAAGGCGGGAGGGGCGGGGAGGTCGGAGAGGCCGAGCCGCTCGATGTGGGCGAGCCCCGCGAGGACGCTCGCCTCGTCCCAGGCGTCGCCCACGAGCTGAAGGCCGACCGGCAGCCCCGCGTGGAGGCCGACGGGGGCGGTGCCGCAGGGCAGCCCGGTGAGGTTGCCGAAGAAGGCGTAGCGGCAGAGCGCCTTGGTGGCGTCCTCGTCGATGACGGTGACGCGGTCGTCCTTCAGGGGCCAGGCGGGGGTGGGCGCGGCCACCGTGGGCAGGGCGAGGAGATCGACCCCGGCGAGGGCGGTGGCGGCGAAGCGGCGGAGCGCGGCGCGGGTGTTGCGGGCGGCGAAGTAGAGCCGGAGGTCGCTCTGGCGCAGCAGGTTGAGGATGATCTGGAGGTCTTCGCCCATCTCGGCGCCGGAGCGGAGCTGGTCGTCCAGCAGCCCGCCCATGGTCTCGCCGGCGAGGACCATCACGCCGGCCCCAGGCGCGTGGGCGGCGAAGGGGATCGTCACATCGACGAGGCGCGCCCCCTCGCGCTCGAGGGCCTTGAGCGCCTCTTGTCCGAGCGCGGCGAGGGCGGGGTGCGCGTCCCGCCACTCGCGGGCGTCGACGCCGATGCGGCAGCCCTTCACGCCGCGGCTGAGGGCGGCGCGCCAGTCCGCGGCCGCGTGGAGGCTGTCCTGCGCCCAGGCGGAGTAGGGGTCTTCCGGATCGGCGCCGATGCCGGTGGCGACGAGCAGCTCGACGAGGTCAGCCGTGCAGCGCGCCAGCGGGCCGATGTGGGAGACCGTGCCCCCGGCGAAGATGTCGCGGGTGCGGGGGACGCGCACGAAGGTGGGCTTGATGCCGAAGAGCCCGTTCAGGGCGGCCGGGATGCGGATCGAGCCGCCGCCGTCCGAGCCCACCGCCAGCGGCGCGAGGCCGAGGCCCACCGCGACCGCGGCGCCGGTGGAGCTGCCCCCGGGGGCGTGGTCGGCCGAGTAGACGTTTCGCGGCATCGAGTGGACGGCGTTGAAGCCCACCGGGCTCATCCCCCACTCGGTGGTGTGCGTCTTGGCGTAGACCAGCGCACCGGCCGCCTCGAGGCGCTCGACACAGCGGGAGTCGCCGGTGGCGAGGCGCCGCCGATAGACCGTGCCGCCGAGGGTGGGGAGGCCGACCATCTCGTGCTCGTCTTTGACGGGGATGGGCACGCCGTCGAGCGGCCCGCGGGCCTGCCCGCCCTGATGACGGGCCCGGCTCGCCTTCGCGGCCTCGCGGGCCCGCTCCCAGGCGAGGGCCACGAACGGGCTGCGGTGGGCGGCGCCGAAGTCTCCCGCCGCGACGCGGGCCTCGATCTTCTCGAGCACGGCCACCGGATCGGTCGCCCCCGCTGCGTAGGCGGCCCCGAGGCGCCGCGCGGTGCCCACCCGACCGTCCGGGACCGGGAGCCCGCCCGTGCCGAAACGGCGGGGCGGCGCGCCCTGGAGGGGGCGCTCCTCGGGATCGAAGTCGCGGCGCGCCTCGGGCGGGAGCTCGGACATCGCCGTGATGCCGTAGCTCTTCGCCATCAGCGCCCAGATGGCGCCGCGCAGCGGGCCCTGCGAGAGGAGGCGGAGGGCGGAGGCGGTGGCCCCCTTGAGGCGGGGAGTGCCCATCAGGGGCTCCTTCTCGGGCAGGTGCGGAGGCGCTGATTCGGCGCCGTAGCGAGGCACACGGCGGTCGAGCGTCCATAGCCCGGCGGGGTGCGGCGGGCGCCGGCGCTCAGTACACGTCGGGGTCGGTGATGAGGCGCGCGGCCTCGTCCGCTTCGGTGGCGATGAATTCCGCCACCTCCCCGTCGGCGTCCAGATCACAGCGGCCGTGTATCGTGAACCCGGCGCCGTCCGCGCGGAGCTCCACCCAGTAGACCCCGCGCACATCCCCCTGCGGGGCCCATCCCAGGGCGTCGAAGCCCTCCGAGGCGACCCACTTCGCCATCTGCTTGTCGGGGGTGAGGCGCGGCGAGCGCTCCGCGGCGACATACGCGTCGAAGGCGGCCCGGTACGCACGCTCCGCCATGATGAGGGAGGTCACGTTCTCGGGCACCTCCTGCCGCTTCGCCCGCCAGCTCATGTTCACGAAGCGGGGCAGGACGTAGGCGGTGAGCCCGAGGAGCAGGGCGAGCGGGACGCCGACGATCCAGGCCCAGCGGCGGCTGGAAGGCGGCGGCTGGAACTCCGTGGGCGAGGGGGGTGCGGGTGGTGAGGGTGCTGTCCCCCGGTCGATGTCGCTCACCGCTGCCTCCCCTCGCCCTCCACGTGGGGCCTCCCCAGTGTACCGCCGCGGCGGGGCCCCAACGGGGGTGGCCAAACCTGGGCCGGCTCGGAGCGGCGCGCGGGGCCGCGAGGCGAACTTCTGGGCGTCGCGGGCGCCGATGGGCTACCCGCACCCTGGGCGAACCCGGGCGAGCTCGCTCCGGCGCTGCTGGCGCGAACGTCAAGGGGGCCTGCCCATGCTCTGGTTGTTCCTGGCCTGTGTGACCGGCGGCTCCGGCGAAGAGCCGGCCATCCCCTGTGTGACCGTGTACCAGGCCGTCCGCCCCTTCGAGGTGGGAGGCGACCCCTCCGGCTATGCGTACTGCGCCGAGGAGGAAGGGGAGGGCGGCGCCTTCCAGCGGGTGTCCTCGGAGACCTGCACGGGCGAGCTCGTCGGGGAGTGCGCGCGGGACGCCGACTGCGGGGCCGGGGAGCTCTGCGTCTGCGCGGGTGGGGTCCCCTTTGACGACGGGGATGGCTTTGTTCGTTTGACCTACGAGAGCGAGTGTGTCGCCGCGACCTGCTCGGGCCCAGTCGACTGCCTCGGGCAGCCCTGCGGCCTCGCGTTTGGGATCTGCGGTGACCCGTCTGGCCACTACTGTCGCGGGGCCGGGGACGCCTGCGCGACCGACGCGGACTGCGCCGGCCCGGAGCGTTGCTCGAACGAGGGGAGCGGGTGGACCTGCATCGAGCGCGCGGAGTGCGATTAGGCGCGGCTCGAGGAGGGGCGGCCCTGGGTGGGCGGGGGCGTCTTCAACGGGGAGCTGGCCGGGGAGTCCGCCGCCCTCTGACCGTTAGGGCAGGGTCGACTCGCCGAGCAGGCACGTTCTGGGCCCATCCTCGACGACCAAGCTCCTGCGGAGCCTCGCGAAATCGAAGCCGCCGCCGCAGCCACGGCGAAGCGCGCGACGACCGGGTGGTGCGGAGAGCGCACGGGGCCGCCGGGCGGATGTGCGTTCGATGAGCAGAATTCGAGCGCAAAACTCCGAATTCCACGATCTGTTGGGCCCAGCCTGCCGCCGGTTGGGGCCGGGGAGCCGCCCCGGAACCTGCGGTCGGGGGGCCGCCCGGGAGCGTTCATCCTTCCTTTCCGAGGTGTCGACCTTTGGTGTTGAAAACTGTGATAGAGTCTGGGGGTGCTCACGCCCCCGCCTTCGGATATGATATGTGGATCTTGCTGCTACTTCTTGCAATCTCAACCAGCGCATATTCGGCGACATATGAGTCCACCTCCCTTGCCCTCACTGCGCTACGCTTGGACCTGAGGCAAGGTTGGTTCGCCGAACCGTTTAAGGTGAGCGATCGCTACCGCGAAGCTTGTCTGGCCGGTTACGACCCGGCCTGCGACCCGTCTCCATGGCGAGTGCAGGGCGTAGGCGATCTGCAGGCGGCGCGGCGCTTTTTCGCTCCTCTCTGTGACCAAGGTGATCCGGTTGCTTGCGTCGTCGCCGGCTGGGGTGCGACACAAAACGCACCGGGAGGGGGGCTGATACCTGGTCCCCTTGGCGCGAAGGGTGCCAATGAGGGTCTGGCGCTGTTTACCCGCGCCTGCGATCTCGGGCTGACGGAAGGATGTGTCCAGCTTGGACGTCTGTACGTCATTGGGGTTGGCACGGAGAAGAACTTCTCGCATGCCTTCTCTCTCTTTTCTGATGCTTGCGACGCAGGGAATGTCAGCGCGTGCAGTAGCCTCGGAAGCCTCTATGAGGCCGGACTTGGCGTGGCCCGGAACCGCTCCACCGCAGGGCGATCGCATCTAAACGTCCCATTTATCCGCCAATTACTTTGAGCAGGTATTCGTTGTCCCAGCCCGCCCTCATGCGCTTCGTCTTCACGCCGACCTTCCGCGAGGTCTCCTGCTTGAGG
>JBIJDH010000005.1:0-361668 GCA_044344255.1 Myxococcota bacterium
CCTCCCCGAAGCCTCACCGTGCGGGGCCCCCGCCCCCCGCGGCCACCGTTTGAAGGGTCGGAGGCGAACTCCAGGCCGGACTACTTCTGGTGAGCACAAGTGGTCTACTTCGGGTGAGCGCTCAAGGATTGCCAGTCGCGAAGGCGATTTGCGTCAATTACGACGGGATCGCCGGGTGATCGGTCAAGGAAGGAGACGAGGGCACGAGCGGCAGCTTCCGCCACGCTGTAGATGCAGCTCAGCCGCCGAATCAGCTCCTCTACACTGGGGGCTCCCGACTCCCGCTCCACGATGTTTGTGTCGGGCCCTCGCTCCGCCACCCGCACCCACCCCGCGCGCCGTGAAAACGAGACGCGGACCGGGGCAGGTAGGTGGGCGACTGTGTAACGCTGCATACCTGCCACCTCGACTGCAGCGGCGAGCAGAACAGGCTCCGGACGGAACGGCTGCGGATCGGCAGAAGACAAGGCACCTCCAAGGCCACCGAAAGGTAGCACGTCGCCCACCGCCCTTCCTGCCGGGTCACGAAGGAGCGCCTGGGGTGAATCGTCGCCGGTGAGCCTCGACGGTTGGTGATAGGCTGCTCGGAGCAGGGGAGTGGGGCGTGCGATCTGTTGACTTCATCTCGCAGGACTTCTTTGAGCACCTTCATGATCCGGAGGGTACGCGGCTTCCCGAGGACGCCCTTGGGCACGGGGCCCTCGCAGAGACCCTCCTGCGGGCGGCCACCTCATTGCCGCCCGGGACCGTGATCGCGCTCCAAGGTGCGTGGGGCCGAGGCAAGACTGATGTGCTGGCTCGGGTCGCCGCCCGAACATGGCCGCTGGACAAGCAGGATCTCCCGCCCGGGATCGCGGATGGGGCGTTGTGGATCAACCCCTGGCAATATGGCACCCCTGACCTGCTCACGCCGCTGGTGGCCGAGCTGGTGAAACGAGCGAGGTCGCGCGCCCGATTTGACACGGAGGCGCTACGCAGGGGAGCGCGCACCATTATTGAAGCGGGGATCTCTTTCGGGATGAAGGCCGCCGCGGTCGTCTTGCCGGTGGCCGGGGGAATCGCTGAGGCGGCCCAGGAGCCGATGGACAAGCTGGTGGGCGCCCTCTTCGACGGCCCTGGAGAGAAGGTGGACGTGGATCCGGTTGCCGCAATGGGGAGGCGCTTTCGGGAGCTGGTGGAAGTGCTTGTGCCCCCGCCAGAGGCTGCGCTGGGGGCCCGTCTGCTCATCTGTATTGACGACCTGGACCGTTGCCTGCCGGATCGTCAGGTAGCGCTGCTCCAGGCCTTCCGCTTTCTCCTCTCCGCCCAGGCGCCGGTCACCTTCCTCGTCGCCCTCGACCCGGTGCTGGTCCGCGAGGCTGTGCGTACCCACTACAGAGGAGCACAGTTCGATGTTGACCGCTACCTCGACAAGCTCTTCGAGCTTCGTGTCAACCTGCCGGGAGTTGCCGAGCCGTCACTGGCGAAGGTGATCGGCGGACACCTCCGTCGGGAGCTGCAGGTGGATGGACGCCCCTCCACGATGCGGGTACTGGCCACGACGGTTCTGGGCTTCCCTGCGGAGGATCTTGCCGAGGAGCTCCGGGTGCTCCTCTCCAAGTCCGGGCTCGCGAATCCGCGGATCATCCGCCGACTCATGGACCGTCTCCACCTCTTCTGTGTCGCACGGGGATCACAGAAGCTGAACCTGCCTCCGGTGAGCGGTATGGCCCCAGCCCATTTGGTCGCGGTCTGGCTAATCGTCTGCGATCGATGGCCGGCGGTGCGGAACGCGGTTCAGGATGCCGGCTTCGGGGAGAGATGGAGGGAGATACGAAGTATGTACCTTGATTATGTTCAGTTCGTCGGCGACCCAGTTACTCGCCCGCAGGCGCTTGACTTGGCCGAGCATAAAGCCCGCCGATGGCTCGTACCTTCACCGGTTGACGCCCCTGCCTTGATCGCCCTTCTGGAGACGGCTCCGGTCTTGGAAGGCAGCCGAGAGGTTGTGGTGGCCCTCGAAGCCTTCGACCAGGCTCTGGTGGCCGCTGGGCTGTAGTAGGCGCTGCCTTTGGTCTCGGGTCAGCCCCACCGCGCCGCCAGCCTCGCCCAGGTCCCGGTTGGAAGCTCTCGGTGGATGGCGAGCGCGTTCGGCACACGGTTTCTTCCCATGACCTCTTCATCCACCCCATAGAGGAGGCCGATCAGCACGCGGTTCATGCCCCCATGGGCCACGAGCAGCGTGACCGGCACCTCGGGGAGGGCGGCGAGGGCCGGGAGCGCGCGACGGGCGAGATCCTCATGGGACTCACCGCCGGTCGGGCGCCCTGTCCAGGTCAGCATGTGGTCCATTCGACCATCCGTCGGAGTTCGGCGATAGACTGACCCTGATATTCGCCCATACGCCGCTCGCGCAGGCTGGGGAGGACCACGGGAGGTGGGAGGGCGCCGGACCCGACACAGGCCTGGAGGAGGAGCTCCGCGGTGCGCCGGGCCCGATAGAGGTCGCTCGTGAGCACCCGGTCGAAGATGGCGCCCTGGAGCGCCTCGCCGGCCAGGATGGCCTGGTCCGGAGCCCCGGCGCCGCCCCGGAGCCCGTGCTCGGGGCCGACCGAGAGCGTTCATCTCTCCCATCCGCCTTGGCCGCGATGAGGCCGCCGATCCGCCCCTGCTCGGCCTCGTCGGCGTCAGGGGCGCCTCTGCCGGCGCGGGAGAGGAGGCCCCACGGTCGGCGTCTGTCCCCGACGTGTCCCCGGGGCCGGCCGAGCCCTTCCCGCCTCCTCCGGCGGCTCCCCGCTGCAGGCGAGGGCGAACAGCAGCGGACAGCGCCTTCAGAGCGCGAGGGCGGCAGCAGGATGGGCGTTGTCACAGTCGTGCGCACGGCTGTGTTCGACGAGGTGAGCCTCGGTGGGCGGCCCCCTACCAGACCCCCGAGAGCTGCACCATCCCCGGCTGCCTCCCCGTCGAGCCTCGGGGTACGCCGGCCTCCGCGGGCTCCTGGCCCGCGCTCTCGTGGAGGCTCACGGTGCTGATCCCCACCGCGGCGCCGATCGCGCCGCCGACCAGCACGTCGGTGGGGTAATGGCGCCCGGCCAGCACGCGGAGGCCGCCCATCCCCGCGGTGAGGAGGCCGGCGCCGCCATAGGCCGCCCAGGGCTCGACCTCGCGGGAGTGAACCAGCACCGCCGCCGTGGAGAAGCCGACCGCGCCGGTGAAGGCGGTGTGTCCAGAGGGGAAGCTGAGGCTCGAGTCTGTGGTGGTGCGCTTCTCCACGTTGTCGGCGGTGGGGTTCACCGTCCAGGTGTAGGGGCGGGGGCGCCGCACCGCGAGCTTGGTGAGGTCGACCAGGGCGCCGGTCAGCGCGAAAGACTCGACCACGAGCAGCGCCGGGACCGCCGCCTGGTCGTGCCCGCTCCCGGCCCAGGCGCTGGCGCCGACGGACAGGGGGAGGAGGCTGTAGAGCAGGGCGTCCGAGGCCTTGGCCGTGCCGGGTGACCAGCGGTCGAGCGCGACCCGATCGAGGCCTTGGGGGGCCTCCCCGTGCGCAGGGGAGGGGCCGAGCTCCGGCTCCACGGCGAGGTACAGCGCGGCCCAGGTGCTCCCCGCCGCCACGGTCACCGCGGTGTCGACGCGGCTGTCCCAGGCGTAACGAGGCTCTGCCCGAGCGACCGAGGAGACCTGGAGCAGGCCGAGGAGCGAGAGGCCGAGGCACGAACGGCCGAAGCGCGGGAGGCCGAGGCACGAGCGGCCGAAGCGCGAGAGGAGAGCCATTCCGGTCACTCCGGGGAGGGGCAGGGGAGGTCAGGGGGAGGGCGGCGGGCCTTGGAGGGCCGAGCCTGCGGCCTTCACCCACTCGTTGGTCGGCCCGCCGGGCAGGCGGAGGGCCGCCTCCAGCGCTTGGGCGGCCCCGGCGCGGTCTCCGGCGCCGAAGCGGGCCACGGCGAGCATCCCGTGGAGCTCGGCCTCTCCGGGGCAGCGGGGGAGGGCCGCCTCGAGCACCTGGACGGCCACGGTGTAGTTGCCGAGCAGCAGCTCCAGGCGGGCGAGGAGGGCGTGGCCGGCGGGCTCGGTCGGGTCCCAGCGGCTGAGCCAGGCGGCCTCGCGGCGGGCGCTGAGGCGGTCACCGGCGGCGAAGCTCGACTGGGCGAGCAGCAAGCGCGCGCCCGGATCGTAGCGGTCGATCGAGACCGCGCGCTCGGCGGCCTCGACCGCGCCCCGGGCCGAGCCCGTGCGGAGGCGGGCGGCGGCGAGGTTGGCCCAGGCCTTGTCATCACAGGGGTCGACCTCGACGACGCGGCTGGCCACGGCGGCGGCGCCCGTCGGATCGCCCCGCTGGAGCAGGAGGTAGGAGAGGTTCACGCCTGCGGCGGTGTGGCCGGGATCGGCGGTGAAGGCGGCCCGAAAGCCGGCCTCGGCGGTGTTTCGGTCGCCATGGAGGAGCTCCCAGACGGCGCTCCCGTACTCGGCCTCCACCTCGGGGGCGCGGAAGACGTGCTGATCGATGGCGCAGCGCTCGCTCGGCCGCGCGGGCACGAGCAGGTTCCAGGGTTGGAGGCGGCTCGTGGGCGGCAGCGCGAAGAAGGCGCCGAGGCCGAGGGCGGCGAGCCCTCGGATCGCTCGTGCGCGCGGCGTTCGCGTGCGCGCGGTCTCCTCATCGCCCCCCGCGGGGGAGGGCCAGAGCGCGGCCCCTGCGAAGGCCCCGAAGACCGCGAAGAGGGGCAGCCGGTAGCGGTCGAGCGCGAAGAAGAGCGCGACGCTGCCGACCCCGGTGACGAGGAGGAGCAGGAGCGGCGCGGCCTCCCTGCGGCGGCCCTCTCGCCACAGCCCGACGAGGCCGAGCGCCACGACGGGCCCCCAGAGTGAGGGCAGCCAGCGGAGCACGCGCGAGCGGGCGCGGAGGCCGTCGGCGTCGAAGTTGTCGCTGGCCGAGGCGCTCGAGAGCACCTGGCTCACCTTCCGGAGGGTCAGGCCGACCAGACGTAGGGGCTCGGCCCGCCAGGCGGCGAGGGCCCGGCCGGTCCAGTAACGGTCCACCTCAGCGGGCGAGAGCGGGCGCTGCGCCTCGATCGAGGCCACGAGCGCCGCCTTCTTCGCCAGCGCGGCGGGCTCCGCGGGCAGACGGAAGTCCTGCACCGCCGCGGTGCTGAAGAGGGCGTTGTTCCCGCGGTAGAGGTTGACGCCGCCGCCCGTGGTGACGAGGGCGGGGGTGCCGTCGGCCGCGAGGTTGTGGGCGAGGCAGAGCCCGACGGGGAGGCTCATGCCGAGGGCGAGCAGCAGGGGGGCGAGGCGCGCGCGCTGGCCCCGCAGGGCGTCGACCCCGAAGAGGCCCACCAGCAGCGGCAGCCCGAGGAGGAGGTTCGCCCGCCCGGTGGTGGCGAGGCCGAGCAGGAGGCCGAGGCCGAGGTGCGGCCAGGCCGCGCGCCGCTCGTTCCACACCCGGTGGAGGGCGAGCGCCGAGGCCGTGCCCAGCAGCACGTTGAGCGAGGTGCCGAGCAGCACGCTGTCGTAGAGGATGAGCACCGGATCGAGCGCCAGGGCCAGGCCGGCGGTCCAGGCCCCGGCCCGCCCGGCCACGGCCTGCCCGAGGCGGGCCCCGAGCCCGATCATGAGCCCGGAGAGCAGCACCTGGAGCACGAAGACGGGGGTGGCGGTGCCCTCGACGCCGAGCAGGCCGAGCGCCCCGTAGACCAGGGCGAGGGAGGCGCCGTAGAGGGGGGCCTGGGTGAAGGCCTCGGGCTGGACGAGGCCCCCGGAGAGGAAGCTGCGGGCCAGCTCGTCGTACCAGGCGCTGTCGAGCAGGGGCCGATCGTAGAGCGGGTCGGTGGCCCGGGCCTCGAGCAGGCGGGCGAGGCGGAGGCCGACCCCGAGCAGCACCGGCAGCACCCGGGGGTCCAGCACACGCGCCGCGATGCCCGGAGCCTGCGGCCGCCCTGGCCCCTCGGCGCTCATCTCGCGCCGCTCATCGGCCGGGCTTCTGGAGCCGCTCCGGCGGGAGGTCTGGGTGGGTCAAGGTGCCCACGCGCACGGCGTACCGATGGCCGGCCTCGGTCGCCTCGATACCCACCACGCGCCCCAGCGGGCCGTCCAGCCGCACCCAGTCGAGGAGGCCGAAGGCGGTGCCCTGAGGGGCCTGGGCGTAGGGGGCGCCGGTCTCGAGCCAGGCGCCGATGCCGCCGGGCAGCGACCAGGACTCGGGGAAGCCCTGGTCCCGGAGGTAGTGCGCCACGCCGAAGCTGCGCATCCCGGCGGCGCAGTAGAAGACGAGCGGACGGTCGCGCGGGAGGAGCGCGAGGCTCTCGGGCACGTCGTTCATCGGCAGCAGCAGCGCCCCGGCGACGTAGCCCTGGCGCACCTCGTGGGGCTCGCGGATGTCGACGAACAGGGGGCTTCGGCCCGCCGCCAGCCAGGCCTGGATCTCCACCGCGTCGGCCTCGACCACCGGCTCGACCTCGGGCTCGACCTCTGGCTGTCGCCCGGGCTCCACCGACGGCGCCACCTCTGGCTTGGACGACGATGGTTCGCTCCTCCAGCCGGCCTGGGAGGTCGGGGGCTCCCGACCCGTCGCCGGCGCCCCGGGCACCCGCGGGGCCCCCGCGATGAGGCGCCGCGCGGCTCGCTTGAGGAGGTCTCGGACCATCAGGCGGCGGGCCGATTGAGCGCGCCGGGGTCGTGGCGGCGCTTGTGCTCGTTGGCCAGATCGCCGATGGCGCTCATGAGCCGCTCGGAGGCCTGTTTTTGCACCGCGTACTCCTCGGCCCGGGGGCGGAGGTCGTCGAGCTCGACGTGGTTGCCGTAGTAGATGTAGATCGGGTGCGCCGAGGGGTTCGTCAGGTTCAGCCAGATCTCCCGCAGCATGTTGTTGCTGAAGCCGAGGATGAAGACGGGCAGCACCCGCACCCCGTCGACCGTGAGGGCGATGGCGCCCGGGCCGGCCTGCGCGGGGAGGAAGGTGTAGGGATCGGGCCCGAGGCCGCGCTTCCCTTCAGGGTGAATCCCCAGGATCGTGCCCGGGATCTGGATCTCCGCCTGCATCCGGGCGAGCGCGTACCGGTTGAAGGGGGCCTTCGACTTCTCGCGCATCACGGGCGGGAACATCGCCATGCCGGTGAGGACAAAATTCACGAAGGCGCCGAAGAAGCTGTCGTAGAAAAAGTTGCTCCGAACCGGGAAGAACAGCCGCGCTCGGATCCCGGCCTGCTGCGCGACCACGGTGCCGATGGCGTAGAAGTCGAAGAAGGACCGATGGTTGGCCACCATCAAGATGCGCGTGTCCGCCCCTTCCCCCCGCACGTTCTCCAGCCCGACGGCCTTGACGCGGCGGCTGGTCCCGCAGAGCACGACGAAGACGCCGAAGGTGTAGCAGATGAGCGGGGAGACCCACCGGAGCGACCCCGCGAAGAAGCTCGCGAGTCGGAACAGGAGGCGCTCCTTCCACGAGAGCAGCTCCAGCTGTTCCTGTGAGGGCTGGATCATGGCGTTGGTTCCCATCCTTGGGAGTGTTTGCGCGGTCATAGCACAGTCGGAGCGCGCTGCCCCGAGAGGAGCTCAGCCGCAGGCGGCGTCCGCGCCGTCGCAGTCTTCGTCCGTGCCGTTCTCGCAGACCTCGGTGGCGCCGGGGTAGACCGCCTCCGAATCGTCGTCACAGTCGCTGTCGTCGGCGACGTGCCCGAAGGGGGGGACGCAGGAGGAGGTGGAGACCGCGGCGTCCCCGAAGCCGTCCCCGTCGGCGTCCCGGTACCAGGGCTGGAAGAGGGTGATCGCGGCGTCGGAGTCGTCGCAGTCGTCGCGGTTGGCGACGTAGCCCGAGGGGGGCTCGGGATCGCAGGTGACCGTGCTCTGGTCCCGGTCGCCGAGCCCGTCGCCGTCGGCGTCCTGGTACCAGGTCTCGGTGTCCGCCTCGGTGGTGGAGGGGTCGCAGTCGTTATCTACGCCGTCGCAGAGCTCCTGCGCGTCTGGGCTCACCGCGGCGTCGGAGTCGTCGCAGTCGTCGCCGTCGGCGGTGAAGCCGTCCTGCTCCGTGCAGGATTGGACGCTGATGTTGCGGTCGCCGAAGCCGTCGCCGTCGGCGTCGGGGTGGAGCGTGACCTCGAGCCCCTCGTCGGTCGCGCCGTCACAGTTGTCGTCCAGGGCATTGCAGCGCTCTTCGGCCCCTGGGAAGACGCTGTCGTCGGCGTCGTCGCAGTCATCGCCGCCGAAGCGGGCGCTCGGGTGGCCATCGCCGTCCCCGTCCTGCCGGCCCTTGAGCTCGGCGTCGGAGATGAGGGCGCAGCCGATGGGGCCGAGGCCGACGCCGGTGAGGCCCAGGGCCAAGAGGGTGACTGAGGACAGGCGGCGGAGGGCCGCGGCTGCGCTCGACGCAGAGAGGCTCATCCAAGCACCCCTATCGACACACGAGCAGTCGGGAGGAGCACTTCACGGTGACCACCTGCCCGGACTTGAGGTTGATCTGACCCGCGCTCTCGAGCGTGCCGGTACCGAAGTCGGCCTTGATCTCGTAGTCGCCCGGAGGGACGTCACCGGCGTGGAAGCTCCCCTTGGCGCCGCGGAAGATGACGTTGGCCACCTCCCCCTGGACCGACACCTTGGCGGCGGACTCCTTCTTCTTGGTGGCGTCCTTCTTGGCGGCGTCGGTCTTGGATGTGTCGGTCTTGGAGGTCTCCGTCTTGGCCGCGCTGGTCTTGGTCGGCTCGGCCTTCGTCGGCTCGGCCTTCGTTGGCGGGGCTTGGACCGGCTCGACCGGTGCGCTGGCGCTGGCGGGGGGCGTCGCCTCGACCGTCGTGGCCTCGACGGGCGCCGCGTCGACGGCGGTGGCGTCCGCGGGCTGCGGCGGGGTCACGCCGCTGGCCGCGACGGCCTCGGTGCGCTCGGTGGTCGACTTCGGCGCCTCGGTGGGCTCGGTGGGCTCGGTGGACGCCGCGACCTCCGCCTCGGTGCCGCGGCTGCTCCAGAACCAGAAGACCCCGACACCGACGAGGGCCAGCGCCGCGAGGAGGGCCAGGCCGCCTACGCCGACCAGCGCCCACGCCTTGCCGCTGCCTTGCTCCTTGCCCTCGAAGCGCGCGGCCAGGGCATCGAGCTCCGCGTCGTCGGCGGTCGGCTCGACAGCGAGCTCGACGGGCGCCTTCGGTCGGGCAAGGGCTGGCGGGGGGGCGGTTGGGGTGGGGCTCGGGCCCGGAGGGGGAGGCGACGGCTCCGCGCTCGCGCCCGCAGGGGCGGGGTTGGGGTCGGCGGTGGCGCCGGTCGAAGCTTCGGCGGCGAAGAGGGCCTCGCTGGCGAGCGAGGCGCCGCCGGTGAGCCCTTCGTCGGGGGCGGCGGGGGTCTCTGAGGGTGCGGGCGGGGCCCCCGTGGGCATGGCCTCCGTGGGCTTGGCCTCCGTGGGCGGGTCCTCGACCGGGGGAAGGGTCGGTCGGTCGAGGACGCGGGCCTTGTCCGCGAAGGGTTCGAGCGCCGCTCCTGTGGAGGGGTCGGGCAGCGCCACACCGGCGGCCACGGCCGGCGCGGGGGGTGTCGGGGCGCCGAGCGAGCCCTCGGACGCGGCGGGGCGCTCGCTTGAGGCCTCGGCGTTGGGCGCGTCGAGGAGCGCCGCGGGGGAGCTGGCAGGAGAGGTGGGAGCGGGTATCGAAGCGGCCGTCGGCGGGGCGATCGTCGGGGTGGGCGGCTCGGCCGGGGTGCGCCCTTCGGGGAGGATCGGCGCGGGCCGTAGCTCAGGCGGGGCCTGCACCTCGGCGGCGGTCGCGGGGGCGCCGCGGAGCTCGAGGGGGCGCGGCGCCGAGTCGCGGATCGGCGCCTCTCGGATCGGGGAGGGGAAGCCCCGCAGGCCGCCTACGAGGCTGGGGGTCGGCGGCAGCGAGAAGGCGGAGGGGATCTGGGGCGGCGGCACCATCGGGGGTGGCGGCACCACGGGAGCGGCGGGGGTGAGGGGGGCTGGCGCTCCGCCCTCCGTCGGCAAGGTGACCACCTTGATCGCCGGACGCTCGATGGCGGGGGCGCTCCGGCGAGGGCGCTCCGGAGACGTGGAGGCGGCGCCGGGCAAGGACGCGGGGTCTGCCGCCTTGTTCCAGCCGCCCGGGCGGATCTTCGGTTCGGCGGGCTCGACCGCCAGCTCCCGGACGGGGGTGCCCACCCGGTTCGGCCGGATGAAGACGCGGGAGTCCGACTGGTCGCCGCCGGTCCAGGTGCTGAGCAAGGTCTGGCAGTCGGGGATGCGCTCGTCCCGATCGACCTCCAACGCCCCGACGATCGCCTCCTCGACCGCGGACGGCAGCGTGGGCACGAGCTTCTTCGGCCGAATGAAGTTGCCCGTGGCGATGCTGTTGAAGAGGTCGATGACATCGTCACCGGGGAAGGCCTGCTGGCCGGTGACGAGCTCGTAGAGCACCGCGCCGAGCGAGAAGATGTCTGCGCGCTGGTCGACGTTCTTGGCGTCCCGGATCTGCTCGGGGGCCATGTACCGGGGCGTGCCCATCGTGAGGCCGGTGCGCGTGCTCGACAGGCCGAGCCCGCCCTCGGTGAGCAGCTTCACGAGCCCGAAGTCCGCGACCTTGGGGACGTAGGAGGCTCCGGCCATCGCCAGCAGCACGTTGGCGGGCTTGAGGTCGCGGTGGATGAGGCCCCGCGCGTGGGCCTCGGACACGCCGGCGATGATGCCGAGGCCGAGCTTCTCCGCGCGGTCGAAGGTCAAGCGCTCCCGCTGGAGCAGCAGCTCGAGCGTGGGGCCCTCGACGTACTCCATGATGAGGCCCGGCGCGCCATCCACCTCGACGATGTCGGTCACCGCGAGGATGTTGGGGTGCCGCAGCGAGGCCTGCACCCTCCCCTCTTGGATCAGCCGCTGTCGGATCGCGGCGGAGGTGATGGTCAGCACCTTCAGCGCGTGCAGGCTGTCGAGGGTGTTGTGGCGGACCCGGTACACGACCGCGATGCCGCCCGCGCCGAGGACGGCTTCGACCGTGTATCGGTCGACGATGGTTCCAGGTAGAAGGGTCACCAGCTCCCCACGAGTACGCCGCCCACCACGAGTCCAGCCGCTACCGTGCCGAAGCCCGCCGCCGCGAAGGTGCGGTTGCGGGCCTGGGACTGGTAACGCTCCAGGTCTTCGAGCGTGTCGCTCGGGTTGCCTTCATCGAACTGTCGGCGGGGAACAAAGGACAATGCGTAAAAGCTCCCGCCGGCCACCGCGGCGGCGGCGGCGGTGCTCAACAGCACCGGACGGACCAGGCTCCGTTCGCCCTTGGCGGGCCGAACCTTCGCGGGCTCGGCCTTCGCGGGCTCGGCCTTCGCGGACTCGGCCTCCGCGGGCTTCGCGCTCGTCGCGACGGGGAGCGGCGCGGCGGCGCTCTTTTTGTCGGATCGAGGCTTCTTGCCCTCGTGCCCGCTGGTCGGCGCGGTGGCCCCTGTGGTGGCCACTGCGGTGGCCCCGGTGGTGGCCGCCGGGCTGGCGTGGGCGGGGGTGGCGTCGGCGGTGAAGAGGTAGGCAGAGGCGATGGTCTTGCCGTCTGCCCCGAGCACCTGGAAGATCGTGGCGCGGCCCGGGGGCCTCGCGGTGCCGGGGGTGCCGTCGAAGAGCATGGAGCCGGCGGCGGGGGCCGGCACCGGGGTCGCGACGCCGGGCAAGGGGGAGGCCGCGGTGTAGGCGTCGCGGATGACGTGCTTGGCCGGGATGAGGCTGGTGGGGAAGGCGTAGAGCGGCTCGAGCTCGCGGGCGGTGGCCCAGGCCTCTCGCGCCAGATCCGGCTCGCGGTTGGTGTACCGGCGCAGCCCCTCCATTCGGTGGACATAGGCGGAGATCGCGGTGGGCAGTCGCCCGTCGAGGCAGGGCAGCTGCGCCCTCCCCGCGGCCATGGCCCCCTCGAAGGAGTCCACGTCGAGGTCCGCGTAGGCGGCCTCGGCCTTCTTCATCGTGTCGTTGAGCGTCGTGGGGGAGACCGGCGTGGGGCAGGCGGCCTCTGCGACCCCGCCCAGCCCGAGCCCCAGCCCGAGCCCCAGCCCGACGACACAGAAGAACGACGCTCGATGACGTTGGAGGGGGCGAGCGGTGTCAGGAGCTTCGCGAACCACGGTGGGTTGTCCGGGGGAGGGTGGCGTTGTGGACGGCGAGACTATACCCGCCAGCGTATGCCGGCGCGGAGCCCCAGCCGATCTCACCTTCCGTCTCATGCGCCGCAGAGGTGTACTCCATGTCCGTACGAAACGTGAGTGTCCAGCAGAAAACGGGTGACCTCGCCTTCACGCTGGCGACGTGGCTCTATCTCCTCGCGCGCGCCGGGCACCTCCCGACCGAGGGCGCTGTGCGGGACGCCCTCAACGGCCTGCTGGGCCTCGATCCCGCAGCCGACGCGGAGGCCGCCGGCGCCGTCCTGGTCGGCGCGGTGAAGGGCGCCCTCGGTGACGCGGGGGAGCCGGCCGAGGTCGAGGCCCTGCTGGTGGGCCTCTTCGGGGCCGGGCACCTCGAGGCCGCCCCGGGGGGCGACCGCGCGGCCACGCTCCACGCCCTCCGGGCCTACCACTTCCGCAGCGGCCTGCCGTGGCTGGCGCGGGTGGTGAGCCGCGCCGAGGACGGATCGATCGGGCTCCATTGGCTGCTGGTCGAGCATGTCGCCGATGAGGTCATCATCATGGACCCCTACCCCTGGGACGACGTCGAGGAGCAGCTGAGCCTGCCGAGCGTCGACTTCCTCGTCCGCTGGGAGCTCGCCGGTCGGATCGCCCTTCGCTGGCGGGCCTGAGCGAGACCTGACCCGGATCAGCCGCCTTTGCGGCCCCGGAGCCAGACGGCGGTGGTGGTGGCGGACAACATCACCATTACGACCGCCGCCAGCATGGCGGACAGCGTGGTGTGGGAGAAGCCCATGTCATCGGCGGCGTCCGACATCTTGAGGCCGAGCTTCCAGAGCGAGCCGTTGATGGGCTGCTGCTCCCACTCCCCCTTCTTGTAGGTGCTGACGGCCAGCAGGTTCCCGCACTTGATGATGGCGTCGAAGGTGTAGCGCTGGATCGTCACCCAGGTGAAGGCCTGCGCCAGCGGCCCCATGTCGCGCACCGACACCATGATCGAGGAGAAGGTGATCTGCGGGATCAGGAGCAGCGGGAGGGTGCCGACGGCGGCCTCCGAGCTCGTCCAGACCGAGCTCACGAAGAGGCCGATGCTGATGCCCACGAAGCCGGTGAGCACCGTGGTGGCCATCAGGTGGGGGAGCGAGAACTCGTAGGCCCCCATCCCGATCGCCGCGTAGAGGAAGGCCGAGAGGATGGCGCACTGGAGCGCGATGAAGCCGCCGAGCACGATCACCTTGGAGGCGACGTAGGGCAGCACGCCGACGCCCACCCGGCGCTCACGCTGCCAGACCACCCGGTCGCTGATCAGCTCCCGTACGGCGGCCGACATGCCGAACCACAGGCAAGAGAGCGACAGCATGAACAGCATCGGCGCGGTGGGGGCCTTGAAGACCACCCACATCACGATGGCGAGCACGGGCGGCTGCACCCCGAGCACGGCCATCCCGGTGCGGTCGCGGAGCTTGACCCTTAGATATCGGCCCGTGAGCGTCGTGAGTTGGCGGAGCTGGGAGCGCTGGACGCCGCCGCCCTCGACCGCCTTGCTGCGGGAGACCCCGGCGAGCCCGATCAGGTGCTCGCGGGTGGCCACATACTTGCGGGCGGCGGGCCCCTCTCGGTAGCGGCGCCCCCACTCGGCCGGCTCGTGATCGCTGAAGCGATTGAAGATGGCGTCAGGGGTGCTCACGCCGAAGGAGCGGCAGGCCTCGGCGGGGGGCCCGAAGAAGGCGAGCCGGCCGCCCTTGGCGAGCACGAGGAGGTGGTCGACCTGGGCCATGACCTCGGGGGTGAGGTCGTGGGTGACGAGGAAGACGATGCGCCCGCGATCGGCGAGCTGGCGCACCAGGCGGACGATGTCTTGGGAGGCGCGGGGGTCGAGGCCGCTCGTGGGCTCGTCGAGGAAGAGCACCCGGGTGGAGCGGGTGAGCAGCTCCTGGCCGAGGTTCACGCGCTTCCGTTGCCCGCCGGAGATCCCGCGCCGGAGCGCGTCACCGATTCGGCTCTTGCGGATGTGCTCGATGTCGAGCTCGGAGAGCACCCGATCGACCTCGGTCTGGACCTCGGCGTCGGTGACGTCCGGGGAGAAGCGCAGCCGCCCGGAGTACGAGAGGCTCTCTTCGACCGTGAGCTCGGGGGAGACGAGGTCATCTTGGGGCACCACCCCCACGAGGGAGCGGTCGAGCGCGAGCAGCCCGTGGAAGCTGTGGCTGTCGAAGAGCACCTCGCCAGAGTCGGCGGGGGCGATGCCGTTGATGGCGTTGAGCAGGGTCGTCTTGCCGGCGCCCGAGGGGCCGACCAGCGCCACCACCTCGCCGGTGAAGACGGTGAAGGACACGTCGTCGAGCAGGCTGACCCCGCCGATGGCCCGCGAGACGCCGCGCACGGAGAGGGCCGAGAAGCTGCGCTCGCCGAAGACCTGCAGCCGGTCGTCCACCACCGTGAGCGTGTAGGGGCCGATGCGGAGCTTCGCCCCAGGGGCCAGGGGGGAGGAGGTGACGGCGGCGCCGCCGACCACGGTGGGGCGCCCGCTGCCGAGGTCGACCACGCGCCAGCCGTCGCCGTCGCGCATGAGCTCGGCGTGGCGGACGGCGACCTGGGGATCGGGCAGGCAGACGTCGCAGCCGGAGGCCCGCCCGATCACCAGGCGGTCCTGGTTGAGCGGGAAGAAGAGGTCGCCGGTGGCGTGCCGGCCGTCGTGCTTCTGGAGCAGGGCGGTGAACAGCACGCCGTCGACGCTGAGGTCTTGGGCGGCCTGCTGGAGCCGCGAGATCTCGGTGGGGTTGATGCCCCGCTCCGCTGCGGCGATCGCGAAGAGCGTGTCGAGCAGCAGCAGGGCCTCGCTGCTGCCGTGGCGGTGGGCGAAGGCGCCGAGGTCGAGCTCGTCGCCTGCCGCGCTCCGGAGGGCGGCGCCCGACCCTTCGCCGAAGTGGGCGGCGAAGGAGCGGAGGTCGTGCTCACTGAGGGTGGCCCGGAACTCGGGGGCCAGGGTGAGCCGGACGAGCTGCTGGCCGAGCTTCTCTTCGAGGCCGGTGCGGGTGTGCACGGCCGCGACGAGCGCCTTCCGCTCGGCCGGGGTGGGATCGGTGAGCGAGAGGGCACGAACAGCGAGGCGGGCGAGCTCGACGGCGAAGGAGAGGCTGTCGTCGTCGATGTTGATGGTCCGCTCGGCCAGAGCTTCGCGGAAGCGCTCCTCCAGCCGGCTCGCCATCTCTCACCCTCCGCCTCGTGGGTTCCGCTCGGGGGAAGGTCCCCGGTCTGGACCGATCGGTCGTGGACCGATCGGTAAGTGACCTATCGGTAGGTGACGGCCAAGGCGACGCCGGACTTCTGCTTGTTGTCCGTGACGCTCGCGGCGTACACGGCCACATAGTAGGTGTCGGTCCGCGAGGGCTTGTAGGTGAGCATGGGCTCCCGGTCGTCCGTCTTGTCGCGGAGCAGCTCGTCGCCGTTGGCGTCGTGCAGCACCACGTCCACGTCGGTCACGTTGCTGTCGCCGCAGATGCGGATCTTGTACTCGTTGCCGGCGTACAAGGTGACCAGGTAGATGCGGTGCTCACCGCGGCCGAGCTTGGAGTTCGTCGCGGTTCGGACGGCCCAACCTTCATTGTAGTCGGCCCAGATCTTGGTGCGGAGGCAGGTTTCGGCCTCCTTCACGTCTGCGTGGGCGACGGGGGCGAGGGCGAGGCCGGCGAGGAGGGTGAGGATCTGCATGGGAGCTCCTAGAGCATCGTGAGCACAGCGCCCGTCGCGCTGTGGATGGTGGCCACTTCCTGCTCGCCGAGGGTCTCCTTGCCGGCGACCTCCTTCAAGGTCTTCAGCGACTCCTTCAGGCGGTCGATCACCTCGTCCGGGGCCTTGCTGGCGCCCTCTCGGTTGACGTACTCGGTGAAGTGATCGACGACGGTGGGCTGCTTGAGGAGGCCGGTGGCGCCCTCGTACTTGCCCGCCGCCTGAAGCGCGCCGCTCACGAGGTGAGCGCCCTCGAGCCAGGAGCCGGCCTGGATGAGGGGCACGACCCAGTCACCCGCCTCGTATTGGAGCTCGGGCACCAGCACGCCCGAGAGCTCGTCCACCTCCTTGAGGAGGTCTTCGCGGCTGACGGCGTCGTTGGCGATGCGGTTCTTGATGTCGTCGATCGTGTTCTGCACGTCGGTGCCGCCGCCGAGCTTCTGGAAGCCCTCCTTGAGGCGGTCGAGGCGAGCGATCATCTGCTCCTTGGGAGCGGTCTTGACCGTCAGCGTGAGGTCAGCGAGGACAACGCCGGTGCGGACCGCGATCTGGTCCTTGTTCTCGACGTTCATCTTGATGTCGCGGTCCTTGATCATGTCCGCGAGCTTGTTCGAGATGCCGGCGTTGGCGAGAGCCTTCTCCATCTCAGCGGGCGAGGGGACGAGGGCGGTGGCCACCGCCTCGGCCTTCATGGCGTCCATCGAGAGCTTGGCAGGGGGCTCCTCCGCGACGGGCGGGGCCTCCACAGGGGTAGGAGGCGGCGGGGCGGCCTTCTTCTCTTCGCCGCCGCAGGCGGCGAGCAGGACCACAGCGAGGGACATCGATCGGAGTTTCATCAGAGCTCTCCCAGGCAGACGTTCGCGGAGCGAGAGGCTACGCGGGTTCGGCGTCGCGGGCAAGGGTGGGGGTCGTGATCCCGGGCAATTCAACCCGGGAGGCCGCGTGACATATCGTAGACTGAACGAGGGCGGGCTCAGGCCTTGTGCGTCACCCGGGCGGCGACGACGACGGCGGGGTCGGCGTCCTCTTCGCGCCCACAGACGACCGCCCCGCGGAAGCCGAGCGCCTCGACGAGGGCGCGGAGGTCGCGCCCGGAGCGCCGAACCATGGGCCAATTCAGCAGGTGATCGAAGATAGGGCCGTCTCTGGCCGGCGCGAGCGCCGTGATGATCAGGAGACCCCCGGGGGCGAGCTGCCCCTTGAGCCAGCCGAGCAGGGTCGCGAGCAGACGGTCGGGCAGGTACTCGGAGAGGGAGTCCACCACGATGAAGTCGGCGGGATCGCGCCAGGAGCCGCCTTGGCCCACGGCGAGGGCGGCGATGTCCTCCTGCTGGAGGCTGAGCGTGACGCTCGCCGTGTGGCGGGGGAGGGCGGCGTCGAGCGCGGTGAGCGCGCCGCGGTCGCTGTCGAGGACGCGGATGTGGGCGCCGCTGCGGCCGAGGCTGGGCATCAGGCGGCGGAGGATCGCCTCGGCGGAGGCGGTGAGCATGAGGATGCGGGCGGGGCGATGGGGTGGCAGCAGGGAGGCCACCGTCCTTGAGGCGATGTTGGAGCGGCGGCGCAGCCCCTGGCAGGTGGGGAGGGCGAGGATGGCCTGATCCATCGCCGCCCCGAGCTCGTCCTCCCCGCGGGCCTCTCCCTCCTGGATGTGAGCCATCAGGCGCGGATCGCCGCTGTGCTGGTTGGGGGGATCGAGCGAGAGGGCGGAGGTGCGGGCGCGGCCGAGCGAGGTGCGGAGCTCCCGCGCCAGGGCGAGGCCGGCCTTGGTGGCCTCCTCCCCCGCCGGGAAGCCCGACAGCCAGCGCGTCGACTCCTCGACGAGCGCGTGGAAGGCGGAGACGGCCTCCACCTTGGCTTCGCCGTCGTTGGTGGCGCGGCGCAGACGGGCGTCGGCCTCGAGCCAGCGACTCTGGGCCCTCCCCGCGACCTCGCGCGCCTGTTCGGCCACGCTGGCCCCTACCTCAAGGCTGCGGCGGCCGCCCATCCCCCCAGCCGAGGCGGTGGAGCTGAGCTTGCGGAACCGATCGACCGTGGTCTCGGCGATCGCCCGGTAGAAGACCACCGCGAAGTCGGGCTCGGCCTCGAGCACCCGCCCGAGGGACTCCCGCTCCCAGACCCGCACGCTGGACTCGGCGGAGGCGCGGACGTCGGCGGTGCGGGGGGCGGCGTCGAGGAAGGCGATCTCACCCACGACCGTCCCCGGGCCGATCAGGTTCAACACCACCTCGGGAGACTGTCTCGTGTCTACCACGTCGAAGCTGCCTTCTTCGATGAGGTAGATGTCGCCGCCCCGCTCACCTCGGCGGATGAGGTGCTGGGAGGGCTTGAGGCGCACCACCCGGCCGGCGGCCAACAGGCGCTCGCGGGTCGGGCCGGGGAATCGATCGAGGAATTCCATCCCCCCATCGTGCCACGGGCGAACCGCCGGCGCATCCTCCCGGCCGGGGAGCCCACCGCCCTGCGATGCGGGCTGTGGGGGCGGCCCTTCGGTGTTAGGTCCAGCCCCCGCCCAGCGTGGCTTACATTCGCTAGGATCAGGAGTCCCGAGATGAGTGGATATGTTGACAATTCCGCCCAAGGGCGCGCCGAGGCCGACCTCTCCCAGCAGATCGACGGCTTCGTGGCCCGCCTTCGCCGCTCTAGCGAGGAGGTGCGCGCGGAGGTCAAGGCCGCCCTCACCGAGCTCGCGCAAGGCACCCAGGGCTCCAAGGTGCGCGATCTCCTCGAGACCGCGATGAAGGGGGAGCTCCTCGAGGTCCAGTGGGAGATCGAGGAGGTCCTGGAGGCCACTGCGCCGAAGAAGGTCGAGCCCCCCGCTCCCGCTCCCGCTCCCGCTCCCGCTCCCGCCGCCGAGAAGCCGGGGGCCAAGCCCGCGACGCCCGGGGAGAAGCCGAAGGCCGGCGGCAAGATCACCGCCGCTGACCTCAACCTCGTCTACGACGATCCGCGTGGCATCATGCTGCACAAGTCGAAGGTGGGAGAGCGTTGGTTCCTCACCCAGCCTGACCCCCGAACCGGCGCACCGCAGACCTTCGAGCTGCACCCGGAGGAGGTCACCCAGATCAAGGGTCAGCTCAAGGGCAGCCCCTACTGGGTCGTCGGCGCCTGATCGCCTCCGGAGAGGTCCACCGTGGCGAAGCTCAGTCCCAGAGGTCCGCGCATGCCGTCGCTTCGGTCTCCTCCTGCTGGCCTCCCAGCCCTGCTCGCCTTGGCCCTGCTCGGCTGCTCGGGGCGGGGTGCCCTGCTTCACAAGGCCGAGGGGTACCTCGACGATGGGCGCTACTCGGCGGCGGCGCGCACCTACGAGCGGGTGCTGGAGAAGCGGCCAGGGGAGCCCGAGGCCCTGTTGGGCGTGGCCCGGGCCTGGATCGGGGCCGGTGAGCCCGACAAGGCGATCGTCCCAGCGCAGGTGGCGGCCGAGAAGCGGGTGAAGGGTGCCGACGCCGTGATGGCACGCGCCCTCCTGCTCACGGGCCGGGGCGCCGAGGGCCTGCCCTACGCCGAGTCCGCCTCTAAGGACGACCCCGACTCCGCACCCTTGCTCCTGCTCGTCGGAGAGTCCCGGCTCGCGCAGTCGGACTTCGGGGGAGCGAGGGAGAAGGCGGACAAGGCGGTGGGGAGCGAGGGGGGCGCAGCGGCCTACTCCTTCGGAGCATGGATGCACGCCCGCACCGCGGACTGCCCGGGGGCGATCTCGCTGGCCGGGCGCGCGGCCACGGCGGCGGTCTCCGACCCCGTGATCCAGTCCGAAGCCGCCGCGGTCTTTCGGCTCTGCGGTGACAACCAGCGAGCGGGCGCTGTGGCCAGCGCGGCCCGCGCGCTCCTGCCCGGCGGCCCGGGCGCCCTCCGGGTAGAGGCCGATCGTGTGCTGCGGGGCGGCGACACCGAGGGCGGTCTCCGTCGTTTCTCCGCCTTGCGTGCGGTGTACCCGGATGAGGGGCGATACGCGGCCCAGGTCGGCAAGATCTGGCTCGGGCGCAAGGTCTACGATCGTGCTGCCGCCGAGCTCTCCTTCGCGCTCTACCTGCCGCCCTACGCCGCGGTGCTGGGGACGGGCGGCGTCCAGGTGGTCGATCGCCGCTCCGACGGCATCGACCCCGAAGAGCGAGAGCGTCAGGTGGCCCAGCTCTGGGCAGAGCTCGCGGAGGCCCGCCTCGGTATGAGAGACCTGCGCGGCGTGGCCGACGCTCGACAAAAGGCGGCGGAGGCCGGCAAGCGAAAGGAGCCCGCCGTTTGGCTGGCGGTGGCGGAGAGCTGGGACCGAGCGGGGGACAAGACCGCGGCCTTCGCGGCTGCGCAGCGCTCGATCGAGCTCGACAGCCAATTCCAGCCGGGTCAAGTGCTCTGTATGCGGCTCTATGCCGCGGCGGGAGAGATCGACCGCGCCATCGGCCACGGCCGAGTCGCCTGGGAGCTCAACCCGAACGACGTCGAGACCACCCTCCTGCTCGCCGCGCTCTACCAGCGCCGCAGCGACCCCGCCGAGGCGCGGCAGATCCTGTCCGTGACCGCCGAGCGGCTCCCCGACAACGCCCGCCTCCGCGAGGCCCTGCGGAAGCTCGAGCCCTGACGGCCCGGGACGGGGGGCCCGCTCAGGCCGGTCGTGTCGGCGTCCGCACCCGGTGCATCCGCTCGAGCAGCGCCAGCGGAAGGGCGCCCTCGATGCCCTCGGCGTGACAGGCGGCGAGCCGATCGACCTCCCAGGCGTTGGCCTCGGCGTCTCTCCCCTGGCGCTGGAGCTCGATGCCGATCCCGTGCAGCAGCACGAGACCCTCGATGCCCAGCACGAGCGCGCCGGGGATGAGGGCGCGGTCGGGCGTGGCGGCCGAGCGGCCCGTCATCAGGCCCGCCAGCAGGGCGAGCAGGGTCCAGGCCAGCTCAGCGGCCGGCGGGCGCTGCTCTCCGGGGTGGAGCTTGAGGATCGTGAAGGGGCGGCGGTCGAGCACCGCCTGGATCGCCATCGACTCCCGCGCCCCCAGCAAGACCGTGCCGAAGGCGGGGTCTGGATCCTGGGCGGCGGCCGCCCAGAGCTGCTGGGCTTCATCGTCACGGCCCGCGGCCCGCAGCGCGGCGGCGAGGTGCAGGCGGGCCTCGGCGGCGGCGCGGCGGTCACCGTGGGTCTCGAGGCGGGTGATCCCGGCGCGGAGGCGCTCGATGGCCTCCTCTCCGTGACCGAGCCCGGCCATCGGCATGGCGACGAGGCCCCAGGCGAGGACCTCGAAGCGGAGCAGCCCGTTGTCGCGCGCGACCTCAATGGTCCGCAGCGCCTCGTGCCAGGCGACCATGGGGTCGGTGAGGGCGAGGAGCCGGGCGCGGAGGAGGTGGGCGCGGCACTCGGTCTCGGGATCCGGCAGCAGCGCCAGGGCCTCGTGCAGGTCGTCGAAGGCGCCCTCGGCCTCGAGGCGCAGGGTCCGTCGAAGGGCGCGGGCGGCGTGCTGCTCGGCGCGGCTGGCGCTGGGCCCGCTCGTCGAGACCACGACCTCCACCGATGTGACCGCGGGGGCCCTGCGGGCGCGCGCGGCCTCGGTGAGCAGGTGCTCTTCGGCCCCAAGGTGGAGGCGCTGGAGGGCGAGATCGACGGTCTCGGCACCCTCGTCGTCCCCTTGGCGCCAGAGGGCGTCGGCGAGGACCCCGGCCGCATGGACCCAGGCCGGCCCCTCCGTGGCGCCGAGCTGCTCGGCGACCGAGAGGGTTCGGCGCGCGAAGTCGCAGATCTGCCCCACGGGCCAGGTTCGAGAGGAGTCTCGGAGCGCGCGATCGAGGGGGGCGAGGGCCTCCGCGAGCTGCCCGGCCTCCACCCGGTGCACGCCCACGCGGGCCGCGACGGCGGGGTCGTCTCCTTCTGCGGCCCATGCCTCGGCGAGGGCGGCGTGGAGATCTCCGAGCTCGGCGAGGGTGACCTCGGGATCGCCCAACGCCACCGTGGTGAGCTCCGGTGGCACGGGCATGGGCGCGCCCCGCTCGAGGTCGATGAGGCCGTCCACGACGAGGCGATCGAGGGCCTCTCCCGCTACACGGGCGAGCACGTCCCAGGGGGTCCCGGCCGCGCCGAGGGCCATCGAGAGGATCGCCCGGCGGCTCCCGGCGTCGGCGCGGACGCTGGCCCAGAGCTCCATCGCGAAGGCCTTGCGGGTCTCGGGGAGGGGCGGAGCCCGGTCGATGAGGGTCCAGATACGACCGGCCTCGTTCGTGAGTGCGGTCTCCTGCAGCACGTTGTTTCGCATCCACCAGGACAGCACCTCGCGGATCACGCGGGCGTTACCGCCGGAGTATCGCGCGAGCCGCTCTCGAAGCGTCGGCTCGAGGGGGAGGTGGGCCACCACGACGGTCTCGGCGGCCCGCACCGGCAGCGGCGCCACAGAGAGCGTGCGAACCTGCTCGGGGTAGCGGGCGCGCAGCTCGGAGAGGGAGGGGGCGGCGTGGTCGACGCGGGTGGTCAGCAGCACCAGCACCGGCGCGCTCCGCCCGAGCAGCATGTCGATGATCGGCCAACAGTCGTCGTTCTCGTCGGCGAGGTGGGCGTCTTCGATCCAGAGGAAGGACAGGCCGCGCCAGGCCCGCCGCTCGAGGTGCTCGACGAACAGGGCCCGGGCCAGCGAGCGGTTGGTGCGCGGGGCATCCTTGGGCGGGGAGATCCAGGAGCCGAGGGCGCGGGCGTCCTGCACGGCCTCGGCGAGGGGGATGCCGCGGTCACGGGCGATGAGGTTCGCCACCTCTCGGGTGTAGACCTCGCCGGGCGAGCCGGGGGGGACGATGCGGCGCCAGGCTCCGCGGAGCCCCCGCTCGGGACCATCTCCGACGGCGTAGTCGAGGCGCAGGCCCTCGCCGATGCCCGCCTCCTCCACGAAGCGGGTGAGCTCCTGGACCAGGCGGGTGGTGCCGACGCCCCAGGGGCCGGAGATCTCGAGGAGCTGCGGCCGGCGAGACCGCATGGCGGCCCTGGCGGCGATCCAGATCTGATCGAGCTCCGCCTCCCGCCCGACGAGCTCGATCTCCCGGTGGACGAGCAGGCTCAAGGCCTGGGGCAGGCGGCGCCGGGCGCGGGGGCGGCGCAACGCCTTTGGGGGCGGCGCCGGGCTGGGGCGGAAGCTCGCCGGGACGGTGGGCCCGGCCTTGATGATCGGCGATCGGGGCCCGGGCTCTCCCACCGGGGACAGGTTCTCGAGGGCGCGGATGACGTCGGCGGCGAGCTCGGGGCGCGCGCGCAGCTCGGTCTCGAGCATGGGGAGGATGACGTCGGCGAGCCCTTCCGGCACGGCGTAACCCTCGCGGATTTTCATCGTTCGCGGTGGCTTCTGCCGCTCGGCGAGGGCGGTCGTGGGGTCACGGGCGGGGAAGGGGAGGCGCCCGGTGAGGATCCGGTAGACCACCGCGCCGACGGCGAAGAGGTCGGTGGCGGGGCACCAGAGCTGTTGCCGCCCGACGAGCCGCTCCGGCGACATGTACGAGACCGTGCCTACCACGGCGGGGTCATTGTCTTCGGGGTCCCACAGGGCGCGCGCGACGCCGAGGTCTGCGAGCCAGAGCTCCCGCTCCTGCGCCTCGCGGTGCAGCAGCAGGTTGGAGAGCTTCACGTCGAGGTGCAGGATCCCGCGGGCGTGCAGCGCCCCCAGCGCCCGGAGGAGCTGGATGATGTACTGCATCAGCTCCGGCCACGGCGGCGGATCGGCCGACATCTCCAGCATGCTCCCCTCACTCGCCAGCGCGAACGCGAGGTAGGGGTGATTGTCGGGCGTTCGACCGACGTCATGCAGGGCGATGACGTTGGGGTGCACCACGCGGCTCGCCAGCACCGCCTCCCGCTCCAAGCGGGCCTGGAAGCGGGCCCCCTCGCTGCGGAGCACCTTGAGCGCGACAAGGAGGCCCAGGGCCTCGTCCTGCACGCGCCAGACCTCGCTGGCGCCGCCCTTCCCGAGCAGCGCGCGGTCAACGGAGGGCCACAGGCGATAGCGCTGCGGGAGGATGGGAGATGGGGGGTTAGGGTGGGTCACGGTGGAGCGACGTTCGACCGGTGTGGGAGTCTGGGAAGGGGAGGTCAGGGTGACCGAGATCAAGGGGGCGGAGGCGGTCGCGCTTCCGCACAGTCGGTCGAAGGTATCCGACCGCGGCGCGCGGTGGGCGCTTCGTCTGCGCGCTCGAGGTGGCTCCGCCGTCCCCCTCCTCTCTTCGGTGATCCTTCTCGGCTGTCGGGTCGAGGCCACTGCGCCGGAGGGCTGGCCCGATCGGCGCTGCAGCCCCTCGTCGGACGACGGAGAGCGCGAGCACCAGCTCAGCCTTGAGGCGCGAGACGGCACCCTCCTCGCCTTGAAGACCCGCGAGCCGCGCGGCGGGAATTGTGTCCCCACGGTGTTGATGGTGCCCCCGGGCTTCGAGGACGGCATGCCCCTCCTCGAGAGCCCCCTCGCAGACGCCCTCTTGGCGTTGCCGGCTGTGCTCGTCACCTGGGACCCTCGGGGCCGCGGCGAGAGCGAGGGCCAGGAAGACACCAACGGCTTCACCGGCCAGGATGACCTCGACGAGGTGATGCGCTGGGCGGCCTGGCAAGAGTCCGTTGACCCGAACCAGCTCGTCGTCTACTCCCGGTCCTTTGGCGGCGCGCTCGTGGCGGGGGCCGTCGGTCGACACGCCGCGCTCGACCCCGTCGCCTGGGTGGACGCCGAGAGCCCAGGCTGGCTGCAGGAGGAGATCGCGCGCACCCCCGAGCACAACCAGGAGCGGATGGCCGCCGAGCTCGAGGGCGACCCCGACGCCTGGTGGGCCGAGCGAGAGCCCGCCGGCCTCATCGGCCCGGTGGACGTGCCCTACCACCGCCTGCAGGGCCTGCCCGACCACGCGCTCGGCGTCTATGTGAGCCACGCGGTCGCGATGGTGGAGGGGGCGACCGAGGCCCCCGAGCGCCGGTACAACGACCTCCTCATCACCGAGCCCCTCACCGAAGCGGCCGCTACCGAGGCCGCGTGGTCTGACCTCGATCCCACCGGCGATGCGGTGTTGGCCGTGCTGCGGGACGCCCTCTACCCGCCTGGATAGCTTCGCCGCCCCGCCGAGGTCCCCGGATGTCCGCGCCGCCCTATCGGTTCCCCTTCCCGCCCTTCCCCACGGCTTGGTATTGTGTGGGCACCTCGGCCGAGCTCCAGCCGGGCGCCCTCCGGCAGATCACCTTCTGTGGTCAGGAGCGGGTGCTCTATCGCACGGCGGCGGGCGTCCCGGCCCTGGTGGACGCCTTCTGCCCCCACCTCGGCGCTCACTTCGCCCACGGCGGGAAGGTCGAGGGGGAGCGCCTCCGCTGCCCCTTTCACGACTTCTCGTTCGACACGGCGGGCGTCTGCGTGCACATCCCCGGCGGGGGCAAGCCACCCCCGGCCGCGAAGATGGTCTCCGTGCCGCTGCGAGAGCAGAACGGGCTCCTGCTCGCCTGGTTCGACTCCGCGGGGCGCGCGCCCAGCTTCGAGGTGCCCATCCTCGACGATCGGGGCTGGACGCCGATCGTCACCCACACCTGGCGCCTCCGCACCCACCCCCAGGAGACCGCCGAGAACAGCGTCGACATCGCGCACTTCCACTCTGTCCACAAGTACGACGACGTCGCAGTCCTCGCCGATCTGGAGCTCGATGGCCCGGTGCTGCGGTCGCGCTACGCCTTCACGCGGAATGAGAACTTCCTGATCGGCCCTTCCAAGGTGCGGGTCGAATTCGACGCCGTCATCCACGGGCTCGGCTACTCCATCGTCCACGCCCGCACCCTGTCCTTGAAGACCCACACCCGCCACTGGGTGCTGCCTACCCCCATCGACGGGGAGCACATCGACCTCCACGTGGGCCTGAGCGTCCAGGAATTTGAAGATCCGAACGTCATCCTGCCGGGCCTCGGCCTCCTCCCGCGCGGCTGGCTCACCCGGCAGGCCGTTGGCCCGACGATGGCCGGCTACGTCCACGACGTCTCGCAGGACATCGCGATCTGGGAGAACAAGCGCTACATCCACCCGCCGGCCCTCGCGAGCACAGACGGGCCGATCGGAAAATACCGAGCCTGGTGCCGCCAATTCTATCCAGAGCTCGCTTGATTGGCCGGTGGCTCCGCGCCCGGTGAGGCGGAGCGGCAGCTGCCGGAGGGTGACGGGCGTCGACCGACCTGCCCGACCTTCGGGCAGGCTGGCACCCCCCTCCCTCCATGATCTCAGGGGCTTGGCTGAGAACGCTCCTTGCTTGTCCCTCCAGCGCACCCGCCCCAAGTGGGCCCAAGGAGGTGTGCATGCGAGGGATCAACAGCGTGTTTTTGATGGGGACCGTCGGCGCGGAGCCGGAGGTCAAGCGGACGGTGAGCGGCAAGGTGGTCTGTGACCTCCGTGTCGCCACCAACCGGGGCGTGCGCGGAGAGGAGGGCTGGAGCGAGGTGGCGGACTGGCACTCGATCCGCCTCTGGGAGCAGCAGGCCGAGCTCTGCCTGCGATATGTGCACAAGGGCAGCGTGATCGCGGTGGAGGGCACGCTCCGCCACGACAGCTGGACGGACGCCAGCAACAACCGGCGTCAAGTCACCTATGTGGTGGCGGAGCGGCTGCACTTCGTCAACCTCGGCAACCGCAAGCAGCCCGAGGCTGTCGAGGCGCGGCCGGAGGGGCGCCCCGCCGAGCCGGTCGAGGCGGGAGACGAGGCCCCCTTCTGAGTCCGGTGGCGCGGGCCGAGCCGGGTGACGAGGGTGGACGGTCGCCCGGGGCGGCGCGCTGGGGTGAGCGGGTGCTCAGCCTTGGGCGCCGCCCGCCCGGTAGACGCCCTCGATCACCTCCGCCCAATTCTTGTCGATCACCCGCCGCTTCATCTTGAGGGTCGGGGTCAGCTCCCCGGCCTCGACGGAGAGGTCGCGGGGCAGCACCTCGAAGCGACGGATGTGCTCGACGCGAGCGAACTTGCTGTTCACGGCGTCTACGGCTCGCTGGAGCTCCGCCCGCAGCGCCGGGTGCTGGTGCAGGCCCTCCACGGGCACGCCGTGGGCGTCGGCGAACTTCTTGGCGTCCTCGGGCTCGAGCGTGAGCAGCGCGATGAGGTAGTTGCGCCGATCGCCGATGACCACGGCCTGGCTGATGAGGGCGTAGTCCTTGAGGGCGGCCTCGATGTTGATGGGCGTGATGTTCTTGCCGCCTGAGGTGATGATGATCTCCTTCTTGCGGCCCACGATCTTGAAGAAGCCGTCCCCGTCCTTGGCGCCGAGGTCGCCCGAGTAAAGCCAGCCGTCGATGAGGCAGGCCTCGGTGGCGGCCGAGTCCTTGAAGTAGCCGAGGAAGACGTTCGGGCCCTTGAGGCGGATCTCCCCGTCCTCGGCGAGCTCGACGGAGCAGCCCGGCACCGCCGTGCCGACCGTCCCGAGGCGGGTGGCGCCGGGCTGGTTGAAGGTGGTGGGCCCGCAGCCCTCGGACTGGCCATAGACCTCGTGGATACGAATGTCGAGCCCGAGGAAGAATTCAAGGACATCCGCCGAGATCGGCGCCGCGCCGCTCACGCAGACCCGCGCGCGCCCGAGGCCCACCTTGGGCTTGAGCTTGGAGAAGATGAGCTTGTTCGCGAGGCTGTATTGGAGGCCGAGGAGGGCGCCGGGGGCCTGGCCCTGGTTGCGGAGGGTGTTCACTTCACGCCCGACCCGCTGCGCCCAGGCGGCGAGCTTCGCCTTGACGCCCGTGGCGTCCTTGAGCTTGCCCTGGATGCCGTGGTGGAGCTTCTCCCAGACCCGCGGCACGCCGAAGAAGACAGTGGGCTGCACCTCGACGAGGTTCTGCGGCAGCTTGTCGCGAGCCTCGACGAAGTAGACGGGGCAGCCCGCGAGGGTGGGGCCGTGGATCGTGAACATCTGCTCGGCGATGTGGGCCAGGGGCAGGTAGGAGAGGGTGCAGTCCCCCGCGACGAGGCCCACCATGCCGATGGCGGCGCTGGCGGTCCAGGCGAGGTTCTCGTGGGAGAGCATCACGGCCTTCGGGGGCCCGGTGGTGCCGCTCGTGTAGATGAAGGTGCCCATGTCACTGCCCTTCAGGGCGGCGGTGCGGGCGTCGACGGCCTCGGCGGGGACGCTGTCGCCGCGGGCCAGGAAGGCCTCCCAGGACACGCAGAGGGGCGATTCGGGGAGCTGAGCCCCCCGCATCCCCACCAGCGCCCGGAGCGCAGGGTGGGGCGCCGCCAGCACCTTCGCGGCTTGCTCGGCGTTCTCGACCACCACCACCCGCGCGTCGGCATGATCGAGGATGTAGCCGACCTCCTCGATGGAGCAGGTCTCGTAGATGCCGGCAGGCACGGCGGCGACGACCAGGGCCGCCACGTCGGCGATCAGCCACTCCGAGCGGTTGCCGGCGAGGATGCAGACGCGGTCTGTCTCCTCCACCCCGGTGGCGATGAGGGCCCGGCCAAAGCGGCGCACGACGGCCACGTGCTCGGCCCAAGAGGTGGCCCGCCACTCCCCATCGACCTTCTCGAACCAAGCGGGCGCAGAGGGGATGAGGCGGGCCTGGGCGAGCAGGCGTGCGGGCACGGTGTCGGCGGTCATCGGGGGTCCTCGGTGGCGGCGCGCGGGAACCGCCACCCTACCAAGAGCGTGACCAAGAGGAGGAAGGGGGCCAAAACAACTGTGTCTTCGCTCCCCATCCAGCCGAGCTCCCAGCTCATCGTGGAGAAGGGGAAGAGCAGCAGGTAGCCGTTGCCCATGTGGTCCTGAAGGAGGTCGACGCCGAGGTGGAGCGCCATCCCACCGAGGAGGTTCAAGAAGAAGGCCCGCCTTGCCGGGGCCCGGACGAGCCCCGTGAGGAAGAGAGCGAGGGGCAACATCCCGCACGGCAGGTGGAAGGGCTCCCAGAGGGCTGGCATCCAGGTGGGTACGGGGACACCCACGCCGCCGAGCGCGATGAGGCCGAGCCCCGGCACGCGGCCGAGGAGGTCGGGGAGGAAGGTCCCGGCGAGGAAGGTGGCCCGGTGCGGGCCGCCGGTGGCCGCCTTGAGCAGGTAGGCGAGGCAGCCGTGGGTGATGAGATCAGGCATCTCGCGGCTCCAGCCAGCCGGCTCGCCAGCGGAAGGCGAAGGGCGCGGCGGCGAGGGCGCAGAGCAGGCCGAGGGCGGACAGGGCCCCCTTGGCCCGCCGGAGGGGGTGGTGGACGACGCGCTCCGCCACCACCACCTGCCCCTCTGCTCGAAACACCCCCGCCACGCTCACCGTCTCGTGCAGGGCCACGGGCTCCTCGCTCAGCACGGGGATGTCGCGGTAGACCTTTGACAGCTCGAAGCGCCCTGGCCCGGGGACCGCGGTGACCTCGTAGAGCGCGAGCACCAGCGAGTCGCCGTCGTGCTGCAGGGGCTCCTCCCGGCAGGCGCGGATGCCGTCGGGGCTGGTGACGGCCCCCCGCGCGTAGGCGCCACAGAGGGCGAGGAGGACGAGCCCGCTGAGCGAGATCACAGCGACGCGGTGCCGATCGGCGAACATCCCCCGACCGTAGCGTCGGGCGCTACCGCAGGCCACGACGCCGACCCCCGCGGCCGATCCCAGCGGTCGATCCCGGAGCGCGGACCCTTGACGAGGCCGCGGAGGTCCTATAGAAGGGGTCCACTCTGGGGGCGATTAACTCAGCGGTAGAGTATTACCTTCACACGGTAGGAGTCGCAGGTTCAAATCCTGCATCGCCCACCACCCCCTTCATACGCCCGTCTTCGCTCTCGCGGAGGCGGGCGTTTGACGTTCAGGGGTCCTCGGTTGCGTCCGTGGGCGGCGCGTCGGAGGCGCGGCCAGCCGGCGGGCGGAGGGTGGCCTCGAAGTGCCGGAGGATGGCCTGGAGGGCCTGCGCGGCGGGCGGGGAGGGGTGGACGGTGAAGGCGTGGGTGGCGCCCACGGCGACGAGCAGGCTCACGTCGGCCCCCACCAGGACGAGGGCCTGGTGGAGGCGGCCGCTCTCCTTCAGGGGTACGAGCGCGTCCTGGTCGCCATGGACGAGGAGGAAGGGGGGGGCGTTCGCGCTCGCGCGGTGGGCGGGGGAGAGGCGGCGATAGAGGTCCGGTGTGGCGCTGGCCTTCTCCTGGACGATCCAGCGCTCGAGGAAGGTCCGCGTGAGCGCGTGGGGGCGGGTGACCGTCGGCCAGAGGAGGTCGGCCACCCCGTACATCGAGACGGCGGACTGGACAGAGCAGTCCCTGTCCTCGAAGCCGGGTTGGAGGCTGGAGTCACCGGCGGTGAGCGCCACCATCGAGGCGAGGTGGCCCCCGGCCGATGCGCCGATGACGCCGATGCGGTCGGGATCTACACCCAGGGCGACCGCGTGCTCGCGGAGGTAGGCGACGGCGGCCTTGGCGTCGGAGACCGCCGCCTGGAGGGGGAACCGAGGGGCGAGCCGGTAGCTCGCTGAACAGACGACGAAGCCGCTCGCCGCGAGCTCTGTGCAGTAGTACCAGTTCTGGGCGCGGCTCCCTGCGACCCAGGCGCCGCCGTGTAAGAACAGGATGGCGGGGCGGGGGTGGCCCGGCTCGATTGCCGGCGAGGCAGGCCGATAGAGGTCGAGGTCGAGCGACCAGCCGGCGCCGCTCCGCCAGCCGCGGACGGTCTCCCGGCGCACCTCGGCGCGGGCCGGGGCGCGCAGCAGGAGGCCCCAGCCCCACAGGCGGAGGCGCCCGCCCCCGGTGCCGGTCCTGGGGAGCGCCGAACCGGCCCCGGCGGGACCGTCGGCGGCGGTCGGGCGGAGCCTCACGCGGTGCGCGCGGAGCCCCGTGAGGAGGAGCGGCAGGCCGCCGAGGCCCACCCCGATCGCGGTCGCCGGCGCGGCGTAGCCCAGGGAGAGGCCGAACAGCAGCAGCTCTCCGAGGAGGAGCTGGGGCAGGATGGCCGTGGTGATCGAGCCCAGGAGGCCGATCGGAGGCCCGATCGCGCGGGGGGCCCGCGACCCCACGGCGGCGGAGAGGCCGAGGGGGAGGACCAGGGCGAGCCAGCCGAGGAGGAGCGCGTCGAAGATCATGCCCGCCTCGTAGCCGCGCGGGCGGCGCGCCGACACCCCGGCCGCTTCGAGGCCCGCGTGTGCGGTAGAGCCTGTAAGGTAGTGCCTGTAAGGTAGTGCCTGTAAGGTAGAGTACAGCCGCGTGTAAGCCGTCTGTAACTCGCAGAATTGGATAGTTTTCGACATAAATTCTTCGGGCCTGCTCGCTCGACCGAGTGGCCGGAGGCAGCGGGGTCGGCCGTCCGCGGGTCGCCGCGTCGGCGGGTTCACGTGAGAAGGGGGGCCTGCTGGAGACCCATCGAACATGAAGCCCCTCGCCCCCATCTGGGTGTTGCTCCTCTGCGGTGTCGGCGCACGCGCCGCCGCGGGTGAGCTCAACGCCGATACGTTTCACCTGTCGGGCAGCGCGCTCGACGACGCTGGCACCCTCCAGCTCGTCCACCCCCACATTGGCCTCCCCTCCTCCTTCTACGGGGGGCTCGGGGTGGTCTACTCACATGATCCCCTTGTCTGGCAGCTCAGCGACGGCAGCAAACAGACCGTCGTGGACAGTCAGCTCTCCACCCGCCTCGCCCTGGGCTACAACCTGCTCGGGCGGCTGCGTTTTGACGTCGAAGTGCCGGTCTATCCCTCGGTGGTCGTCGAGGGGGAGGGGCGCTTCGCCATGGGCGACGCGCGGCTCGGCGTGGTGGTGCCCCTGGTCTCCTACGAGGATGAGGGCGTTGGGCTCGCCATCGCGCCCTTCGTGGCCTTGCCCACCGCATCGGAGGGGGCGTGGCTGTCCACCGGCGGGGTGACCGGCGGCGCCACGGCCAGCGTCGGTGGAGAGAAGGAGCGCCTGCACTGGGCGATCAACGTCGGCGCCGACCTCGGCGCCTCCTCCGAGGCCTACGCGACCACCGTGGGCTCGGCGGCGCTGGTGAGCGCCTCGGCCGCCATCGACCTCGCCGAGCCCCTCCTCATCGGCGCAGAGCTCGGCACCCGGCTCGACCTCACGGGCGGCGGGGGCTGGAACGAAGACCCAGTCGAGGCGCACCTCTTCAGCACCTGGAGCGGTGAGCGCGGCCTCGTGGCCACGATCGGCGGCGGCTCGGGCATCGTCCCCGGCGCCGGCGCCCCGGACGTGCGGGCCCTGCTCGTGGTCGGCTATCGCCACCCGGGGGCGCCCAAGGTCCGGGACCAAGACCAGGACGGCCTCTCCGACGAGCTGGATCGGTGCCCGACCGACCCGGAGGACGCCGACCGCTACGAGGACGAGGACGGCTGCCCCGACCTCGACAATGACCAGGACGGCGTGGTCGACCTCAAGGACAAGTGCCCGCTCGAGGCGGAAGATCGGGACGAGTGGAAGGACAAGGACGGCTGCCTAGACCCCGACAACGACGAGGACGGGGTGCTTGACGCCGCCGACGCCTGTCCGGTGGAGGCGGGCCTCGCCGCGTTGGGCGGGTGCCCCGACTCCGACGGCGACAGCCTCGCCGACCGAAAGGACGAGTGCCCCACCGAGGCCGGCCCCGTGGCCGCGCGTGGCTGCCCCGATCGGGACGGTGACAGGGTCCCCGACAAGCGCGACCAGTGCCCGGACGAGGCGGTCGATCCCCGCAGCGACCCCGACCGCTCCGATGGCTGTCCGGCCCGAGTGGTCGTCACGACGGGCTCGATCGCCATCCTCGACAAGGTGTACTTCGAGACGAACAAGGCGAAGATCAAGGCGGAGAGTGACACGCTGCTCAAGGAGATCGCGCAGGTCCTCCAGAAGAACCCCTACATCAAGCTCGTGGAGGTGGCGGGGCACACCGATGATCAGGGCGTGGACAAGACCAACCTTCAGCTCTCCCAGGCGCGGGCGGAGGCGGTCGTGAACTGGCTGGTCAGCAAGGGCGGGATCGAGGCCAGCCGGCTCACCGCCAAGGGCTACGGCGAGACCCAGCCCATTGATACGAACGGCACCGCGGCCGGGCGCGCGAACAACCGCCGCGTCGAGCTCAACATCCTCGAGCAGTGACAAGCTCGAGCAGTGACATATTTGACCAGTGACGATCCTCTTCGATTGAGGTCTCTCCGATGCGACTCCCTACCCTTGTCCTCCTCCTTGTCCTCTCTCCTCCTGCGCTGGCCGCCGACGACGTCGATACGGATGGGGATGGCCTCACCGACGCGGAGGAGGTCGCTCTGGGGAGCAGCACGCTCCGCCCGGACACGGATGGAGACGGCCTCACCGACGGCTTTGAGGTGGCCGGTCAGGTCGAAGACCCCCCGGACCACGACAGCGACGGTGTCGCCGACCTCCGCGACGGCGATGACGATGGGGATGGCCTGTCCACCGCCCAAGAGCTCGGGGAGGACTTCGATCCGGCCGATCCCAGCACCGCCGAGGACTGGGACGAAGACGGAACCCCCGACTACCTCGACCTCGACTCCGACGACGATGACGTGAGCGACGACGGTGAGGTGGAGGGGGACACCGACGGCGACGGCGCCCCCGACCGCCACGACGAGGACGACGACGGCGACGGCCTCCCCACCGCCACCGAGCATCACGCCGACCGCGACGGCGACGGCGACGAGGATCCCCACTGCGACAGCGACGGCGTCGAGAACAGCCTCGACCTCGACTCGGACGACGACGGGGTCCTCGACGCCGACGAGGGGGAGGGAGACGCCGACGGTGACGGCGCACCCGCCTTCTGTGACGACGACGAGGGCGCCGACGGCCTCTTCGACAGCGGGGAGCCCGAGCCGGAGGTCGATCCGCTGGTCGGGGCGAAGCTCCAGGGCTCGGGGGTGGGCAACTGCGCTCAGGCCCCCGCCCCGACGGGGCTCGGCGCGGCGCTGGTGGGCCTCCTCGGCCTCTTCTGGCGCCGACGCCGAGCGTAGATCGGGCAGCCGGCGGGCGGGTGGAGCTGGCCTGCGATGGATTCGCTCATCCAGGCCGGTCGGACGGCTCGGTCGGGTCGGTCGGCTCGACGCCCGCGACCGCGAGCCCCAGGGCGGCGCCGCGGGCCCGCGCGCGGGCGGCCATCTCGGGGGTGGTCTGGTACCAGTTGATGCCCCCGCAGCCGGCGCAGACCCCCTCGAAGCGCCCAGCGAGCTGCTCCAGCCGCAGGCGGGTGAGCGTCGGGCCCTCCCAGAGGGTCCGAAAGGAGTCGAGGGCGAGGGAGCCCAGGCGGAGCTCGCTCTGGAGATCGGCGCAGCAGGCCTGCAGCGCGCCGTCCTGGCGGATCACGGGCGTCAGCCACAGGGCCGGGCAGGCCCCTCGACCGCCACGGTGGCCGTCATCCTCCACCCAGGGGCGCTGCTCCCAGACGAGGATGTGGGCGTTCCCCACACGACCGGGGCGGATCCCGGCGCCGAGCACGTGCCGCTCGTAGAGGGCGTCCGCCGCCGCCTGCCCCGCGGCCCCGCCGCCGACGCTGAGGCGCTTGAACAGGATCTCGTCGTGCCAGCGGGTGGCGTCCCCTTGGCAGGCGAGGAGGTCAGACCAATAGCGGAGGAAGTCGGCGGCCTCTTCGGCGTTGCCGGGCTGGACCACGAACTGGAGCTGGGTGTTGACCCGGGCGCCCGTCTCCCGCCGACGTCGGAGCAGGTGGCGGACGTTCCGTCGCACGCGGGCGAGGGCGTCCCGGCCCTTCACGAAGGTGTAGGTGGCCTCGGTGTGGGCGTCGAGGGTGAACACGAGGAGCAGCGGCGGCCCCTCGGCGGGGAGGGCGTCGAGGAGGGCGTCGAGGCGCGCCGGGGTGAGCAGGATCCCGTTGCTGTCCACCCGCAGGTAGCCGACCCGGCCGGCCAGCCGGCGCGCGGCGACCGCGACCAGCTCGGGCAGGGCTGGGTGGAGGGAGGGGTCTCCGAGCCACTGGAAGATGATGTGGTCGAAGCGGAGGTCTTCCTGGACGAGCCCGTCTACGATCTGAGACCAGCGCGCGGGATCGAGGTAGCCCTTGGCGAGGCCGTGAACGGTCTCCCAACCCTCGTGGTGGGGCGCGCACATTCGGCAGGCGAGGTTGCAGTGGTCGGTGGGCTCCACTTGGAGCACGCCGTCGCCGGTGGGTTGCATCGGGGCAGTCTACCCGGCTCGGCTGGCGCGGTCGGGCGGCGGCCTCAATCCCCCAGCCGGCCGCTGCGGAGGTCGTAGCGCTTGATGAGGCGGTGGAGCACGTGGCGGCTGGAGAGGCCGAGCTCGGCGATCACCTCGGCCTGTCGCCCGTGGTGGCGATCGAGGGCCTCCTGGACCCGCTCGGCGGGGATGCTGAGCGGATCAACCCCGACCGCGCTCGCCCGGGGCCCGGCGGAGGGAGGGTCGTCGGTGCGCTCCTCGAGGTCAACCCAGGTGTCGAGGGCCGCGCCGGACTGGCCGAGTGAGGTCCACAAGAGCGACTCGAGCTCGCGAATATGCGTGGTGTAACGTCTGCGTAACAGGCCGCGCATCAGCGTCGCCGTGAGGCGGGGAGGCCGCTCGAGGTCTCCCTCCGGGAAGCAGCGCAGCGCGATGGCGGGGTCCGAGCGGCCGATCCGGATCAGCAGGTGCCGCACGAGGAGGGGGATGTCGTCGCGGCGCTGGTTGAGGTCTGGCAGCTCGACCCGCAGGCGGAAGCGGGCGAGCACGTCCTCTTTGAGGGCAGACTCGGGCCGGTTGGTGGCGGCGATCAGGCGGAGGTCGGTGTGGCGGGGCCGGGCGTCGCCGAGGCGGTGGTACTCGCCTTGATCGAGGACCCGGAGCAGGTGCGACTGGGCGGCGAGGGGGAGCTCACCGAACTCGTCGAGGAAGAGGGTCGAGCGGTCGGCCTCGCCGATGAGGCCCGGCCGCTCGGCCATCCCGGGGTTTGGGTAGCTCTTGGCGTTGCCGAACAGCTCGGCGTCGACGAGCCCGTCGGGGATGGTGGCGGCGTTCCGAGAGACGATGGGGCGTCCCGCGCGGGGAGACAGGGCGTGGATGGCCTGGGCGACCAGCTCCTTGCCGGCGCCGCTCGGGCCGCGCACGAGCACGTGGGCGGGGCGGGGTCCCACGAAGGCGACCCGGTGCCGGAGCTCCCAGGCGGCCGCGCTCTCTCCGACGATGCCGAAGGCGTCCGCCTGGCCGAAGGGGAAGTCTGGCCACGCGGCCGAGCCTGCGGGCGGCGCGGGGAGCGTCCAGGGGCGGGCCGTGCACAGGAAGAGGGCGACCCCCTTCAGCTCGACCAGATCGCCGGGCTGGAGTTCGGCGGCCTCGGTTGAGAGTCCGTTGACGAGCAGCGGGCAGCGGCCCACGTTCTGCACGCGGAGCCCGCCCCGTCGGCCCTCGAAGCGGAGCTGGTCGCGGGAGATCTGGGGCGCTTGCAGCGTGCTCGTCCGCTCGGCGCGGCCGGGGCGAGGGCGGCCGAAGGTCACCCGGCTCGATCCATCTCCGGCCGGCCCGGATGAGCGGCCGAGCGTCGCTGAGCCGGGGGTGCCGCCCGGTACGAGCGCGATCTCGCCCACCCGCTCGCCCTCGTCCTTCGACCAGGCGAGGCAGAGGGCGGTCACGAGCTCGGAGGAGGGGCGACGGCCCTCGACCTCTCCGTCATGGGTGGTGTCGTCGATGGGGAGGGTGGCGCCAGCGGTCACTCAATCACCCTGTCCAAAGTAGAGGTGTCCGAGATCGTTGGAGGAGTCCGAGACCAGCAGGCCATCCACTCCAGGCCCCGACGCGTCGGGGAGGCGCGCCAGGGTGAGCCCGAAGTGGGGGTGGTCGGCCTCGGGGGTGAAGGTCGCGGTCGCGCCGGGGCCGTCCGGGGAGAGGGGGCCGTAGTAGACCGTCACCTGCTCGAGCAGGCCGTCCTGTCCGGTCATGTACGCGTTGTCGCTCGCCGCGAGGTCGCGCTGTCCGTCACCGTCGAGGTCGAGGGTGGTCAGGCTGAGCCCGAAGGCGCTCCCGAGCGCGCCCCGGCTGTCGAAGGCGGTGTCACCGTCGGCCAGCAGGAGCACGCCCGCCTCCAAGGGGCCGGGGAAGAGGTAGACCACGCCGCCGCTGTCGTCCGACCACATGTTGGGGGCGGACACGACGAGATCGACGGCGTCGTCGCCCGTGAGCTCGGCCACCTCGACCGCGGCACCCCAGTCGCCCGAACCGAGCCCGTCGCTGTGCACCCGGGACCAGGCGTCGGCGCTGGTGCGCGCCAGGGCCTCGTCGTCGAGGCTGCGCTTGAACCAGAACCCGGCGCCGGTGGTGATGCCGTCTCTCCCGCTGGTGACGAAGAGCTCGTCCTGCCCGTCACCATCTGCGTCTCCGCTGGTGATGCGGAGCCCGAGGTTGTCGCTCGCGGTGGCGCCGTCGATGCGCCAGGAGAGGTCGCTCAGCGTGAGGTCACCGCTCAGGGGCGCGTCGTCGCCGAACAGGACGTCGACCCGGCCGGCGCTGGCGGCGCCCGACAGGCCGGTGGCGCGTTCGTCGGTGACCCCGAGCTCGGGGAGGCCGTCGCCGTCCAGATCGCCGAGGGCGCGGAGGTCGGTGCCGAAGGAGTCCTGCCGCTCGTCCACGTCGGCCGCGCTGACCGTGTCGGGCGCGAAGACGCGCGCGACCCGCTGGACGGCCTCGCCCGCGCCGGGGTCTCCGAGGTCATAGAGGTAGAGCGCGGGGGTGAAGCCGCGGTGGGCGGTGACCACGCGGGGCGCGCCGGCGATCCAGGCGGCGGCCCCCGAGGTGAGCTCGGTCGTGTCGTCGATCACCCACGTGGCCGTGGCGCCGGGGACGGTGACGCCGGGGGCCCAGCTCGCCTCGCTCGGCAGGATGGCGAGGCTCTGGGCGGCAGAGCCATAGAACCACTGACCGAAGGCGACCTCGGGCCGTCCGTCGCCGTCGAGGTCGGGCCAGCCGAAGATGACCGAGTTGATGTCGAAGGTGTAGTCGAAGGTGAAGGTGAGACCGCCATCCCAGGGCTGCTCACCCTCGAGCCGGCAGGCGTCGGTGACGGCGCAGTCTTGATCGACCCCGTCCCCGCAGACCTCCTCGGCGCCCGGGCGGGCGGCGGCGGAGGTGTCGTCGCAGTCGCCGCCCTCGAGGGTGGTGCCGGCGGCGCCGGGGCAGGCGGGCACGGACTGCTGGCCGAAGCCGTCGCCGTCCGCGTCGATGAAGGCCTCGATCGTGACACCCTCGTCGACGGCCCCGTCGCAGTCGTCGTCGGCCTCGTTGCAGCGCTCGTCGGCGCCGGGGTGGCGCTGGGCGTCGTCGTCGTCGCAGTCCCGCTCGGCCCCCTCGCTGACGCCGGACCAGCCGTCGCCGTCTCGATCCGGCCTCATGGGGTCGCAGCCGAGGCCGGCGATCAGGAGCCAAGCCGTCCAGCGGGGCCGGAGCACGAGGAGGGAACTACTCATGTGCGGCTCCCTAAAATTGGCCCGAGAGCCGCAGCACACCCGGCACGGGAAGGCTGAGCGAGAGGGAGGGCCCCATGGAGAGGCCGACCCCGGTCAGCGCGGCCCCGAGGGTGGCGACGCCGGCTGATCCGTAGATCCAGACCCGACGGGTGCGGGCGGCGCCGAGGGCCTCGTAATACTCGGCGTCTGAGCTTGTCTCTGTGTCGTCGCGCGTGAGGAGGCTCCAGCCGAGGCCGCCGAGCGCCCCCGCCGCGCCGACGCTGAGGGCGGTGACGCCCGCCGAGCGCAGGGCCGTCGCCCTGCGGGCCCGCGCGAGCTCCGCCGCCGAGGCGGTGCCGATGCGCTGCCAGGTGCCGGGGCCCCGCCAGACGATGCCCTTCACCTCGACGTAGACGACCTCCGATCCGGAGAGGCGCGAGGCGGCGATAGCGTCGAGGGCGGCGGCCCCCTCGGGGAGGTCGACGCTGTCGAGGAGCACGGCGCCGTCCCCCACGAGGGCCACGCCGTCGTCGGCCCGGAGGTCGATGAGGGCGGTCCAGGTGGCCTCGCCTGCGATCTGGACGAGGTGCTGGCCGGCGGGCAGCTTCAGCCGTGGGCCGTCCATGAGGTTGCCGTCGACCACGAGGGTGCCCTTCGCGGCGACGTCGGAGAGCACCGAGAGGGTGCCCTCCCGCCGTTGACGGGAGGAGAGCTCGTCGAAGAGGGGCTTGGCCTCTGCGGAGTGGCGGGTGGGGTAGACGAAGCTGCGGTCGTAGTCGAGCACGCGGAGGAAATTGCGCTCGGCTGCGGCGCTGTCACCGAGGGCGTAGGCGGAGAGGCCGCGGAGGAAGTGGAGCTGCGCGCCGAGCGAGCGCTCGACCGTGCCCTTGAGGCAAGGGAGCTGGGCGATCGCCTGGTCGAGCAGGGGGAGGGCGCGCTCGAAGTCCTGGCGGACGATGCGGGGCTCGACCTTGTTGCTGGCGATGTCCCAGAGGCTCAGCACCTCCACCCCGGGGCCTGGACAGGCGGGGGGCTGCGGACCTCCGACCACGGTGATCGAGCCGGTGAGCAGGGTCTCAATGGAGATGAGGACGAAGGCGTCGTCGGGCTCCCCGGTGACCCGCCCCACCGCGGACAAGGCCTCTGCGCCCGTCCCAGCGTGCAGGACGGGGTCAGCCGCGAGGGCGAAGGCGGGGAGCAGGAGGGCGAACAACCGGGCCTCGAGTCAGGAGCAGTCCATCTCACGGTCGAAGTCGTAGCACACCGTGGCGGTCCCCTCTGCGGGCACCTCCACCGAGCGCTCGAAGGCTTGACCCTGGTGGACCAGCTTCACCTTATGCCGCCCGGTGGTCACCCGCCCGTCGAAGCGGTGCGCCCCGAGGGCGGCGCCGTCGAGGTAGAGGGTGACCTCGGAGGCGGGCGCGGCGGAGATGCGCAGCCGCCCGGTCTTTGTGCTGTGGTTGTCGGCCTTGGGCGGCGGCTCTTCGGGGCGGGCGGCCTCCGCTGGGGGAACCTCCTTGGCAGGAGGCCGGGGCGACCGGGGGGAGGCCTGGGGAGCGGCGGCCGTGGGGGAGGCGGCCGGCGCCTCGATCGGAGCGGCCTCCTCGACGGGCGCCTCTGCCTCTGCGAGCTGCGTCTCGTGCGGCGGGATCGGCGCGCGCTGCTGTCCGGCCGAAGACGGGGGAGCCCTTCCGATCCAGAGCACGGCGCCGACGCCGAGCAGGGCCCCGAGGGCGCAGAGCGCCGCCACCGCCGCTGCGATGGACCAGAGGGAGCGCCGCGGACCCACCGGGAGCAGAGAGCCGTCGAAGGTGTCGGCGCTGGGGGCGCGGCGGCGCGCGGCCTCGGGGTCGTCGACCCCGGTGCCCGCGGTGGCCGGAGCGGGCGCGGTGGCGGGGGCCTCGGTGGGCGGCACGTCGGCGGTGGCGCCAGCGGGGGCGTCGCTGGCGGGGTCACCGATGCTGAAGTGGCCGTTCGGCAGGACGGTGTGGTCGGGATCGATGCCCGGCCACGCCGCGAGGACCGCCCCTGCGTCGCGGAAGCGGTCGCCCGGCGCGAAGGCCATGCAGCGGCGGAGCAGGGCCTCGAGCTCGGGGGACAGGCGGGCCCCGAGGCGGCGGGGGTCCTCCCAGGCGCCCTGGGCCACCTTGTTGACGATCTCGAAGAGGTTTCCGGTGAAGGCGGGGCGCCCGCAGATCAAGTGGTAGAGCAGGCAGCCGAGGGAGTAGACGTCGGCCCGCGCGTCGACCTGCCGGGCAGAGCGGAACTGCTCGGGCGCCATGTAGCCCGGGGTGCCCATCGCGATGCCGCTGCGGGTGCCGGTGTGCCCGTCTTGTACGACCTTGGCGATGCCGAAGTCGGTGACGCGGGGGAACCAGCTCCCCTCGGCGCTGCGGCTGAGCAGCACGTTGCTCGGCTTGATGTCGCGATGGACGAGGCCGCGCGCGTGGGCCTCGGCGACGCCGGCGAGCACGCCGCGCATGAGGCTGTCGATCTCGGAGACCGTGAGGCGGCGCTCGTCGAGCAGGGCCTGGAGCGAGGGCCCATCGACGAAGTCCATCACCAGGGCGGGCTGACCGTCGAGGAGGATGACGTCGGTGACGGGGACGACGTTGGGGTGCCGAAAGGCGGCCTGGAGCTGCCCCTCGCGTACGAGGCGCTCCATCAGGGAGCGGCGGGGGACCGGCACCACCTTGAGCGCGTGCAGGCTGTGCAGCGTCGTGTGGCGCACCCGGTAGACGACCCCCATGCCGCCCTCCGCGAGGAGGGACTCGACCTGGTAGCGATCGACGATGGAGCCGGTGACGAGCATGCCGCCGTAGCGTATCACCGGGCGGCTGGAGTCCCGCTCACCGGCCCGCCGCGCGCCCCGTCCTCCGCGCCTCGTCCTCCGCGCGCCGTGCGCGCAGGCGCGCGCCGGCCCGCGCAGGGTCCCGAGCGGTGCCCCGAGCGGGTGGCGGATGCGCGTCTATGGCGTGCGGATGGACCTCCTCGCGAGCGAGGGAGGCCTGGCACGGAAGGTGCTTTGGGTCTCCTCGCGGTGTGAAGCGCCGCCCGGTCCGCCTGACTCACCTCGAGGAAAACACCTATGAACCGCCTCTCTCTCCTCTGCGCCGCCGCCCTCGCCCTCGCCTCCAGCTCGGCCTTCGCCGGTCACGCCGGAGAGCGGGTGCCCTTCTCCACGGGCTCCGGCCAGTCCCTCGCCGTGCGCGCCGACGGCAGCGTCTGGGGCTTCGGGGCCAACACCAGCGGCGAGCTCGGCGAGCCCGCCTTCGGCTCCTACGAGAGCTCCCCCGGGCAGCTCACCTCGCTCAGCGGCGGCACCGCGGTGGCCTCCGGCATGTACTTCGGGATGGTGCTCACGGTGGACGGCCTCGTGCACACCTTCGGCCAGAACACCTATGGCCAGCTCGGCGACGGCACCACCACGAGCCGCACCTCTCCGGTGACCGTGTCGGGGGTCACCGGCGCCACGGCCATCGCCGCTGGCACCAACCATGCGGTGGTGCTGCTCGACGACGGGACCGCGGTGGCCTTCGGCCAGGGCACGAGCGGGCAGCTCGGCAACGCGGCCAATTCGCACTCGAGCTCCGCGGTGGCCGTCTCCGGTCTCATCGACGCCGTCTCCGTCGCCGCCAGCCAGAACGCCTCCTACGCCGTCACCGCGGAGGGGGACCTCTATGTTTGGGGCGGCAATGACTACGGCAACCTCGGGCTCGGCAATCACAACGCCAAGAACGTGGCGACCCTGGTGAGCGCCCTCTCCGACGTGCGGCAGGTGACCGCCGGCGCCCACCATGTGCTGGCGCTGCTCGCCGATGGCACGGTCTACGCCTGGGGCGGCAACTATTCGGGCCAGGTCGGCAACGGCACGACCACCGCTGCGCTCAGCCCCGTGCAGGTGGCGGGCCTCTCCAACATCGTGGCGATCGGCGCCGCGGGCACCTCGTCCTACGCCCTCGCCGCGGACGGTGCGGTCTATGCCTGGGGTTCGGACGGCTCCGGCCAGCTCTGCAACGGCGGCAGCAACAGCTCGTCCACCTCGCCCACGGTCATCTCGGCGCCCGCCGTCTCGCCGACCTCCCTCTCGACCGGCGTGAACGCGTCGCACGTCGTGATGGCGCAGGCCGACGGCGCCGCTGTCTCCTGCGGTAACAACTGGTCGGGCCAGCTCGGCCTCGGGACGATGAACGCGGGCTCCGGCAGCCCGGCCACCGTCGTCCCCAACTGGTAGGGAGGCCAATCCCCGCCGGCTCAGGCGCCGGCGGGGAGCGGGGGCTCGCTCGGCAGCCAGAGCACGAACAGCGCCCCGCCGAGCTCCGGGGAGCGGCCCTCCCAGCGGAGGGAGCCCCCGTGGCGCTCGGCGGTGCTGCGGGCGATCGCGAGGCCGAGGCCGGTGCCCGCCCGCGGTCCGTCCCGGCCGCGCCCGGTGGCGAAGGGCTGGAAGAGGCGGGAGACGATCGGCTCGGGCACCCCCGGCCCGTCGTCTTCGACGTGCAGCTCGACCCCGCCTGCTTTCTCCGCGAGCTGGAGCCGCACCCGCCCCGGAGCGCCCTCTGCCGCCGGAGGGCGGGCGGCGGCGAGGCGTGCGTTGTCGATGAGGATGGCGAGGAGCCGCATCACCTGGGAGAGGTCGGCTTGGACCGGGCCGGGAGCGCCCTCCACGGTGACAGCGGGTGGGGGGTCGAGGGGGAGGGCCCGCTCACACTCCCGGCTCACCAGCTCCGCCGCGGCCTGGAGGTCGATCGGGCGGAGCTGCAGGGGGGCCGGTCGGCCGTACTCGAGCAGCTCATCGGCGAAGCGGGCGGCCCGATCGACCTGATCGCGGATCTCGTCGATCGCTGGGCTCGGGCCGGTGAGCCGCTCCTGCACCCGGCTGGCCGCCATGATCACGCCGAGCGGGTTGCGCACCTCGTGGGCCACGGCCGAGGCCAGGGCCCCGAGCTCGGCCAGGCGGACCGCGTGCTCGGAGCGGGCCTCGCTCTCGGCGAGGGCGCGGACAAGGCCCTCCACGTCGCCCTTCCCGGGCACCAGCCGCCCGGCCAGCCAGCCCCGGAGGCCGCTCAAGAAGGGCTGGCCGACGAGCACCAGCAGGAAGAGCAGCACGGCGGTGCTGGCCGCGTCCCAGAGGTCGGCACCGACGGGGTCAGGCCGCTTCACGAGCACGAGCACGGCGGTGAGGTAGGCCGTGGTGAGCAGGGCGGCGGTCACGGAGTAGCGGAGCGAGCCCTCGACGAAGCGGCCGAAGCTCGGCAGCCGGGTCGACTGCAACACCCAGGCGACGAGGGTGAGGCCGCCGAGCACCATATAGAGGCCCGCGGGGGAGGCGTCACCGAGGATCAGCAGCAGGACGTTGAAGCCACCCCCCCAGGTGCTGAGCAGGCCGCCGAGGAGGAGGTACCGCAGCCGCTCGCGCTCCCCGGGCGCCGCCCCGCGGAGGGCGCGGGCGAGCTCGACCACCGGCCAGAAGGAGAGGGCGCCGCCCGTGCTGAGCATCAGCGGGAAGAGGGGCCCCGGCACGGTGCCCGCCTCGCGGAGGAAGACCCCGGGTGCGACGGCGCCGACGAGGCTGAAGGCGGTCGCCAGCCCGTAGAACCCATTGACGAGCCGCCGCTCGCCGCCGCGGCCGGTGCCCTCGCGGACCGCGTGCAGCAGGCCCGCGGGCACGAAGAAGCCGAGCATCAACAGGCGCTCTCCTGTCGCGGCGGTGGCAGGGAGCAGCGTGAGCAGCACGCTCGTCGCCCAGCCGACGAGGCCGAAGCAGAAGGCCGCGAGGGCGGGCAGCCGCCGGAGGGCGCGGAGCCCGAGCGTGAGGGAGACGCCGATGATCGGCAGCAGGGCGGCGAGGGCGGCGGAGCTCATCGCCAGAGTCTATCGACCTCGGGGTCTATCGACCTCGGGGTCTATCGACCTCGGGCCGAGGCGCTCCGAGGGGGGCCGCGGGTCACCTCAAGCGGGTGAGGCAGGCCTGATAGCGCTTCTCCACGTTCTCGGCGAACCAGGCGGTGGTCTTCTTGCCCTGCAGCTTCGGGGAGTCGAGGGTGACGTCCGGCAGGCGGGCGTAGGCGGGGCTCCGCTTCGTCTTGGCCTTGTAGGCCTTGCGCACGGCGGCCCAGGTGGCGGTCTCCTCGAAGGCGCGGTCCTTCTCGAGGTCGAGGTCGCGAGAGATCTGCTCGACCGTCAGGCCGAGGCGCGCGGACAGGCTGATCAAGGCGCGCTCGGTCTGACCTGCGGTCTCGGCGCGACGGCCACCCTCGGTGTAACGGACGAGGTCGCCGTCGAGGGTGAGCGGGAGCCCGGTGATGGCGGCGACCTGCTCCTGAAACGCAGCGTTACGACTCGAATACAGGCCCGCGTTGTAGTCGGCGAAGCGGTACTTCGTCTTGTCGTAGCCGGCCTCCCAGCCGAGCAGCCGGGCGGTGCCGTAGTGCAGGCAGCCGCCTCGGGTGTAGAGGGCGTCCCGCACGGATTCGCTGCGCTGATCGTGGGCCTCTCGGGCATGGTCCTCCGCGAAGTCCACCTTGACCTGCATGCAGCCGGCGGTGGTGATCGGGTTCATCGCGCCCACGTCGTAGCCAGCGATCGAGGCCGCCTTCTCGGCGAGCTGGGTGGCGACGGGGGCCTCGTCGCGCACCCAGGAGACGAAGTCGCGGTAGGTGCGGTCGAGGTCTTGCTCGGTGCGGGCGGCGTGCAGGCGGTCGTTCCAGCTCTTTGACTGACCGGCGGGCCGGGTGTCGAGCATCTTCTGGACCCCGAAGGCCATGGCCTCCCCCTTCACCCCGCCGAGCTCGGCTTGTTTCTCGGCGATCCAGGCGTCTACCATCCGACCGATGCCGGGGACGACGGGGTCTGGGGCGTAGCCGCTCTCCTGCTCGACGATCGCGACGGCGGCGCAGACGTTGCCCACGGTGGGCGGGATGTGGTCGAAGGCGAGGGCCACGGAGAGGTCAGCGGCCCAGCCCTGGCGGGCCTTCACGCGGTCGGCGGGGAAGGCCAGGGCCATCCGCTCCACCGTCAGCGTCCGCTGCTCCAAGGGCACCGGGGGCGGCGCGGCCTTGGGCGGGAGCTCGGCCGGGGCGGCCGTCTCTGGGCTCTTCTTGGGGCAGCCGAGCAGGAGCAGCCCGACCCACGGCGCGAGGCGCAAGGGCGGCGGCCTCAGAGGTCGCGCAGGGGCTCGTCGAGCCGCCAGAGCTCTCGCCGCTCCCGCAGCGGGGCCCCGATCCGCTTCGCGAAGGCCTGGACCAGCTCGTGGTTGAAGTCGGTGATGGAGTCGACGTTCCAGTGGCTGAGCAGCCCGCCCGTGTACCAGACCCCCTTGTCTCCTTGAGCCTCGGCGATGAAGCGCGGGAGGTCGGCCTTGAGCTGCGCGGGGGAGTAACGTATGTTATACCGCCATAATCTGTCGATCTTGATCTCGATCTCCTTGAGGCCGACGATGCGGGCGGCGTCGTCGATCATCCGCTGCCGGTGCCCCTCGAGGGAGAGGCCGCGCTCGGCGTAGGCGCAGAGCTGCCCCACGGAGCGCGTGCCGTCGCCGCCGTTTCGGCGGATGGTGAGCAGGCGGCCGCGCGCGTTGGTGCTGCAGGCGGGCAGGTAACAGCGGCTCGCCGCAAATTTGGGCCAGCTCCGCGCCCGCCACACCGCGCTGTACACGCGCGAGGCCTCGAAGGGGCCGAATCGGTCGCGGAGGGGGGCGGACAGGGGGCTCTCGAGGGCGTCGAGCGGGCAGGCGATGAAGACGTGGTCGAAGGGCCCCTGGTCAACCGGCGCGTCCAGCGTCCAGCCGCTCGGGCCGCGCTGGAGGCCCTTGATCGTCGTGTTGAGGTGAATCTTCGCCTGGGAGCGCTCGGCGAGGCGTCGCCAGAGGGTCTCGAAGCCGGCCGGGATGTGCGCGGTGCGGCCCAGCTCACCCGTATAGAAGAGGGAGGGGCGCATCCAGGTCAGCGCGTTGTGGGCCGTGACCGCGGGGATCGGGCCGTAGAGCTGCGCGGTCAGGCCGGCGGCGAAGGAGAAGGACTCCACCAGCGCTCCGAGGCCGCGCTCGCGGAGCCAGGCGTCGAAGCGCTGGTGGTTGGCGGCGTCCGAGGGCAGCTCCATCTGGCCCGAGCGGTGCCAACGCCACCACTCGGCGACGAACTTCACCATCAGCCCGGGGTCAGGGGAGGGGTGCTCCACCTCTCGCCCCGCATCATCGAGCATGGTCGCTTTTGGCAAGACCTCGGCCGGGCAGCCGACCTCGGCGGCGAGGTCGCGCACGATTCGGTAGCCGGCCGTGAGGTAGGCGGTGCCGAGCTCTACCTTCACGTCATCGACGATGTAGGTCTGGCTCTGCCCGCCCACCTCACCGGAGGCCTCGAAGAGCTCGACCGAGAGGTGCGAGAGCGGGCGGAGCTGCGCCGCGAGGGTGACGCCGGCGGGGCCGGCGCCGATGATGGCCACACGGAGGTCTTGGGTCATGCGTCGGCTTAACGTGGCGGGCTATGGTGCCGCGATGGACTTTCTGCGGCGCTTCACCCTCTTCTTGGCCCTGTCGCTCTGCCCCTCCGGCTGCGCGCGGCCGGTGTACCAGTCCGGCAAGGCGAGCTGGTACGGGCGCGCGCTGGCGGGTCGGTCGATGGCCAACGGGGACCCCTTCCGGCCCTGGCGCCGCACCGCCGCCCACAAGAGTCTCCCCTTCGGCACCGTCGTCCGGGTGACCCGCAGCGACACGGGACAGAGCGTGCGGGTCGTGATCACCGACCGGGGGCCCTATGCGAAGGGGCGCGTGATCGACCTCGCCCGCCGCCCGGCGCGACGCATCGGGATGCTCGACGCCGGCGTAGTCCCCGTCGAGCTGCGGGTGGTCGGCTGTCGGGAGCGGCGGGGGCCCTGCGATCGCGACACGTCCGGGCTATGGCGGGCCCCCGGGGGGTGAGGATGGAGCTCTGGAGCGCGGCGCAGCAGGGGTGGGGGCACACGAACTCTCGCGCCGCGATGGTGCTCGTCGCCTCGCTCGTCCTCGCGGGGTTGATCGATCTGCTCTTCGTGCGGATGCTCGCCTCGCTGAGCCGCCGCACCGCCAACCGGCTCGACGACGCGCTGGTGCTCGTGCTCTCGCGGCCGCTGGCGGTGACGGTGGCCTTGGGCGGTGCCTGGTACGCCGCCTCTTCCCTCCTCCCGGTTGATCCGCTCCTCTCCGCGCTCCGCGGGATGTTGGCCTCGGGCGCTGTCTTCTTGTGGGTTCGGGCGGGCTTCCTGGCGGTCCGGGCTCTGCTGGCGCATTGGGGCACGGGTCACCCGGGGGGCACGCCGGTCCACCCGCGCACGCTCCCCTTGCTGGACGTGCTCGGCAAGACGGTGTTGATCGCCGGCGGCCTATACTTCTTGTTGCTCGCCTGGGGGATCGACGTCACCGCCTGGCTGGCCTCGGCCGGCATGTTGAGCCTCGCCTTCGGCTTCGCGGCCAAGGACTCGCTGGCGAACCTGTTCGCCGGGATCTTCATCCTCGCGGACGCCCCGTACAAGATCGGCGACATGCTGTACCTCGACGACGGCACCCGAGGGAAGGTCACCGAGGTGGGCCTCCGCAGCACGCGGATGATCACGCGGGACGACATCGAGATCAACATCCCCAACTCGCTGATGGCCTCGGCCCGCATCGTCAACGAGAGCGGCGGCCCCCTCACCCGCGAGCGGGTGCGCTGCCCCGTGCCGGTGGCCTATGGCTGTGATGTCGACCACGTCCGCGCCGCGCTCATCGACGCCGCTCGGCATGTAGAGGGCGTCGTGATCGACGACCCCGAGGTAGAGCCGAGGATGCGGTTCCGCGCCTTCGGCGAGGCCGGCTTCAGCCTCGAGGTGCTGGTCTGGATCCGCGATCCGGCGGACCGCGGGATCATGGTGGACCGCCTCATCGTGGCGCTCTACCAGCGGATGCAGGTCGAGGGCATCGAGGTCGGCGTGCCCGTGCGCTTGATCCGCAACCTTCAAGGTCCAGGGGTCGATCCCCCGACGGGGGGTGCGCCGGTGTCGCCCACCCTGGGGCCGAGGCCCGCCCGAGCGGCCGGCCCCTCGGTGGGTGAGGGGGCGCCCGACGACCCCGAGCGCTCCGTGCCAGAGGGTGACCCAGTTCGGTGACCCAATTCAATGAAGTCGGGTTAGCCCGAGGCCTCGGAGGTTGAACCCCCGGAGGTTGAAGTGGGAGAGGCCGCCCCGGTCGATGCGCTGGAGGCCCTCCAGCTCCGGCTGGACCGTCACATCGAGCAGAAGGGCCTGAAGTTCACCCGCCAGCGGCAGGTGATCCTCGAGACCTTCGTGGAGCTTGGGGGGCACGCGGCCGTCGATGAGCTCCTCTCCCGGGTCCAGGTGCGGATGCCGGGCGTCGGCCACGCCACCATCTACCGGACGATGAAGCTCTTCACCGAGGCCGGCGTGGCGCATGAGCGCCGCTTCGACGACGGTCAGACCCGCTACGAGCCCGTCGTGGTGGGTCATGACCACCACGACCACCTGATCTGCCGAACCTGCGGGCACATCTTCGAGTTCGACGAGCCGGAGATCGAGCGCCTGCAGTGTGAGGTGGCGGCCCGTCACGGCCTGCGGATCGTCGCGCATCGCCACGACATCTGGGGGGAGTGCACCCTCGGGCCCACCTGCCCGCACAAGGCGGGCTGAGGGCCGGGGAGCGGGGAGCGGGGGAGCGGGGGAGCGGGGCATCGTCCGCTCGAGTGGACAGCACGCAGGCGCGGGGCGTCCAGGCGGGGAGACGCGCCGGAGAGCCCGGGCCGGACGAGATGACCGTATAACCATGGTAATCCACCGCCGGTGGACGCTGGCACGTCGGGTGCTTGGGTGAGGCCCAGGAGGTCGTCATCATGCGCCGCTCGACTTGGTTTGTCTTTGTCTCCGGGGTTTCGACGTGGCTCGGCGGATGCTCGATCGAGGACCTCCCCTTTTTCCCTTCGCTGCCGGAGCCCGACGACTCGGTCGAGGGCAGCGTGGTCGATGGCGGGGTCTACCTGCCACCCGAAGAGCCCGTCGTGGAGCTGGGAGAGGCTGACACCGACGACGCCGGCGACACCGGGGCCGAGGTGGAGGAGCCGGCCCTCGACGCGGATTATCCGGGTGATCTCGTGCTCAGCTCCGAGGGTGACATCGAGGCCTTCTGCGATGACTTCGTCGGCGTCGAGGGGGACCTCACGCTCACGGGCGACGCCCTCGTGTCGCTGCTCGGGCTCTCTTGCCTCGAGCGGATCGGCGGCGACCTGCGGGTGGAGTCGGCGCCGGCCCTCACGACCCTCCGGGGCCTCGAGGGGCTGCAGGGCCTCGACGGGTCGCTCACCATCCGGGACACGGTGGCGCTCACCGACCTCGACGGGCTCGGAGGCATCGTGCGGGTGAACGGTGATCTGGTCCTCGACTGGAACACCGCCCTCACGTCGCTCGAGGGCCTCTCCTCCCTGCAGATCGTCGGGGGCTCGCTGGAGCTGGGTCGCCTCCGCTACGTGAGAGAGCTCTCCGGCCTCCGCTCGCTCAGCGGTGTGGGAGGAGACCTCGTCCTCGGCTCCCTCAACCGCCTCGAAGACCTGGACGGCCTCTCTGCGCTCAACCTGGTGGAGGGATCGCTGCTCATCGACGACAACGCGCAGCTCCAGCGGGTGGATGGGCTGTCGGGCATCGGCGGACTGGGGGGCGACCTTTCGATCACTTTCAACCCCTGGTTGCCCACGAGCGAGGCGACTGCGCTGCGTGATAACATCGGCGTAGAGAACATCGCGGGCAGCGTCACCATCACGGGCAACGCCGAAGGGTGACCGCTCCGCCTCTCCGGGGCTCCTCATGCGGATCGGTCGACCGTCGCTCTTGCTCTCGCTCGCCTTCGCCCTCGGCCTCACGGCGGTCGGGTGTAAGGGTGAGGTCCCGGCCGATTCGGACGGAGACACCTGGCTCGACCTGAGCGACTGCGGTCCCGACGACCCCCTCGTCCACCCCAACGGCGAGGAGCGCTGTGGGAACGACCTCGACGATGACTGTGACGGGTCTGTGGACGAAGACGATGCGGCGGACGCCACGCTCTACTACGTAGACGGTGACGACGACGGGTTTGGGGACCCTACCACCGCCCTCGCCCGCTGCGCCGACCCCGGCGAGGGCTTCTCTGAGCTCAACACCGACTGTGATGACAGCGACGCGGAGATCAGCCCCGAAAGCGCCTGGTACGCCGATCGCGATCACGACGGCTTCGGCGCCGGGGACGCGGTGCGCTCCTGTGCCCCGTACAGCGAGGAGGACGCTGTCCCCTATGTGCGCCAGGGCGGTGACTGCGACGATGACCGGCCCCAGGTGAGCCCCACCGCGGTCGAGTCCTGCAACACGCTCGACGACGACTGTGACGGCCTCGCCGATGAAGAGGTCACGACGCGCTACTACGTGGACGCCGACGGAGACGAGCACGGCGACCCGCTCTCTTACGAGGACGCCTGCTTCCGCCCCGAGGGGTCTGTCCTCGTGGGCGATGACTGTGACGACACCGACGCCCTCATCTGCCCCGACGCGCCGCGCATCTGTAACGACGGCATCGACAACGCCTGCGACGGGGCCCCCGCGGAGTGGCTGTCCTGCAGCGCCGCCTCCGCCTCGGCCACCGTCACCTACCTCGGCGGCGCGGCCTTCGAGTACGCAGGCTCGGCGGTGAACGACGTCGGCGACATCGACGGAGACGGCGTGGACGAGCTGCTCATCGGCGCGACCGAGCGCGCGAGCGACCCCGAGTCGACCGCCGAGGGGGGCGCCTGGCTCGTGTGGAGCGATCCCGACGCCGAGGGGCTGCTCGAGCTCGGGGACGCCGCCGGGCCCCGCAGCCTGCTCTTCGAGGGCGTCGAGGCGGGGGACAAGGCCGGGGTGGACGTCACTTCAGCCGGTGACATGAACGACGACGGTTACCCGGACCTCGTCGTGACCGCCTATGCCTATAACTCACCCGCGACCGCGAGCCACACCGCCGCGGGAGGTGTCTTCATCTTCTCGGGCTTCGACCTGCTCACCGACTCCGGGAGCGGGCCCACCGGGTTGACCGGTACCCTCAATCTGTCGACCGCGAACGCCGTCTATTACGGTGGGTTCCAGGCAGACTGGCTCGGCGAGGACGCCGCTGGGGCCGGTGATCTCAACGACGATGGCTTCGACGACCTGATCGTCGGCGCCCGGGGGCGCGCCTCGGGCTCCGACTCCTCGGCGGGGGCCATCCTCATCATCCACGGCGGCGCTGCGCTCGAAGGCGGCGGGAACGTCAACACGCTCGGCGGCGCGCTGTCCGGGGCCATCCTCGAAGGAGAGGCCGACAGCGACCACGAGAAGCTGCTGATCGGGAGCACGATGGCGGGCGCCGCCGACTTCAACGGCGACGGGCTCGGAGACATCGCGGTCGGTAGCTGGAAGCATCAGGGTGAGCGCGGGGGCGTCTATGTGGTCACCCACACGGTGAGCGGCACCGAGTCGCTCGCCGACTCGGACTTCTTCTTCGACGGACCGGGCGCGGACACGCTCTGTGGCTGGATCGTCCGCGCCTACGAGGGGCCGGCGGGCGTCTCGAACCTCGTCGTGAGCTGCCCTCACTACAACGCCGACGGCGCGGGGGCGGTGCTGGTGATCGCGGGTTCGACCGAGCTCGACAGCGCGGGGCGGGCGCAGTCCCTGGCCGATGCGGACAGCGTCTACGTCGGCGCCGAGCCCGGTGATGGGATGGGCTGGGGGATGGACGTCGGTGGAGACGTCAACGGGGACGGCGAGGCCGACCTCCTCGTCGGCGCCACCGGGGACACCTCTGGCTTCTACGGTCAGGTGCGGATCTTCTACGGCCCGCTCACCGATCCAGACGGCGGGCTCCTCACCGTCGCCGCCGAGGAGGCCGCGGTGGTGCTCGAGAGCACCGACATCCTCAGCCTCTTTGGCGCCGAGCTGGCCTTCGTCGGTTCGCGGGGCGGCGCCGGGGACGCGGTGGCGATCGGCGCGAGCCAGTTCGACTCCGTCACCGGTGAGGGGACCGTCGTCGACCGCGGCGCGGTGCACCTCTGGTCGGGCTTCACCCAGCCCTGAGGTCCCCCGCCGACAGGCCCTCGGGGGCTCCCCGGCGCCGAAGCTCAGCGGATCCACCCGAGAGAGAGCGCGCCCGGCCCGAGGCTGACCGTGGGTGCGGCGCTCTGGACGGCCCAGCTCGACCCCGTGAGCAGCAGGCCGGTGACGGCCGCGCCGCCGGAGCCCCAAGCGACCGCCCGCCATGCGTCCCCATCGGCGAGGCGATGGTCGCGCAGGATCGTGGTGTTCTCCCAGCTCGGCGCCGTGGACGCGCGCTCCACCTGACGCCAGGCGACCAGGGTCAGGGCCGTCCCGCCGACCGCGAGGGTCAGCCCGGAGCTGCGCAGGCCCGAGCGGAGGGCGACCCGCTTCAAGGGATCCGGCGTGACGGGGATCGAGAGGGGCCGCCAGGCGCCCTCCGACAGCTCCCAGACCGCGCCGCCGACGCTCGCGTAGGCGGGGCCGCCCCCGCTGGCCTCGGCCACGAGGCGCCCGAGCCAGGCCCCCGTCACCTCGGCGCTGAGCGAGGCACCCTGGACTCCGGCGGGGCCGATCAGCAGGGGCTCTTGGTCAGCCCTCGCGTCGAGGACCCAGGTGGTGACGCCGCCCCCGGCCTCTCGGGCGCTCAAGAGCTGCAGGATGTGTCGGCCGGCCCGGAGGCTGAGGCGCCCCTCTTCGGGCTCGGCGGGGCGACCGTCCACCCACAGCGTGCCGCCGGCCAGGGCGCCCGGGGCGATCGCGATCCCGGTTTGGGCGGCGCTCGCCTCTTGGGTGACGCAGGCCTCGTAGCCTGGCCGCCCGTCTGGGTTGTAGTTGGGGTCCCAGGCCTTGTTCGGGGTAAAGCGGCGCGCCGACAGGAAGTAGACGCAGGCGTCCGTCTCGTGGAGCTCCTGGGCCACGAGGCCCCGCAGGTACGTGAGGTCGGTGGCGACCGAAGCCTCGAGCGGCTCCTGAAGGCAGGGGAGCCGGTCGAGGGCGGCGCTGGCCTGGGCGGCCGAATCGGCCCAGACCTGCCGGAGGTAGAGCTGGTTGGCCTTCCGGAGGTCCTCCCGCAGGGCGGCGTTGGTGGTGGGGGCCCCGCCGCAGGCGGCTGCAACAGGGCCGTCCACGAAGCGTGGCGCGCCCGACTGGCCGAGGCCGCTGAGGGGGCGGGGGTCCAAGGTGTAGGGGGGGGCGCCGGTCGCCCGGCTGACCCGGTCTACGGCGATCGCAGGGTCGCCTTCGTACACCACGATGCGGTCGGTGGCGAAGGCGGGGGTGGACAGAAAATAACAAAGGATAAACGATATCAAATCGGCCCTCGCTCTTCGCTGCCCTGCGGTGAAACACCCCATCGCGCGCGCTGGGAGGGGGCGACGCTCCTGACCGGCTCGTAACGAGCGCTCGCCGGGCCCGCCGCTCGCGACCGCTATACTGAGGAGCCATGCTGACCCCTGGACAGATCGTAGACCGCTACCGGATTGAGGCCCTCATCGGCGAAGGCGGCATGGCGCAGGTGTACCGCGCCCGCCACGTGATGCTCGGCCATCGCTGCGCGATCAAGGTGCTCACCAGCACCCACTCCGGGCTCCGCGAGCGGCTGCTGCAAGAGGGGCACATCCAGGCCCAGCTCAACCACCCCGCGGTGGTGCCGGTCACCGACGTCATCGACGTGGGTGGCTTCCCCGCGCTGGTGATGAAGCTCGTGGAGGGGCCCACCCTCGAGGTCTGGATCCGCAAGCACCACCCGCTGCCCTATTCGGAGGTCGATCGTGTCTTTCGGATCGTGGTCGCCGGCGTGGCAGCGGCCCACGAGGCGGGGGTCTTTCATCGAGACCTCAAGCCGGGCAACGTGCTCATGACCGCGGAGGTCGATCGCTGGTCGCCCTGCGTCACTGACTTCGGCATCGCCAAGGTCTTTCAAGAGCAGGGGCAGCCCGGCCAGACCCGCTCCAACGTCGGCATGGGGACGCCGGCCTACATGGCGCCCGAACAGTTCTGGGACGCCCGCTCCGTAGACGCACGCGCCGATGTGTACTCGCTCGGCTGCATCCTCTACGAGATGGTCACGGCGCGCGTGGGCTTCGGCGAGCCCGGCGGGCCGCCGGGGCCGCGGGAGGAGATGCCGATCCCCGATCCCTCCCTCCACCGGGCGGACGTTCCGGTGGGTGTCCGTCGCGCGATCCTGGGCGCGCTGGCGCCGCGGCGGGACGATCGGATCGCCTCCTGCGCCGCCTTGCTCAGCGTCTTGGGCGGCGGAGAGTGGGACCGGCCCACCCGCGTGGGGCCCCCGCGGGTGGCCCCCGCGGTGCCCACCCCGGAGAGCCCGGAGGCGCCCCGCCTTTCGCTCCCCAGCCCGAGCCCGAGCCCGGCCCCCGCCGATCAGACCTACCCCCTCACCGAGCCCCCGCGAGAGGCCCACCCGCTGCAGGGGCGGGCCGGCTGGCTCCTCGGGCTCGGGGTCCTCGCCCTCGTGGGGCTGGTCGGGCTGTTCGTCGCGCGGGACGGGCCCCAGGCTGTTCGGGAGGGCGGGCCGGCGGAGGCGTCCCCGGCGGAGGCCCGCCCCACCGGGGCCCAGCCCGCGGAGGCCCCACCGGCCGAGGCCCTTTCCGCAGCGGTCCCGGCGGTGGTCCCCCCGGAGATCGCGCTCGCGGAGCGCACCGAGGAGGACTCCCTCGTCTCCCCGCCGCCCGCCGGGGAGCGAGGGCTGAAGGCGGCGAAGTCGACGTCGGTTCCCCCAACCGCCACGGTGGCGGAGCCCGCCGCCCCCGCGCCCGTCGCGCCGAAGGAGGGGACGCCGAAGGAGGGGACGCCGAAGGAGGGGACATTGAAGGTCAGCAGCTTCCCCTGGAGCGTGGTCGTCGTCGATGGTCATGAGGCCGGCCGGACCTTCTTCAATGGCCCGCTGACCCCGGGGTCGCATCGGGTGGAGCTGCGGACCGAGGCCGGCGCGGTCTACCGCACCGAGGTGTACGTGACCGAGGGGGGCGCGACCCTGCTCTGCTGGGACTTCAACATCAACGGCTCTTGTTGAGCGGCGCTACAGGGGCGCCCAGGCTCAGCCCGGCCCCCCGGTGGCCCCGGCTCGGATCCGCACCAGGACGGCCTTGTGGTCGGTGTTGGGCATGCGGCGGTGCGCGAGGCTCAAGAGCTCGACCTCACCGAGCAGCGCCTGATCGAGGCGGAAGAAGGGGGCGTCCGGCCAGCCGCCGCCGGCGGGCCAGGTGGCCCCCCAGACCCCCGTCCAGGCGAAGGCGTCGCGGAGACCGCGGTCCTGGAGGAGGCGCAGCGCGGGACTGTGGGGGACGCTGTTGAAGTCCCCCACCAGGGCGACGGGGTCGCCGGCCGCGCAGGGGGCCCAGGCCCGCTTCATTCGACCGCCCTCGAGGGCGTCGGCCACCACGCGCATGTAGGGCATGAGCCCGGTGGGGTCCTTCGGCGCTGGGGTGGGCCCATGGAGGCCGAGGAGGCAGAGCGGCCCCGGCAGTCGGATGATCGCCAGGGGCATGGTCATCGTGGGGGAGCCGAACTCGGGCGTCACCCGAGCCTCACAGGGGACGCCGTCCGAACAGAAGATCGCCGTGGCGTGGCTGACCCGGATCATGGGTTCTTGGAAGTTGTCCGCCACGCGCCGCATGCCGGGGACCGCCGTCGCCCGCTTCTCGATGACGATCGCGACGTCGGCCCCGGTCGCGGCGATCGCCGCTTCGAGGGTGCGGGGATCGGCCTCGTCGCTGTAGGCGTTGACGTTTGTGCTGAGCACCAGGACGCCGCCCTCGCCGCTCGGCCAGAAGGCGGGCGGGAGGCCCATCAGCGTCAGGCCGAGCACCGCGGCGCTGAGGCAAGGGGCGGCGCGCCGACTGAACAGCCAGACCAGGAGGGACCAGGCGGGCCAGGCGGCCATCGCCCAGGCGGGCCCCATCAAGAGCCCGGCCAGCAGCATCTGGCCCTCGACGCTCTCCTCCGAGCAGAGCTGCGCCAGCAGGGGCCCGGCCAGCGCGCCGAGCGGCGGCAGCGCGAGCAGCGGCAGGGCCCATCTTCGACGACGGCCGCGCGGGTCGGTGAGCGTCGGGGGAGCGGAGGTGGGGGCGTCCGGCATCGGCCGTCCCTAACCTCGGCGCGGCGCCTGACCCCGGGCAGCGGCGGGGCGAGGCCGCTGGGGCGCCTCGCGGTTATGGCGGCGGCATGTCTCACGCATCGCCTCAGGCACCTCTCATCGTCCGCGCCCTTCGGGGCGAAACCACCGAGCGTCCCCCCGTCTGGTTCATGCGCCAGGCCGGACGTTACCTGCCCGAGTACCGGGCGATCCGCGCGAAGTCGAGCTTCCTCGAGCTCTGCCACACGCCGGAGCTCGCCGCGGAGGTGACGCTGCAGCCGCTCCGCCGCTTCGGCTTCGACGCCGGCATCCTCTTCAGCGACATCCTCGTGCCGCTGCAGCCGATGGGCGCGCACCTCGTCTTCGGGCCGGGGGAGGGGCCGAGCTTCCCCGAGCCCATCCGAGACCGCGCCGGCGTAGACGCGCTGCACGCCTTCGATCCAGCGCGCGACCTCCCGGCGCCGCTCGAGACCATGCGCATCTGCGCCCGTGAGGCCGGCGTCCCGATGCTCGGCTTCTGCGGCGCGCCCTGGACGCTCGCCTGCTACCTCGTCGAGGGGAAGGGCTCGGACGCCTGGACCCACCCCAAGCGCCTGATGTGGTCCGATCCGGTCGCCTTTCAGGCCCTGCTCGACAAGCTCGCCGACGCCATGGGCGACCACCTCCAGGCCCAGGTCGAGGCCGGCGCCGCCGGGGTCCAGCTCTTTGACACCTGGCTCGGCGCCCTCTCGGTCGAGGACGCCCGTCGCTGGGCCCTCCCCGCCGCGGCCCGCGCCCTCGCCCGCGTGAAGGGGGTGCCCCGCCTCTACTTCACCCGGGAGTCCTCCGCATTTTTGCCCTACCTCCACGAGACCGGCGCCGACGGCTTCGCCCTCGACTGGCGGGCGGAGCTCGGGCGGGCCCGCGCCACCTTCGGCCCCGACGTCCCGGTGCAGGGCAACCTCGACCCCACCGCCCTCTTCGCGCCCCCCGACGAGATCCGGAGGCGGGTCCACGACATCATCCGCGCCGCAGGGCCGCGGGGCCATGTCTTCAACCTCGGCCACGGCATCCACCAGGAGACGCCGATCAGCGGGGTCTCGGCCGCGGTGGAGGCGGTCAAGGAGTGGACGTGGACCTGAGTCCGGAGCTCCTGCTCAAGTACAATCGGCCCGGGCCCCGTTACACGAGCTACCCCACCGCCCCGATCTGGCGGGAGGACTTCCCCGAGGAGGACGTCCGGCTGGCCCTGACGGAGGTGCGCGCGCCGGCCACGGTCTACGTGCACATCCCCTTCTGCCGGGAGCAGTGCACCTTCTGCGGCTGCAACATGGTGGTGGCGGGGCGGCGGGAGCCCGGCACCCGCTACCTCGACGACCTCGAGCGGCAGGTCGAGGCCCTCGCCCTGCCGGGGCCCACGCTCGAGGTGGCGCGGATCCACCTCGGCGGCGGCACCCCCACCTGGCTCAGCGCCGATGAGCTGTCGCGGCTCTACGAGATCCTCTACCGCCGCTTTCGGCCCGCTCCCGGGGCTGAGCTCTCTGTGGAGGCCGATCCCGAGGTCACGAGCGACGAGCAGGTCCACCGCCTGCGGGAGCTCGGGGTCAACCGCCTGAGCATGGGCGTGCAGAGCTTTGACCCCAAGGTCCTCGCCGCGGTGAACCGGCCCCAGCGTCAGAGCCGGGTCTCCGACATCCTCACGCTGGCCCGCTCGCTCGGGATGTACAGCCTGAACCTCGATCTCATCTACGGCTTGCCCTACCAGACGGCCGACTCCTTCGCCGACACCCTCGACCGCACGCTGGAGATGCGCCCCGATCGGCTGGCGATCTTCGGCTACGCGCATGTGCCCTGGCTCAAGCCGCACATGAAGAAGATGGAGGCCGAGGCCCTCCCGGGGCCGGTCGACCGCGCCCGCCTCTTCCTGCTCGCGCACGAGCGCCTCACCGCCGCCGGGTACCAGGCGATCGGCCTCGACCACTTCGCCCTCCCCGACGACGAGCTCGCGGTGGCCCAGCGGGAGCGGCGCCTCCACCGCAACTTCATGGGCTACACCACCCGCCCCGACCACGATCTCGTGGGCATCGGCATGAGCGCGATCTCCGAGCTCGGGCCGACCTATGTGCAGCAGAAGGTGAAGCTGTCGGACTGGTGGCGGGCCATCGAGTCGGGGAGCTCGACCGTGGAGAAGGGGGCGCGGCTCACCGCCGAAGACCTGCTCCGCCGCGAGGTCATCAACCGGATCATGTGCAACTTCGTCGTGCCCTACGCGGTCGTCGAGGCGCGCCACGGCATCGACTTCCGGGCCCACTTCGCCGCAGAGCTCGCCGCCCTCGAGCCCCTCGAGGCGGAGGGCCTCGTCGCGCGCGGCGCGGACGGCCTGCGTGTGCCCGACGGGGCGCGGCTGCTCGTCCGCAACGTGGCGATGGCCTTTGACGCCTACCTCGCCCCCGCGGCGCCGGGCCGCCCCCGCTACAGCCAGACGGTCTGAGCCGGATGGCCACCCGCACGCATGTCTGGCTGCTGAACATGGGGGGGCCCGACTCCCCGCTGGCGGTGCGCCCCTTCCTCCAGCGCCTCCTCGGCGACCCCCGCGTCATCCCGCTGCCATTCCTGTGGCTGCAAGCGCTCTTCGCCTGGTTGATCGCCTGGAAGCGCGCGCGCGAGGTGATCCCGGCCTACGAGCGGATGGGCGGCCAGAGCCCCCAGCTCGCGATGGTGGGGGAGCAGGCGAGCCGCCTCAACCGCTGCCTCGGCCCGCGCTACGCCTGCGCCCCGGTGCTCCGCTACTGGGGCCCCTCGGCCGACGCGGCGGCCTCCTCCCTCGCCGACGGCGATCAGGTCGTGCTCCTCTCGCTCTACCCGCATGCCTGCGGCGCCACGACCACCACCTCCCTCGAGGACGCGCGCCGGGCCTTGGCCACCAAGCGGGTCCAGGTCGCGGAGGTCGAGAGCTACCCGACCGATCCCGCTTACATCGAGGCCGTCGCCGAGACGCTCCGGGAGGCCATCCTCCGCCTCCCGCGGCGGCGCCCCTACGAGGTGCTCTTCAGCGCCCACGGCCTGCCGCTGAGCCGCGTCGAGGCGGGCGACCCCTACCTCCGCGAGATCGAGGCCACCGTGGCGGCGGTCGTGGGGGCCTGCCGGCTCGCGGCGCCGCACCGCCTCTGCTTCCAGTCGCGGGTGGGCGTGCAGAAGTGGCTCGCCCCTTCGACCGCCGATCAGCTCCGCGACTGCGCGGCCCGCGGGGTTCGGGCGGTGGTGGTGGTGCCGATCGCGTTCACCAGCGAGCACATCGAGACCCGCATCGAGCTCGACGAGGAGCTCCGGGAGCTCTCCCACAGCCTCGGCATCGAGCTCTTCGAGCGGGCCGCGACCGTCGGCGCCCGCCCCACCTTCGTGCACGCCCTGGCCGAGCTCGTGCGGCGGGCTGAGCGCGGCGCCGGCTGGGCCGTCCCCGAGGATGAGCTGCGGGTGGCGGTGGCCGAGGCCCTCCGCGCCGAGGCCGAGGCGGAGGCGAAGGATGCGCCGGCGCCCGCCGAAGGGGCCGAGCCGTGAGCGCCCGGGTCATCATCGTCGGCGGCGGCGTCGCCGGCCTCTCCGCGGCCACCTTCCTCGCCGCCGCGCGGCCCGACCTCGAGCTGCTCGTGCTCGAGGCGAGCGCCCGGGCCGGCGGCAACGTCCAGAGCGACCGCGAAGACGGGCGGGTCCTCGACCGCGCGGCCAACGGCTGGCTCGACAATGAGCCGGCGATGGGCCGGCTGCTCGCCCTCGCCGGCCTCGTCGCCCAGCCGGTGGGGGATGGTTTCGGCACCCGCTGGATCTGGGCCGACGGCCTGATGCAGCGGGCGCCGCTGAGCCCGCCGGCGATGATCCAGACGCGGCTCCTCTCCTTCGGCGCCAAGCTGCGGCTGCTGCTCGAGCCCTTCCTCCCCCGCGGTGGCTCGGAGGACGAGAGCGTCTCTGGCTTCGTGCGGCGCCGGCTCGGGCAGGCGGCGGTGGATCGGCTGGTGGGGCCGATGGTGGCCGGGGTCTACGGGGCCGACCCCGACCAGCTCTCCCTCAAGGCGGCCTTCCCCCGGATGGCGGAGCTCGAGAAGGAGCACCGCAGCTTGTTCATCGCCATGCTGCGCCTCCGCCGTGGCGGCGCCCCGCCGGGCCTCCTCCACAGCCTGCCCGACGGCGCCGGCGGCCTCCCCGAGGCCCTCGCCGCCCGCCTCGGCGCTCGGCTCCAGACCTCCACCCCCGTCACCGCGGTGGAGCCTCGGCGCGGCCGCTGGCTGGTACACACCGCGGAGGGTGCCGAGGAGGCGGACGCCGTCGTGCTCGCCGCCCCCGCGCACGCCACGGCGCCGATGCTGCGGGGCCTCGATCCCGAGCTCGCGCGGGCCCTCGAGGACATCCGCTACGCCCCGCTCTCGGTGGTCATCACCGCCTCCCCGCGCGGGGCCTGGCGGACCGATCCCCACGGCTTCGGCGTGCTCTTCGCCCGGGGCGAGGCGGCGCGGGCGGGCATCCCGGGCGTGCTCGGCACCGTCTTCACCTCGACCCTCTTCCCCAACCAGGCCCGGGAGGGCGAGGTGCTGCTGCGCACGATGATCGGCGGCGCGGCCTCGCCCGAGGCGGCCGAGCAGGACAGCCAGGCCCTCACCCACCTCACGCGGCGGGCGCACGCCCTCTGCTTCGGGGAAGAGCGGGTCGAGCCTCACTTCGTTCGCATCTATCGGCACCCGCGGGCGATCCCCCTCTACGCGCCGGGGCACCTCGGCCGCGTCCGCAGCCTCCGGGCCGGCCAGACCCGCTACCCGGGGCTCTTCTTCATCGGCAACCACACCGACGGCATCGGCGTGAAGGACTGCGCCCGCCAGGGGGAGCAGGCCTCCGCCCTGGTCTCGGCGCACCTGCCGCTGGGCGCGGGGGGCTGACGGGCCGGCGCGGCGACCAGGGTCGCCGAGGCGCCGGCGCGCGGGCTCAGGGGCAGGTGCTGTAGGCCGTCGGGCTGGCGCTGACCGTGCTCGGCAGCAACACCCGGATGGCGCCCACGCCGCCGCTGCCGGCGGTGGTGGTGGAGCCGCCGGCCTCGGAGCCCGTGCCCCCCGCGCCGCCGCCGGCGAGCAGGCTGCCGGTGGCCGCGCTCAGGGTCGCGGCCCCCAGCCAGAGGCTCCCGCCGGCGCCGCCGCCGCCGCCCCCTGGGCTGGCTCCGCCGGTGTAGTACCCGGACTCGCCGCTCGCGCCAGAGACCGTGATGCTGCCGCTGAGCGAGAGGCTGGCCGCGGAGATGAGCACCACGCCGCCCCCGTCGCCGCCGGCCCCGCCGTAAGAGCCGCCGCCGGGGTCTGCGTCGAGGCCGCCCGCGCCGCCGCCGCCGCCCATGAAGAGGGTGGTGAGCGCGGCGGAGCCCGCGGTGCCCCCGCCCGCGCCAGCGGTGTTGCCCCAGCCCGAGATGGTGCCGCCGATGGAGCCGGCGCTCAGGTAGCCGCCGCCGCCGCCGTCGGCGTGGGTGAGGGAGGGTGAGTATCCGCCGCCGCCGCCGGTGCTGTTGGCGCCCGTGCTCCGGCTCTGGCTCCCGGTGTAGGTCTCACCCTGCTCGCCGGTCTGGGTCGCCGAGTAGGTGCGGCTCCCGCCCCGATAGCCCTGTCCCGCGCTCTGGATGGTGCCCGCCACGCTGAGGCTCTGCGCCACGAAGGTGACGAGCCCGCCGCCCACGCTGGAGGCCCCCGCCCAGTCGGGCGCGCTCAGGGTCTGTCCGCTGGGCACCGACACGGCGCTGTACTGGGGGACACGGACGACCCAATTCGTATCGCTGGCGCTGTACGTGTTCGCCAGGCTAGCCGACAGGGAGAGGCTCCCGGTGGCTACCCCGTCCACGGTGACGACCTCCCAGGCCCCAGCGCTCGCGCCATAGGCCGCATAAACGAGCGCGAGGTCGCCGGTGGCCCAGCCGCTGCTGCTCGTGACCGACAGGCTCGTGGCGCCGGCGCTCGCGGAGGCCGACAGGGTGGTGCCCGTGTAGGACAGGGCGGCGCCGGAGGCCGTGTAGGCGCCGTCTCGCCCGTCGCCGACGGGGAGCTCGAAGCCGTCGCAGTCCTGGTCGAGGCAGTCCCAGACCTCCGCCGCGCCCGGGTGGACGTCTGCGTCACCGTCATCGCAGTCGGTGGCGGTGGTGACCGCGCTGGCGGGGGCGTCGCAGGCCAGGGTGCTGAGACTGGCGTCACCGTACCCGTCGCCGTCACCGTCCTCGTACCAAGTGGTGCCGGTGCCGAGATCGACGGAGCTGTCGGCGTCGTCGATCAGGGTGTCGCAGTCGTTGTCGATGGTGTCGCAGATCTCCGTGGCGGAGGGCGAGACGTCGGCGTCGGTGTCGTCGCAGTCGGAGTCGTCGTAGAGGGAGCCGGCGGGCAGGTCGCAGCTCAGGAGGGCGTCGCCGGGGTCCCCAAAGCCATCGCCGTCGGTGTCGGCGTAGCTCATGAGCGCGGTGGTGAGGTCGAGGGAGGGGTCGGCGTCGTCGATGAGCTCGTCGCAGTCGTCGTCGACGCCGTCGCAGATCTCTGTCCCGGCGGGGGAGATGTCGGGGTCGGCGTCGTCGCAGTCGGTCTGGTCGGTCGTGGTGCCGGCGGGGGCGCTGCAGGCCCAGGTGGTGTCGTCGGGGTCGCCATACCCGTCGGCGTCGTCGTCGTCGGCGTAGAGGGCGCCGGTGCTCGTGTCGACCGAGGGATCGGCGTCGTCGACGAGCCCGTCGCAGTCGTTGTCCACCCCGTCACAGACCTCGGGGTCAAGGGGAGAGACGAGGGCGCTCGTGTCGTCACAGTCGGTCCGGTCGGAGACGTAGCCGGTGGGCTGCGCGCAGGCCCAGCGGACGACGCCAGGGTCGCCGTATCCGTCACCGTCGGCGTCGCGGTGCCAGGCGGCGCCGGTGCTCGTGTCGACGTCGGGGTCGTCGTCGTCGATGAGGCCGTCACAGTCGTCGTCCTCACCATCGCAGAGCTCGGGCGCGCCCGGGCTGGTCGTGGCGTCGAGGTCGTCGCAGTCGGTGTTGTCGGCCACCTCCGCGGCCCCGGGCTCGCAGGAGACGACGGGGCTGTCGATGTCACCGTATCCGTCGCCGTCGGTGTCCGCGTACCAGGTGGTGGCCGAGGAGAGGTCGAGGTCGGGATCGGCGTCGTCGGTCAGGGTGTCGCAGTCGTTGTCCTGCTCGTCACAGACCTCGGTGGCGTCGGGCCGGATGAGTGCGTCCTTGTCATCACACTCCTCACAGGCGGCCCAGCCATCGCCGTCGACGTCTGCGTAGCCCACAGAGCCGTCACAGTTGTAGTCATTCGGGTCGGAGCAGTCCGTCTCCGGAGCGCCAGGGTGATAGGCGGCGTCCTCGTCGTCGCAGTCGCCGGGCTCGGCGGTGTAGCCCTCGGGCTCGGCGCAGGCCTCGGTGGTGGCGCTGGAGAGGCCATAGTCGTCCCCGTCGCGGTCCTCGTACCAGACGAGCCCCACGTCCTCGTCGACGAGGTCGTCGCAGTCGTTGTCGATCTCGTCGCAGACCTCGAGGAGCCCCGGGGCGGCCAGGGCGGTGCTGTCGTCGCAGTCGAGGCCGTTGGTGACGGTGCCCGGCGGGAGGTCACAGGCGAGGGTGGCGGTGGCCGGGTCCCCGTATCCGTCGGCGTCGGCGTCGGCGTAGACGAGGTCGCCGATGCCCTCGTCGATCTCTTCGTCGCAGTCGTTGTCTTTGTCGTCACAGAGCTCGAAGCCGCCGGGATAGACCTGCTCGTCCTGGTCGTCGCAGTCGGCGTCGTTGGTGACGAGCCCCTCGTCCCCCGAGCAGGCCTCGAGGGAGGCCTCGGCGTCGCCGAAGCCGTCGTCGTCGGTGTCGGCGTACCAGGTGGTGGTGACGTCTTCGTCGACCGCGTTGTCGCAGTCATTGTCTACGCCGTCGCAGATCTCCACCCCGCCGGGGTTGGTCGAGGCGTCGGCGTCGTTGCAGTCCTCCCCGGCGGGGAAGCCATCGCCGTCCAGGTCCGCGAGCGAGGTGTCTGTCCCACCCTCCCCCTCGGCGCCCTTGTCACCGCCTGCGCAGGACAGCAGGAGGACCGACAGGCCGAGGCCGAGGCCGAGGCTGCGGGAGAGGCGGAGGAGCGCGGGGCGGAGGAGCGCGGGGCGGAGGAGCGCGGGGCGGAGGAGCGCGGGGCGGGAGGTGGAGTTCATCCGCCCATCTTGCCACGATCGGGGGGCCTATTGCGGGAAGAGGCGGGCCACCGTGGCCGCCCAGACCGGACCTTCGAGCGCCGCCCAGGCGCGGGCCGCCTCGCCGACGAGGCCGCGGGCGTCTTTGCCGTAGGGGGCGATGGCGTTGTCGATCCAGCGGCCGAGCTCGGCGTCGGGGAGGCCGGCCTGGAGGCCCTCGGCGACGCCGGGGATCACGACATCGGCGAAGTGGACCTTGTGCTCGACGGCCACGAGGTCGGAGACCCGGAGCGCCCAGGGGGGCAGCGTGACGCCGACGAGGGCGAGCATCTGGAGGGTGAAGTCCTCGGCGAGGTCACGCACCTCGCGGTCCATCCGCCGCTGCTCGGCGGAGAGGGAGGCGCCCTCGGCCAGGGGCGGGCTCGCGACCTCGACGTAGATCTTGTTCTTGGGCTCGGTGCCGCTCGGGCGGAGGATCACCCGGGCGTTGGTCCCGAGCTGCCACACGAGCACGTCGCGGCTGCCGCGGTCGGTCTCCGACAGGATGGGGCCGAAGGGGCCCGCCGGATCCTGTCGGTCAAAGAAGGCGGTGACCTTTCGGTTGCCAATCGTGTGGAAGGGCCGCGCGCGGAGGGCCGACTGGATGTCCTGAATGGCCGCGCGGCCCTCGGCCCCGCGCATCACGGTGCTGACGAGCTCGTTTCGGACGTAGCCGACGCTGCGCCAGAGGTCCTCGAGGGTGTGGACGAGCGTGCGGCCGCGCTGCTTCTCGAGGCTGGCGAGCTCGGCGAGGAGCAGGGCGCCCCCGGCGGCGTCCTTGTCGCGGACCTCGGCCGTCACCAGCACCCCGTGCGACTCCTCGGCCCCCAGGACGAAGTCGGCCACGGTGCCCTGGACCTCGCCGAAGCGGCCGAGGCGGTCGAGCTGATCGATGGCGTCGCCGATATACTTGAAGCCGACCAGCAGGTCGCCCACCACCCGTGCGCCCTGTCGGCGGGCGACGCGGGCGACGAGGTCACTCGTGACCTCTGTCTTGAACACGATGGCCCGGCCGTCACCCTTGCGGTGGGAGAGGGCGTAGAACGCGATGAGGGCGGCGATCTCGTTGCCGCTGATGAAGCGCCAGGGGGCCGGATCGGAGGAGCCGGGGTCTGGGAGCTGCTCGCGGACCATCAGGCCGAGGCGGTCGGCGTCGGGGTCACAGGCGAGGACGATGTCGGCGCCGATGTGCTCGGCCTGCGCCACCGCGGCGGCCATGCTGCGCGGCACCTCGGGGTTCGGCACCCGAAAGGGGACGTTCGTGAAGGCGCCGTCGTACTCCGCCTGGGTGGGCTCGAGGGTGATGTCAAAGCCGGCCCGCTGGAGGAGGGCATAGACCGTGCGGCGGCCGGTGCCGTGCAGCGCCGTGAACACCACCCGGGCGTCGCGCGCCGAGGAGCGGCCGAGGGCGAGGTTCGCCTGGATGTAGGCCTCGTGCACCTCGGGGCCGATCTCACGCACCATCCCCGCGGCGCGGGCGCGGTCGAGCGGCATCCGGTCGACCCAGGTGACCGCCTCCACCTCGCGCGCCATCTGTTCGTCGCGGGGGGGCACCTCTTGCCCTCCCTTCACGTTGTAGAACTTGCCGCCGTTGTCGTCGGGCGGGTTGTGCGAGGCGCTGAGGTTGAGCCCGCCGTCGGCCCCGAGGAGGCGGATGGCGAAGGAGAGTTCGGGCGTGCTCATCGGCTGGTTGTCGGCCGGCAGATAGACGCTGATGTCGGCCGCCGCGTAGACCTCGGCCGCGATCTCGGCGAAGTCTCTCGACGAGAGGCCCATCACGGGGGAGGCGACCCCGGGGATGAGCTGCCCGCGCAGGTCTTCGAAGCGACGCACGTCATTGGCGAGCACCACGGTGAGCGGCCCCGGCCCGCGGGTGTGGCGGAGGAAGGCCGCGTGGCCCTGAACGGAGGCGCCGAGCGTCCAGGGGTTGAAGCGGTTCGGCCCCACCCCGACCGTGCCGCGCCGGCCTGCGGTGCCGAAGGGCAGCACCTGATAGAAGCTGTCGACCAGCGTGGCCCAGCGCTCGGCCTGGATGAGGGCCTGGATCTGGGCGCGGTAGCTCGCGAAGGCGGGCTCGCTCAGCCAGCGCTCGAGGTTCTCCAGCGCGGCGTCCTGCACGGCGGGGGCGACGGTCAAGCGGGCGAAGCCGGCGCGGGCGGCAGCGCAGAGGACGTCGGTCGGGACGGGCTGGGACATCGGGGGCCTCACGGGTGCCGGAGGCTATCACCCTGCGGGCCTCACCAGACGAGCAGCTCCGGCACCGCCCCGCGCCCGCCCGCGGCGGAGTTGATGGCGCGCGGCATCAGCACCACCCGGTGCTTGAACTCCGGGCCGTAGAGGGCGCGGGTGGTGCCGGTGTCGCTGTTGCTCACCACCACCGTGACACCGCGGGCCTTGAGCGTGAGGGCGACGTCGCGCACGCGGGCCTGATCGGCGGGGCCGAAGCCCTCGCGGGTGTAGGCGGTGAAGGAGGCCGTCTCGGAGACGGGGACGTAGGGGGGATCGAGGTAGACGAAGTCGCCGGCCTCCGCGCGGTCGAGCACGCGCTCGAAGGGGCTGTGCTCGATGTCGACGCCCATCAGCACGCGGGCGCAGGCGCGCAGGTTCTCCTCGTCGCAGATGTTCGGGTTCTCGTACTTGCCCCAGGGCGTGTTGAAGCGCCCCTTGGAGTTTACGCGATAGAGCCCATTGTATGCGGTCTTGTTGAGGTAGATCATCCAGGCGGCGACGTCGGCGTCGTCTTCGACCTCATCGACCGACCAGCCGCGCATGTCGTTGAAGTGCTCGACCGAGTGGGCGAGGCTGTGCTCGCGGAGGCGGTCGATCACGGCCTGCACATCATCGCGGATGGCCCGCCAGGTGCGGATCAGGCGCGGATTCATGTCGGTCAGCGTGGCCCAGGGCAGCGTGGCGCCGGCCTCGGGGGGCATCCCGGCGGCGATGCCGAAGAAGAGCGCCCCGCCGCCGAGGAAGGGCTCGTGGTAGGCCCGAAAGCCGCCCGGCACGTGGCGGAGGATCTCCTCGACGAGGCGCCGCTTCCCGCCGACCCACTTGAGGAAGGGCCGCGCAGGCGTCGAGGGCGGCGCGAGCCGGCCCACGGGCGCCGGCAGCGAGACCCCCTGCCGCTCGGGCGCGGGAGTGGACAGGACGGGCGCGGCGGCGAGGGCGGAGTTGGTTGACATGGTTCCGAGATATACTCTTGCCATGTCAAGGGCACAAGGCCCGAGGCGCCACTTCTTCGCGCTCCGTCGAGGTGGATCCAGGCTCGGATCGGGCGACCCCCGCGTGGCCTCCCCTCGGAGGGGCCGGCCGCCTGCGCTATGCTGCCGCGATGTCGCACCCGCCCTTCGCCTGCCTCTCCGCGCGCCTCGGTCTCTTTGTCTTGCTGGCGCTGCCCCTGTCGCTGTCTTCGCCGGCCCACGCGGCCAAGAAGGCCCCGCCGCCCCCGCCGGCCGGTCCGCTGGTCGAGCTCGGAGAGAGCTTCCCGGTCGAGACCAGCCTCGACGACCCCGCGGTGCGGGACGCGCAGGTGATCTGGCTGGAGATGATCGGCCGCGCCAAGGTGAGCGTGGACGTGGCCGAGTTCTACATCACCGCCACCCCGGGCTCACGGATGGAGCCCGTGGTGCAGGCCCTCCAGGCGGCTGGCAAGCGCGGCGTGAAGGTGAGGGTGCTCGCCGACGCGAAATTCGCCAAGACCTACCCCGAACAGCTCGACCTGCTCGGCAAGAGCACCGGCGTTGAGCTCCGCCGATACGACATGAACCCGCTCACGGGTGGCGTGCTGCACGCCAAGTACTTCGTGGTCGACGGGGTGGAGGGCTGGGTGGGCAGCCAGAACATGGACTGGCGCTCGCTCACCCACATCGGCGAGCTGGGGCTGCGCTTCACGGAGCCTGGCGCCGTCTCGGCCCTGTCCCGTGTCTTCGAGCTCGACTGGCGCGTCGCCGGCGGGGAGGCGCCCCCCGCCCTCACCCCGGTCGACGACGGCGCCGCGGCGGACCCGCTCCCCATGGCGGCCGCCACCTTCAACGGCCAGCCCGTCACCGTCGCCCTCGCCGCCAGCCCCGGGGAGCTCTTGCCGGCCAGCGTGCCCTGGGATCTCCCGCCCCTGCTCGCGATCATCGACGGCGCCAAGACGAGCGTGAAGCTCGAATTCCTCACCTACTCCACGAGCGGCTACGACAAGGTCTATTGGGACGCGCTCGACCGCTCGCTCCGCCGGGCCGCCAACCGAGGCGTAAAGGTGGAGCTGCTCGTCGCCGACTGGTCGAAGAAGTACCCCGAGGCCCTCCAGAGCCTCGAAGTGATGAAGAACATCGACGTGAAGTTCATGGTCATCCCGGTCTGGTCGGGGGGCTTCGTCGACTTCTCCCGGGTGATGCACAGCAAGTACCTCGTCGCCGACGGGGCCCGCGCCTGGTTGGGCACGAGCAACGCCAGCCGGGACTACTTCCACGGCAGCCGGAACGTGAGCCTCTTCGTCGACGGCGCGCCCTTCGCCCAGGCCCTCGAGCAGCACTTCGCCCTGTCTTGGGGCAGCCCCTACGCCGAGGCGGTCAACCCCGCCGCGGCCTATACGGCGCCGAAGACCAAATAGCCGAAGACCAAATAGGGCGGCAGGGCCGAAGGGCTATCCCTGGTCGAGGTCCAGCCGGATGGTGCCGAGCACCCCGACGCCCCAGTCGACGCCGATGGCCTCGAGCTGGAACGTCCCGTCGTCCTGCTCCTCGACGGTGAAGTTGAGCGCCGTCTCTCCGCCGCCGTACGCGAGCCCCACCACCTGGGTGCCCTCGTCGAGGTCGACGGGGCCGCCGCCGTATTGGAGGGGGGCGTCGGTGAGCGTGATGAAGGCGCGCTCGTTGACGCTCCAGATGCGGCTGATCACATAGACCGAGCCGCCCGGCCCGGTGGTGCCCTCTTCCCGAAACTCGATGAAGCCGGAGTCCTCGACCTCGACCGCCTCCTCGCCGTCCATCTCGACCGACTGGCGGACGATCGAGAAGTATCCGCCGAGCTCCGAGCGGCTGATGCAGCCGGGGAGGAGGGGGAGGGGGAGGGCCAGGAGCAGGCCGAGGGGGAGCGCGCTCCGATGCGGATCGTGGGCGAGGCGCATCAGAAGCCTCCCTTGATGAGGGCCTGCCAGGACACGGCGTTTCGGGCGAAAGGATAGAGCTGGAGCTGGTCCGGGTCATTGTAGAGCAGCGCGACCCGGGCCTCGAAGGGGGCGCTCCGCCCCTCACCCTGGGCAGCCAGCTCGAGGCGCCCCGAGGGGAGGCGGCCGGGGCCGTTCCCCTGCGACCAGGAGGCCGGCGGGCTCACGAAGCCCCCCTGGACCAGCGCGCCCACTCGGTCTTCGACCTCGCCGGTGCGGGGGCTGTGGAAGTCAGGGGTGTGCAGGCCGAGCGTGAGGTCCGACACCGCGGCCTGGGGTTCGAAGCGGTAGCGGGCCATGAGGTCGGCTACCCGAAACAGGCTCCGCTGCTGGAGCTGCCCGGCGCGCAGGCGGGCCAGGGACTCGGCGAGGCTGGGGTCCTCTTCGGCCTCGGCGGGGGTGGCGGAGAGGCCGGCGCCGGTGAAGGGGAGGTCTTGATAGGCCACGCTGGAGAGGCCGATGAGGTCTGCGGCCTGGTCGCCGAGGAAGCCGAGCTGCGCCCGATCGACGCCCACCTGGAGGAGGTTTCCGGTGTAGGTGGTGCGCGCGCCGAAGGCATAGAAGCCGAAGCGGTCTTCGGCGACGCTCGCGTAACCGCCGCGAGAGCCCATATAGGCGGCCGCCGCGTGGGCGCCGCGGCCGTTCCAGGTGGCCCCCGCCAGCCAGTCGAGGCCGAGGCCGGCGGAGGCGCCGTTGAATTGCGTGGGCCCTGGCACGACGAGGTCAAGGGGGGCCGCGGCGGCGGAGAAGGCGAGCATGTAGGTGAGGCCCACGAAGCCGGTGAGGAAGTGCCGCGTGAACTGGTCTCCGCCCACCACGCCGCCGTACGTGGCGCTGCCGGCGTAGATGAAGCCAAAGTTACCCTTGCGCCAGGTGAAGCCGAAGTTGGCTGCTTGGAGGTCGAGCGGGCGCATCGCGACGCGGTTCTCTGCGAAGCAGTCGTCGGGCCGGTCGAGCGAGGCCGGCTGCCAGACGGGAACCCGCGCCGCCGCGTAGGTGACGTTGATGTCATAGACGACGAAGCCGCCGTCCTCGGGCGGGCGCATCAGGTGCCGGGCCGCGAAGGCCGCCGCCGAGTAGGTGTTGGCGTTGGTCTGGATGGCCTCGGCGGCGTTCCGGAGGCCCGAGGTGCCCATGATGGCGGAGGGGAGGCCGCAGTCGGTGCCCTCGGGGCTGAAGGTGGAGGTCTGCTGGGCCCAGGCAGCGCCGGAGGACAGGGTGAGCCAGATAGAGAGGGAGAAGGAGGAGAGGGAGAAGCGGGCGAGGGACATGTTCAACCTCCCGCCTTCGGCTCGACCACGAGGGCGCAGCCCGGAGAGACCGACACATAGGCCGAGATGTCGTCTCCGTAGGACTCGACGAGGTCGCAGGGCAGCTCCTGGATGCGGAAGGCGCAGTCGAAGAGGTCTTCGGGGGCCACGGCACCCCCCTCGTCCACCTCGTGCTCGATGCAGGCGTACTGATCGACGAAGGCGTCGTGGCGGTCGTTGGCGAGGTCGGTGTCGCCGGTGCAGACCTCGGTGACCGCGGCGATGGCGTAGCCCACCTCCTGACAGTACTGGTCGGGGGGCATCGGCTTGAAGGCGACGCAGCCCGCCAGCAGCGGGACGGTCAGGGCGAAGACCGAGGGGGCGGGTGACCGAGCGGTCGTCATGGCACCACCGGGAGGGTGGGGTTGTCGTCCCCCAGCCGAAAGCCGAGGAGCGGCTCCAGGCTGAGGCTGTCGCGGACGATGAAGCCCTGTCCGAGCAGGCCCTCCGCGGCCGAGGTCGCCCCGGGGCCGAGGTCCATCGCCCAGGCCTCCATGCAGGCGGTGTCCACCGTGAGCAGCACCACGGTGCCGCCAGTCGAATTCACGAGGGTGTAGGTCTCCAGCTCGACGCTGGCGCTGGCGATGCAGTAGGGGGCCGGGTCACCGGGGTTGAGCGCCACCTGCTCGGTGGGGGCGGTGGAGCCGCTGTCGGTGCCGTCGGTGCCGTCGGTGCCGTCGGTGCCGTCCGTTCCGCTGGTGTCGTCGGCGGTGAGGCCCGCGCCGGCGTCGGGGTAGTGGAGGGGCCCGATCTGACAGCCGAGGAGCAGGAGCGCCGTGGAGGGGGATGTCCTCGTGGACCTTGCGGAGCCTCGTTGAGCCGGGGGGTGAACCATTGGCATAGCCCACGGCGCCCCCCGTCTCGGCGAGGGTGTGGTTGTCGCCTGATCTGGGGCAGCCTGCGGGCGGTGACGAGGCCGTCGGCGGGTGCGCGGAGATCACCGCCGCGTCGGCTACGGCGCTGCGGCGGGACCTTCGGTCCGGGAGAGGGACGAACGGGGAGAGAGGCGCGCGGGCGCCTCAGTCACAGGCGCTCCAGAGGCCCTGACCCGCGTCGCGTGCGTCGCGCTCGTCCTCGTTGAAGAGATCCTCAAAGCTCGTGTTCGGCTCGATGGCCAGCGTGGAGGCCCAGCCGCCCTGCAGGAGCTCGCGCTCGTAGAAGTCGCCGTCGCCGTCGCCAGTGTGGATGTAGGCGAGGGTGCGGTCGTAGTAGTCCCTACACTCACCATCAAACGTGAGCCAGACGGTCTTTCCCTCGAGCGCGGAGCGGGTGAAGTCGGCGGCCTCGTCGCCGTAACAGTCGGCCGGGTTGCCCTCGTGGGCGATCTCCGGCGTGTCGACGCCGATGAAGCGGACGTCCTCCTCCCCCTCGTCGGTGGTGATGTAGGCGGTGTCGCCGTCGACCACGTAGGTCACCCGCCCGAGGACGGGGGGCCGGCAGGGGCTCGCGCCGGCGGGGAGGGTGGAGGGGTCGATGTCCTCCAGGGGGTCGTGCGGGCGGGTGCCGGTGTCGCCCCCACCGTCCGCGCCGTCGGTGCCGGAGCTGTCGGCGGTGTCGTCCGGCTTGCCGTCTTCTACGGTGCGGCCCGTCACGCAGGCGACGAAGAGCCAGATGATCACGATGCCTCCAGTGCGGGCATCGTATCCCGGGCCGCCGCGCTCCGCTCCGCCGGCGGGCTCAGCGGCGCTGCATCAGCCGGCTGCGGCGACGCTCGAGGGCGGCGTCCCCGTCCCCTTCGTTGATGGCGTTGTCGACCACGGCGAGGGCGGCGTCGGGGCCGTCCAGGCGCTCGAGGGCGGTGGCCATGCCGAGGCGGGCGAGGGAGGCGGTGGCCTCGTCCCGGCCGGCGCTCTGGAGGGCGCGGTCGTAGGACTCGTAGGCGGTGGCGGGGTCCGCGCCGAGGTCGAGGCGGCCGAGCGCCAGCCAGGCGTCGGTGGCCAGGGAGGCGTCGGCGGTGGCAGCGCGGAGGTCGCGGTCGGCGGCCTCCGTGTCACCGAGCTCCACCCGGGCGAGGCCAGCGTCGAGGAGCCAGCGCGCGGCGCGGGGGCTCTCCGGCTCGAGGCCCGCGGCGGTCTCCCAGGCCTCGGCGGCGCGGGCGGGGTCGCCCAGGCGCTGGGCGTAGAGCCCGCCGAGCCGCTCCCAGGCCGCTGCGGCCTCGGCGGGGCTGGGCTCGAGGGAGAGGTAGGTCTGGAGGAGCTCGAGGGCGCGGTTGGGGGCGTCGAGCTCGACGGCGGCCACCTCGGACGCCCGCCAGATCGCCTCGGTGCGGGTGGAGCGGGTGGCCCAACCTTCGGCGAGGGCGGTGTAGGCCTCGACCGCCCCCTCCGGATCACCCGCCGCGGCGAGCTCGGCGGGGGCCTGGAGCGCGTGGGGAGACCAGGGGCTGTGCCACCAGCCGCCGATCAACAGCCCCGCGCCCATCACCCCGACCACGCCCCTCCCGAGGTACCGGACTTCAAGGGTCAGGTGCGGGCTGAGCTTCTTCCAGTCGATCATGCCGGGTTCCGTCCTGGGAGGGTCGCACGAGGCGGGTCGAGGTGAGGTCGTTTGACCTCATACGATCAGCCTAACAGAAAACCCCAGGCGGGAGATCTACTCCTCGCCGCTTTCTGCCTCTTCGGCGTCTTCGGCGGCCCCCTCCAGGTCCTCACCCTCGTCCGCCTCCTCGAGCGGTTCGGGTACAAGCTCCTCAATGCCGTCCGCGTCGTCGGGATCGACCACCCGCGCCACGCTCATGACCCGCTCGTTCTCCTCGATGCGCATGATCCGCACGCCCTTCGTGATGCGACCCGCCTCCCGCACGGAGTCGGCGCTGCACTTGATCACCCTCCCGGTGTTGGTGATGATCATGATCTTGTCGCCCTCGCGCACCGGTACGGTCCCGGCGACGAGGCCGCGATGCTCGTCGGTCTGGATCGCGATCACCCCTCGACCGCCACGCTTCTGGATGCGGTACTTCGCGATGGGAGTGCGTTTGCCATAGCCCCCCTCGGTGATCGTCAGCAGGCGCCAGTCGGCGTCCGCCTCGAGCACGATCAGGTCGACGATCTCGTCCCCCTCCTCGAGGGTGATGCCCTTCACGCCGCGGGCCACGCGGCCCATGTGGCGGACCTGCAGCGCGCCGTCTTCGCCCTTGCCCGGGAAGCGGATACTCATGCCCTGGCGGGTGATGATGAGGGTGTGCTGCTCGGTGCGGCACTTCTCGACGGTGAGGAGCTCGTCGCCCTCGGCGCAGTCATAAGCCCGGAGGCCCTGGGCGCGCAGGTTCTTGAACTCCTCGAGCTTGGTGCGCTTGACGAGGCCCTTCTTCGAGCAGAAGAGGAGGTCGAGCTCGGTGTCGAAGTCGTCGATGCTGATGACCGCGGCGATGTTGTCCTCGGGCTCAAGCTGCACGAGGTTGACGATGGGCGTGCCCCGCGCGTCCCGCGCCGCCTCGGGGAGCTGGTAGACCGGCACCTTGAAGACCTGCCCGTGCGTGGTGAAGACGAGCAGCACGCTGTGGGTGTTGGCGAGGAAGAGCTCGCGGACGGAGTCCTCGTTGCGGGTGCGCATCCCGCGCTTGCCGAAGCCGCCCCGGCGCTGCTCCTGGTACTCGGAGTGGCTGGTGCGCTTGATGTAGCCGTTCACCGACAGCGTGATCACCTGCTCTTCGGCGGCGATGAGGTCGTGGATCGCGATGTCGCCCGAGGCCTCGATGAAGCGGGTGCGGCGCGGGTCGGCGTACTTGGCGCGGAGCGTGAGGAGCTCGGTGCGGATGAGCTCCATGAGCTTCTCTTCGGAGGCCAGGATGCTCTCGAGCTCGGTGACGCGGGCGAGCAGGCCGTTGAACTCCTCCTGGATCTTGTCGCGCTCGAGGCCGGTGAGGCGCTGGAGCCGCATGTCGAGGATGGCCTGGGCCTGGATGACCGAGAAGTCAAAGGTGGAGACGAGGCCCTCACGGGCCTCCTCGGGGGTGGCGCTGGCGCGGATGAGGCGGATGACCTCGTCGAGGTGATCGAGCGCGCGGAGCAGGCCCTCCAAGATGTGGAGCCGGTCCTTGGCCTTTCGGAGCTCGTAGCGCAGGCGCCGCACCGTGACGTCGCGGCGGTGCTGGAGGTAGTGCGAGAGCATCTCCTTCAGCGTCAGCACCTCCGGGCGATTGTTCACGATGGCTAGGAGGATCACCCCGAAGGTGCCTTGGAGCTGCGTATGCTTGAAGAGCTGGTTGAGGATGACCTCCTTCGTGGCGTCGCGCTTCAGTTCGACCACGACGCGCATGCCCTGGCGGTCGGATTCGTCGCGCAGAGCGCTGATGCCCTCGATGCGCTTCTCCTTGACGAGGCCGGCGATCTCCTCGAGGAGGCGGGCCTTGTTCGTCTGGTAGGGGAGCTCGTCGATGACGATGACGTCGCGGCTGCTGTCGGTCTCTTCGTAGTGGGTGGCGCCGCGCACGACGACGCGCCCGCGGCCCGTCTCGTAGGCCTCGCGCACCCCGGTGCGGCCGTAGATGGTGCCGGCCGTGGGGAAGTCGGGCCCGGGCACGATGCGCATGAGCTCGGAGACCGTGATCTCCGGGTTGTGGGAGAGCGCGATCACGGCGTCGATGATCTCGCCGATATTATGCGGCGGGATCTTGGTGGCCATACCCACGGCGATGCCGTCGGAGCCGTTGACGAGCAGGTTCGGGAAGGCGGCCGGCATCACGACCGGCTCTTCGGTGGCGCCGTCAAAGTTGGGCGCGAAGTCGACCGTGTCCTGGTCGATCTCGTTCAGCAGCTCCTCGGCGAGCCGCGTCATGCGGCACTCGGTGTAGCGGTAGGCGGCGGCGGGGTCGCCGTCGACGCTGCCGAAGTTGCCCTGGCCGTCCACGAGCGGGTAGCGCATGTTCCAGGGCTGGGCGAGGCGCACGAGGGCGTCGTAGACCGCGGAGTCACCGTGGGGGTGGTACTTCTTGAGCACCTCGCCCACGACGCCGGCGCACTTCGAGTAGCGGCGAGAGGCGAGGTGGCCCTCGCGGTACATCGCGTACAGGATGCGGCGGTGGACGGGCTTCAGGCCGTCTCGGACATCGGGGAGCGCGCGACCGATGATGACCGACATCGAATAGTCGAGATACGAAGACCGCATCTCCTGCTCGATGTCGATGTTGATCAGCGTGCGGGCGACGCCCCCGTGGGTGGGGTCGTCGGGGATGGGGGTGTCCATGTCGGAGTCCGGGGAAGGACGCGCCCCATAACCCGGCGCCGCCCGAGAGGCTTACATCGGCTTCTCAGGCGGATTTTTGATGGGCGAGCCTCCGGATTCCGGCGGCCTTGGGCTGCGCTCAGCCGAAGAGCTTGCCGAGCCCGCCCAGGAGCGCGCCGGCGGAGGTGCCCTCGGGCTCTTCAGCCTGTGCGGCCTGGGCGGTGGGCGCCGCGCCCTTGCCGCCGGCGATGCTCGCGAGAAGCGGGGCGGCGGCGAGGATCTTGGAGAGGAGCGCGGGGTCGACGCGCTTCTTGAGGAAGTCGAGGATCAGGGGGGCCACGAGGCCGGCCTTGCCCGCGTCGACGCCGAAGCGGCCGAGCACGGTGACCACGCCGGCGATGTCCCGGGCCTGCTCACCGCCGAGGGCGCCGGCCGCCGCGCCGAGCAGGCCGCCCATCCCGCCGCCGCCGATCGCGCCCATCGCCGCGCCGAAGAGGCCGCCGCCCTCGCCCTCCTGGGGGGCCTCGGCCTTCGCGGCCTGCTTCTGCCAACCGGCGAGCTCGGGAACGGCGCTGTCGAGCTTGCCGGCGGCCTCTTCCCCGAAGCGCTCGGCGACCTCGCCCTTGACGAGCCCGAGGACGGAGCCGGCGATGCCCTGTGCGGCGGCGCCGTTGACGCCGAGCTGAGAGGAGAGGGAGGCGATGAGGTCCATGCGGGCTCCGATGCGGGAGGGGGACGGGTGGCTATTCGGTCGCGCGGCGCTGGGCCCGCGTCGGCGGTGGGCTCATCGCACATCCGTCCGCGGTAGGCTGCGGCGATGGCCGATCGCGCCCCCCTCGCCCTGCCGCTCGGCTGTGTCCTCCTGGGCACCGCCGGGCTCGGCTATGTGAACTGTCGGAACGCCTGGGAGATGGCTCCGAACTGGGGGCAGGACCTCGCCTTCTTCACGCAGATCGTCCACCGGGCGGCGAGCGGGGGCCCCTGGGCCTCGCCCCTCCTCCTCGAGCCCGAGGGCATGTTCGAGATGGTGCACACGCACCTCGTCTTGTTCGTGCTGGTGCCGATCTACGCCCTCCTCCCCCGTCAGGAGGTGCTGCTCGTCGCGCAGGCTGCCTTCGCTTGCCTCGCCCTCTGGCCCGCCTTCCGGCTGGGAGAGCAGGTGGGCGGGCGGCGCCTCGGCCTCTTCGCCGCCGCGGCCGCCCTCGCCTTCGGCCCCTTCCAGGCCGCGGCCACCTGTGACTTTCGGGCGAGCAGCCTCTTCATCCCCGGGATCCTGGGCGCGCTCACAGCGGCGCGGGAGCGGCGGGCGGGGGCGATGTTCGCCTGGGCCTGCGTCGCCCACCTCGGCCGGCAGGAGGCGGCCTACCTCGGGATGCTGGCCGGGGGCGCCCTGCTCGTGATCCCCTGGGGCGAACCCGTGGGGGGGGCGCCCGGCTGGCGGGCGCGGCTGCGGCTGCGGGAGGGCGCGCTCCTGCTGGGCTTCTCGATCCTCACCTTCGCCGCCTGGACCGCGCTGAAGCCGGAGATGTTCTACCACTTCGACCCCCGCAGCCCCCTGGCCGAGCGCCCGCCCCTGGCGCCCGAGATCGCCGAGGCCCGACTTGGCTACGCGCTCCGCCTGCTGCGCTCGGGGGGCCTCCTCGCCCTGCTCGACCCCGCCGCCCTCCTCGCGGGCCTGCCGATGGGCCTCGCCCTCGCGGTCTCCCCCAAGGAGTGGGAGCCCCTCGTGGGCCCCTCCGCCCACTACACCGCCTTCTGGCTCCCCTTCTTGCTGGCGAGCTCGATCGCTGGCGCCGGCCGCTTGGGCCGTTGGGGCGGGCCGGCCCTCCTCCTCTTGAACGCGCTCTCCTTCCCCTGGGTGGGCCTGCGGGAGGGCCACGGCGCGCTGCGGGCCTTGGGCGACCTTGCCCGCCCCGAGGACCGTGTCGCCGCCGACTACGACACCATCCACCTCTTCGGGCAACGGGAGGTGCTCTGGAACGTGGCGCAGCTCGAGCTCCCCGAGGCGGAGCGCCCCCGCGGCTGGGAGCGGCCCTGGCCCATCTCCCTCGACGCGGTGGACCTCCTCGTCGATCGTGCAGACGACCCGCTCGTCCTCCGCGCGGAGGCCGCAGGGTGGGTGGTCGTCGCGACCGTCGATGACCACGTCGCCCTGCGGCGGCCCTGAGGGTCCTTCGCGGCCGTCGGGTCATCGGGATCGACATGCGGGGCGCGTAAACCGCCGGCTCGCCCGAGGGCCGGGGCTCCGCGGCGAAGCTCGCTCTTGCCGGTGGTCGACCGGGGCGGCGATCCGAAGTACCAGGGTCGATGTCCGACGCTCCCCCAGCGGCCCCGAAGCGCTCCCGCATGACCCTCGCCATCCTCGGGGCCATGGCGCTCGGCCTCGTCGTGGGCCCGCTGCTGGGCGAGTCGGCGGCCCCCTTCGGGGAGCTCGGCAAGCTCGTCATCCAGCTCATCAAGGCGGTGGCCACCCCGCTGCTCTTCTTCGCGATCGTCAACGCCGTCGTCTCGACGCAGGTGGCGGCCCGATCGGGGCTCCGCATGCTCGGCTTCGCGATGGTGAACGCCACCTTGGCGCTGGGCGTGGGCCTCCTCGCCTCGAACCTCTTCGAGCCGGGGCGTCACCTCTCGATCGTCATCGGCCCGGCTGACCCTGCGGCCCTCACCGCCTGGGCCGACAAGCGGGTGGACCTGCTCCAGACCTTCTCCAGCTATGTGCCCCAGAGCGTGGTCGCCCCCTTCGTGGACAACGCGGTCATCCCGGTGGTGCTGATGGCCCTGCTCACCGGCTTCGGCCTGCGCGCCGTGCGGCACCAGCAGCGCGCCGAGGGCGGAAGCGGCCACGCCGTGGTCGAGGCCGCGCTGCGCACGCTCCAGCAGCTCATGGAGGTGGTGCTCGGCTGGGCCGTGAAGCTCGTGCCCGTCGCGGTCTTCGGGGTGGTGTGCAAGACCGTGGGGCAGTATGGCTTCGCCCCCCTGAAGGGCCTCGCCGCCTACGTCGCGGTGGGCCTCCTCGGCTTCGCCTTCCATGCGCTCGTCACCTACCAGCTCTGGGTGGGCCTCTGGGCGCGGATCTCCCTCCGGCGCTTCTGGGCGGCGGCGCGGGAGCCGATGGTGACGGCGCTCGGAACGAACAGCAGCCTCGCCACCTTGCCGGTGACCCTCCAGGCCCTCGACCGTCTGGGGGTGTCGAAGGAGGCCTCGGCTCTCGGCGCCTGCGTGGGCACGAACCTCAACAACGACGGCATCCTCCTCTACGAGGGCATGGCCGTGCTCTTCGTCGCCCAGGCCCTGGGCATCGAGATGACGGCCTCCCAGCAGGTGCTCGCCTGCCTCACCTGCGTGGTGGCGGCGATGGGGGTGGCGGGGGTGCCCGAGGCGGGCTTCGTCTCCCTGGCGCTCGTGCTCAACACCGTGGGGCTGCCGATCGAGCTCCTCCCGCTCCTCCTCACGGTGGACTGGGTGCTGGCCCGCGGTAGGTCGGTGGTGAACGTGCTCTCCGACATGGTGCTCTCCATCCTCGTGGACGGTCGCCGTCATGCTTGACCCTGCTACCCCTCCGCCAGCGGCCGCCGCGCCCAACCCGCCCCGGATCGTGCTCTTCGACGGCGTCTGCGCGATGTGCAGCGGTGCGGTTGACCTGCTGATCCGCCTCGACCGGGACCGGCTGTTCAAGTACGCGGCCCTCCAAGGGGAGACCGCCGCCGCGCTCCGGAAGGTCCACCCCGAGATCCCCGAGAACATCGACACCATGGCCATCGTGGACGAGGGGGTGGTCTACATCCGCATGAAGGGGGTCTGTCGGGCGGCGCGGTACCTGCCGTGGCCGTGGAAGGCCGGCTACGCCTTCTTCTTCCTCCCCGCCTGGCTCACGAACCCGCTCTACAACCTCGTCGCCGCGTGGCGCTACCGCCTGTTCGGGAAGAAGGAGTCGTGCCGGCTGCCGACGCCCGATGAGGTGGAGCTGATCCTCCCTTGATCGCCCCGCCCGGGTAGGTGTCGGACATGCTGCTGTTCCTCCTCCTCGCTTGCGCTGACCTTGACGGCAAGGACAAGGCCGCCGCCATCCCCGACTCGGGGGTGCTCGACACCGCCACGTCCGGGGACACGGGCGCTGAGGACTCGGCCTGCACGACCTACGCTGATACGGACGGCGACGGCTACGGCGACCCCGACGTGATCTCCTGCGCAGAAGGGGCGGTGGCAGACACAACAGACTGCGATGATGCCAATGCGGCCGTCCATCCCCTGGCCGATGAGCACTGCGATGGCGAGGACGAAGACTGCGACGGCGTCGCCGACGAGGAGGCGGTCGACATGGCCTCCTACTCGACAGACGGCGACGGCGACGGCCACGGCGACGGGGTGCCGTCCGCGACGGGCTGCACCGCGCCGACGGGTACGAGCGCGCTCGGCGACGACTGCGACGACACCGACGCCGCTGTCTACCCCGGGGCCCCCGAGCTGTGTGACGGTCGGGACAACGGCTGCGACGCCTGGGAGGCGGCCGATGAGGTCGGCACCGTCACCTTCTACCTTCCCTCCGGCGCCGCGCGCGACGAGACCGACGTGTGGACAGGGGGCACCTCACGGGTGCCGCTGGAGCTGGAGCTGGAGGAGGGCACCTACGCGGTCTGCCCCGATACGTGGTTCGTCAACCTCACCGCCACCGCTCCGGTGAGCCTCGTCGGGGTGTACGGCCAGGGGGTCACCACGCTCTACGGGGTGTCCGACCGTATCCTCCGGGCCGAGGACGACCTCGAGGTCTCCGGGCTGACCTTCACCATCGGTAACGCCGATGAAGGCGACGGCGGCGCGATCCTTCACCTCGCGGGGACGCTGACCATCACCGACAGCTCCTTCCTCGAGAACACCGCCATTCGCGGCGGAGCTGTGGCGATTGAGCACGACCCCTTCGACCCTGGCGAGGTGACGCTCACCGACGTCTCCTTCAAGAGCGGCTACGCCGAGCGGGGCGCGGGTCTCTACGCCGACCTGAACACCTGGCTCCGTGCAGACGGCGTGATGTTCGAAGACAATGCCGCGACGGACGACGGCGGGGGGCTGTCGGTCGCCGAGGCGGCCAACTTGGTGCTCACCGACTGCACCTTCACCGGCAACACTGCCGCTGACCTTGGGGGTGGGCTCCACGCAGAGGTCTCCTGGCCCATCGTGCTCACCGACACCCGCTTCGTCGGGAACGAGGCCGGCGGGGAGGGCGCCGGCGCATGGTTGTCTGGCCCCGACAACATCGACCTCTCCGGCGTCGAGCTCGAAGCCAATAAGGCCGGGAACGGCGGCGGTGGGCTCGCCGTCTATGCCGACAGCCTCCGGTCGTCCTCGCTCACCCTGGTGGACAACGTCTCCGACGGAGATGGCGGCGGCCTCTACGTCTTCGCGAACGGGGTGAGCCTCGAGGGCTTTGAAGCGACGGGCAACCGCGCGAGCGGCGCGGGGGGCGGCGCGGCGGTGCTGGTCAGCTCCTCGCTGATCCTCCGCGGCGGCCGCCTCTCCGAGAACCAGGCCACGGACGCCGGTGGGCTCTGGGTGACCGGCCAGAGCGACCCCTCGGTGACCGCGACGCTGGACGAGGTGGTCTTCACCTCCAACACGGCCAACGACGGTGGCGGAGCGCGGATGGAGGTGGGCACGGTGGACCTCCTCGCGGTCGAGATCGCTGGCAACGTGGCCGGCGGCGATGGCGGCGGCCTGTGGGTCGACGGGGAGGTCCGCGCCGGGACCGACGTGTGGGTGGAGGGCAACGCGGCAGACCGGGGTGGCGGTCTCTACCTGTTCCGGGGGAGCTACTCGTGCACCGGCTCGAGCAGCACGGACGAGGGCTTTCGCGCCAACTCGGCCGATCGGGGCGGCGCGGTGGCGATCGGCACCGAAGAGGGGATTGAGTTGGAGGCGGATCAATGCGACTTCGGCGTAGATGGGGAGGACAACACCGCGACCGACGCCGGGCCGGACCTGTTCCTCACCGGGCCAGAGTCAGTCTATGGTTACGGCGACGACGCCAGCTTCACGTGTGACGCCGAGGTGTGCGGGTAGCCGGGGGCATCGGCAAGGTGCCCCTCGATGGAGCACGAGCTGGGAACCGGAACGTCCGTCGGCGACGAACATTGCGCTGGTTTCAGCTCGAGGCGGAGCTGTAATGATGGAGCGCGAGGCTCCAGGTGGCCCGCCCGAGCAGCATTCACCCGGTCGTCGCGAATTGCCCCGTCACCGGTCATCAAGCCGATCAGTCGGCCAGGACCTCCTCCACGGAGCTGGCGGTCAGGGCGCGGTCCAGCCAAGCGAAGAGGACGGAGGTCTCCTCGGTGGACTCGATGCGGACCACCGCGGCGGCGTCTGGATGTAGGCCCCGCGATCGGAGGACCTTGATCAAGGCCTGGGCGAGCCCCTCGGCCTTGCCTTCGGCCTTACCCTTGGCCTCCCCCTCGGCCTTGCCCATGGCGATGTACTTCTTGGCGAAGTCGCTCTTGTACTCATAGTTTTGAAGCAAGGCGGCCTCCAGGGCGGCGCGGGCGGATTCGCCGAGCGCGTTCAAGATGAGGTCAGTGTAGGGGCGGGCCCGATCATCGTCAAGCTGAGCGACGACCCCGGCGGCGGCGGCGGCGATCGCAGCGCCGGCGGGCCCCGTGCCATGGACCAACGCGCTCAACACGAGGCGCTCCGGATGGGCGAGGGCCTCACTGGGGTCCGTAAGCAGCGGGATGTTGGCCGGCCCGATCACGAGCGGCACGAGGACGGAGCCGGTGGGGCCGAGGGAGATGGGCTCCTTGGCCCAAACGGCGACCCTGGGGCTGAGCGTGAGCACGACGAGGACGACCTCGCGGCGCAGGCGATCCCGGGTGATCACGGTGTAGCTCGGCCAGGTCCAGAGCTTGTCGGGGTCGATGCGGAGCTGCACCTCGAGAATGAAGACGGGGCCTCGATCGGGGACCACGCCGAGGTCGGCCCTGCGCTCGATGGGCCTGGGGTCGGTGAGCGCGGTGTCGAGGGGCTGGAGGCCCCCGATGCCGCCTGCGACAGGGGCGAGGAAGGGCGCGGCGAGGTCTGCGACCAGCCGTAGATCGGCCCGGAAGAGGTCGATCAGCGTCTCGTGGAGGGAGGAGGGCATGGGGTTCCTGGTGGGACCGGGGCGCGACAGGGGCGTTGTTCGCCGCTTAACCCGCACCAACGAGCAATATCGGCGGGCGTCTCCGTTGACTAATTGTGTCAAACCTGAGCAAACAGGGGCGAGGGCTATGTGTTAATCGGGAGTACGGACCCCACGACCATCATTCCCTTTTGCGACGAAAGGGTTGATCACCTTCCGCTATGTTGGTGGCTTCGTCTTCGATGGCCTGCAGACCGCGGATCAGGGCCAGCCGCAGAACGTCAGCGCGGGACAACTCTCCACCCACAGAGATCGTCGCCAGCGGCGAGCCCGTCTGGGTCAACAACCGTGCGAGCCTGTCAAGGCGGTCCACCAACTCAGGTTCACACACTTTACCAATGAGATGGTTCATCCTCGTGAGTCGCCCGGAATTTGGTCGCCCCGTTGCGTTTCCTTTTGGCGAAGGTCGCTGCGTATCGTAGCATCTATCGAGGATGGCTGAAAAAGCTTGCATCTCATCAAAGCTGATGGTATCCGCAGCAGGATTTTCAGGGAGCGTTGCTACCACTTTAACGGCGGATCCCCTCTTGTAACAAGCGCGAATGGTCGAGCAGAACTTGGCTCCGCCAAGCGGCGCTCCGTTCTGACCAAAATAAATATCGAGGGCGCGACCCAGGAGTGAAGAAAACCCGCCTTCTCTATCTGGCGGCGCGTTGTAGTCGTGATGCACGACATTGCGAACATCCCATAATTCAATCTCGGTCTCGGAATCTGCATGGGCGTTGTTGCTTCCGCTGTGGGTCATCGATCCTTCTATGCGGCCAGCAAGGCACGACTGCATTGGGCATCCCCAGATAGGCAGCGGTGATTGCGGATGCTGTACGTTGAGAGGTGTTGAAGGGTGAGAACGGCACAGTGATGGAGCGGTGACTTGGCCCGGAGTTGACGGTAGTGGGATGGCTGATCTGTGATCTATGCGATGGGATCCAGCTCCTCGGGTGGCGTCCCGTTCGGCATCACCACGAGGATGTTCCCGTCGCTCTCCGGCCGCTCGCGCTGCTGTGCACGGCTGCCGACGCGCCAAACCGAGCGCAGGGCCAGTGCGGCGACGAGGGGGTCAGGGAGGGGCGGAGGATGGGGTCCACGGTCGGCACGGTACCACCCGGCCGCGGATTTTGTCCAGCGTGAGGGCTTCACGGTGTCACTGCTTCTCCGCGTCCCCTTGCGCGTCCCCTTGCGCGTCCCTGTCCGCGTCCCTGTCCGCGTCCCTGTCCGCGTCCCTTCCGCGTGCCTGTCCGCGTCCCCCTCCGGCGCCGATGCGGCGCCACCTCCCCCATAGGATGGGGGAGGCTGTTGGCCAGGGTAATCCGGCCATTGTCGCGGTGGCCTCGCGGCCGATGCTCCCCGGTAACAGAGGCGGTGGCGTTGTCTCCGTGTCCTCTGCACACGATCGAGGAAGGGGAGCGGATCCGACCCAGTGCCTCAGCTCGAGGCGGAGCTGTAATGACGGAGCGCGAGGCTCCAGGTGGCCCGCCCGAGCAGCACGAAGCCGACCGCGACGCCGAGGCCGAGCGCGGCCTCCGCGGGGCCGAGCTGGCCGCGGAGCGCCATCGCCGGCCAGGTGGTCATGATGCCCACCGGCAGCACGAAGGTGAGGAGCCAGCGCACGGCCCCCTTGTAGAAGGCGACGGGCCAGCGGCCGACCTCGAGGGCGCTCTGCAGCAGGTAGGACAGGTTGTCGACCCGCACGAACCAGAAGGAGGTGGCGGCCACCATCGTGAAGATGGCGTGCAGGATGAGCAGCCCCCCGGTGAGGAGCAGGGCGCTCAGCGCGACGTCGGCGAGGCCGGGCGGCTCGGGCAGGCGCCGCGCGGCGTGGATGAGGAGGCCGAGCCCGACGAGGGCGTGGGGGAGCTTGATCGGGTTCGTGCGGTGCACGCTCACCTGGAGCTGGGCGTCCAGCGGCTTTAAGAGCACGAAGTCAAAGGTGCCGTCCCGCACCTGCTGCACGACCGCGCGGAGGTTCGGCTCGATGAGGCAGTTCATCAGCCCCTCGAGCACGATGAAGGAGCCCATCACGAGCAGGGCCTCGTCCTCGGTCCAGCCCGAGAGCCCCGGCGTGTAGCGGAAGACCACGAGGAGGGGGGCCAGCACCCAGGCGAGGTTGACCACGGCCATCACGGCCTCGCCCCAGAAGCTGGCGCGGTACTGGAGCACGGTCATCAGGGCCACGCGGAGCTCGGCCAAGAGCGCGCGGCTCACGGGGCGGAGGCGGCTCATGCGCCGAAGGCCTCGTAGCGCCGGATGCCGCGCCGCCAGGTGAAGGTCGCGAGCAGCGCGAAGAAGGCCACCCAGCCCCACTGGACGAGGAGGCCCCCGAGCGCCTCCGAGCCCGACAGGCGCCCGCTCAGGAGCTCAGCGGAGAGGCCCACCACCGCGCGGAAGGGCAGGAGCTCGACCACGGCGCGGAGGCCGGGGGGCAGCATCGCCAGCGGGAAGAGGTAGCCGCTGCAGAGCGCGAAGAGGCCGAACCAGACGTTCCAGATGCCGAGCGACTGCTCGAGGAAGAAGGCGAGGCTCCCGAAGGTGACCTGACAGAAGAAGTTGACCAGCCAGCCGCCGGCCACCGCGAGCAGGGCCAGGGCGGCGGTGGCGGGGTCGAGGGCGACGAGCACGCCGGGCCGCCAGGCGACGATGAGGGCGAGGATCGGCAGCAGCACGACGAGGCGGAAGGGGAGAACCGCGAGGTTGTCGGCGGCGGCCACCACCATCGGGTTGATGGGCTTCAAGAGCTGCGGCGAGAGGGCGCCGGTGCGGATCGAATTGTTAAGGTCCCACACCACCCAGGCCCCCGTGAACTGCCGGGTGATGAGGCTGGCGGCGAAGTAGCGGGCGAGGTCGTCCTGGTTCATGCCCTCTACGGGGCCACCCTCGGCCACGCGGTCCCACACGAGCATCATGACGAGGGGCAGCGTGGCCGTGAGGATCCAGATCACGAGCTCGGCCCGGTAGGCCACCATCTCGGCGAGGCCCACGCGGAGGAGCGTCGGGAAGGCCTTGGCGGCGCGGCGGGCGTGGCCGAGACCCCCGCTCATGGGGCCGCCGCCTCGCCGAAGAGGCGCCGCAGCACGTCGTCGAGGGGGGTCTCCTCGACGGTGAGGTCGCGGACGGGGAGCGTGCGCAGCGCGCGGTCGACGGTGGCCTTCACCTCGGGGATCGGCACGAGCGCGACAAAATTGCCCTCGACCTCCGTGAAGGGGGCGGCGGCGGCGACCTCCTCGGGGGTGGGCGGGCGGAGCAGGCGCACCACCACCCGTCGGTCGGGGGCGTACTGCTCGACGAGGGCGGGGAGGGAGCCGTCATAGCGGAGCTTGCCCCCGGCGATGACGATGACGCGGTCGCAGAGGGCCTCGATGTCGGCCATGTAGTGGCTGGTGAGCAGGACGGTGGCGCCCGTCTTCTTGTTCCAGGACTGGATGAACTGCCGCACCGCCACCTGCATCCGCACGTCGAGGCCGATGGTGGGCTCATCGAGGAAGAGGACGGAGGGCCGGTGCAGGAGCGCGGCCGCGAGCTCGCACTTCATCCGCTCGCCGAGGGAGAGGTTGCGCACGGGGCGGTCGAGCAGGGGGCCGAGCTCGAGGAGCGAGACGAGCTCGTCGCGGGTCTCGGTGAAGGCCGCGTCCCCGAGGTCAAACATGGCCCGGTTGAGCTCGAAGGTCTCGGTGGCGGGTAGATCCCAACGGAGCTGCTGCTTCTGGCCCATCACGAGGGTGATGCGGCGGAGGAAGTCGGGCTGCCGCTCGGCGGGCCGGTAGCCCTCCACCGTCACCGTCCCGCTCGAGGGCACGAGCAGCCCGGAGAGCATCTTCAGGGTGGTGGTCTTGCCGGCGCCGTTCGGGCCGAGGAAGCCCACCCGCTCCCCTCGCTCGATGCGGAAGGAGACCCCGTCGACGGCCCGCACCTCGGTGTACTCGCGGTGGAAGACGCCGCGCACCGAGCCCCAGAGGCCGGGCTGCTTCTTGGGGCTCTGGTAGAGCTTGCTGAGGTCTTCGACGTGGATCACGGCGCGAGCCTATCCCGCGCCTCGCTCAGAGCCCTCCGGTCACCTGGAGGAGCGCGAGGTTGGCGACGTCGAGGTTCATCTGCTCGGAGAGCAGCGTGAGCCGGGCGGCGTTGAGGCCGAGGCGGGCGTCCTCGGCGTCGAGGAAGGAGATGGCCCCGGCGCTGAGGGAGACCTCGGCGAGGCGCAGGTTCTCGGTGGCGAGCTCCACCTCGCGCTCGGCGCTCTTCAGGGCGAGCCCGGCCCGCTCCCGCTCCTCCCAGGCGTTGCGCACCTCGGCCTTCACGCTGGCCTGCAGCTTCTCGACGGCCTCGGCGGCCTGGCGCTTGCGGCTGATCGCCTTGACCTGGTCGGTGGCGTGGGTGCCGCCGTCCCAGAGCGACCAGTTGGCGCTGACCACCACCATCCAGTTGGTGTTCTCCCCCGAGAAGCCCGTGTTCTCGGACCAGGCCTCCGTGAAGCGCCCGGAGACCATGGGCAGCCAGAGCAGCCCCACCGCCGAGTTGGCGAGGGAGGCCATGCGCTCCTGCTTCTCGGCGGCGATGAGCTCGGGCCGGGCGGCCTCGGCGCGGCCGAGGGCCTCCTCGTAAGAGCTGAAGGGCAGGGAGTGCGGGGCGCCGCCGGTGGGGACCGCGTCGCTGCGCTGGCCCATCACCTGGCTGAGCGCCTCCCTTGCTGCGGCCTTCCGCGCCCGGGCGCCTGCGAGGTCACGCTCGGCGCGGGAGACCGCGATCTGGGCCTGCAGATCGGCCTGTCGGGTGGCCATGCCGCTCTGGACGAGCTGCGCGACGGTCGCCTGGTGCTTGCCAGCGAGGGCGACCCCCTCCTCGGCGATCTTCTCGGCTTCGGTGGCCACTCGGAGGCCCCACCAGGCCCGCGCCACGCCGAGCTTGACCTGGGAGCGCACCGCCCGCTCCTGCGCCCGCCCCGCCTCGGAGCCCGCCTTCGAGATCGCGAGGCCCGGGATGGCCGCGGCGCTGAAGAGGGGCTGGATGATGGTGAAGTTGGCGTCGAAGTAGGTCTTCTCCTGGATGACCAGGGGATCGCCGAGGTCCAGGCTCGCCGTCATCGCCGGGGGGAGCAGCTTGGAGGGGTCAAAGGCCACCTCTCGCTGGTTGATCGTGTAGTTGCCGCCCACCGAGACCTTCGGGCCGACGTAGCCGATCGCCTGGATGCGGTCGGCGTCGGCCTGCACCGACTGTTCATGCACCATCGCGAGGTCGGGGTTGTTCTTCAGGGCGACCTCCCAGGCCTCGTCGAGGCTGAGGGCGGAGGCGGCCTGGCAGAGGAGGAGGAGCAGCATCAGAGGCCCTCAACCGGGATGGCTTCGGATTCGGGTTCGAGGTCAAGCTCGGCCACCTCCTCGGACATGATGCCCACCCGCACGAGCAGCCGGCGGAGGAGGACCATCAGGTCATCGAGGAGCGAGTAGGCGACGGGCGTGGCGAGCAGCGTGAGCAGGAGGGAGAGCGTCTGCCCGCCCACCACGACGCCGGCGGTGGCCTTGTTGAAGCCGGAGCCGACGCCGTCGGAGAGCACGAGGGGCAGCATGCCGGCCACGAAGGCCACGGTGGTCATGAGGATCGGCCGGAGGCGGTCCTTGTTGGCCTGGAGGATGGCCTCGAGGCGCGGCAGGCCGTGGGCGCGGAGCTGGTTCGTGTGATCGATCTGGAGGATCGAGTTCTTCTTCACGATGCCGAAGAGCACGAAGATGCCGAGCACGCTGAACATGTCGAGGGCCTGACCGGTGATGACGATCGAGAGCACCGCGAAGGGCAAGGTGAGGGGCAGCGAGAGGAGGATCGTGAAGGGGTGCAGCCAGCTCTCGAACTGGGCGGCGAGGATCAGGTACATGAAGATGAAGGCGAGGCCGAATCCGAAGAGCACGCTCTGCGCGGTCTCCATCATCAGCTTCGTCTGCCCGACCGGCTTGAGCGAGTAGCTCGAGGGCAGGTTCATCTCGGTCACGATGCGCTGGAGCTCGTCGCCGATCACGCTGTCGCCGATCCCGGGGGCCGCGTTGGCGGTGATGAGCACGGTGCGCTGCCGGGCGAGGCGGTTGATGCTCGAGGGGCCGGTGCCGTCGGCGCTGTGTACGACGTCGAGCAGGTTGACCGAGCCCACCTTCGCCGAGGGCACCGAGAGCAGCCCGAGGGTGGCGGGGTCGTTGCGGTACTCGGAGGCCGAGCGCATGCGGATGTCGTACTGCTCGCCGTTCTCCTCGTAGGTGCCCACCTTCATGCCGCCGACCAGCATTCGGAGGGTCATGGCGATGTCGGTGACGCCGACGCCGAGCTCCGCCGCCTTGGCACGATCGATGTAGACGCCGAGCTCCGGCTTGCCGACGACGAGGGAGGAGTCGACGTCGACGGCGCCCGGGAAGGTCGCGAGCTTCGCCACCACCTCGTTGGTGATCGTCGAGAGGCGCTCGAGGTCAGGGCCGGTGAGGTTGTACTGGATGCGCGCGGTGGACTGCCCGGAGCCGCCGAAGTCGGGCACGATCTGCACCTGGATGCGCAGCTCCTTCGGCTGGTGCGACACGATCTCCTTGCGCGTCTTCTCCATCAGGGCGTCCTGGGAGAGCTCGCGGGTGGTGGGATCGGTCAGCTTCACGAAGACGCGCGCCACGTTCTCGATGGCCTGATCATCGGCGGCGACGGTGGTGAGCGTCGCGGCGACCCCCTCGACGCGGCGCACCTCCTCGGCGAGGCGCTCCCCGTAGAGTTTGGTGGTCTCGATGCTGCTGCCTTCGGGGGCGCGTACCAGCACCTCGAACTGGGCGCGGTCATCGACGGGGAGGAAGCCCTTCTTGGCCATGCCGCCGAAGATGGGCAGCGTCGCCATCGACAGGGCGCAAGCGAGCACCACCACCCAGCGGTGCCGCATCGCGAAGCCGAGGGCGCGCATGTAGACCCGCTCAATCGGCCGGTAGAAGACCTCCACCACCTTCTCGAGGCCCTGCGGCCCCTCGTGCTCGCCCGCCACCTTGGCCCGCAGCCAGCGGCTCGCCAGCATCGGGGTGAGCGAGAAGGAGACGAAGAGCGAGACCGCGATGGCGATGCTCATCGTGATGCCGAAAGAGCGGAGGAAGCGCCCGGGGATGCCGGCGAGGAAGGCCACCGGCATGAAGACGGCGATGAGGGAGAGGGTGGTCGCCAGCACTGCGAGGCCGATCTCCTTCGTGCCCTCCACGGCGGCGCGCATCGGCGTGCGGCCCTTCTCTTCGACGAAGCGGAAGATGTTCTCGAGCACCACGATGGCGTCGTCAATGACGATGCCCACCGACAGGGCGAGGGCGAGGAGCGTGATGGTGTTGAGCGTGTAGTCGAGGGCCGCCATCACCGCGAAGGTGCCGATGACCGAGGTGGGGATGGCCACGGCGGCGATGATGGTGGACCGCCAGTTGCCGAGGAAGGCGAGCACCACGAGGGCGGCGAGGAGGGCGCCCACGACGAGGTGCTCCTTCACGCTGTTGGTGCCGGTGCGGATGACGCCGGAGGCGTCGCGCGTGGTCTCGAGCTTGTAGCCGAGGGGGAGCTCGGCGCGGAGCTCGCCCAGGCGCTCGGCGATGGCGTCGGCGACGGCGATGGTGTTGGCGCCCGACTGCTTGCGGATGGCCAGCATGACGGTGGGCTCGCCGTTCCAGAGGGCGGCGGAGGCGGTCTCCTCGCTGCCGTCCTCTACCCGGGCGACGTCTTCGACGCGGATGACGTGGTCGCCCGCGGTGCGCACGGCGATCTTGCCGATCTCGGCGGTGCTCTCGACCCGGCCGTGGACCCGGAGGGTGAGCTGCTCGCGGCCGGTGTCGATGCGACCGCCGGGGACGTTGACGTTCTCGGTGCCGATCGCGCGGGCGACCTCCCCCGGAGCGACGTTCAGGCTGCGCAGGCGGATGGGATCGAGCCAGACGTGCAGCGTGCGCTTGCTGCCGCCGACGATGCGGACCTGGCCGACGCCGGGCAGCACCTCGAGCGACTCGCGGACCTTCTGGTCTGCATACTCGGTGATCTCCCGGATCGAGCGGCCCTCGGCGGTGAGCGCCGCGTAGACGATGGGGGATGCGTCGGGGTCGAGCTTGGCGACGACCGGCTTCTCGACGTCGTCGGGCAGCTCGGCCATGATGCGGTCGATGCGGTCGCGCACGTCCTGCGCCGCGATGTTGACGTCCTGCTCGAGCTTGAACTGCACGATCACGAGAGACATGCTCTCGGTCGAGATGCTGCGCAGCTCTTCGATGTTGCCGATGGTGTTGACCGCCGACTCGATCTTGTCGGAGACGTCGGTCTCGATGTCCTGGGGCGAGGCGCCGGGGAGGATGGTGGTGATGGCGACGATGGGGAGGTCGACGTTGGGGAACTGATCGACGCCCAGGCGGGAGTAGCCGGCGATGCCGAGCACCACGATGAGGAGCGTGAGGACCGTCGCGAAGATCGGCCTGCGGACACAGATTTCAGCGAGCCATTGCATGGTTCACTCCACCCGCGTCCCGTCGCGGAGATCGACGGCAGGAGAGAGCACCACGGTGTCCCCGGCGCGGAGGTCGGTGAGGATGGTCACAAAGCCCTCCTTGCGAGAGCCGACACGGACGACGGTGGCGAAGGCCCGCCCCTCGCGCACGATGTAGACGGTGTTGACGGTGCCCTCGGTCTGGACGGCGGCCTCGGGCACCACCACCTGATCGTTGGCGGCCACCACCAGCTCGACCTGGGCGAACATGCCGGGGCGGAGGAGGCGCTCGGGGTCTTCGATCACCGCCTCGACGATGAGGTCGCGGGTCATGTCACGCAGCGCCGGGCTCACGAAGCGGACGACGCCGGTGAAGTGTTTGCCCTCGTAGGCGGGCACGGTGATCGAGACCGGCGCCTCCATCGCCACCAGGGAGACCTGGCGCTCGGGCACGGAGAAGCGGAGCCGGAGCGCCCCTTCGGCGTAGAGGGCGATCACGGGGCTCTGGGCGCCGACAAACTCGCCGACGTCGACAAAACGATCGCCGACCTGGCCGGCGAAGGGCGCGCGGATGCTGGTCTTGCTGGCCTGGGTGCTGGCGATGGCGGCGCCGGCCCGGGCCGCGGAGAGGGCCTCCTCTTGGGCCTTGCAGGCGGCCATCGTGCGGTCGTACTGGGCCTGGGCGATGGCCCCGCCCTGGAAGAGCGTCTCGGCGCGGGCGCAGTCGAGCTTGGCGGCCTCGAGCTGGGCGCTGGCGAGGCCGGCCTGGGCGGCGGAGGCGGTGGCGTTGAGGCGGGCGAGGGCGGTGTCGACCACCGCGATGACCTGCCCCTTGGTGACGACATCGCCGCGCTCCACCCGCATCTCGACGATGCTGCCGTTGGCGTCGGCGGCGACCCGGACCTGACGCTCCGCGACGAGCGAGCCTGTGAAGAGCGCGGTGTCGGGCATCGGCTGGCGGGTGGCGGCGACGGTCTCGACCGAGACGGGGATGTCGGCGCCGGTGGCGTCGGCCGCGGAGCCGGCCTCCTCTCCACCCCCACACGCGAGGGCGGCGATCAGCAGGGTAGAGAGGGTGAGGACCAGGATTGGGCGCATGTTTGCTCGGGAAGCGCTGGGTTCAGCGCGCTTCGATGCCAGTGAGGTAGATGTCGATGACGCCGTCGAGCCAGGCCTCCGGGGTCTCCTGGTGGACGTGGCCCATGCCGAGCCCCTCCAGGATGGCGAAGTCGCGGAGGAGGCCGCTGAAGGCGCGGGCGGCGAAGAGGGTGTCGATCGGGCGGAGCCGGCCGGCCGCGCGGTGAGCGTTGAGCAGCTCGACGAGGGGGTCCGAGGCGTGGGCCTCGCCGAACATCTCGATCGGGCAGCGCCCGAGCAGGTCGACGCCAGCGCCGAAGCCCATCACCAGCACGGGGGCAAAGGTGCGGTAGAGCGAGAGCAGCGCGAGGCCGAGGCTGCGGAGGCCGACCCGAGGGTCTGGCTCTTCGAGGAGGGCGGGCAGCAGGGGGGTGAGCGACTGCATCGTCGCCCGCACGATCACCGCGACGAAGAGGTGCTCCTTCGTCTCGAAGCGGAGGAAGACCGTGGCCGAGGAGACGCCGGCCCGGCGCGCGATCTCGCTGACCGGGGCCTGATAGCCCTTCTCCAGGAAGACCGAGCGTGCGGCGTCGAGGAGGGACTCGTCGGAGATGGTTCGGGGCCGTGCCATTCCTGACTGACTAATCAGTTACATCGGATTGGCAAGCAGGAGGCCTTGAGGCCACGCGCCTCCTGCCGACGGGAGACCCAAGGATCGGCTCATGCAGCGCCCCGGCGACGAATTTGCATCCGACGAATTAGGGGACGCGCGTTCAATGTGGAGCGCCGATGGGCGGGGAAGGCAACGAGACCGCGGGTCGTGTGGGGTCCGAGGCGGCAGAGGGAGCCGAGCGGGTGCTCGTCGTGGGCTGTGGGGGCATCGGCGGCATCGTCGCAGCGGGCCTCCTCGAGCACGACCGAGAGCTCGTTCACCCGCCGCTGGTCTACACCACCAACTTGCGGGTGGCGGAGGCGGTGCAAGACCGCGGCTTTCGCCTCACGGGGGTGGGAGGCGAGCGTGTGGTGGGCGGCCCCGTCTGCACCGAGCTCCCCGACAGCCCAGCTTCGTTCGACTGGATCTTGCTGGCCACACCGCCCACGGAGGTCGAGGTCGCCGCCTTGCTGAGCCGGCACCTCCTCTCGCCGCGGGGCGCCTTCGTCACCTTCCAGAACGGCCTCTGTGAAGAGCGGGTCGCCGCCCTGGCCGGGCCGGAGCGCGTGGTGGGCGGCATCGTCGTCTGGGGGGCGAGCATGCCCGAGCCCGGGCTCTTCGAGCGGACCAGCGCGGGCGGCTTCACGCTCGGCCGCCTCGACGGTACGATCGATCCGCGGCTGGAGCGGCTCGGCCTCTTGCTCGAGATCGTGGGGCCGACCACGATCACCCGCAACCTGCGCGGGGCGCGCTGGAGCAAGCTGGCGATCAACTGTGCGATCTCTACCCTCGGCACCATCGGAGGGGACCGCCTCGGCGTGCTGCTGCGGATGCGCGCTGTGCGCCGCCTCGCCCTCGAGATCATGACCGAGGCGGTGCAGGTGGCCCGCGCGGAGGGGGTCACCCTCGAGAAGGTCGCGGGGGCGCTGGATCTCGACTGGCTGGCCCTCACCGAGGTCGACAAGTCCGCTGAGTCCGGCTCCGCCTCCCTCGTCGCCAAGCACGCCCTGCTGCTCGCGGTGGGCACCCGCTACCGGCGGATGCGATCGAGCATGCTGGCGGCGATCGAGCGGGGGCGGACGCCGCCCGTGGACTACCTGAACGGTGAGGTGTCCTCCCGGGGGCGGATCCACGGGATCCCCACCCCGGTCAATGACGCCGCCGGGGCCCTCGTCCACCGCATCGCCCGAGGCGAGGCCCGATCGAGCCACGACAGCCTCCGCGAGCTGGCGCGGGAGGTCGGCGTCCTCGGGGCTTGAGGTGCGCTGGACAGCGTCGGCTCCCCGCGGGTAAGAGGACAGCATGATGTCCTTCATCACCCTCCTCCTTGGCATGTCAACCTCTGCCTTCGCGGTCACGACCACGCCCTCCCCTGGGCTGGCGGGAGCGCCGGATGGTTTCGGCCTCGGCGTCGTGCTCGGCGATCCGAGCGGCCTCTCCCTCGCCTGGCGGAGCGGCGATCGGGGCCTGATCCAGGGGGCGGTGGGCTGGAGCACCATCACGGACCGGCTGGAGCTCAACGGCGACTACCTGCTCAACGCCGTGATCTTTGACTCCGAGGCCACGCCGCGGGTGCGATGGCCGCTCTATGTCGGGCTGGGCGGCCGGCTCCGCCTCGGGGACGCCGACAAGAGGGGGGATGACAGCGTGCTCGGCCTCGGGGCCCGAGTGCCGGTCGGCATCACCTGCCTGCCGCGCGACCTCCGCCTCGACGCTTTCCTCGAGCTGGTGCCGATCCTCGACCTCTACCCCGAGACCATCGTGCGCCTCGACGCCGGCATCGGCGGCCGCATCTACTTCTGAACCTTCTGGGGCGCGGGCTCAGCGCGCCTCGGGCAGGGGCTCGTCGCAGACCTCGACACCGAGCCCCGCTTCCAAGAAGGCGGTCACGCTGCGCTCCTGGCGGGCCACCTCGATGAGGGCGGCCCACCCCGCCTCCCCGCGGTCGAGGGGCGCGGGCAGGGGGCGTGTGGCGTAGCGCGGGTCGGGATCGGCGCAGATCACGGGCTGGTCGTCCCAGCCCATCTGGTCGCAGCCGACGGGGTTGGGCTCGCCGTGGTCATGCCAGGTGTGGGGCGTGAGCGGGGCCTGCCGCGTCTGGGCCCGCGCGGTGCCCCCCGCGACGAGGAGGGCGCCAGGGAGGAGCGGGTGGTTGCCAGCGGCGGTGCAGGGCGGGCTCGGGCAGGCGTGCTGGACGAAGTCGGGGTCGGCCACCACCCAGTGGCTCATCACGGCGCCATACTCGTGCACCCCGGTCTCCTCGTTTCGGCAGCCGGGGTCGGCCCCGATGCGGGCCCCGTCGGGGCAACGGGCAGGGTCGGGGCGGTCTCCGTAAACAAAGCGCCGGTTGCCGCGGGGCCCCGCCACGGCGGCCTCGAGCTCGGAGTAGGTGCAGAGGCGGCGGCTGCCGTAACGACCGCTGGCCAGGAGCTCGGCGAGCTTCTGGGTGTCCCAGGCGGTCATACCGTCGAGCGTGTAATCCGCCCTCTCGCCGGGGAAGGGGTAGGCGTCGATGCAGTAGGGGGTGAGGCGGACCGGGTGGGGCGCCACGACGGGGTCGGTGAGGTTGGTCTGCACCCAGCAGGTCAGCGCGCCCGGGGTGCCGGCGATCGCCGCCCCGCAGCCCGCCTCTGGCGCGTCCACCACGGTGAGGTGCGCGGTCTCGACGATGCCGTAGGGCTGGCCCTGCATGCCCAGGGTGAAGGGCTCGGCGGGCGGCGAGATCAGCACCATCCCGGTCGGACAGGGCCCGGGGGCGAGGGAGGCCACGCCTGCGACGGGGTTCGCGGGGCTCGCGGGTGGAGACGGCTCCTGCCCGCAGGCGACCCCGAGGAGCAGGGCTGGGCCGGAGACCGAGCGGGGGAGATGGCGCGGGGCGGGCGTGACGCTCACGGTCGATCGCCCCAGAGCGGGCCCTTCCAGGAGAGGCCGAGCCCGAGGTTGGGGGCGGCGGCGTTCGACTGGACGTAGATCCCGCCGCCCAGGCTGCCGACGAGGGAGAGCCGCTCGGTGCAAGCGTAGGCGAGGTCGATGTTGAGGCCGACGTAGCGGGTCTTGGCCCGCCCGGAGACCTCGATGACCTCGATCGGGCCGGGGGGCAGCCAGGCCGAGAAGGTGGAGGCGAGCATGAGCCGCTCCGTCGGGTGGCCGCCCACCTGGAGGTTGGCCATCACGGCCGGGTCGAGCTCGTTGCCCCAGAAGCCGGCGGTGCCCACGGTGCCCACCGCCCAGAGGCCGCCGAAGGAGCGCCCCACCTGCAGCTCGGCCTCGCCGCGGAGGCCGCGCAGCGCCGGTCGCCAGGTCCAGCTTCGGCCCTCGATCTCTCCAGCGGCCAGCTCCGGTGCTCCGGGGGTGCCCCCGCCGCGGAGCTCGACGGCCACGCGGGTGCGGCCGGTGGTGATGGCCTGCCGCAGCCCGATGAGCGAGGTGCCGGAGTAGAGCGCTCGCTCTCCTTCGAAGCTCGACCAGGCGACGGGGGCGCTGGAGACGACGGCGGTGAGGCGGTCGCCGAGGCCGAGCTCTCCGTAGACGTGGAGGGCGTGGTCCTGGTAGCGGCCGGGGAGCTCGACGATGTGCCCGTCTTCGAGGGTGGTGCGGGTGCCGACGAGGCTCTGATCCCAGACCTTCGTATAGGCCTCGCCCGCCGGCAGGGTCCAGGCGGCGGCGCCGACCGGAGCGGCGAGCAGGAGCAGGAGCATCGGCACCTCGGGCCCGCTCCGGGTCTACTCGAGCACCACCGCGGGCTCGCCCATCATCACCCGGTTTGGCTCCGTGGCCACGTCGCCCATGATCTCGCGGACCGGCGCCGTCTCCTCGGAGAAGATGGCCGAGGGGAGGGCGCAGGGCGCCTCGGTGGCGCTGGCCGTGGCCACTGTCAGCGGCTCGTAGCCGGTGGCCTGCCGGAGGCCCGCGGCGGCGACCAGGGCCCCCGCCACCACGAAGCCAGCGAGCGCGGGCCGGAAGACGGGCTCGTCCCGCTCGTCGACCTCCACGCGCACACAGATCGGGGCCTTGTTCTCGCCGAGGAAGGCCTCGGCTTCGGCCCGAGACATGCTGGAGAGGTTCGTGACGTGCTTGTCGCAAGCCGCACAGTATCGCTGCCGATCGTCACCGAGCAGCTTCTCCCAGCGGAGGGGACACTCAAAGGCGAGGCGGAAGGTGTGGTCGAGGCGCATGTCCAGCTCCGGTGTCGCGCTGGAACGAGCGGAGGGGCTCGGCCTTACAGCGCGGCCGCGAGCGACGAGGGCGAGTGCCTTGACAAGCTCCTGGCAATGTGGGAGCAAGGCACACCGCAAGAGGTCTCGATGCGTCGGTTTGATCGTCCTTCACCCGTCTGGTCGGTCGGGGCCCGCCGACTGTCTCCAGTCTTCCTCGCGCTCTGGACCGGCGCTTGCGCAGGGCCAGAGGCCATCGAGGGCGAGGTCGGCGCCGAGCTCGCGGTGGAGCCCGGGGCGGATCCCGCGGTTGAGCCCTCCGAGGCCGCGACCGCGCTCGGGGGCGCAGACTGGTGGGCGGAGGTCTCGGCGCGCATCGACGCCGGCTCGCGGGCCTTCCTGCCCGACGCGGAGGGCCGCTTCCGGTCCAGCCGCCCGGGCGCGACGGCGACCCTCGACGCGGAGGGGCTCCACGCCGCCACCGGCGCCGGCGGGGGGCTCCGGCTCGCCCTCTCGGGCCTCGGTCGTGGCGCGACCACCGGCGCGGCCCTGTCTGCCGCCTCTCCCGGAGAGGGGCCGGCCCTCGGGGCCTGCGCCGAGGCGGTCGACCCGAGCGGGGCGTGCGTCCGGCGGGTCGAGGTGGCACGGAAGCCCGGCGGTGTGGGCTTGACCGAGTGGTGGTTGGCCACCCGGGAGGGCTTCGAGCAGGGCTTCGTCGTCGACGCCTCCCCCTCGGGCTCGGGCCCGCTGCGCCTCGCGGTCGGCGTCGAGGGTGCCACCGCGGAGCTCGACGGTGAGGCGGTCGCCCTCGTCGAGGCGGGCGGCCCCACCTGGCGCTACGAAGGCCTGCGCGCCTGGGACGCCGACGGTCGGGCGCTCCCCGCGTCCTTTGAGCTGGCGGAGGGCCAGATCCACATCGTGGTCGATGACCGGGGCGCGCGCTGGCCCGTGGAGATCGACCCCGTGCTGAGCTCGGGCACCACCCTCTCGGGGGCCACGGTGTCCGGCCTCGGGGCCTCGGTCGCCGGGGCGGGAGACGTCAACAACGACGGATACGACGACGTCATCGTCGGGGCGCCCGAGGACAACAGCGGCATCGGGCGGGCGTACATCTACCTCGGCGGCGCGACGGGCCCGGCGCGGGTGGCCTCCTCCACGCTCTCCGGCTCGAGCGCAGGGATGGCCTTCGGCACGGCCGTGGACGGGGCGGGGGATGTCAACGCCGACGGCTACGACGATGTCGTCGTCGGGGCGCCGCTGGCCAGCACCTCGAAGGGCCAGGTCTTCACCTTCCACGGCGGGTCGAGCGGCCTCTCGACCACCGCGGCCCGCACGCTCACCGGCTCGGCGGCCACGGAGAAGTGCGGCAGCGCCGTCTCCTCGGCGGGGGACTACAACAACGACGGGTACGGCGACATCGTCTACGGCTGTCCGGGCTACTCCACTGGCGCGGGCCGCGCCTACATGTTCAAGGGCTCTGCGTCGGGCATCGGGGCGTCGAGCGACTTCAGCGTGACCGGCTCGACCTCCTACTCCACCGGTCGGACCGTGTCCGGCGGGGGAGACCTCACCGGCGACGCCTACGATGATGTGCTGGTGGGCGCCTACGGGTATGCGACCTCGAAGGGGCGTGTGTACCTGTATCCGGGCTCGGCCGCCGGCCTCGCTGGGGCCACGCGCCTGACGCTCAGCGGCACCGTCAACAACGAGAAGTTCGGCTACTCCCTGGCCCACCTCGGAGACACGAACGGGGACACCTACGGTGACTTCGCGGTCGGCTCGCCCGGCGGGGGCTCCGGGGCGGGGAAGGTCTATATCTTCCATGGCGCGGTGGGCGGCACAACCGCCACCGCCCCCTCGGGCGCCAACGTGACGGTCACGGGGTCGAGCGCGACGGACGCGATCGGCGACTCTGTGGTGGGCGTGGGGGACGTGAACGGAGACACCTACTCCGATCTGGTCTACACGAGCATCACGGCCGCGAGCGGCGCCGGCTTCGGCAAGCTCCACCTGGGCAGCAGCACGGGGATCTCCTCCACCGCAGCGCTCTCGGTCGCGGGTGCCGCGGCCTCGGATCAAGAGGGCTTCGCCGCGGCCGGGCTCGGTGACACCAACAACGATGGCTACGCCGATCTCGCGATCAGCCGCTACCTGAGCAGCGCGCCGGGCAGCGCGCGGGTGCAGGTCTTCCTCGGCGCGGCCACCGGCCCCTCCTCGACCCCCAGCTTGAGCTGGAGCGGCGCTGCCGACAGCACCGGCACCTCGGTCGCCCTCATCGGCGACGCCGACAACGACGGCTTCGACGAGGTCGCGGTCGGCGCCCCCGCCTATGGGGACTCCACAGGCCGGGTCTTCATCTTCGAGGGTAGCGGCGCCGGTCTGTCCACGACCGCCTCTGTCACCCTCGCGGGCCTCACTGTGGGTGAGTCGTTCGGCGCCGCGGTCTGTCGGGCCGGCGACATGAACAAGGATGGTTACGATGACATCTCGGTGGGCTCGCCGACCGCCTCGAGCTCGGCGGGGAAGGCCTATGTGTTCACGGGCGCGTCGACCGGCCTCTCGGCGAGCCGATACCAGACCCTGAGCGGTGACACCGGCAGCACCTTCGGCGCCGCGCTCTCCGGCGGGGGGGATGTCAACGGCGACGGCTTCGACGATCTCGTCGTCGGCGGGCCCACCTACAACAGCTCCGCCGGTCGGGCCTGGGTCTACCACGGGGTCAGCACGGGGGTCTCGGCCACCGCCGCCCGCACCCTCGACGGCGCCACCGCCGGCGACCTGTACGGGACCGCCGTGGCCACCGGCGGCGACCCCAACAAGGACGGCTATGACGACGTCCTCGTCGGGGCCTATCGATATGGCGCCACCACCCGCGGGCGGGTCTACGCCTACCAGGGCAGCGGCTCCGGGATCGGCGCCTCGGCCAGTCAGACCCTCGACGGCAGCACCTTCAGCCAGGGCTTCGGCAAGTCGCTCGCCCTCGTGGGCGACGTGAACGGTGACACCTACGACGACGTGCTGATTGGCTCTCCCACGCTCTCGACTCGAACGGGGAGGGTCACGCTCTACCTCGGAGGCCTCATCAGCCTCTCCGCTTCGACGTCGCTCAACGGCACGGCGATCAACACCTCCTTCGGGTCGGCCGTGTCGGGGGCGGGAGACCTCAACCAGGACGGCTACGCCGACGTCATCGTCGGGGCCCCCGGGGTGAGCGCGAGCGCGGGGGAGGTCACCGTCTACCACGGCACCGCCTCCGGCCTCGACAGCACGGCGGCCACCACCCTCTCGGGCAGCGCCGCCTCGGACGCCCTCGGCACGAGCGTCGGTGGCGGCGGTGACCTGAACGGGGACACCTATGATGACGTGATCCTGGGCGCCCCCGGTGTCTCATCGTCCTCCGGGGCGGCCTACGTCCACCTCGGCTATGCCGAAGACTCCGACAGTGACGGTTACCGGGTCGACGTGGACTGTGACGACCACGACGCGGCGATCCACCCCGGCGCCACCGAGGTCTGCGACGCCCTCGACACCGACGAGGACTGCTCGGGCGCCGCCGACGACCTCGACAGCGGCACCTCCGTTGCCACCAAGACGGTGTGGTACTTCGACGGAGACGGTGACACCTACGGCGGGACCGTCTCGCTCACCCTCTGCAACCAGCCGCCGAGCTACCTCACCACCACCGGGGACTGTGACGACACGGTCGCGGCGGTCAACCCCGCCGCCGCCGAGGTCTGCGACAGCGCCAACACCGACGAGGACTGCGACGGGCTCGCCGACAACGCGGACAGCTCCGCCGACAGCGCCGGCATGACGGCCTATTACACCGACGCCGACGGCGATGGGTACGGGAGCGCCACGGCCAGCCTCTATTGTGACCTCCCCGCCGGCCACGCCGCGGTGGGCACCGACTGTGACGACACCACGGCGGCCCGCAGCCCCGGCAACATCGAGGTCTGTGACGCCATGAACCTCGATGAGGACTGTGATCTCGTCGCGGACGACGCGGATAGCAGCGTGAGCGCCGCCACGCGGAGCACCTGGTACCAGGACAGCGACGGGGACAGCTACGGCACCAGCGTCACCACCTCTACCTGCGATCTCCCTTCGGGCTACGCCGCCGCCACCGGCGACTGCGACGACGGCGCGCCGGCCGTCCACCCGGGGGCCACCGAGGTTTGTGACGCCGCCGACACCGACGAAGACTGTGATGGGTCGGCCGACAACAGCGACAGCTCGGCCCTCTCTTCGACGAAGACCACCTGGTATCGGGACGTGGATGCCGATGGGTATGGCGACAGCGCCTCCACCACCACCACGTGCGACCGGCCGACCGGCTACGCCGCGGTGGGCGCCGACTGTGATGACACGACGAGCGCGCGCAGCCCGGGTAACCCCGAGGTCTGTGACGCTGGGAACGTGGATGAGGACTGCGATGCCCTCGCCGACGACGCAGACAGCAGCGCCTCCACCGCCACCAAGTCTACCTATCACCTCGACAGTGACGGGGACGGCTACGGCGGGACGACCAGCGGGCTTTATTGTGACCTTCCCATCGGCTATTCGGTCGTCGCGACAGACTGTGACGACAGCACTGCGGTGCGGAGCCCCGGCAACGCCGAGGTGTGTGACGCCGGCAACGTCGATGAAGACTGCGACCTCGCGGCCGACGACGCCGACGCCAGCGCCAGCGTGGCGACGATGACCACCTTCTACGTCGACGGCGATGGGGACAGCTACGGCACGTCGGTGACCGGTGTCTATTGTGATCGTCCGAGCGGCTACGCGGCCCTGTCTGGGGATTGCGCCGACACCGTCGCCGCCATCAACCCCGCCGCCACCGAGGTCTGTGACGCCGCCGACACCGACGAGGACTGCGACGGGACCGCCGACAACGCCGACAGCTCGGCCTCCCTCGGCACCCGCACCACCTACACCGTGGACAGCGACGGCGACGGCTACGGCGGCAGCACCACCGCGGCCTGGTGTGACCTCCCGTCCGGCTACTCGGTCACGGGCGGGGACTGTGACGACGGCGCGGTCGCGGTCAACCCGGGCGCCACCGAGGTCTGTGACGCCGCCGACACCGATGAGGACTGCGACGGCGCGGCCGACAACGCCGACAGCTCGGCCAGCGGGGCGACGAAGTCGAGCTTCTACCTGGATGGTGACGGTGATGGGTATGGCGCGGGCGCGGCGGTGGCCTGGTGTGATCTCCCGGCTGGCTACGCTTCGCTGAGCGGGGACTGCGCGGACAGCGCCGCCGCGGTCCACCCCGGCGCCCAGGAGGTCTGCGACGCGACCGATACGGACGAGGACTGCGACGGCACCGCGGACAACGCCGACAGCTCGGCCTCGGCCGCCACGAAGACCACCTACTACGCGGACGCGGACGGCGACGGCTACGGCAGCACGAGCGCGCTCGCCTTCTGTGACCTCCCCTCCGGCTACGCCGCGGTCAGCGGGGACTGCGCAGACAGCGCCGCCGCCATCAACCCGGCCGCCACTGAGGTCTGCGACGCCGGCGAGACCGACGAGGACTGCGACGGCGTCGCCGACAACGCCGACAGCAGCGCCAGCGAGGCCACCAAGACGACCTACTACGTCGATTCGGACGGTGACACCTACGGCACAGCGGTCACCGGGCGCGCCTGCGACCTCCCCTCTGGCTACGCCGCGGTGAGCGGAGACTGTGACGACACGACCTCCACGGTCAGCCCGGGGGTGGTCGAGCAGTGTGACGTCGCCAATGTGGATGAAGACTGCGACGGGCTCGCGGACAACGCCGACACCTCGGCCAGCCTCGCCTCCAAGTCCAGCTACTACCGCGACGGCGACGGCGACAGCTTCGGCGGCAGCGCCCTCGCGCTCTTCTGTGACCTGCCCGTCGGCTATGCCGCCACCAGCACCGACTGTGAGGACGCAGACGCCGCCGTCTTCCCGGGGGCCGTCGAGGCCGCCGGCGACAGCGTGGACCAGGACTGCGACGGCCTCGAGCTCTGCTATGTGGACGCCGACGAAGACGGCTACCGGGTGGAGGACACCGAGCTGTCCGTCGCCCTCGACTGCGCGGTGGCCGGCCTCGCCCTCGAGGCCCTCCCGGGCGGGGACTGCGACGACACCGACACCGCCTACAACCCCGGTGCGGTCGAGGCTGACTGCGCCGATCCCAGTGACTACAACTGTGATGGGTCGGTCGGCTACGCCGACGTGGACGGAGACGGTTGGGCCGCTTGTTCGGAGTGTGACGACACCGACGCCGCCGTGAACCCCGACGCCACAGAGCGCTGCGACGAGGCCGGGGTGGATGAGGACTGTGACACCCTCATCGACGACGCCGACCCTTCGGTCGACACGACGACCTTCGGTACCTTCTACGCCGATGGGGACGGGGACGGCTTCTCCGGGCCGACCGCGGCCCTCTCCTGCGACGCGCCGGCCGGCTACGCGGCCGAGGTCACGGACTGCGACGACGCCGACCCTGCGGTGAACCCGGGCATGGTGGAGGTCTGCGATGGGGCCGAGCTCGACGAGGACTGCAGCGGCCTCGCCGATGACGCCGATCCCGCCGTCGACATCGCCACCTACTCAACCTTCTACGCCGACGCCGACGCCGACGGCTACGGCGGCCTCACCTCGGTCTACGCCTGCGACGCGCTCACCGGCTACGTGACCGGCTCGACCGACTGTGACGATCTCCGCGCCGACGTGAACCTGGGCGCCCTCGAGCGCTGCGACGCGGACGACACGGATGAGGACTGCGACGGGCTCGCCGACGACCTCGACGGCTCCGTCTCCGCCGCCACCTTCGGCACCTTCTACGCCGACGGCGACGCCGATGGTTACGGCGACCCCTCAGTCCCCCTGCTCGCCTGCGACCCCAGCGAGGCCGCGGTGGACGACGACACCGACTGCGATGACCTCGATCCCGACGTCAACCCCGGCGCGGAGGACCTCGTCGGCGACGGCCTCGACACCGACTGCGACGGGGTGGAGAGCTGCTACGCCGACGTGGACGGGGACGGCTGGCGCACCGACGAGGCGGTCGACTCGCTCGACCTCGACTGCGGCGACGTGGGTGAGGCCCTCGAGGTGGCGCCGGGCGGCGACTGTCAGGACGACGACGCCGACTTCCATCCCGGCGCCCTCGAGGAGGACTGCCTCGATCCCGCCGACTACAACTGCGACGGATCGGTGGGCTACGCCGACCTGGACGGCGACGGCTTCGCGGCCTGCGAGGAGTGTGACGACGGCCTCTTCGACGTCAACCCGGACGCGGCGGAGGTCTGCGATGGGCTTGACAACAACTGTGATCTCTCCACCGACGGCGCCGACGCCGCGGGCGCGGTCGACTGGTACGCAGACCTCGATGAGGACGGCTTCTCGAGCGAGCTCGACGTCGTGACGGCCTGCGAGGCCCCCGAGGGCTACGGGCCCTCCTCTGACCTCGACGACTGCGACGATGAGGACGCGCTCGTCAACCCGGACGCGACCGAGGGAGTGGATGACGAGCTCGACCAGGACTGCGACGGCGAGGAGCTCTGCTATTTGGACCAGGACGGAGACGGCTACCGGCCCGACGCGGTTAGCACGGTCACCAGCGTGGACCTCCTCTGTGACGAGCCCGGCGAGGCCCAGGCCGAGGAGCCCACCGGCGACTGCGACGACGAAGACGCGAGCGCCTACCCGGGGGCCCCCGAGGTGGCGGGTGACGCCGTCGATCAGGACTGCGACGGCGAGGACCTCCCCGCGGACAGCGGTCAGAACGGCGAGGACTCCGGCGGCTCGGACGGCAGCGACGGCCTCAGCGATGGGGACGGTGGCGGCGACGGGGGCGACAACGGGGAGGAGCCTGGGAAGGGCTGCGGCTGCGCCTCGGCACCTGCGGGCCGGTCGGCCGGAATGCTCCTCAGCCTCGCGCTGGGCGTCGCGCTCCTCCTTCGGCGGCGTCCGGCCCGGGGGGTCAAGGCGGCCTGAGGGCGGAGCAGATGGCGCGTGGAACGCCGCTCGGTGACCGTCGGGTGACGGGACTGTGCGCACGGGCCCTGCCTTGCCGGGCTGCGGTTCCACGGGTAGGCTGGGCGCTCCCCGGGAGCCCCCATGCGCCTCAGCCCTATCCGCCGGCCCTCTGGCGTTCACCTCGTCGCCTCCGGGCTCTTGTCCGGGCTCTTCGGTGCCCTGGCCGGGTGCGGGGGCCCCGCTGAGCGGGAAGTAGAGGGGAGCCGCTCGGCGGGAGACACGGACGGCGCCGCTGCGATCGCCGTGGACACCGCCGCGGCTGGGTCGGCGCGCGACGGCGGCTGGGGTGCGACTGTCTCTCGTCGACTGGAGGCAGGGCGGCGGGCCTTCCGAGCGGAGGGGGCCGGATTCCGGGCGACCCACGGCCAGGCGGGTCTGGAGATCCACCTGGACGACCAGGGGGCCGTACTCGACGGCCCCGAGGGCACCCTCACGATGCGCTTCCTCGCCTGGGGGCGCGGCGGGGCCTTGGTGGAGGCGGAGCCCGCTCGGGCCGAGCTCGGCGACTGTACCGAGGAGATCGACGTCACCGGGGACTGCCTGCGTCGGGTGGAACTCTCTCGCGGACCGGTGATCGAGTGGTGGGCCAGCCGCGAAGAGGGTCTCCAGCAGGCCTGGGAGCTGTCGGAGCGCCCCGCCGGCGAGGGCGAGCTGCGTCTCGTCGTGGGCGTGACGGGCGCGATCCCGTCGCTCGATGACGGGGAGGTCGTCTGGGTGGGCCACGATGGCGGCCTGTGGCGAACCGCCTCGCTGGAGGCCTGGGACGCGACCGGGCGCCCCCTCGACGCCCGCTTCGAGCTGGGGGCGGGCTCTGTGGAGGGTGCGGAGCTGCACGTCGTCGTCGACGACGCGCAGGCCACCTGGCCCATCTTCATTGACCCCATCACGAGCACCGCCGCCTCCACCTGGACCGGCGGCACCGCGGGTGACCTCTTCGGCGTGGTGGGCGGTGGTGGGGACATCAACGGCGACGGGTATGACGACTTCGTCGTCGGCGCGCCCGGCTACAGCTCGAACACGGGCGTCGCTTATGTGTTCTACGGCTCCGCCGCCGGCCCGGCCGCGACCGCCGACGTCACCCTCTCATCGCCCTCCACGGGGGCCTACTTCGGCGCCGCCGTAGACATTGCCGGGGACGTCAACGACGACGGCTACGACGACGTCATCGTGGGCGCGCCCTATGAGTCCACCGCCGCGGCGCTCGCAGGGCGGGCCTATGTGTACCACGGCACTTCGGCCGGGCTCTCGACCACGGTCGGCTCCACCTTGACCGGCTCGGCCACCGCCGCTGGCTACTTCGGCAACGCCGTCTCTTCGTCGGGGGACGTCAACGGGGACGGATTCGCCGACGTCATCGTCGGTGAGTACGGCTACTCGAGCTCGAAGGGGCGCGCCTGGGTCTACGCGGGGAGCAGCGCTGGCGCCTCGTCAACGACCTCCCAGGTCTTCCTCGGCACGTCCTCGGGCGACCGCTTCGGGTGGGCGGTCTCCGGAGGCGGCGACACCACCGTGGACGGCTTCGATGACATCGCGGTGGGTGCGCCGCTGACGGGGACTGGCGACGCTGGATCGGCCCGGGTCTACAAAGGGGCGAGCAACTTCTTCACCACGGCCCCCTCTGTCGCCCATTCCTACACCTCATTCACCAACGGATACAACGTCGGCACCGCCGTCAACATCCAAGGTGACTACAACAACGACGGGTACTCCGACCTCGTGCTCGGCGCGCCCTATGGCCCCGGCTCGGGCTTTGGGCGGGTGTACTTCTACCGCTCCAACACCACCGCCCCCCCCGCCGTCGGCCTCCCGACGGGCAACAGCGCCACTTTTGACGGGCCGAGCGCCGCCTCGGCCTTCGGGAGCCGCATCGACTGGGTGGGGGACTCCAACGGAGACGGGCGGCAAGACCTCGTCGTGGGCGGGCCCTATGCGGTCTCCAACGCGGGCTACGCGGGCCTCTACGAGGGGGTCGCCTCGGGCCTCGCGGGGTCGGCGAAGTCCACCTTCTTCTCGGGTTCCGGCTCGGACCTGCTCGGGCTGTCGGTGGCGGGCGCCGGCGACGTGAACAATGATGGCTATGATGATGTGCTGCTCGGCGCCCCCGGCGCCAGCGGGACCAAGGGCGAGGTCCGGCTCCACTACGGCGGCGTGGACGCAGACGGGGACACCTACCTGTCGAACGGCAGCAGCTACCAGGTGGACTGCGACGACTCCAACAGCGCGGTGAACCCGGCCGCCACGGAGCTCTGTGACGAGTTGAACGTCGATGAGGACTGTGACGGGCAGGCCGACGACCTCGACAGCGCCGCCACCGGAGAGAGCGCCTGGTACGCCGACGACGACGAGGACGGCTACGGAGACGCCGCAGACAGCATCACCGCCTGCGACGCCCCGGCCGGGTATGTCGCCACGAGCGGGGACTGCGATGACACCACCGCCGCGCGCAGCCCTGGCAACATGGAGATCTGCGACGGCGCGGACCTCGACGAGGACTGCGACGGCCTCGCTGATGACGCGGACCCCTCGGCGGACGGCGCTGGCAAGTCCGACGCCTACGTGGACGGTGACGCCGACAGCTACGGCAGCGGAGCCGCGGTGGCGTACTGTGATCTCCCCTCCGGCTACGCGGCCCAGGACGGGGACTGTGACGACGCCTCGGCCGACGTGAACCCGGGCGCCACCGAGGTCTGTGACGCCGCTGACCTCGACGAGGACTGCGACGGCCTCTCCGATGACGCAGACAGCTCGGCCCTCACGGCCTCGAAGAGCAGCTTCCACCCCGACGCCGACGGGGACAGCTACGGCACCACCGCCTCAGCCTTGTTCTGTGACCTCCCCTCCGGCTACGCCACGAGCACGACGGACTGCGACGACGGCGACGCCGCCATCCACCCGGGCGCCACGGAGCTCTGTGACGCGGCCGACACCGACGAAGACTGCGACGGCTTGGCCGACAACGCCGACAGCAGCGCCAGTGTGGCCACGAAGTCGAGCTACTACCTCGACGCGGACGGAGACGCGTTCGGGGCCGGCAGCGCGGTGAAGTACTGCGATCTCCCCTCCGGCTACTCGCTGGTCGACACCGACTGCGATGACGGCGCAGCGAGCGTGAACCCGGGTGCGACCGAGCTCTGCGACGCGGCGAACACCGACGAAGACTGCGACGGCCAGGCCGACAACGCCGACAGCAGCGCCAGCGTGGCCACGAAGTCGAGCTACTACAGCGACGGCGACAGCGACGGCTACGGGGCCGGCAGCGCGGTGAAGTTCTGCGACCTGCCCACAGGCTACGCCGCCACGAGCACAGACTGCGACGACGGGGTGGCCGCGGTGAACCCCGGTGCCACCGAGCTCTGCGATGGCGCGGACACCGACGAGGACTGCGATGGGTTGGCCGACAACGCCGACAGCTCGGCCAGCACGGCGACCAAGTCGAGCTACTACCTCGACGGGGACGGCGACAGCTACGGCGGCCCGACCACCGCGAAGTTCTGCGACCTGCCCGCGGGCTACACCGTCACTTCGACCGACTGCGACGACGCGGTCGCGGCGATCCACCCCGGTGCCACCGAGGTCTGCGATGTGTCCGACACCGACGAGGACTGTGATGGCCTCGCGGATGACGATGACAGCTCCGCCTCGGCCGGCACCAAGGGCGACTTCTACGCCGATGGTGACGGCGACGGCTACGGCGCGGGCTCCGCGACCGCCTACTGTGACGCCCCCACCAGCTATGTCTCGCTCGGCGAGGACTGTGATGACGGCGCGACCGGCGTGAACCCCGGCGCCACCGAGCTCTGCGACGCCACGAACACCGACGAAGACTGCGATGGGCTCGCCGACAACGCCGACAGCTCGGCCAGCGCCGCCACGAAGGGCAGCTACTACCTGGACGGCGACACCGACGGATACGGCACCGGCAGCGCGGTGAAGTTCTGCGACCTCCCCACGGGCTACGCGGTCGCGGACACGGACTGCGATGACGCGGTCACCGCCGTGAACCCGGGGGCCACCGAGGTCTGTGACGCGGCGAACACCGATGAGGACTGTGACGGCCTCGCCGACAACGCCGACACCTCGGCCTCCGTGGCGACGAAGAGCAGCTACTACCGAGACAGTGACACGGACGGCTACGGCAGCACCACGACCGCCAAGTTCTGTGATCTGCCGAGCGGCTACTCCACCTCCTCCACGGACTGCGACGACACCTCCACCGCCGTGAACCCCGGGGCCACCGAGGTCTGCGACGCCGCAGACACCGACGAGGACTGCGACGGGACCGCGGACGATGATGACAGCTCTGTCTCCGCGGCGACCCAGTCCACGGGCTACCTCGACGGCGACAGCGACGGCTACGGCGGCGCGACGACGGCCCTGTTCTGCGATCTGCCGAGCGGCTACCTCTCGAGCGGCACCGACTGTGACGACGCCGCCGCCGCCGTGAACCCCGGGGCCACCGAGGTCTGTGACGCCGGTGACACCGATGAGGACTGCGACGGCCTCGCCGATGACGCCGACAGCTCGGCCTCCGCGGCGACCAAGACCCGCTACTACACCGACAGCGACGGGGACAGCTACGGCACCAGCAGCTCAGCCGACTTCTGTGACCTGCCCTCCGGCTACGCCGTCGCCTCCGGGGACTGCGACGACGGCCGCGCCGCCGTCAACCCCGGGGCCACCGAGGTCTGTGACCCGGTGAACCGCGATGAGGACTGCGACGGCACCGCCGACAACGCCGACAGCTCTGCTTCGGCGATCACCAAGAGCAGCTACTACCAGGACGGCGACGGCGACGGGTATGGCTCGGCCACCACCGGGGCCTTCTGTGACCTCCCCTCCGGCTACACCGCCGTCGGCGCGGACTGCGACGACGGGGACGCGCTGATCAACCCGGCGGCCGCCGAGGTCTGCGACCCGGCCAACGTCGACGAGGACTGTGATGGGCTGGCCGACGACGCCGACTCGAGCACGCTCGCCTCGGGCAAGGTGACCTCCTACCGGGACGTCGATGGAGACAGCTACGGCAGCGCCACCACCGCGCTGAGCTGCGACCTCGCCACCGGCTACGTCAGCGTCGGCGGGGACTGTGACGACGGCGCCCCGGCCACCCACCCCGGAGCGACGGAGGTCTGTGACGCCTCCGACGCCGATGAGGACTGTGACGGCCTGTCCGACGACAGCGACGGCTCGGTGTCGGCCGCGACCAAGACGACCTACTACCGCGACACCGACGGCGACGGCTACGCCGGCGCGACGACCGGCGCCTTCTGCTCGGCCCCGAGCGGCTACTACGCGAGCGCCACGGACTGCAAGGACTCCGACGACAGCGTCCACCCCGGTGCCACCGAGCTCGTGGCGGACGGTGTGGACCAGACCTGTGACGGACAGGAGCTCTGCTACGTGGACGCCGACGGGGACGGCTACCGGGTCGAGGACACCATCCTCAGCGCCAGCGTGACCTGCGGCGCGACCGGCCTCGCCCTGGCCAGCGAGCCGGGGGATGACTGCGACGACACCGACGCCGCCTACAACCCCGGCGCGGTCGAGGCGGACTGCACCGACCCCGCCGACTACAACTGCGACGGCTCGACCGGCTACGCCGACGAGGACAGCGACGGCTACGCCGCCTGCGAGGAGTGCGACGACCAGGACGCCGCGATCAACCCGGCCGCCCAGGAGCGCTGTGACGCGCTCGACGTCGATGAGGACTGCGACGGGCTGATCGACGACGACGACAGCTCGGTGGACGCCAGCACCAAGACCAGCTTCTACGCTGATGGTGACGGCGACGGCTACGCGGGCTCGACCACGGCCGACTTCTGTGACCTGCCGACCGGCTTTGGCACCGCCGCCACGGACTGCGATGACGGGGCGGTGGGCGTCAACCCGGGGGCCGCTGAGCTCTGCGATGGCGCTGACGTGGACGAAGACTGCGATGGGCTCGCCGATGACGCCGATCTGAGCGTCGACCCCGCCTCCTGGTCGGTCAGCTACCAGGACGGTGACGGCGACGGCTACGGGGCGACCGCGGCCTCCGTCTCCTGTGATCTGCTCCCCGGCTACGTCGCCGTGGACGGAGACTGCGACGACGCGGCGGAGGTTGTCAACCCCGGCGCCGCGGAGGTCTGCGACCTCCTCGACACCGACGAAGACTGTGATGGCCTCGCCGACGACCTCGACAGCTCGGTGGACGCCACCAGCTACAGCGCCTTCTACGCCGACGTGGACGAGGACGGCTTCGGCGACCCCGACGCGGTGGTCTCGGCCTGTGACGAGTCGGCCGTCGCGGTGGCAGATGACAGCGACTGCGACGACGAGGACGCCCTCGTCAACCCAGACGCCATCGAGATCGTGGGCGATGGGATTGACCAGGACTGTGACCTCGGCGAGCTCTGCTACGTGGACGCGGACGGGGACGGTTGGCGGACCGACGCTGAGGTGGCCTCCTCCACCCTCGACTGCAGCGGCGTCGGCGAGGGCCTCGCCTCCGACCCCACCGACGACTGCAACGACGCCGATCCCGCCTTCCACCCTGGCGCCACCGAGGACGACTGCAGCGATCCGAGCGACTACAACTGCGACGGCTCGGTCGGCTACGCGGACGCGGACGGCGACGGCTACGCGGCCTGCGAGGAGTGTGATGACGGGGCGGTGGGCGTCAACCCCGACGCCACCGAGGTCTGCGACGGCGTGGACAATGACTGCGACACCGTGGCCGACGGCGCCGACGCCATGGACGCCCTCACCTGGTACGGCGACCTCGACGCCGACGGCTACACCAACCCCGACGACAGCGCGGTCGCCTGCGATGCGCCCGATGGCTACGCCGCCGCCTCCGCCGAGGCCGACTGCGACGACCTCGATGAGGGCGTGAACCCCGCCGCCCTCGAGGGCGTGGACGACGCGCTCGATCAGGACTGCGACGGGCTCGAGCTCTGCTACGTAGACGCCGACGACGACGGCTTCCGCCCCGACGAGACCAGCACGGCGGAGAGCGCGGACCTGCTCTGCGACGGCGCGGGCGAGGCCACGGCCGAGGACGCCGCGGGAGACTGCGACGACGACAACCCCGACGCCTACCCCGGCGCCGAGGAGGTCGCGGGGGACGCGGTCGATCAGGACTGCGACGGCGCCGACCTCCCGGGCGACACGGGTCCGGAAGACACCGGCCCGACTGACGGAGACACCGGCGGCTCGGCGGACGGCGGCGACGGCGGCGACGGCGGCTTCACCGGCGGTGGTAAGGGCTGCGGCTGCTCGGCCGGCGCGGGGGCCTCTGCGGGCTGGCTGGGCCTCCTGCTCGGCGTCGCGGCCCTCGGCGCCCGTCGCCGTCGGGTGGCCTGACCCCCACGGGGACAACCTGAGCCCGACAGAGATGCTCGGATCGGCCTGTCGGCGGGACAGGCCGATCCGCCCCTCCGACCGGGACGGCATCGTGGTGCTGCGACAGCGGGCGGATGTCGAAGGGGGCTCCTCGGGTGTAACCGCCGGTCGTGCCCCGCCATACCGCCACTGCCACGGCGCTCTGCCCGCCGACCGAGGCCGCCATGGACGACGCCACCCCCGCGACCCTCTCGACGGCCGCACCGCGGTCGGCGTGCCGTCGTGGGGCTCGGACGGCGCTCCGGGTCGCCGTGCTCGGGGTCCTGGTCGGGCTCGTCCTCCAACGGCTCGACCTCGCGGCCGTCTCGGCCGCCTGGCGCGGCGTGACCCCCGGAGGAGCTTTGGGTGTGATCGCCTGCTTCGGGGCGGCGATGACCGTCCGTGTGGGGAAGTGGGCCTGGCAGGTCCACCGGCTTGACCTCCCCTTTGACCTCCTCCCGCTGACCCGCGCCTTCCTCACCGGCATCGTGCTCGGGGCCGTGACGCCGCTTCGGGCCGGGGAGGTCTATCGACTGTCGGGGTTACGGCTCGACCCCGCCCGGCGCGCCGAGCAGGTCGCCCTGACCGGCGCGAGCCTCCTCCTCGAGAAGGTCTACGAGCTGTTGATCCTGGTCACCATCGCCTCCGCCGGCCTCGTCCGCCTCCGCCCCGGGCTCGGCCTCGGCTTGCTGAGCGGCGTCGGGGTCGCCGCCGTGATCAGCCTCAGCGGGGCGCGGCCCCCCGCAGGCTGGCTGCGGGCCCTCCCCGCCCGTCTCCGCCGCCTCACCATCGATCCGCTCCTCCAAGCCCGAGACGGCCTCGGCCTCGGCGGGCGGCTCGGCCTCGTCTCGCTCACCGCGGCGGCCCACGGCCTCAACACCCTCGGCGCGCTCGGCGTGTACCGGGCCTTTGGGCCGATGTCGGCCGACACGCTCTTCTTCCGGATGCCGCTCGTCACGCTCACCAACGCCCTGCCGCTCTCGATCGGCGGCATCGGGGTGAGAGAGCTCGCGGCCATGTACATCTTCGGGGGCGCCACCTTCCCCGCGTCGAGCGCCGCGCTCGCCGCCTCGGTGGTCTTCGTCGGCGCCAACCTGTTGCCCGCGTTGGTCCTCCCCCTCCTCGCCCTCGTCCCCGAGAGACGCTCCCCCTGATGAAGACCGCCCCCGCTCGAATTCTCGTCCTCGGGGGCGACGGCTATGTCGGCTGGCCCCTCGCGCTGAAGCTCGCGCTCAGCCACCCCCAGGCCAGGGTGTTGCTGGCGGACAACCTCTCGCGACGGCGGCTCGTCGCCGAGGTCGGTGGCGACAGCGTCACGCCGATCGCGGCGCCCGCGGAGCGCATCCGCGCCTTTCGAGACACCTTCGAGCAGGACAACCTGAGCTTCGTGGGTGTTGATGCGGCGAGCCCCGCCCTCGACGCCCTCGTCGAGGCCGAGCAGCCCACCCACATCTTTCACCTCGCCCAGCAGGCGAGCGCGCCCTACTCGATGATGGACCCCGAGCGGGCGGTCTACACGGCGACCAACAACGAGGTGGGCAACCTGCGGGTGCTGTGGGCCATCCGGCGCCACGTCCCGACCGCGCACCTCATCAAGCTCGGGAGCTTCGGGGAGTACGCCCGACCCGGCTTCGACGTCGCCGAGGGCTACTTCCGGCCCACCTACAAGGGGGTGGAGGCGTCGGTCGACACACCCTTTCCGCGGGCCGCAGACGACATTTATCATGTCACCAAGATCAACGATACGAATTTCATCTCGATGGCCTGTCGGAAGTGGGGCCTCCGCGTCACCGATGTCATGCAGTCCACCCTCTTCGGCGTCTTCACGGCCGAGACGAGGCTGCACCCCGCCCTCTACACCCGCTTCGACTACGACGCCGTGTTCGGCACCGTGCTCAATCGGTTCCTGACCCAGGCGGTGATGGGCTGCCCCTTGACCGTCTATGGCACGGGCTGGCAGCGCACGGGCCTGATGGCGCTCGAGGACGCCACGGGCTCCCTCGCCGCGCTGGTCGACCACCCACCCGCCGTGGGCGAGCACCGTGTCATCAACCACGTCACCGAGCGCGACTTCTGCATCAACGAGCTCGCGGAGCGCGTGCAGGCGGTCGCGTCCAGCCGCGGCGCGACCATCCCCATCGAGCGCACCTTCGACCCCCGCAATGAGCAGGATCTCTGCAAGGCGACCTACACCGTCGAGGCGGGCCACGTAGATGAGCACGTCCGCCCGACCCCGCTCGATCAGGTGCTGGGCCCGGTCTTCGACATCGTCGCCCTTAACGCAGCACGCATCGATCCCCGCCGCTTCGCGCCCACGGTGCGCTGGTGCGGTTGAGCGTCGCGCATGAGTGACGAAGCGCGTGAGGCCGACGAGGCGCCCTGGGAGGCGCTCCGGCTCGAACACTTCTCGGGGGAGCGGCTCAACCTCAACCCGGGCACGCTGGGCACCCCCTCCGCCGACGTGCGGCGGGCGATGACCGCCTTTCGGGAGGAGGACGGAGAGGCCTATCCGCTCGGGCGATACACACGGGGACGCGCCGCGCTCCGACGGGCTCGGGCGCTCGCCGAGTCGCTGTGGGGGGAGGCCCCTGCGATCTGCGGGAGCGCCTCTCACACCATGAACCTCATCGCCTGGTCCCTCGCGCGCTCCTGCGGGGAGCCCGTGCCCGTCCTCGCCACGACCCATGAGCACCATGGGGCGGTCGCGGTCTTCGAGCGGGACGCGGCCTTCCTCCTCACCACGCTCCCTCCGGCGCAGCTCGCCTGGGAGGAGGCGCTGCGCCAGCACCTGCGCCGGTCGCCCCCGCGGGTGGCCCTCTTCTCCCAGCGCACCTGGACCGAGGGGAGGCGCCTTCCGGTGGAGGCGTGGTGCCGGGCGCTCTCGGAGGAGGCGCCGGGCTGCCTCCGCATCGTCGACGCCGCTCAGGTGGTCGGCCTCGGACCCCCCGCGCTCCAGGACGCCGACGTCGTGGTGGCGAGCGCCCACAAGTGGCTCTTCGGGCCGGCGGGGCTGGGCTTCGCCTGGGTCTCCGATCGAGCCCGGGTCACCCTCGGCGAGCTCTGGCGCACCGGCGAGCCCCTCGACCCGGGCGCCCGCCTCGCCGGCTGGGAGGCCGCGGGTGGTCAGGACTTCGCCCTCTACGCCGGCCTCGAGGCGGCGCTCGCCCTCTATGCCCGCATCGGCCCCGCGCGGGTCCGGGCGCGCAGCCGGGCCCTCGCCGATTGGCTCGCCGCCGCACTCGGTCCGCTCCTCCCCGACGCCCGGGTCGAGGCGGAGGACGGCGTGGTGCGCGCGTGCTTCGCGGGCGGCGATCCCTATCCGCTCTATGTCTCGCTCAACGTCATCGGGATCCACTGCAAGTGTATCAAGTCTGAGCTGGCGGACGGCGAGCGCCTGGCTGTCCTCCGCTTCGGACTCCCCTGGTACGAGACCCGCGCTCGCCTCGGTCGCCTCCTCGAGGCGGTCCAAGCGGCCGATCCGCGGGCCCGGGAGCCGGGCCGTGAGTGACACCCCCACCGAGAGACAGGGCGCCCTCGTCCAGTTCGCGCTGATCGCAGGCCTCGTCGCGCTCAAGGTGCAGGTCAACGCGGGGATGACCAGCTTCGGCACCGACGGGAGCCTGTACCTGGAGGTGGCGAGGAACGTCCGAGACGGCCGCGGGCTCGTGAGCTTCATCTCGCTCATGAACGCAGGGGTGGAGTCATTTCCCTATCCGACGCCGCTCTATCCGATCTGGCCGCTGCTCCTCGGCGTCGTGGGCCGAGTGGTCCCCATCGAGGTGGCCGCGATCTGGCTTCCGACCCTCTTCTACTTCGGGGCGGTGGTCCAGGCCGCGCGCCTCGCCCGCACCTTGTGGCCAGGGCCCCTCTTCCCGGACGGCTGGCGGCCCCTCGACGCCGGCCACGTCGCGATCCTGCTGCTCGGCTACAACAGCCTGTTCTTCGAGTACACCTCGGTGCCCTACACGGAGGGCCTGGCCTGGTGTGGGCTGTTCTTCCTCCTGTTACGCGCGCGGGCCTTCTTTGGCCAGCCCTCCGCGTTGCGGGCGGCGGAGGTGGGCCTTTATACGGGTCTGTTGATCCTGGTGCGCTCCCAGATGTTCCTCGCCTCCCTGGCGCTCGGGGGCACCTTCGCCTGGGCGCTGCTCACCACCCGAGAGCGGGGGCGCTGGGCGGGCTACGCGGCGGCTGCAGCGGCCGGCTGGGGGCTGGCGCTCGCCCCGCAGCTCCTCTATCTCTCCACCTTCTATCACCCGCTCGGCCTCAACGCCTTGCTTCGTTTTGACGACTTCAGAGCCTCAAACCTTCTTACCCCGCTCCAGACCCTTCGGCCGGCCGGGGGCGCCTTCGCCTGGCTCCTCGATCGCGCGGAGGGCTTCGACGTCGCCTACACCGTCGGGGGTCGCTATGCCTACGTCCAGAACTTCGGGGTCCTGCACTGGGCGCCGCCCCTCGCGGTCCTGTTCGGGCTCCGCCGGTGGCGCGACCCGACCCGGGCTGCCTGGGCGCGCCTGCGAGAGCCCTCCGCCGCCTTCACGACCTACCTCGTGCTGCTGGCGCTCGGCGGCTTCGCCTCGATCCACACCCTCCACAAGGACTTCGGCGCTGAGTGGAATTTCGCCACCCGGCACGCACTGACCGTCCTCTTCCTCTTCGGATGGGGCGTGGTCTCCCTGGCCGCGCGCGGGGGGGCTGGCCGCACGGCGGCGGTGGCCATCCTCAGCATTACCGGCTGGCTGCAGGCGATGGACTTGAAGGCCCTCTACAAGGACACCGAGGCCAGCGCGAGCTCGGGGATCCAGCGCCGCGCCGGCCTCGTCTGGTGGATCCAGCAGGCGCGGCGGGCCGATCCCGCCTTGCTCATCGTCACCGACGAGCCCCAGCGCCTGGCCGTGCTGGTCCCCGACCTCCCGGTCCACTCGGTCTGGCTCCGCAGCAGCTACGATGACCTCTGGACCCTGTTCGACTACTTCGGCGCCGACTACCTCATCATCAATGACCGCATCGAGAAGTACGACTTCGCCAACGACCCCCGGTGGACGGAGGGCTTCGAGCTCGTGGCTCCCGACATCAGCGGCGAGGCGGTTTATCGGCGGCGTGACCTCGCCTCCTCCGAGACCGAGCCCGTCCCCTGATGGATCCCCTCACCCACATCGGTTACACGATCAGATGACCTTCTCGGCCCTCCTCCTGTCGTCGAAGGTGTTGGCCAGCCCGGCCGCGGTGGGCGCCGCCTTGAAGGTCCAGGCTGCCTCGTCCAGTCACCCCGTCCCCACGCTCAGCGTCGGCGACCTACAACGCCTCGACGCCGGCGAGGTAGTCCGGCTGCGGACCCCCAGCGCGGAGGGCACAGCGATCGGCGCCCTGGGCCTGGTGATCACCGACCTGTCTCCCAAGGACCTGTGGATGGGCACCCTCGACCCGCACGGCCGCCTGCCCAGCGACATTCGGATGCACGCCCTCCCGGGTGTCGCGGACGAGCTGTACCGCTGGTACGGCTTCGTCGACCTGCCCGCGCCCCTAAAAGACCGCCACTTCCTGGTGCGCACCACCATCGACACACCCATGGCGGCCCGGAGCCAAGGTTCGATCTGGGAGCGGAGCTGGGGACTGGAAGTAGGCTGGCCGCAGGCGATGCGTCCCCTGATAGACCGCGGTCAGATCGCCGACATGGATGTCGAACACTTCGATGACGCGATCCCGACGCCGGTGAACCAAGGCACCTGGACGGTGCTGGATCTCCGGGACGGCCGCAGCCTACTCGCTTACCAGGTCGCAACGGCGCTCGGGGGGGACCTCCCGGATGGTCCCCTCAACCGCTACCTCTATTGGACCCTCAACGACGTCCTGACCGGCGTGGTCAACACCGCTCGCACCATGTCACAACATTATGTGACCGGTCACGACCCGCTCATCGGCGGTGACGGAAAGGCCATCGCGACCTATTGAGGGCACGGGATGGGTGAGTGACGGTGCGCCAAGGCCCGGGCGCCCCACGGACTATGGTTGCCACGACCTCGCCTCCTCGGAGGCCGGAGCCGCCCCATGATCGATCCCCTGCTCCGCGCCCTGGCCCCCCTGGCCCCTGCGGTCCACGACATGCAGGGTGTCGCCGCGTTGGTCCGGGCCATCTCACCGCTCGTGGGCACCCTCCGGGTGCGCGACGGCGACCTCCCCTGGGGCCGCTACCTCCTCCACCTCGCTCCGGACGCCTCCTGGAACCTCCAGCTTGACGTCTTCTCCGAGGGCTACGAGGGCGGAGTCCACGCGCACGGGACCTGGGGCGCCTTCTGGGTGCTCCGCGGGGCGCTGTGGACCGAGCAGCTCACGATGGGGCCCAACGGGGCCCGCCTGTCGGGGGCCGGCTTCGTGACCCCCGGCGGCTGTGGCGCCTTCTGCCCCCCGGAGAGCGACTGGCACCGGGTGGGTAGCCCCGCGCAGGGCGAGCAGACCGTGAGCCTGCACCTCTACGGCCGCGGCTTCGATCTCGACGTGGGCGAGGGGATCGGACCGGATGGCCTTCCCCGTCGTTATGCGCGCAGCCCCTGGGGCGCGCCGAGCCGGGTCCTGGGCGCGGTGGTGGCTCGGTGAGCGCCCCCGGGCCGACGGCGGGGTGGGTGATCTCCGCTGCAGCCGTCGCCGCCCTCCCGGCGATGCTCTGGCTTCGCAGGGGGCGCTACGGCCGACGGGAGCTTCGTTTCGCCCTCGCCGCCCTCACCCTCGCCGCCCTCGCGCCGCTGCCCGGCCTCGGCCCCTGGATGGTGGCCCTGCCCGAGCGCCTCTGCGGCGCCACGCCGGCCCAAGCGGCCCTCGCCGCCCTGGCGTTGGCGCTGGCGTCCTGGGCCCGCCGCGCGGAGCGCAGGGCCCGGTCGGCCGAAGAGGGCCTCTTCGCGCTCGGCCGGGCCCTCGCCGTCGACGCTGCCCTCGCCATCCCGAGGGAGGGCCTCGCTCCCGAGATCGTCGTGATCATGCCGGCGCTCGACGAGGCGGAGAGCCTGCCGGGGGTGCTGTCGGGCGCGCCGTCGGAGGTCCTCGGCCGCAGCCTCCGTGTCCTCGTGGTCGACGACGGCTCGGCCGACGATACGGCGGCCGTCGCGGCACGCCACGGCGCGATCAGCGTGCGCAGCGCAGTCAACGGGGGGGGCGGGCACGCGCTGCTGATCGGCTTCGCCGCCGCACGACGGCTGGGCGCCCGGTGGGCTGTGACGATGGACGCCGATGGTCAGCACCGCTTCGAGGACCTCCCCGCCCTCCTCGCCCCCCTGCTGGCTGGGGAGGCCGACGTCGTGGTGGGCAGCCGGCGGCTCGGGGCCTCGATCGGCCACGAGGCGCTGCGAGCGGTGGGGCTCCGCGTCTTCAACCTCGCACTCAGCCTGATCACGGCGCGGCGGGTGACCGACTGCTCGAGCGGCCTCCGGGCCTTCGACCTGCACGCCACGCGGGGCCTCCGCCTCCGCCAGCGCCGCCACCACACCGCTGAGCTGCTCATCGAGGCCAGCCGGAGGGGCATGCGCATCGTCGAGGTGCCGATCACCATCCTGCCCCGCGCCCACGGCGAGACGAAGAAGGGCCCGAACTGGCTCTACGGAGCGCGCTTCGCGGGGACCGTCACCAGCACGCTCTGGGAGGCCTGAGCCCGGTCGCGCCCCGCCGCCGCCTCGGCCCCGCCCTCCGAGGCCCAGCGCGGCTCAGAACACAGCGGCTCAGAAAACATAGGCCACTGAGGCGTCAAAGCGGTAGAGCAGGGGGATGCGGTCGTAGGTCGCGATCTCGTCCGGCAGGTAGGCGAAGGTGCCGCCGACGAGGCCGTGGAGATGCTCGGTGGGCAGCAGGTTCGCGCCGAGGGAGAGGTCGGGGAGCACGCCCTGGAGGCGCCAGGTAGACACATCGACCTGGACGAAGAAGTCGTTGGAGATCGTCTCGGCGCCGAGCTTGACGTAGGGCTGAACGACCTCGGAGGCCTTCCAGGTGCCGACGAGGCGCAGGCCCCCCTCCCGCAGCGAGAGGACGTCGACGCAGCCGTATTCCTGGGGCGCGCAGACGGCGTCGTACCGCGCCGCGTCGGTGTTCGCTTCGAGCTCGCCCGACTCCTTCTGGTCTGTGGAGGCGGCCACCGGGGCGCCCGCACGGCCCACGGTGACGTCCAGCTCTGCGCCCACCCGCCACCGCTCTCCGAGGTCGAGCCCGGTTGAGCCCGAGAGCCCCGCGACCAGCGCCGAGGCCCCCTGGACCGGCACCGGTGGGGTGAGGGACATGCCGATCCCCCAGCCCACCCGCCCCCGCCGCTCCGTCCAGGCCACCATCAGCCGCGGCATCACCGGGCTGAACTGAGTGTTCTCCTCCTTCCCGACGAGGTTCTTCTGCGGCTTGCTGAAGGGGAAGGTGTCGAGCCCGCCCCCGAGCTGAAGGCCGGTGGGCCCATACATCGCCGCCGAGCCCTGGGTGGACTGGTGCCGCAGCGTAAAGGACTGCTCGGCGATGCCGTTACCGAGGAAGGCGAAGAACTCCTGTGCGCCCTCCGTGCGCTGGTTCAGCTTCACGACCCAGCCCGGGTCTTGCACGCCGGGGTCAACCATCTCGATGTGGACCTGGGCCTGCGCGGGAGGGGAGGTCAGGAAGAACAGCGTCACCAGCATTCAATCCCCTCGATGTCCAGCGCCGCGCCGACTCCGCGCCGGCCAGCCAAACAGGCGGGCTTGGACAGCCTGCTCGCGGACGCGTGATCCCCAACGGTATGCTGCTCCAGTCGGATGGTTACAGCCCCGAGCGCATGGGCAGCGGCGCGCTCGGGTGTCCGCCGGGGTGCTCCGCCTCAGCCGAGGACCGCGAGCACCCCGTGGTGGTCGCTCGCCTCGCTCATGTCCACCACCTCGGCCTGAGCGGGCCACCGCGCGAGGGCTGGCGAGGCGAGGATGTAGTCGGTCCGCCAGTCGATGTGGACGCCGCCGCGGTCGCGGGGGGCGGTCACCCAGGGGCTACCGGCGGGGCGGTGGGCGAGGAGGTCTATCCAACCGTCGGCGAGGAGGGCCTTCATCACGTCGAAACGAGGCGGGTGCCCGTACTTGTCGACTCCGGCCCGGAGGACCCGCTGGGCGAGGTCGTCGGGATAGGGATCGTGTGGGCTGATGGCGTTGAGATCGCCGGCCAGCACGATCTCTCCGCGGAGGTCGCCGAGGTGTCGGCGCAGCGCTTCGACCTCGCGGAGGCGGGCCTCCTCGTTGTGGCTGTCGAAGTGGGTCACGAGCATTCGCAGCGGCGCCCCGGGGCGCGCCACCCGAGCCTCGAGGAGGGCGTGCCCCTGCCATGCCGGGTCGGCCAGCACCGCCACCTGGGAGAGGGGCCAGCGCGACAGGAGTCCGACATGGTAGCGGGCGCCGCTGCCCCTCGGGCGGGCCGCCCCGAGGGCGCTGTGGGGCAAGCCCAAGGCGGCGCCGAGCTCGGCGAGGTCAGCCGGAGACCAACCCAGGCACTCCTGGAGGGCGAGCAGGTCGGGTCGACAGGCCTGGATGCGGAGGCGGAGCAGAGGCAGGCGGCCCTCCCCACCCTGAAGGATGTTCTGGCTGAGGACGCGGAGGGGAGGCGGGCGGAGGGGGCGTGGCACGGGGCGGCCTCAGCGGCGGAGTCGACCTCGGCTCTATCTTCGCGACGCCACGGCGCCTGTCCGCTGCATCCCCGTCGCGAGGGGGTAGGATGGGGGTGCAGGAGCCGCCGTGTCGCGTCCACCCAGGGTCCCTCCGATCTCCGCCGCCGTCGTCCTCGCGCTCCTCGGCGCGTGCAGCGAGTACGAGATCAACAAGGCCGCGGAGGTCGAGCCCCCGGTCGAGACGGCGCAGCCCGAGGACACCGCCCCCGACAGCCCGCCGCCTGACCCCGTCGTGGTCGAGGATGTCTGGGTGCTCGAGCCGAGCGATGGGGTCGACATCATCATCTTCGGCGACACCAGCGGCTCGATGGCGGAAGAGCTCGTGACCATGGGCGACAAGGTCACCGAATTCGTGGATGGGCTCAACGCCTACACCACGGAGTGGCGGCTGATGGCGATCACTGGCCCGACGGGCTGCGCGGTCGACACCATCTTCGACAACACCACGGCAGACTATGCGGCGCGGTTCGCGGTCGCGATCCAGACGCTCCCCGGCGTCGACCAGGAGGACGAGTGGGGCCTCTACAACGTGGCCACCGCCCTCGACAACACCGACGCTGGCGAGTGTAACGAGGGCTTCCTGCGCGAGGCGGCGCCGCTCCACGCCATCTTCCTCTCCGACGAGGACGACAACTCCCCCGGCTGGGATGACACCACGATCCCCGAGTACTGGCGCACCTACCTCGACCAGATCGTCGCGCACAAGAGCGATCCGAGCCTCGTCCGCCTCTCGGCCATCACCGGCCCCGTGCCGTCGGGCTGCGCCGGGGCGGAGGCCGGCTGGGGCTACACCGAGGCCGTGGGGGAGGTGGACGGTCAGCTCCTCTCCATCTGCGCGGCCTGGTACGATCAGATCGACATGCTGGTCGATATGAGCGTCCAGCGCAGCACCTACGCCCTCTCCCAGGTGCCTGACCCTGACTCTCTCCTGGTGACCGTCAACAGCAACACCCGCAGCTCCGGTTGGGCCTACGACGAGGCCGCGAACGCCGTGGTCTTCAGCACCGACATCCCGAGCACCGGCGATCAGGTCGGGGTGCGCTACGTGGTGGCCACCGACGGGGGCTGAGGGGGGCTGAGGGGAGCTGAGGCGGCCCGAGCCCGGCGCCCGCCCGGCGTACGGTTGGGTCAGAGCCCCCAGCGGGTCTCGACCAGCACGTTGCGGGTGAGCAGCCACTGGCTGAGCAGGGCCCGGCTGGTGCTGATCGCCTCGTCGGTGCACTCGGTGCGGGGATCGGCCACGGCGAGGTCGGCGGTGAGCGCGGCCTGGGCCTCGAGGGTGGCGGTGAGGGCGGCGAGGTCGAGGCTGTCGAGGAAGGCCTCGGTGGCGTCGCGCTGATCGTAGGCGCAGTTCCCGTCTTGCAGGCAACCCAGGCCGAGGCGGCCCACGGGGCCCGTCCACTGGACGCCCCAGGCGCCGTCGAGGTTGAAGCTGTTGTCGAGACCCGCAGGCGCCAGCTCGGCGCCGCCAGTGGTGGGGTCAAAGTAGACGAAGTACTGGTCATGATCGAGGAAGTAGCCGTCTACCTGACCGATCCACTCTTCGACCGCCCACATGCGGTGCACCGCCTCCCAGTGGACCACGGCGCTCGTGGTGCCGTCGTACTCGGGGGTGCCGAGCGTGGACTCGATCGCGGCGGTCACGGCGAGGACGTCGGCCAGCGCGACGTCCTCGCCGGCGAGCAGGCGGAAGCCGCCGTCGAGCCCGGTCTGGAAGTCGACCGCGCTCTGGCTGCCATCTTCGGCGACGAGGTTCTGCCCGTCGTAGAGGTTGCCCGTCCCGTTGGCCCAGCCGCGGCGCGCGAAGGCGGAGTCTGCGGCCTCGACGACCACGTAGAGACCGAAGTCTTCACCGTTGAGGGTGAGCGAGCCGTAGCCCGTACGCTGCGCCGGAACGCCGCCCTGTCGGAACAGCGCGCTGCCGATGGAGCGCTTGAGGCCGGAGCAGTCCTCGAGCGCGTTGTCGAGCACGAGGGCGGACATGCCCGTGAGGCGAGCGTCGGGGTCGTAGGCGTCGAACTGCAGGCGCAGCTCCGGCTTGCCTGCGAGCGAGCGGAAGGTGGGCCCGGCGCCACCGAGGCGGAGGCCGACGGGCTCGATCTCCTCGCCGTCGAGGGTGAAGCGGGCCTCGACCATCGCGGTGGGGTCGGCCTCGAGCGCGGCGACCGCTTCGGGCTCGACGCGGAGGCTCATGGTGTGGATGACGGTGGGGTCGAAGACCCAGTCGTCGTCGGGCAGGGTGTAGGAGCCGACGTCTTCGACGATCCAGTCGGGGCCGGTGTCGGGGTCTCGAACGGGGGCGGTGACGCCGGGGACGGGGTCGCGCAGGCCATCGGCGCCCGGCAGGGGGGAGCAGCCGGCGAGGGTGAGCGCGCCGAGGGTGAGCGCGCCCTGGCCGATCGCGATCCAGCCGGGGCAAGGCGCATGAGCGCCCCGCGGAGAGCGACGCCACGGGCGCCGCTCAGGGAGCGGCTTCATTCGATGCTCCCGGGCTGCCCCGGTAGGTGAAGGTGAAGCAGCCGGCGCTCTCGCAGCAGTCGGTGACCCGCGCGATGCTGGTGTCGCTCTCCATCTCGCCGTACTGGAGCAGCACCGCGTGTCCGTTCGGGTCACGGAGCCCGACGCTGCCGCCCACGCCGTCGAGGGCGAAGCGGAGGTGGGTGGCGCCGAGCTCGGGGTGGGCGTCGGCCCAGAGCAGGAGGAAGCCGCCCGCAGCGACGCTGAGGCCGTCGAGGGACTGCAGATCGGGCTTGTCGGGGTCGTTCGTGAGGGTCCAGCCGTCGAGCGCCACGTCGAAGCCGGTCGGGTTGTGGAGCTCGAGCCAGTCGGGCTTTCGCCCGAGCTCATCGACCACGCTGCCGAGGTTGACCGGCATGAGCTCGTTCAGGCAGAGGGCGGGCCTGCGCGGGGCGGCGGGCGCCCCGCCCGTGTCGTCGGCGGACGTGTCGCCTCGCGCGGCGGCGGGCGCGTTCTCGGGGGTACAGGCGAGGATCAGGGCGAGCCACACGCGGGCAGTCTACCATCGCCGGCGCGGGTCGGCCCCCGCCGCCCTCCGCCCGGGTGGAGGCGGCGCACGCACCCCGTGGGGAGCGCCGGTTATGGCGGGGAGGAGGGTCGTGCCCGATGGACAGCCACAGCACCTTCATCCATGAGGAGTCGCCGGCGCCGGCGGTGACCGCCCCCGTCGGGCAGCTCCCGATGGAGATGGAGCGGGCGCTCGATCGGGGCCCCGGGGAGTCGGAGGGCCGCTACCACAACCTCGGCCCGATCGGTCGGGGTGGCACGAGCGTCGTTCTGGCCGTCGAGGATCGGCTCCTGCAGCGGGTCATCGCGGTCAAGCGCCTGCTCCCCGAGCACAGGGCGCGCCTCGGCCCGAGCTTCCTCCGGGAGGCGCGGGTGACGGCCTCGCTCTGCCACGCGGGCGTGATCCCGGTCTACGACTTTGGGGAGGACAGCCAGGGCTGCCCCTACATGACCCTCCAGCGCATCCAGGGGGAAGACCTCGCCGCCCGAGCTCGCCGCGAGGGGCCGCTCGGCCCGGGCCCGCGGCTCGACGGCGCGCTCTCCAACCTGATCGCCGCGACCCACACCGTGGAGTTCGCGCACCAGCAGGGCTGGATCCATCGAGACCTCAAGCCGGCGAACCTCCTCGCCGGGCCCCACGGTCAGCTCTGGGTGGCGGACTGGGGCATCTCTCTGCACCGCAGCCGCTGGGAGAGCCCGTCCTCCCAGATCGCGGGCACCCTGAACTACATGAGCCCCGAGCAGGCCGCCGGCGGGCCCTGTGACCCCCGCACCGACATCTATGGTCTCGGGGCGTGTTTGTTCACGCTGCTCACGGGTCGAGCTCCGCACGGGGGGGATCGTGAGCACGTGCTCCGGCGGCTCCGCAGCGGTGATCCGGTCTCCCCCCCAGCCTTCCTCGGTGACATCCCGCACAGCCTGATGGAGCTCGCGCTCCTGTGTCTGCACCCCTCCCCCGAAGGGCGCCCGCCGTCGGTCGCCGCCCTCCGCGTCGCCCTCGAGCGGGCCCGGTCGGGCGACTGGATGCTGCCCCAGATCGACTATGCGGAGGGGGCCGTGATCGTGCGCGAGGGGGAGCCGGGTGACAGCGCCTTCCTCATCGTCTCGGGGGAGGTGACCGTGGAGAAGGAGGGGCGGATCATCCGGGTGATGCACGCCGACGAGGTCTTCGGTGAGATCGCCCCCCTGCTGGCCGGCAACCGCACGAGCACGGTCCGCGCGCGGACGGCGGTGCGCCTCGCGGTGCTCACCCGCGAGCGCCTCGAGGCGGAGCTGGCCCTCGGCAGCCTCGGGGGGCGCTTCGTGCGGGCCCTGGCCTCCCGCCTCGCGAGCGCGCAGGCGCCCGGCGTCGTCTGACCTCGCGGCGCGGCGCCTCGGGGGTGCTATCCTCCACGGTGGAGGCGCTGAAGCTTCATGGCCGCTCGATCCTCGTCGCTCGCCGCGCTCCTGTCCCTCTCGGCGCTCGCCTGTGGAGGGGAGGGTGTTGCCCGCGGCGACGCTGCGGGGGAGGCTGCCGGGCGCTGTGAGGGCGGGGAGCCGCTCATCTTCCTGGTGCGGACGCTGGCCTTCGCCCGGGTCGACGAGGCGGGCGTCTCCTCGGGCTTTGACCTCGACGGGGCGGTGAGCGACGGGAGCGACGCCCAGGGCTGCGGCGTCACCGACTTTGTCAGCCCGGAGGGGGCGGCCGGCGTCGACAACGGCTGGGCCGGCGTCCAGCCCGCGCTCGACCTCACCGAGGCGGTGGCGATCGAGAGCCTCGTGCAGAGCAGCATCGAGGCGGGCAACCTCCTGATCCTGGCCGAGATCACCGGAATCGATGATCTCGAGGACGACGACTGCGTGAACCTGCGCATCCTCCGAGCCTCTGGCACACCGATGCTCGGCACCGACGGCCTCATCTTGTCGGGGCAGACCTTCGACGTCGAGGAGGGCATCCCCGCCGTCACCGTGGCCGGGGCGCGCATCGAGGGCGGAGCGGTGCTCGCCGGCCCGCTCGACCTCGCGATCCCGATCACCGTCTTCGATGTCTCCCTCGACTTCCTGTTCACGCGCGGGGGGTTTCGTCTCGACCTCGAAGACCGCGAGCACGGGAGCGGCGTGATGGGCGGCGGCACGAGCACCGCCGACCTCGTCACCGTCGCCGAGGCCAACGACGCAGAGGGCCTGCTCGGCGGCATCATGAAGTCCCTCCTCGATCAGAACGCCGACCTCTGGCCCGACGATCAGGGCGTCTGTCAGGACATCTCGGTCAACTTCGAGCTCGACGCCGTCTCGGCCTTCCTCTACGACAGCGCCGCCGCGAGGGCCCCTCGCAGGTGACAGCTTGGCAAGAATCGGCGGGCGCCGGGGCGGCTTCGGTCGCTCGGGATACCGCGTTGGCCCCGGCCGTGGCAGGCTGGGTTGTCGCTTGATCGCTCCCTCGCGAGGTCTCGATGTCCCGCTTGCCCCTGCTCCTCCTCCCCTGCGCGCTGTTCTCCGCTTGCAAGAAGGAGGAGGCCCTGGCGGACAAGGGGGTCAAGGCGAAGGTCGTGCCCTCCCTCACCATCACCTCCCCCGAGGCGGCAGACTGGCTCGCGCCCGGCGACGTCACGGTGGAGGGCACCAGCGCCTATGTGGAGCGGGTCGACGTCAACGGCGCCGCCGCGGCCTTCTCCAACGGTGACCGCTCTTGGAGCGTGCCCGCCACCCTCGAGCGCGGCATCAACCTCATCGACGCCCGCGGCTACGAGGATGACGGCGATGAGCTCGTGGCCAAGGTGGGCGTGCTCGCCGGCACCTTCGGTGACCCAGGCGTGCCCGTCGAGGACGCCATGCTCCTCCGGGTGAACCAGAGCGGCATCGACGAGATCCTGGGCTTGGTCGACAGCTACCTCTCCGTCGAGTCGATCAACGACATCGCGGTGGGGATGGGCTCCCTCTACAACACAGGCGCGCTGGGCCTCACGCTCGACGCCTACATCGACTCCATCGACTTCGGCACGCCCACCTTCGTGGCCACCCCCGAGACGGGCAAGCTGCACCTCGACGTGGTCATCCCCGACCTCCTCGTCGACATGCGGGTCGAGATCACCGGCTGGACCGACGGCACCATCCCCGCCGCCGTCTATGCAGACTCCGCGCGCCTCAGCGCCGATCTGCTCGTCAACGCCGAGGACGGCCGCCTCTCGGTGGACATGGTCGACCCCTCCATCGAGCTCGAGGGCTTCGGCTACGACATCACCCTGCCCGACTGGCTCACCTGGGTGGACTGGGTGGCGGATCTGTTCACAGGCACCGTCCAGGGGACGCTGGAAGACCTGCTGATCGAGCAGCTCCAGACCCAGGTGCCGGCGCTGCTCGACTCCACCCTCGCTGGCCTCGACCCCTCCTTCGAGACCGAGCTGATGGGCAAGGCGCTCTCCCTCGAGGCCGCCTTCGCCGACGCCGACGTCGATCGGGACGGCATCACGCTCACCCTCGATGTGAACGTGACGATGCCGTCGGACGGCACCCAGAGCTACCAGGGCTACCTCCTCGCCGCGGGCGACGCCCCCGAGGTCGACCGCACGGCCGACATGGCGGCGGGCGTCTCCGACGACCTGCTCAACCGGCTGCTCTTCGAGGTCTGGCGGGCCGGCCTGCTCCAGATGGAGATCTCGAGCGAGGACATCTCGCTGCTCTCGCTCATCTTCGAGAAGCTGCACGCCACGGGCGGCTCGATCGCCCTCGACGCCCGACTGCCGCCGGTGATCATCGAGCAGGACGGCCAGCTCCAGCTCCAGGTGGGCGAGCTCGACACCCGCATCACCACCCCCGACGGCGAGTTCGGCACCGAGCTGCTCATCAGCATGACCGCCTTCGTCAACATCGAGCCCAAGCTGGAAGACGGGGTCCTCGGCGTAGAGCTCGGGGACGCTGACCTCGACCTCACCGTCAAGGACAGCAACTGGGGCGTCGATCCAGACACCATCACCAACATGGTCAACGAGGCCCTCCCCGAAGACCAGGTCAAGCTGATGCTCAACGCCGCCGTGGTCTCCCTCGTGAGCATCGAGATCCCCGCCCTGCTCGGCTTCGAGCTCGACAGCGCCACCGTGGCCCGCGACGCGGGCGGGGCCTACTCCGACATCGAGGCCGACGTGGTCTACGTCGGCGTCGAGGAGTAGGGCGCCCCGGCGGGCACGCCTACCACCCGGCCCGCCAGCCACCAGGAGAGGAGCACCAGCGGGATCGAGGCCAGGCCGTCCGAGAGGTAGTGCCAGCCGAAGGCGAGCGTGGCGGCCCAGGTGAGCAGGGTGACGGGCACATAGAGCGGCAGCAGCCGCCGATGGTGCGTCCAGGCCGCGCGGCAGAGCAGCATGCAGTGTCCGACGTGCAGGCTCGGTAGCGCGGCGATGCCCACGAAGGCCCGGGCGGTGACGGGCTCCCCGGCCGCGGCGGCCGCGACCGCCGCGGTGTGGCTCTTGAGCAGCCACTCCTGGTTCGACCAGCTCTGGAGGCCCTGGTCGCGCAGCCAGGTGTAGGCCTCGCGGTCGGCGAAGCAGGGGCCGAGGGTGGGCCAGGCGGCCGTGAGCGCCACCCCCATCAGGTAGAGCAGGCCCATCGCGGTGACGAGGCGACGGAGGCCCAGGAGCTCGCGGTCGAGGAGGAGGAAGACCGAGAGGGTGAGGAAGATGTAGTCGTGGTGGTAGATGTCGTCGAGGAAGGCCATGAGCGCGGTGTTCGAGCTCAGGCCGAGGGCGGCGGCGCTGAGGTCGACCCCGGTGACCGCGGTCTCGAAGGCGCGCAGCGCCTCGTCATGGACGGCACCGTTCAGGATCGGGATGCGGGCCTTGATGTTCGAGTAGACGGTGAGGTAGGCGAAGAGGAAGGCCGTGCTGCGCAACAGGGCGATGTCGTTGGCGAAGCCCACGTTGTCCGGCTGACCACCCTTCCGCCGGCGCCAGGCGTGCCGCAGGCGGGTGGCCGTGAAGAGGAGGGCCAGGTTGAAGCCGAACATCGTGCTGTAGCCGTCCACGATGCGGCTCACCTGGAAGCCGAGGCCGGCCGCCTGGAAGCCGACGCCCACGAGCAGCAGGATGAGGCCGATCAGGCGCTCCTCCGGCAGCAGTCCGTCCCAGATCGCGCGCAGCACCTTCATCCTCGACGTCCTTGTCTGTGCACGGGGCCACCTCTCTCGACGGGGGTCACTCTTCAGGGATCTCGCTGGGGTCGTCCGGGGGCTCTTCGGCGTCGGGCTCGGCCCCCTTCACCGCCGGGACGACGGTGACCTGCGCGATCTTGTGCAGCGTCGCGGTGCCGACGGCGCCGGGCACGGCGGCCCCGCTCCAGGTGGTCCAGCCGACCCGCACCACCGCCTCCCCCTCGGGGACGTCGCGGGGGATCTTGAGGCGGAAGGTGTCCTCGACGGTGCGGCCGGGCGTCCACTCCCAGGTGGGGAGCTGGCCCGCCAGCGGGACCACGCTCGTCGCCCAGCGCGCCTCACCCACCTCGAGCACCGCGCGCAGCCTCCAGGTCTGGGCCAGGGGCTCGGTGGGGCGCCAGCGGCAGGTCATCCAGAGGCCCTGGTTGCGCACGGCCAGCTTGCCCTCGGTGCTGCAGGTGACGAGCTCCATCCCGCCCTCCCAGCGGGCGATGGCGCCGCGGGGGTCGTCGGTCTGGACGCTCGCCTTCCACCGCTCGAGGAGGGCGGTGCTGCGGCCGTTGACCGTGGCCCGCCAGCCGCGGAGCGCGGCCCGCGCGGGGTCATCGGCCGGGAGGGGCTCGCCCCGCTCTTCGAGGGGGTCGCTGGAGAGGTCGTAGCGGAGGAGCGGGCCGTCCTGGTAGAGGTCGACCACCTTCTGGTCGCCCGCGCGCGCGGCGAGGCAGCGGAAGGAGCGCCAGCAGGAGTGGTAGAGCGGCCGGTCCGCAGGGACGTCGGAGAGCAGGCTCTGGCCGGGGAGCCAGCCCCCGGTGCGCTCGGCGCCCACGAGCTCGAGCACGGTGGGCAGGATGTCGGTCTGGTCGCGGTTGCCCTCGATCCACCCGGTGCGGCCGCCGAGGACACCCGGGCCGTAGAGCACCATCGGCACGTGCAGGCCCTCGTCGTAGATGACGAGGTCGTGCTGGAAGCGCCCGTGCTCGCCGAAGGCCTCGCCGTGGTCGCCGACGACGATGAAGAGGGTGTTGTCGGCGAGGCCGCGCTCCTCGTAGCCCCGGATGAGGCGGCCGAGGAAGTCATCGACGTAGCGGACCGCGTCCTGGTGCTTGGCGGCGTCCCCCGTGAGGCCGGGGACGGCGACCGGCGGCCAGTCCTCGGGCACGCCGTAGTCGTGGTGGGAGGTCAGGGTGAGGTAGGTCGCGAAGAAGGGCTGGTCGGCGATGGCCTCCGCTCCTTCGGCCGCGCCGCTCGACCAGTCGAGGCCCGGGAGCAGCATCGCCGCGTCCTCCCGGCCAAAGTAGTTCACCTTGTCGAAGCCCTTGCTGGATAGGGTCTCCCGCGAACGGAAGAGGTCGAAGCCCATGTTGTGGACGAGGGTGTGGCGGTCTTCGAAGTCGCCGCTGGCAGTCTGAAAGAAGGCCGTGCGGTAGCCGAGCTCGCCCAGGAGCTCGGGTAGGCAGCGGCCGGGCATCCCGCCGGGGAGGGCCTCGATGATGCGGTAGTCGAGGCGGGCCACCTGACCGCAGAGGAGGGTGGTGATGGCCTTCGAGGTGTGCGGGACGATGGCGTAGAGCGAGCGGACGGCGAGGCCCTCAGCGGCGAGGCGGTCGAGGGTGGGCGTGGCCGGGCTCGGCGTCAACAGGGCCGGGTTGTACAGCGAGGTGTGGCGGGCGCCGGTGGACTCGAGGGCGACGAGGACCACGTTTGGCGGCCGCTCGGGCGCGTCGCGGCGAACCGTGATGGGCTCCAGGGTCTCCTTGGCGGGGGGCGCCTCGACGTCGTTCTTCTCGTTCTGGATGTCGTCCCAGAGCTGCACGAAGACCTGGTTCGACAGGGTTCGGAGGGGGGTGCGGGCGCGGGTGCCCGGGGCGACGGCGTCGAAGATCGGGAGGGCGAAGAGCAGGGCCGTGGCGAGCAGCGTCGGCCGCCAGGCCACGGGCCGGGGCCGCCAGAGGGTGACGGCGAGGGTCGCGAGCAGCGTGAGCAGGGCGCCCGCGAGGTGGCCGGCGTGGATCTCAGACATCACCACCGGCAGCATCTGCTCGGCCGCCCCCAGCAGCTCGCGGATCGCGTCCCAGTCGGCGCGGGAGCCGGTGACCTTGGCGAAGCTCAGGTCGAGCATCTCGAGGACGGTGATGATCAGCGTGAGCGTGTGGAAGAGGGGCCGCAGCCCGGCGGAGACCCGCGGGGGGAGCAGGCGGAGGCCGAACAGCCAGGCGCCCACCCAGCCCGTCCAGAAGGCGAGGTCTTCTCGGCTCACCCGCCAGAGCTGGGTGGGGCCTGCCCTCGGCGAGAGGCTGAGGCAGACGAACACCCGCGTGACCGCCACGAGCGTCATCGGCACGAGGCCCCCCACGAGGACGGGCCAGACATGGGCGCCGCCGCTTCGTGCGTCCGGGGTCGGCTGGTCCGCCAATTGGGCTCCTGCTGCGGCCGGGCGGGTCGGGAGGGGGCCCGCGCCGGGGGTGAAGGGCCCCTATACCGAACCGCCCGCCGCGAAGCCACGGCGGGGCGGCCGCCTACCGCCCCGCGCCCTCGCGCCCGTCCACGCCCTCGCAGCCTCGGTCGAGGGTGACCCGATCGTAGGGGTCGCGAGCGAAGGTCCAGGGGGCGTAGGTCTCGATGACGGGGTCTCCTGCGACCACGAAGGCGTGCAGGTTCGCCGCGCCCTCCGCGCTGTGGATCCGCGGCCCCCAGCCCACGGCGGGCGCCTCGAGGGTCTCGATCCGCTGGAGGCAGCCACCCGCCGGCTCCTGAGGCCAGGAGACGGTCGAGCGGGCGAAGAGCACCCCCGGTGGGATGGGCGCGTCCTCCTCCAGGGCCGTCCAGCCGGCGGCCTCGAGCTCGGACTGCCAGCCCCAGTGCCCGGCGAAGAGGCCCCGGCCCTCGGAGGCCACCCGCCGCGCGAGCTCCTGCTGGGCCACGGCGAGCCGCTGGTCGTCGATGGCGAGCGCCAGCCCGAGCGCGGGTGTGATCACCACGGCGAGGGCGAGCAGGCGGGGCGGCGTGGCGCGGAGGGGGATGAGGGCCGCGGGCGCAAAGAAGGGCAGCCAGTAGCGGGCCGCCATGAAGCGGAGCTCCAGGAAGAAGGCCAGGCCGAGGGCCAGCCAGAGCGCGAGGAAGCGCTGCTCGCGGCTCCGATCGGGCAGGCAGGCCCCGAGGGTGGCCCCGCCGGCCGCCGTGGCGAGCACGGTGGCGAGGCCGGCGGCGAGCCGGTGATCGACGCTCCAGGTCTCGAAGGAGAGGGCGGTCGCGCCGAGGCCGAGCAGGGCGCCGAGCAGTGCGCCGAGCCGTGCGCCGGCCCCCGCGCCCCTTCGGGTGAGGCCGAGCAGGGGCAGCACCCCGGCCCCGCCGAGCATGGCCAGGGCCGCCACCCCCTTTCGGAAGACGTCGCGCTCGCCCCCGGAGACCCCTTGGAAGCCTGTCATGGCGAGGAGGTGGAGCTCTCCGTACGCGTGGAGGTCGTGGGCCAGCAGCAGCCCGAGGGGGGTGGCCGCGGCGAGGCCCAGCACCCCCGCCGCGCGGACATCGCGGTGGAGGGCGGCCCAGAGCACGACGAGGGGGAGGAGGGCGACCCCGCTGTAGCGGAAGAGGGCGGCGGCGCCGAGCAGGAGCGCCCAGGGCCAGCGCTGGTGGAGGCGACCGCCGGCCCGGACGAGGCCCCCCATGCCGGCGAGGGTGCAGGCCAGCAGGGGCAGATCGGGCGTGAGGGACTGGGCGGCGAGCAGGGCGATGGGGCTCCCCACGAGGAGGAGGGCGGCGGCGTCTGGGCGGTCGGCGAAGCGGGCCCCGAGGGCGCGGGCCCCCCAGAGGGCGACCGGCAGCCAGAGCCCCATCCAGGCGTGAAGGAGGGGCACGGGCGCGTCCAGGGCGACGAGCGGCGCGAGCCACCAGCCGACGCCGGGCGGGTTGCTGAGCACGTCAAAGGCCCGCTCGGTGTGCCCCTGCCAGTTGATGAGGGCGGCGTGCGGTCGCCAGGGGTCTTCCACCGCGCCGCGCGCGAGCACGAGGAAGTTCGTGTCGTCGATGTGGACCGGCTTCCCGAGGAAGGGGAGCCAGAGCCCAACGAAGAGCAGCAGCAGGAGCAGGGGGCGGCGCACACCCCAGCCTACTCCGGCGGCGCGGCGCGCCAGGGGCCTTCGTGAGGAGGTGTGGGGAGGTGTGGGGGGAGGTGTCGGGCGTGTGGGAAGTGTGAGGGATGGCTGGGGGCCCCGGTTGGCCTATTCGGAGAGGGTCAGCCGACGCTGTCCTTGAACCCAGATTGGAGCCTCCGATGCGCCTCGCCTCTTTCCCATTGTCCCTTGTCGCCGCCCTGTCCCTCTCCCTCTCCCTTGCCGCCTGCGGGGACAAAGAAGGCAGCTCCGGAAATTCGACAGAGGAGGGCGACGCAGACACCGATGCCGACAGCGACGCCGATGCCGATGCCGATGCCGACAGCGACGCCGATGCGGACGCCGACAGCGACGCTGACGCCGACGCCGATCCCGTGGAGGTCGACGCCGACGGCGACGGTGTGTTGGAGGCCGACGATTGTAACGACGGTGACGCCACCATCCACCCGGGCGCGGCCGAGGTCTGGTGCGATGGCATCGACCAGGACTGCGACGACCAGGACGTCGGCGGCCACTGGCTGCTCGCCGATGGTGCAGATCCGGTGGACATGACCGCGACCCTCGAGGCCGCCACCGACGAGGCCCCCGCGAGCATCGAGCTCGTGGACGCGACCCTCCAGGTCTGCGGTGGGGAGTGGCCGGTCGCCATCACCGTCAGCGGCGAGGGCGCCATCGAGGGGGGTGACGGGGCCACCCTGCGTGTGCCCGCAGGCGCCTATGGGATCTGGGTCAATGGCAGCTCGGCGGCGACCCTCTCCGACATCCGGGTGACCGGCGGCTACGTCGCGGTGTATGGGGGCGCGGCCTCGGAGGTCACGCTCGAGCGGGTCGAGCTGGTGGACGGCTGGACGGGGATCAACCTCCCCGCCGATGGACACCTCGAGATGAACGACTCGGTGATCTCGGGTCAGGACGGCGCCGGCATGTGGACCGGGAACTCCGAGATCAACATTCACGGAGGCTCGATCACGGACAACTATTCGGGCAACAACGGTGCGATCACCCTGTTCGGAGGAACGCTCTCGGTGGACGGCACCACCTTCTCCGGCAACATCAGCGGCGGGAATGGGAGCGCGATCTACGTGTCGAGCGGCTCCGCCTCGATCGCGGGCTCGACGTTCACCAGCAACAGCGGGGCGATCGGCGGGGCCGCCTTCTTCTCCTTTCCGAGCGCGGTCTCTGTCGAGGACACCCGCTTTGTGTCGAACACCGCTTCGTCTACGGGCGGCGCGATCTACATCACCTCCGCGACCGAGACCGTTTCCTTCACCGACGTCACCTTCTCCAACAACATGGCGACGAGCTACGCGGGCGCCCTGGCGACGGACTACACCGACGTGACGATGAGCGGCGGCGCCTTTGAGGCGAACACCGCGGGCTACCAGGGCGGAGCGTGGTACATGAACGGTGACGGCTCTATCGCCGCCTCGGTCTCCGGCACCACCTTCTCGGACAATTGGTCGGTGAACTCCGGTGTGGTCGCGCTCACCGGCGGGAGCTGGACCCAGTCCGGCGGGACCTTCAGCCGCAACACCTCGACCGCCTGGGGCGGCCTCGTCACCTTTGGCTGCTCGACGACCCTCTCCTTCAGCGCGGTCGCCCTCGGCTCGGGGGCCGACGCCAACTCCCCGGATGGAGTCTACGATGCGTCGGGTGACCTCTTTGACGGCGCCTCCCTCGACCTCTCCTGCACCAACGGCGAGTGTGACGGCGGCGCCTCGAACGCCTGCGACGGCGGGGTCTCGCACGCCGCGATCTGACCTGGACACCCCATCAGATCGGCGGGCCCCTCGCGCCGATCTGATTCATCTCTGGGCCCTGGCGTGAGAGAGAAGATCGGAGCGATGGGCATCGCCGAGTTGGCACGGTGGTTGCTCTCGTCTTGGCTTCGCCTCGTTCATCCCTCGCATCGGAGAAATAATGACCCACGACGCCACCCAGGTCCTCGAGTCTGACATCGCCCACATCCGCCGGGGCGCCCGCGCGGACATGGGGCAGGGAGCGGTCACTCCCGGATATTCGGCCAATCGGGGAGAGGTGGTGCGCATCCTGAACGGCGCGCTGGCGACAGAGCTCGTCTGCATGATGCGGTATCGGCGACATCACTTCATGGCCCGCGGGCTCGCCGCGCGCTCGGCGGCCGAGGAGTTCCTGACCCACGCCGGTCAGGAGCTCGTCCACGTCGATCAGCTCGCCGCGCGGATCGTGCAGCTGAATGGGGAGCCGAACTTCAACCCGAGCGGCCTCGCGGAGCGTTCGAGCGCGGAGTAAGTCGAAGGGGTGACGCTCGTGGACATGATCCGCGAGAACCTCGTGGCGGAGCGCATCGCCATCGACTCCTACCGCGCGATGATCTCCTTCCTGTCCACGGATGACCCCACCACCCGCCGCCTGTTGGAGAGCATCCTGGCGGTGGAGGAGGAGCACGCCGACGACATGGCCGACCTCCTCCGCGACCACCAGCCGGCAGAGGTCGAGGCCGCCCCGCCGTTGGAGGCGACCTCGACCCTGGAGGCCACCCCGACGCTCTCGACGGCCACCGCTGAGGTGGCTGTGGCGGCGACCAACACCGCTCCCGTCACCTCGGACACGGACCGCCACCGGGACCTCGGCCTGGAGGACCCTGCGGCCTCGACCGCGCTACCCGGCGGTCGGGTGCGATAGGCGCGCGCGCCGCCTCCGCCGTCGACGCCACGGGCATGGACGCGCCCTCTGTCTTCGACCTGGTCTGAGCTGCGCGCCGAGTGCCTCGTCGCGGCGCCGACGGCGGAGTACCTGTCGAGGGTCGGCGCCTGCCCGACCCCACCGACCGCTCGGAGCCCCGCCCCATGACCGCACCCCGTCAACAGCTCGTCGTCCGCTGCTACATGATGTCTATCGACGGGTTCGGCGCCGGCCTCAACCAGCGGCTCGAGAGGCCCTTCGGTGACCACACCGAGGGCTTGACCGACTGGGTGTTCGCCACGCGCAGCGGCCGAAAGATGATCGGCCTCGAGGGCGGCGAGGAGAACGCCGATGACGCTTACCTCGCGCACAGCTTCGACAACATCGGCGCGGTCATCCTCGGCCGCAACATGTTCGGCACCTCGCGCGGCCCCTGGACCGACGATGGCTGGACTGGCTGGTGGGGCCCGAACCCGCCCTACCACGCGCCCACCTTCGTCCTCACCCACCATGCGCGCGCGGCCCTCCCGATGGAGGGGGGCACCACCTTCCACTTCGCCACCGACGGGATCGAGGACGCCCTCGAGCGCGCCTTCGCCGCCGCCAACGGCAAGGACGTGCGCCTTATGGGCGGCGCCGCGACGCTGCGCCAGTACCTCGCCGCCGGCCTCGTCGACGAGCTGCACCTCGCGGTCACGCCGATGCTGATCGGTCAGGGCGAGCGGCCCTTCCCCGAGGCGTCGCCGCCCCCCCGCTACGTCTGCGTCGAGCGCACCGCCTCGGCCGCGGTGGTCCACCTGCGCTTCGAGCGCCGCTGATCGGCGGCGGAACGATGGCCCCGAAGGGCGGTGCGATGGCCCCGAAGGGCAGTGCGATGGCCCCGAAGGGCAGTGCGATGGCCCCGAAGGGCAGTGCGATGGCCCCGAAGGGCAGTGCGATGGCCCCGAAGGGCGATGCGATGGCCCCGAAGGGCGATGCGATGGCCCCGAAGGGCGATGCGATGGCCTTCGTTCAGCCGAGCCACCGCGACCGGGCGGAGCGCCGACGTCGGGGTCAAGGCCCGATCGGCAGCAGGGACTGGAGCAGCGGCAACAGGAGCGCGGCGTCGGCGCGGATGTTGTCGGCCTGTCGGCGGAGCGTCTCGGCGGTCTGTCGGGCGGCGTCTGCCTGGTCGGCGGGGGAGAGGGCGATGAGGTCGCAGCGGGGCTGGACCTCTCCCCAGAACTGCCCATAGGCGCAGCGGCGGATGTGCCCCTGGGCGAGCTCGGACTGGACGGCCCGGTCGAGGGCGCCGAGGCGGGCGGCGGCGAAGGACTGGAGGCCCTGCGGGCTCGCGAGGGCGCGGCGGAGCTCCTCCCGGCCGCTGGGGGCGCCGGGCGCGGGGCCGAGCTCGACCTCGGAGGCGGCGATGGGCCAGCGGCTGCGGCGGCTGAGCGTGACGCGGTCGGTGATGCCCGCCGACGAGAGGCGCAGCAGCACGAGGTCGTAGTCGTCCTCGGCGGGGTCCTGTGCGAGGTCGAGCCGCAGGCGGACCGCCCAGTCACCCTCTTCGGGAAAGAGGCCGGCCTCGTAGGAGAGGGCGATCACCGGCCCGTCGTCGCCCTCGTCGGCGCCCCCGTGGAGGGACCCCTGCTCGACGGCGAGGCTGCGCCAGCCCACGCCGCGTCGCTCCTCTTGGCCCCAGCAGCCCGCCGCGGCGGAGAGGCCGAGGCACCAGGACTCGCGGGGCCCGCTGCCGGAGGTGGAGGGCCCCTCGTGCGCCCAGCCGACGCTGTTCGTGACGGCGGCCCCATGGAGGCGGTGCGCGAGGGCGTCGAGCTCGGCGCTGGCGAAGGGGAGGCCGGCGTTGGGGTCAGGGCCCGCGGCCCGGCGCGGGCAGGCCAGGAGGCCGAGCAGCAGCAGGCCGCCGAGGGGGGCGACCGTGGAGCGCGGCGCTCGCGGCGGCCTGGGGCTTGGAGGTGGAGGTGGACGGTGCACGGTTGGCCTGTGCTACGGTTCGGGCGGAGGTGGTCTTGGGCGTGAGAGCGGGCGTCGTCAACGATGGGTCGGGGCCCGAGGTCCCCGATCAGCTCGACATGATGCCCGAGGTGCGGCGCTTCGCCCACCTCGTCCTCGACCGGGAGCTGCGCCCGCCCATCGCGATCGGCCTGCTCGGCGAGTGGGGCTCGGGGCGGAGCTTCTTCCTCGAGCGACTCCGACAGGAGGTGCGCCGGGTGGCGGCGCGGGAGGGGTCGGCCGAGCGGCACGTGCGAAACGTCTGTGACGTCTCCTTCAACGCCTGGCACTTCGTCGACACCAACCTCTGGGCCAGCCTCGCCGCGGAGATCTTCACGGGCCTCGACGTCTGGGTGCGCCGCTCGCACACGCTGCCGCTGCACCTCCGCCGCGAGCGGGCGGGAGAGGCGCTGATCGAGGCCAAGACCGCCGAGGAGGCGGCCGAGGAGGCCCTCCGGCTGGCGCGGCGCCGAGAGGAGGAGGTCCGCGCCGACGCGGTCGCCGCCCGTCGGCGCGAGGAGCAGCGCCTGCGCGAGGTGGGCTCCCTGTTTGATCCCGACGTGGCGCGGGCGGTGCTCGACACCGAGAGCGGTCGACAGACCCGCGATCGACTGAACAAGGCCCTCTCCGACATCGGGCTGGCCGAGATCCCCGACGAGCTGCTCGGACAGGTTGCTTTCGGCGAGGACATCCGGGTGCGCGCCCGCAGCGGAGCGGTGCTGCTCTCGGCGATGGGGCGGAGCCTCTTCGCCTGGGATCCGCTCAAGTGGGCGATGATCTGCATCCTCTTTGCGTTGTCTGTCGTCCCCGAGCACCCCTGGTTCAAGGGCTTCGATGCCCACGTCCCGCAGGTCTTTGTCGGAGTGGGGGCGATCCTCCGTCAGGTGCAGAGCGCCTTCTCGCGGGTGCGCACCGTGGTGGAGCAGGGCTTCTCCCTAGAGCGACAGGCCGTGGCGGCGCGGGACGGGGTGCTGCTCCGCCGAATGGAGGCCCGCGAGGTGGAGGCGGCCGCCGAGACGGCGCGCCTGCGGGCCGCCGAGGAGGCCCTCCAGGCGGCGCGGGCTCGTTCAAAGCAGGCGGAGGACACGCTCAGCGACCTCCAGCCCCGCCAGCTCCTCGCCACGCTGAGCGCCGCCGCCGCCGCGGAGGGGGGGAGATACCGACAGGAGGAGGGCATCATCGCGGCCATTCGGCGTGACCTGTCGAGCCTCGAGCAGATCTTACGAGAGGACCCTGAGAACCTCGACCGCGTCGTGCTCTACATCGATGATCTCGACCGCTGCCCGCCCGACAAGATCGTCGAGGTGCTCCAAGCGGTGCACCTCCTGCTCGCCTTCGAGCTCTTCGTGGTGGTGGTCGCGGCCGATCCGGCCACCCTCGAGCGGGCCCTCGTCCAGCACCATCAGGGCGGCGGCGGCCTCGACGGTCGCACGGAGGCCATTCACTGGCTGGAGAAGGTCTTTCAGATCCCCTATCGGGTGGGGCGCCTCTCCCGGCGCGGCTTCGAGAACATCGTGGACTCCCTCAGCGCGCCGACGGTCCAGGCGGTCGAGGAGGCCAACACCATCGAGCTGCCCCCGCTCGATCCCGCCCTCCGCTTCACCCTCTCGCCGGCGGAGCTCTCCTTCATCCGCGGCCTTCACGGCTTCGTGCGCACTCCTCGCTGCGCGCGGCGCCTGTTCAATACGTACTACCTGTTGCGGGCCGGGGTCCCCGAGGCCGAGCTCCCGGCCTTCGTGGCGGAGGAGCACCGAGTCACCTTGACCCTCCTCGCGCTCGCCGTGTCCTGGTCGACGGGCGGCGCCCGCCTCCTCCGGGCGGTGGCGGCGGGGCAGGAGCCCCTCGAGGTCCTGCGTGCCCCCGAGGCGCTGGCGGAGCCGGGCGGCGCCGAGCTGGCGGCCGTCTTCACGGCGCTGCGACCCGCCCTCTCACCCCCGGGGCCGGTGTGGCCCCGGATGGCGGAGCGGGTGGCCCGCTTCACCTTCTGGGGCCTCGAGGGCTGATCCGCTGAGCCCTCGGCTAAGACGCCGCGCCGTCGGCGTACGGAGGCGCTGGGTCGTATTGGATATATCGCTGAACCTCGCGGGCGAAGGGGGCGCCGTGGAGCTGGCCCACCAGCCACAGCGCCATGTCGATGCCGGCCGAGACCCCGGCCGCCGTGACGACGTTGCCGTCCACCACGTAGCGGGCGTCGGTGCGCACGGTGACGGGGTGCTGCCGCAGCTCCTCCACACAGGACCAGTGGGTGGTGACCGCGCGACCCGTGGCCAGCCCGGCCGCCACGAGCACGAAAGCGCCAGTGCAGACGCTCGTGATCCAGGTGCAGCCCGGGGCCTGGGCGCGCAGGAGGTCGAGCATCGCGGGGTTGTGCATCTGACGGCGCCGCCCGTCGCCGCCGGGCACGAGCAGCACGTCGAGGGCCGGCGCGTCGGCCCAGGCCATGGCGGGTACCACGACCATCCCCTTCGCGCAGCGCAGGGGGGCGGTGCCCTCGCCGAGGATCAGCACGCGGTCTGTGCCGTTCATCTCGGCGGCGGCGGCGAAGACCTCATAGGGCCCGACGAAGTCGAGCTCCTCTGCGTCGGGGAAGACCAGCACACCAATTGTGGCCATGAGGAGCGCTCCGGCGGGGGCGGGCCTGTCTATCCCGGCGCCTCGGCCCCGTCGTTGTTCCGGGGGTCTCGCCGCCTGGACCTCGCCGCCTGGACCGCCCCCCCGGAGGTCGATAGCGAGTCGGCCCCATCGGAGCCCCCATGAAGCCGCGCCTGTCCGTCCTCCTGCCCCTCTCGCTCATCGCCCTCGCGGCGCTCGCCTGTGGAGGTGCCGAAGAAGCGGAGCCCCGCGCGGAGCAGGCCCCGGCCGCTGCCCAGGACGAGGGCGCGCTCCGCAGCGTCCTCGGCAGCACCGAGGGCACCTACGGCTGGGAGACCCAGGGCGGCACGCTCAGCTACGACTTCTTCGCCGACGGCCGCGTGCACATGCAGGGCCCGGACGGTGAGGCCACCATGTGGACCGGCCAGTGGGCCCTCGCCGGTGACCAGCTCACCGTCACCGAGCCCAGCCACCCCACCGAGACCTTCTCCGTCGCCCGCGACGGCGACCGCCTCCTCCTCAACGGCACCCCCTGGACCCGCTACAAGCCCTGAGCGGCCCGACCCGGAGCGCGATCCGCGATAGACCGAGCTTCCACCCGCAGCCCAGGACGCGCCATGATTCGCCCTCGCCCGCCCTGGCGCCGTGTCCTCCTCCTGTCGGGTGCCCTGCTCTCGCCGCGCGTCGCCTGGGCGTTGAGCTGCGACGAGATCCTGAACATGGTGATGGTCAACGTCCCCACGAACATCGTGGCGATGACGATCAAGGACAGCGGAGAGGACTTTTCGTCAGAGGTGCTGTCCTGCCTCGAACGGCAGGGCGCCCCCGCCGAGGTGCAGGCCGCGTGGCGCGCCCTCCGCCGGCCCACCTCGGACTCGAAGGCGAACGTGGCGCCGCCCGCTCCGGTCTCCCCGTCGGCCGCGCCAGCCCGGCCCTCCGCCGAAGGGAAGGTCCCGCCGGAGGTGCAGGCGGCGGTGGAGCTCGCGCGGGCGGGGAAGCACGATCGCGCCGCCCCCGCGCTCTTCGCGCTTGTCCAGTCGGGCCGCTTCCTCGAGCAGGAGCCGAGGCTCCTCTACCTCCTCGCCAGCAGCCTGGAGGCGCTCAATCTGGACCACAGCGCTCAGATCCAGTTTATCGAGGTGGTCAAGAAGGGCACGGCCGGGGCGTACTTCTCTCCTGCGCTCGAGCATTTGGTGCACCTCGCCGAGCGGACGGGCGATTGGACGGACATTGATCGGATCTTCCCCAAGGTGCCACCCGAGGCCGTCCCGAGGTCCATTCGCGCGACCTATCACTATCGAATGGGTCGGCGCTCGCTGCGCGACGGTGACCTCACCGAAGCAAAGAAATTCCTCGACCAGGTGCCCGAGGGCTCCCTCACCTCGCTGCGGGCCCGCTTCCTCAGCGGGTCGATCTACGGCCGGCAGGCGAAGCTCAAGAGCGCGATGCGCATGTTCCTGGAGGTCGCTCGAGAGGCGAGCCGGGTGGACGCGACCGCAGGGGCCCAGCAGCGGGAGGTGGACCTCCTCGTAGACCTCTCCCTGCTCAACACCGCGCGGCTCTACTATTCGATTGAGCGGTACGCGAACGCGCTCGAGTATTACGCTCTGGTCTCGTCGCGAGGCCCCACCTATTCGACGGCGGCCTTCGAGGCGGCTTGGGCCGCCTTCATGATGGACGACCGGGCGGGGGCCCGAAGCCACCTCGGGCGGATCAATGGAAATGCCACGGCACCGAAGAAGCGCCAGACGCTGATCGACAAGGGGAGGTCCGACGAGGTGATCTGGCCTCTCTCCTATCCCGAGTCGGACGTCCTCGCCGCGCTCATCGAGATCGAGGACTGCCGAGCGGACGCAGCCAGGGCGCGCCTCGACGCGGCGGACGCGCTGCGCCTGCCCCTGGCGAGTGAGCTCAGCTCCTTCGTGAAGGCATATGCCACGGAGGATGGAAAAAAACGGGCAGAGAACGCCTTCGATTCGTTCTTCCGTTCGGAGTCTGGCGACCTCGGCCACAGCCGGGCGCTGCGACCCACTCTCCTCCAGGATCGAGAGCTGGCCGGGCTAGTCGATCACATCAGCCGGATGAACGTGGAGCGAGCCCGAATCCAGGCGCAGGGACAGGACTGGGGCGGCAGCGGCCTGACCGCGGCGCTGGTCGCCGGTGTCGCCGAAGACCAGACGCGGCTCCGTCGCAGGGCGGGCCTGGTGCTCCTGGGGGAGCTCGCGACGGAGGCCAACCGGCTGCAGGACATCTCTACGCAGGTGAGCCAGATACGATCGGAGCTGGCCTCAACCAGCGCGAGCGCCCGGGCGAGGTGCTCAGCCGGGGCGCCTGCCTCGGCGACCGCCGTTTCAGCCGCCGTGTCACTCCCTGTCCGACCCGCTCAGCCCCAAGCCGTCGCGACCCCCGTGACCGCGGATCGCGCTCGGGAGCGCGGCGGGCGCCGTGGGGCGGCCGAGGAGCCCGACGACGGCCTCCCCATCGCGGTGCGCGCCGCGCTGGAGCGCGCCGGTTGGACCCCGACGTTCAATCACTCGGCCACCTTCACCGCGGGGGACATCCTCCGGAGCGGCAGCAGCACGCCGGTGGTCTTCGGCAAGGAGTGTTTTATCGCGGAGCCGCGGGAGGGGGGCTACAGCAGCCTCGACGTCATCCAGGCCTTGCAGGCCGGAGGCCGCCTCCCCCTGTTGGGAAGCACGGAGCTCCGCGCGGACGGCATGCAGTACAAGCAGGTGCGCTTCGCCGATCCCTTCGTCTCTGAGCTCTCGGAGATGACCATGACCCCGACGGAGCCCTGCCTGAGCTTCCTGCGGGCACAGCGGGTGAAAGGCGAGGACCTCTCGCAGTGGGTGGTGATTCAGGCGGTGATGAAGGCGGAGATCAAGGAGCAGGTCTGTCGGGAGCTCGAGGCGGCGGTTGGCCTCGGGGCGGTGGGGGTGTCTGCCGGGATGAGCAGCCAGTGTCTCCAGGGATCGAACGGGCAGGTGGCGGTCGCCTTCAAGCTGCGTCCGGTCCTCGACCTCATCCGTTGAGCGGCCCTGCGCGACTCCCGTCCATGGGAGGCGCGCCGCGGTAGAGTGCCCCTTGAGGTGCCCGATGGCCGAAGCCGCCCGCAAGCTCCACCGGAGCTACGACGAACACCTGGCCTTGGAGGAGGAGACAGGCCTTCGCCATGAGTACCTGGACGGCGAGGCATGGGCGATGGCCGGGGGGACGATCCGCCACGCCGGGATCCAGGGGAACCTCTACGGCGCCGTGCGAGACGCCCTTCGGGGGCGCCCTTGCCGGCCATTCGGCTCCGACTGCAAGGTTCGGATCCCCGACACGGGCCTCGCCACCTACCCCGACCTCAGCGTCATCTGCGGCCCACCTCTCGTCCAAGTCGACTTCCCCCGCGCCGCCATCAACCCGATCCTGCTCGCCGAGGTCCTCTCGGACAGCACCGAGGCCTGGGACCGTGGCGGAAAATTCGCGCACTACCGGCGCCTCCCTTCACTTCAGTACTACCTGCTCGTGAGCCAGGAACCGCAGCGCGTGGAGCTGTACTCACGGTCCACGGAGGGCGCCTGGACCCTCACGGAGTATGCCCCCGGGACGAGCGTGCCCTTGCCGCTCCTCGGCGTCACGCTCCCGGTCGACGCGCTCTACGAGGACCTCGTCGACGAAGAGCTCGTCTGAGCCGCCCTCCTCCCGCCGGAGGGGCGCGGCGCGCTCCGGCCGGACGGGCAGGGTGATAGCCGGCGGCGTGACTACCACCGCCCCCTCCTTCTCCTCGCTCGGGGTCTCCCCGGCGCTCTGTCAGCTCCTCCTCACCGAGGGCCTGCTCCACCCTACGCCCATCCAGGTGGCGGCCATCCCGCCGCTGCTCTTGGGGGGTGACCTGCGGGTGGAGGCGGCCACCGGAACGGGGAAGACCCTCGCCTTCGGCCTCCCGCTGCTGCAGCGCCTCGACCTCAACTGGCGTGCCCCGCAGGCCCTCGTCATCGCCCCCACCCGCGAGCTCGCGGCGCAGATCGTGGCGGAGCTCCGGCGCTTCGGCAAGGGGCTGCCGGGGCTGCGGGTCGTCGCCCTCTGCGGCGGGGAGCCGCTCTTCGGGCAGGCGCGGGCCCTCGAGGCGGGGGCCCACGTGCTCGTCGGCACCCCCGGGCGCCTCCAGGATCATGTCGAGCGGGGCACGGTCTCGCTGCGCGGCGTGGGCGTGGTGGTGCTCGACGAGGCTGACCGGCTGCTCGATCTCGGCTTCCAGGACGCCGTGGAGGGGCTGCTCCTGGCGGTGCGGGCGGGCGGGCGCGCGGTGCAGGGGGTGCTCTGCTCGGCCACCTTCCCCGCTGAGGTGCTGCGCCTCGCTGAGGCGGTGCTGCGGAGCCCCGCCGTGGTCACCGCCGCGCAGCCGCCCGCCGCCCTCGATCAGGCGGTGGTGCCCTGCGCCACGCCGGCCGACCGCCTGCCGGCGCTCCAGGCCCTGCTCGCGCGCCTGAACCCCCTCGCGGCCCTGGTCTTCTGCAACCAGCGCCAGACCGTCGACGAGGTCGCTTCAGCGCTCCCCGCCGCGATGGCCCTCCACGGCGAGCACGAGCAGGAGCGGCGAAACGACGTGCTCGCGGCCTTCCGGAGCGGGAGCTGCCGGGTGCTCGTGGCCACCGACGTCGCCGGGCGCGGCCTCGACGTGGAGGGGGTGGAGCTCGTCGTCCACTATGACCTCCCCCCCAGCCCCTCGGCCGCCACCCACCGGAGCGGGCGCACCGGGCGGGCGGGCGCCGCGGGCCTGTCGGTGGCCCTGCTGCTGCCGAACCACGTCTCGCGGTGGGAGGGGCTGCTCGGCCCCCACGTGCGGCGGGTCGAGCTCCCGGCCGCCCTCCACGCCGAGGCTCACCCCGACTGGCGCTGCGTGCGCGTGGGGGCGGGGCGGCGCGACAAGCTCCGCCCGGGCGATCTGCTGGGCGCGCTCACCCGCGACGTCGGCCTTCCCCCGGAGGCGGTGGGCCGGATCGAGATCGGCGAGCGTTGCAGCTACGTGGCCCTGCGCCCGGCCGAGGCGCCGCGGGCCCTGCGCGAGCTCAAGCGGGTCAAGGGCAAGGGCGTGCGGGTGGACGCGGTGCGGTAGCGCGGTTGGGATAGGGTCCGGGCTCTACCCGACGCGCTCCCCAAGGGGCGCCCTTCGCCCTGGAGCCCCCGTGTCCAAGAGCCCGATCCTCTCCGCCGGCCCGCTGCAGGGCATGCACTGGCCCACGCTCGACCCCTTCCTCTTCTGCGCGCACCACAACGACAACTTTCCTGCGGGAGACGCCGAGATGGCCCCGAAGGCGAGCCTCGCGGGGCGGCAGCTCGGGAGTGACTTCTCGCAGAAGGACGGCTGGAGCATGTACCACGGCGAGTCGACGCCGGGCTTCCCCCAGCACCCCCACCGCGGCTTCGAGACGGTGACCCTCGCCCGCAGCGGCTTCATCGATCACAGCGACTCGATGGGGGCCACCGCTCGCTTTGGGCGCGGCGACGTGCAGTGGATGACCGCCGGCAAGGGAGTGGTCCACTGCGAGATGTTCCCCCTCGTCAACGAAGACGAGGAGAACCCGACCGAGCTCTTTCAGATCTGGCTGAACCTGCCCGCCCACAACAAGATGGTCGAGCCCTACTTCACCATGCTGTGGTCGGGGAAGATCCCGCGGCACAACCTGAAGGACGCCGCGGGCCGCTCGGTGGTGGTGACCACGATGGCGGGCGCCCTCAACGAACAGAGCCCGCCGCCGCCGCCGCCCGACTCCTGGGCCGGCAAGCCGGAGAACCACGTCGCCATCTGGACGGTCGTGCTGTCGGAGGGGGCCCGCTTCACCCTGCCCACGGCGCCCGCCTCGGCCAGCCGGGTGCTCTACCTGTTCAAGAACAAGGGGGCGCGGGTGGCCGATCGCAGCTTCAGCGGGCCGCAGGTGGTGCAGGTGCAGGCCGACGCGCCGGTGACCGTCGAGGCCACGGGCGGCGTCGTCGAGCTGCTCCTGCTTCAGGGCAACCCCATCCGCGAGCCGGTCGCCCAGCAGGGCCCCTTCGTGATGAACACGCAGTCCGAGCTCCAGGCCGCCTTCAGCGACTACCGCCGCACCCGCTTCGGCGGCTGGCCCTGGAAGCGGCCCGACCCGGTCCACCCCCGGGAGGAGGGCCGCTTCGCCATCCACGCCGGCGGCCGGCGGGAGCGCCCAGAGTAAACAGGGGGAACCCGGGCAGGCGTCGGGGTCAGCGCTCGAGCTCCACGGTGAGGTCGGCGGTCACGGAGGCCCCGGTGCCCGCCTCGGCGCCCGTCCAGGTGGAGGGGACGGTGAGGAGCGTCGGGTCCGCGCTCGTCAGCGTGAGGTGGCTGCCCTTGGTGTGGTCGGTCACGAGCCCGACCGCGGTCTCTCCGACCGCGATCTGGACGCTCAGGTCTTGTGCGCCGTCCATCTCCCACTGGCCGCCCTCGGCGGTCACGTCCGACTTCGGATAGACCGAGACGCTGCCCTCCGCGTTTGGGATCAGCTCGTAGCGGATTAAATAGGTGGTGTAGTCACCGCCGCCACTCGAGAACTGGATGAAGCCGACGTCGTCGATCTCCACCGAGTCTCCGCCCTCCACGTCGATCGAGAGGCTGCGCAGGTCCCACCAGCCGATGGGCTCGTATCGACAGCCGGCGAGGGGCACCGTCGCGAGCAGGGCGTAGATCGAGAGGGCAGCGCGGGAGCCGGGGGAGCGGGGCATCAGAAATTCCCCTGGACGTTGAAGGACCACGACGAGACGTTGGTGGCGAAGGGATAGAGCGCGAGCAGCTCGGGGTCATTAAACAGCACGGTGCCGCCGCCGCCGATCTTGCCGTCCTTCGACATCGCCCTCCCCTCCACCCGCGCCGAGACATAGGTGCCGCCCTCGACGCCGAAGATGGGCTGGCCGGGGAGGCGCACCATGCCGGCCTGCCCGAGGAAGCCTGTGCCGGTCGTGCCGGAGCGCTTGGCGTGGAAGCCGGGGCTGTGGACGCCGAGGGTGAGCAGGTGGAGCTGCTTCGTGGGCCGAGTGGCGTAAGCGCCGTGGACATCGACCCACTCAAAGAGGTCATCCTGCTCGACGTGGGTGGTGCGCAAGCGACCGACACCGCCCAGGAGCCCGTCGAGGCCGCTCGCCGCCTCCGTCTCGGCCTCGGCCACCCCCTCGATCACGGGCGGGCCGAAGGAGAGGTCGCGGAGATAGACGCTCGAGTAGCCGAGGGGCTTGGAGAGGCGCCTCACGGGCATCCGGGTGCCCCCGGCCTTGAGCTGGCCGAGCACGCTCACGCCGTCAAAGCGCAGCACGCTCGAGACCCCGATGCCGAGGGTGTCTTCGCCGACGTCGGCGTAGAGGCCCTGAGAGCCCGCGTAGCCGGCGCGGGCGTGGACCCGCTTCGTCTCGTAGCGGAGGCCGCCGATCCAGTCCATCGCGAAGGCGCTGGCCCCCTCTTGGGTGGCCCAGCCACCGGAGATGGGGCCCAGCGCGGCGAGGGTGCCGGCGTACATCGGCACGGCGCCGAGCCAGAGCATCCCCCGCAGGAAGGGGTTCGGATAGGCCTGCTGGCCGAAGGTGACGCTCGAGCTGTAGAAGACGCCGAAGTTGCCCCAATGGCCCGTCACCCCGATGTTGCCGGCCTGCATGTCGAGGGGGCGCACCTGGACACGGTAGTTGGAGGGACAATTGCCCTTTCCCTCCGCGCTGTTGTCGAAGGAGACCACCTGGGCGGCGTTGAAGGTAAACGTCCACTGGGCGGCGAAGGTGCCGCCGTCTTCGGGGGAGTCTTTCTCTCGGGCCACCGGGAAGAGCGCGCGCTCGGCGAAGGCGGTGGCGCTGTAGGTGTTCTGGTTGACCTGCAGGGCCGCGCGCGCGTTCTCGAAGCCTGCGGTGCCAGCGATGGGGTTACCGCCGTTGAGCGCGCAGTCGGTGCCCTCGGGGCGGAGGACGCCGTCGTCCGAGGCCCAGGCGGGGGAGAGGCCGAGCGAGAGGAGGCCGAGGAGGAGGCCCGTCATGGGGCACCCCCTTCCCACTCGACCACCCAGTCGCAGCTCGGATCGGCGGCCAGCCAGGCCTCGATGTCATCGCCGAGGCCCTCCACCGTCTCGCAGGGGAGGTTTCGGAGGGTGTAGGCGCAGGAGAAGAGGTCTTCGGCCCCGAGCTCGTCGAGGCGGGGGTCGTCCGCCTCCCACTCGATGCAGGAGGTCTCGTCCTCGAAGTGTTCGAAGGCGGTGTTCGCGGCTTCGACGTCGCCCGTGCAGGCGTGGGTGCGGGCCGCGATGGCCCAGCCCACCTCCTTGCAGGGCTGGTCGGCGGGCATGGGCTCGACGAGGTGGCAGGCGGCGAGGAGCAGGAGGGCAGCCCCGAAGAAGGGGGGGGCAGACCCGAAGGCGAGGGCGCGGCTCATGGGAGCACCACCGTGTTGGGCTCGACGTCGGCGATCTCGACCCAGTCGATGAGCGCGCCGCTCGGGCTGTCGCGGAAGGCCCAGACGTGACCCACGTAGGTCGGCTGGTCGTAGGCGGCGCCGGGGGTGAGCGTGTTGTAGGCGATCTCCGCGCAGAGGGAGTCGACCCACAGCACGGAGACGTCCGTCGCCCGCTGGTTCTCGACGTGCAGGGTGTGGGCCGCGCCCGCCGTCGCCGCCGAGCAGGGGGGCGTGTCGCCGCCGTCGGCGCCGTCCCCGCCGTCGCCTGCGCCGTGGGCGGTGTCGGCCGGGAGCCGCTCGGGGAAGTAGGCGGGCTCCCCGCAGGCGGCGAGCCCGACGAGGAGGAGGGACAGGACCGAGGCCTTTCGTCCAATCATAGGGTCTCGACCTGCAGGGTGGAGACCGCCAGCCGAAGCTGTCGGGTGGTGGTGCGCCGCTCGAAGAGCTCGACCCCCTCGGGCAACCCGATGGCCTCGAGCTCTCGGCGGGCTCGGTGCAGGCTCACATAGAGCTGATTGGCGGACTGACGCAGCATGGTGAGGAGGTCTGACGTATAGACCCAACCCTGTCCGGAGGCCGGCACTTGGGCGTCCTCCATCCGCGCCCGCGCCAGCGTGAGCAGCAGGTAGTGGTGTGCGCGAGCGGGGAGGGAGTGGCGGATCCCGCCGAGCTCGGCGGTCAGCTCCACATACTCTTCATCCGGCGTGACCTTGAAGGAGAGGGCGAGGGCCGGCGCCTCGACGCGCTGTGCGCGGACCTCCGCCGTGGCCGCGACGGCCTCCGGGAGCGTGAGCGACCAACGGCGGCCGACCACGTCGACCTCTGCGCCGCTGCGCACCGGCCCGCTCTGGCCACCCTCGCAGCGGAGCCAGCCCTCCTCGGGGTCATAGACGATGACCACGACGGGGTCCTCGGGGCTCGGGATGGCGAGGAGCTCGTCCTGCCCCTCCAGATAGAGCTCCCCGGAGCGGGCGCAGGGGGCGGGGGGCGCGTCGTCGGCGAAGGTCATTCGCTCGCCGGGCCGACCGAGCTCGATGAGGGCGCCCGACACGAGCGGGGCCACCTCGCCCGGCCCGAGGCGCCGCCCTTCGAGCCAGGTCCCGTTCCGGCTCGCGAGGTCGCGGAGCGTCCAGCGCTGCCCATCCCAGGCGATCGCGGCGTGTTGTGCGGATACACCGGCCGCGTCCAGCACCGTGTGCATGGCGCGGGAGCGGCCGATGAGGTGGTGAGGGAGGACGGGGAGGGGGTTCCCCCGCGGATCGTGGATCTTGGCCATGGGCCGAGGATAGCATGGCGCTCCGAGGGCGCCCGTGGACGCCCCCTTCGACGGGCAATAGGTGCGGCGGGGGCGTGGCGCGCGCCCTGGCGCGTGGATCTCGCGTTGATCTCGCGTTGATCTCGCGTTGATCTCGCGTTCATCTTCTGAAGCGGAGCTGAGCATCCCGGTCTCCCCTTCCGACCCCTCGCCTGACCTCGCCCCCAGGACGCTGCGGGCCTGGCGCTGTCCGGCCTGTGGTGCGACCGCCTGGCTCCATCCGCCGATGGCCGCCGAGCCCCTGTGCTGCGCCCTCTGCCGAGCCTGCCTTCCGCCGGGCGCCGCGGCGACCGCCCGCTGGCTGTACCCGGCGCCGATGGGCGGCGCGGGCCGGGATGTCTCCCCGGCCGCCTCGCCGGCCGCCTCTCCGACCCCAGCCACCGCGGCCACCCTTGATCCGGCGGCTGACCCCACCCTGAGCGTGGCCGCCGCGCCCGCCCGGCGGGTGATCGGTCGATACGCGCTGGAGTCGGAGCTCGGCCGCGGCGGAATGGGGGTGGTCTACGCGGCCCGCGACGGGGCCCTGGATCGAGCGCTCGCGCTCAAGGTGTTGATCGCCGGGGCCTACGCCTCCGAGGAGGCGCGCCACCGCTTCATCGCCGAGGCGCGCGCGGTGGCGGCGCTGAAGCACCCCTCGCTCGTGCCCGTGTTTGACATGGGCGAGTCGGACGGGCTCCCCTGGTACGTGATGGAGCGTGTCCACGGGCCCACCCTCGATGACGTGATCCGAATCGGCGGCCCCCTCCCGGAGGCAGAGGCGATCCGTGTCACGGCGCTCGTGAGTCGGGCCGTCCACCACGCCCACGAGACCGGCCTCGCCCACCGCGACATCAAGCCTGGCAACGTGCTGATGGAGGGGGATGGCCGCCCGCGGGTGACCGACTTTGGCCTCGTCCGCCCCCTCGACGGGCCGATGGGCGTCACCGCGACGCAGCAGGTGCTCGGCACGCCGGCCTATCTGGCGGGGGAGGTGGCCCGGGGAGAGTCGGACATCGACTGGCTGCGGGTGGATGTCTTTGGGCTCGGCGCCCTGCTCTATACCGCCCTGTCGGGCCGCCCCCCCGCGCTGGGCCGGAGCAGCGCGCAGGTGCTATCGGGGCCCCCTCGCCGTGTCGCTGCTCGGGCTGCTGACCGTGGCGGTCGCCATCGGCTGGTCGCCCACCCTCGCCTGGCTGGCCCGGCGCGAGCGGGAGGCGGGGGCCCGCGCGGCCTGGACGGCCATCCAGGCGATGCCCGAGGGAGATGTGCGGGCCGCCCAGGAGGTCGAGCTCGCCGGGAGCCCCGTCTGGCAGGGCACCGCGGCCGTCGCGGAGGCCTGGCTCTCGGTCGGTGACCGCCTCGCGGCGAAGCCGGAGGTCCGGGGCGAATACTGCCCTCGCTCGGAGGCCCAGGTCGCCGCCTGGGCCCGCGCCCTCGTCGAGGCGCCCAACGACCGCCTGCGGGGGGACGCCCTCCGCCGCATCGCGCGCTTCAGCGCGGATCATGTGCGGATCGACGCGCTTGGGCAGGTCCTCCAGGCGATGCGGGGCCTGTCGTCGGGCTCGGTCTCTGCCGCGGATCGCGCCCCCCTCGCGCTCACCCACGCGCTCTACACCGGAGACGTTGACGCCGCAGGGCGCGCCTGGGACGAGGCGGTGGCGCTCCACAGCCCCGAGGCGTCCCTCTTCTCGGATCCCCGTCTGCGGCCTGCCTTCTTCGATGACGCCGAGCAGATCGAGCTCCGGGGTGAGGCTCTGACCCTGAACCTGCCGCTTGACCCCTCGCCGAGCGCCTTCACGGTGCGAAGCGGCGAGATGCTCAGCCTCGTCTCCCTGCTGCCCGACGTCCACCGTGTGGCCGGCCCCGTGCCCTGGCCCGCGGCCGCGCCCTCCTTCCCCATCTGGACCGCCGCGGGGCCCCGGCCTCGCCGCCCGAGCGAGACCTCTTGGTAGAACCAGATCTGCGACGTCGACGGGGACGGTGAGACCGAGCGGTATGTCGTGTGGGAGCGCGACCTCCTCCGCGTGGATGAGGCTCACCCCGACGGCGCCCCCATCATCCCGGAGCTCGGCCGCAGCAACTCGGAGCTGCGGCTCCACTGCGCCGACGTGGACGGGGACGGTCAGGACGAGCTGCTCGTGGGGCTCGGCGAGTGGAGGGGCTACGACCTGCGGGTCTATGAGGGTGGCCCGGAGGGCTACCACCTCCGCGCCCGCACCGGGCGCACGGCCACCACCGCCATCACCACGGTGCCCGACCCGGCCGGCCCGGGGCGCCTCATCGTGAGCCTCGAGGCGGACACACACTCGAACGCCAACCGGCATGGGCTCCACGATCCGGACGGCCCTCCCAGCGCCGTCCTCCTCCGTCGCCTGGAGGGGGACCGCCTAAAGGACCTTTGGGCTTGGCCCCTCCCGGGGGAGTTTGAGCGGGTGGGCGCCTTCGCCGCCGGAGACCTCGACGGGGATGGCGCGGAGGAGCTCGTCTTCGGGCTCTCCTCCGGCTCGCACTACCTGCTCTTCCTCGGCCGCCTCCGCGCGGACGCCGCGGGCTTCGCGTTCGGCGTCCACCCGGGGCTCTATCCGTACGCCCTGCAGCAGCTCGACGGGGACCCTGCGCCCGAGCTCATCGTCGGGCGCTTGCCCCCGGGCGAGACGGTGCCCACGGCCTCGGAGGTGCGGTGGATCCTCGGCCGCGGGGGCGCCGGCTTCCCCTCGCTCCCCCCCGCTCCCCCTGCCGCGGGGCTGGAGGTGCCCGCGCCGGACCTCCGCGGAGGCGCGGAGCGGGTGTGGCGGGACGCGGCCCTGCTCTTCGGCGCGGGCCTCCGGCAGAGCGCAGCCGAGCTGCTGCTCCGCTCGGCGACCGAGGCGCACGATCCGCTCCGCGCGACGGCGGCGGCCGATCTCTGGACGACGATGGGCCACGAGGCCGACGCGGCGCGGGCCGAGGAGCAGGGCGCCTGGAGCTCGCCCCCGGGGGACGCAGCGCCTCGCTGGCAGGCCGCGGTGGAGCGCTGGCTCCACGCCGCGGAGCCGGACGAGGCGCTCCGGGTGGCCGAGGCCTGGCGCGCCGCCGATGGGGCGGGGCCGAGCGGCGCCCTCGCCGACCGCCTCCAAGCCTGGTCGACGGCCCGCGCCTCCTCCTTGCGCCTGGAGCCGGGGGTGGCCCCCGGGGCGGACTGGGAGGTGGTCGAGCCGCTCGCCTTCGATCTGCGCGCCGGCCAGACCCACATCGACAGCCTCGGCGGCCAGCCCCGCCTCGCGGCCCTCTCCCTGCAGCCGACCGGCGGCCCGGTGGCCCTCTTCCTCGACCTCACCATCGAGCGCCTCGAGTGGAACAGCGCCTCGCGCGTGGGCTTCGGTGGGGGCCCCCTCCGCTCCGGCGTCACCTTCGGGGCCTCCGGGGCTGAGAAGGTCCACACCTTCCGGGCCTTCTTCGAGGGATGTGTGGGGGACGCCGAGCAGCCCTCCTCCATGAACCAGCACCTCACCCTCCCGCCAAGCCCGACCGCCGAGCGACCTGCCTTCCGCATGCGGGCCCGCTTCTCGTGGTCTCCAGGAGACGGCGTCTGGCGCTGCTCCATCGAGCTCCCCGATCTGGGGCAGGCCCACAGCGCGGCCCGCCCCCTGGCCCTGCCCGCCGCGCTCGACCTGAGCCTCGGGGACCTCCGCGAAGACACGGGTTCCTGGCAGCGCTTTCGGCTGGATCGGCTCGAGGTGTGGGGCGTCCGTGCGGCGCCGACGCGCGGAGACCCGCTCCAGGCCGCCCGTCAGGCCGCCCTCCGGGAGGACCCCACCCGGGCGCTCGCGCTCCTCCCCTCGGACGCCGCCCTCGAGCGCGCGATCCTCCTCGGGAGGCTCCGCCGCCCGGCGGAGGCCATCGCGGCCTTTCGGGTGGCCCTCGAGACAGACCGCCCCACCCTGCTCCGGCGGGTCGCCTGGCTGCTGCGCGCCCACCGCGACACCTACTCCCCCCTCCTCCGAGCGGCGAGCGGCCCCGACTGGCCCACGCTCTTTGACGCCGCCTGGAACATCCCCGTGATCGGAAATCACCAGGCCCCCTGGATTGACGAGGCCCTCCGCACGGAGCTCGAAGCGGTGCCGCTCCCCGCCGTGGGAGGTGACCCCGCCTGGTTCGTCCTTTGCTACCGGGCCATGGCGCTGCTCCATGGCCCTGAGCCCGAGCGGGGCCGCGCCGCCGCCGCCGAGTGGCTCGCGGCCTTCGACCGCCTGTCGCCCGGCGTCGAGGCCCCGGAGCGTCGCCTCGCCTCCCTGCTCCACCGTGAGCTCGCCCTCGACGCCCTCACTCGGGGCGACCGCGCGACCGCCCAAGTCGAGGCAGACCGCGCGGTGGAGCGCTCTCCCACGCCCACCTTGGCGCCAGACTTCTTTCGCCTGTCGCCGGTCTGGCAAGCCGCGGGCCTCCCAGTCCCGGTGAGCCGCCCCGCCCCTGAGCCGGGCACTCCGAGCCCTCCGCCGTGGGCGGATTAGGGGGGCCACATGCCCGACTTCCCCCTCGCCACGGCCCACGGTCCCTTCGTTGAGCTCTTTCCGGACGTGTTCGTCGTCCAGAGCGCGTTCACGATGGGCCCCCTGTTCAGCATCACACGCAACATGATCGTGCTGCGCGAGCACCGTGATCTCACGCTGGTCAACGCGGTTCGACTCAGTCCGGCGGGGGAGGAGGCGCTCCTCGGGCTCGGAGACGTGCGGCACCAGGTCAAGATCGGACACTTCCACACCCGCGACGACGCCTACGTCCGCGATCGGTTCGGCGGGACGTTCTGGGCGCCTGCACCTGCCGACCACACGACGCAGAGGCTCGTGGAGGGGGCGCCCGGTCCGCACAGCCGCGCGCGGGTGTTCGTGTTCGAACACACCGGGGCTCGAGAGGCCGCTTTGGTGCTCGACCAGGCCGAGGGGGGGCTGCTGGTCACCTGCGACAGCGTGCAGCACTGGCCGGACACGGAGGGCTGCTCCTTCCTCGGCGGCTTGGTGACCCGAGCGATGGGCTTCCTCAAGCCACCGGCGAAGATCGGACCGATCTGGGCGAAGCAGCTCACGGCAGGGAAGCCCTCCGTGCTCCGGCCGGACTTCGATCGGCTGCTCTCGATGGGCTTCGCCCACCTGATCTCGGGACACGGCGCGCTCCTGCGGGATGTCGCGGCCCAGGAGCTCACCCGGAGCGTGGATGTGACCTTCTCTGGGCGGCGATAGAGGCGGCGCCGCTCGAGGAGCGGCCGCCGCGGCGGCCTGCGTCCTCACGGCCGTTGATGTCCCCTGCAGCCCGCTCTGCGCCTACGCGACCCCCGCGGCCGACCCCTACGAGGAGCCGCTCGGCGACTGCGGGAGCGAGGCCACCGCGGCGACGGGGATGTGAGGCCGACGCAGAGCGCCGCCCTGTCCTGGGCCGACCGGGTGTGATCTGGACCGCGGCGTCCCGGCTTGCCGAGGAGGGTCAGGTGCTCGGTGGGGCCGCGCGGGTCGTCAGCGCCGCGCTCGAGAGGCCGATGAGGCCGAGCGCGGCCACCCCACCGGCGAGCAGCGGCCCGTACCGCAGCCCCAGGAGGCGCCCGAGGCCGACCAGCCCGAACATCACGCCGAAGCCGAGCAGCGCGCTGTTGTTCCCGAGGTTGTTGAAGGCGCTGATCCAGGCGGCGCGCCCCTGCTCGGCCTCCCGGCTTACATGTTCGCGGAAGGCGAGCTGGAAGGCGGCGAAGGCGACGCCGAGCAGCGCGGTCACTGGAAACACCACCGCGGGCTGGGTCGCCAAGGGGGAGCCGAGCGAGAGCCCGACGCCGATCATCAGCGCGGGGGCCGGCAGCATCCACCCGAGGCCGAGGCCGCCGCGTAAGAGAGGCCCCGCCGCCACGGTGCTGACGATGGCCGCGCCGTAGGCGGTGGTCACGAGCAGGCCGCCAAAGGCGGCGGCGTCTGCGCGGTGGTGGAGGTCGGAGAGGGCGTAGACGATGTTGCTCGCGAGGAGGAAGTAGGCCGCGTAGATGATCACGGCGGCCCCCACCAGCACCCGCTCGCGACCGTGGAAGGGCTCGACGGGCCCCGCGACCGCAGGCGGCGGGGCGGGCGGCGCCGCGGCCACCGCCCAGGCCGATCCCAGGGAGAGGGCGCCGAGGACCGCGAGCCCGAGGCGCATCGCCGCGCCGCCCGCTGGAAAGAGGCCGAACCACAGGGGCCCGAGCCACATGCCGCCGAAGCGCAGCGCGGTGCCGACGCGGTCGTTCATCCGGCGGCCCGCGGGGCCGGCCAGGGCGGCCGCGCGCCGATCGATCTCCTGGCCGGCGAAGTTCGCCGCCCCGCGGATGAGCACGTGCAGCAGCATGTAGAGGGGGATCGACCCCACCGAGAAGCCCAGGCCGACGAGCACGGTCACGAAGGTGAGCAGCGCCGCCCCGACCGCGCCCGGGCGGCGCCCGAAGCCCCATCGCAGCGCGGCGCGGACCCCGGCGATCGAGGCGAGGGTGCCCAGCAGCAGGGTGGTGGCCAGCCAGAGCTGCTTGTCTTCCGGAGCGGTCCGCGCGAAGAAGGCCTGGGCCGCCACGTTGAGCAGGCCGGAGGTGACGAAAGAGAGGAAGAGTAACGCTATGTTACGGGCGGCGATCATCACGTCCGAGCGTTCCTGCTCATCGGCTCCACCAGAGCAGGGCGTGGGCGAAGAGGGGGGCCGTCAGCAGCAGGCTGTCGCAGCGGTCGAGGATCCCGCCCTGCCCGGGCAGCACGGAGCCCGTGTCTTTGACGCCGGCGTCTCGCTTCACGGCGGAGATCAGCAGGTCTCCCAGGAGCCCGAAGACGCTGATGCCGATCCCGATCAGCGCCGACAGGGCGGGGTGGAAGGGGCTCAGCCGCGACGAGATGGCCGCCGCGACCAGCCCGGTCACCAGGGCCCCGCCGATCAGGCCCTCCCAGGTCTTCTTCGGGCTCAGCACCGGAGAGAGCGTGTGGCGGCCGAAGAGCTTGCCGGAGACGTACTGCGCGGCGTCATTGGCCATCACGCAGAGGAGGAGCAGGGCGGCGAGGCCAGGCCCCCCGGCGGGGCCGACCCCAGCGGGGAGCTGGAAGATCCGCGCCACGTGGCTGAGGCCGAGCACGCAGAGCAGCACCCCGAGCTGGAGCCGCGGCACCGCCCCGAGCATCCCCTTGGGCCCCCGCAGGAAGGCGTGGGCGAGGGGCAGCGCCATGCCGATCCAGGCCGTGACCGCGGCGAAGAACAGGGTGGGGCCGCCGAAGGCGAGCGCCGCGTAGTGGATCGGCACCGCCGCGTAGGTCAGGGTGTCGGTGACCGGATGGCGGTCCTCTGCCGGGAGGAGGCCCATGTACTCGTGGAGGGTCCAGGCGCTCAAGGCGGCGAAGAGCCCGATCCCGGCGGGCGCCCCGATCAACACCGTCGGGCCGCAGACCAGGGCGGGCGCCCACCAGGTGTTCACCGCCTGCCGGATGTTCCGAGCCTCGGGCCGCCGCAGGCGGGGGTGGAGCAGGGTGACCGCGCTGCAGGTGGCGATGAAGGCGTAGACGCTGAGCACCACGCCGAGTACGCCCGGGTCGAGAGACCGGCCGAGCGCCGGCGCCTCGCAGGCGCCGATGAGGGGCAGCAGCAGGGCGGCGACGAGGCGAGGATCGGGGAGCGCGCGGCGGTCGTTCGGGGTGTGCATCGGCGGGGCTGCGGGCGCGGGGCGGCGAGGGGTGACTTGGGGTGCAGGACCGGCGGGGTGAGCGCGGCGGCGCCGACCTATCGCCGAGGCGCGCCGCGCGCCGCGCCGCCTCGCCCGGCGCGCGGCGTTAACGGTCGCGCCTGGAGCCTCGACCGTCATGCCCGCCCCCGCTCGCCCCGCCCCCGCTCGGCCCGCCCCTGCTCGCCCCTCGCCGACCCCAACGCTCCGCTCGCTCCCGCTGTCCGCGCTCAAGCTCCGGGGCGAGCGCGCGCTGCGGTCGATCGGCCTCTATGAAGACCTCAAGCGCCTCCTCATCGAGGACGACTTTCGCTTCCGCGTCCCCGAGGTGGGCTCCGTCCACGCCACCGCCGACCGCGTGCTCTTCCTCAACCTCACCTTCTGGGGGGCCGGCGAGGCCAGCGACGTGCTCGTCGAACCGGTCCTCGACGCCGACGTGCTCACCCACGCCGCCTGGCACCACGCCGCCCGGAGGGCCCTCGCCGACGGGGCCACCCCCTCCGCGGCGGCCCTCTTCCTCGGCGAGGCGGTCGCCAGCGCCTTTGACGCCTACCTCGTCGGCCAGCTCCTCCGTCAGGGGAAGCAGACGGACTTCCTCAAGACCCAGCTCCCGGCCATGACCGAGGCCATGCTGGGGGCCGGCCTCGAGGAGGAGGCCGTCCAGGCCCTCTTCGCGCGCATGGCCGAGGACCCGGACGCCGCCTTCGAGGCCCTGCGCGGGCTCCTCTTCGAGGTCTCCCTCGCCCTCTACCGGGCCCCCGACCTCGACGCCGCCGCCGCCGTCCTCGCCGCCGCCGCGGAGCACCCCTTCGCCGGCCTGCTGCACCACTACGCGCTCTCGGCCTGGGTGCTCTACGCCCGGGCCTACGCCGGCCCCGAGCGGGAGGTGGACCCTGCGGTGGAGCTCGACCGCGCCCTGCGGGCGGCCCCGGTGGCCCTCGACCACCTGGCCCAGGCCTGGCTGCGCGGTGGTGGGTGAGCGTGGGGCACGTCCGCCCGCGGCCCGCGAGTCGGCACGCGCTGGCGGCGGCCGCCCTGGGGATGGACCTCGGCAGCCCCTTTCAGCGGAGCCGCGGGGGCCCGGGGGGTTGGTGGATCCTCTCCGAGCCCGAGCTGCACCTGGGCGGTGACGTGCTCGTGCCTGAAGGTTCCCGAGATTGGGCGTAGCGTGGCGTCAAGGTCCAGGACGCAGGCCCCGCTCTCGCAGACAGGAGGGGGATCGTCGCATTCGTCGGCGTCCGTGTAGGTGGCCTCGGGGAGGAATGTGGAGAACGACACCTTCGGTGTCGTCCGCATAGGCGGTCGACAGGGTCCCCGTGGACTCGTCGGAGAAGGTCAACATGAGGGCCTCATTCGAGCTCGTCGTCGCTGCTGCTGGATCGTTCGGGAGGGTCGGCTGCCGGGCGCCCAACGGCCTGCGAGGCCCCAGAGGAGGGGGAGCCCTGTCCATCGCCCTCGGTGCCCACCGCCGCGGGCGGCGATAGCTCAGCCGGATGGTGAGCCCCGTCCCTCCTCGCACCTCGCTCGGCCGTGACTGGCTCGTGCGGCTCCGTTGGGGGCAGCTCGTCGGGCTCTCGGCCACCGCGCTCTTTGGGGCCTTTGGGCTCGACCTCTCGCCGCAGCCCGCGGTGCTGGTGGGGCTGCTGGTGGCCATGGTGGCCTCGAACCTGGCCCTCGGGAGGAGCGAGCGGGAGGGCGCGCTCCCGGCGGCGATGCTGCTCGACCTTGGGCTGCTCACGGGGCTCTTGCTCGTGTCGGGCGGGGCGTCGAACCCCTTCAGCGTGCTCTACCTGCTGCACGTGGCGCTGGCGGCGGTGCTGTTGAGCCCGGGGTGGACCTCTGTCTTCACGCTGCTGGCGGTGCTCGGCTTCGGCGGGCTCTTCCCCTTTACGGACCCCCACGCCATGCACAAGGGCGGGGCGGGCGTGATGGCGGCTCACCTGTGGGGGATGTGGGCGGCCTTCGCGGTGACGGGGGCGGGCATCTCCTGGTTCGTCGCCCGCCTCGCCCGCGCGCTCCGAGATCGGGAGGCCGAGCTCGAGGGCCTCCGGCGGGATCGGGAGACGCGGGAGCGGGTGCTCAGCCTCGGCACCCTGGCGGCGGGGGCGGCGCATGAGCTCGGCTCGCCGCTCGCCGCGGTGGCGGTCTCGGCGCGGGAGGTGGAGTGGATGGCGGGCGACAACGTCGAGCTCCGCGAGGAGGCACGCTCGATCCGCGCGGCGGTCGAGCGGTGTAAGTCGATCGTCGGGCGGCTCACCCAGCGGGCCGGGGCCGGGCGGGCCGAGGCGGCGGAGGAGGTGGAGCTGTACGGAATGTTATCGGCGTTACGCGATGAGCTCTCGCCAAAGGAGGCAGAGCGCTTGCGCCTCCCTGCCCCGGGCGAGGCAGCGTCGGTGCGCGCGCCGCCCGTGGCCCTGGCCGAGGCGCTGCGCTCCGTGCTCTCCAACGCCCTCCGCGCCGGCCCTGGGGAGGTCCGCGTGGAGGTCCGGGCCGAGGGGGCGACGCTCCGCCTGGAGGTGCAGGACGTGGGTGAGGGGATGGCGGCGGCCGTCCTGGCCCGGGCTGGTGAGCCCTTCTTCACCACCCGCCCGACCGGCGAAGGCATGGGCCTCGGCCTCTTCCTGGCTCGGCAGACCCTCGAGGGCCTGGGCGGCACCCTGCGCCTGCGGTCGAGCGCGGGGCGCGGTACGCAGGTCGAGCTGGTCATCCCGCGGAGGAGCGAAGAATGAGCGTGTCCAGGTCGGCGGCGCCGGTCGTAGGGGAGGGGCGCAGCCTGCTCTTCGTGGAGGACGATGAGGCGCTGCGGGGCCGCCTCGCCCAGGCCCTGCGCCGCCGGGGCTTCGAGGTGACCGCCGTGGGCACCGCCGCCGAGGCGCGGGCCGAGGCGGCGCAGGAGAGCCCCGAGCTGGCCCTGCTCGACCTCCGCCTCCCCGATGAGGACGGCCTCGCCCTGGCGGCCTCGCTGCACGCCCTCGACCCCCGCACCCTCATCGTCATCCTCACCGGCTACGGCAGCATCCCCACGGCGCTGGAGGCGGTGCGGGTGGGCGTGACCTGGTTCATCACGAAGCCGGCGGACGCCGATGACGTGCTCGCGGCCTTCGCGCGCGGCGATGAGGGGCTGCGCCAGGCCCTCGGCCTCCCCGAGCCGGAGTCCCGGGCCGAGGTGGCGCCCCGCCCGGCGCCGACGCTGGCGCGCCTCGAGTGGGAGCACATCCAGCGGGTCCTCGCCGACTGCGGCGGCAACATCAGCCACGCCGCCGAGGCCCTCGGCCTGCACCGGCGCACGCTGCAGCGGAAGCTCTCGAAGCGGCCGAACCTCCGCTGAGCCCGGGGGCCTGGGTGCGACAACAGGCCGCAGCGCCCGCGCCGGGTGGCGTGGATAGGCGGGTCCAGCGCTCGGGGGGCCCTCCTCCGAGGCCCCTCCTCGTCGCGTCCGGAGTGATCCATGGTGCTGTTCCTGCTGCTCTTCGCCTGCAACAAGGGGGGTGACACCGGTGAGGCGGCCACGGCGCCCACGGTCGAGTGGCTCAACCCCATCGAGGGGGACAGCCTCACGGCGGGGCCACAGGCGGCCTCCCTGCTCGTTGAGCACTTCTCGCTCGTCGATCCGGCCAAACACAGCGAGGGCGGCGCGGCTGGGTACGTCGGCGTCTCGGTGGACGGCGCGGAGGTGCTGCTCACCGGCAGCACCACCTTTGAGTTCGATCTCGTGGCCGGCGCCCACGAGATCGCCGCGACGCTGTACTACGACGACGGCGATGAGGTGAGCGCCAAGGACGGGCTCCTCTGTGAGGAGGGTGACGCCGGCTGCGCGACGGTCGAGGCGGTCGTCGCGGTCACCGTGAACTGAAGGGGAGCGGCGCCCGCGTCCCGCCGACAGGTGGGCCTCAGGGCGTCCACAGGACGCCCAGCCGCCCGTTGATCCAGGCGGGGGCCGCGCGGCCGAGCCCGCCGCCTGGCAGCTCGGCGCTGAGCGAGGGCAGGAGGCGGAGGGAGGGGCTCGGGCGGTAGGGCAGGGAGAGGCCGAGCTCGGCGGCCCAGGCCCCGCCCGTGTCGAACCAGGGGGCGGCGACGCCGAGCAGGTCGAGGCCCTCGGTGAGCGTCCAGCCGGCCACGAGGCTCGGGCGGAGGCGGTGCCCCGCGCCCGCCTCGAAGGGGTGCTGCCAGCCGAGGCCGAGCGCGTAGGGCCCCTGGCCGCTCCGGCCCTCATAGGACAGCGCGGCCGAGCCCACCAGCGCCCCGGCGCCGTGGACGTCGGCCCCCGTGACACCGTTGGCCTCGGCGGCCGAGCCGCCCGTCGGGAGGCTGAGGGCGACGGACAGGGCAGGGTCCCAGAGGTGGGGGCGCGGATCGCGGCCGCCGTCGCGGCGCGCCGACAGGCTGAGGTCCGCGAGGCCGAGATCGGCCTCCGCGGCGTCGCCGAGGCGATGGTCGAGGCGCTCCACCGGTAAGCCGGCTCCGAGCTGGAGCCGATCGGCCACCCGGAGCAGGAGCGCGGGCTGGAGCTGCAGCGCGCGGCGGTGGTCGGCCCCCGCCGGCGCCCAGGCGCCGTCGAGGCCATGGTTCCCCGTCCAGGCCCCGGCGCGGACGCCGAGGGCGAAGCCGAGGCGCTCCTCCGCGCCGAGCACCTCGGGGCTGGCGCCGCCGGCGGGCAGGCAGCAGGTGGCGGCTCGCGCAGATCCGCCCGTGAGCAGCCCCCCCGCCAACAGCGCGCCCCAGCGGCTGAGCCCGTGCGGCCGGTCGCGGGAGGCTCGAAGGGGAGGGGTCACTCGACCTCGATCGTCAGCGTGTAACCTTCTGTTATGGAGCCGTCGGACACCTCGCCCTCGATCTCCCAGGCGCCCGCCATGCTGAAGGAGAGAGGCACGGCGTAGTCCCCCTCCCCCTGCTCTTCGGCGGCCGTGGCCTCACCGCCGTGGTCCATGCCGCTCATGCTGGCGAGGGCGGTGACGACGAGCCCGGTCGCCGGCTCCCCCTCGGCCTCGACGTGGAGGTGCAGGGTCGACTCGCCCTCCGAGAGCGGCGCCTCCGCGGTGGAGACGATCCAGGTGCCGCCGTCCGTCTCGGCATCGAGCACGAGCGTGTCGGGGCCGCAGGCGGCGAGCAGGAGGAGGGTGGGGGAGGCCAGGAGACGGGCGGTGCGGTGCGTGGACATGGGGCCTGGGTAGCGCGGCCGGCGCCGCCCGTGGATGCGGCAAGGTGTCGCGGCCGCGGCGACGCTCAAGGGCTGCGACACCCTGCCGCATGGGTGGGTCTCAGGCGAGCGGGTAGACGACTGGCTACCCTCTCTCCGTGAGCCCGCCGATGCGCGACACCCTTGCCCTGTCTGTCCTCCTCACCCTCGCCGCCCCGCTCGCTTGCTCCGGCGACAAGGCAGACACGGGCTCCTCGGGCGGTCACCACGATGGCGGATCAGACAGCGGGGGCGCGGAGGGGGTCGCCACCACCATTCAGTTCAGCGCGGGTGCGGGGGACACCCCCTTCTCCTGCACGACCCCGCTCACCGGGCTCGGCCTCACGGCGACCACGTGGACGCCCTCCGATCTTCGGCTCTACCTCCATGGCTTCTCGCTGATCGACGCCGCCGGGGAGGCGACGCCCCTGATCCTCGAACAGGATGGCCTCTGGCAGGTCGAAGACGTCGTGCTGCTCGACTTCGAAGACAAGACCGGGACCTGCTCCAACGGCACCACCGACCGGAATGACCGGGTGGTGGGCACCGCCCCCGCGGGCGAGTGGACGGGCCTCCGCTTCTCGGTCGGTGTGCCCTTTGCGCTCAACCACGGCGACGCCGCCACCGCCCCTTCGCCCCTCAACCTGAGCTCGATGTTCTGGGGCTGGGAGGGCGGCTACAAGTTTGTGCGCATCGACGGCAGCAGCACGGGGCAGCCCGCGGTGCTCACCCACATCGGCTCGACGGGCTGCGTGGCGGGGGACGACGGCGAGATCACCGACTGCGCCCAGGAGAACGTCTCGACCCTGACGATCGAGGGCTTCGACCCTGCCGTGAACACCCTGCGGCTCGATCTGGCCGGCCTCTTCGCGGGCACTGACCTCGACGCCAACGCCGACGGCACCATGGGCATCTGCATGTCCGAGCCCTCCGATCCCGACTGCGGGCCGATCTTCGCGGCGCTCGGCATCGGCTTCGGCGGCGCGGCGGCAGACCCCACCGCGCAGACCACCTTCGTGGTGGAGTGAGCGTGCGGGCCGCCGCGCTCGGGCTCCTGCTGCTCGCCTGCGCCGACAAGGGGGCCCGGAGCGGTGACTCGGACGCCGCCGACGGTTGGGACTGGGGCCTCCCCGAGGGCTTCCCCGAGCCGAACGTGCCCGTGGACAACCCCATGAGCGCCGCCAAGGTGGAGCTCGGCCGGTACCTCTTCTACGACGTGCGCCTCTCCTACAACGAGACCCAGTCCTGCGGCACCTGCCACGAGCAGGACAAGGCCTTCACCGACGGGCGCGCCCAGGCCGAGGGCTCTACCGGCGAGGCGCACCGCCGCGGCTCGATGGCCCTCGGCAACGTCGCCTGGGCCTCGGGCCTCACCTGGGCCAGCGTCTCCGTGCGCACCCTCGAGGACCAGGCGCTGCTGCCGCTCTTCGGCGAGCACCCGGTCGAGCTCGGCATGGCGGGGCACGAGGATGAGCTCCTGCGGCGCTTCGCGGAGGACGCCGGTTACCGCGCGCTCTTCGGTGAGGTGTGGCCGGAGGACGCCGCGCCGGTCACCCTCGCCCACCTCGCCCAGGCCATCGCCGCCTTCGAGCGCTCGCTCGTCACCGCCGGCTCCCCCTACGACCGCTTCCGCTACGCCGATGACCCGGGCGCGATGTCGGCCTCGGCCCGTCAGGGGATGGGGCTCTTCTTCAGCGAAGAGCTGGAGTGCTTCCACTGCCACGGAGACCCGCTCTTCACGGACTCCACGGAGACGGCGACCTCCACCTTCGAGGAGCTCTTCTTCCACAACACCGGGCTCTACAACGTGGACGGGGCCGGCGCCTATCCAGAGCGGGATCAGGGCATCTTCGAGCAGACCGGCCTCGCGCTCGACATGGGGCGCTTCCGGGCGCCGCCGCTGCGCAACGTGGCGCTCACCGCGCCCTACATGCACGACGGATCGATCCCGACGCTCGAGCTGGTGCTCGACCACTACGCGGCCGGCGGGCGGACCGTCTCGTCGGGGGAGGACGCGGGTGTGGGGAGCGAGAGCCCGGTGAAGAGCGAGCTCATCCAGGGCTTTGACCTCGATGAGGCGGACCGACAGCGCGTGATCGACTTCCTCCACGCGCTGACCGACGAGGGCTTCCTCACCGACGCGCGCTTCGGGCCGCCCGACTCCGCCTCTCCCCCGCTGTGATGCTCCGCTGGGATTCTCCGCTGTGATTCTCCGCTGGGATGAGCGCGGACCCGGCCCGATGCGCGGCGCGGTGCGCGCTCATCGCCGGCGGCGCGAAGAGCTGGACATAGCGGAGGTTGAACCGTTCGGCGGGGGTGCGGGGCGCCTGGCACGGCGCGTGCGAAAGGGTCCTGCACGCCAACCCGGCGCCCACCAACCCCTGGAGCCCCCCCATGAACGCCCCCGTCAAGCCCGTCTTCGCCGCCTCCGCTCGCTCCACCCTCTCCGTCACCGTCAAGACCGGCATCCGCGCTGGCCGGGCCGCCGAGGAGGAGCAGAAGCGCGGCTGAGGGACAGAGACGGAGCGGGTCGATTCGGCCCGCTCCGGTCCTTTGGCTTCACTCGATCTCCCTCTCCCGCTCCCGCTCCCTCTCCCGCTCCCTCTCCCCGCGCTGCCGCTGCCGGAGCCCCTCGTGAGCCGCCCCTCTCCCCTTGGTCACTCCCCGATCCGGCTCTCCCAGCGCCCCGAGGTCTGGATGGTGGATGGGTTCATCGACCCCGGCACCGCCGCCGCCCTCTCCGCCCTGGGGAGGGACACCGAGCGTGCGCGGCTCGCGGAGAGTGAGCCCACGATCAACGAGACGGGCTTCTGCCTCGAGGTGCCGATCGAGGGGGCGCCCCTCCTCGAGACGCTCCGGGAGCGGATCGAGGGCCTCTTCGAGGTGCAGAGCGACGTCTACGACTGTATTCGGTATCGAAATTATCGACCGGGTGAGGGGCACCCCGCCCACCTCGACTGCTACGAGATCGAGGGGCGGGAGCTGATCGCCACGGCCCTCCTGTCCCTGCGGGACACGCCGGCCGGGGGAGAGACGGAGTTCACCGAGGTGGGCCTCGCTGTCCCTCCTCGCCTCGGTCGCCTGCTCTGCTGGTACAATCACAGCCCGGACGGCGCGCGGGACCCTCTCTCTCGCCACGGCGGCCTGCCGGTCATCGAGGGAGAGAAGGAGGTGCTCCTGTACTTCATCTACAAGCAGAAGGAGTACGCCGCCCACCGTCCCTTCGCTGCGGGCGAGACCGAGGTGGCGGGTGGATGAGACGATCCTCGTCCTCACGGCCTCGACCCTGGCCGACGCCGGGGTCGAGCGGGTCTGTGAGGCCCTGCGCTCCACCGGGCGCCGCGTCATCGAGGTCGACTCCGCGCGCTTCCCGCTCGACACCCAGCTCTCTGTCGACCTCGATCGCGCCACCCTCCACGACGGTGAGACCGTGGAGCTCGACCACGTGAGCGCGGTCTGGCACCGGCACACCGACGTCGCGGGCGCCCTCGGGGACGCCCTTGACCCCACCTGGCGCGACGCCGTCGTCCGGCAGTCCGAGCTCGCCCTCGCCGTGCTGGCGGCCGACCTCCCTTGCCTGCACGTCGATCACCCCGACCGCACCGAGGCCGTGCCCGGCTCACCGGGCATCCTCCGCCTCGGCCGCGCGGCTGGCCTCGATGTGCCTCGCACGTTGGTCTCGAACCACCCGGGTCGGGTCCGGGACTTCGTGCGCGGCTGCGAAGGCGGCGCGGTGCGGAAGCTCCTGCACAGCTCCTCGGTCATCATCCACACCGAGGCGGGCGACGTCCGGGGCAGCACCGAGGCGGTCTCCCCCGACGATCTGGTCGATGACAGATCCATCGCCGCCTGCCCGATGGTGTGGCAGGAGCGGGTCCCGAAGCTGCGCGAGCTGCGGGTGACCGCGGTGGGGCGCCGCCTCTTCGTCGCCTCGATCGACCCCCGCGCCTCGGTCCAGGGCGCGGTGGACTGGCGCCAGGACCCTGCGCTCGTGCGGGCCTTCGAGGTCGACACGCTCCCCCCAGCGGTGGAGGCCGCCGTCCACCGGCTGCTCGACCGCCTCCGCCTGAACTTCGCCACCCTCGACATCATCCGCACGCCCGAGGGGCGCCATGTGCTGCTGGAGGTGAACACGCTCTCCTTCTTCGCCTTCGTCGAGGACGCGACCGGCCTGCCCATCTCCGCCGAGCTGGCGCGCCTGCTGGCCGGAGAGGTGCCCTCGCGGGCGCCCTGACTGGGGCCGCGCGGCGGCGCCGGTGGCCGGGGGCTGGGACCGCGAATAGTCCTTCTGCATGACCCGATTGCGGCAGCCTGCCCCCGACTTCGCCTCCGCAGCGCTTCGGCACCTTCGTGACGCCGATGTCCTGGTGACGACCTCGCCGGTTCAAAGCCTACACCTCGCGGGGTTCGGCCCGGAGTGCGCTCGAAAGGCGGCTCTGACGAGGGGTTGGGCGACTCGGGCGCTCGGTCACGACGCGGCCCAACCCGAGCTTGTCGCCTGGGCGCTCGATCTGGACGGGGTCGCCGCTCGAACTGTGGGCACCCCTGCACCCGACCTCGGCTGGCGGCCGGACTGCCGCTATTGGGCCTCCGGCGCTCGAACCGGCGCCGAGGCGCGTGCGATGGTGGACCGGTGCGCCGCGGACGCTATGCCCATCCTCGTCCGCCTCTGGGCCCAAGGGCGGTGGGCGGGAGATAACGAGTCATGACGCTTGATTATCAAGATGTCGTGCCGGAGGTGCTGCGCGTCTTCGTGGAAAGTCGGGCCTGGGGGGCGGGGGTTCGAGCCCTCATCGTGCGCACCCTGCACGGAGCGGTCCGGCTTGTGCTTGACGCTGACCATACACAGCCCGAGCACATCAGCGAGCTTGAACAGTCCCTGGTGACAGCGCTCGGACCGTGGTTTCGGGGCCCCGTGATCGCGCCGAACATCGTCCCGGAGGGCCTGCGACGGATCGCTCGCGAGCTTTGGAGAGGAGCCGAGGAAACCGCTCGACAAAAGCCGGATTGGGCGGATCGCTGGCCGACCGGCTGGCCTGCGGAGGTCCCTGGCGCCCTCCCTGGTTCGCCGGCCATCGCGCTGGGCGGGCGAGTGGAGGCCCGTCAGGAGGCCCTGGGCAAGGAGCCCTGGGTGGCCCCGGAGCTCGGGCATGCGCCCTGGCCGATGGCGCCCCGGACCCCGCGCATCACGGCCTTTCACGGGTTCAAGGGTGGTGCAGGCCGCACCACCGCCCTGGGGATGCTGGCGTGGCTTGTGGCCGCGCGACGCGAGCGGGTTGTGTGTGTCGATCTCGACCTGGAGGCACCGGGGCTGTCCTATTTTCTCCCGGGAGATCAGCCGGTCCAGCGGGGCGTTATTGACTTTCTGCTCTCCCACGCGGCAACTGGGCAGGGGGGGGCACTTCCTGTGCAGGCGGTGCAGATTCTTGGTCAAGAGCTCCACGTCGTGGCGGCTGGAGTGGTAGACGACCTGTATGTAGAGAAGCTCAGTCGCCTGGATACGCTCCACGGCGACACCAGCCGGAGTCCTGTCCATCTCGCCCTGAATGAGCTCTTGGAGCGCATCAAAAGGGACATCAAGCCGCAGCACATCTTCCTCGATTGCCGAGCCGGTTTGCATGACTTGGCCGGCCTCGCGCTGAACGATCTGGCTCACGTCAACGTGTTTGTGGGTCGTGGTGGGGTTCAGGAGATGGGCGGCCTCTACGCCTTGTTGCGTCGACATACGAGTCGCAGGGCGTCGGACGATCAGCTCCTCTTATTCCTGCGTACCTTTCATCCGCTTCCAATCGAGCCGGACCGCCTCGACCGGCAGCGGCAGGCGCTCTTTGAGCTTTGCACAGAAGTGATCAAGCCCTATCTCCCGCAATATTCGGACCAGGGAGCGGCGCACGATCCTGCTCCCCTGGGCTACCACGACGAGGTCACTCGAGCGGACCACTTGGGGAAGATCCCGATGCTGGCCATTCAGCACCCTCTCGTGGTAGAGGCCCTGGCCCGGCTGGAGGCGCTTTGGACATGAACACGGACCTGAGTTCGGTCGAGCGACGGAGACTCCAGGGCCTGTTGGTGGATGCGCTCGCGCCAGAACATCCACAGGTCCCGGATTCGAGCATTATCGCGTCTTTCCTCCCCCTCCGTGTACACGAGACTATGTTGAATGGGCGGCGCTTCCTTGTGGAGGGTGAGCGGGGTGCTGGTAAGACGGCGCTCTTTCGCTTCATGCGAGCCTTGACACCGACCGTGTTGCCGATTGTCTTCCCGCAGGCGCCGCCGGGGCTCCGCTGGGTGACCGGCTTCGAAGACTCCAGGGCCTTTCCCAACCCGCAGGCGCTCTACGATTGGGCTGAGCGCGCTTCACCGCAGGTGATGGAGCGCGCCTGGTTCGCGCTCTTGGTGGAGACGCTGGCTCGGCACCTGCCCGACACGCCGCTCCCACCGTCAGTCGCCGACGCGCTGCGGCCGTTGAAGGAAAATCCCTCCGACGTGGCGAGGTGGGTGCTCTCGTTCGAGCCGGTGGCCGGCCTATCGATGGCGTGGATGGACACCCTCGAGGTTTACCTCGGAGCGAGCAGCTCGACGATCATCATCGCGTATGATGATCTTGACATGATCTCGCGGGCCGCGGACCTTCGCACCGCGGGTCGGCTGTGTGGAGCGCTCACCGGGACCTGGATCACGCTGTCTCGGCGGCTCCAACGGGTACAGGCCCGGATCTTCATTCGGCCCGATCTGGCCGATCTCACCCGCTCTGCCGCGACAGACGCGAGCAAGTTGCGGGACAGCTCAGTCACCCTCCGTTGGTCAGGGGAAGACGTGTTCCGTGCCCTGCTCCGGCGGGTGGGGAGCCAGAAGGCCCTGCGGGACTGGCTCCGAAAGGCCCCCGCGGCGGTGGATTTCAGCCGTCGCCCGACGCTGGGATGGATGCCCCCGAGCGTCCTCCCATCGGTACCCACACAGCTTTCCCTCGGTTTTGCAGCGTCGCCGGAGGGCTTGTCCGAGAGCAGCCAGCGGGCTTTTGCCGAGCGCCTCCTTGGCGCCACCATGGGGAGCGGCTCCAATAAGGGCTACACCCACACCTGGATCCTGAATCACTCCGCCGATGCGCGGGGCACCGCGCTTCCGCGCGTCACCTTCAACCTGATTCGAAAGGCGGCTGAGCTTGCGATGGTCAGGGGTGAGGGGATCCACGGCCTTCACTTGATCGGTACCGCGCAGCTGGAGGGGGCGCAAGCGGAGGCGGGGAGACAGCGCCTTGATGAGCTGAAGGAGTTCCACCCGGTCGTTCGGCGGCTCGAAGCCCTTCGGGGCGAGTCGCTCCCGAAGCCGTTTGGAGAGGCGGCCGCTCTCCTCGGCCGTCATCCTGTGGAGGAGGATGCGCTCGGTACGGACGGGGAGGCCGTGATCCGGGCCCTGATGGGGATCGGTGTCCTGGTACGTCGGCCACCGTCCCGGCGCCGCCCCGGCTCCGTGCCGTCGAGTGACCCCGCCTCGGAGGAACAGCGGATCGATCTCCCCGACCTCTTTCGGAAGGCCCTCGACTGTGGGCGGAAGGGCGGGCCCTTGCAGCTCTCTCGACCGGAGTCGACGCACGGGGGGCGCGACCGAGGGCCCGGCGCCGGATAACGAGACCGTCGGAGGTCGCCCTTGCCCCACACGACCCTGCTCCTGTCCCTCCTCCTCGCCTGTGGGTCGGGCAAGGTCGGCCGAGATGAGGCCGACGGGGCCGACGGCGCGGATGGCGCCGACGGTGCCGACGGTGCCGACGGGGCCGTGGGAGACAGCGGCCTCAGCGGAGACAGCGGCTCGGCGGATGGCTGTCCGACCCTCACCCTCGCCGTCGCGCCCCGGCCGGCTCAGCTCGAGGGCGTGATGGCGGAGTGGGCGGTCGAGGCCGACGCTGTCGACGGCGAGCGCATCACGGTCGAGGTGGCGGCCGACTCCGCTGGCGACGGGGTGTCTGTCGCGGGCACCCTCGCGGCCACGGTCGAGGCCGGAGTGGCCACATTCTCTGAGGTGGAGCTGGTCGGGACCGGTGAGGTCACCCTCCACCTGCGCGCGGCGGACTGTGAGCCCGGGCTCGCGGTGGGGCCGCTCGTGGTGGGCTCCTCGATGCGCTTCGAGCCGGTCTACCTGCCCGGCGGGCGGGTGGGCTCCGGGTACTTCGAGCTTCGAGGCTGGGACGCGGTCGAGGCCGGCGCCCTGCCGCCGGGCCTCGACTGGGCCGCCGGCGCGCTCAGCGGCCTCCCAGAGGCCACGGGGGCCTATTCATTCGAGGCGGCGGCCTCGGAGGGGAGCGCGGTTATTCGGTACGGGGTCCAGCTCCCGGTCTTCCCGAGCGACGACGCCCTGTCCTCCGCCCCGGCCGACCTGTCCCTGCCCGGCCCCTACGACGCGGACAGCGTGGAGCTGAGCATCCCGAGCGTCTCGACCAGCCGCGGCACGCTCTCGGGGGTCGCGGTTCGCGTCGCCTATCCCACAGACCCCGACGGGGCGATGGCGGAGGGCCCCTTCCCGCTCATCGTCTTTCACCACGCCGCCCACAGCCCGTCGCAGATCTACGATGATTATACGGAGCTGCACGGCCACTGGGCGACCCACGGCTACGTGGTGGCGAGCGTCGATGGGAGCGCGCTCGTGTCCTCCTCCCAGAGCTGGGACAACCTGAGCGACATGAGCGCGGTCCAGCTCGCGGGGCGGGAGCTGTTGCTCGCCGAGAGCGCCGACGAGACGACCGCCTTCGCCGGGCGGATCGATCCCGACCGGGTCTTTGTGGCCGGTCACTCCCGCGGGGGTGGCGCCAGCCTGATCTCGCTCTGGCGAGAGCCCGCGCTGGCCGGGGCCCTCTGCTTCGCCCAGGTGAGCCCGCTGCAGACGCCCGATCCCGACTGGGGAGACCCCGAGGAGAACGGCGACCGGCCCTTCCCGGAGCGCCCCCTCCTGTTCCTCGCCGCCGGGGACGACCTGGACGAGCCCTGGCCCCTCCCGCACTCGGCCTATGACCAGAACAGCGGCCCCACCGTATTTGTCGTCGAGCATGGCACCAACCACGAGTGGGCCTATGATGAGGGCACCCCCGGCTGGACCACGAGTGACTCCGACATCTCCTGGGGTGAGCGACACGCCCTCGATCAAGCCTGGTCTACCGCCTTCCTCGAGCGCTTCGCGCGGGGCGATCTCGATTACGAGGCCTCCCTCTTCGGCGCCCCGGCCCTGAGCTCGACCCTGAGTGACCGCGGGGTGAGCACGAGCGGCCGTCGTTACCTCGACAGTGAGCTGCTCGTCGATGACTTCAGCGGGGAGACTGGAGAGGACCTCCTCGGCGGTGTCGTGGAGGGCGGCGGCCTCGACACGAACGAGAACGCGCCACCCTATACAGACGGGCTCGTCGCCGCCGGCCGGGGGAGCACGCAGGTCGAGCGGATCGCCGATTGGACCCCCGCCCGTCGCCTCGGCTGGGGGGAGGAGGAGGCGAGCCTGCGCTTCAGCCTGTCCCCGGAAGGGGGGGGCATCGACCTCCGGGAGCAGCGTGCGCTGCACCTCCGCCTGTCGGCACCCTGCGCGCCGCCTCCCGGGGACTGTGAGGAGGTAGAGCCGTCCTTGTCGGTCACCCTCATCGACGCCGACGGCGCCGAGCTCTCCGTAGAGGCGGAAGAGGGGATGGGCGCGCTGGGCGTCGTCGGTCGGCACTGGGGGCAGGTCGTCCTCCCCCTCGACAGCTTCCTGCCGGTTGACCTCTCGCGGGTGGTGGCGATCGAGCTCCGCTTCGCGGCGGCCGCCCCTCCGAATGACGAGCTGTGGGTGGACGACCCCCGCCTCGAATGAGCGGTTGCCTATCGGTGGGGGTTGGCGCCCGTCCAGCCCGGAACCAGGACACGCGACAGGCGGAGCGGGTCTATCACCCCCTCCCGCGCCATCCAGGCCCGGCCCACGGGGTTCGGCTGACCGAGGTGGTCGAGGGTGATCCGCGCGGCGGCGGCGTGTAAGGCCATGTCGGCCTCATCGAAGGCGCGCACCGCGCTGTCGAGCAGGCGGAGGCCCTCGTCGGCTCGGCCAGACAGGAAGGAGAGGGCGCCCTGGATGGAGAGCGAGAGGTTGGGGCCCCAGGGGAGATCTTCCGCGGCGAGGCCGCGGGCGTCACGCTGGATCGCCTTCCGGAGCGTCTCTGCCTCCGTCCCCCGGACGGTACCGGCGTCGAGGCGGGTCAGCGCGACGCGGGCTCGGAGGTGGGTGGCCTCGATGCGCACCATCTGCAATCGCAGCATCTGGGCGTTCTTCATGCGCGGCCAGGCCTGGCTCAAGCGGTCCCAGGCGGCCTCTGGCTGTCCGAGGTAGAGGTCGAGGTGCACGCGGGCGATGAGGTGCATGTAATGCTGCGTGTGGAAGCCCGACTCGCCGCTCCACAGGCTGATGGCGTCGTCGGCCTGGCGGCGGGCCTGTCCGGGCTGGTCGAGCGCCAGCCAGGCGAGGTTGGGGAGGCCCGTGGACAGAGAGGCCGCGCCGAGCATGTTCCCGCGCTCGCGTGCCTCTTCGAGCAGGGCCGGGAGCCGCTGCCGCATGTGGCTGAGCTCCCCCAGATAGGCGGTGGACCACATGCCGAAGATGTGGGCGTTGGTGAGCTCCCAGGTCATCCCGGGGCGGTGGGCGCGGAGCAGCGCCTCGGCCGCCGCGGCGCTGTCGCGGGCCTCTCGGAAGCGTGCGGAGAAGAAGGTGCTGGCGCTCGTGCAGATGAGGGTGATCGCTGCTTCGGCGGGATCGGCCGTGGCCGCGGTGATGCGGCGGGCGGCCTCGAGCGCCTCGGCGGCGCGGCGGCGGTTGGGGGCGCCTCCCTCGCTCGAGATGAAGGCGGCCTCTGTCCCGAGGGCGCGGGCGACCCGCGTGGGCTCGCCGCAGTCCAGGGCGAGCTGAGTGTATCGGCACTGGAAGACCGCCGAGCGGACAGAGTCCACCCAGCAGAGGCCGACCGCGGTGGCCCAGCAGGCGTCCACCCGCTGGAGGGTGGCGGGCTCGAGGTCCTCCGCCCGCCGCTCGCGGTAGCCGAGCCCGCGGAAGCGCAGCCGCAGCCGTTGGAGCACGAGGGCGGCCAGGGCGGCGGTGGGATTTCCGGGGAGGGAGAGATCCATCCCCTGGAGCACGCTCTCGAGGGTGCGCAGGCCCTCCTCGAGGTGCCCGCTCCGGAGCCAGTGTTCGGCCGCCTGTCGCTGGAGCTCGGCCCGGCGCGGATCATTCGGGGCCTGTCGGGAGAGGTCTCTGGCGGCCTCTGAGAAGGCGACGGCGGCCTCTCCGCCGAGCCCAGAGGCGGCCAAGGCCTCTGCCCTGCGACGGAGGAAGTGCCAGCGGGCAGCCCCCTCCGGCAGCAAGCGGAGCACGAGCTGGAACTGCTCGGCGGCGAGGTGGAAGGCGAAGGTCGACATCGCCTGCTCCGCTGCGACCTCGGCCTGGGCCTGGGCCAGCTCGGTCTGTCCGCTCTCGAGGTAGTGACCGATCAGGTGGCGCGGATCGGCGCCCTCCAGGGTGACGAGGGAGCGGGCGAGCTCGGCGTGGAGGGCCTGGAGCGCCGGCGTGTCGAGGCTGGCGAGCACAGCCTCGCGGACCGCGTTCTGGAAGAGGTCGAGGCGGGCCTGGCCGCCCGAGATGACCCGCCGGAGCAGGTGCGCGGAGAAGAGCTGGGCGGTGACACGGGGGGCCTGGTCGCCCACCCGGGCGGCGGCGGTCGCGGCGGCGGCGTCGAGCGGGCGGCCCGCGACCACCACCACCTCGAGCAGGCGTCGGGCGGGGGCGGGCAGCGCGGCGACTCGGGCCCGAAGCAGGTCTTGGAGGGAGGGCGGCGGCCCGCCGGCGCGGGCCCGGAACGAGCGGGTGAGCTCGGCGGTGAGCAGCGGCGAGCCAGCGCCCTCGGCGACGAGGGTGGAGATGGGCACGGGCGCCTCTCCCTCGTCGGAGAGCAGGCGGTCGACCAGCACGCGGGCCTCGTCGTTGGAGAGCCGGCCGAGCTCGATTCGAACCTGGGGCGCCTCGGGCATCCCGGGGGCGTCGGGCTGGAGGGCGCCGATGAGCGCGCCCTCGGCCCGGTCTTCGGTCCGGTACGAGAGGACGATGAGGACCGGCGGCGCGTCCGGCGGGCGGATCAGCTCGCGGAGGGCGAAGGCGCTGTCGAGGTCGCCCCACTGGAGGTCGTCGATCCAGAGCACGATCGGGCGGTCGCGGCCGAGGGCGCCGAGGAGCTCGCGGAGGGCCTGGAAGGCGCGGCGCCGCTGCTCTGTGGGCCCGCCGTGCCGGTGTTCGTCGCTGTGCCAGGGGATGTCGGGGACGCCGGTGAGCACGGGGAAGAGGCGGACCAGCCCCGGGGCGGAGGGCGGCACCGTGCGCGTGCGCAACAGGGGCGACATCTGGAGGAGGTGGCGGCTGATCCCGTCGATGAGCGCGTCGAGGGCCTGGAAGGGGACGTGCTCGGCGGGGTGGCAGCGGCTCGTGAAGGAGAAGGCCGTGCCGGCCTGCCGCAGCTCGTCGAGGAAGTGCTCCACCAGGGCAGACTTGCCCATGCCCGCGGCGCCGCTGAGCTGCACGAGCCCTGCGCCGTCACGACGGACGGCGCCGAAGGCCTCGTGGAGGCGGGCGAGGGGCTCGGCTCGTCCGACAAAGATGGGCTCGCCGAAGGTGGGGGCGGCGGCGAGGTCGGGGCTGCGGGAGACCCCGAGGGCGGCGCGGATGCCGATGGCGTCCGGACGGCGGCTGGGATCGGGGTCGAGGAGGGCCCACACGAGCTGCTCGAGCTCCGGGGGGACCTCCGGGGCGACCTGTCGGAGGGGGACGAGGTCGCGGGCGTCCTTCGCCGCCAGCACGTCGATGAGCTGGCCCTGGAAGGGCTTCTTGCCGGAGATGGCCTCGTAGAGCACCACCCCGAGGGCGTACCAGTCCGAGGCGGGCGAGAGGGCGGTGCCCCAACCTTGTTCCGGTGCCATGTAGGCGATGGTGCCCACCACCTTGCTCAGCCCGGCGAGGTCCCGGGCCCGCGGTGTCAACAGGGTGACCACGCCGAAGTCGAGGATCTTCAGTCGGCCTTCGCGGTTGACGAGCACGTTGCTCGGCTTGATGTCGCGGTGGAGGTGGCCGGTGCGGTGCAGCGCGTCGATGCCGTCTACGAGCTGGCCGGTCAGGGAGCGCAGCGCGTCGAGCTCGACGGGGTTGAGCTGGGGATCGGCTTCTCCAGCCTCTCGTCTGCGCTCCACACCCCGTCGGACATGCTGGACGAAGGTGCGTCCGTCTACGAGCTCCATGGTGAAGAAGCACTGACGGCCGTGGGTCTTCAGCTCGTAGAGCGTGACGAGATTGTCGTGGACGATCCCGGCCAGCGCTCGAAACTCCTGCTTGAGGCGATAGATCTCTTCGCCTTCCGGCCAGTGGAGGGTCTTGGCGGCCATACGCCGCCCGGTGGCGTCTTCGACCTCGTGCACCACGCCCATGCCGCCGGAGCCGAGGCGCCGGAGGATGCGGTATTCACCATTTCCGTCGAGAGTTTCCACGCTCGGAAGAATATGTCCCGGCGGTGCTCGCCCGGCCAACCGCGCGCGTCGCCAGATCGACGGCTGGCCGGGCGCGGGCGGGGGTCGGCGAGAAAGTTTTGACTGCGCTTGCTTCCGGCGCCGCGACGGCTACCATGGGCGCCGGAGAGCTGCCCATGTCGCGCCTCATTTCCGCGGAGCCCCCTCCTCCTGGTTCCGCCCCGCTGGAGGCGATGCCGGGGCGTTCGAGGGAGCCCGCCGAGCGCGGGCCCGGCGGCCTCCAGGTGTTCCTGCCGCACTTCCTCGCCAATGTGCTGGCGATGGTGGGTATCGCCTGCTCGGTGTTGTGGGTGGTGCGCGGAGATCGGGCCGCCGAGCAGGTGCGCCTGGACGCGATGCAGGGCGAGCTGCGAGCGCTGCGCCAGGAGCGGGACCGGCTGAGTGACCTCACCCATGCGCTGGCCCAGGAGGCCCACGACACCGACGTCGAGGCTCGCCTCGTCCACGCGCGGCTCGAGCAGACGGAGGGGCGGCTCCAGGCCCTGACAGAGCCGTCCCGCGGTCGCGCGGCCGGTCGCTCGCGCAGCGCCGAGCTTGTCGTTGAGCTCCCGCGGCTGGCCGCCCTCGGCGCCGCCTCACCCGCTGGCGCTGCCTCGTCTGCTGCGGTCCACGCCCCGGCGGGGCTCGCGCCTGGGTTCGAGGCGCCGGCCGTCCCTGCGGTCTCTCCTGCGCGCGAGACCGGCGCCCAGGCCCTGGCCCGCGCCATCGGGGCCGGCCCCTTCGAGCCCTCGGAGGTTGAGCTCGACATCCCGCGACTCAACCCCGAACGCAGCCAGCTCGACCGCGATCGTGCCCTCGTCGCCTGGCGACAGGTGATGATCGAGGCGGCCGAGGCCGAGTGCGGCTCCTGGCGAGGCGCCGACGGGCGCTGTGAGTCGGATGTACGCTCCCACCTCTGGCCCTTCGGCCGTGAGGCGGTGGACTGCATGCTGTCGGGCAACGCCATCCCCGACTACGTGGCCCACATCCGGCCAGAGAGCACGCCCACGCACTCGATCCCGCTGCAGAACGGGGCCGTGATCCTCTGTGACGGGGCCCTCGACAACCCCTGACGCTCGACAGGCCCATCCCGTGAATAGCCGAAGCTTCGGGGCCTCCGGCGGGAGTCGGCGCTTGACGAGGGGTGAGCGGGGGCATAGGCCGTGCCCCCTGTACGACGGGAGCGTGTATGGCCCGAATCACGGTCGAAGATTGTCTGGAACAGATCCCCAACCGCTTCTCGCTGGTGCTGGTCGCCGCTGAGCGCGCGAAGCAGCTCCTCAAGGGCGTGGACCCGCTCATTGAGGATGGGCGCACCAACAAGGAGGTGGTCACCGCGCTTCGAGAGATCGCGGCCGGTCGTGTGCACGCCGATCTCTCGTCCTTCGATGAGAACGAGTCGCTGCGGAGCTTCGCCGGTCCCGCCTCTCGGGAAGACCTCCCGCCCGCCGCCGACGAGGACGACCTCCCCCCCGCTGCCGATGACGACCTCCCGCCGGCCGCTGATTGATCAGAGACCCTGCAGGGTCCTCGGAGTACGCCATGGAAAAGAAACTCGAAGCCCTCTTCGACAACCGCGTCGTCGAACGTCACATCGGCAAGGGCCTCACCGACCAGGCTGCGTATGAGGCGTATCTCGCCTCTCTGGAAGACGTGGCCGACAAGGCTCGTAATTCCGACGTGAAGTTCACGCACTCGGGCTTCGGCCGGCGCGGCCGCACCTACCCGCTCTCGACCGACACCTCGGACTGAGCGTTCGGGCGGGGAGCGCGCCGGCTCCGCTTAGACCTCGGTAGAGGCCTCTCCTTCGGCGGCGGAGGTCGCCGCGCCGGGGCGAGCGCCGCGTGGGAGGAGCCAGCGGCCCAAGAGATAGCCGCCGACCCCCGTCACGCTGGAGGCCCCGAGTACCGCCAGCTTCGCGGTCTCCAGCGTCGGGCCCGGTGGGAAGGCGAGCTGGGCGATGAAGAGGGCCATGGTGAAGCCGATGCCGGCGACGCCGCCCACGACGGTGATGTCGGTCCAGCGTATGCCGCGGGGCAGCGCGGCGAGGCCGAGCGCCGTGGCTAAGCGCGCCAGGGTGAAGACGCCGACGGCCTTACCCACCGCGAGGCCGACCGCGATGCCCGCGAAGACGCGCCAGCCTCCCCCCTGGAGGTTGAGGGATCCGAGCGAGACGCCCGCGTTCGCGGCGGCGAAGAGGGGCATGACCAGCCAGGCGACCCAGCCGTGGAGGGCGTGCTCGAGCCGCTCGACCGGCGAGATCGCCTCTCTCGCCGCTCGGGAGACCGTGTCGAGCTCCTCTTGGATGTCGAACCCACCCTCCCGGGTGACCTCCCGCACCCGCCGCGCGGCCTCCTCCGCTGCATCCGCGAAGGCGTTCGGACCGAGCCACACGCCCACGGGGGTGGCCAGGCCGATGAGCACGCCGGCGAGGGTGGGGTGCACCCCCGAGGCGTAGGTGGCGCCCCAGGTGAGGAGCGCGGGCCCGACGTAGGCGGCGGTGCTCCGGACCCCGAAGAGCTGAAGCCCGCCAATGGCCGCGAGCCCGAGGCCCGCGAGCCCGAGGGCGCCCGGGTGGACACCTCCCGAGTAGAACAGCGCGATGACGACGATGGCGCCCACATCGTCGATGACGGCGAGGGCGAGCAGCAGGACGCGGAGCGCGGGGGGGACCCGGTCGCCGAGGAGGGTGAGGGCGCCGACCGCGAAGGCGATGTCGGTGGCCATCGGCACTCCCCAGCCGGCCGCGGCGACGGTGCCGGCGTTGAAGGCCACGTAGATGAGCGCCGGGACGATCATGCCACCCAAGGCCGCCGCGATCGGCAAGGCGGCCCGGCGGAGCTCACTCAGCTCTCCGCGGTAGGCCTCTCGGCGGATCTCGAGGCCGACCACGAAGAAGAAGACCGTCATCAGGCCGTCGTTCACCCACCAGCGGAGGTCGCGGGAGAAGGAGAACGGGCCGAGATTGAAGCCAAGGGGGGTGGTCCAGAGCGCCTCGTAGAGGTTCGCCCAGGGTGTGTTGGCCCAGACCAGCGCGGCGGTGGCAGCGCAGAGGAGGACGACGCTGCTCGCGGCCTCGACCGCGAGGAAGCGCTCCACCGGCGCCCGAAACAGGCGGGCGAGGCGACGGGCGGGCGACCAGGAGCGGGGAGGGGCCGAGGTGGGGCCCGGAGGAGCGCGCATGGCGACCTCTCGTGGCTGGCGGCCCGACCAGCGCTGATCCTGCAACGAAGACCGCTGCACCCGTCTGTCGGCTATTTTGCGGGCGCAGCTTTGTCGACGGGGCAGGAGAGGCGGGCGACCAGCGCCGGCAGACCGATCAGCGCCCGACCGCGGTGGCTGACGCGGTTCTTCTCCGCCATCGAGAGGTCAGCCATGCAGCGGCCGGGGACCTCGTCGGGCCAGAAGAGGGGGTCGTATCCGAAGCCCTGGCTGCCTTGGGGCAGGTGGCCGATGTGGCCCTCGCAGGCGCCCGAGAGGGTGGCTTCGCCGCCGGGGCCGACCACCGCGATCACGCAGCGAAAGCGCGCCCGCCGATCGGTGACGCCGTCCAAGGCCCGCAGCAGCGCTCGATTGTTGGAGGCCGCCGTGGCCTCCGGCGTGTACCGCTTGGAGTGAACCCCGGGGGCGCCGCTAAGGGCCTCCACTTCGAGACCGGAGTCGTCTGCGACCGAGAGGAGCCCGGTCTCGGCGTAGACAAAGCGGGCCTTCTGGAGCGCGTTCGCCTCGAAGGTGTCGCCGTCCTCGGGGGGCTCGGGCACTCGGGGGTGCACGTCGAGCCCCTCGACCTGGAGGGGCTGCCCCGCGAAGAACGCTGCCACTTCCTCAAGCTTGTGGGCGTTCGTGGTGGCGAGGAGGATGCGCATGGGACGCTCCGACGGGGCGCTCAGGTGGCGCCGGCGTAACGCCGCGCCTTGTCGATGCGGCTCCGGCACTTCTCGATGCCGAGCAAGGCCAGCACCGGGGCGAGCTGGGGGCCCTCGCGGTTGCCGGTGAGCACCATGCGCAGCGTGCCCAGCGCGCGTCCCGGAGCTTCGGCCTTGGCGCGGAAGCGGAGCACGGCCTCTTGCCACTCGGCGTCGCTGCCGGTGGTGACCACCTCCAGCGCCCGCTCGAATTCGGTCACCAGGGCCTGCGTGGTGGGCAGGCGGATGGTGCGGGCCATGTCCTTGTCGTAGTCCACTGTCGGGATGAGCAGCAGGGAGGCCAGCAGCTCGGCGTCGGCCAACGTGTTCATCTCGGCGGTCGCGGTGGCGACGAAGCGGGCCTGCCAGCCGGCCTCGCGCTCGGCGATGGGGTAACCGCGGCGGGTGAGGTGCTCAGAGACGGCCTGGATGCGCTCGGCCTCGGGTAGGGCCCGGAGCACCGCGCCGTTGGCGGAGCGGAGGGAGGCGACGTCGAGGTCGGGGACGACGCTCGCGAGGTCGGTGAGCGAGAAGCGGGCCGCCATCGCGGCGACGTCGATGTCATCGCCCGGATCCCAGCCGGCGCGAGCGATGGCCTGAATCACAGCGCGGGGGTGGTAGCCGCCCGCCCGCAGCTCACCGATGGCCAGCGCACCGGCGGTGCCCTTCCATTCGGGGAGGATGGCGAGGCGGGGGAGCTCCCAGCCGAGGGCCTTGGCGATGATCGCCCGGTAGGGGATCTCGGCGGCGAAGCGCTCTTCGACCATCCCGATGTCGGCCTTGGCGACCTGATCGTCGACCAGGGCGGCGAAGGCGGGCATCGGCCCCCCCTCGCTCCGCGTGAGCGCGAAGTCGAAGTCGGGGGCGGCCGTGGAGCTGCGCCCCTCGACCGTGGTGATGGTGACGGAGGTACCGGGAGGCACGATCAGCCGGATGCTCGGCGCGCGCCCGCCCTTTCGGAGGGCCTTGCGGTCATCCTCGGAGAGGAGCCGGCAGCGGCCGTCGTATTGCACCGCCTCCGGGATCCCGGAGCTGTTCGGCTGCATCTCACGGAACTCGGTCGCACCGCAGAAGCACTGGTAGGCGTGCCCGCTGGCGATGAGCCCGTCGCAGGTCGCGGCGTAGCGGTCCACGCGGGGAGCGCTGGTCATGCCGTCTGGCTCGACGCCGAGCCAGGCGAGGTCGTCGAGGGCGGCGGGGCTCTCGTTGGAGGCCACGACGTGGCCGCCCTGGGCGCGGGTCCAGAGCGTGCTGAAGAGGCTGAGGCGAGCCTGGGCCAGATCCAGCGATCGACCCGGCAGGAAGTGCAGGCGGAGGCGCAGCTCGGACAGGGGGTGCTCCGGGATCGGCGGGGTTCGCGATCAGGCCGTGGCGGGCGGCGGGGTGAAGATCTGACCGATCTCGTCCTGGATCGTCTTCTCATCGGTGTCTTTGGCCACCGAGATCTCCTGTACGAGCAGGCTGTGCGCCTGATCGTACATCTTGCGCTCCCCGAAGGAGAGGTTCTTGTCCATGCGGAGCAGCGCGAGGTCACGGAGGACCTTGGCTACCTCGATGGGATCGCCGGTCTGGATCTTGTTGAGGTACTCGCGATACCGCCGATTCCAGGTTTGGTTGTCGGTGGGCACGTCGCGGTCGCGGAGGACCTCGTAGACCTTGTCGACCTGGACCAACGAGATCACGCCGCGCATGCCGAGCGCGCTCGCGTTCTGGACGGGGACGCGGATCGTCATCCCGTTGTCGAGGATCTTGAGGACGTACATCGTCTGGCGGATGCCGTCGTAATCAGAGGTCTCGACGCCTTTGATGACCCCGACACCGTGACCCGGGTAGACTGCCTTGTCCCCGACCTTGAAGTCCATCATCCACTCCACAATGCGACCCACAATGCGACCAGGGACCCTCAAGACCGAGCGGTGATGGCTCGATCAGATCCGCAGGCTCCCTCTGTTCGCCGACTTTTCCGGAGCCTGGCACCTCGTTGGAGGAGCGACGAGCGGTTCCGGTTCTGCGAAGCCGAGGTATTCTGCGGCGGGCGCATTATATGCACCGGCCGCCGTTGGTCAACCCTCTGCAAGCGCTTGGTTGAAGGGAGCCCTGGACCGTGGGGTCTGCCCGATGAGCCCGCTCTCCCGCCTGGTCGTCGCGCCCGTGCTGCGCCCGATGTTGTTGTCCTGGGGGGCGATCACCGGCCTCGGCCTTGCCTTGTTCGCGGCGCAGGCCCTGGCTCGAGCCCCTGTGCTGCCCTCGCCGGTGGGGGCGCTCTGGGTGCTGCTCGGCTTGCTCCCCGCGGTGGCCGCGGTGGGGCTGCCGGTGAGCCTGCTCTTCGGGGTGGTGGCCGCCGCCGAGCGGAAGGCCCGCGAGGGGGAGTGGTTGGCCCTCGCCGCCTCGGGGCTGCCGGCTCGCCGCCTCGCGCCCCCCTTGCTCGTGCTCGGTTTGGTCGGCGGGATCGTCGAGGCCGGCCTGACCCACGGGCTCGAGCCGATGGGGAGGGCGACCGTGCGCCGTGCGCTCGAGGGGGCCGTGTCGGAGCTCCGGCTGCAGCCGGGGCAGCCCGCGGTGATCGGCGAGCTGCTGCTGCTGGCGGGTGGGGTGGAGGGGCCGCGGATGACCGACCTCTTCGTCGCCGTCGGGGACACCGCGCTCGCCGCGCGAGGGGGGCGGGTGGAGGCGGGCGTGCTGGTCGTGACCGACGGCGAGGCCGAGGGCCGCGGGGCGGGCGGTGGGGCCTCTCTCTGGTCGCTCACCTTCGAGCGCGCCCGCCTCCCGCTCGCGGCGGGTGGCCTGCGGGTGGAGGCGGCGGAGCGAGACGACCGCGCGCTGCTCGACCTCATCGACCGGATGGAGGCGAAGGGGCGGCGAGCCGACTTCGAGCGGATGACGCTCTACAAGCGCAGCGCCCTGCCCCTGTCGGTGCCGCTGCTCACCCTGCTCGGGCTCCCGCTCGGCGCTCGGCGGGCGCGCCCGGCCTTGGTCGCGGCGGGGACGGTGCTCGGGTGGTGGGTGTTGATGCGGCTCAGCGATCAGTCGGTCTCGACGGTGGGGGCCCTCTTGGCGAGCGGGATCCCGCCAACTGCGCTCGCGATCGCCGCCCTGGTGGGCTGGTCGCGCTGGGGGGCGCGTTGACCGCCCCCCGCCTCGTCTTCAGAGCGGTGTTCGGCTGGACCGCCCTGGTGCTGCTGCTGGCCCTCGGCCTCGTCACGTTGACCACCGCCGTCGAGACGACGGCCTCGGCCCCGCACGCACTCCTCGCCGCCCTCCTCCGCGGCCCGGGCCTGCTGCTCCCGCTGCTCCCTGCGGCGGTGGGCCTCGGCGCGGGCCTCGCGGCGGCGCGGATGGAGGCGCGGGGTGAGCGCGCGGCGCTCCAGGCCTCGGGCCTCGGGCCAGGGCGCACGGGGCGGGCGGCGGCGGCGGCGGGGCTGCTCTGGGCCCTGCTGGGGGCGGGGCTCCAGGGCGGCCTCGTCTGGCCGGCGGAGCGCGCGGCCCGGGCCTGGGTGCCGGCGCCCACCGCCGACTGGGTGCTGCTCGACGGCCTCGCCCTCCGCCCCGCGGACGAGACCGCGATCCGGGTCGGCGAGGGTCGGCTCGAGCGGGTGGCCGCGGGGGAGATCGATCCCGCCCGCTTCGTCGAGGCCCGGGAGCTCGAGCGCCCCGCCCAGAGCCGCCTCCCGCTGCTGTGGTCCCACGGCGGCCCGGCCGGCCTCCGAGAGCTCCAGGGTCGAGGCGGGCGGCTGGTCCAGGCGGGCCTCTTGGCCTGGCTCTGCTGGCTGCCCCTCGGCCGCTCACCGGGGTCGCAGGTGGGCCTCGCCTTGCTGCTCAGCCTCGGGCTCTGCGGTGGGGACCTCCTCTTCGGCGCCCTCGCTGCCCAGGGCCGCCTCGGTGGGCTCGTCGCCGTGGGCCTGCCGGTCGTCATCCTCTCCGCGATCCTGGTCTTCGGCCTGCGCCGGCGCGGCTGATCGGCGCGCGGGAGCGGTTCAGGGCGTTCGCCGTCGGCGGACGAGGCGGTCGACGTTGCCGAGCAGCGCGTGGTCGACGGCGGAGAGCGCGGTGTGCACCGCCGAGCCCGCGGGGCCCTGGATCGCAGGGGCGGCGCGGGTGCGCCAGGCGCGCAGCACCTCGGAGGCGGGCACGGTCTCGGGCGGGCGCGCCGGTGAGTAGCGGCCGTCCTCGGACTCGAGGAGGAAGCCCGACTCCTCGAGCACCTCGAGGGCGCGCTGCACATGCCGCGGCTCGGCGCCGGTGAGGGCGACCACCGCCTCCTTCGTGGGGGCCCCCTCGTCGCCCATCCAGCGCTCGACCACGACCGCCAGCACGTTCAGCGCGAAGAAGCCGTCGGCCTGACGGTCCCCGGAGAGGGGGTCGACGGCGCGGCGGCGCTGGGAGTCGACGAGGGCGCCGTGGTTCTGGACCAGCCAGGCCACCTCGACCCCGAAGAGCACGATGAGCCAGAGGGTGTAGGTCCAAATCAAGAAGACCGGGAGGAAGGCCACCGAGCCGTAGATGCGCGCGAGGTTGTCCTTTGTGCCGAGCATCTCGGTGTACTCGCCGAAGCCGGCCTTGGCCGCCTCGAATGCGATCGCGCTCACGAGGCCGCCGGTGAGCGCGGCCCGCCAGGACACCGGCGTGCAGGGGAGGAGGCGGATCGCGCTCACGAGCGCGGTGGCCGTGATCAGCACCGGCAGGACGCGGCCGAGCAGCCGGGCGTCGGAGGCCGTGGCGCCGAGGCGGGCGGAGAGCACGAAGCCCGTGGCGATGAGCAGGGGCCCGAGCGTGATGCCTGCATAGAAGAGCACGAAGCGGAGGAGCCAACTGCGCTTCACGCGGGTCTGGAAGATGTCGTTGTACGCGAGCTCGGCGTTAAAATAGAGCTGGGCCCCGATGAGCATGATGCCCACCACGCCGAAGATGCCGAGCGTGCCGATGTTGGCGCCCACGAGCAGGGTGTCCAGGGCCGAGCCCACCTCCTCGACGCTGTCGGCGAGCATGGAGTCGTAGAGCACCGCCCGCACGGCGCCGCTCGTGGTGGCGGCGAGGCCGAGCGGCCCGGTCAACGCGAAGCCGAGCACGAGGATGGGTACGATGGCCACGGCGGTCCAATAGGAGAGCATCGCCGCGCGGACGTGGAGGCGGTCGCGGATGAGCTCGCGGACCAGCACCACGAGCACGTGGATGAGCTCGACCACCCCGCGGAACAGCGGGGAGCCCGCGGGGCCGAGGCGCCCGGCCGCCGCGTCCTCATAGAGCCGACGGAACCACGTCCACATGGGAGCCCCCTTCGACCTTCGGCCGGCCGTTCAGACGTCGAGGCCGATCACGGCCCACTCGAGGGTCGGCGGCGCGCGCTTGATGCCCGTCCCCTTGACCCAGACCCGGCCGCCGCTCGGCAGGCGACGGAGGGGGCTGAGGTCGGTGACCTGCGGGCAGTCGGAGAGGATGAGGGCCCGGAGGCCGCGGAGGGCCGACAAGGGGGTGAGGTCGCGGAGCCCATGGCAGCCGTGCAGGGCCAGGGCCTGGAGGTTGGGCAGGCGGGAGAGGGGCTCGAGGTCCTTGATCGCGGTGCAGCCGCCGAGGTCGAGCCAGCGCAGCTCCGAGAGGGAGCCGAGCGGCTCGAGGTGCTCGATGCCCACGCAGCCGCGGGCGTCCATCCACTGCAACTTTCGGTTGAAGGCGAGGGGGGAGAGGTCGGTGACCCGGACGCAGCCGTGCAGGTCGAGTCGGCTGAGCTGGCGGAGGTGGGAGATCGGACCGAGGTCTACGATCTCCGCACAGTCGGCCAGCGAGAGGGCGACCTGGTCTTCGAGGGCGGCGAGGGGCCGCAGGTCGCGGGTCCAGGGGGGGACGCGCCCCCGGTCGGTCGCCCAGCGTCGGATGGCCTCGCCGACGAGGCGATGGGCGGCGGTGCGCATCTTGTCGGGCACGGCGGTGTGATCGCGGATGGCCTGGGCGAGCGGGCCGAGCGCGTCCATGTCGGCGAGGGTCTGGCGGCGACCGCCGCCGAGGAGCTGCGTGTAGACCTTCTCGGCCTGCGCCGGATCGGCCGCGAGCTGCTCGAAGACCTGTCCGAGCTCGACCGCACCCTCTCGTCGGCGGGCCCAGCCCTTGAGCGCGGCTACCGACTGGGCGCTCGGGGCCTCGGCCTGGAGCGATCGGGCGATGCTGCCCGCCGCGAGGTGGACCTGCAGCTCGGCGGAACAAAAGCGGACGGAGCGGTCGGTGGCGTCGAGGAAGGGGGCGCGCTCCAGCACCAGCTCGACGAAGGTGCTGGCGACGACCTCGCCGGGGTCCTCCTCGTGGGTGGCACGGGCGGCGGCGCGGGCGAGCTCGGTGACCTCCTCTTGCGGGACACCGCCGTCCCCCTGGCCAGAGCGCGCCGCGAGGTCGCCGAAGAAGCGCCGCCGGGCCTCTCCGCCGAGGCCGGAGGCGTCGCCGAGGAGCCCGATGGTGACGTCGCGGAGCTGATCGAGCAGCCCGGGGAGGCTGTTGGAGAGCCCTCCCGGACCCTCCCGCGCGAGGGCGAGCAGGGGGAGCCAGCAAGGCAGGCGGCTCCCGAGCCTGCGGGAGGCGACCTCGAGCTCCGCGGCCAGCGCTCGGCCCTCCGCCGCCTCGGCCTCCGGGGTGAGGTGGCGGAGGGAGGTCCAGCGCTCCGACCAGGCGCGGACCTGGTGGGCGTCGAAGGGGTGGATGTGCCAGGCGGGCACCTCCACCTCGGCCGAGGCCGACACGGTGGCCAAGGACGGCGGCAGGTCTTCGTCGGGGGAGACCTCCTCCCGGAGCGGCAGGGCGCCGTAGCGGGCGGCGTCGGCGGTGATGAGCCAGGTGCAGGAGGGGAAGCGCCACATCCCGTCGAGGATCGCGTCGCGGAGGGCCTCGCGGGCGCCACGGTCCTCGACCTCGTCGTAGCCGTCGAGCACGAAGAGCACCTGCCCGCGGTCGAGGAGGGCCAGCAGCACGCTGTCGAGGCCGGGGTACCACCAGGGGCGCCCTTGCTGGAGGGAGAGCAGCGCCTCGACGGTGCGCCCCATTCGTTGCACGGCGAGGCGCCGCAGCGGGAACCAGAGCGGCACCATCCGGCCGAGGCGGTCGATCACCGGGTTGTGCGTGGGGTCGGTCAGGGCGTGGATGAGCTCGGCGGCCAGGGTGGAGCGACCGCCCCCGCGCGGGGAGAGGAGCACGATCCTGCGGTGCAGGTCGAAGAGATCGAAGAGGTCGACCGTGGCCGAGGCCTTGCCTGCGACGGCCGGCGAGGGCCCGAGGCGGGGCGGGATGTAGAGCTCGCTCAGCGGTACGAGCCCTCCGCTGCCACCGCGCGGAGCGGGGACAGGCAGCGAGGCGTGCGCCTGCCGGTGCCAGGCCAGGTAGCGGATGAGCGAGCCGTGATCCCAGGGGTTGAGGAAGGCCCCGGGGTCGGGCGTGGAGCTGGAGCGGTTCATTCGCGTGGGTTCAGGACCGTTCGGCGGAGCGGCCCGGCACCCGGCGATCGATCAGGGCCGCCAGGAGCGCCTGCGCGGTCGACGCGTCGAGCAGGGCGTCGGCCAGCCAGTCGGCCTCTTCGGAGGAGGGCGCAGCGAGCAGCGCGGCGCGGGCCTCCGCCTCGGCGGGGAAGCGCCGCTCGAGTTGGCGGGCGAGGAGCCTGCGCTGCCCTTCGGCGATGCCTTCGGCGATGCCTTCGGCTTTGCCCTCGGCCTTGCCCTCGGCTTTGCCCTCGGCTTTGCCCTCGGCTTTGCCCTCGGCCTTGCCCTCGGTGTGTCCCTCGGCGCGGACCTCGTCGAGGTCGCGGTATCCGAAACGTTGGAGCATGTTGCGCAGGACGACGGCCTCTGCGGCGCCAGGGCTGTAGAGGGCCTCGACCGGGACGGGGTTCTCGAGCACGCCGGGGGCGTGGAGCCACTCGCCTGCGACCCGCGTCACGCGCGGGCGCCCGGGCTCGTAGACCTCGACCCTCCGAGGCCCGTCCAGCCGCACCACCCACAGGTGCTTCGTCCCTGCGGCCAGGAGCTCTTCGATCTTCAGGCGGAGCTCGGTGAAGTCCTGCCCGGGCCCCGCGTACTCGATGGCCAGCGGGGGCGCCTTCCGCTCCCAGTCGTCGTCGCCGCCCTCGTCGCTGAAGACGGCCACGTCGGGCGCGCGGAGCATGCCGGGGTGTGTGCTGACCCCGAGCTCCACGCCGGCCCGCTTAACGAGCGGGTCGCTCTTGACGATCGCCGCTCCCCAGGCCTGGGCCTCGCTGCCGCCCTTCTTCGTCGGCAGGCACTCGACGCGCCGACCGTTGGAGAGCTCGACGGGGTCTCCGCTGCGGATCTGGTCGGCGGTCCAGGATGGGGTCGGGCTCAGGAGTGGTTCAGGCATAGGCCATCCTACCCGGAAAGGTCCGGCCGTGCAGGCGGGGGCGGCCGAGCGGCGGTCGAGCGGCGGTCGAGCCTCAGGTCGTGCCGCGGTCTTCGACCTTTTGGAGCCGATCTCGCAGCGCCTTGTTCTCGTCGCGGAGCTTGTCGAGGTCGGCGCGCAGGGTGGAGAGGCCGGCCTCGGTGCTGCGCCCGGCGGCGACGCGGTTGGCCGCGTTCCAGGCGGTGCGGGCGAGGCGCCCGTCGCCGTCGCTCTCGTGGATGGCGTGCAGGAGCGCGAGGGAGCGCGGGTCCTTCGCGGCGCCGAGCCCGCCGATGGCGGCCATGCGGACCCGGAAGGGGGCCTCACGGGCGAGCTCGAGGAGGGCGTCTACGGCCGGGCGGCGGGTGGACTCGACCTCATCGGCGAGGCGGCCGAGCGCGGCGGCGGCGGCGGCGCGGGGGCGGGCGCCCTTGTCGGGGCTGGTCCAGGAGAGGAGCAGCGGCAAGGCGGCGGGATCCTGGGCGGCGCCGAGGGCCTCGAGAGCGCGGCTGCGCAGGAGGTCGTTCCAGGCGTCTCGACGGAGCGCCGCCTCGGCCCGGGCGAGGTTGCCGGGGGCCCGCAGGCGCCCGAGCGACTTGATGAGCTCCCCCTCCACCTGGAGCGAGGCGTCCGGCGCCTCGGCCCGGGCGAGCAGGGCCTCGACCACCTTGCGGCTGCGGACGCCACCCAGCGCGGTCACGATGGCCTTGCGCACCTTGGGGTGCGGATCGTCGAGGGCCAGGATGAGGGCGGCCTCCGCGACCTCGCCGCCCCGCTTGCCGAGGAGGCCGGCGAGCTCCACCCGCACCCCCCAGAAGGTGTCGGCGCGGAGGGCGGCGCAGAGGCCGGTGATGGCGGCCTTGGAGCCGTCCTTCAAGAGCGCCTGGCCGGCGCGGACGCGGCCGACAGGGCCCGGATCCTGCTGCAGCGAGGAGAGCAGCCAGCCCCGCGGCCCGGAGAGCGTGAGCTCGAGCAGCGTGCTGAAGTGCGCGTCGACCTCGACCCGCAGCGGCTCCTCGGCGAGCGGCAACAGGAAGGAGCGCTCGCGCTCGGTGACCCGGAGGACCCGCTCGACCGGCGTGCCCTCGGCGCCGACGACGCGCAGCGAGAGCGGGAAGTGGAAGGCCTCGCTGACCCCCTCCCCGGACTGGGTCTGCTTGACGGAGACGCTGAGCGCGCCTTCGCCGTAGGCGAGCGAGACCTCGACGGTGGGGTGCCCGGCCCCCTCGACGCGGCTCTGGAAGAAGCCGTCGAGGTTGCGGCCGCTGGCCTCCTCCATCGCCCGCTGGAGGTGCCGGGTGTGGACGGTGCCACCGCCGTGCCGCTCCAGATACTGGCGGGTTCCGGCCCAGAAGGCGGCCTCGCCGAGCTCGGTGCGCAGGCTGTGGAGCACGAGGCCGCCCTTCTCGTAGAGGTGGCGGTCGAAGAGGTCGATCGGGTTCTTGAAGCGGTAATGGACGATCGAGCGCCGGTAGGAGCCGCCGTCCTCCTCCAGATAGCCCTGGAGCTGGCCGTACAGGCCGTACTCCGCCTCGTCGGCGCCGAGGTCGTGGCGGGCCCAGAGGTACTCGCTGTAGGTGGCCCAGCCCTCGTTCAGCCAGGCCTGGCTCCAATCCTGGCAGGTGACGAGGTCACCGAACCACTGGTGGGCCAGCTCGTGGGCGATGAGGTCTTCGGCGTCCCAGTCGAGGGCGGCGCGATCATCGGTGAGCACGAGGTCGGTGAGCGTGGTGGCCCCCGCGTTCTCCATGCCGCCGAAGATGAAGTCGTGGACGATGATCTGATCGTAGCGGGGCCAGGGGTAGGGGACCCCGAACGTGGCCTCGAAGAGGCGGATCATCGCCGGGGTCTTGTGAAAGCAGCGGGTCATGACCGCGGGATCGGCCCCCACCGGCGCGAGGTAGCGCACGGGCACCTGGCTCGCAGGGTCGTCCACGACCACGAGCGGGCCGACGATGACGGTGACGAGGTAAGCGGGGATCGGCCGCTCCTCGACCCAGCGCCAGCGCACCTGATCACCCTCGACCTCGCGCGACACGAGGCGGCCGTTCGACACGACCTCGTCGCCGGCCGGGGCGACCACGGTGACGCTCACGGGCTGCTTCACAGAGGGGTGGTCGAGGCAGGGGAAGAGGTAGTGGCCGTCTTCGTCCTGGCACTGGCTCCAGGCCATGTGCGGGCGGCCGGGCTCCGACGGCGTGGGGCCGGTGAAGTAGAGTCCGCGGCTGGGCTTGCCGGAGTGGGCCACCTGGATGCGGGCCGTGGCGCCCGACAAGCCCGAGACGGACACCACGCCGTCGCCCAGGCGGTAGGGCAGCGGGCGACCGGCCTCGTCGGTGACCATGCTCACCGCTTGATCTTCGAGGTCGAGCACGACGGGGTTGGGCAGGGAGCCCTGCCAGGCGCTCACCGTGACCGTCGTGCGCCCGGACAGGGTCTGGGCGACGGGGTCGATGTGGAGCTCGATGTCGAGGTGATCGACCCGGACGCCCCGGTCGGGGGCGTACCGCGGGGCGACGCCGGGCTCGGGGAAGGCTTGGGCTCCCGCGACCGCGAAGCCCCCAAAGCGGGACTCGAGCGCGAGCCCCTTATCGGTGAGGAAGTGGCTGCTCATCGCGGGGGTCGCTCCCTCAGGCTCAGGCGCCGGCCTGACGGGTGGTGGGGAGGAGGATGTAGCCGTCGCGCAGATCGCCGAGGAAGGCGCAGGCCTCGGGGCCGCGGAAGTCGAGGTAGGCCCCGACATAGGCGGTGAGCACGGCCTGGAGCCGCTCTTCAAGCTCGCCGACCCGGCTGCCGTTGCTGGAGGGGAGGTCCGCCTCGACGAGCTCGGTGAGCTGCGGGCTGTCGACCAGCGGGGGGTCGGCGTCACCGAGGGTGTTCTGGATGAGGTCGCGGATGCGGTCGACCGCGTCCTTCCGCGCGCCGACGGGGCCGGCCTTCATGCGGATCGGCCGCTCGAGCTCGAAGAGCATGACCTGGGCGGCCTGCGTGCAGGTCTCGACGAGGCGATCACCCTCGGCGGTGGGGTCGGGATCGAAGCCCATGCGCATCAGGGCCTTGGCGATCGTGCGCGGATGCGAGCTGTTGATCGTGTTGACCGAGTACTCGTCTACGTGGTTGCGCTTGAAGTGCTCGTCGAGCAGAACGTCGCAAGGGCGGCGACCGCCGGTGTTCTCGACGATGACAGGGGCGTTGACGCTGATGATGCAGCCGTATCGGCCGCGGTTGCGGGCGATCCAGGAGAGGATGTCTTCGTGGGTGCGCAGCGACACCGCGCTCAGCAAGCGGACACCGCCGTCTGCGGTGGCCTCGAGCACGGCGCCGCCGGAGGTGTTGCGGGGCGCCCAGGCGAGATCCAGCCCCAGGTAGCGGGGGGTGCGGGCCTTTGGTTCGGTCACTTGGTAGCCTTCCAGCGGTTGAGGAGCCCTGATAGCGCGCCGCGTACCCCCTGCAACCGATCGCCCCCCTTGCGGGTGAGCTCGATGAGACCGCGGGTCGCGTCGATCAGGGCGTCATTGTAGGGGTACCACCACATCTCGTGGGGCCCCGAGAGCGCGTCTACGACGACCGTGCGGGGGCGGGTCATCTCGTAGAGCGCGAAGCGAGAATTGGTGACCCCGTGACCGGAGTCTTTCACGCCGGTCCAGGCGCCGTCGGGCAGCGCGCCGGTGAAGGCGTGGTTGTTGATCGTGACCACGCCCGTCGCGAAGGAGCCGGCGAGTGCCTCGCCGTGGATGAGGTTGCTCGTCCACACCGAGGCCGTGAGGCCGTAGGCGCTCGCGTTGGCGCGCTCGATCACGGCGTCGATGTCGTCGAAGGGCACGATGGGGAGGACCGGCCCGAAGGTCTCCTCCCGCATGACGGCCATGTCGTCGCGGACGTCGGTGAGCACGGTGGGCTCGTGGTACCAGCCAGGGCCGGGCGCGCCGCCGCCGCAGCGGATCTTCGCCCCGCCCGCGACCGCCTCAGCGACCTGCCGGCGGACGATGTCGAGCTGGGCCTCGGTGACGAGGGGGCCGATGTCCTGGAGGGGGCGGAGCGCGCGGGTCGCCTCGACGGCCATGTTCACGAAGCGATCGTAGATGCTGCGGTGGACGTAACAGCGCTCGATCGCGGCGCAGTTCTGCCCAGCGAAGCCGAAGGCCGCCCAGACCACGCCGTTGACGGTGCGCTCGAGGGGGGCGTCGGCCAGCACGACGGCGGCGTCCTTCCCGCCGAGCTCGAGGCTGGCGGGGATCATCCGCTCGCCGGCGATGGCGCTGATCCGCTTCCCGGTGCGCACGCTGCCGGTGAAGAAGATGCCGTCGATTTGATCGCGGACCAGGGCCTCGCCCACCGCGCCCCCGCCTTGGAGGAGGGTGACCACCCCCTTCGGGAGGTGTTTGTCGATCAGCTCGTGCAAGAAGGCGCTCAGGCGCGCGGTGTGCTCGGAGGGCTTCCACACCACCGCGTTGCCGGCCAGCAGGGCGGGGACGAGCATGCGGAGCGGGATCGCGACGGGGAGGTTCCAGGGGGTGATGAGCCCGAGCACCCCCTTCGGCTCCAGGCGGACGACGCCGCTCTTCCGCGGGTAGTCGAGGGGAGACAGGGAGAGGGGGAAGGCGGTGAGGAGGTCGTCGATGTGGCCGAGCCAGTAGGAGAAGAGGCCATTGTTGGCGACGATCTCGGCGGTCCACGCCTCGCCGGCCGGCCGGCCGCACTCCTCGGCGAGCAGATCGGCGATCTTCTGGGCGTTCTCCAGGAAGGCCTGGTGGAGGTCGGCCACCGCCCACTTGCGGCGCTTGAGGCCGAGCTCCTCCCACTCGCGCTGCGCCGCCCGTGCGCCCGCGACGAGGGCGGGCACCTCAGAGACCGCCGTGCATCGGATCTTCGCGCCCCGCTCAGAGAGGTCACGCGGATCGATGCTCTGGATGTGCTCGCCGGTGTCGTCTCGGCGGATGGAGGCGCTCAAGTCAACCTGCCCGGAGCCGGCGGCTCGTCTGGTAGAGGTAGATGGCGGGCACGAAGAAGGCGATCGCCTGCACCGGCCCCGCCACGTTCATCGGCGTGGCGATGGGGCTCTTCGCGATGGGGATGGTAGTGCCGGCGAGCCACTCGGCGGTGGTGCCGTAGGCGAAGTATCGGTCGAGGGTGAGCCCCCAGAGGCCGAACCAGATGAAGAGCCCGGCCCCGAGCACGGCGAGCCCCCCGATCGTGCGGCCCCGCTGCAAGGCCGCGGCCGTCAGCGTGTGCCCGGCGAGCGCGGCCACGACGAGGCACACGCCGAAGAGGGCGTGCACGAAGCCGATCGGGGCCTGGGCGGCGGGCAGCAGGTAGGACAACATCCAGTCGGGGGCGTAGAGGGCGAACCAGGTCACGCTCAGCCAGAAGAAGGCGGCGAAGCCCACGGCGGAGCGCGCGGAGGCGCCGAAGAGGTTGGGGGAGTCTGCGATCAGACGCCTCCGCCCGAGGAAGGCGAAGAGGCTCCCAGCGCAGAAGACAAAGGGTGGGTCGATGAGGAAGGTGACGCACCTCCAGCCGAGGATCCGGCGACAGCGGAATGTAACTCCATGCCCCCCGTCGCCGGGAGGGGCCCGGCCGGATGTCATCTCGGTGGAGGGCTGCGGCCTTCTCCCAGGCCCTGCCGCGAGGGGCTCGCGGTTGGTTAGGATGGCGGCCCAAGGAGGGGTGCGATGCGCGTGTTGTTGGTGGACAAGCTGGCGGTGACGGTGGTCTCCCGCCTGGAGGGCGCTGGCTGCACGGTCGTCGAGGAGCAGGGCGTCAAGGGCCCGGAGCTCACGGCGCGCCTCGCGGCCCTCGATCCCGATGTGCTCGTCGTGCGCTCGACCAAGGTCCTGGCCGAGCACCTCACGGCCGCGCCGTCGCTCTCGCTCGTGATCCGAGCCGGCGCCGGGGTCGACAACATCGAGATGGACACCGCGAACGCCCGCGGCATCTACGTCGCCAACTGCCCGGGGAAGAACGCGATCGCCGTCGCCGAGCTGGCCATGGGCCACCTCATCAACCTCGACCGCCGCATCACCGACAACGTCACCGCCCTGCGCGCCCACCGCTGGGCCAAGTCTGACTTCAGCAAGGCGCGCGGCCTCTACGGGCGCACCCTCGCGGTGCTCGGCACCGGGGGCATCGGGCGGGAGCTGATCAAGCGCGCCCAGGCCTTCGGGATGATCGTGCGGGGCTGGGACAAGGCGCTCGACCCCCGCACCGCCGCCGCCCTCGGCATCCAGCACTGCGCGACCGCCCGCGAGGCCTGCAAGGGGGCCGACGCCCTCAGCGTGCACCTCGCGCTCACGCCGGAGACCCGCGGCCTCATCGGCGCCGAGCACTTCGAGGCGCTGCGCCCCGGCGCCTACTTCATCAACACCTCCCGGGGTGAGGTCGTAGACCAGGACGCGCTGCTGGCGGCCGTCCGCTCCCGCGGCCTGCGGGCTGGCCTCGACGTCTTCGCCGTGGAGCCCGCCAAGGATGGGCCCTACACCGAGCCCATCGCCGATGAGCCCAACGTCTACGGCACACACCACATCGGCGCTTCGACCGATCAGGCCAGCGACGCGGTCGCCGACGAGGTCATCCGCATCATCGAGGTCTGGCTCTCCTCGGGGCGGGTCGAGAACTGCGTGAACCTCGAGAGCTCACCCCCGGCCACCCACCTCCTCGTCATCCGCCACGCTGACCGCGTGGGGGTGCTCGCCACCGTGCTCGGCCACCTCCGCGAGGCCGGCTGCTCGGTGCAGAACATGGAGAACATCGTCTTCAAGGGCGCCGCCGCCGCCTGCGCCCGCATTCAGCTCGATCGCGCCCCCTCCTACGCGCACCTCGCGCGGATCAAGGAGTCGGCCGACATCTTCGCCACCTCCCTCGTCGCCCTGGAGAGCTCACGATGAGCCGCGCCCACAACTTCTCTGCTGGCCCCGCCGTGATGCCGCTCTCCGTAGTGGAGGAGCTGGCCGCTGCCCTCCCCGAATTCGGCGACACCCGCCTCGGGCTCATGGAGCTCTCCCACCGGAGCAAGGCCTTTGAGGCGGTGGTGGCGAGCGCGCAAGCGCGCATGCGCCGCATCCTGGGCATCCCGCAGGACTACCGCATCCTCTTCCTCCAGGGCGGGGCCAGCCTCCAGTTCTATATGCTGGCCCTGAACCTCGCCCTCCCCGGTGAGAAGACGGACTACATCGTGACCGGCACCTGGGCGACGAAGGCCCTCGAAGAGGCCCGCCGCTGCAGCGACGCCGCGGGCATCTGGACTGGAAAATCCGCCAAGTTCAATCACCTGCCCTCTCACGGCGAGGTCACCCCCCGCGAGGGCAGCGTCTACACCCATTACACGACCAACAATACGATCTACGGCACCCAGTTCCCCGGGCCCCCGGCGGTCGAGGGTCGGCTCCTCGCCGATATGTCGAGTGACATCGCCAGTCGGCCGATCGACGTCTCCCGCCACGAGCTCATCTATGCGGGCGCCCAGAAGAACCTCGGCCCCTCCGGCGTCATCGCGGTCATCCTGTCGCCCTGGGCCCTCGAGCGGAGCAAGCTCGCGAACGCCGCCCGCCCGGGTGGGCTCCCCGCCATGCTCGATTATAACGTGCAAGCGGAGAATGACTCCCTCTACAATACCCCCAACACCTTCGGCATCTATGCGCTGGAGCGGGTGCTCGCCTGGATCGAGGCGGAGGGAGGTCTGTCGGTGATCGCCGCGCGAAACACCGAGAAGGCCAATCTGCTCTATGCCGAGCTCGACCGGAGCGGCTTCTGGCGGCCCCATGTGGCCGGAGAGGTCCGCTCCCAGATGAACATCCCCTGGCGGCTCCCCACCGAGGCGCTGGAGGACCAGTTCGTGAAGGAGGCGGAGGCCGCCGGGCTCAAGGGGCTGAAGGGCCACCGCTCGGTGGGGGGCCTGCGGGCCAGCCTCTACAACGCCTGCCCGGTGGAGAGCGTGGCGGCGCTGGTGGGCTTCATGCAGGACTTCGAGCGGAAGAACGGCTGAGCATCAGGCGGCCCCCTGCGGGCCCCTCAGCGGGTGGCGTTGGCGCGGGCCTCGAGCTCGCCCCAGCGAGCCCACATGGCCTCGATCTCCGGCGGGAGGGCCTGGGCGCGGGCGGTGAGCGGCCCGAGGTCGACGCCGCCCTTGTAGGTGGCGCGGTCGGCGAGGCGGGCCTCGAGGGCGGCGAGCTCGGCCTCCAGGCCCTCGATGCGCGCCGGCAGGGCGACGTGCTCCTGCTGCTCCTTGAACGACAGGCGAGCGCGGGCCTCCTTGGCGGTCTCCTTCGGTGGGGGCGCCGTGGGCGGGGCCTTTCGACCCCCGCCGCCTGCTGGCGCGCTCTTTCGGGCGTTCTGCGCGGCGACGGACTGGCTGCGAGAGGCGTAGGCGGTGACCTTGCCGTCCCCTTCGAAGGTGAGGACCGCGGTGCAGACCCGGTCGAGGAAGGCGCGGTCGTGGGAGACGACCATCACGGCGCCGTCGAAGGAGAGCAGCGCCTCTTCGAGCACCTCGAGGGTGAGGAGGTCGAGGTCGTTCGTCGGCTCGTCGAGCAGGAGCAGGTTGGCCCCGCGCAGGAGGAGCTTCGCGAGCAGGAGGCGCGCCCGCTCGCCGCCGGACAGGCTGCTCACCCGCTGGTCGAGCGAGAGGCGGTGAAAGAGGAAGCGGCCGAGGAAGCTCGCGACGTGGACGTCGCGGTCACCCAGGCGCACGTGGTCATTGCCATTGCCTGCGGCCTCGAAGACCGTGTCCGTGGGCTCGAGGCCGCTGCGCTGCTGGTCGAGCACGGCGGGGTTGATGCGGGGGGCGCGGGTCACGTTGCCCTTGTCGGCGGTGACGCTGCCCGAGACGATGTGGAGCAGCGTGGACTTGCCGATGCCGTTCGGGCCGAGCACGCCGATGCGCTCGCCGGGGCGCAGCACGTAGTCGAGGCCGGCGAGGATGGTCCGGTTTCCCCAGGCCTTCTTCACGCCTTGCAGCTCGACCAGCGGCCCGCCCTTCTTGAAGCCGGTGCGGAGGTCGAGGTCGAAGGTCTCCTCCTTCTTGAGGGGGCGGGCCTTCATCAGCGCGTCGAGGCGCTGGAGCCGGGCCTTCTGCTGTGTCATCTGCGCGGCGGGGGAGCGGCTGGCCCACTCGGCCTCGCGGGCGATGAGGGCGAGCCTGCGGTCTTCGGTCTTGCGGAGGGAGGCCTGCCGCTCGGCGCGGGAGATGAGGTAGTCGGCGTAGGCGCCCTCGTAGGCGACCGTGATCCCGTCCTCGACCTCGACGATGCGGGTGGCGACGGCCTCGAGCATGTAGCGGTCATGGGTGACGAGGACGAGGGCCCCGCCCCAGGCGAGGATCCAGTCCTGGAGCCACTCGATGGTGTCGGCGTCGAGGTGGTTGGTGGGCTCGTCGAGGAGGAGGAGGTCGGGCGCGCCGAGCAGCACGCGGGTGAGCGCGAGGCGGCGGCGCTCCCCGCCGGAGAGCGAGGCCACGCGGGCCCGCCGCGGGGCGACGCCGAGGCGGTCGGCCATCGCCTCGACGCGGTGGCCGAGGTCCCAGCCATGGCGATCGAGGCGGTCTTGCAGGGGGCCGGCGCGGTCGAGGTCCTCGGCCTCCATCGCCCGCTCCCAGGCGTGCACGAGGCGCCCGTGCCAGCGCACCGCCTCGTCGAGGGCCTGTCCGACGTCGTCGCCGGGGATGAGGGGGTCCTGCCCGAGGAGGCCGAGGCCGCCCGCCCCCTCCTGGCCGGGCTCCCGCCGGACGTAGACCGTCCCGTGGTCGGGCTCCTGGAGGCCGGCCACGATCTGGAGGAAGGTGGACTTCCCCGAGCCGTTGATCCCCACGAGCCCCACCCGGTCGCCGGAGCTGACCGTGAGTGAACATCCGCGGAGGACGTGGCGATTTCCGAAGGACTTCTCGACTTGGGTGGCTTGGAGCAGCAGCATGGCGGCGGTGTATCCCGCCCGAGGGCGGCGCTCCCCTCCGCCGTCGACGGCCGGCCTCGGCCTCCCTCGCGGTGGGCGCTGCCCCCTCTTTCGCGATAGCGGAGGGGCCCTCTCTCGGACGCCCTTTGACCCAGACGCCCGCGCCCCTCCCGGCCCCGCCCGCTCCGCCCCGCCTCCCCCCTGTGGTGTACGCGCTCGTCTTCCTCGGGTTGCTGCTCGCGCTCGCGGCCGGAACCGCCCGGTATTACGGGCTCGAGCCCGCCGATGCGTCGCTGCGCGCCGGCAACCCGGCGAGCCGGGCCTACCTCGCCAATGACGTGCCGAGCCTGAAGGTGACCGACCTCGGCCCGCGAAAGTGGAAGATCATCAACGTCCACGAGCACCTGCGCGACATGGCCGAGGCCGAGCGCCTGCTCCGCCACATGGACGCCCTCGGCGTGCAGCGCACCTGCCTGCTCGGGGCCTCGAAGTACACCTTCACGCTCGACAAGCAGTACGGGTTTGAAGAGTTCGAGGCCAACAATCAGGAGCTCCTCAAGATCAAGGCGCGCTGGCCCGATCGGTACTGCGCCTTCATCACCTTTGACCCCGGGCAGGGCGTTGACCTCCCCCGGCTCCAGGCCGCCTTCCGCGACGGCGCAGACGGCGTGAAGCTGTTCCTCGGGCACGGCGAGAGCCACGGCAAGGGCCCCTTCCACGACATGCCCCTGGACGACCCGCGCATGGAGCCCGTCTATGTCTGGCTGGAGGCCGAGCAGATCCCCATCGTCTACCATGTGAACCTGAAGAAATACTGGGATGAGTTCCTCCGGGTGATGGAGGCGCACCCCTACCTGCGCGTGGACATCGCGCACTTCGGGCTCCAGAAGGGCACCGCCGAGCGCCTCGCCCGCCTGGGCTTCCTCCTCGACCGGTACCCCAACGTCTACTCTGACATCAGCTTCGGTCATTACTCCTTTCAGTCCGAGGGCTTCGAGGCCCTGGCGAAGTGGCGCTCGCGAAGCCACACCTACCTTCGTCGGTATCAGCACAAGATGCTGTTCGCCTCCGATATGGTGCTCGAGCCCACGAAGACAGAGGACTACATCTCCGATACGATGCGCGCCTACATGCAGCTCATCGAGTCGAAGCAGTTCCGCTTCTTCCTTCTGCCGGAGAAGACGATGCACGGCCTCGAGCTTGGAGACGAGGCCCTCCGTTCGATCTACGAGACGAGCCCCGCGGCCTTCCTCTTGCTCGACGCGGAGGGGCGCCTCCCGGACCGCCGCGCCGGCTGGCCGGTCGCCGGTCTCCCCGAGCCGCCGCGCCCCCCGATCCCTCCGCTCTCGTCGGTCACCGTGCCGGCCATCTCCTCGCCTTCGTCCCCCGCTGCCGAGCCGGCATCCCCCCCGAGCGCAGAGTGAAGAACACCAGTGAAGAAACCCATGGGACTCAGCCTGCTCCTCAGCCTCTTCTTCGCCTGCTCCGGGGACCCGGCCAAGGCCCCTCCTCCCGCCGAGGGGCGGGCCGAAGCCCCGGAGAAGGGTGAGGAGGGGGGGCTCGCGCAGACGGTCGGGGAGGACGCAGAGGGCGCGCCCGCCTCGCTCCCCAAGGCGGCCAAGGTGGAGAGCAGCGCCGCGCTCCGGGCCGTCCAGGCGGAGAACGCGGCGCTCCGGCGAGAGCTGGCGACCGGCTCGCGGCCCGACCCCTACGCCAGCCTCGGCCTCGTCAACGCGCATGAGCACCTCTATGCCACCAAGCACCTCGACCGGTACCTCGAGGCCGCGCGGCGGAGCGGGGTGTCCTCGACCATCTTCGTAGCCAGCCCGGCCTTCACCCTCGAGGGCTCGGGCCCGAAGGGGGAGCCGGGCATGTCGGACAACTTCGACGAGATCATGGTCGCCGCGGCCGAGCACCCCGGCGAGGTCATCCCCTTTTGCACCATCGACCCCGCCGATCCCGACCGCCTCGATCGCCTCAAACGGCACGTCGCGGCCGGCGCGAAGGGCGTCAAGCTCTACTCGGGCCACTCGAACCTCTCGGCCGGTCCCCTCAATTCCCCAGAGATGGAGCCCGTGTACGCCTATCTGGAGGAGACGGGCCTGCCCGTGAATTGGCACGTCAACGTGCTCAAGTACGGCGAGCAGCTCGAGGCCGTGCTCGACGCCCACCCCAAGCTCAACGTGATGGTGCCCCATTACGGGGTCACCTTCTGGAAGCCCCGGGACGGGGGCCTCGAGCGCTTCAAGCGGATGATGAGCGAACACCCCAACCTCTATACGGACTCGAGCCTCGGAACGCGGGAGATATTGCTGAAGGGCCTCGCGGTGATGGAGCAGGATCCATCGATCTTTCTCGACCTCTTCCGATCCTTCCCCGACCGCATCGTCTGGGGCACAGACTCCGTCGTCACGGGCAACAGCGAGAAGACGCCGGCCTGGTACAGCACGGTGATCTGGGCCACGCGGGACCAGCTCGAGCAGGAGGTCTTCACGACCCCCCTCGGCGCCGGGTGGAGCCGCTATTACCAGAGCGGCCGCGACGGCGACGGTCGTTATAAGGGCTTGAAGCTCGATCCGGAGACCCTTCGTAAGGTGTATCGGGACAACGCGGTGGCCTGGCTGCGCATCCCGCTCCCGGCGCCAGCCGCCGCGCCAGCGATCTCACCTGCGGCGCAGACGGCTGGCGAGGTGACCCCGCCCCCTGCGGCGACGGGCGCTCCCTCGGCGCGTTAACTGCGGCGGCCCGCGCGCTCTGCGGGAGGGAGCGCCGATGGACATCCCCTGGAACGTCAGCCGTGAGGTCACCGAGGGCGTGAAGATCTGGCTCCTGGGCGGTGGGCTCGGCCTCCTCTTGGCCTGGTGGTGGCTCCCGCGGCGGATCGGCCGGGGGCTGCTCGCCCTGCTCGCGGTGGTGGCGACCCTCAACTATTCGCGCTGGGGGCCCGACACCCCCTTCAAGAAGGTCGACCCCTACGACCTCATCCACTACTACCTGAACGCCAAGTATTTTGACGAGCTCGGGTATTACGATCTCTATCCGGCCTGTCTTCTGGCGGACGCCGAGAACGGCGGGCCCTTCTTCCCGAAGCAGGGCTCCGTCTACATGGCCCAAAATGAGGCCGGTCACGGGAAGCTGCCGATCGAGCAGGGCATCGAGGCGGGCCGCGCGCTGCGGGCGAGCCGCTTCACACCGGAGCGCTGGGCGTCCTTCGAGCATGACTTCTTGCACCTCCAGCGCGAAGAGGGGGGTCTGACGAACAGCGTCTGGCGGGAGCTCATCCAAGATCACGGCTTCAACGGCACCCCCGCCTGGACCTTCGTGGCCCGGCCCATCGCGTCGGCGGTGCCGGTCGAGTATGTCAAGGCGCTCGGCTACATCGATCTCGGGCTGCTGTTCGCGGGGATCGGCGCGGTGGCCTGGGCCTATGGAGCGGACGCCGCGCTCTGGTCTTGGGCCTTCCTGATGATGAGCTACTCCTTACGGTGGCCCACCATCACCTGGGCCTTCCTCCGCTACGACTACGTGGCGGCCTTGCTCATCGGCCTCTCGGCGGTGAGGCGGGGCTGGTACTTCGTGGGTGGGCTGATGACCGGCTGGGCGGCGACGCTCCGCCTCTTCCCCGCGATGTGGCTCTTCGGGCCGGGCGCCAAGGGCTTCGCCGGCCTCGCCGGGCGGAGGGTGCACAAGCAGCTCCTCGTGCTGCTGGCGGGCTTCGTCGTCTCGACGGCGGTGATGGAGGGGCTGAGCGTCCTCTCGCTCGGCGTGGACACCGCGGTCACCCACCTCGAGAACATGGAGGACCACAACAAGGCCGAGAAGCTCTCCTCCCGCCGGATCGGCCTCGCGCTCGGCCTTGCCTTCACCGGGGACCTCCTCCCCAAGAACATCGAGCCCGCCCGAAAGGACCTCATCGAGCGCCAGAAGCCTGTTCGTTTCGGTATTTCGGCGATCATCCTCGCCGCGCTCGGCTGGGGGCTGCGGAAGGCGGACGACGACGAGGCCTATGCCTTCGGGTTCATCCCCTTCTTCCTGCTCACCACGGCCAGCTATTACTACTATGTCGTGCGGGTGGTGCTCGTGGCGATGCACGCGGGCGACCTGCGCAAGCCCAGGAACGTGGTCGGCCTCGCGATGCTGCTCGGCGTCGAGCTCTTCAGCAACGCGGCCGAGATCTACCTCCCTGGCCACCGCGTCTTCCTCATCGGCGGCACGGCCTGGGCGCTGACCGCCTACGCCGTGGTGATGTCGGTCTGGTTCCTCATGGACTCCCGGCGAGCAGGGCTGGAGCCGGCGGCGGATCGGCCAGGGCCGTGAGGCTCAGGCGGACGAGGCTGATCCAGACGAGGTCGGCCACGAGCAGATGGGTGATCTGCAGGCTGGCGGGCACGAGCAGGGCGAGGTTCGTGAAGCCGACCCCGATCTGGGTGAGGTAGAGCAGGCCGAAGATCAGCGCCGCCCGGCGGCAGTGTGGCCGGTGCACCGCCACGAAGAGGGCGGCCAACAGCACGAAGAGGCCGGTGCCGAGCGCGCCGAGCGGGTGGAGCACCCGGAGGCGGATGAGGAAGTGCGCGGTGGGGGAGAGGTCCTGCGCTACCCCTTCGGCGAGGCTGGCGGCGGGGAAGAGGGTGTCTCCGAGCGCGGTGATCGCCCCGCTCACGCCGAGGGCCATCAGCGCCAGCAGGGCGAGGCCGAGGCCCAGCGCGAGGAGCGGCTGGCGGCCGATGCGGGGCGCGCTCTTTCCACCGGCCCAGAGCGCGGTCACCGTGTATGCGCCGATGAGGAGGAAGGTGTTGACGAGGTGGATGGCCATCACGATCGCGCGGGCGACGGAGTCATCCTTGGCGACTAAGCCCTGAAGCACGAGCAGGGCGCCCACTCCGGCCTCGGCCACCATGAAGCCCATGCAGGCCCAGGCCCCGCGCCGGACGAGGCTGCCCGCGGGGGCCACCCGTCGCGCCCAGGCGACCTGCACCACTGTCATCAACAGGACGAGCCCGCTCGTCACCCGGTGGGTGAGCTCGATGACCGTCTCCGCCGCCGGATCCCGAGGAAGCACCTGACCATTACACAGGGGCCAGTGCTCTCCACAGCCGGCGCCGGAGCCGCTCACGCGGACCCAGGCACCCCAGAGGATGACGAGGAGGTTGGCGGCGAGCAGGAGCCAGGCATAGGCGCGGAAGCGGGACATGGGGCGGCTGTATCGCTCTGGTGACGGAGCGTCCCGCCGGCTTGCCAGCCGCGGGAGGCGCGGGGTAGGACGCTCGCCCCTCCGCGCCCCAACATCCGCCTCCCCGGCGGAGCTGGGCGCGGGCGACGAGATCTGCATCGGAGTCTGTGATGGCCGTGCCTACCAAGAAGAGCCGCAAGCCCAGCGCGAAGAAGTCCCCCTCCACCGTCGACGCTGCGGTTGAGTCCCCGGTCGTCGAGTCCCAGGTCGTCGAGGCGCCGGAGGAGGCCGCGGCCGTCAGCCAGCCGGCCGAGGTCGAGGCCCCGCCCGCCGCGCCGCAGCCCACCCTGCACCAGACCAAGCGCATCGGCCTCTCGCTCGGCGCCGACATCTGCTGGGCGGGCTCGTACGAAGAGATCTTGAAGCGGCTCAACCTGCGGATGGAGCTCGGGCACCGGGTGGTCGACCTCGTCACCGAGCGGTTGACCGTCGAGCCCTATGATCTGAAGCAGCCCGTTCGGTACGACGTGGTGATCGACCGGCTGACCCACTGGTTCCACACCAGCCGCGAGTGGATCAAGAAGGCCGTCATCATGGACGGTCTCTACGTGCTCAACAACCCCTGGGCCATCCAGGGCTACGAGAAGCACACCACTTACGCCGCGATGATGAAGCTCGGGCTCAACGTGCCCGAGACCTGGATGATCCCGCCGAAGGAGCGGGTGGACCACCCCGACGTCGGCCGCCTGATGAACGCCTACGGCCGCCCCTTCGACGTCGCCGAGGTGGGCCGAAAGGTGGGCTACCCCTGCTTCATCAAGCCCTATGACGGCGGCGCCTGGGTGGGCGTCACCCGGGTCAAGAACGACGCCGACCTCCGCAAGGCGTACAATGAGAGCGGCCAGCGGATCATGCACCTCCAGGCGAGCGTGGAGAACTACGATCTGTTCGTGCGCACCGTCGGCATCGGGCCCCAGTGCCAGGTGATGAAGTACGATCCCACGGCGCCGCTGCACGCCCGCTACGAGGTCGCCTTCAACTTTGTGAACGGTGCAGAGGAGTGGCAGCTCCTGGTCGATCAGATGATGACGATCAACAGCTTCTTCGGCTGGGAATTCAACTCCTGCGAGAGCTTGCGCAAGGACGGGGTCTATTACCCGATCGACTTTGCCAACGCCTGCCCGGACTTCCAGGTCACGAGCCTGCACTTCTACTTCCCGAACCTCGTCAAGGACATGCTCCGCTGGTCGATCTTCTGCGCCGCCACCGAGCGCAAGATGCAGATGAACCAGGACTGGACACCGTACTACGCGGTGGCCAAGAAGGATCTCCCCTTCCGCGAGCGCCTCTCCGAGTACGCGCGGATCGGCCGCGAGCGTCTGGAGGCCGATCGGTTCCAGGACTTCTGCGATCAGCACCTCGGCCACCTCGACGAGGTCGTCTGGGAGTTCTTCGGCACGCCGCGGGCCCACGAGCTCGTGCGGGAGAAGGTCACCGCCCTCTTCCCGGCCCATGAGGTGGACAAGTTTACGGCCCACTACTGGGGCCTCCTCAAGTTCTGGCGCCGCACCGAAGCCGATCGCCTCGCTGCGGCGGGCAAGCCGGTCGACGGGCGCGTGATCGGAGCCTGAGATGGACAAACGTTCTGGGAGCTGGCGCTCTCCTCACCTCGATCGTGAGGTGCTCATCGCGCGGTGGGGCCACGCCGGGCAGCCCGTGCTGCTCTTCCCCACCTGCGGCGGCGACGCCGAAGAGTGCGAGCGCTTCTTGATGATCAAGGTGCTCAGCCCGCTCATCGAGGCGGGCCGCATCCGGGTCTTCTCGGTCGACAGCGTGTCGGGCCCTGTGTGGATCGATGATGAGGTCGGGCCGGTCGAGAAGGCCAAGACCCAGACCCGCTTCGACCGCTTCCTCTACCGGGAGCTGGTCCCGCTCATCCAGCGGGAGAGCGGGGCCGATGGGGCGGCGGCGGGTGGCATCATCACCGCGGGGGCCTCGATCGGGGCCTTCAACGCGGTGGCGACCCTCTGCCGGCACCCCGACGCCTTCCGGGGCGCGGTGGGGATGAGCGGCACCTATGACCTCAGCGGGTGGATGAACGGGGTCTACACCTACGACTTCCACGTCTCCTCACCGCTGCACTTCGTGCCGCAGCTCCCCGATGGTGATCAGCTGCGCGCCCTGCGCGAGCGGATGGTCTACCTCGTCGTCGGAGAGGGTCGGTGGGAGCGCCCGAACAACTCCTGGGCCATGGGCGCGGCCCTCGGCGCCAAGGGTGTGCCCAACCGGGTGGACTTCTGGGGCCAGGAGCACGATCATGACTGGGTGTCTTGGCGGGCCCAGCTCCCGCATTACCTCGACCTCATGACCCGGTAGGCCGATGGCCCGCGCTCCGCTGAACGTTGTCTTCGTCGCGCCCTTCTTCCTCGACACCACCGTGCGCTTCATCCGCTCGGTGGCGGAGCTCGGGGGGGCGAAGGTCGGGCTCATCAGCCAGGACCCGATCGAGAAGCTCGACCCCGCGGTCCGCGCGCGCCTCGCGGCTCATTACCGGGTGGAGGACGGGCTCAACCCCGAGCAGCTCACCGCCGCCACCCGCTGGATGGGCGTCCGCTTGGGCTCGGTCGACCGGCTGGTGGGCGCGCTCGAGCAGCTCCAGGTGCCGCTCGGGCAGGTCCGCGACCGGCTCGGCCTCGACGGGATGCGCGAGGAGGCGGCCCGGAACTTCCGAGAGAAGTCCCGGATGAAGGATGTGCTCGGCGCGGCGGGGATCCAGGTCGCCCGGCACAGGCTGGTGAGTTCGGTGGCCGAGGGGGTGGAATTCGCTCGGACCATCGGCGGGCCGGTGGTGATCAAGCCGCCCGACGGCGCCGGGGGCTTCTCCACCTACCGGGCCGCCAACTTGACCGAGGCGGCGCAGATCCTCGAGGCCCAGCGGCCGAGCGCCGCCCGCCCGAGCCTCGTCGAGGAGTTCATGACGGGGCTCGAGCGCAGCTTCGACGCCGTCACGATCCAGGGCCGGCCGGTCTGGCACTCGCTCACGGTCTATACGCCCACGCCGCTCGAGGTGCTCGAGAACCCCTGGATCCAGTGGACGGTTCTGCTCCCGCGGGAGACGGACCACCGCCGCTGGGATGAGGTCCGGCGGGTGGGCGTCGAGACGCTGCGCGTGCTCGGCATGACCACCGGGCTCAGCCACATGGAGTGGTTCGAGCGTCCAAACGGGAGCGTGGCGGTCTCCGAGATCGGGGCGAGGCCCCCCGGGGCCCGCATCGTGCCCCTCATTGGCTACGCCCACGACTGCGACTTCTTCCACAAGTGGGCCCGCCTCGTCGTCTTCGAGGAGTTCGACGCCCCCGAGACCCGCTTCGCGGCGGGGGCTGCCTACCTCCGCGGGCAGGGCACGGGGAAGGTGAAGGCCATCCACGGCCTCGACGCCGCCCACCGAGAGCTCGGCCACCTCGTCGTCGAGGCGCAGCTCCCCAAGATCGGGCAGGCCGCCAGCGCCTCGTACGAAGGGGAGGGGACGGTCATCCTCCGCCACCCCGAGACTCGCGTGGTCGAGGAGGGCCTGAAGCGCCTCGTCTCCCTGGTCCGGGTCGAGCTCGGCTGACGGGCCGGCCCTCCGCCGCCGCCACTTGGGTCCGGCAGGTTTCACGGTGCGGCCCCTGGCGGAAGGCGGTTAGGCAGCGCGGGTTGGAGAGTCCATGCGCATGTCCCGACCGTCTTCTGTGAAGTTCCTCCTCGTCCTCGCGCTCGGCGGCCTGAGCCTCGCCCAGAGCGGCTGTGGCTCCTGCGTCGCCAAGAAGGAGGTCGAGAAGCCCGTCGTTGAGAAGAAGGGGAAGAAGGCCCCGAAGAAGGAGGCTGTCCCCAAGACCGCCTCGCGAGACATGGTGCCGACGGGCACGATGGTGGCGGTGCAGGTGGGGGCGCGCAGCTACCTGTGGTCCGACAGCCGCACCGGCATGCTCTCGATGGACACGGACAAGCTGGCCTGGTCGCCGAACGGCTTCGAGAGCCCGGACCTCGGCGGGACCAAGGTGCTCGCCCCGGGCGGCGCGCAGTACTGGCGGTTCACCCCAGGGAAGGTGAAGACCACCCCCATCAAGGACCTCTACGCCGCCCCGGGCGCGGCCCCCGAGGGCTACGCGATCTCCGCCGATCCCGGCAAGGCCAACCGCATCGAGGTCACGATGCGCGGCCCGGAGGGGCGGTATATCCGCGTGGGCCTCTTCCCCGAGGCGCCGACGGCGACCACCTGGCTCCAGGGAGTCCTGCCCACGGGGGTCAAGGTCGCGCCGCGGCTCGACAAGTCGAGCGGCTGGAAGCTGTCCGATGACGGCACCGCCAAGGCAGAGATCCCCGACGGCGCGACACCCGCCACCATGACCGCCCCCTCCGACGATCGGCTCAAGGGCTGGCTCGCAGACGCCGCCAAGCTGCGCGGTGGGGAGGTGAAGGCCCTGTGGAGCGGCGTCCTCGACCTCGACGGGGACCCCGAGACCGAGGGCCTGCTGTGCGTGAGCGGCGGCAAGGGGGATTACCCCTGCCTCGTGGTGGACGAGGTGGGCGGCGAGCGCCGGTACCACGCGGTCAACCTGCCCTACGATGACGTCTCGAAGGGCGCCGCCCCGATCGCCTTCGCCAAGGACGGCGCCAACTACGTGATGTGGCTCGGTCCCGTGGCGCGGGCCCCGGCGGGCTCGCCGGCGCAGATCCAGACGGTCCGCTTCACGGGCGCTGCCTTCCAGGCCGAGACGATCCGATAGCGCTGCCGCGCTGGGTCGAGCTGCACGTCGATGACCGGCTGATCTCCCGCGAGCCCGAGCGGGCCCCGGAGGCGGCGCGGCTGCTCGAACAGCTCTGCGACCTCGCCGAGGGCGCAGGCGCTCGCTGGAGCCTCCGCGTCCGAGAGTCCTTCGCCCTCGCCGATCGCGGGCTGCTCCTCGAGCTCTCTCGTCGCGGGCACGAGGTGGGGGTGCACGCGCACGGGAGCCGCCTCGGCGCCGCGGTGGCCGCCCTTCGCAGGGCCGGGCTCGCGCCCACCGTGGGTGCGCCCGGCCTCGTCCAGGCGAACGAGGCCCGCGGCGCCCTCTTGCGGGAGGCCTCCGCCCATGGCCTCCGCCTCGTCACCGACCACGGGCCCTCCCCCGCCTGGCCCGGTGAGGGCCGGCAGGTCCGAGTCGAGGGGGGGCTCGCGGTGATGGCCCCGACCGTCCGCCCCGAGGACTGGGGGCTCTTCGAGGGGGAGGGTGAGCAGGCGGGCCTGTGCCCCGAGAAGGTTGATCGGCTGCACGAGATCGAGGATCGGGCCGCCGAGCTCGGCGCCGCCTACTTCGGGCTCACCTTCCATGAGCATGACCTCTGTCCGCCGGGCTCCCTCCGCCCTCGTCCCGGCGCTTTGCGGGCCCTGGAGAGGCTCTTCTCTCGAGGGGCGGTCCCCTCGGCGGAGGCGGCCCGGGTCCAGGGCGCGGGGCCGCGTCCGATCCCGCTTGGAGATCCCGCCCTCTGGCTCGCCCGCGCCCTCGGACGGGGCGCAGGCTGGCTGCGCGGGCGGCGGTGGCGGCGCTCCCCACCCCGCCGCCTCGATCGGGTCTATGTGCCCGTCGGCGAGCGGGGGCTCTGCGCCTCGCGGATCGGGCCGCCGCGGCCCCGCGCGATCGTGCTGGCCTCGCACGCGGGGCCCCACGGGGGGCGCGCCGTCGGCCTGCGTCCCTTCGGCCTCGACGACGACGCGCTCGCGGAGGTCGGCGTGGCGCTGTGGCTCTACGATCGATCCGGCACCGGCGACAGCGCCGCGCTCGGCCCGCCCGGCCCGGCCACGCCGGGGAGCCCCGCGCATGTCGAGGATTGGCGCGCCATGCTCGCCCGCGCCCGCGAGGAGGGGCGCCCGGTGTTCGCGCTCTCCTGGTCGAGCGGGCTCCTGCCGGTGCTGCGGGCCGCCGCAGCGGGCGATCGGCCCGACGCCCTGCTCGACGCGGAGGGCCCCTCCGATCGGTTCAGCCTCGTGCCGCCTCCGGGAGCTGGCGCCCCGCTGACGCTCGCCGCGCGCTCCCCCTTTGACGACGCGGCCTGGGTCGGCCTCGAGCCGGTCGGGCTGCTCGGGTCGCTCGGGGCCCCCTACATTCGGCTGCAAGGGAGCCCGGATCACCTGCACGGAGACTGGTCTGGTCACGCGGCGGCCCTGCTCGACGCGGCGGGTCGAGCTGGCCTCCAGCGGCCCGCGCTCTCGGGTCCGCGTCCCCTCGGTGAGCTGCTGGCCCTCGTTCGAGCGCTCTCCCTCAGCGTATGATGCGCCGGATGCCCATCCTTCCCTCTTCGCCGCTGCTCACCTCCCTGTGCGGGGTCCAGCACCGTGTGGGGAGCGGTCGCCTGGGGACGGTCTACCGCGCGACCCACCTCGAGACCGATCGCCCGGTCGCCCTGCGGGTCCTCTCGGAGCCCGTGAACGGCGACCACGGCCTCCGCCTCGCCTGGTGGCGAGAGGCCCGCCAGGCCGCAGGGCTCCGGCACCCCAACGTGGCGGCCGTCTATCGGGCGGGGGCGATCCAGCGCTCGGAGGAGGGGCTTACGCCCTTCCCGGTGGGGTCCCTCTGGCTGGCGTCGGAGTGGCTGGAGGGGCCCGCCCTCTCCAGCCAGCGCCTCGCCTTTGCGGATGTGGTGCCGATCGTCTCCAGCCTGTTGCGGGCCCTCGCCCACCTGCACGCCCGCGGGTATCGCCACGGCGCGGTGCGGGCGCGGAACCTGCGGTGCTCCACCCCGGGAGGGGCGGCCCGGCTCTGTGACATGGGGATGGACCGCATCGATGCGCTGGTCCACGAGAGCAGCGATCTGGCCAGCCTCCACGGCCCGGTGGTCACCGACCTCGCCTCGGTGGCGGTGCTCGTCTCCGCGCTGGTGCCCGCCCCGCGTCCGCCCGGCGTGGACGACTGGATCGCCGGCCTCCGCGGCGTGGGCCGCGCGCGCCCCTTCACCCACTCCGCGGACGCCCGTCTCGCCTGGGAGGCCCTCACCGGCGTCCCCTCCGAGGCCCCCGTCGAGGATGCGTCGAACGCCGCTCGCTACCTCAACTTTGATGGCGCCCCCGATCCCTGGCCCCTCGTCGGCCGGGGCGCTGAGCGGGAGCTCCTCGACTCCGCGCTCCGGCGCGTACGGGCGGAGGGCCGCCCCCGCGCCGTGGTGCTCTCGGGCCCCCCCGGGGTCGGTCGCGACGCCCTCGCGAGCGCGCTGTCCACGGGGGCCGACGAGCTCGGCCTCGCCTGGTCCCTCGTCGCCTGGCACGGGCCCTTCTCGACGCGGGGCCACGGTCTCGGCGGGATGATGGCCCGCTTCCTCGGCTGCGACGGGATGGTGCCGCCCCTCTCCCGCATCCGCGCCGAGACCCGCCTCCAAGACCTCGGGGTCGACGCGGAGTTCGTCCGCCGCTTCGTTGCGGTCTGGGTGGAGGACGGCTCCGGGCGGGTGCCGGCCAGCCCGGTGGAGCAGGCCGAGGTCCTCCAAGGCCTGCTGGAGCGCCTCTCCCGAGAGAAGCCGGTCATCCTGCGGCTCGACGAGGCCCACTGGAGCCAGGACGCCCTGGCGCTCGCCGACCACCTGCTCTCGTCGCCGCAGACCACGAGCCTGCCCGTCCTGCTCGTGCTCACCGTGCGCTCCGACCTCGTCCCCCGGCGCCCCGCCGAGGAGGCCCGCCTCCGCCGCCTCCTCGAGCGGCCGCACTGCGGGCTCGTCACGCTCGGCCCCCTCGGGATGACCGAGCGGCGGGCCCTCCTCGAGGACCAGCTCCACTTCCTGCCCTCCGCCGCGACCCGCCTCGCCGAGGCCTCGCTCGGCAGCCCGCTCTACCTCCACGAGGTGCACGCGCAGCTCCGAGCGACCGGGGGCCTCCGCCGGCCGGCCCGCGGGGAGGTCGCGCTCACCGACGAGGTGTCGGCGCTGCCCTCCGACGTCGACGTCATCTGGCAGCGGCGCCTCCATCACCTGCTCGACGAGGTCGCCCCCGGCTCGAGTGACGCGGTCGAGATCGCGGCCGTGCTCGGCGGCCTCGTGGACGCGCGGGAGTGGCGGGAGATCTGCGCCAAGGAGCGCGCGAACATCGACCCTGGCCTCGTCGACCTCCTGTTCCACGAGGGCCTCGCCCAGCCGATCCCCCGCGCCGCGCCCGGCGCCTGGCGCTTCAGCCACGGGCTCTTGGTGCGGGCGATCATCCACCGGGCGGCGCGCGGAGGCCGCCTCGCGAGCCATCACAGGGCGGTGGCCCGCTACCTCGAGAGCCTGCCCGAGGACAAACACCCGGCTCGCCGGGCCCGCCCCTTCCGACACCGCCTCGCCGCCGGCGAGGTCGACAAGGTCTTCGAGACGGCGGTGGGCCTCGTGCGCAGCTCGCTCGCCGGGGGCCTCCTCCGCGCGGCCCTCGAGCTGACCGATCGGCTCGAGCGGGCCATCGACGTCGCCGGGGACGGCCCCGAGGCCGTGCGCCGCGCCTGGCTCTGGGCCCTCCGCGCCGAGGCGCGCACCCTCGAGGGGGCCTCCGAGCAGGCCTGGCCGCTCATCGCGCGCACCGAGGCCACCTCCCGGCGCTTCGGTTGGTCGAACCTCCTCGCGCTCTCGCTCGTCCTCCGCGTCCGGGCCCAGCGCGCCGAGCGGGAGCCCGAGCTCACCCGCAAGCGGCTGATCGAGGCGGAGGCCCTGCTCGAGCGGGGCGGTCCCGCCTGGCTCCGAGCCCGGGTGCGCATGGAGGCCGCCCGCCTCGCCCTCGAGCAGGGGGACTGGGAGGGGGCCGCCGACGAGCTCGCCGAGGCCCGACCCCTCTGGGAGGAGGCCCGCGATCCGGTCGGCGTGGCCCACTGCTGGCTCGGCCTCTCGCGCCTCGCCGCCTTGGAGGGCGACAGCGACGTCGCCGCGCGCCGCCTCGAGGCCGCGATGCACCACTTCGAGTCCGCAGGCGCCTGGCTTGGGGTGGCGGAGGCCCACGCGCTCGCCGGAGATCAGCTCCGCCACGGCGGGAGCCTCGAGCCGGCGCTCGCCCGCTACTCGGCGGGGCGGCGCATCGTCGACGCCCTCGGCCTGCCCGGCCTCCTCGACGCAGAGCTGGGCGAGGCCCTCGTCGAGGTGGGCCGAGGCGACTGGCGCCAGGCTCGCCGGCTGCTCGTCCCCCTGCTCGACCGCGTGGCCGGCGGCGCCTCCCCGGTCCTAGAGGCCGGCGCCCAGCTCGGGCTCGCCGCCTGCGCCGCCGGGCTCCACGATCGGCCTGCCCTCGACCGGCACCTCGACGCGGCGCGGCAGAGCCTCCGCGACTCCGATCGGGTCGACATCGAGCTCGCCCTCCTCGCCGAGCGGGTGGGCGAGCTCTCCTCCGCCATCGAGGACAAGTCCCACGCCCGCCGCGCCTGGCGCCTCGCCGCCTCGCAGCTCCGGGGCCTCGGTCGGGTCGAGGAGGCGGCGCGGGCCGAGACCCTCTCCTCTGGCTGATGGCTGGGTGGACGGGGTGGCGGCCCTGGGGGTCGGCGTGGGCTCAGCCGAGGTCGAAGACCTCATGCCGCCGCGCCGCCCCTGCGAAGCCGGTGAGCTCCTGGCCCTCCGGCACGGCGGTGTGGTGCATGAGGGTGACCTGCCCGCGCAGAGACGCGGGGAGCGTGCAGAGCTCGGCGAAGTGGGTGTGGACGGTGCCGCGGAAGGGCCGCGCGAACATGCACTCGTGGAAGATGCGGTCGGCCTCGGCGGCCTCGGCGATCCAGCCGGGGGAGAAGGTGGTGTCCCCGCTCCACCAGACCCTGCGGTGGCGGTCGCGGATCTCGATGCCGTAGGCGGCCTTGTCGACGTGGGCGCCGACGACGTGGGGGACGCGGAACCACCGGAAGCGGACACCGCCGATCTCGGTCTCCTGCGTGCGGTGGCGGCGGAGCAGGGCCTCGATGGCCCCGCTGCGGGCCTCTCCGTGGGGGTCGGAGAAGGGGTCGAGGAAGGGCTCGAGGGAGCGGCAGAGCGGGTCGATCAGGTCTTCCGGGCCGACGAGCTCGGTGTGCGCGAAGGCGGGCCCCTCGCCGGGGTGGGGCGGCAGGTACATCCGCTCCCAGATGAGCTGCTCGGGGCTCGCGTGATCGGCGTGGAGGTGGGTGAAGAGGATGGCGCGCAGGGCCGTGGCGTGGACGCCGAGCTCCCGCAGGCTCTGGGCGGCGGTGGTGCCGCAGTCGAGCAGGACGGGGCCCTCTTCGGTGTCGACCAGCGCGTTGTTGTGGTAGTTCACGCGGTAGTCGGTGAAGGCTCCGCCCGAGCCGAGGAAGGTGATGCGCAAGACGGCCTCCGCAGAGGAGCCTATCTGTCGGCGCCCCGCCGACGCCACTGACCAGCGGGACACTGACGGAGAGGACACTGACCGGGGGGAGGCGCTCGGGTTAGGGCGCGCCCCCCCACAGAGGTGTCCGGTGGCCCGAACCTGGCTGATGAAGAGCGAGCCCAGCGTCTTCTCGATCGACGACCTCGCCCGCGTGGGCACCACGCATTGGGAGGGCGTTCGGAATTACCAAGCGCGAAACTCGATGCGCGACGACATGAAGGTCGGCGACCTGGTGATCTTCTACCACTCGAACGCCGAGCCCACCGGGGCCGCGGGCGTGGCGCGGGTCTCTCGCGAGGCCTACCCCGACCCCGACGGATGGGACCCCGAGTCCCCCTACTTCGATCCGAAGGCCTCCCCTGAGAACCCGCGCTGGGTGCTGGTCGACCTCAGCTTCGTCGAGCGCTTCCCCGCCGTGGTGAGCCTCGTGACCTTGAAGGCCACCCCCGCCCTCGAGGGGATGATGGTGACCAAGAAGGGGATGCGCCTGTCCGTTCAGCCCGTGGAGGTCGCCCACTTCGACGAGGTCGTCCGGATGGGCCGCGGCGCCTGAGCGAGGGCGCCGTCGGGCCTCAGGCGCCTCGCCCGAGCTCGAGCTTCAGGGCGTCGGCCTCGGCGCGCCAGGCGGGATCAGCCTCGAAGCGGAGGGCGAGCCTCAGGGCCTCGAGGCGGAGCTGCCGCAGCCCGGGGAGGGTGGTCCGGTGGAGGGCGTCCCGGGAGACCGAGACCGCGGCCGGATCTCCCGCCTTGCGGAGGGCCTGACCGAGGTCGAGCGAGGCCCGCGCCGCGAAGGCGGGCAGCGGCGCCGGGGGCCGGAAGAGGGCCGACTGTGCGGCCTTGATGGCACGGCGGGGGTCGGAGGCGGAGAGGGCCCGCGCGCGCACCGCGGCGTGGGCGGTGAGCGGGTCTTCGAGCAGCATGCGCCCGACCCCGGGGGGCTCCCGCAGCAGCCCGGCGGCCTCGTCGGGGCGGTCGGCGAGGCAGAGGGCCCGGGCGACGAGGACCACGGCGAGCAGCTCCTGGCCGTTCATCGAGGCCTGCGCGAAGGGGCGGGCGCCGTAGGTGGCCAGCTCGGCGCTGCGGCTGGCCTCGTCGCGGTCGCCGCGCAAAGCGTGGGCCTCGACGGAGATGGCGAGGCCGCGCAGCGCCCAGGTCGGGGCGCCGGCCGCGCGGAGGAGCCGCTCGGCCTCGCCGGCGCGCTCGGCGGCCTCCACCAGCCGACCGTCGACGAGCGCGAGGTCAGCCTGGTGGATGAGCAGGCGGCCGAGGGGGGCTCCGCCGGTCTGCTCCCGGAGGCGGTCCTCGGCGGCCTCGAGGATGTTGCGGGCCTGGGCGAGGTCTCCCTCGATCTGCGCGGCGGCGGCCCTCCCGAGCGCGGCGTCGGCCTGCAGGGCCCGGCTGCCGGTCTGCTCGCCCAGCCGCTCGAGGGCGTCGAGCAGGTCACGGGCCCCCGCGAGCTGCCCGCGGTGGAGGCGCGCCAGCATGAGGGTGACGGCGACCCGCGGCCAGAGGGGGTCGCCGGGCGGCAGCGCGGTGATGGTGGGGTCGAGGGCCGCCACGGCGCCGTCGCCGTCGCCTCGGGCGGCGCGGACGAGGCCGATGCCTGCCTGGGCGCGCGTCATGCCCTCGGCGTCTCCTTCGCCGCTGGCCCAGTCGAAGGCCCGCTCCCACGAGCCCAAGGCGCCTGTGAGCTCGCCGGAACGCTCGAGGACCTCCCCCTCCAGGGCGTGGAGCTGACCGCGGAGCTTGCGGGCCTCCACGGGCGGGAGGCGGGGCTCGGCGGCGGGCCCGGCGTCAAGGGCCTGTCGGAGCAGGCGGTGGGCCTCGGGGACCTCGTCTGTGCGCAGCTTTCGGCGGGTGGCGTCGATCAGCAGGGGCCAGGCCTCGGCCACCTGCCCGCCGCGCTGGAGGTGGTGCGCGATGAGCTCGGACCACGCCCCGGCGCGCCGTCGGGCTCGCCGGCGGAGCGCGGCCGCGGCGCCGCGGTGGAGGGCGATGCGCTGCTCGGGCTCGATCAGGCCGTAGAAGAGCTCGCGCTGACCGGGGCGGCCGAGCGCGACGAGCTCTTGGACACCCTCCACCCAGGTGCGCACGAGGCCCTCCTCTCCGAGCAGGGCGACCGAGCGTTCGACCGTGCCCATGTCGAGGCCGGCGGTGTCGGCGATGAGATCAGCGGTGACCTCCATCGCGAGGACGACGACGGCGTCCCAGATCTTGCGGCTGTCGGGGTCGAGGCCGACGAGGCGCGCCGCCTCCTCGTGGAGCACCCGATCGGGCACCGGAAGGGGCTCCTCGCGCAGGGCGTCGAGGCCGCGGGTGGCGCGGAGGCCCTGTTCGTCTTCATCCCGGACGAGCCAGCCCGCGCGGATGAGGGCGGCGATGTGCTCGACCACGAGCCCGGGGAGTCCGCCGAGCTCGTCGTGGAGCCGGGCCCCGAGGGTGACCCCGGCCGCGCCGCCGACGCCCCGGTCGCGCACGAGGGCGATGACGGACTTGCGGTCCAGCGGGCCGAGCTCCAGCACGTCGGGGGAGAGGCCGGTGGCGGCGCCGGTGCAAAAGGCGGCGACGTCGCCCTCACGGCTCGCCACCGCCGTGATCACGAGCAGGGGCTCCCCCTCGATGGCGACGGCCTGCCGGACGAGCTCGGTGAGGGCGTCGCGGTCGGCGCCGCCCACCCGATCGAGGTCATCGACCACGAGGGTCCAGGGGCGGCCGCGGGTGCGGGCGCTCAGCAGGGCGGCGCCGCTCTGGTTGGGGAGGTCGGCGGCGACGGGCACCTGGGCGGCGAGGCGGTCAATCACCCCGGCGTCGGCGGCGCTGGAGGCCACGTCGTGGCCGCTCTGGCGGGCTTGATCGACCAGCTCGGCGAGGAGGGAGGAGCGGCCGACGCCGGGGTCGCCCTCGAGCACGATCACGCCGCCCCCCAGCGTGGGCAGGCCCTCGATCCGCCCCAGCAGGCGCACCAGCTCCGCCTCTCGGCCGTGCAGCGGCGACCGCTCTGGGCGCTCCTCCTGATCGAGGGCGGCGAGCACCTGGCGGGCGCTAGCATAGCGCTGGGATGCGTCCTTTCGCAGCAGCCGCATCGCGATGCGCTCGAGGTGGGCGGGCACCCGGGGATCGATCTCGGAGGGCGCCTTGGGCGTGTGCGTGAGGTGGCGCGCGAGGTAGCCGGCGATGTTGTCGGCCACGATGGGCCGCTCGCCGGTGAGCATGAGGTAGAGGCAGGCGCCGAGGCTGTAGAGGTCTGCGCGGGCATCGACCCCCTCCGCCATGATCTGCTCGGGGGCCATGAAGGCGACGGTGCCCACGAGGCGGCCGGCCATCGTGAGCTGCGTGCTGAACATGCCGCCCTGGGCCTTGACGACGCCGAAGTCGGTGAGCTTGGGGCGACCGTCGGCGGTGACGAGCACGTTGCTCGGCTTGAGGTCGCGGTGGATCAGGCCCCGCTCGTGGACATACGCGAGGGCGGCCGTGAGCGCGCGGAAGATGGCCTCGACCTTAGCGAATCGTCCGGCGGGAGGGTCTGACTTCCAGCCGTCGAGCACGGTGCCGAGGTCGGTCCCGTCGACGTACTCCATCGCGATCCAGGGGTAGGCCCCGTGGCGGCCGGCCTCGATCACCCGCACGATACCGGGGTGGTCCAAGTCGCGGAGGGTAAGGAATTCTCGCTTGAACCTTCGCTCCTCCTCGGTGTCGGCCTTGCCGGGGTGCAGGATCTTGAGCGCGACCACCCCGTGCTCGGCGCTCTCGGCCCGGTACACCGTCGCCATGCCGCCGACGCCGAGCATCTCGGCGAGCGCGTAGGCGCCTACCCGGTCGCCGGGGAGGGGGGGCGGTGTGACGGCAGGAGGCATCGAGGGGGGAGTCTACACCGGCGGGAGGGCGTGCCGCGTCCGGCTTCAGGCGCCGTCACCGCCAGCGCCCGCCTCCGCCTCGTCGCCGCCGGCCTCGTCCGCCTCCTCTTCCTTGTCGATCTTGTTGGCCTTGTCGGCTCTCTCGATCCGCTCGGAGCGGGCGGGGCGGCTCCGCTGGAGGGCGGCGAGGCGCTCGTCGCGGGCCGCCTCGGCGCGCTTGCGGACGGTGGCGCGGCTCGGATCGAGGCGCATCACCGTGGCGTAGGCGGTGTAGGCGGCCTGGGCGTCACCCTCGGCGGCGGCCTGATCTCCCTCGGCCTCGTATGTGTCGGCGAGGGCGGCGGAGGGGCCCGCTATCTCGGGGTGGTGGTGATCCCAGGAGCGCGCCGTGATGAGGGCGTCGGTCTGCGTGCGGCGATCGGCGGTCGCCTCGGCGGCGGCGAGGTAACAGCCGGCGATCGCGCGCTTCACCCTGGGGAGGCCGGCCGTCTGCCAGTCTTCGTCTCGAGAGACATGGCGGGTGGCGTTCTTCCATTGGCCCCAGGCCGCCCCGCAGAGGGAGGGGTCTTGGGCGAGCTCGAGGGCGTTGGAGAGGTCGGCCTCAGCGGCGGCGTGGGCGGCCTCGCGGCTGACGATCTTCACGCGGAGCCCGGTGATGAGCTCTCCGGGCAGGTATCGGAATTCGACGGGCGGGAGCTGGACCGCCGGGGGCGCGGCCTCGACCGCCGGGGGCGCGGCCTCGGGGAAGCTGTCGGTGGCGAGGGGCAGGGGCGCAGGCGGGGCCTCGGGCTCGGGGCCACGGCCGACGTGTTCGATGACCTCACCGGTGGCCTCGTCGAGGAGCACGATGCCCACGTCGTACTCACCCTCCGGCAAGGTGGTGGGGACGTTGAGGCGGTAGCGGCCGAGCACCTTCTCGTCGGGCTTCCACTCGTCGGGCTTGTACCAGTCGTAGCCGGGGGCGAGCGCGGCAGAGGCCTGGTGGCCCTGCCCGTCATCGAGGAAGGCGAGGATCCGGAAGCCGGCCTTGCGCGGGTTGGTCTTCCAGGCGGTGTCGAGGAAGAGCTGCCCGCCGGGCGCGACCTCGGGGGCGGGCGCGGTGATCGAGAGCAGCCGGAGGCCCTGCTCGAAGCGCGCGGCCTCGGGGCCGAGGGGGGAGGTGTCGGGGAGGGCGAGGAGGTCCTTGCGGATGTGGTTGCCGACATGGAGCTGCCGGCCGCCGCTCGGGAAGCCGGGGATCTCGATGTAGCGCTCCTTCCAGACCTTGAGCTGCGGGATCTTGCTCGTCTTGGCCCAGCCGGAGTGGACGTGGGCGAACTCGGGGTTCCGCTCGCCGAAGACGTAGTCCTCCATGAACTCGCGGCTGAAGTCCTTCTGGTGTCGCGCCATGGTGACATCGACGAGGCCGGCCAGATCGACGATGTCCCAGCCCGAGAAGTACATGTGGGCGCCCATGTCGACGTCGAGCAGCGTGACGTGGTCGACGTCGAGGCGCTCTTGCACCCAGGTCATGTAGGTGACCCGGCGGTGGACATCGCGGACCGCGGTCTCGGGGGCTTGGGCGAATTCGCTGCTCCGCCAGGCCTCGACCCCCACCCAGGTGAGCGCGACCGGGGCGAAGGCGAGGAGGCGCCACAGCGGCCGGCGGTCGATGGTCGTGGCATCGGCCTCCGGGCGGGGCAGGAGGAAGAGGTCGATGAGCTCGCCGAGGCCGAGGGCCAGGAGCGGGAAGAGGCTCACCGAGACGTGGTTGAACCAGCGGTGAGCCTTCATCCAGTCGCCGCCTGAGTACAGGGCGAAGAACACGGCGAAGGAGGCGCTGGCCCACAAGAGGCAGCGGGCGAGCCAGCCCGGGCGGCCAAAGATCGAGAGGCCGAGCAGCACCACCGCGCCGCCGATGCTCCAGACGCGGGCGTTGACCCAGAGCCGCTGCACGTCGCGGAACCAGGCTGGCGGGACGCCGATATACTCCCGACCGTCCCAGAAGAGCAGCACGCCGAGCACGAGGCAGAGGGGGACGAGCAGCCACTTCCGCCAGCGCGAGAGGCCGAGGGTGGCGATCCCGAGCAGGGGCAGGACGTAGACGACCCCGTGCGCCTTGAAGTAGTTGTTGATGTACTTCCAGCCGCCGCCTGTCCAGTTCCAGGGCTTGAAGACCCCGCCGCCATCGACCTTCTTGGCGTAGTACGTGTTCGGGAAGGGCCAGCCGAAGTACGAGTAGCGCCAGGCGTGGAAGAGGGCGGTGGGCAAGAGGAAGGTGAGGAACCAGGCGAGGATCGGCCGCCAGCGTCGCTGATGGACGTTGCCCAGCGTCACGCCCAAGGCCCCGATGGCGGCGTAGGCCGGGCCCTCCGGGCGGGTCATACAGAGCAGGGACAGCCAGAGCGCGGAGCGGGGCGGCCCCTTTACGGCGGGGGCCCCCGCGGAGGCGTCGTCGAGCTCCGCCACCACGCCGCGCATCCCGGCGGCGAGCAGCAGGCAGAACAGCGAGTTCTCGAGGCCGCTGGCGTTCCAGATGACGAACTGGGGGGAGGCGGCGAGCATCAGGGGCGGCAGCAGCGCGACGTCGACGGGCAGCCCCGGGCGGGCCCGTCGTGTGAGGTCGTAGACCAGGGGCAGCGTGAGCACGCCGAAGACCGCGCCCATGATCTTGGCGCTCGTCCAGGGGGAGACCCCGAGGGCGTAGAAGATCGCGCAGAGGAAGGTCCACAGCGCGTTCGAGAAGCCCTCGACCCGCTCCCCGCCTGGGTAGGTGGCGAAGCCCTCACCGTCTACGACGTTGCGCGCGTAGGCGAAGGAGATGCCCGCGTCCTCGATGAAGAAGGGCTGGGGCACACAGTAGACGAGGTAGTGGGCGATGTAGCCCAAGCCTACGAGCCCGAGGGCGGTGCTGTGCACCCGCCCACGGTCATCCAGAGATCGCCACCAGCGGGCGAGGCGACGAGGCACGTGATCCATCCGCCTGCTCCGCTCCTCCGTCACATGGTCTTCTTCACGGACTCTGCGGCGGCGGCTTGACCGGCGGCTTCTTTCTTCGCGGCCATCTGGCGCTTCATCTCTTCGAGCTGGGACTTGGCGCCAGCGTTGGCCGTCTTGGCGCGGATCTTCGCCAGCTTGGCGTCGAGGGACTCGCCCTTGATCTCGGAGGTCACGTCGGCCTCAGCGGCCTTCTTGTGGATGCTCTCGCGCACGTTCTCGAGGGCCTTGATGTCGGCGTCGGTGCTGAGGCCGTCGAGGGACTCCTGGATCTTGATCCGGGCCTCGGCGTTCGCCTTCTTGGCGAGCATCGACTCTTTCTCGCGCTTGAGCTTCTCGATCTCGCCCTGGAAGGTGAGCAGCCCCTTCTTGGACTCCTCCGCCTGGGTGCTGATCTTGTCGAGCTCGGCTTTCAAGTTGGTGATCTGGCCCTCGAGCTCCTCCTTCTTCTGGATGAGCACAAGCGCGGCCTCGTCTTCGCCCTCTTCGACGGCGATGGGCAGCGAGAGGCAGACCTCCTTGTAGTCTTTCTCCTTCGCCTCGAGCTCGGACTGGATCTTGTTGCGCAGGTACACGATGCCGCTGACGGCCTTCTTCAGCTCGCCGTGCTTCTTGATGCGCTCCTCGATCGCGCCTTCGTAGACGGCCTCGGGGTTCTTGGCCTCCACGCCGGAGATCCAAAGGCCGATGAAGCCCTTCCAAACCTGACCCAGCCGTTCGAACAAGCCCGCCATCTGCTACTCCTGCCGCCACGCGTCGCGCCGGGGTTCGGCAAAGCTACTGTGCGCCCGAAGCGGGCGCAACACGCTACGCCGTGGCTATGCGGCTATTGCAGGCCTGTCACGCAGCCCTCTGCGGGCCGGACGGCAGGGGTGGACGGCGGGGTGGACGAGGCGACCCATGCGACCGCCGAGGGCAGCGGTTACCCTCCGTCGTCATGATCGAACGCCGCTCCTCTCCGCCTCCGAGCTGCGCTGCCCGTCCAGCGGCGCGCCGCTCCGCCTCGCCGCCCTGGCAAGGGTTGGTCCTCCTCGGCGCCCTCGGCATCGGCCTGCCGGAGGGGGCCTTCGCAGACACGGGCGCCCTCGACACGGGAGACACCGGGTCGGGAGAGGTGGAGCTCCCGGTCGCCCTCGCCGGCCTGCCCCTGCTCGCCTACCCCGACGACACCGTGCAGCTCGACGGCTCCGCCTCCTATGACCCCTCGGGTGCCCCCATCACCCGCTGGCTGTGGAGCCAGGTGGGGGGCCCCGAGGTCGAGCTGTCGGGCGTGGACACCCCCACGCCGCAGTTCAAGGTGAAGGACCCGGGCACCGTCTCGGTCTCCCTCGTGGTGAGCACCGCGACCGGCAGCTCCGCCCCCGACGTCGTGGATGTGGTCGTGGTCGATCCCGAGGCCGGCACCCGCGTGGGGGAGGCGCCGGAGGGCAAGGGCTGCTCGAGTGTCCCCGGCCGCCCGTCCCGCGGGCCGCTCGTGCCCTTCGGCCTCGCGGTCCTCGCGGTCCTGGTGGGCCTCCGCTCCCGCCGACGCCGCTGATGGCGCAGAAGAAGAGCGCGGTCCTCTGCTCGAGCTGTCGCCAGCTCATCTCCGCCGCCGAGACCGCCTGCCCCTATTGTAAGGCCGCCCAGCCTACGCTTTGGGGGGCCGCGCCCACGCTGCAGGGCATCTTCCGCGACCTCGATCTCACGCGGATCCTGAGCGGCCTCTGCGTCGCGCTCTACCTCGTCTCGATGGTGCTCTCTCCCGAGACCCTGCAGAACCGCGGCGGCGGCCTCTTCAACCTGCTGAGCCCAGGACAGGGGCCGCTCCTGATGCTCGGCCTGACCGGCGGCGAGGCCTGGCGCTGCGGCCACGTCTGGACCGTGTTCACCGCCAATTACCTGCACGGCAGCGTGCTCCACATCCTGTTCAACCTGATGTGGCTGCGCAGCCTGGGCGGGATGGTCACCGAGCTCCTGGGCCCGGCGCGGCTCTTCGTGGTCTTCACCCTGTCGGGGGTGGGCGGCTTCCTGCTCTCCAATGTGCTGTGGGGGATGCCCACCCTCGGCGCCTCGGCGGGGGTCTTCGGGCTGCTCGGCGCGCTGCTGGTCTTCGGCAAGCGGCGGGGCGGCACCCTCGGCAAGAACCTGTCGGGTCAGATGGTCGGCTGGGCTGTGAGCACCCTCGCTTGGGGGCTGCTCTTCCCCGGCATCAACAACACCGCCCACCTCGGGGGCCTCGCGGCGGGCGCGCTGGTGGCTCGCTTCCTGCCGTCCCACGAGGGGCGCTTCGAGGGGCGCGGGGTGCAGCTCCTGGCCCTCGCCCTGGCGGCGATCACCGTGGCGGCCTTCGCGGCCAACCTGCTCACCACCGCCGGTCCAGCGCTGCGGGGCGAGCCGATCTGCGGGGCTTGAGCCTGCTGCGGGGCCTGAGCCTGCCGCCAGGCCTGGTCAGCGCTCGGCCACCACGCGCCACTGCCAGCGAGCGCGGAGGTCATCCCCGTCGCTGCGCAGCCAGGCCGTCTCGAGTGAGGCCTCCACCGCGAGCGTGTGCTCACCCACCGCGAGCGCGCCGGGCTGGAGCTCGAGCACCTCGCCCAGGGCGTCGGGCGACCCCTCGGAGATGGGCTCGCCGTCGAGGGTCCAGGCGAGGGTGACGCCCGCCATCCGGCCCTCGACCGTGAAGCGCAGGCCTCCGCCCTCCTCCTCGGTGACGGTGACGTCGTCGGCGGGATCGACGTAGCGGAGGATGCGCCGCGTCAGGGCCTCGCCACAGACTGGGCAGAAGTCGCCGGCGGGGTAGTCGCCCATGATGCAGGCCTGGGAGGGCTTGTAGAGGTCGTCGCAGTTGTAGGCGGGGGAGAAGGCCCCGACGGTGGTGGCGTAGGCCTCGGTGGCCGGGGTGGGGAGCGGCGTGTCGGACTCCACCCAGGCCGCCCAGGGCGGCGCGTCGGGGCTGTCGGTGATGTTGGCGGGCAGGCCGAGGGCTGGGCTCTGCACGCAGACGTCGCCCGTGTACTCGTCGCCGAGCTGGCCGACGACGTGGCTGAGCTCGTGGACCCCGGTGGAGCGCCAGCCGGCCGGCCCGTTGGTGACCGTCGAGTAGTGCAGGCCGAAGCCGCCGTCGGCCTCGCTGTTGGCGATGACGAGGACGAAGTCCCAGGGCGCGTGTGACATCACGCGGGTCGCGGCCCACTGGTCGAGCTGGAAGATGGCGTTGGCGCGGTAGTCCGTCCCGAGCACTTGGTTGGCGAAGGCGAGGGGGAAGACGCTGCCGAGCGCGGTGTCGCGCATCCGGCACTCGCCCACGCAGTCGTAAGAGACGCCGCTCTCGGCGCTGGGCGCGTCGACGCGGTGGATGTTGATGCGGTCGGCGAAGTCTGCGTAGGGGGGCGTGCGGAGGATCTGGTCGGTGAGGTCGGCGGCGTCCCGCTCCCAGCGGCCCTGCTCGTCCGCGGTGTAGCCGTCGCCCACGATCGCGATGTCGAGGCGGCGCTCGGGCGGGCCGGAGTCGTGGAGGAGGGTCACGCCGGTGACGGCCTCGGAGAGGCCGAGGTCGTCGGCCTCGCGGAGGGAGAGGTCGTATTGGCCCACCACTTCGTAGACCCCGGGGGCGGTGCGCAGCTCGAGGTCGACGGTCGCCGCGCCGTCCAGCAAGGGCACACGGAAGGCAAAACGCCCGAGGATGGGCAGGGAGCCGAGGAGATCGGCGCCCGCGAGCTCGCTGTACGAGGCCAGGAAGTCGCGCACGATGACCGGCCCCGAGGTGCTGCGCGCGTACAGCGCCTCCCCGGCCGCGTCGCGGACCGTGTAGCGGAAGCCGTGCCGCTCGTCGTCGGGGGCGTCGAGGTCAACCCAGCCGGCGTCCAAGAGGGTGGCGCCGACCGTGATCGGGCCGTCGGCGCTGAGCTGCGCGAGCAGCGTGACGGCGGGGGCATAGGCGGGGAGCGGATCGTCCACGGTCGCGCGGAGCACGTGGGCCCCGGAGGTCTTGCCCGTGGCGCCACCCCCCGAGCCCGGGGCCGAGCAAGCGAAGAGCAGGGGCAGGAGGAGAGTCAAGGTCGCACCTCCCTCGGGCCCTATCCGGTGGCGCGGCCCGCCGCCCCGGCCTCGGGGTCGATGAGGGCGGCGTGGAGGCACCGCTGGGCCTCACCGAGCCGGGGGAGCGGGACGAGGGCGGTCCAGGTCTCGCCGAAGGCCCACCAGCGCCGCACGGGGATGTCGCCGAGGGCCGCCCGGGCCTGGAGGGCCGCCGCGGGGGACTCCACCAGCCGCCGCCCGATCACGGAGACGGTGGCCACCGCGCCGAGGGTGCGGGCCCCGGCGGTGAGCGCGGCGCGGTCATGCAGGTTCCTGCGGTCGATCAGGACATGGAGACCGTCGGGCTCGGTCCACCACCCGCGCGCGGCGCCCTCGAGGCCCGGCGCGGGCTCCCCGTCGAGGAGCAGCTCCTCGAGCTGATCGTCGAAGGCGACGCCGACCGGGCGCTCGGGGGCCGGCCCCGGCGGGAGGCGGCTGCCGGAGCCGGGGGCCTTCTCGGTGGCGGCGGCGTCGAGGCGCACCCCGAGGCTGCGGGCGAGCTCGACGGCCTCGGCGAGCAGCACCTTGGAGCCCGCCCGCCCGAGGGCCACGGCGGCGTCGAGGGGGAGCTCGGAGAGGCGCTGGGCGTCGGGGACGACGCGGGGGTCAGCCGAGTAGACCCCGTCCACGTCGGAGCAGATCTCACACCAGGCCGCCCCGAGGGCCGCGGCGAGCACCACGGCGGTGGTGTCCGAGCCCCCGCGGCCGAGGGTGGTGACCTCGCCTGCGCGGCTGACGCCCTGAAAGCCAGCCACGATGGCTACCTTTCCGGAGTCGAGGGCGGCGCGGACGCGGTGGGGCCGGAGCTCGATCACCCGCGCCGAGACGTGGTGCTCGTCGGTGATGATGCCCGACTGAGAGCCCGTGAAGGAGGCCGCCGGCAGGCCGAGGTCCTCGACGGCCATCGCGAGCAGGGTCATGCTCACCCGCTCGCCCACGCTCACGAGCAGGTCGAGCTCCCGGCGGCCTGGGCGCGCGCTGACCGCGCGGGCGAGGCCGAGGAGCTCGTTGGTCGTGTTGCCCATCGCTGAGACGACCACCACGACCTGGTGGCCCTGGGCCACGGTCTCGGCGACCCGCTGGGCCACGGCCCGGATGCGGGACACGTCAGCGACCGAGGAGCCACCGTACTTCTGGACGACGATCACACCGGCCTCCGCCAGCCGGGCGCGAGGCCGGAGGGGGGCAGCGGGGAGATGGCGAGCTCGATCAGCCGGCACTCGATCGGCCCGTTGAAGACCACGTGGCGCTTTCGCGGCTTGAGGCCGAGGGCGCCCGCCTGCTCGGGGCTCCCGCAGAGCACGCCCGCGGTCCAGCCGAGGAAGTGCTGGCGCAGCGTGTCTCCGAGCTCCCGGGACACGGCGAGGGCACCCTCGAGGTCGCCGAGGCGCGCCCCGTAGGGCGGGTTCGTCACCACGAGGCCGGGGAGGCCGGCGGCGGCGCCGCTCGGCGGGCGGCTCCCGGCGACGCTGCGCTGCTGAAAGCCGACGTGCTCGTCGAGGCCGAGGGTGACGGCGTTCTTGCGGGCCACGCCCACCATCGTGAGGTCGGCGTCGGTGCCGCGCATGAGCGGGCCGCGGCGGAGGGCTCGCCCCTGGGCCTCCCCTTGGAGCTCCCGCCAGCGGCGGTCCTCGTGGCCCATCCAGCCGGAGAAGCCCCAGCGCACACGGGAGAGGCCAGGGGCGCGCTGGAGCGCCATCCCGGCCGCCTCGAGCACGAGGGTGCCCGAGCCGCAGAGGGGGTCTTGAAAGGGGGCGCCCGTGGCGGCGAGGGTGGGCCAGTCCACCATCCACAGCAGGGCCGCGGCGAGGGTCTCCTTCAGCGAGGCGGTGCCGGTGTTGCGGCCGCTGCGGTAGTGGAGGGCCTCGCCGGAGAGGTCGATGCTGACGGTGGCCTGCTCCTCCATCATCGGCCCAGGCTGGCCGAGGTGCACGTGGACGCGCACGTCGGGGTCGGTGAGATCGACGCTCGGGCGGGCGCCGCGGCGATCGCGGAGGCGGTCGCAGATGGCGTCCTTGACCTGCTGGGCGCCGAAGACGCTGTGGCGGATCTGCTCGGAGCCGCCGACGAAGTCTACGGCGATCGTGCGCCGAGGGTCGATGTGCTCCTCCCAGGGGAGCTCCCGCACGCCGTCGTAGAGGGCGCGGGCGTCTGTCGCGGGGAAGCGGCCGAGCGTGAGGAGCACCCGGCTGGCGACGCGAGAGTGCAGGCAGGCGCGATATCCGACCTCGAGCCCCCCCTCGAGGCTGACGAAGCCCCGGCCGAGCGTGGGGTTGGGGAGGCCCAGGGAGAGGAGCTCGCGGCCGAGCACCTCCTCGGTGCCGCGGCTCGTGGTGAGGACGAAGCGCATCAGGCCCACATCCATTGAGCTGCTGCGGTGTAGAGCGCGAGCACGGGGCACCTCCGGGGCGGGGGCCCTATCCCGGCCCTGACCCGGGCGGCTCCATGCGCCCTCCGCGCCGACCGGGTATCCACAGGCTCCACCCCGGGCTGCCATGACCTCCCCCGACGCTGTCCAGAGCCGCCTCCGCGCCGAGCGCGACTTCTATCGTCGCCTCTTGGACCTCTCCCACCAGGAGGCGCCAGACGGCCTGCTTCGCGAGGCCCTCACGCTCATCGTCAGCGCCACGCACGCCGCGAAGGTCTACATCGAGATCGATCGGGAGCCCGGCGGCGGCGGGGTGGGGGAGTCCTGCTGGTCCCTCGCCGACGGCGTGGACGCCGTGGAGCTCGGCGCCATCCGGGACGGCGTCTCGCGCCACATCATCCAGCAGGCCCTCGCCTCGGGCCGCACCGTGAGCACCACCTCCGCCCTCGACGACCCTCGCTTCCGCGACCACCGCAGCGTGCAGGCCCACCGCATCGAGGCGGTGCTCTGCGCCCCCATCGGCAGGCTCGGGGTGGTCTATCTCCAGGGGCGTCGGCCGAACGGCCCCTTTCACCCCGAAGACCGAGCGCTGGTCGAGGCCTTTGCCCTCCACCTCGCCCCGATGGCCGAGCGCCTCCGCCTCGTCGACCGGGTCTCTCCCGACCCCACTGCCCCCTGGCGGCGACAGGTCAAGGCCGGCGCCCTGGTCGGCCGCAGCGCCGCGATGGCCGACGTGCTGCGCCAGGTGGCCCTCGTGGCCCCCCTCGACGTCACGGTGCTGATCACCGGGCCCTCCGGCACCGGCAAGACGGCGGTGGCCGAGGTGATCGCCGCCAACAGCGCCCGCGCCGGCAAGCCCTTCGTCGAGCTCAACTGCGCCGCCCTCCCCGAGAACCTGATCGAGAGCGAGCTCTTCGGCGCCGCGGCGGGGGCCCACTCGACCGCGACCCGGCGGATGCCCGGCAAGGTGGAGGCGGCCGAGGGGGGCACGCTCTTCCTCGATGAGATCGGAGAGCTCGGCCTGTCGACGCAGGCGAAGCTGCTCCAGCTCCTCCAGTCGAGGGCCTATTATGCGCTCGGCTCCAACAAGGCGATACAGGCCAACATCCGGGTGCTGGCCGCCACGAGCGTGGATCTTCAGAAGGCGGTCGCCGAGCGGCGCTTCCGAGAGGACCTCTATTACCGGCTGCACGTGCTCCCCCTGCGCATGCCGGCCCTGTCCGAGCGCCGGACAGACATTCGGCCGCTCGCCGAGCATGTCGTGGGGCTCGTGGTGCAGCGCCACGGCCTCCGCCCCCTGCACCTCTCGCCCGGCTGTGTCTCGGCGATGGAGATGGCGGACTGGCCGGGCAACGTGCGGCAGCTCGCCCATGCCCTCGAGGCGGCGGTCATTCGGGCCTCCGCCGAGCCGGGCGCGGCCGTCGAGTCGCGACACGTCTTCCCCGACCAGCGGCCCGTGATCACCGCCTCCGTGGGCGCCGTGGAGTCGTTCCAGTCCGCCACCCGCGCCTTCCAGCGGCGGCTCGTCTCGGAGGTGCTGGAGACCGCCGAGTGGAACGTGACCGAGGCGGCGCGGCGCCTCGACCTCACTCGGTCTCACCTGTACAACCTGATCCGCGAGTTCGAGCTCCAGCGGCCGGCGCTCACCGGCGGGGGCGCCCCGCGTTACCCTCGCGGGGAGGAGGGCGCGCCGTGAACGATCAGGTGGTGTCGAGGCTGCTCGACGGCTTGAGCCCGCGGATCCCGGGAGAAGAGGAGGCCCTGCTCCGCCGCTTCGCCGCCTTCATGGACCACCACGAGGTCTGGCTCACCGGCCACGCGCTCCGCGGCGGCAAGCTGCGGCTCACCTTCGCCAATGACGCGGGCACCTACGTGGTCGGCCTGCCGGAGATCCGCGCCCTGACCGCGGTGCAGGACCGTGGCGAGCCCTTCCCCTGGGAGGCCCTCGCGCGCTTGGAGCCCGAGGAGGACGGGCCGCCCGAGCCGCCGCGGCGCGTGGGGAGCAGCAGCCCCCGCCGATGATGGCGCCGCAGAAGCGCCGCCTGACATACGCCGCCGGCCTCTTTGCCGCCGCGGGGGTGCTCGGCGCGGCAGCGGCGCCCCACGCGGGGCTCCGCTTTGTGGACTTCCTCTTCTTCGCCGAGCGGGCGGAGCGGATGCCCGTCGACTGGGCGCGGGTGGAGCCCCTCTACCCGGGGGGCTACCCGGCCCTCCTGTCGGCCCTGCACGGCCTCACCGGCGACGTGCTGCTCGGCGGCAAGCTCCTGTCCGTGGTCGCGGGGCTGCTCGCGGTCTCTGCCCTCGGCGTCCTCGGCGGCCCGGGCCTCGCGCTCTGGGGCCTCGGGCAGGCGGCGCTGCTCCAGTGGTCGGCCACCGAGGGGACCGACCTCCCCGCGGCCGCCTGCGGGCTCGCGGCCCTTGCGGCGGCCCACCGGCGGCAGCCCGCGCTGGCCGGGGCGCTGGCGGGCGCGGGCTGCCTCCTGCGCTACACCGGGGTCCTGGCGCTGCCGGCGGTGCTGCTCACCCTCCCGGGCGGCCGCCTGCGGGCGGGGGGGGCCTTCCTGCTCAGCACCGCCCCTCACTGGCTGCTCGCCCTCCTCACCGGGCAGTCTCCCTGGCCCGATCAGAGCTACAACCTCGCCATCGCCGCTGGCCACCCGACCGCGCTGTGGTCGATGGACACGCTGCTCCGCTGGCCAAGTGGCCTGCAAGGTGCGGTGCGGGCCGTCGATCCCATCGCGCTCGTCGGGCTCGTCGGCCTGCTGTGGCCGGGCCGTCGCGCGGTCCGCCGCCTCCGGTGGGGGCTCGGCCTCTGGGCGGGGCTGCACCTCTCCGCCTTCGGCCTCGCCTTCTCCAACCCCCGCCTCGTCCTACCGGCCACGCTGGCCCTGCTCGCGGGCGCGGTCGGCCTCCCGCGGCCGCTCGTCGGGCTCGCGGGCATCGGCCTCGCGGGCATCGGCCTGCTCGTCGTTCACCTCGGCCCGGCGCGGGCCCTCGACGACGCCGAGCGGGAGCTCCAACGGGTGGTGCCGGCCGTCGCGTCGCTCGAGGGGCCCTTCCTCACGACAGACCCCTGGGTCTATCAGCGGAGGCCGGACGGCTGGCTCCGCGCAGGCGTCCCCATCCGCGCCCTGCGCGGCGATCCCCGCGCGATGGACCCGAACATCGTCGTCCAGGAGGCGCGTCGCCTCGGCCTCGGCGGCCTCGTGGTGGACAAGGGCCGCGTGCTGCGGAGCTATCCGGGGCTCGCCTCCCTGCTCGGGAAGACCGACCACCCCGGGCTCGAGCGCGTTTACGACAAGCGCGGCTGGGTGGTCTACCGCCTCAAGCCCGCCGGCTGAACCCGACGATGGGCGGGCGCGAGGGCTCCGCGCCGAGCCTCACTCGCAGGGCGTCCCGGCGGGGGGGTTGCAGCCCTGTCCCTCGAGGGGGATCTCCTCGTAGGTGAAGTCCTGATCGCCGGGATCGAGCTTCACCTGGAGGGTGCCCGAGTAGGGGCCGACCCCGTAGGGCGCGAAGGTGACCTTGAAGACGAAGTCGTCGCCCGGCTTGAGCGGCTTCGGCAGGGGGAGCTCGGAGTAGTTGTAGACCGAGAAGGCCGTGGAGCTGAGGTCATCGAGGTAGATGTCGATGATGCGCACGTTCTCGGAGCCCACCGAGCTGAGCGTGATCTCCTTCTCGGCCGGGGGAGAGTCCTGCTTGACGTAGCCGAAGTCGATCCCGCCCTCTGGCGAGACCGTGAGCGCCGGCCCCTGGACGCCAGTGTCCCGATTGTAGGCCGAGAGGCCGGTGCAGCCGGCGAGACCCCCCGCGGTGAGGGCCAGGAGGAGGGTGTGCTGACCGACGCGGGCGACCATGGGGGGAGACTCCGGGAGGGCCACCGCGGAGGCGCCACGGCAGGTGAGTCAACGGGGCTGACAGGGGATCGATCGGCCGGGCGCCCGAGGGCCCCCGCCGGAGGGCAGCGCATATCACGCTTCACCCCCGTCCACCCAGCGGCCCCCGGAGAGGTCCGCTGCGCGCGATCAGTGTGCAACAAGCGCGGGGCCGCTGTCCAGCGCCAGCCCTCGGCTTTCCGCCGCCCGCCGCCTCGCCGGGGGCGAGGGTCGGCGATACGGCGCCTGTTCCAAGGAGGAAGGGAGCATGTTCGGCAGCCGATCCCCGAGAGCAGGGAGCCGAGCCCAGCGAGGGAGCCCCGGGGCCCCCGAGGACGCCGCCGCGATCTTCGAGGCGCCCTCCTCCGAGGCGGTGGCCGCGGAGCTCCGCCGCCGGATCAGCGCGGAGCTGACCGGGCGCAGCGATGAGACGGTCCAGGGCCTGCTCGCCGACGCCGTCTACCAAGAGCGCCGGCGCTTCCAGCAGACCCGGGGTGAGCTCGGCCCCGAGGATCGCGCCGAGGCTGCGGCGATCGAGGAGGCCGCCCGCGCGTCCCACGGCGGTCGAGCCGACTGGGAGCGGGCCATCTACTCGCTCGTCGAGCGATACGGCCACGAGATCCACAACCGCTTCTCGCAGCGCACCTACCGCTTCGCCACGCGGGTGCTGCCGGCCGCCTTGACCCGCCTCCTCACCGCGGTGGAGCCGCGTGAGCTGGTCGAGGCCGACTTCGATCCGGCGAGCCGCATCAAGGTGCACGGCCCCACCGAGGCCATCGCCCGCCTCGCCCAGACCCACACCCTCATCCTGGCTCCCACCCACGTCTCGAACCTCGACAGCCCGCTGCTCGGCTACGCCCTCTACGCCGCTGGCCTGCCGCCCTTCCTCTATGGCGCGGGGCTCAACCTCTTCGAGAACCCGGTGATGGCCGCCTTCATGAGCCGGCTCGGGGCCTACACGGTAGACCGCAGGAAGAAGCACAGCCTCTACAAGGACGTGCTCAAGGCCTACTCGGTCGACGCGCTGGGGCGGCGCAACCACTCGCTCTTCTTTCCGGGGGGCACCCGCTCCCGGTCCGGCCTCGTCGAGAAGAAGCTCAAGAAGGGCCTCCTCGGCACCGGCATCTCGGCCTGGCAGGAGGGGGTCGAGCTCGGACGCCCGAACCCGGAGATCCTGGTGGTCCCGTGTACGCTCTCGATGGCCCTCGTGCTCGAGGCCGAGACGCTGATCGAGGACGCCCTCGCCGAGGAGGGCCGCGCCCGCTACATCATCACCGATGATGAGTTCAGCCAGCCCCGCACGGTGGCCCACTTCGCCCGGCGGGTGTTGAACCTCGACGCGGCGGTGCACGTGCGCTTCGGTCAGCCGATGGACCTGCTCGGCAACCCCGTCGACGACGAGGGCCGCTCTCTCGATCGCAGCGGGCTCGTCATCGACCGCCGCGCCTATGTGACGGACAGCCGCGGCAACGTGGTGCGCGACGAGCAGCGGGACCACGTGTACACCGAGGTCCTCGCCCAAAACCTGATCAAGGCTTGGCACCGCGACAATACGGTTCAGAGCACACACGTCGCCGCCTTCGCTGCCTGGAACCTCCTCCGCGCCCTCCACCCTCGAATGGACACCTGGCGGCTGTGCCTCACGAGCCCCGATGAGCGGCGCCTCGACCGGCGGCGGCTCCTCGAGGCCATCGACCGCCTGCTCCGGGTGATTCGGGCCAAGGTGGCCGCGGGCACCCTGCACGAGGCGCTCGGGGAGGGCGGCGCCGAGGCGCAGCTCGACCGCGCCATCACGACCTTCAGCACCTTCCACACGCGCCCGGCGCTGGAGCCGCGGGGGGCGGAGGTCTTGGTCGACCCCCGCCTCGCGCTCTACTATGGCAATCGGCTCGTCGGCTACGCTCTGGAGGGCGTCGTCACCGAGCCGGCGGACCGCAAGGGGGCCGTATGAACGTCGGCATCATCGGCACGGGCCCCTGGGGCCGGGCGCTGGCCACCCTCACCGCCGAGGCCGGTCACCAGCCCCGCTTCGGGTACCGGGGGCGGGCGCCCTCGGGCTTCCCCGGCACGCCCAACCTCCACGCCCTGGCCCGAGAGGTCGACCTCCTCGTGCTCGCGGTCCCCCCGGCCAGCGTGCGGGAGGTCGTGCGCGCGGTCCGCCCCGGCCCGGGGGACAAGGTGGTGCTGGCGGCGCGCGGCATCGAGCCGGTGAGCGGGAGCTGGCTCACCGACGTCGTCTCCGAGGAGTCCGCCTGCCTCCGGGTGGGCACGCTCGGCGGCCCCACCCTCGCCGCCGAGGCCTTGGCCCGCCGCCCCGGGGCCCTGGTGGCGGCGAGCCGCTTCGACGAGGTGAGCCGCCTCTGCCAGGCGGCGCTGCACTCGCCCATCTGCCGGGTCTACACCTCCCGAGATCTGCGCGGCGTCGAGCTCTCCGGCGCGATGGTGAGCGTGCTCGCGGTGGCGGTGGGGATCTCGGAGGCCTTGCAGCTCGGGGTCGGCGGCCAGGCTGTGATGGTCACCCGCGGCCTCGCCGAGGCCGCCCGCCTCGTCTCGGCGCTGGGCGGCGACGACCACACCCCCGCCGGCCTCGCGGGCATCGGCGATCTCGTGGCCTGCGCCAGCCACCCCGACCACCCGAACCGGCAGGCGGGGGAGCGGCTCGGCCGGGACGGGGGCCGGGACGAGCGGGTGAGCCTCGAGGCCCAGGCCCTGCTCACCCTCGCTGGGCGCCACGGGGTCGATCTCCCGATCACCGGCGCCATCGCGGCCATCGCCGGGGGACGCTTGCGGGCCCGCCTCGCCGTCGACGCCCTGATGCGCCGCGAGGCCCGCGCCGAGTGAGGCCCCGCGCGCTCCGCCTCCGCTCGGTCGCCGTGCTCGTGGCCGCCGTCGCCGTCGGCGGCCTCGCCCCCCGGGCCCAGGCGGCCGGCCCGCCCGAGGCCTGCACCCTCGCCGAGCCGGGAGAGGCCTATCGGATCTACCTGCTCACCTCGACCCCGGGGGGGTCTGTCTTCTCCGCCTTCGGACACAGCGCCCTCCTGCTCAGCGGGGGCCCGCTCCCGGCGCCGATCGTCGCCGACTGGGGCGCCTTCAATGGCAAAGACCCGGAGCTGCTCCCCAAGTTCTTGAATGGCACGCTCGAATATTGGATGGCCGCCGAGCCGCTGTCCCTCACGCTGCGCCGTCACGAACGAGAGGAGCGCGGCCTCGTCGGGCAGGAGCTCGACATTGGCCCCGAGGACAGCGAGCGACTCAAGGGCTACCTCGAGCAGGCCTCGAAGCCCGAGAATCGGAATTACACCTATCACTGGTTCGACAAGAACTGCGCCACTCAGCTCCGCGATCTGCTCGACACCGCCACGCACGGTGCTCTTTCAGCGGCCGCCCCGCGGGACCCTGTCCCGGGGCGCACCATCCGTGGGGAGGTCCTGCGGCACCTGGCCCCCGACCGGCCTGTTTGGTTCGCCTGGCACTTCATGGCCTCTGCGCGGGGTGAGGCGGAGATCTCCGAGTGGGAGAACATGTTCTTGCCGGTCCGGATGATGGAGGTGGTGGGGCGGGCCCGCGCCTCGGCGCCCGAACGCCCCCTGGTCCGGCGGGTCTGCTCCTTTCGGGACAACCCACGGGGGATGGCCGCGGAGAGCGCGCCGCGGCGGGACCCTCTCCTGTGGCTCCTGGGCGGCCTCTTCGGGGGGCTGTTCGGCCTCGGCGCCCGGGGTCGGTGGGCCCGGCCCTTGCTCGCCGGGGGCCTCGCGCTGCTGGGCCTCCTGGCGGGCGGACTCGGCACGGCCGTGCTCGCCCTCTGGTCGGTCACGGCGCTCGAGGGGGTCGGGCCCACCCTCGGCTGGGCCGTGGGGAGCCCGCTCACCCTCGTCGTCGGCCTCGGCGGCGCGGCGCTCGTCGGCCTCGGTCGGCGCCCGCCGGCGCTCGGCACCCTCCTCGTCGGCCTCGTGGTGATCGGCCTCATCGGCCTCCTGCTCGTGCCCGTCGTCGGGCAGGACGCCGCGGGGCCGATCGGCCTCTTCCTCCTCCCCACCGTCGGGCTCGCGATCGGCTACCGTCGGAGCGCTCGCGGCACCCATCCCGATCTCCGCTCTCCGGAAGGCTGATGCTCCTCCTCGCCCTGCTCTCCGCCGCCCAGGCCGAACCTTCACTGCTCTTCGTCGGCAACAGCTACACCTTCGTGGGCGACCTCGACCTGCGCTCGGCCGAGCTGCTGCGGACGGCGCCCGAAATGGCGGCGCTCGAGGTCACTCGCCTCGCCGAGCCCGGCTACACCTGGACCCAGCACCTCGAGCTCGCCAATACGGCGGGCTCGGCGTGGAGCGCCGCCCTCGTGAGCCCGACCACCCCCTTTGACTGGGTGATCCTCCAGGAGCAGAGCCAGATCCCTGGATTTCCGTCCTCCAATTCGGAGTACATGAGCAGCCTGTCGAGCGTCGGCGCCCTCGATGACCTCATCGAGGCCCAGGGCGCCTCCACCCTGCTGCTCCTCACCTGGGGGCGGCGGGCGGGGGATGAGACCAACCCCGATCTCTATCCAGACTTCGCCACCATGGAGGCGCTGCTCGAGGACGGCTATCGGGCCTATCAGGCGGCGATCACCCGTGAAGATCGGCCCGTGGACATCATCCCCGCCGGCCCGGCCTTCGCTCAGGTCTACGCCGCCGACGTCGCCGCCGGCCGCGACCCGCTCGATCCCGCCTCTCTGTTCTTCTCGCTCTATCAAGGCGATGGGAGCCACCCCTCTCCGCTTGGCACCTACCTCGTCGCCCTCACGGTCTATGGCACGCTGACAGGAGAGAGCCCGGTCGGCCTGCCGGCCCCGGATGGCACCGCCGAGGAGACCATCGACGCCCTGCAAGAGGCCTCCCGGGCCGCGGTCTTCGACGGGGAGTGGCTCCCCCACACGGCGAGCGGAGGGTCGGACTCCGGCGGCGCGGACGGCACCGACGGTACCGACGGCGGGGTGGACACCGACGGCGGCGCGGGGAGTGACGGCAGCGATGGGAGTGACGGCGGCGACGGCGCCGTGGGCGGCGCGGACGACGGCCTCACCCCTCGGGAAGACGAGACCCGCGTCAAGGACGGCTGTGGTGCCTGCTCGGCCTCGGGCGGGCGGCCGGCCTCGAGCGGGCTGCTCTTCGGGCTGCTCGGGCTCCTCGGCGCGCTCGGCCTGCGGCGCGGCCGCTGACCGGCCCGCTCACTCGACGTTGGCGACCTGCTCGCGGAGGCGCTCGAGCACGCTCTTCATCTCCACCACGCGGCCAGAGATCGGGTGCTCGGCTGCCTTGCTGCCGATGGTGTTGATCTCCCGGTTCAGCTCCTGGAGCAAGAAGTCGAGCTTACGGCCGACCGGCTCCGCGCTGCGCATGGCGTCGGTGAACTGCTTGAAGTGAGAGGCGAGGCGGGCGAGCTCCTCGGAGACGTCGGCCTTGTCGGCGAGGATGGCCGCCTCTTGCGCGAGGCGGTTGGGGTCGACCTGATCGCCGATCAGCCGCACGATGCGCTCGGTGAGCCGTTGGCGGAGCCGCTCGGTGATGCCGTCGGCGTGAGACTGCACCTCGGCCCAGAGACGCTGCATCTCGTCGAAGTGGCGCACGAGGTCACGCCGGAGCGCCTCACCCTCGACGGCCCGCATCTGGACGAGGTCATCAAGGGCGGCGTTGAGGGCGGCCGACACGATCTCCCACTCCACCAGGGCGTCGGCCTCGGCCTCGACCGTGGTGAGGACCCCAGGCTGGGAGAGCACCGTAGAGAGCGGGATCTCCGAGGGCTCTCGACTGAGGCGCACGGCCACGTCGGTCATGGCGCGGAGGTAGCGGTGGGCGAGGCCGGGGTTGGACTCTACCGCTTGCCCGCTCTCGGCGGCGCTGCGCCGCACGAATACATCGAGCCGCCCGCGCTGCAAGCGGTCTTGCAGCTCCTTGGTGATGCGGGGCTCCAGCACCATGTACTCGCGCGGCACCCGGAGGTTGACGTCACGATAACGGTTGTTGACGCTCTTCATCTCGACGACGACGGTGACGTCGCCATTGGTCGCTTCGCCGCGACCGTAGCCGGTCATTGAATTCATGGCCGGCTGGTAACCGCTCCCCTGGACGCCCGCCCGCTCTCGCGGTCGGCGCCCGCCTTGACCGACGGGGGGCCGGCGGTGTAGCCCATGGCGCTCCCCCGGAGGTCCTGTGTCTTCGAGCCCGCCGACCGAGCGTCCCGAGCGAGTGAGCTGGGATCAGTACTTCATGAACATCGCCCGCGTGGCCTCCTCGCGGGCCACCTGCCACCGGAAGTTCGTGGGCGCCGTCATCGTCCGCGACCGCACCCTGCTCAGCACCGGCTACAACGGCTCGATCCGCGGCCTGCCCCACTGCAGCGAGGTGGGTCACATCATGGAGGACGGCCACTGTGTGGCCACGATCCACGCCGAGATGAACGCGGTCGTCCAGGCCGCCCGCAACGGCGTGCGCATCGAGGGGGCCAGCATCTACATCACGGCGAGCCCCTGCTGGGGCTGCTTCAAGACCCTCGCCAACGCGGGCATCACCCGCATTTGTTATGGCGAGTTCTATCGGGACGAGCGTAGCTTCCGCGTGGCCCACGAGCTCGGCATCGAGATGGTGCACGTGCCCTGCGGGCCGGGAGACACCGTGCCTGTCCCCCTTGTGGGCTAGGGCGGGCCAGGGCGGGCTAGGGCGGGCTAGGGCGGGCGCGGGGCGGCGAGGAGCGCGTCCCACTGCGCGAAGATGGGGCTCTGCACGCCGTCTGCCTCGAGGTAGGGCTGGAGCCGCTTGCCCAGGCGGGCCACGATGTCGGGGTGGGCGAGCGCCAGGTCGACGCGGTTCTCGGGGTCTTCTGCGCGGTTGAAGAGCTCGACCATCGTGCCGGACTTCATCGCGTGCCAGACGAGCTTCCAGTCGCCCTCCTGGAGGGTGCGGTCCTTGGCCCGGATGAGCGGCCCGCGGAATTTCGGGCGGATGTGGACGAGGCCGGTCTCGTCGTCGACGTCGTATCGCTCCGAGACCTTGCTGAAGGGGTACCGCACGTGCCCGGACTTCCAGTAGCGCGACTCGGAGAGGCCGGTCTCGATGTAGACCTCGCGCGGGGGAGAGGGCACCTGCCCGGCGAGGATCGGCAGCAGGCTCTCTCCGTCGAAGGTGCCCTCCCAGGACAGGCCGAGGAGCTCCTTCAACGTCGGGGCGAGGTCGATCAGGCGCACCGGCGCGGCGAAGCGCTCCCCCTTGTGGGCGCCGTCTGGGAAGTGAATCGCCAGGGTCACCTGATGCTGGCCGTCTCCATAAGCATGGAAGCCGTGGTTGGGGCTCCGGTACTTGTAAGGGAGGTCGGGCGCCCACAGGTTCTCGCCGTGGTCGCTCAGCAGCACGACGATGCTGTTGTCCCAGAGCCCCGACCGCTTGAGCTCTCCCACGAGGCTGGCGACGAGGCCGTCGGCCATGTCGATGCCGGCGTCGTAGATGCGGGTGTCCTGCTCGGCGGCGGTCTGTCCGCCGTCCTTCTTGCCGTCTGTGGGGTCGAGCAGGGAGAGGGCCGACTGGGCGTACGCGAAGCGGTTTGGGCCCTTGTACTCGTCCTGATCGAACTTGTGGTACCAGGGGTAGCTGCGGTCGCCGGGCTCATGCAGGACGCAGGAGTGGATGGCATAGAGGAACCGACCGCGCTTGGAGGCGTCAGACAGGGCCGTGACCGCTCGCGTGGCGAAGAGGTTTGGCCGATAGGACTTTCCGAAGGACTGGTTGTAGGCCGCCGCAGGCACGAGCCTGTAGCCGATGGGGTTGGCCATCAGCCCGTAGAAGGAGCGGAAGCGCGGCTCGTTCACGCTCACCGCGAAGTTGGTGACCCCGACCTCCGGCTGGACGATGTCTTGGAAGCCGGTGTCGGGGACCATGTAGGAGAAGCGGCTGTCGTCGGTGACGAAGGTCGTGGCCCAGCCCGCCGCGCCCATCACCTGTGGCAACATCGGGAGGCCCTTCGGCACGAGGCGGTCGGCCTCGGGGAGGTTGTCGCGGATGCCATGGTGGATGGGGAGCATGCCCGTGAGGATCGAGACCCAGCTCGGATAGGTGCGCGGGAATTGTGTCCAGGCCGAGGTGAAGACCGCCGACTCGGCGAGGAAGGCGTCGATGTTCGGGCTCGTGTCCCGGAAGTAGCCGTTGGCGCCGAGGTGGTCGGGGCGCAGGGCGTCGATGCCGATGAGCACGACGTTGGGGCCCTCGTTGTCGACGGCCTGCTCGGGGCCGGGGTGGCGGAGCAGGAGGGCGCAGCCGAGCATCCAGGCGCTCCAGGCCACCACCCGACCGCCGAGGGCGCCGAGGGGCTGGCCCGCCGCCCGCCAGCGCCGGGCCGACAGGCCGAGGGCCGACAGACCGAGCGCCGCCCACAGGTAATTCACCTGATCGGGGACGAAGGTGTCGCAGGCCCACCGCCGCAGCGGCCAATACTCCTCGAGGCCGGGGAAGGCCAACATCTGGTGCACCGAGGCGACCAGGGACACGAGCAGCGCCGCCGCGCCGAAGCTCGCCCACCAGCGCCAGCGCTTCGCGGGCTCGGCGGGGTACCACACCCGCATCCCCAGGCCCACAGCTCCCGCGGCGAGGAGGCCGAGCAGCAGGTAGGCGCTGGCGATGCCGCCGACGTAGCGGGCGACCCCCATCTGCAGGGCCGCGGTGGTGGTCTCGTCGGACTCGATGCGGTCGAGCGAGCGGCCGAGGAGGTAGATGCTGTCGAGGGTGTCGAAGGTGAAGAGCGCGGTCAGCCAGAGCAGCCCGGCGGCGAGGGCGCGGGCGACGCCGCGCAGGCGGGGGCCGGTCATGTGGCCAGCCAGCTTCGGATCACCCAGGTGAGCCCGGAGCAGCCGCAGCAGCCGGCGAGGAGCGCGAAGCCGACGCCGACCAGCAGCAGGAGCTTGCGGGTCTCGGTGCGGGGGTCCTGGCTGATGGGGTCCGGCGCGATCGCCCGCACCTCCCCGTCGCCGCCCACGGGGCCGCCGTAGGCCCGCAGGAAGGGCTCGACAGCGGGGAAACGTTCGGCTTCGTCGATGTCCTGGAGCTGGATGAGCGCGCCCGCCCCCTCGATCTCCAGGCGGGCCGCCCCACCTGGGGTGCGGGGGTAGCGGCGGACGACGAGGTGGTGCCGCTCGACGGCGTATCGTTGGGTGGGCTGCCACCCGCCGCCGAGGGCCGACTGGACGAGGCGCACGACGAGCAGCCGCCCCTGTGTGAAGCCGAGCTGAAACCAGATGTGCTCGTCTCCGACCGCCTTGCGCACCGAGGGGCCGGGGCCGCTGATGCCCGCCACCACGCTCTCACCCGGCACCAGGAGGTCGGAGAACCAGTCGGGGGTGGCGGACAACGGGGCGCCGGGGCGGAGGGGAGGGAGCTAAGATCGGGAGGCCGAGGATCGGGGGGGCCAAGAGGGCTAACCCCCGACCGCCCCGCCGGCCTCCCGGGCGCCGCGCCGCGACGGAGCGGGAGCGGCGCTCACAGGCTCCGCGCGAGGCGGAAGCCGGTGTCCACTCGGCGTTGGAGAGGCTCGATCTGATAGCGCGCGTCCGCCCGACACGAGCGCTCGAGGAAGCACCAGGCGCCGCCCTTCGCCGTTCGAAAGCGCGGGTTCTCCATGGGGTCTCGGAGGGGGCGGCCCTCGCGGCTGAGCGGCGGGCCCTCTGGCCGGAAGGGGTCGGAGCACCAGCAGGTCACGTTGCCGGCGAGGTGGCGGATCCCGTAGGGGCTCTCGTCCTGCGGGTGCGCGTGGACAGAGGCGGGGAAGGGCTTGTCGGGCCGGCTGTCGCGCATGGCGCTGAACGTGGGGTCGAAGAAGTCGCCCCACGGATAGACCCGCCCGTCCACCCCCCGCGCCGCCTTCTCCCATTCGAGCTCGGTGGGCAGGCGATAGGGGAGGCCTGTCTCTGCCGCGAACCAGGCCGCATAGGCGACGGCGTCCTCCCAGCTCACCAGGAAGACGGGCAGGTCGGCGGTCCAGAGGTCGCCGTCGCGGTCGGGCACGAGGGAGAAGCCGCCGTCGGCCCTTCGGCCATACGCGGGCTCGGTGGCCCCCGGCGGGCGGGGCGCGTGGTGCAGGGCCCGCGCCGCGTCTCCTTGTCGCACGAGCGCGTCGAGGAAGGCGATGTAGTCGCCGTGGGTGACGGGGAGGCGCTGGAGCGCGAAGGCGTCGAGCCAGACGCGGCGCCGGGGGAGGGCGGCCCGCACGGTGGGGTCTGTGCTCCCGGACAGGAACCAGCCGGCGGGGACGTATCGCTCCTCGGCGCGGAGCTCACCCTCGGCGAGGAGGCGGATGGGCACCGCCTCGCCGCCTTCGGGGGGTCGGGTGTCGGCCTGCTCCTGCCGGCCGACATGGAGGGGGAGGGCGGTGGGGACCCGCTCCGGGTGGTCGATCTGCAGGCGATAGCTGCCCATCGGCACCGGGACGGCCCGCAGGGGGGTCACTCCGAGCTTGCGGAGCTCCTCGGGGATCAGCCTGCGACCGATCTCCTTGTACCGATACACCGTGACCGTGGCGCCCGCCGGCTCGGTGGAGAGGCTGAGGCTGCCCCGCCCGTCCAGCCAGGCCTTGTGCAAGCCGCGGTCGTATTCGCGCACCAGGAGGGCGTATCCAGCGGCGGCGGGGGTGTCTCCGGCGGCCTCGGCCCGCTCATGGAGGCGTCGGTACCAGTCGGCGAGGCGGTCGGAGGCCTCGGGGAGGCCGGGCTGGACGTTGCAGGCGGCGCGCAGCGTCTGCTGGTAGCGGATCTCGGCGAGGCGGGCCTCGGTCTCGAGGCGGGTGGCCTCGTCTTGTCGAGCCCAGGCGGGCTCCTTGGCCTCGACCGGGTCGCTCGGCTTCACGGCGCGGAGGCTCTCCGCGGCGGCCTCCCGGTTGCGGCGGGCGCGGTCCTCGAGGTCGCCCAGGCGGGCGATGATGGCGTCGGCGTCGGTGACGAGCCCGAGGGCCTGCTCGCGGCGGCGGGCCCCGTCGAGGAAGGCCGCGAGCTCTTGGGCGAGGGCGCCGGCGTCGGGGTAGCGGAAGCGGGGGTCAGGGTCCATCGCCCGCGACCAGATGTCGACCAGCCCATCGGGCACCTCGGCGAGGGAGGCGCCGCTCGGGTCGTTCGGGAGGGTGTCGGTGCACATCCAGGCGAGGATGGCGCCGAGGGCCCAGACGTCGGCGGGGGGCCCGACGGTGAGGCTCTGCTGCTGCTCCGGGGCCATCCAGGCGGGGGTGCCCGGGCTGAGGCCGTCGCGGGTGAGGGAGGCGGCGCGGCCCAGCTCGCGGGCCGCGGGGTGGTCGCGGTCCGGCTCGTGGAGGATCTTGGCGATGCCCCAGTCGAGCACCAGCACCTCGCCGTAGCCGCCGAGCATGATGTTGCCCGGCTTGAGGTCGCGGTGCACCACCCCGCGGGCGTGGGAATAGGCCATCGCCTCGGTGGCGCGGTGAAAGGCCTCGAGCAAGCGTCGAAAGGTCCAGCCAGAGGGGGAGGGCTGCCAGTGGCCGTCGCGGATCGCGCCTTGCACCTCGGCCACCACCTCACCAAGGGTGCGCCCCTGCACCTCCTTCATCGTGAAGAAGAGGCGGCCGTCGTCGAGGACGCCGATGTCGTGCACCGGCACGATGCCGGGGTGCTGGAGGTTGGCCGTGGCCTGGGCCTCCTGGAAGAGGCTGGAGACGAGGGAGGGGTCGTGGGAGCGGTCGGGGCGCACCACCTTCATCGCCACCATGCGGCGCAGCGTGTGGTCCCAGACCCGCCAGACCTCGCCCATCCCGCCGCGCCCGAGCACGCCGCGGCGCTCATAGCGGCGGTCGGGGTCGACCTCCAGGCCGCGGGTGGCGCCGTCTGGGTCGGCCGCCGGGCGGGTCGTCGCGGGGGCGGCCGGCGGCGTCTCCTCGTCGGACAGGGCGCCCCAGAGGGTGTCCCGCGGGTCGCTCAATCGAGCCTCGGCGAGAGGGTGTCCCGCAGGCGCTTCGGCAGCCGGTCGCAGGCGGCCCGGGCATCGGGCTGTCGTCGGAGCTCCGCCACGAGCTCCGCGCGGAGCGCCTCATTGTCCTTGTGTTCGACCAGCCGGCCGCAGTCCTGGGTGGGGTGGACCGTGTCGAGGCGCCGGCCGAGCCAGCCGATCAGCGGGTCCTCGCTGATCTTCCGGGCGAACTGTCGAACGTGGATCGCGAAGGCGCCGCCGGTCTCGAACCAGGTGCGGAGGAGCCGGATGAAGGCCTCCCGCTCGGCGACGTCGAGGCCGCGGTAGCCGCGCTCCCCGTCTCCGTCGCCGGCGACGGCGGAGGGCACGCCGAGCGTCTCGGCGACGGCGTCGGCGCCGCTGCGCTGGATGAGGCGGGCCGCGAGGTCTTCACGGGCCAGGGCCCCCTTGAAGACGAAGAGGCGGAGCAGGACCTGCTCCCCGTCACCGGAGAGGAGGCGGAGCTCGGCGGCGGGGCCGACGTCGACGGAGCGCTCGGGCAGCAGGGCGAAGGCGAGCGGGTCGTTCGCCCCCCAGACCTCGATGGGCAGCTCGAGCTCCGGCAGGGCGTGGATCTTCAGCCCCTCGCCTGCGTGCTGGATGACAAGGTGAGCGCGGGCGAGCTGAGGGAGCAGGTCGAGGCGCAAGAAGGCTGGCTGGTGGCTGCCGAGGAGCTCGTGGAGGGCGTTGGCGCGGCGCTTGAGGCGGGCCGCCACCTCGGGGGGCGTGTGGGGGCCGGGCTCGAGGTCGCGGAGGCTGCTCGCCCGCCCGATGACGAGGGCGCCCTCCCGAACCACCTGATGGAGACCCTGAACCCGCCCGTCCTCCCCTCGGGAGGGGAACATCAGGACCTCGAGGGGGGCCCGACCGCTGTCCTGGACGAGGTGGGGGAGGCGGGCCTCGAGGTTGGTCAGATCGACCACCCCCTCGATGTTGTGGCGCACCGCCTCCATCGCGTGGTCGAGCTCGGTGTAGTGGCCCCACCAGGCGCGGTGCTCGAGCACGGCCAGGGCCCGGCTGCGGATCGGTCGCCCGGCGAGCGAAGCCAGCACGGCGGAGCGGAGGGCGCGCGGATCGCGCTCGTTCAGGGCCGGCACGCGGAGGGTGACAGCGCGCAGGCGGTGGACCTCGTCACGGCGGAGGGGCCAGAGGCGCTCCCAGTCCTCCTCGGGGTCCGCGCTGGTCAGCAGCAGCGGCACCGCCCTGCGGGCCGCGGGGGCCAGGGGTCCGAGGTGCTCGGGGCCGATCGGCGCGCCCCCCGACTCCACCGACGCCGTCTCGATCACCTGACGGAGCTCGCGGATGTTGCCGGGCCAGGGCCAGTCCTGGAGGAGCGTCATCGCATCGGGGTCGATCTCCGGCGCGGGCCAGCCCGAGGCCGCGCTGAGCTCCTGGAGGAAGTGCTCGACCAGGAGGGGGATGTCCTCGGGGCGGTCGCGGAGCGGAGGGAGCCAGAGCGCGGCGCCGGGGTTGAGCCGGTAGAGGAGGTCCTGGCGGAAGGTGCCCCGTCGAATCTCCCCCTCGAGGTCGGCGTTGGTGGCGGCGACGATACGAACGTCGACCGGGAGCGCGCGGCTCCCGCCCACCGGAAGCACCTCCCGTTGCTGGATGGCGCGGAGCAGCTTGGCCTGCAGCGCCAGCGAGAGGTTGCCGAGCTCGTCGAGGAAGAGGGTGCCGCCGTGAGCCTCCTGGAAGCAGCCGCGGTGGTCGCGGGCGGCCCCGGTGAAGGAGCCCTTGACGTGGCCGAACAGCTCGCTGTCGATCAGCGCCTCACTGCGGCTCGAGAGGTCGATGGCGACGAGGGGTCCGCTGCGGCCGGAGAGCGCATGGATGGCCTCGGCCATGCTCTCCTTCCCGACGCCCGTCTCGCCGCGGATGAGGACGGGGAGCGCGCTCCGGGCGAGGCGGACGGCGCGGTCGAGCACGCGGCGGGTGGCGGCGCTCTCCCCGATGATCGCCGCCAGCTCGGGGCGGGGCGGGCGGGGCGGCGCGGGGGTCGTGTCGGGAGGCGGCGACCAGCCCTCCCCGTCGAGGGCGAGGCGGGCGCGCAGGGGCTCGAGCCAGCCCGGGTCGAGCTGGCCGGGCTCCTCGAAGAGCACCCAACGGCCACCCTGCACGCGGTCGGGCTGGGGCGCGCGGATGACCGACAGGCCGGCGGTGGGCTCGAGGGCGGCCTGGGCCCAGCGGACGAGGCTGCGCTTGCCGCTGCCCGCGGGGCCGGACAGGGCGATGAGGCCGGCGGCGCGGCAATGGGCCAGCAGGCTGCGCCGCAGGGGCGCGAGGGAGGGGTCAACGGCGACGCGGTGGTGCTGGTCGAGCCATGCGAGCTGGCGGGCGAGCGCGCTCGGGACCCCGACCCGGGCGGCGCCGGGCGTGGTCAGGAAGAGGCGGATCTGTCGGCCCCGGGCCTGTCGGGCGAGCTCCTCGCGGGGGGCGAGCGCCTCCCAGCCGGGGCCGAGCAGCAGCCAGCCGCCCGCCGCCTGCTCGAGGACGTCGGTTAGCTCGGGCCCATCGAGGCGGCAGCCGCTCGGGAGCCAGGCGGGGTTGACGTGGACGAGCGCCCGCCAGCGGGCCTGCGCCGAGAGCCAGGCCCGGTACATCCAGCGCACCAGCACCACGGGCTCGAGGCCCTCGGCCGGGGGGAGGTCGGCGGCGCCCGTCTTCCGCCCCTGCTCGGCCATCCGATCGAGGGCCGCCACCAGCGCGGGGGCGGCGTCGAGCGCGGGCTCGGTCGGGGTGGGGAACCAGTCGGGTGGCGGAGGGATGGACATCGAGGCGACCTATCCGGGCGGGGGCGCCCGCTGCACATGGCCGGCGATGAGGGCGACCAGCCGGGGCCAGACCGCGGGGGGGAGGCTGTGGCCCATCTTGTCGATGAGCTCGAAGCGGGCCCCGGGGATGAGGGCGGCGGTGGCGCGGCCGGCGCGGGGCGGGATGAGCGGGTCGGCGGCGCCGTGGAGGACGAGGGTGGGGGTGCGGAGCCCCCGGAGGGCGGCGCTGCGGTCGCCCGACGCGAGGATCGCCGCCATCTGTCGGAGGAAGCCGGCGGGGTTCGAGCCGCGGTCGAAGGCGAGCCGCCCGAGCGCGCGTGTGGGCTCCTCCTCGGGCGGGAGGTGGGGGCCGCCGATCACCCGCACGAGCTCGAGGAAGCGCTCGCCGGCTTGTTCGCGGTCTCTCGGCGCCGGGCCGAGCAGCGAGAGGAGGGCGCGGGGGTCGCCAACGGCGTGCGCTCGGCTGCCGGGAGAGGACATGATCGAGGTGAGCGAGCGCACCCGGGCGGGGTGCTCGAGGGCGACGGTCTGGGCGATCATCCCGCCCATCGAGGCCCCGACGAGGTGCGCGGCCTCGAGGCCGAGACCGTCGAGGAGGGCGACGGTGTCGGCGGCCATGTCTGAGAGGGTGTAGGGGGCGGCGACCGGCAGCCCGAAGGCCCAGCGGGCCATCGTGGTGCCGATGGGGGGCACGCCCATCTCCCGCAGCCAGGTGGAGCGCCCGATGTCGCGGTTGTCGAAGCGGATGACGCGGAGGCCCGCTGCGGCGAGGCGCTCGACGAAGGGCTCGGGCCAGAGGATCATCTGCGCGCCGATGCCCATGATCAGCACCACCGGCGGGCCCTCTCCGCGCTCGTCGTACTCGAGCTCGACGCCATTGCCGCTCAGGCGCGGCATCGGGCGCCCTTCACGTCTTGGACCGGTTGCGCTGCCGCTCGGGGAGGACCTGCACGAAGCCCCCGTCCTTCTGCTTCGAGAGGCGCTCGGCGGCGGCGACGGCGGAGGCATCGACCTTCCAGCCGTGCAGCACCCCGGCGATGCGGAAGAGGTCGGCCTCGTCGCCCTCTTCGCCCTCGTGGTGTCCCGGGCCGCCTTGCGCCGACCGGCCGGACTCGGGCCTCCTGACCGCCTCGATCTGCGCCGTGTTGTCTTCCGACTCGTTGATCAGGGCCTTGATCCTGTCGTTCGAGTCTCCGAGCTGGCGGGTGAGGCTGGCGAGCAGCACCCGCCGCATCGCGGTGCCGCGCGGGGTCGCCTCCGAGACGAGGGTGCCGTAGGTGCGTCGGTCGAAGGCGGCGACGGTGACGGCCCCTTCGGCCGTGCAGGTGGCGCTGCGCGGCGAGTTGTCCACGAGCGACATGTGGCCGACCAGGGCCGGCGCGCTCATCGTGGTGAGCGCCCGCGCCCGGCCGACGTGGTCGCGGCGGGTGACTCGGATGGAGCCCTTCAGGAGCACGTAGAGCGAGTCGCCGGTCTCTCCCTCCGTGCAGAGGATCTCGTCCTGGACGAGCTTTCGGAAGGACCCCATCGCCAGGACGAGGGCGAGGCTCTGGCCGGTCACCCCTGGGCTCGGGTGGACCACCAAGAAGCGGTCCGAGATGGTTCGGAGCTCTTCGGGGCTCAACATCAGCCACCTCCAAACAGGGAGCGCAGGCGGTCGCGCAGGGTGGGCTTGGCTTCGTCCGGGGCGGGCTCGGGCGCGGACTCCGCCTTCCAGACCTGTTGGATGGCCTGGTTGGTGCGGCGGATTCGCCGGGCCAGGGTGCCGAGCAGGTATTGCTCCAAGGCGGCGATGGCGGGGTTGTTCGCCGCGGCGTCGAGGAGGGTGGGGGTGATGAGCAGGGCGACCGAGGGCTCGGCGGCGGTCACGGTGGCGCTGCGGTGGCCGCCGGGGTGAAACAGCGCCTGCTCCCCCAAGAGCTCGCCTGGGCGAATGTCACCGATCGAGCGGCTCTCTTTGCCCGAGGCCGAGTAGACCGTGGCGATCAGCTTGCCCTCGACGAGCAAGAGCGCGACGTCTGCGTCGGTGCCTTGGCGAAACACGAGGTCTCCGGCCTTGAAGGTGACCGGTGGGGCTGCGATGAGCAGCGCCTCAAGGCTCGGGCGGGGCACCGTCCCGAACATATAGAGGCGGCTCAGCTTCTCGACGTCGGACATGAACATTGCCTCGGGGTCTGCGCCGGGGAGCTCAGCTGGCCCGACCTGGCCATGCGGCGCGGATCGTCCAGCGGGGCCCGCGCTCCAGCAGGAGCACGCTCGCGTAGTGATGAACCGGCACGGAGACCGGAGGGGGACCATACCGCTCTTGGAGGGACACGATCAAGGGATGGTGTCCGATGATCGCCGCGTTGGAGGCCATGGGGTCCCCCATGAGGACCTCCCACTCCCGCTCGTCTTCGAGCGTGGTGGGCAGCGCCTGTCGGCGGACTTCGGGGAAGACCTGACCGACCGCCTCGGCGGTCTCCCGGGTGCGGCGCGTCGGGCTATGGAGGAGCAGGGTGGGGTGGAAGCCCTGCCCCTTGAGCCATTGGCCGGCCTCTTCGGCCATCCGTCGCCCGGCGGGGGTGAGGCCGGGGTCCGGCTGCCCTGCGAAGCGCTCCCCGTGTCGCATGACGGCTACCCTCACCCTGCGATGCGGCATGTCGGCCCCCGGCTCCGTGTAGCCGGTCACCCGCATTCGCGCCTTGCCGCGGCGCCTCGGACGTGTTCCGGTGGCGCCCCGCCGTCCGCCGCCATCCCCCGCCGTCCACCCGTTTGCCCGGAGCCCCCGTGAAGGACTTGAAGAGCCAGCTCCAAGAGCGCCTCGGCAGCCTCCCGCTCCCGGCCACGGCCTCGGCGCCCGCCGCGCCGGCTCGGCCGCCGAAGGTCGAGCCCAAGGTCGAGCCCAAGGTCGAGGACAGCGGCGCCCTCGCCCCGAACGCGCACCTCGCTTCGCCCTGGCTGGTCAAGCTCCGCGCGGTGCGCCTGCCCGGACACTCGGTCGCCGCCAGCCCCTCGCTCGGCAACGCGCGCCAGCTCACGGATCTCGCCGTGAAGGGCCTCAAGAAGGCCGGTCGGCCCGGCGAGGCCCGCGAGCTCGATGATCTCCGCGACCGCTTCATGGACAAGCGGGCCACTGAGGCCTGGTCGCTGATCAAGCAGACCTTCACGACCTTTGACCTCCCCGATCGGGCCTACCGTGCGCTCAAGCAGAGCGACCTCGACCCCGTGACCGTCCTCACCCGCCTCCGTGCGCTGCCCGAAGACGAGCTGCGCGGCATGGGCGCGGATCGACTCCGTGACCGCCTCTCCGCTCCGCGTGGATGAACCTCGATGCACTGCTCCCACCACCCCGCCTGCCCTGGCTGCCCCCTCCTCGACCGGAGCTATCCGGAGCAGCTCGAGCTCAAACGAGCCCGCCTGCAGGCCGCCTTCGCCTTCTACCCCCACCTGCCCGAGGTGCCGCCCGTGGCGCCGGCCGCCTTCACCGAGGGCTATCGCCACCGGCTGAAGCTCCCGGTCGAGACGGGCCGAGACGGCACGCGGGTCGGCCTCTATGACCGCGGCACCGGCCGGGTGCTCGACACCCCCGACTGCCCGGTGCTCGAGCCCGGCCTCCGCGACGCGCTCGGCGTGATCCGCGGCTGGATGAAGGGGAAGGCCGACATCCACAGCGTCGACCTCCGGCGCAGCGCCGCCACCGGCGAGCTGCAGGTCGTCTTCGCCTGTGTGGGCGGCGATCTCCCCGGCGGCCCCCGCGGCGCTCGGGGGCTGATGCGCAGCCTGCCGGCCCTCACCTCGCTGGCCGTCAGCCGCGCCGACCCCGAGCGGAAGCGCGTGATGGGTCAGGACGCCAAGGTGCTCGCTGGCAAGCCCTTCATCGAGGAGGCCATCGGCAGCGTGCGCTACCGGCTGCACCCCGGGGCCTTCTTCCAGGTCGACCCCCGCACCGCCGAGCTCCTCCACGGCATCGTGCGGGACGCTGTCGGCGAGGCCAACCGGGTGCTCGACCTCTACGCCGGCGTTGGCGCCTACGCCCTGATGCTGGCCGAGGGCCGCACCTCGGTGCTCGCCGTCGAGGAGGTGGCCGCGGCCGCGCGCTCCGCCCGCGAGATGGCGCCCCCGAACGTGAAGGTCATCGAGGGGCGTGTCGAGGACGTCGATCTCGGCCACAAGGTCGAGGCCACGGTCATCAACCCGGCCCGGCGCGGCTCCGATCCCGCCACCCTCGCCCGCCTCGCCCACCACAGCCAGCGCATCATCTACGTCTCCTGCGGCCCCGAGACGCTGGCCCGCGACCTCGACTGCCTCGCCGCCAACGGCATGCGGCTCCGCGGCCTCTGGCCGATCGACCTCTTCCCCCAGACCGCGGAGGTCGAGACGGTAGCGCTGCTCGAGCGGGGCCACGCCCTCGAGAGCTGGTCGGTCCCGGGCGGCAAGGCCCGCGGCCCCTGGCGTGGCGAACCGTCGGGGGCGATCGGTCGGCCAGAGCGCCTGATCGCGCTGGCCATCGGCGACACCGGCGAGTCCGGCAACCTCCCCGGCGGGCACTACCGGCGGGTGGCGACCATCGCCACCCACTCCCTCGTGCGCATCGAGCTTGAGGGGGCGCCGATCCCCGCCCTCGCCAGCCTGTCCCGGCGGGGCCACCCCATCGCCGGCCGTGACCCCCGCACCGCCCGCTTCTTCGCCGACAAGGCGGGCCTCGTCCGACCCTTCTTGCACGTCGAGCGGGCCGGCAAGGTCAAGGCCCCCCTGCACGGTGACCTGCTCCAGGCCCTTGAGGCCCTCGGCGCCGACGAGCGGCTGCTCAGCCGGGTCCGCGGCTGAGGCGGCTCAGGCGTTGACCGCCGCGTCGAGCCCCCGGAGGGCGGTGAGGAGGTCGGGGCCGAGCGGGAGGAGGTCGGTGAGCGTGTCTTCCTGGTGCGCGCGACGCCCGCTGCCCCGTGTCACCGTCACGACCCGACCGGAGAGGTAGGTCCACATCGCCTGTCCCCTGCGGTGCTCCGCGGTGCAGCCGATCCAGCGGTCGTCCGCGGTCCGGGCAAAACAGGTGGCGTAGCCCTCGCCGCAGCGGATCGGCCTCCAGTCGACCTGGGGGAGGAGGTCGAGCCGAGGGCCGCCGCTCGGGCCTCGTTCGAAGCGGCGCCCCCCGACCTCGACGCTCAAGCGGAGGAGCTCGGCGGGCGCCTCCAGCCTCCGGCCGCTCGGCCCTTCGACCGGGGGCAACACCTGCCCCTGCTCCCGGAGCAGGCGGAGGAGCCGAGAGAGGGGGGGCGCCTCACGGACGAACCAGCCGGCGACGGGCTCGAGGTCGAGGCCGGTCTGACGCACGCCAACCAAGCCGCCGAGGAGCTCGAGGTCGCGGCTCGACGCATCGGGCCAGCGCTGCACCAGCGGCGCCATGCCGAGCCCCCCCGGGAATGAGCCCGGACTGAGACCCGGGCCCCCCATCGTGCGGCCGGCCCGCTTCAGCTCAGCGGCGGCCTCCAGGCGGGCGGCGTAGGTCTTGTCGAATAGCGGGTTGCGCAGGGTGGGCTGGTGGTCCGCCCCCTGGCACACGTAGGGGAAGAGCTCGGCCACCCAGCCGACGACGTTCTCTCCGCCATAAACCTCGAGGGGCACCCAGATCTGGCGCCAGAAGGCCCCGTCGGGTCGCCCTTCGGCGGTCTCGACGAGGGCGTCGAGGATGGGGCGCAGCCGTTCGGCCCACCACCCGAGCTCCAGCGCCTCGAAGGCCTCCACCCGGGCCCGGATGCGACGCCAGTCCTCGGGGGTGCCGCGCAGCTCGACCTCCGGGATGCCGCAGATGCAGAGCATCTCGAAGTCGAAGTAGCGCTTGAGGGCGCTCATCAGCAGGACGCGGCTCGCCACCTCGGCCTCGGGGGTGGTCGTGCTGAAGTCGCAGCGGAACAGGGCGGGCAGGCCGGGGCCGACCTCGGCCTCGACGAGGCCGCACCAACGGGCGATGGCGGAGGCCCAGCCGGCCTCATCGAGCGTGCCGTCGGCCGGCCCGGGGATGACGAGGGCCCGCTTGCCCTCGTGTTGAACGAGGCGCCCACGGAGGCGCTCGGCGTTCTGCTCGATGTGGACCGCGATCCCGTGGGCGAGGGTGAGCCACACCGCGTCGGGCGTGAGGACGAGGGGGCGGTGCTCGGTGAAGGCACGATGGACCGCGCCCACCAGGGGGTGGTCGTCTGGCACCTCGATGAAGGGGCCGCGGGCGGCGGCGGCGAGGGGGCCCGCGGCCGGCGCCCCGGGCGGCGACCCCACGGCGCGCGCCATCACCTCGGCGGGGTCGAGCTCGGAGCAGGGCTGCTGCGCAGGGTCCACTGGGTCCACCGCGAAGCGCAGCCCGCCGCTCACCCCCGGGCGGCAGGCGAGGCGCTCGGGGCGGAGCGGGGCGCTGCCGTGCGATGGCGGGGGGCCCCCGGAGAGCAGGCCGAGGCGGACGAGGAGGTCATTCCACAGGCTCATGGGGGCGCTCCGGTGGAGGGGGGGGCTCCGCGCCCGCTCCGTTCGTCGGCGCGGCCGGCGGCGGGGCGGGTGTCGGCATCTTCTCCCGCCAGGCGGCGAGGTCGAAGGCCGACATGAAGTAACGGTCGGGGATGTCGCGGGCGGGCAGCTCGACCTCGTTGGCCGACCAGGGCATCCAGGCCGGGCCGGGGGGCAGCTCTTTGCCGGGCCACTCGAAGCCCTGCTGCTCCACGGTCTCGATGGGGGTCTGCCCGAGGCGCTCCATCAAGGCGCGCACGACGTGCCGGTAGTGGGTGCCGCCGAGCCGCGGCTCGGTCAGGTAGAAGCCGCGCTCGTGGATGACCAGCCAGCGGTACTCCCCCGCCTCCATCAGGCGGGTGAGGTCGATGTCGTGCAGGTCACCCAGGTTCGCCTCGAGGGGCGTCGTGGAGAGCAGGCGGAAGAAGTCCCAGATGGGGTCCTTCTTCGGCTCGGCGCGGGCCAGCCAGCGCAGGCGCTCCGCGGGCTCTCCGCCGCCCATCTGGCGGAGCTCCGGCGGCAGCGCCGGCAGCGAGGCCCAGGAGCGGTAGACCTTCTGGGTGTGAAAGGACTGGTAGGCGCAGAGGATGTCCTGCTGCTGATCGAGCGGCAGCTCGATGATGCCCTGCTTGACGGTGGGATCGAGGCCTGCGTACCACTCCGGCAGCACGAAGGCGCTCACCTGGACGGGCAGGCGCCAGGTGGTGGGCGCGATCGACCCCTTGGCCACCTCCCCCGGGTCAAAGCGGTAAAAGGGCTGGGTGAGCACGGCGGCGAAGACCACGAGCCCGATGACCCTCCGCCAACCGGGGCGGAGCCGATCGAGGCTCAGGGCGAGCAGGATCGTGGAGAGCACCACCACCATGCTGAAGAGCCGGTAGGGCGCGAACATTCGGGACATGCCCGGGATGAACTGGAACATCCAGGCGTAGGGCAGCCGGACGACGAACTCCCCGGAGACCTTGACCACCTCGCTCATGTCCTTGTGGGAGCCGAGCTTGAGGAAGGGCCCGAGGGTGCCCAAGTAGAAGAAGAGCCAGATGAGCAGCCAGGAGCGGGCGCGGCGCGTGAAGAAGGCGGGAATGATGCCCGCGACCAGCACCGCCACCGGGAAGGCCCGCGTCCCGTGCTTCGTGTTCCAGAGGTAGTCGGCGGGCCAGCCGGAGTCGATCGTCCGGTGGATCGAAGAGAGCACGTTCTCCCGGTAGGTCGAGGGCCGGAGCGGCGCTGCGGCGATGGTGTCGTAGGCGGGGAAGGGGAGGAAGAAGCTGAGCTCGGGCAGCTTGGCCACCCCGCCCCGGCCGCCCTGCTCGTCGCTCGCCCGCAGGTAGGGGGAGACGAAGATGAGCGAGCCGAGCACCGCCGCGGCGAAGGCCGGGAGGACCGGGCGGGCGAGGATGCGCAGCGGCGGCCGGTCTTCTATGTACCAACCCACCACGGCGAAGAGCGTGAACAGCACGGCGAAGAGGCCGTAGAACCAGTAGAAGGCGGCGATGAGCACGAAGCAGAGGCCGACCGCGAGGCCATCGAGGGCGGAGCCGGTGCGCCAGGCCCGCTGCAGGAGGGCCGGGTAGAGCAGGAGCCACCACAAGAGCGCCTGTCGAAAGCCGGAATTACCGAGCTCCATGAAGGTGATCGGGTTGGCCATCGCGAGCGCCCCGGCGGCGGCCGACACCGCCCGCGAGCTCGTGAAGGAGCGGGCGAGCGCGTAGCCGCAGAGCCCGTTCCCCCAGAGGATGATCAGCGCCTTCAGGTTGTGATGGGCGGGGAAGCCGAAGAAGTGCTCCAGCGGATACGAGAGGAGCAGCACGTCGAGGATGTTGCCGGTCTCGGGGTAGCGCCCGAGGCCGAGGAGGGTGGCGAGCTGCCCGAGGAGCCCCCCGTCGGTCGCGGCGATCGAGCGCACCTCCTCGAAGTGCCACCACTGCCGCCAGAGCCAGCCGCCGAGCTCTCCGCCGCCGAGGATGACCCCGTCGAGGTGCCCGGCCACCGGCCAGGTCAGCGCGACGGCCGCCGCGGCGAAGATCAGCACCGCCGCGGAGCCCTCGAGGGAGGCCCGCCGCAGCCGCAGCCGGGTGATCGGGTCCATCCGTCGCAGATTCAGGGTGTCGCGCAGGGGCATCTAGGGCGCCCCCCCGGCGCCGGGCGCGGTGAGGGTGTAGACGCGCAGCCCATCCTCGGGCCAGGGCCGGGCGCCGCCGATGGCGCCGTCGAGCACGGCGAGCAGCTGCTCGAGCTTCCAGGCGGGGTACAGGCGCTCGTGGACCACGAGGTAGCGGTAGCCCTGTCGGGCCAAGGCGCGGGCGCTCACCACGATGTCGAGCTCCGGTAGGCGGGCTGGCAGGGTGCGGGCTCGGCTGGCCTCCATGCGGATGAGGGTGGTGGTGAGCCGGTTGCGGAGCAGCGCGGCGGGCATGGGGTCGTTCAAGCCCCACGGGGCCGGCCGCTGGTGGGCGGTCTGGTACCAGGAGTAGACGGCCCGCTCGAGGTTGGGGATCGTGAGCGGGAGGTCGAGGACGGCGCCGGGCGTGGGGTCGTCGGCCATCTCGAGGTAGGCCTGCGGGATGTGGGCGTCTCCGGCCGGGACGGGCAAGGTGGCCGGCGAGCCGAGGCGCACCTCGACGAGGACGGCGAGGCAGAGCGCCAAGATGACGAGGCCCCGCCGCTGGGGCGACTGTCCGCGCAGCAGGTGGCGGGCCCCCTGCGCGGCGAGCAGCCCGAGGCAGAGCATCACCCCGGTCACGAAACGAAAGGGGTGGGAGATGCGGTCGAAGAGGGGCAGCCCCTCGAAGAGCAGCAAGAAGGGGAGGGGGATTCGGTGCCCAGCCAGCTCGACGTAGCGCCCGCCCGCGTGGAGGTAGGGGCCGAGGCTGAACAGGAAGAACATGCCGCCGATCCACAGCCAGGGCTGATTCTCGCGGCCTCTACGGGTGGCGAGCAGCGCCGCGGCCGACAGCCCGAGGGCGATCCAGCCGAGGTAGATGATGATGACCAGCTCCTCACCGTAGAGGGTGAAGAGGTCGGGCCGCGGCGTCTTCCCGGGGATGAGCAGCGCGTAGACGTCGGTCATGTTGTGGTTGAGCAGGGAGCCCCACACGAAGTCGGGGTCGCGGGTGACGAGGGCGTCGTCGGCCTCGAGGGAGGCGCGGAAGCCGAGCAGCATCGGCCCGACGAGGGCGCCGGCCAGGAGCCCCCCGCCGCCGAGGGCGAACAGCCAGCGGCGGGCGCTGACCACCTCGGTCTGCTGGGCGAGGGTCCAGAGCAGCAGCACCACGCCGGCGATCGCGGTGAGCAGGCCGTAATACCAGCTCGTGAGCACGCAGGCGGCGGCGGCGAGGCCGAGCAGGGCGCCCCGCTTCAGGCTGGGGCGGTCGATGACCCGCACGAGGGCCCAGAGGGTGAGCGGCATCCAGCCGGCGCAGACGGTCTCGGAGATGCCGTTGTAGGCCTGCCCGAGGAGCTGGGGGGAGGCGCCGTAGATGAGGGCGGCGAGGGCGGCGGTGAGGTCGTCTCCGCTCACCCGGCGGGCGAGGAGCCAGGCGGCGAAGGCGGAGAAGGCGACGCCGCTCATCATCACGACGTTGAACGCGAAGGCGGGGCCGAGCGTGAGGGTGAGCGGGGCCACCGCGACCGCTTGGACCGTGTCGATGAAGTAGAGCGTGCCGCCGTCGGGAAAAGCGAGGAGGTCGGTGTGGGCGGGCCAGCGGCCCTGGCGGAGCTCATCGGCGACCCACCAGTAGCCCCAGGCGTGGTTCCAGGTGTCGTTGCCCGGGTGGCCGAGCAGGCGGTCGACCGGGTGCAACAGCACGGGCCACGTCAGCAGGACGGCGAGGCCGATGGCGCCGAGCGCGGCCAGGAGGGTGGGGGATCGGGACGCGGCGGGGCCCATGGTCGGGCAGTCTACCGGAGCGAGCGGTGGTAGGCTCGGCCGGATGCGCTGGTCCACACTCTTCGCCTGCCTGCTCGGCGGCCTGCTCGGATGCCTCGCCGCCTGTGGCGGGGAGCCCACCCCTCTGCCCACGGAGGCCGCCGTCGCCGAGCTCGACCGCAGCCTGGAGCCGCCGCTCTACCAGCTCCTCTACGACGCGCCCCTGCTGCCCGATCTCCAGCACGACGCCGCCAAGGTGCGGCTGCTGATCTGGCTCCGGCACATGCAGCTCAGCGCCGAGCAGCTCCAGCGCCTCGCCGGCCTCCGCGCCACCGCGATCGAGCGTAAGGCCCGGCTCGACGCCGCCGAGGCGCAGGTCACCTCGCGGTACGCCGGGGAGGAGAGTCGGGTCTACGCCGAGCTCTGGGGGGCGATGTCGAGGGGGGCGCCGACGGACGCCCCCGAGATGACGGACCTCACCGAGCAGCTCCGTGAGCTCCGGGCTGGCGGCGCGCGGGAGCGCGAGCTCCTGACCCTCCGCCTCGAGGGCATCCGCTCGATCCTCGACGCGGAGCAGGAGTTCCTCCGCTCGCTGAGCCCGCGCCAGGAGGCCCTGCTCGCCGACGCCCTCTTCTTTCTGCGCCACCGCCTCGACCCCGTCGCCAACCCGGGCGACTTCCGCGCCCTCGCTGGGAGCGTCTACGAGCAAGGCCAGTACGCGATCCTCACCCGCGGCACCGGCGACGTGGCGGGCGAGAACCTGAACATCGGCGCCCTGTGGTCAGAGGCCCCCGGCATCCAGGCCCATGAGCTGCACGAGGCCCGCCGAGAGGTCATCCTCTTCCTCGCGCTGCTCGAGCCGGGCCTCGAGGAGGCCGTCGCCGCGGCGCTGCCGCTCGCAGGGGTCCCCGCGGGGGGCGGAGCTTCATCTTCTGCGCCGCCACCGTCGCAGCCGCAGCCGCCTGCGCCGTGACCCAGCGGGTGCAGGTGGTGCTGCCCCGCCACCTCGGGGACGCGGTGCTGACGCTCGGCGCGGTGGAGTCGCTGTTGGGCCTCGGGCCTGTCTGGCTCTCCGGGGGCGGCTTCACCCGGGAGCTCTTCGGCCACCTCGACGTCCACTTCGGTTGGACAGAGGCCGCAGACCTCGCGGTCCTGTTCAAGCCCTCGTTCAGCGCCGCCTGGCAGGCGCGGCGGGCGGCGCGGCGGGTGGGGCTGGCCACTGACGGGCGCTGGCCCCTGCTCGACGTCGCCGTGGTGCCCGGTCGGGGGCATCGGATCGAGGACTTCGCGGCGATCGTAAGGGCCGCTGGAGCGCCGACACCGCGCCTGCCTCACCTCCCGACCGCCGTCGGCCCCTCCCTCGCGGGGCACCAGCTCCTGCTGCCGGGGAGCCGGAGCGGCGTGACCGTTCGGTGGCCGGGCTACCGGGCCCTGGCCGATCGCCTCGCAGGGGAGGGGGTGCGGGTGCTCTTCGCGGGCGGCCCCGACGAGGAGGCCGACGTGGCCGCGATCGCCGGGCCTCACCCCCGGCTCGGCTCCACCGCGCTGCACGACATCGCCTCGGCCGCCGCGCGGGTCGATCGGGTCATCGGCAACGACGCGGGGCTCAGCCACCTCGCCGCTGCGGCGCGGCGCGGGGCGGGCCGGTCCGTCTCGGATGTGGTCGTGATCTGTGGATCGACCGCCCCGGATCGCACCGCGGCGCCGGGAGCGAGCGCCCTCCGAGCGCCTCGCCCTCCCCCCTGTTGGCCCTGCTACCGGAAGTCATGCCCGGTTGGACTGTCGTGTATGGACTTCGACCCCTTCGCCGGAGCCGACCCTGCTCAGTTCAGCGTCCCCGTCGTGGTGACCGAGTAGGTGTAGTAGTAGCCGTATCCGTAGGCAGAGGCCTCGTAGGTGTAGGAGGTCCAGCTCAGCTCGTCCCCCGACTTGTCAGCGAGGTAGACAGGGTACCACTGGTCATTGTACTCGTACATCATCACCTCGTAGGTGGTGTCATTGTACGGGTACTCGGCGACGTAGGCGAGGGTCTGTTCAAAATCTTCGGAGGGGCTGCAGGCGCCGTCGTTCAGGTCGCTCTTGCTCTCGTTGTACACATAGCGGAGGTCGAGCGAGAAGTCACAGTCGGGGCAAGCCTCCGAATAGCTGCCCTCGACGTCCCAGACCCAAGCGCAGAGGCCCTCGCTGGTGTCGCCCCCGACGAGGTTGACGTCGTCCGACATCTCTCCCTCGAAGTCCGCGCCGCCGCCGCCGCCGCCGCCACCTCCGTCACCGCCGCCTTCTTCTTCGCTGAGCAAGTCACCGACGGCCTTGTCAATACAACCCGACACCGTGGTGACGGTGAGGACGAGGAGGGCGAGGGGAGCAAAGCGCGCGAGCGGGGACTTGGAAGACAAGCGGACTCCAATGTTGCCGGAGCAGTATCGCGGAGCGGCGCCCGCGTCGGGGAGCGGGCGTGCGGCGAAGTCGTGAATTCGCGAGCGGCCTGCTGCGCATCAACCCGGACCGGCGGGTTAACCGGCGGACACCATGGCCCTCATCTCGATTACAGACCGCCTCTTCATCGACGAGGCTCACCTCCACGAGGACTTCGCGCGGGCCGGCGGTCCCGGCGGCCAGAACGTCAACAAGGTAGAGACGGCGGTACAGCTCCGCTTTGACCTCGCCGCCTCCGCCCTCCCCGAGGAGGTGAAGCTCCGGGCGGGCGCCCTCGCGGGGAGCCGCCTCACCGCCGAGGGGGTCATCCTCATCCTCGCGCGCCGCTTCCGCACCCAGGACGCCAACCGTAAGGACGCTCGCGAGCGGCTGATCGCCCTCCTCCGGGCGGCCTCGGTGCGCCCGGAGCTCCGCCGCCCGACCCGCCCCACCGCGGGCTCTCGTCGGCGCCGCCTCGCCGGGAAGGCCCAGCGTGGGGAGACGAAGCGGCTGCGCGGCAAGGTGGACAAGGGGGACTGAACAGAGTAGCAGGGTGTATGGCCGACTTCAAGCTGCACCTGCCCTACCAGCCCGCCGGCGACCAGCCTGGCGCCATTCAGGCCCTCACCGAGGGGGTGCTCCGCGGAGACCGCCACCAGGTGCTGCTCGGCGCCACCGGCACCGGCAAGACCTTCACGATCGCCAACGTCATCGCGAACGTGAAGCGTCCCACGCTGGTGCTCTCCCACAACAAGACGCTGGCCGCTCAGCTCTTCGGCGAGCTGCGAAACTACTTCCCCGACAACGCGGTCGAGTATTTCGTAAGTTACTACGACTACTATCAGCCAGAGGCTTACGTCGCGTCGTCTGACACGTACATCCAAAAAGACGCGCTCATCAACGAGCGAATCGACAAGCTGCGCCACAGCGCGACGCGCACCCTCCTCCAGAGAGACGACGTCATCATCGTCTCGAGCGTCTCTTGCATCTACGGCCTCGGCTCCCGCGAGGCCTACGACGGCATGCTCCTCGCCCTGCACGTGGGCCAGCAGATCGACCGACGCGTGATCCTGAGCAAGCTGACCGAGATCCAGTACGAGAGGAACGAGGCGGACTTTCACCGTGGCACCTTCAGAGCCCGGGGCGACGTCATCGAGATCTTCCCCGCCCACGAAGACGAGCGGGCGATCCGGGTGGAGCTCTTCGGCGATGAGGTGGAGCGCATCAGCGTGATCGACGCGCTGCGCGGCCAGCGCCTCGAGCCGCTTGACCGCGTCGCCATCTACCCGGCCAGCCACTACGTCACCCCCGAGGCCGAGATGCGGCGGGCGGTGGCCGCCATCCGGGTCGAGCTGGGCGAGCGCCTCACCGAGCTCCGGGAGCGGAGCTGGCTGCTGGAGGCGCAGCGGCTCGAGGAGCGGACGATGTTCGACCTCGAGATGATCGAGCAGACGGGTCGCTGCAACGGCATCGAGAACTACTCCCGCCACCTCTCCGGCCGGGAGACGGGTGCGCCGCCGCCCACCCTCATCGAGTTCTTCCCGGCGCACCGGTGGTTGTTGGTGGCCGACGAGAGCCACGTCACGATGCCCCAGGTCTCGGGCATGTTCAAGGGCGACCGTTCGCGAAAAGAGACGCTCGTACGCCATGGGTTTCGCCTTCCGAGCGCGCTTGACAACCGGCCCCTGCGCTTCGAGGAGTTTGAGGACATCGTCCACCAGGCGATCTTCGTGTCGGCCACCCCCGCGGAGTACGAGCTGGCCGCCGCGGGGGGCGTGGTGGTGGAGCAGATCATTCGCCCCACCGGCCTGCTGGACCCTGTGATCACCGTGCGCCCCGCCGCCCAGCAGGTCGATGACCTCCTGGCCGAGATCCGCGCTACCATCGCCGCGGGGAACCGCGCGCTGGTCACGGTCCTCACCAAGCGCATGGCCCAGGAGCTGGCCGACTACTACCAGGAGCTCGGCCTCAAGTGCCGCTACCTCCACTCCGACATCGACACCCTCGAGCGGGTCGAGATCGTGCGCGACCTCCGCCTCGGCGTCTACGACGTGCTGGTGGGCATCAACCTCCTGCGGGAGGGCCTCGACATCCCCGAGGTGGCCCTGGTCGCAGTGCTCGACGCCGACAAGGAGGGCTTCCTCCGCAACGCCACCTCCCTCATCCAGACCATCGGCCGCGCCGCCCGAAACGTCGATGGTCGCGTCATCCTCTACGCAGACCGCCTCACCCCCTCGATGGAGCAGGCCATCGGCGAGACCGACCGCCGCCGGGAGAAGCAGGTCGCTTACAACCTGGAGCACGGCATCACCCCGGAGACCATCCGCAAGTCGGTGGAGAGCCCGCTGGCGATGCTGCTCGACGGCGAGCGGGTGCTGGCCCGCAAGGACGCCGGCCCGCAGCTCCCCCTCACCGAGAAGGGGCAGGTCGACGCTCAGAGCGTGGGCAACACGATCAAGCGCCTCAAGGCCGAGATGAAGGACGCCGCCAAGCGCCTCGAGTTCGAGCGGGCCGCCGAGCTCCGAGACCGTGTCCGCGAGATGGAGACCTGGGCCCTCGAGGCCGGGGTGGCGGTGTAGTCTCCGGGCGTCTTCCCCGGGGAGGCCGTCGCTCGGCCTCGCTCAGCCTCGATCAGTGCCGCCGCTCGAAGTGGCCGCGAACGGTGGGCTTGCCGTCCTTCAGGAGCACCCTTCCGCCGGCGATGACGAGCTGGGGTCGCAGGTCGTGGTTGACGGCGACGATGTCGGCCCGGTGACCCACGCGCAGGCGCCCGCGGTCGTGCAGGCGGTAGAGGCTGGCCACGTTGGCGGTGCAGGGGGCGAGGGCGGCGGGCAGCTCGACGCCGCGGTCCAGCAGGGAGGCGACGGTCTCGAGCAGGTTGGCGCTGGAGCCCACTCCCATCTGCGTGAGCACGCCGTCCTTGTTGAAGGTGGGCAGGCAGCCGCCTCCGTCCGAGGAGAGGGTGATGCGGGCGGGATCGAGGCCCGCCTCGAGGTACTCGGCGATCGCCTCCCCGGCGAGGAGGCCGTCCCCGTCGGCGTCAAAGGCGGTGACGTCGATGAAGCAGCCGCGCTCGGAGAGCGCCTTGGCCTCCTCCCACAGCCGGCGGTTGCGGTTGACGTGGGTGGGGTGGAAGACCCGGGGCGGCAGCTCGGTCTGGTCGAGCAGGCGCCGGATCGGGGCGAGGCCGCGGGGCCCGTCACCGAGGTGCAGGTGCAGGATGCCGGCCTTCTTCGTCATCATGCCGGCGACGTGCGCGTCGCTCGCGAGGCGGGCCAGCTCCTCGTCGGTGGGCTGAGAGCTCCGGTGGTCGGAGATGGCCACCTCGCCGACGCCGATGATGCGGTCGATGTGGACGATGTCGCCGCGGACAGAGCCCGTGAGCGTGGGCGGGGGCAGCATGTAGCCGCCGGTGAAGCAGAAGGCGCTGAGGCCGTAGCTCTCGAGGCCACGCGCGACCGCGAGGAGCTCGGCGATGGAGCGGGTGCTGCAGTCGGTCCCGAGCAGGCCGATCGCGGTCGTGACGCCGGCGCGGCTGAGCTCGGAGAGCTGCACGGCGGGCACGCGGGTCTCGGCGCCGCCCTCGCCGCCGCCGCCGGTGAGGTGGGTGTGGCCGTCGATGAGGCCGGGCAGCAGCAGCATCCCGCTGAGGTCGATCTCGGTGACCGGCCAGTCGGCGGAGGGGGGCGACAGGTAGGGCGCCATCGCGACGATGCGGTCGCCGCCGATCAGCAGGTCCTGCTCCCCGAGGGCGTCAGGGGCATAGACATCGGCGTTTCGGAGGAGGATCATCGCGACGTCCACTGTTCATGGTCCACTGTTCATGTGCGCCCGGGTGGAGACCCGTGCAGGTCAAGGGTAGCGCGCGGGGGAGGCGAGCCAGGCGGCCTCTTCGGCGCTGATCTCGCGGCCGAGGGGCTCATTGCGGGTGGGGAAGCGGCCGAAGCGGCGGATGACCTCCCGGTGCTGGTGCGCGTGGTGCAGCATGTTCTCGATCACGGGCCGCTCGGCGGGGCTGGCGGCGAGGAGGAGGGCCTCGTACTCGGCCACGGCCCGGTCCTGGATCGCGGGGTCTTCGGTGTGCTCGAGGGGCAGGTAGAGGAAGGACCGCTGGAAGGTGCCCATCTTGCGGTCTTCGCCCGCCTCCAAGGCGTAGAGGGCCGCGGAGAGGCCAAGCGGGTTCCAAGCGAACGCGAGCGCCGTGCCGCGGTGGGCGTTCCGGGGGAGCTGGTCGACCAGCACCACGAGGGCGAGCAGGCCCGCCGGGCTCGCGAGCCAGCGCCCGAGCAGCCCCAGTCGGGCCGCCTCGAGGGTGTCGCTGAAGCGCTCCCGCACGAGCTGATCGAGGTCGGGCCCGCCGGCGAACCAACGGGCGAAGTTGGGGGGGACCGCGGCCGCGGGGTCGGCGGTGCCGAACCAGAAGTCCAGGAGCTCGTTGGGCGAGGCGATTCGGGACAATGGGGCCTCCAGGGCGCGTCAGGGGTGGGGATGCGGCGTCGCGCTCAGGGGGCCGCCCGCTGGAGCAGGAGCTGGACGACCTGCTCGGCCGCCTCCTCCGAGCTCATCTTCGTGGTGTCGAGGTGCAGCTCGGGGGACTCGGGCGCCTCATAGGGGCTGTCGATGCCCGTGAAGTTCTTGAGCTGGCCGGCGCGGGCCTTCTTGTAGAGGCCCTTGACGTCCCGGTCTTCGGCGACCCCGAGCGGGGTGTCGACGAAGACCTCGATGAACTCGCCCGCTGGGATGACCTTGCGCACCATCTCCCGCTCGGCCTTGAAGGGAGAGATGAAGGCGGTGAGCACGATGAGCCCGGCGTCGGTCATGAGCTTGGCCACCTCGCCGACCCGCCGGATGTTCTCGACGCGGTCCTCGGCGGAGAAGCCGAGGTCGCGGTTGAGGCCGTGGCGGATATTGTCACCGTCGAGGAGGAAGCTGTGTCGCCCGAGGGCGTGGAGCTTCTTCTCGACGAGGTTGGCGATGGTCGACTTCCCGGCGCCGGACAGCCCGGTGAACCACACCACGGCTGGCCGCTGGCCCTTCTGCAGCGCGTGGGCCTCGCGGGTGACCTCGACAGACTGCCAGTGGATGTTCTGGCTGCGACGGAGGGCGAAGTGCAACATGCCCGCGCCCACCGTGCCGTTCGTCATCCGATCGATGAGGATGAAGCCGCCCAGATCGTGGTTCTCGGCGTAGGGCGCGAAAGGGACGGCGCGGTCGAGCGAGAGGTTGCAGACGCCGATGCTGTTGAGCGCCAGCGGCTTGCCGGGGAGCTGCTCGAGGGTGTTGACGTTGACCTGGTATTTCTCCTTGGTCACCGTGGCCGACACCGTGCTGGTGCCGATCTTCATCCAGTAGGGCCGACCGGGCATCAGCCGCTCGTCGCTCATCCAGACGAGCGTGGCCTCGAACTGGTCGGCCACCTCGAGGGGGGCGTCGGCGGCGACGATGAGGTCGCCGCGGCTGCAGTCGATCTCGTCGGCGAAGGTCAGGGTCACCGACTGCCCGGTCACCGCGCGGGGGAGGTCGCCGTCCATCGTCACCACGCGGGTGATGGTGGAGGTCTTGCCGGAGGGGAGCACCCGAACGGCGTCACCTGGGGCCACCGCGCCGCTGCACACCATCCCGGAGAAGCCGCGGAAGTCGAGGTTCGGACGGTTGACCCACTGCACCGCCATCCGGAAGGGGGCCCGGCGCGCGCTGTCCTCTTCGAGGGGCACCGTCTCGAGGTGCTCCATCAAGGTCGGGCCCGAGTACCAGGGCATGTGCTCGGAGCGGAACGAGATGTTGTCGCCCTTCAAGCCTGAGATCGGGATCACCGTGAAGTCGCGGATGCCGATGCTGGAGGCGAACGTGCGGTAGTCCGCTACGATGGTGTCGTACCGATCCTCACTGTAGCCGATGAGGTCCATCTTGTTGATGGCCAGCACGAGCCGCTCGATGCCCAGCAGGTGCACGAGGTAGCTGTGGCGCCGTGTCTGGGTGAGCACCCCCTTGCGGCCGTCGATGAGGATGACCGCGAGGTCGGCGTTGGAGGCGCCGGTCACCATGTTGCGGGTGTACTGTTCATGCCCCGGCGTGTCGGCGACGATGAACTTTCGCTTGTCGGTGGCGAAGAAGCGGTAGGCGACGTCGATCGTGATGCCCTGCTCCCGCTCGGCGGCGAGGCCGTCGACCAGCAGCGCGAAGTCGATGTCCTGCCCCTGAGTGCCGACCTTCTTCGAGTCGGCCTCGAGGGCGGCGAGCTGGTCCTCGAAGATCATCTTCGAGTCGTAGAGGAGGCGCCCGATGAGCGTGGACTTGCCGTCGTCCACGGAGCCGCAGGTGAGGAAGCGCAGCAGCGTCTTGTGTTGGTGCTGCAGGAGGTAGGCGTGGATGTCCTCACGGATGAGGTCATCGACCACATAGGAGGAGGAGGGGGCGGGCGCGACGCTGGTCGTGGGGGTAGACATCTTAGAAATAGCCCTCCTTCTTCTTCTTCTCCATGGAGGCAGACTGATCGTGATCGATCACCCGGCCTTGCCGCTCTGACGTCGTGGTGAGCAGCATCTCTCGGATGATGTCGGGCAGCGTGGCGGCCTCGCTCTCGATCGCGCCGGAGAGAGGGTAGCAGCCGAGCGTGCGGAAGCGCACGGAGCGCTGCATGGGCACCTCGCCGGGTTGGAGAGGGAAGCGCTCGTCATCGACCATGATCAGCAGCCCGTCCCGCTCCACCACCGGGCGGGGCGCGGCGAAGTAGAGCGGCACGATCGGGATGTCGTTCAAGTGGATGTACTGCCAGATGTCCAGCTCGGTCCAGTTCGAGATCGGGAAGACCCGGATGCTCTCGCCCTTGTGTTTGCGCGCGTTGTAGAGGCGCCAGAGCTCCGGCCGCTGGTTCTTCGGATCCCAGCGGTGGTTCGCAGAGCGGAAGCTGAAGATGCGCTCCTTGGCGCGGCTCTTCTCCTCGTCTCGGCGGGCGCCCCCGAAGGCGGCGTCGAAGCCGTAGTGGTCCAAGGCCTGCTTGAGCCCCTCTGTCTTCCACAGATCAGTGTGCAGCGGGCCGTGATCGAAGGGGTTGATGCCCCGCGCCTTGGCCTCCGGGTTCTGGTAGACGAGCAGCTCCATCCCGCTCTCCTTCGCCATGCGGTCGCGGAGGGCGTACATGTCGCGGAACTTCCACGTGGTGTCGACGTGGAGGAGCGGGAAGGGAGGCTTCGAGGGGAAGAAGGCCTTCCGCGCGAGGTGCAGCATCACGGCGGAGTCTTTGCCCACCGAGTACAGCATCACGGGGTTCTCCACCTCAGAGACCACCTCGCGGAGGATGTGGATGCTCTCCGCCTCCAGTCGCTCGAGGTGGGTGAGGCGGGCGGCGGGGAGGGTGGGATCGCTCATCGAGGGGGCCTCACGGGGGAGGAGCGCGCGGCGGGGACGGCCCAGGCGGTTAACATCGGCGGTTGATGGGCGCCGCCGGGGGAACCCAGCGCCGATCTGGTGGGTCCAATGGGCATGCTCCAGCTGCTGTTCGCCGTCCTCTTCCCGGTCGCCCAGGCCGAGCCCACGCTGCGGGAGGCCACCCTGGCCGCCGGCCTCCGGTGGCCACCCCCCGATCTCAGCGTCCACATCGACAAGTCCGAGCGCCAGCTCACCGTCCGGAGCGGGGCCACCGCGGTCAAGCGCTACCCGGTGGCGCTCGGCGATCCGGCCGGCGACAAGCTCGTCCAGGGCGATCGCAAGACCCCCACCGGCACGCTCTACGTCGTCACCCGTAACGACAAGAGTCAGTTCCACCTCTTCCTCGGCCTCGGCTACCCGAACGGGGAGGACGCCGATCGGGGCCTCGCCGCCGGCCTCATCAACGCGGCCACCGCCGAGCGGATCCGTCAGGCCGAGCGGGCTCGCCGTCAACCCCCCTGGGAGACCGCCCTCGGCGGCGCGGTGGGCATTCACGGGGGCGGCACGGGCGGGGACTGGACGCTCGGCTGCGTGGCCCTCGAGGACGCCGCCATCGAGGAGCTCTGGGCCGTCGCCCCGATCGGGACGAAGGTGATCATCGAGGAGTAGTGATCGAGGAGTAGTGATCATCGAGGAGTCGGGCGGCGGCCGAGCGGCGGGCCGGCGCGCGCTTTAAGCCTCGGCCCATGTCCACGGCCCCTTCGCCTCCCTCGCCGGCTCCGGCCCCGTCCGTCGCCCCGCCCCGCCCGCCCGCGGCGCGCTCCTCCCGGCTGCGGGAGGCCGGGCGGGTGCTCGGCCACGCTCGCACGGCGATGGGGATGGTCTACCGGCTCGATCCCCGGCTGCTCCTCACCCTCGTGCTCGGCGGCGTGCTCGACTCGGCGGGCCTCGTCGCGATCGCCTGGGTGGGCAAGCGCATCATCGACGCCGTCGTCCATCCCGTCCTCCACCCAGTCGTTGACCTCGGTGTGGGGGGAGAGGGCCTCGCGCTCGCCGCGCCGGCCCTCGGCTGGGTGGCGGCGGAGCTCGGCCTCGTCGCAGGCCGGGCCCTGGTGGGCCAGGCCACCGCCTACGCACAGCTCGTCCTGCGCAGCAAGCTCGGCACGCACGTCAACCTGCTCATCCTCGACAAGGCGGCCCGTGTCGCCTACGCGCGCTTCGAAGACCCCGCCTTCATGAACTCGATGACCCAGGCCCGCCGGGAGGCGAGCGCCCGGCCGCTCGACCTCGTGAGCCAGGTCCTCGCCTTCTCGAAGCACGTATTCACGCTCTTCGGCTTCGGTGCGCTCCTCTGGTCACTCGGCCCCTGGGCGATCTTCGTGCTGGTGCTCACCGCCTTGCCGCCCTTCTGGGCCGAGGCCCGCTTCGCGAGTGAGTCCTTCACGATGCAGCGGGCCCGCACGCTGCGCTCCCGCCGAAGCTTCTACCTCGAGTCCGTGCTCACCACCGAGGCCACGGTCAAGGAGGTGAAGCTCTTTCAGCTCTCGGGCTGGCTCCGAGATAAGTACAGGGACATCCTCGAGTCCTTCGCCGATGAGGAGGCCGAGCTCGCACGGCGCCGCTCGGCCGCCGCCTTCCTGCTCGGTATGCTCGCCACGGCCGCCCTGTACGGGACCTATGGCTGGATCGTCTTTCAGGCCGTGTCCGGCGCGCTGACCCTCGGCGCGATGACCCTGTACATGGGCGTCTTTCGACAGGGGCAGGACACCCTGCGGGCCGCCCTGTCCTCGGTCTCTCGGGCCTGGGAGGACGACCTCTATATGACCAACCTCGACGAGTTCCTCGCCGTGCCCGAGGAGGAGCCCGACGCCGCCGAGCCCCTGGAGGAGGGCGCCCCCGACGACGCGCCCCCCTCGCTCTCGCTCGAGGACGTGTCTTTTCGTTACCCTGGCAGCGCCCACGAGGCCCTGTCCAACATCACCCTGCACGTCGCCCCGGGAGAGACCATCGCCCTCGTCGGGAAGAACGGCGCGGGCAAGACCACCCTCATCAAGCTGCTGGTCGGCCTCTTCCGCCCCACCTCGGGCACCATTCGGGTGGACGATGTCGATGTCTCCACCTTGTCGATGAGCGCGCTGCGGCGGCGGGTGGGCGTCATCTTTCAGGACTTCGCCCGCCTGCAGCTCTCGATGCGCGACAACGTGGGCCTCGGCTGGCTGCCCTCCCGCGAAGACGACGTGGCCATCCGCGCCGCCATCCAGGACGGCGGCGCCGGCGAGATCGTGAGCCGGCTCCCGAAGGGCCTCGAGACCCCGCTCGGCAAGGCCTTCGGCGGGGACGACCTCTCCGGCGGCCAGTGGCAGCGGGTGGCCCTGGCCCGCGCCTTCATGCGAAAGAGCCGCATCCTCGTGCTCGACGAGCCCACCGCGGCGATGGACGCCGAGGGCGAGCACGAGATCTTCCAGCGCTTCCGCGACCTGAAGAAGGACCGCACCGCCATCCTCATCACCCACCGCTTCGGCACCGTCCGAATGGCGGACCGTATCGTCGTGATCGACGGCGGGCGCATCGTCGAGGAGGGGAGCCATGAGGCGCTGATGATGTTGGGGGGGCTCTATGCCCGGATGTTCTCACTCCAGGCGGAGGGGCTCAAGGTGACGGCGGACTGAGCGCCGCTCCTCAGCCCTCAATCCAGACCTCGGCGTCATTCGGCGCGAGGCTGTGCGGCGCGGGGTCCGCCCCCTGTAAGACCTCCTCGCCCGCCGGCGGCACGACCTCAATCGGGCTGTCGCTCAGGTTGAGGAAGACGACGGCCCCGTCGGCCTCCCAGCGGGTGGGCACGGTGTCGTCACCCTGAGAGAGCTCAAAGACCGGGCTCCCGTCGATGCCGGAGACGAAGTCGAGGGGGGCCTGGGGCTCGAAGGCGACGCCCTGATAGGCGAGGAGGCGGGCGTCGAGGGCGAGGTTGACGCGCTCCTCCGAGGCGAGGGCGAAGCTGTCGCCGAGGAACCAGACGCCGCCGGCGACGAGGTTCGCGGCGATGGCCGCCCGGCCGAGGCCGTCGGTGGCAGGCGGGCGGAGGAGGATGGGGTCCGGGTCGTTCCACCACCAGAGGTCATTGACGAAGGACCGGCCGGCGGTGGCCCGGGCCTGCCAGCGGAGGAAGGCGGGGTCGGGGTCAGGGAGGGCGACGAAGCCGATGTCGGCCCCCGAGCGCCAGCCGTCGGCGAAGCCGAGGGAAGGGAGCATCGGGGCGCCGCAGGCGAGGATGAACGCCTCGTCGCCCACCGCCTCGCGGAGCAGCGCCGTGGCGCGGTCATAGGCCTGGAGCCCGGTGAGGGGCTCCTGTCGCAGCCCCTCCATCGCGCCCGCATAGAGGAAGTCAAACTTGAAGTAGGTGAAGCCGGCCTCCTTCATCGCCCGCACCTGCCCCACCATCCAGTCGGCGGCGTCGGGGTGGGTGACGTCGAGGACGTAGCGGCTGCCGTCGAGGAGGGGCCCGCCCCCCGCTTGCTGCACGAACCAGTCGGGGTGCTCGGTTACGACGGCGGCCTCGGGGTCGGCGAGGAGGGGGGCCATCCAGAGGCCGGGGATCATGCCCTCGTCATCGATCGCGGTCGCCATCGCCGCCATCCCCTCCGGGAAACGGTCATTCGCGGTCCAGTCCCCCCAGGCCACCTCCCAGCCGTCGTCGATCTGAAAGACATCGAGCTCGAGGTGCTGGCCGGCGCCGTCGAGCTCAGTGAGCAAGACCGCGCTGGAGATGGCGCCATAATACTGGTACCAGTCATTCCAGCCGACCGGCGGCGAATAATAGGCGAGGCGCGGCTCCCGCCCCTCATTGCCGACCTTCTGCGCCCACGCGATCAGCGCCGGCCGCACCTCTTCGGGGGCGGCCGGCGCGGAGAGGGTGAGGGGAGAGAGCTCCAGCGAGCCGCCGGCCTCGATCTCCACCGCCTCTCCGCGGGTGCCCCACACCGCGGCGAGCTCGTCGTCGTCGGCGGCGATGAAGAACTTGAGGTCACCCGGCGAGAGGGCGCCGACGACGAGCCCGCCGCCGTCTACATGGCCGACGTAGCCGCCCCACCAGGAGCTGCCCGCCGTCTCGAGGATGGAGGCGAAGCCGTCCTCATCTCCGCCCACCACCGGCACGCCCCGGTCATCGCGCGCGAGGTCACCGGGCTCCGTGACGCCGCTCCAGGCCCAGGACTGATAACCCTGTCGCCACAGGCGGACGCCGCCCTCGCCGTTGGCGGACCAGTCGCCCTCCAGGATCACCCCCTCGAGGGTGCCGCCGTTGTCGCTCGACACGGTGACCGCCACCACCGGCGTGGGGCTGTTGATCTCGCTCGTGAGCGCGAGCTGGACGGTCAGATCACCCTCTCCGATCGCCCGCGCCTGGAGCGTGACGGTGGCCGCCGCCTCGCCGCCGCTCGGGCGGGGGAAATTGCAGGACAGGCCGTCCCCTCCCTCCACGGTGCAGCCGGTCGGGGCGAAGACCGCCTTGTCCCGACAGGCGATAGACATCAAACCTATCGACATCAAACCTATCGACGTCCAGCAGGCGGGGAGGGTGACGAGCGGGCGCATCTCAGCCGATGACCCCGAGCTCACGGCCGACGGCCGTGAAGGCCGCGATCGCCGCCTCGATGTGCTCGGGCTCGTGGCCGGCCGAGATCTGCACGCGGATGCGCGCCTGCCCGCGGGGCACGACGGGGAAGCTGAAGCCGATCACGTAGATGCCGCGCGTGAGCAGCTTGTCGGCCATCTCGGTGGCGAGGCGGGCGTCGCCGAGCATGATCGGGACGATGGGGTGCACCCCCGGGCGGAGGTTGAAGCCGGCGGCGGTCATCCCATCGCGGAAGCGGGCCGTGTTCCGCTCGAGCTTGTCCCGGCGCTCCGTGCTGGCCGAGAGCATCTCGAAGGCCTTGAGCGCGGCCCCGGTGATCGAGGGCGCCAGGGTGTTGCTGAACAGGTAGGGCCGGGACCGCTGGCGCAGCAGCTCGATGATCTCGCGCCGGCCCGTGGTGAAGCCGCCCGAGGCGCCGCCCAGCGCCTTGCCGAGGGTGGAGGTGATCACATCGACGCGGTCCATCACGCCGCAGTGTTCGACGCTGCCGCGCCCGGTGGGCCCGACGAAGCCCGTGGCGTGACTGTCGTCGACCATCATGGCGGCGCCGTGCTTCTCGGCGATGTCGCAGATGGCGCCGAGGGGGGCGATGTCGCCGTCCATCGAGAACACACCGTCGGTGGCGACGAGCTTGAAGCGCGCCCCCTCGTCGGTGGCCTGCTGCAGCTTCTGGTCGAGATCGACGAGGTCGAGGTGCTCGTAGCGGTAGCGCTTGGCCTTGGCGAGGCGGATGCCGTCGATGATGCTCGCGTGGTTGAGCGCGTCGGAGACGATGGCGTCCTCCGGGCCGAGCAGGGTCTCGAAGAGGCCGCCATTGGCGTCGAAGCAGGAGCCGTAGAGGATGGTGTCCTCGGTGGTTAGGAAGCGGGAGACGGCCGCCTCGAGGGCCTTGTGCTGGTCCTGGGTGCCGCAGATGAAGCGCACGCTCGAGAGGCCGAAGCCGTAGTGGTCGAGGGCGGCCTTCGAGGCGGCGATGAGCTCGGCGTTGTCGGCGAGGCCCAGGTAGTTGTTGGCGCAGAAGTTGAGCACCTCGGCGCCGCCGCCGACCCGGATGTGGGCGGCCTGCGGCGTCGTGATGATGCGCTCGTTCTTCTTCAGGCCCGCCGCGGCGATGGCGTCGAGCTCGTTTTGGAGGTGCTGCTGCAGGGGCCCGTACATGACCGCTCCGGATGAGGAGAGAGGGGATAGGCGCGTTGGCCGGCGGGCGGGGAGGCTAACCGCTCAAGGGCAGCAGGCGGCGAGGGCCGCGCCCAGCAGGTTGGCCTCCGGGTGGCGGAGCAGGGTGAAGGGGCGGGGGTGGAGGGCGCCGAGCCAGGCGGACACCGCACCGGCGTAGCGCGGGTCGCCCCAGAAGAGGCCCCCCTCGGCGAGGACGCCGACGGGCCCGTCACCGTCGAGGTGGTCAAAGACGGCGGCGAGCCCGGCGGCGACGAGGCGGGCCGAGCGTGACAGCAGGGCGGCCGCGGCCACCCCACCAGGGCTGTCCGGGTCGGACTCGCGGAGGGTGACGAGCCCGCCCGCGTCTTCGCAGGGGGGAGCCTCGGGCTCGAGGAGGGCGAGCAGGCGGGGCAGGTAGAGGCCGGAGATGGCCTTCTCGTAACGTTGGGCGCCGGGGTTCACCGAGCGCGCGTCGACGAGCGCGTCGGCGGCCCCTCGCTCGGGAAGGTCGAAGGCGCCGGACTCGAGGTTCACCGCCCAAGCGCCGGGCCCCTCCGGCAGCTTCGGGGCCGCGCGGTGGTCGAAGAAGGCGGCCATGTTGGTGCCGGTCCCGACGATGAGCCCCACGGTGTCGCGAGGGCGGCCGGCGTGCAGGGCGGCCCCGCAGAGGAGCGCCGCCACCGTGTCGTTGAGCACGGTGACCCGCGGCGGCCGGAGCCCCTGTCGCTCCAGGGCCGCCCGCAGCCCCGCCCCGACGGAGCGGCCGACCACGTCCGGGAGCTCGACCCCCTTGGTCCAGTGGATGAGGGTGGCGTCGCGGTCGGCGGTGACGGCGGTGGGGTAGGAGAAGACGTAGCCGACGGGCAGGTCGAGGGGGCCGCCGGTCTCTCGGAGCAGGGCGGCGGCGAAGCGGGCCTGGAGGTCAAAGAAGCCGTCGTGATCGAGCCCGTCGAGCTGCAGGCGCGCGCTCCGGACCTCGCCCACCACCGCGGGCGAGGGGCCGAGGCGCACCCGCGCCGCCCGCAGGTTGGTGCCGCCGAGGTCGAGGACAAGGGCCTCGCCCTCGAGGCCCACCGGCGGTTCGGGGAGCCACGCGTGGATCGCCTTGATCTCCTGGCCCTCCTGCGCGAGCCCCTCTCCGATGCGGGCGGAGAGGAGGGCGCGGGTGGCGGCGGTAGCCGGGAGCTCGGCCGCGGGGAGATCGAAGCGGGTCGGGGTCGAGCGCGCTCTCACGGGAGCCTCGGGCGGGGAGTGAGCGGGGGGCGCGCGGCCGGGCGCCCTCAGACGGCGGCGGCGACGAAGTCGGCGGCGCGGTGGGCGAGGCCGTAGATCGTCTCGCTCGGGTTCACGCCGAGGGAGGTGGGCAGCACCGAGCCATCGACGACGAAGAGGTTGCCGATGTCGTGGTGGCGGTGATCGGGCCGGACGACGCTGCGCTTGGCCTCGGTGCCCATTCGGCAGCCGCCCATCTGGTGGGCGGTGAAGATGCTGTGCTGATGGGCCCCGTAGGCGCGGGTGTCGAGGAGGGGGAGGTCGGCCTTCGACTTCAGGATCAGCGGGTCTTTGTGATTGGTGTAGGCGGCCTTGGCGCCGGCGGCCAGCGTGATCTGCGCCAGCACCTCGTGGGAGGCCCGCATCGCCTCGATGAGCGCCGGGCGGATCGGGTAGTCGATCTTCACCCGCCCGTCGGGGCGGAGGCTCACGGTGCCGCCCTCGTCCCCCTCGACGAGGCCGTCGACGTGCAGCCCGAGCAGGCCGCCGAGGTGAGGGAGCTTCGGCAGGAATTCGCCGAGGCGCTGCCCGAAGGCCGGGGTGGCGACGGTGGCGATCATCGGGTGCAGCGGGGCCGACTCGAGGAAGAAGCCCACCTTGTCGGCGCCGCGGTCGATGAACTGGTGCGAGCCTACCGACTGGGGGGCCCCGCGATAGCCGGCCACCTCGTTGTCGTACTCGCCCACCACGGCGATGACCGGGTGGAGGAAGGTGCGGCGCCCGACGAGGCCGCCGGAGTCGAGGCCCGAGCGCAGCAGCAGGGCCGGGCTGTTGATCGCGCCGCCGCAGAGCGCGACGACCTTCGGCCGGATGTGCAGGCTGCGGGGGCCGGCGTGGACGGTGCGCGGGATCATCGACCGCGCCTCGACCGCCGTCACCGCGCTGCGCTCGAGCACGATCCGCTCGGCCCGTGTGTCACTGTACAGGCGGAGGCCGTCTCTCAGCGCGTCCTGGATACAGGTCACCTGCATGGCCTGCTTGCCATCCACAGGGCAGCCCATCGAGCAGTACCCGCTGTCCGCGCAGCCCTTCACGTTGCGGCGCAGGGCCTTGGCCTCCCAGCCGAGGGCGCGGGCGCCGTCGAGCAGGGCGCGGTTGTTCGGGTTCGCCCGTGCCTCTGGCCACTCGGCGATCGAGAGGCGGGCCTCCATGGCCTCGAAGTGAGGGGCGAGGGCGGCGGCGCTGAGCTCCCCGAGGCCGTGGTGCTTTGCCCAATGGTCGAGGATCCGCTCGGGGGTGCGAAAGCAGGTGGTCCAATTGACCGTGGTGGAGCCGCCGACGCTGCGCCCCTGCATGATCGAGATGGCGAGGTCAGCCGTCGCGCGGGCGCCGCCGTCCTGATAGAGCATCGGATAGGCGTCGGCCTCTCGGAGGGTGAAGTCTCTCCGGGTGTGCCAGCCCCCCTCCTCGATCATCACCACGTCTCTCCCCGCGGCGCAGAGCTCGGCGGCGAGCACGGCCCCGCCGGCGCCGGAGCCGATGATCAGCACCTCACAGCTGAGCTCCTGGTCAGACTGGAGCTCAGTCCCGCGGGTGAGTTGTCCGCTCATGGGCGCACCTCAGGGGCGATGGGGGGCGGGCAGTCGGCAGGGGGCGGCGTGTCTGTCCAGGGGTCGAGGGCGCAGCGCTGCCCGAAGTCGGGCGGGCCGGGGTAGCCGACCGGGCCCTCGATCGCCCGCATGGTGCCCCAGGCCCCGCAGAGGAGGCCGCGCAGGGCCCGAAAGGCGACGCGCACCTGCTCGACCGGGCTGTCGCGGAAGCCCAGCAGCGCGAGGTCCGCCGCCTCGGGGTCAAGCGTCGAGAAGGGGCGGGTCCGCCCGCCGAGGAGCGTGGCCAGCAGCGCGTTCTCGAAGAGGAAGAGCGCCTGCTTGAGCTCGGCCTGGTCGGCCGGGTGCATGCCGGCGGCGACGGCGTCGACGGCTGTGGCCACCTCCACCCGCAGGTCGGGCATCGGCGGCGCGTGCGGGGTGAGCCCCGAGGCGAGGGCGAAGAGGATCGCCATCTCGTCGGCCGAGAAGACGAGGCCCTTCGGGAGGGGGACGGCGGGACGCGCGCCCGGGCGGAGGAAGAGCGCGACGCCCCCTCCTGCGAGCAGGGCCGAGAGTCCGCCGAGGCCGAGGAGGATGGAGCGCCGGGTCGTCGCCATGGCGGCAGCTTACCGCGCCGCTGGGGGCCGCGCCGCGCTCAGCGCGTGTCCATCGCGGGGGCGGGATCGGCGGGGTTCACGGGCTGGCCGGCGCGCCACACGGCCACGATCTGCTGCGTGGCGCCGATGTCCTCGAGCGGATCGCCGCGGATGAGCAGCAGGTCGGCCGCCTTGCCCACCTCGACCGTCCCGTACTCGGTGTCGCCGTAGAGGGCGGCGGCCCGGGAGGTCGCGCCCAGGAGCACGTCGGCGGCGGGCACCCCCATTCGGTGCAGCCAGGCGAGCTCGGCGTGGATCGAGCTGCCTGCGAGGTCGGCCGGCAGCGGGCTGTCGGAGCCGGCGAGGATGACCACCCCAGCGGCCTGTGCGCGGGCGACGTTGCCCGGCCAGGCCTCCCGCCAGCGGTTGACCTCGCGACCGAAGTCGCCCACGACAGGGGCCTCTCCGAAGGCGAGGCCGGCACCCCCCTCCATCGTGGCGATGAGCGAGGCGGGGTGCAGCGCCCGGTCGAGCGCGCTCGGCGCCCAATGGCCCAGGGCGAGCCGGCCGGTGTTGTCATACGCGGCGCCGGTCCAGACCACCGGCACGCGGGCGGCGGCGATGAGCGCGGCCCCCTCGGCCGACAGCTCGCTCGTGAGCACGCCGTGGACGAGGGCGTCGGCCCCGGCGGCGATGGCCATCCGGGCGTCCTCCTCGCGGCCGATGTGCACGAAGGCGCGCCGATCGTGGGCGTGGGCGGCCTTCACGAGGGCGTCGAGGCGGGCCTCGTCGATGTGGGCGGCGCCGGGCGGCAGCGAGTCGCAGATGATCTTGATGGCGTCCGCACCGTCAGCGATGGCCTGCAGCACGATGCCTTCGGCGTCCTCGGGGCGCTCGATCACCGGCACGAGGCGGCGGACGGCGCTCGACAAGGGCCAGGGCAGCAGGGCCTCGGCGGCGGGGATGGGGTGGCCTTCGGGGACGGTGATCGGCGAATTGGTGCGGCGCACGCGGGGCCCGAAGTCCTCGCCGCTCGCCAGCTTGGCGAGGGCGCGGTCCTGCATCCCGGCGGGGCCGCCCATGTCGAAGACGGTGGTGACCCCGGCGGCGAGCCAGGCCTGGAGCGAGTGCCGCGGGTCGGGTGTGGTGAGGGTGCCGGGCATCGCGACCGGCGCCGTGAGGTGGACGTGCGCGTCGACGAGGCCGGGGAGGAGCGTCAGGCCCGCCCCCTCGATGACCCGGCCCTCCGGTGGGGATTGCCCGGTCGGCCCCACAGCCGCGATCTTCCCGTCGCGGAGGGTCACGTCTTGGTGCGCGAGCAGCGCAGGACCGGTGGCGGGGAAGACCGAGACGTCGTGGACGGTGACGGTCTCGACGGGGCCGAGGGTGACGAGGTCCGGGGCCTTCTTCCCCCCGCAGGCGAGCGCGGTGAGCAGCAGGTAGGCGGGGGTCATCATGTCGCCAGCTCGCAGCCAGAGAGAGGGTGGGTGTCGCGACGAGCGGGGCGCCCGAGCCCCGCGGGGGGCCGCGGGAGTGGGCCATCAGCGCAGGTTAACGGCGCTCGGTGGTGCCTTCAAGCGGCCACCGACCTGCCGGCGCTGCGCTGGCGCTCGTGTGGGTCCGCTCGACCGCCGGGCCGTCACCTCGCCCCGCTCGGTTATGGCGGTCCGGCCCTCGCCCCTCCTGCCTGAGCCCGCCATGCCCGCCCTCAGCCGCCGCTTCTTCAACACCGCCGGCCCCTGTCGGGCAGAGGATCATTACATGCTCCCGCCGCTGCGGCGGCTGCCGGAGCTGCAGCGCCTCGTGGCGGAGCGCCAGTTCTACTCGCTACACGCGGCGCGACAGACTGGAAAGACCACGGCGATGCTGGCCTTCGCCGAGGAGCTCCGCACGAATGGCGCGGTCGCCCTTCACACATCCCTCGAGACCGCGCGCCAGACCCCCGCCGTCGAGGCGGCTGAACCGCGTTGGCTTCGAGCGATCTTCGACAGCGCGCGGTGGGCCCTCGTGCCCGGCGAGCGCCCCCCTCCGCTCGCCGAGGTCCTCGGCGGAGAGCCTGGCACGAGGCTCGGCACCTATCTGAGCGATTGGGCGGCGGCCCTCCACCCTCGCCCGCTGGTGCTCCTGTTCGACGAGGTGGACTGCGTCGAGGGTGAGGCGATGGTGAGCCTCCTCGGTCAGCTTCGGGCCGGGTTCTCCCTTCGCCCGAGGGCCTTCCCCTCCTCCATCGCCCTCATCGGCATGCGCGACCCGAAGGACTACCTTGTGGAGTCCAAGGGTGGAGCGCCGCCAAACCCCGGCTCCCCCTTCAACATCAAGGCGGCCTCTCTCACGTTGTCGAGCTTCACCCTCGAGGACGTGGCCGAGCTGTATGGGCAGCACGCGGGCGACACCGGCCAGCCCTTCACCGACGCCGCGATCGATCGGGCCTATCAGCTCAGCCAGGGGCAGCCCTTCCTGGTCAACGCGCTGGCCTATCACCTGACCCGGGAGCAGCCTGTCCCGACGCCCACCCCGATCACGGCGGCGGACATCGACCGCGCGAAGGAGCACCTCGTCCGCGCCCGCACCACCCATCTGGACAACCTGTCCCACCGCCTCTACGAGCCACGTGTGGCCGCGATCCTCCGGCCGATCCTGATGGGAGACCCTGTCCCCTCGGGCCGGGACGAAGACGTCGAATATTCGATTGACCTCGGCCTCATCCGACGGGAGTCGGGCGGCCTCGCGCTGGCGAACCCGATCTATCGGGAGGTGCTGCCGCGGGCCCTCTCGGCGACCCGGGAGATGTCGCTCGCCGATCCGTGGTGGCCCTGGCGCAGGGCGGGCGGGGGGCTCGATCTCCCCGCCCTGATCGATGCCCCTTCAGACGACGATCCCGCGGGGTAATATGTGGGTATGGAGGTGCCCATGGAGCTCGACCACCGAACCACCATCCTTCTCCCGCCTGGCGTACATCGGCGGCTCCAGCGCATCGCCGCGCGTCGCGGCACCAGCATGGGGGCCCTCATCCGTGAGGCCATCGAGAAGCAGTACGCGAGCGACGACGTCGAGCTGCGCCTCGACGCGCTCAAGGCCCTCTCCGAGCTCTCGCTGCCCGTGAGCAGCGTGGAGGGGATGAAGCGGGAGAGCGTCGAGCCGCCGATGGAGCTCCCTTGATCCTCATCGACACGAACGTCTTCATGTACGTCGCGGGTCGTGAGCACCCGCACCGGGCGCCGAGCCGGCTCTTCTTGGAGCGCGTGGTGAAGGGTGAGATCTCCGCGGTCATTGACGCGGAGGTGCTCCAGGAGATCCTCCACCGCTACCGGGCCGTCGGGCGGTGGGAGGATGGGCGACGCGTCTACGACCTCGTCCGGACCGTGGTCCCCGACGTGCTCGATGTGGGCGCCGAGATGATAGACCGCGCCCGCGCCCTGATGGAGCAGTACCCTGCGCTCCTTGCCCGGGACGCTGTCCATGCGGCGGCGGTGATAGAGATCGGCGCCGAGGCCCTCTGCACCTGGGACAAGGACTTCGCGGTCATCCGCGAGATTCGGGTCGTCCAGCCCACCGAGCTGCTCGGATAGAGGGTGGCCTCGCCCCGCTTTCGACCACCGGCGAGCCACTCTGCGTCCCCACTGCGTCCCCCACTGCGTCCCCCTCCGCCGCCGCTGCGGCGGCACCTCCCCCATAAGATGGGGGAGGATGTTCGAGTTGATTCGATAGGTAGTAGGCGCGTTCGGGTGTGTCGCTCTTCACGATTGTCCTCCCCCATCATATGGGGGAGGTGGCGCTCTGAGCGCCGGAGGGGGACGCTGGGAGGCGCCCCGAATCGCGGTGAGTGAGCGTAGTCGCGGCCCGGTATGTAGAGGTAAGATCGCGCCCCGGGATCTCTCGGGCCCGATGAGATAGTCTCGGCCGCCGAGGCCCGCACCATGACCGATCGCATCCGCTGGATCCAAGACGGGAGGGCGATGGACCTCACGCTGGTCGGCCGCCTCCTCGCGCCCGAGTCGGTGGCGGGAGACGCGCACTGTCGGATTGGCGGTCAGGCGCACCTGTACCGGGTGCGGACGCCGACGGGCGAGGTCCGCGCGTGTAAGCTCGCGATCGACCCCGAGAACAACAGCCTGCTTCGTCGCGAGCACGACCACTACCAGCGCCTGCACCGGGACAGCGCGCGGGCCGCGGAGTGGCTGCTCCGCTGCCATGGGCAGGGAGAGCACGGGGGCCGCGCCTTCCTCGTGCTCGACTGGGTCGAGCAGAGCCTGCGGGACCGCTTCCCGACCGCCTCTGGCGCCCAGAACCTCGCGTCCGGCCCGGGCCCTACCCTCCGGGAGCGCCTCCGCTGGGCGGCGGCGGCCTGTGACACGATCGCGGCCTTCCACGCCGCAGCGGGCTCGACGATCATCCACCAGGACATCAAGCCGGGGAACTTCCTCGTCGCTGCCGAAGATCCCCCGCGCCTCCTGCTCTCCGATCTCGCCGGTAGCCGCGGCCTCCTTCGCAAGACCAATGGCCGCTCGACCACGCGCCCCGGCGCGGTGACGGAGGGCTACGCGCCGCCGGAGCTGGAGCTGCCCCAGGGCGTCCGCCGGCCCACCGTGCAGGTAGACCGCTTCTCACTGGCGGTGACGGTGTACGAGGTCGTGACCGGCCAGCGCCCGCTCAAGGCGGGCCTCAGCGGGGCCTTCAGCTCGGACGGCAAGCGCCTTCACGAGCTGCACAAGGAGGTGGTGCTGGGGGAGGGTCTGCCGAACGAGGAGGAGGAGGAGTACCGGGTGCTCGGTGAGCGGGCCCTCCCCGAGCTGCTGCACATCAAGGGGACGCTGCTCGGCCCGCGCTTCGGGGAGCACCTCGTGCGGGCCTTCGGCGAAGGAGCCGAGGCCGAGCGGCGGGCGAAGCGCCTCGGCGACAAGCTGAAGGAGGCCCTCGCGGTGTCCCCGGAGGACCGGCGGGTGTCCCCGGACTCGCTGGCCGATCTCTGTCGGGACCTCGCCGACGCGGTGGGGGTCGAGCCCCCGAAGGTGGTGGAGGCGCCGCGGCCGCGCCCACTGCCGAGGCCGAATCAGGCGGGCTCAGTGGGGGTGCGCCGGGGGCCGCCCTCGCCCGTGGAAGGGGCGGCGCCCTCTCCCGTTTCTTTGGATGCCGACGAGACGCCTGCAGCGGGGCCGGAGCCCCGGGAGTCTACGTGGGTCGCTCCGGAGGAGAGCCCGGCCCCAACACAGCCGCCCACCTATTCACCGCCGCCGCCGCCGCCGCCGCCGCCGGAGAACGCGCCGCGTCGTCCCTCGAACGACAAAGGTGAGGTGCCGCAAACGCAGGAGGGGCGCCCTGTCGGGGCCTCCGCTTCTGGCATCGGCGGCTCCGCGCTCTTGGGCGCCCTGGCGGCCTTTGCCGCGGTGGCGGGGTTGATCGTGTGGGCTTTGGGCGCGAGCGCCCCCTCTGGCGCGGAGGGGGACCTCACCTGGGTGACGGTGCCCGCCGGCGAGGGTGTTATCGGCGATGATGGTACCTTCGACGTGCAAAGCGACGAAAAACCGCGATTCCGGGTGAAGTTTGCGCGGTCTTTCAAGATGTTGGAGACGGAGGTCACTAACCGACAGTACGCGGCGAAGAACCCAGACCACAGCCCGGTGGATGACAAGCCTGTCGTCAGTGTCAATTGGAATGATGCCAGGGCGTATTGTGCCGCGATTGGCGCGAGGCTGCCGACGGAGCTCGAGTGGGAGTTCGCCGTGCGGGCCGGCGGTGAGGGCGCGTACGGCCTCGGCGCAGAGGGCGTAGAGGTTACGGAGACCAACCTCCAGAGCTACGCTTGGTTGACGACCAACTCTGGCTAGAGGGTGCACGATGTGAGGCAGAAGAAGGCCAACGCCTGGGGCCTCTATGACCTCTGGGGTAACGTCTGGGAGTGGGTTGAGGATGGGTACTCGAAAAGAGCCTGGGCGGCGCTGTCGGCCGCAGGGACGTTGTTGACCACTGGAGCGCGCTTGGTGACAGATCCACGCGTTGTTGACACGATTGATGACGAGGATGCGAACACGCCCCCCGCCCTCCGTGTCTTCCGCGGGGGCTCCGCCTGGTTCGGGCCCACATGGTTGCGCTCAGGGTACCGGCGCTGGGACGCGCCCGCGGTCTCGGACGCGAACCTCGGTTTTCGTTGCGTCTCGGCCCCCGCGCCCCGGCCCTTGAACCTTGCGCCTTGATCCTTGTGGTCTGGCCGGCAGAATGCGTACAGCGCTCGCGGAAATTGTCATGAAGGGTCGGCCGGGGGGATCCCTGCGGCTGTCCCTGTCCTCCCCCATCTTATGGGGGAGGTGGCGCTTTTAGCGCCGGAGGGGGACGCTGGGAGGCGCCCCGAATCGCGGTGAGTGAGCGTAGTCGCGGCCCGGTATGTAGAGGTAAGATCGCGCCCCGGGATCTCTCGGGCCCGATGAGATAGTCTCGGCCGCCGAGGCCCGCACCATGACCGATCGCATCCGCTGGATCCAAGACGGGAGGGCGATGGACCTCACGCTGGTCGGCCGCCTCCTCGCGCCCGAGTCGGTGGCGGGAGACGCGCACTGTCGGATTGGCGGTCAGGCGCACCTGTACCGGGTGCGGACGCCGACGGGCGAGGTCCGCGCGTGTAAGCTCGCGATCGACCCCGAGAACAACAGCCTGCTTCGTCGCGAGCACGACCACTACCAGCGCCTGCACCGGGACAGCGCGCGGGCCGCGGAGTGGCTGCTCCGCTGCCATGGGCAGGGAGAGCACGGGGGCCGCGCCTTCCTCGTGCTCGACTGGGTCGAGCAGAGCCTGCGGGACCGCTTCCCGACCGCCTCTGGCGCCCAGAACCTCGCGTCCGGCCCGGGCCCTACCCTCCGGGAGCGCCTCCGCTGGGCGGCGGCGGCCTGTGACACGATCGCGGCCTTCCACGCCGCAGCGGGCTCGACGATCATCCACCAGGACATCAAGCCGGGGAACTTCCTCGTCGCTGCCGAAGATCCCCCGCGCCTCCTGCTCTCCGATCTCGCCGGTAGCCGCGGCCTCCTTCGCAAGACCAATGGCCGCTCGACCACGCGCCCCGGCGCGGTGACGGAGGGCTACGCGCCGCCGGAGCTGGAGCTGCCCCAGGGCGTCCGCCGGCCCACCGTGCAGGTAGACCGCTTCTCACTGGCGGTGACGGTGTACGAGGTCGTGACCGGCCAGCGCCCGCTCAAGGCGGGCCTCAGCGGGGCCTTCAGCTCGGACGGCAAGCGCCTTCACGAGCTGCACAAGGAGGTGGTGCTGGGGGAGGGTCTGCCGAACGAGGAGGAGGAGGAGTACCGGGTGCTCGGTGAGCGGGCCCTCCCCGAGCTGCTGCACATCAAGGGGACGCTGCTCGGCCCGCGCTTCGGGGAGCACCTCGTGCGGGCCTTCGGCGAAGGAGCCGAGGCCGAGCGGCGGGCGAAGCGCCTCGGCGACAAGCTGAAGGAGGCCCTCGCGGTGTCCCCGGAGGACCGGCGGGTGTCCCCGGACTCGCTGGCCGATCTCTGTCGGGACCTCGCCGACGCGGTGGGGGTCGAGCCCCCGAAGGTGGTGGAGGCGCCGCGGCCGCGCCCACTGCCGAGGCCGAATCAGGCGGGCTCAGTGGGGGTGCGCCGGGGGCCGCGTCGCCGGTCGCGGAGGCGCCGTTACCCCGGTCGCCGGTGTCTCCCGGAGTCGCCGCGGCGCCAACTGTGGGGCCAGAGCCGCAGGATTCCGCGTGGGTCGCGCCGGAGGAGAGCCCGACCCCCAGGCGACCGCCCGCCGAGGCGCCGTCGCCTCCCCGTCCGCGCAAGGAAGCGGTCCGGGGCGTACCAAAGACTCCGCCTCGTGCCTTGCCGGACGCCAAGGCGGGGCGGTCCAGTGGCCTTCCTTGGATGGCAGCCCTCGTCGGCCTGGTGCTCGGGTCAGTGTCGATCATCGGCTGCCTTGGGTTTGTCGGCAGGCAATTGGAGGGCCTATTTGAAGCGACTGGTGATGCCATCGACCCCAGGCCCGTCTCGTTGGGGAGCGAGGTCCCCCCCTCCGTTGCGGTGGGGAACCTCACCTGGGTGACCGTACCCGCGAGCGAGGGTGTCATCGGCGATGATGGTACCTCCAACGTGGAAAGCGACGAGAAGCCCCGCTTCCGGGTGAGGTTCACACGGTCCTTCCAGATGCTGGAGACGGAGGTCACCAACCGACAGTACGCGGCCAAGAACAGCGGCCACAGCCCTGTCAATGACAAGCCTGTCGTCAAGGTCAACTGGAGTGACGCCCAGACGTACTGTGCCGCGATTGGCGCGAGGCTGCCGACGGAGCTCGAGTGGGAATACGCCGCGCGGGCCGGCGGCGAGGGCGCTTACGGCCTCGGCGCAGGGGGCGTGGAGGTCACCGAGGCCAACCTTCAGAGCTACGCCTGGTTGACGACCAATTCTGGCGACACAGTGCGGGATGTGAGGCAGAGGGAGCCCAACGCTTGGGGCCTCTACGACCTCTGGGGAAACGTCTGGGAGTGGGTGGAGGATGGGTACTCGGGCGAGGCCTGGGCGGCGCTGTCCGCCTCCGGGACCTTGTTGACCAGCGGTGCCCGTTTGGTGACAGATCCGGGCTTCGTGGCTACGATTGGTGACAATGGTGCGAACACTCCCCCTTCTCACCGTGTATTCCGTGGGGGTTCCGCGTGGGGCGGGCCCAAGTGGTTGCGCTCGGGCGACCGGCTCAGGAACGAGTCCACGTCCTCGGGCGTGCTCCTCGGTTTTCGTTGCGTTTTGGCCGCTGCGCCCCAGCCCTTGAACCTTGCGCCTTGATCCTTGGTGTAGGGGTTGTCCGGCGGGCTGAACGCGCGCAGCGCTCGCGGAAATTGTCGTGGATGGTCGTCCGGAAGGACCTTCGTAGCTTGCTCTGTCCTCCTCAATGTAGGGGGAGGTGGCGCTCTTCGTGCCAGAGGAGTGGGTGCGTGGCCCCTCATCCGGCGCCGATGCGGCGCCACCTTCTCCCAGGGGAAGAAGGGAAGGAGCCTCAGCCTCTCCATTAGAGGGGAGGGGATGGCGGTCGGTCGCCCCGGAAGCCGAGGGCCGAGTATGCGGGAGTATGTGGCGCTCCCTCGTCGCTCAGAACCTCCCTTTTCGGACGCTTCGTTCGCCAGCGTCCGGGGGAGCGACCTACCCGGCCCGGGCTCGCCCGGCTTAGTGTTGAGTCGGGAGGTCACCCACCATGTCTGATTCGCTCCACGATCCGGCCCATAGCTCCATCCTCGACAGCGTCCTCGGCGCCATCCCGGGGCTGGGCGGCGCCTCCGAGCGGGAGGAGGCCCGCGCGGAGGCGCAGGCCATGCTCGCGGAGCTGCGGGCCGAGCGGGCCCTCATCGCCCACGACGCCGCGGCCGCGCGGGCGGCCATCGAGGCGGACACGCTGGCGGCGAAGGCGGAGCTCCAGGCGGAGGCGGAGGCCGCTCGGCAGCTCATCGAGGCGGAGCGGGTCGCCGTCACGGCGGAGCTCAACCAGGCTCGGGTCTCCTTTGAGCACGAGCGCGAGCAGGCCCTCGCGGCGCTGCACCACGAGCGCGCCGCCCTCGAGCACAAGGCCGAGCAGATCGAGCAGCGGGCGACCGAGCTCGAGCAGCGCGGCGCGCACTTTGTGGAAGAGGCGGAGGCGGCGTCCACGCGCCTCCATGAGCAGTCCGAGGCCGCCCTCCGCAGCGCCGCCGAGCACCTCGATCAGGCCGCCGCGCAGGCCGAGGGGCGCTTGCGGCAGGAGGCCGAGTCAGCGGGGCGTGACCTCGAGGGGCGGCTGCGGGACCACCTCCACGCGCTCGAGTCCGAGGCGCGCGGGCAGCTCGACCGCCTGGAGCTCGCCGCAGACCAGGGGCGTGGCCTCTTCGAGCGGGTGGGAGAGGAGCTCCGCGACCGCCTCCACGGCGAGGCGGAGGGCGGCCTCCACCTCCTCCGCGATGGGCACCGACAGGGCAAGGACGAGCTCGACCAGGAGCGCGGTCGTCTGCGTGACCAGGTCTTCAACCTGCGCGAGGCGGTGCGCGAGGTCGCCGAGCACCTTGTGGCGCAGGTGCCGGTCGTCGGGCACGCGCTCGCCTCAGCGGCGCACAACATCCACCTGGACGCCTGACATGCCGCTGTCTGCAAAGAGCCAGCCCATCCAGTCGGCGGCCCGCACCCTGCTCGGTCGATTGGCGGGGAAGGCGCGGCCCCAGGGGGTGGTCGCCCTCTCGGAGGCGACAGAGGACGCCACCGTGGAGCGGGCCCAGGGCCGGGCTCGGAGCGAGATCGAGGTGATCCGACGGGAGCTCGTGGCGCGGAGAGAGGAGGTGGAGCGGGAGCAGGGGCGGCGAGAGGTCGCGCTCGGCGCGGCTCAGTCCGAGCTGGAGCTCGCCACCCGACAGGCCCAGGCGGGGCGAGACACAGACGCCCTGCTCCAGCGCTTTGACCCCGGCCGCCGCATCGACGAGCTGCGGCAGGCCCTACTCCGCGACCGCCTCGACCGAGAGCTGCGCGGCCTCGTCCGCCTCACCGAGCGGACCGAGGGCGATCACCTCGTCTATTCACTCGATCCGGCCGTCGCCCCAGCGGTCGCGGGCCTGCTCGGTCAGGCCTTCGTCGACGGCCCCGACAGCTGGGCCCGCGTGGCGGCCGAGAGCCTCAACGCAGATCTCGGCATCCAGCTCCACCAGCAAGGGATGGGCCTCGAGCACGACGTCGAGACCCCGCTGCGGCCCGACAGCAGCCTGCCCCCAGAGCTGCGCTTCGGGCCGCCGGAGGGTGAGGGCCGCCCGTGGTGGCGAGAGCACCAATTGCCGCCGATGGAGCGGCGTCGGCCCATCCAGGCGCTGTGGCGGGAGGTTCTCTCCACGCTCCGCACGCAGACCTTCCTCGTCGCCAGCCTCGTCGGGCTCGCCCTGTCCAACGTGAAGTCCGGCACAGACGCGGCGATCGGTCGGGGTGGGATCTTCTTCGGCACCGCCCTCGCGATCCTGCCCGTGGTCATCTTGGAGACCGGCCGGCAGCGGCGGCAGCATGTCCTCCAGCAGCGAGAGGAGGTGGAGAAGCAGGTCACCGCCGAGCTCATCGCTTGGGCGGAGGGGCGGGTGATCCGCGGCGCGGCGCGGCTCAAGGACGACCTTGAGTGGCAGGTCCGTGTGCGCGCTCGGGCGGCCTTCATCCAGTGGTGGCGAGAGACACACGCCGCCCGCCTCCCGGCAGCGATCGAGCGAAAGAGGGAGCGAGAGGGTGCGCTCATCGCCAAGAAAGACGAGCTCCGCGCGCTCCAGTCCGAGCAGCGGGGGGTGTTCGAGTCTATCGACGCCCTCTCGGTGCTCCTCCGCCCGCGGGCGATCGACGGTGAATAGGGTGGCCCGGACAGACGGACAGGAGTGAGCGATGTCTACCTTCGCGGCGGCCCGCCTTCGAGCCCTCCCCGACGGTGAGCCGACCGCCGTGCTGCCCGGCGGCTTGATCGGCCGCCTGTCGAGCGCGGCCCTTCGCCTGTCGGACAGCGGCGTGTCGGAGGCGCACGCGATGGTCAGCCTGCGCGGCGGCGCGCTCTGGCTCCTCGGCCTCCGCGGCGCCCTCTCGCTGCGGCGGGCCGGTGGGGCGTCGCACCCTGAAGAGTGGCGGCGGGTCGCGGAGCTCGAGCTCGCGCCCGGGCAGCGGGTCCGCCTCGGTGAGCGCGCGATCATCGAGGTCCTGGAGGTGGCGCTCCCCACGGCAGAGCTCACGCTCTGTCTGCCAGGCGGCGAAGTGGTGCCGCTCTCTCCCGAGCTCGCCCTCGCCGCGAGCCTGCTCGGGCCGCCCTTTGAGGTGACGCCGGGCTTTGTGCCAGGGGCGGTGCTCCGCCTCTTCAACCCGGGGGACGGGTGGTGCGCCGAGCACGCCGACGGCCGTCAGGAGGAGCTCATCCCTCACAGCCGCCTGGAGGTGGCGGGGGCTTCGGTCGTGATCGGAGAGCGCCCCTTCGGCGGCGGCGGAGCCCCGACCCGCTCGGCGGCGCCCTCGCGGTCTTGCACCGTCGACTGGGAGGGCACTGTGCTGCGTGAGCGGGGCGGAGCGCGGCTGACCCTCCGGGGCAAGGCGAATGAGCTCGTCTGTGAGCTGTCGCTCGAACGACAGGCGTGGTCCGACAGCGACACCGTGGCCACCGCGATCTGGCCTGACGAGGCCGACCCAAAGAAGCTCAACCAGCGATGGCACAAGACCCTGTGGACCCTGCGCCAGGCCCTCGTGAGCGCGGGCCTCCCGGATGACCTCGTGCTCACGGATTACCGACACGGCTATCGGCTCAATCGACAGGGCTGGATGATCTCACCCTGAGCGCCCCGCGCTCCGACCGGCCTCGGCCACCCCCTCCCTCACTTCGGGCCCGGGCCCGCCCGGCGGCTCGCCTTCCCCGCTCCGCCGGCCTTGTCCGCTCCGCCCGGCGCCGCGGGGCGGCCGAGGCCCTCGATCTGGATGAGGTCCATCGTGGTCTCGAGGTCTTCGTTGCCGATCTGCTCGGCCTCGAGCACGCGGTCCTCGGCCTCCCGGCGCTCGGTCTCGATCTGGTCGGGCACGCCGCGGAAGAAGGCGTCGAAGACCATCTCATTGGCGTTGGCGCGCTCGGCGGCCTGCTCGAAGCGCGCGGCGACCTTGCGCATGCGGGCCGAGAAGCGGAGGAGGGTCTCGTTCTGAGACTTGCGGTCGGCCTGCGCGCCGCGGACCGAGCTCGGCAGGTGCATCGCGACGGGGTCGTCCTTGGGGTTCTCGGTGGCGAGGAGCTTCGCCTCGGTGTCGCCGCGGTCGGCGAGGGCGCGGAACGTGGTGGCGGCCTCGGTCATCCGGGCGGCGAGGTCGGGGCCGGTGCCGATCGCGCCGGGCTCGGCGACGGGGATGGCGCCGATGGGGGCAGGCACCGCCGAGGGGGTGATCGCAGGCGGGCTGTGGTCGCCGGGCGGCGGGAGCGCGGCGTCGGCGAACTCCGCGGCGGTCGCGGCGGCGGCGGCGGCGGCGGCGCGGGCCTGGGGGCCGGCCATCGGCAGGTCGCCGGAGGGGGGGACCCTGCGCTGCAGGATGACCATCGGCAGGTGGCCGCTGAGCACCATCCGGCGCTGCCAGACGCGGTCGAGGTGGCGGCGGATGTCCTCGGTGCGACGGATGTTCTCGCTGCGCTCCAGGCGCCGCTCGAGCGTCTCTTGCGCGCTGTTCTTCTCCATCCGCAGCTCTTCGATCCGGGCGTCGAGCTTGGTTCGCCGCGCGGCCAGGGTCTTGCCGGCCACGAGGAGCTTCTGCTCGGCCTCGCGGTAGCGGCTGATCCAGCGGCGGATCTCGGTGCCGCCGTCGGCGTTCTCGCGGCCGAGGCGGGGGAGGACACCCCGGCGCAGGGCGACGCCGAGGCCGACGACGGCCGCCAGGCCCGCTGCACCGATCAGGAGGAGGAGGGGGGTGTTCACGGGCCCTCGCCGAGGGGGAGCTCCAGGTGGAAGGTGCTCCCCTGGCCGGGCGAGCTCTCACAGGAGAGCGTCCCGCCGACGTCCTCGATCTCCTGCCGGCTTATCGCGAGGCCGAGCCCTGTGCCGTAGGCCTTGGTCGTGTAGAAGGGCTCGAAGGCGCGCCGGGCCTCGTCGGCCCCGAGGCCAGGGCCGTCGTCGTGGACATCGATGTAGACGCGGTCGGCCTCGCGGCGGTGATGAATGCGCAGGGAGGTGGCCCCGGCCTCCATCGCGTTGCGGATGAGGTTGTGGAGCGTGCGGCGGAGGGCCTCGGCGTCGATCTCCACCACGCCGACCCGGCCCTCGACCGCGGCGCGCACGCCGGCCCTGCGGAGGGCCTCCTCCTCGAGGCGGAGCAGCTCGCGGCTGATCTCGAGGGGATCGGCGAGGCCGAGCTCGGGGCGCCGCCCCCGGGAGAGCTCGAGGTAGCGGCCGGTCAGCGCCTCGAGGCGCCGGATCTGAGCGGTGATGATCGCGAGCATGTCGCGGTGCTCGCCCTCCTTCAGCTCCTCGGTGAGCAGCTCGGCGTGCAGGCTCATCGCGTTCAAGGGGTTTCGGACCTCGTGGGTGATCTGCGCCAGCATCTGCCCCACGACGGCGAGGCGCTCGCTGCGGGCCAGGCGGTCCTGGTCGCGGAGGCGCTCGGTGACGTCCTCGCCCACGATCAGGGCGCCGCGCTCGCCGAAGGGCACGACCTCGACGTCGAAGCGGCGGTCGCCGTCGGGCAAGGAGTCGGCCCGCCCGGGGCTCAGCGAGGCGAGCAGCGGCGGCAAGGGCGCCCCCTCCTTCACGCCCCAGAGGCGGGCCGCGGCGGGGTTCGACATCGCCGCCACGCCCTCCTCCACCACGACGAGGCCGGCGTGGATGGTGTCGAGCACGCGGCGGAGGCGGAGGGAGAGGTGGTCGAGCGCCCGGGCGCGCTCGGTGAGCCTGCGGTCACGCTCGGAGACCGCCTCGGCCATCGTGTTGAACTCGCGGGCCAGCAGGCTCAGCTCGCCCGTGCCGCCCACGTCGAGGCGACCGGCGGTCTGACCGGCGGCGAGGCGCTGCACCTGCGCGGTCAGGAGCCCGATCGGCCGCAGCGAGAACAGCGCCACCGCCGCCATCGCCCCCGAGAGCAGGGTGGCCAGCGCCGCCAGGGCGCCGCTCCCGGTGTAGGCCCGCCCCTGCGCGCGGGCGGTGGCGGCGGACACCGTCTGGATGCGCCCCTCGACGAGGTCCGAGAGGTGACCGACCTGCAGGAGGAGCTCGGCACGACGGGTGTCGAGCGCGGCCTGGGCGCGCCGGTCTTCGGGGCGGTGCCCCTCGTCAGCGCTGTGGCTCGAGGCGTCGAGCCAGCGGCCGAAGGCCTCCTCGTAGGCGGCGCGGCGGGCGTCGATGTCGGAGAGCACGAGCGCCAGCGAGCTCAAGGCCTGCTGCTCGTCCGTGTCGGTGAGCTGGGCCTGCGCCCCCTCGAGGGTGAGGAGCCCCTGCTCGACCGCGTCGTGGACGGCCGCGCTGTAGAGGGCGGCGTTGCTGCGGTGGCCGGAGAGGGGGCGGGGCTCCTCGCGGGCGATGCGGTCGTGGTCGCGGTCCATCTGCCGCACCACCGCCTCGAGCTCGGCGGCGGTGCGGGCCAGCGGCAGGTAGCCGGTGTCGAGCGCGGCGAGGCCGTCGCCGATGTGCCGCAGCTGCACGAGGCCGTAGCCGAGCGAGCCCGCGAAGGCGGACAGCGAGAGGACGAAGGCCCCGAGGATGCGGGTGCGGATGGTGGGGGAGCTCACGGGGCGAGCTTACTCCGCCACCCTCCAGGCGTTGGCCGTCCCGGTGGCCGTCGGCGCGCGCCCCTCGTTGAGCACGAGGGTGACCGAGTCGCCACCCGCCAGGGTGAGGGTGCCGCGGTTCCAGATGTTCTGGAGGTCGCCGCTGCGGATCTCGACCGCGTGCGCACCCACGGGGACGCCGTCGAGGCGCACGGCGTAGGTGGGGCCCACGGCGAGGAGCCGCTTTCCATCGAGGAGGATCGCGAAGCGCTGCCCGGGGGTGGGCTTGAGCTCGACCACCGGCGCGGCCTCCTCGCCCTCGGCGGGGGCCGGCGGCACGAGGACGTCGGTGCTCAGCTTCTTGTCGGCGACCAGCAGGCGCAGGTTCCCGGTGGAGGGGAGGTTGAAAGAGTGCTCCCGCTTGTCCTTCTTCTGGGTGACCTGGGCGACATGAGGCCCCGCGGAGAGGCCCTCGACTGCCACCATCATCGGCGCCCACAGCGTGAGCAGGGGCTCGTCGTCGAGACGGACCTCCGCCGGGCCGAGGGCGTCGACGATCAGGGTGCCCGCCTCGGCGGTGCCGACCGGCGCGGAGAGCGCCACAAGGAGGACGGTGAGGAGGGCACGGGAGAGAGGGGCAGGGGCGAGAAGCATGGGCGCTCCGAGGGCGGGCCTCGTAATCCCTCCCCGTAATCCCTCCCGCCGCGCCGGCCACGGGCGCCCGCCCGCCCGCGCCTCGGGGTGCCTGGGTGAGCGAGCGGGATATCAGGCCCTACCTTTTGGGAGCCTCATGGCCTCGTCCGCCCCGTCTGTCTCTTCCGGTTCTGTTCAGGCGCTCGTCGAGCATCGTCTCGGCAACGGGCTCCGCCTCGTCCTCCAGCCGGACAAGAGCGTGCCGATCGTCGGCCTCGCGCTCTACTACGACGTGGGCAGCCGCAACGAGGAGCCGGGCCGCACGGGTTTTGCTCACCTCTTCGAGCACATGATGTTCCAGGGGTCGGCGAACGTGCCCAAGAACGGGCACTTCCAGCACATCCTCGGCTGGGGCGGGCAGGTCAACGGCACGACGAGCCAGGACCGCACCAACTACTACTGCTCGCTGCCCTCGCACCAGCTCGGGCTCGGCCTCTGGTTGGAGGCCGACCGGATGCGCACCCTCGCCGTCACGCCGGAGAACGTCGAGAACCAGCGACAGACGGTGATGGAGGAGCGCCGCCAGCGCGTGGATGACGCCCCCTATGGGCAGGCCTCTGTTCGGATCGGCGAGCTCTCGTACCGCTGCTTCGCTTACGCCCACCCCGTCATCGGCTACTGGGATGACCTCCACGCCGCCACCCTCGACGACGTGGTCGCCTTCCACGCGCGCTGGTACCGCCCCGACAACGCCGTGCTTGCGCTCACCGGAGATCTCGACCCCGACGAGGCGATCGCGCAGGTGGAGGCCCTCTTCGGCGACATCGCCCCCGGCGGTCCGCGCCCCAGCCCCGACCTCGGCGAGCCCCTGCGCACCAGCGCCGTGAAGGAGCGGATCACCGACCCCCTCGCGCGCCTCCCCGCCGTGATGGTCAACCACCTCGCGCCGGACTTCGACCACCCCGACTTCTACACCTACGAGCTCATCGAGACGCTGCTCTTCCAGGGCACCTCGAGCCGGGTCCATCGGCGCATCGTGCTCGAAGAGGCGGCGGCCGTGCAGGTGAGCGGCGGCTACGACTGCCACCGCGGGCCGAGCTCCTTCGGCCTCTTCGCGGCGGTCGCGGCGGGCGGGGATCTGGATCGGGTGGTCGCGCTCTACCAGGAGGAGCTCGACCGCATCGCCACCGAGCCCGTCCCCGACCGCGAGATCGAGAAGGCCCTGAACCAGCTCCGCTCGGGGCGGGTCTTCGGGCTGGAGAACGTGCTCGGTCGGGCGTTACAGCTCGGTCGTTCGGTGCTGTACCACCAGGACGCCGCCTGGGAGGAGCGCTACCTCGACCGCGTGGCGGCCGTCACCCGCGCCGACATCCTCCGCGTCGCCGCCCGCGACTTCTCCGCTCCCCGGGTGGAGCTCCAGGTGGTGCCCGCATGAGCCTGTCCTCCTCCGAAGCCCGCCCCGCCCCGCCCTTCCCGACCTCCCCGCCCGAGGGCGGCTCGCCGCGCCCCTGGTCCTTCCCTGCGCTCAGCCGCCGCATCCTCGACAACGGGCTCGAGCTCTGCGCCGTGCGCATCCCCACCCTGCCGATGGTGCAGGTGCGGTGGACCTTCCGAGGGGGGCGCCTCCAGGAGCGCCCCTCGCCGCCGGGCACGGCGCGGCTGCTCGGGCAGCTCGCCCGTTACGGCACGCCGCGTTGGACGGCCCATGAGCTGGCCGATCACCTCGACTTCCTCGGCGTGCGGCTCCGCTGCTCGGTGACGACGGACAGCCTGTCCAACACGGTCACCGCCCTCTCGCACCAGTTGGAGGAGGCCCTCGACGTCCTCGACGAGGTGACGCTCCGGCCCACCATCCCCGAGGGGGAGCTTCAGCGCGAGCGGGCCAAGGCCCTCGAGCTGCACCGCCACGACCTCTCCGAGCCCGATCACCTCGTCAACCTGTGGCTCTCCCACCTCGTCTTCGGTGACCACGCCTACGGTCGCCCCAGCGCGACGGCGGCCGGCCTCGCCGCCGTGAGCCGGGAGGACATCCTCGGCTTGCTCGGGCGGGTGCTGCGCCCGGATCAGGGCATGCTGCTCGTCGTCGGAGACATCGATCCAGACGCCGTCATCGAGCGGCTCACCCTGCGCCACGCGGGCATGGCGCGCCCCACGACGCCGCTCCCGGTCCCCGGCGCCTGGCCGGCGGCGGGGCGCCGCGTGCTGGTGGTCGACCGCCCCGGCTCCGAGCAGGTGAGCATCGGCTTCGGGAAGACCTCGATCTCCCGGTTACACCCCGACTACCTCGCGCTGCGCCTCGCCAACCAGGTGCTCGGCGGCGGCGCCTCCTCGCGGCTCTTCCTCGAGCTCCGGGAGCGCCGCTCGCTCACCTATGGTGTGTATTCGAGCTTTGAGCCCGGCCTCTACGGGGGTGAATTCACCGCCTCCTTGTCCACCGCCCCCCAGAAGGCCGCCCTCGCGGTGAGCAGCCTGATGGGCGAGCTCGAGCGCTTCGTCGCCGAGCCCATCCCGGCGGCGGAGATCGAGGAGGCCCGACGCACGCTCATCGGGTCCTTCCCGCAGCGGGCCACCGGCGTGAGCGGCGTGGGCGGCCTCGTCGCGGGGGCCTGGCTGCACGGCCTGCCGGCGACGGTCTGGTCGACCTACCTCACCGAGATGGACGCCGAGCCCGTGGAGTCGGTGCAGGCGGCGGCCCGGGCCTGGCTCCGCCCCGATGACGGCTGCCTCGTGCTCGTCGGCCCCGGTGAGCTCTGTCGGGAGGCCGCGGCCCCCTACGGCGCGGTGGAGGAGCGGACGGCCGAAGAGCTCGGCTTCGAGGGCTGACCGCGCGGCCATGCGCATCCTGCACCTCTACCGGCCGCGCCTCCCCGGACAGCGGGCGCAGGCCATCCAGGTGGTGCACGCCTGCGAGGCCTTCGCGCGCCGGGGCCACACGGTCACCCTGCTCGCCGACCGCGGGGAGGGCGACCTCGCGGAGTGTGTCTTCGCGGAGGCGGCCACCCCCTTCGGGCTCACGCTGCCCGAGGGCTTTGAGCTGCAGATCGCGCCCACCGCCCACCCGGGCCTCGCCGGGCTCTGGTTCCGCGCCGGGGTGGCCCGCTGGTGGTGGGGGCCGCCCGGCGGGGTGGTCTACGCGCGGGACAAGCGGCGCCTGCGCGAGCTCCTCCGCTTCGCCGCCGCGACCGGCAGCCGCGGGCGCCACCGGGTCGTCCTCGAGGCCCATGAGCTCGACCAGGCCCTCGCGGCCGAGGGTGGGCGGCCCACCGCTGACATCGCGGCGCTGGAGCGCGACGTCCTCAGCGGCATCGACGCCCTCGTGACGAACTGTGGCGGCACGATGCGGGCCTGGGAGGTGGCCTGGGGCCCGCGGCTGCCGGCTGCGCGGCGGGTGGTCCACAACGCCACGGCCCCCTCGCGCCGGCGGGAGGCGGTGGCCGAGCCAGAGCCGGTCGTGCGCTGCGTCGGCGGGCTCCGCCGCTACAAGGGCCCCGATCTGCTGCGGCTCGCCGCCGCCACGCTGCCCTTCCCGGTCGAGCTGGTGGGCGGGGATGAGGCCGAGCGGAGCGCGGTGGGGGAGGGGCCGGGCGGCCTGCGCCTGCGCCCGCCGGTGGCCTTCACGGCGGTCCCCGACCTGCTGGCCCGGAGCCGCGTCCTCGTGCTGCCGCTCAAGGACAACCTCTTCGGGCGAGAGCTCACGAGCCCGCTCAAGCTGTGGGACTACCTCGCGACGGCCGTGCCCATCGTCGCCCCCGACCTCCCCACCGTGCGCGAGATCGCGGCGCTCACCGGGGCCCAGCTGCACACCCACCGCCCGGGTGACCCCCTCGACCTCGCTCGGGCGATCATGCAGGCCTGGTCAGCGTCCCCGCGGAGCCCGACGCTGCGGAGCTGGGGTGAGCGGGCCACCGAGATCGAGGCCCTGCTGGGGATCGAGCCCCTGCTCGAGGGTGAGGCCCCGTGAAGGTCCTGTACCTGCTGCGGTACTACCCGACGCTCACGGAGACCTTCGTGAACGGCGAGCTGGCGCTGCTGCGGGAGCGCGGCCTTGACCTCACCGTGGCCAGCCTCGGCGCCCGCGCGGACGGGGCGCTGCAGGACGAGCTTCCGGACCTGCCGGTGTGGGCGGTGCCGCGGCGCAGCCTCCGGGGCTGGCTGTCCACCCCGAGCGCGGGGGCCCGCTGGCTGGCTGCCTGGCAGCGACCGAAAGATGTTCGACGTTACACCTGGCTGCTCTCGGAGGTCGCCCGCGACCGTCCGGACCGGGTGCATGTCCACTTCGCCGGGGAGGCCGCCGAGTGGGCCTTTGCCCTCTCCCTCGACCTCGGGCTCCCCTTCACGGTCACGGTCCACGCCGTCGACCTCTTCAAGCCGAGGCCCGCGCTCGGCGAGGTGCTGCGCGGGGCCGCTGCCGTGGTGACCGAGTCCGCCTTCCATGTGCGAGCGCTCGCGGTGCACGGCGTCTCCGCGGTGGTCGTGCGCTGCGGGCCCGATCTTGATCGCTTCGTGCCACGCCCCCTGCCCGACGGCCCCCTCCGCGCCCTCTTCGTCGGGCGGGACGTGCCCAAGAAGGGGCTCGACACGCTGCTCCAGGCCTGGCCCTCCGCGCCGCAGGGCTCGACGCTCTCGCTCATCACCGACGCGCGCGCCGCGTTGCCGGCGGGGGTCGAGCGCCTCGGCCTGCTCCCCCCGGCCGGGGTGCGGGCCGCCCTGGCCGCGGCCAACCTCTTCGTGCTGCCCTGCCGGCGCGCCGCGGACGGCGACATGGATGGCGTGCCGCTCGCGCTCATGGAGGCGATGGCGATGGGGCGGCCGGTGATCAGCACGGCGCTGTCGGGCATCCCCGAGCTGGTGGATGAGCGGGTGGGGTGGCTCTTGCCTGCCGACGACGCCCCCACCCTCGCCCAGGCCCTCGTCGGGGCGCTCGGCGCCGCCGCTGACCCGGTTGAGCGGGCGCGGCGCGGCGCGGCCGGCCCGGCGAGGTTGGTCGAAGGTGGCTTCTCTCGCGAGGCGCAGGCGGAGGGTATGATCCGCGTCTGGCAAGGCAGAAGCCTGCGGCCCGTTGCCTAAAGTTTACTTGCAGGACCGCGCCGATTCTGGGATACCTTGGGCCGTCGTCATGGCTCGCTACGGGCGCCTCTCGAGAGGCTTCGCTCCTCGCGTGCCGCTTAGGAGTCAGCATGGGGCGTTCTTCCGGTCTTGTCATCGCGCTCTTCTTGGTGTCCTGCGGCACCGACTACAACGTCGCTGGCGAGAAGCCCGAGGAGCACCCCGGGCGCGACGAGGACACCTCCAAGCCGGTGGTCGACACCGATGATCCGATCCCCGAAGAGACGGGCGATCCCATCATCGACTCGGGCGGCACCACCGTTGACCCTGAGGCCCCCGTCGCCGTCTGCGCGGTGAACCCCACCTCGGTGCACCCCCCCTACGAGTCCGCCCAGTGGCTCGGCACGGGCTCCTATGACCCCATGGGCCAGGAGATCACCGGCTACACCTGGACGCTCGTGAGCCAGCCCTCTGGCTCCTCCGTCACCATGCCCTCCTGCAGCTCCTCGGTCTGCTCGGGCTTCAAGCCCGACCTCGCGGGCACTTACACGGGGCGCCTCGTGGTGAAGACCGCCGACGGTCGCACCTCCCCCCCCTGTGAGACCGATCTCGAGGCCGTGCCCACCGAGGACTTCTGGGTCGAGATGTACTGGACCCACGCCAACGACGACATGGACCTCCACCTCCTCGCGCCGGGCGGCACCTTTCAGGACATGTGGGGCACCGACTGCTACTACATCAACTGTACGCCCTCGATGGGCTCCGTGGACTGGGGCGTGATGGGGGACAGCAGCGATGACCCCACCCTCGACCTCGATGACATCCCGGGCGTCGGCCCCGAGAACATCAACATCCAAGACCCTGGAAACGGCGACTACACGGTCATCGTTCACGACTACACGGGCAGCACCCCCGATTACACGGGCGGCAACAGCGTCACCGTCAACATCTACGTGGGCGGTTCGCTCGTGTGGACCGACACCCGCTCGATCAGCGGCGACGGCTCGGCCGAGTACTTCGCCAAGGTGAGCTGGCCCTCCGGCACCGTCACCTCCCTCTGAGGGGGCCGCGGGAGGGGCGAGCTCGGGATGGATCCCCGCCCCCTCCGCGCCTGGCTCGAGGTCGCGGCGGCTACCGGTGACCGCGTGTTGGCCGCTGAGGCGGCAGCGCGCGCGGTTCGAGGAGACGGCTGGGACGTCGTGACCCGCGCCGGACCGCTCTCGCGGGCGTCCTTGGCGGTCGCCGACGTGGACCTGGGGCTCGACCACCGCCTGGAGGTCCGCCCGATCTCCACGCCCTCGCTGATCGCGCAGGTGCCCGCCGGGGCGCCCTACCCGGTCTGGGACGCCGGCGACCGCAAGCGGCGCGGCGCCTGGGACACGCCGCCCGAGCTGGTCCGTCGGGTGGTCGACCTCGCGCTCGCGGCCACCGCCCGGCGCCTCTCGCGGGGCGTCGACCCCGCCTGCGGCACCGGGGGCTTCCTCGTCGCCCTCGCCGAGCGTGGGGTGGAGCAGGTCGCTGGCGTGGAGCTCGATGCGGCCGCCGCCGCGGTGGCCCGGGTGGCGGTGCCCAAGGCTCGGGTCGTGGTGGCCGACGGCCTCACGCTCGACTTCGAGGCCGATCTCGTCGTCGGCAACCCGCCCTTCGTCGCCCCCGAGCACCAGGACAAGGCCAGCCGGGCGGCGACCCGCGCGGCGGTCCCGGGGCTGGTGGGGCGCTTTGACCTCGCCGTGCCCTTCGCGACCCGCGGCGTGGAGCGGCTGCGGCCCGGTGGGGGCCTCGGGATGGTGCTGCCAGCCTCGATCTTCTGCGAGCCCTATGCCCAGGCGCTGCGATCGGCCTGGCTGCGGGAGGAGGCGATCACCGGGCTCGTCGGCCCGCTCGACTTCCCGGGGGCCCGGGGGCGCGTGATGCTGCTCGGGCTGCGGCGGGGCGGGCCGCCGGTGCCCCTGCCCTCGGGCGCGCTGCCGACCGAGCTGCTCTCCCTGCAAGGCGCGCCGCTCGATCCGATCATCCTCCCCGGAGACGCCGAGCTGGTGCGGCGGATCCACGGTCGCAGCCTGCCGCTCGGCGCGCTCTGTGAGGTGGACACGGGGGTGGTCTCTCACGGCCCGCGAGGCGGGAAGGCCGCCCTCCTCGAGGCCGCGCCGGGGCCGGGCCTCGTGCCTTATGTGGACGCCGCCGACCTCGGGCGGGGGGCGGTCCGGGGCCTCCGCTACGAACCGGCGCAGATGCACCGCGCCAAGCGGCCTGGGCTCTTCTCGGCGCCCAAGCTGCTCGTCCAGCGCATCCGCGGCGGGGGCCCGCTCCGTGTCTGGCTCGATGAGGCCGGCCTATTCGCAGGCCACACCCTGCTCGTGGTCCTCCCCCGCCCCGGCGCTCCGCCTTTGGCTCGGCTCCAGGCCCTGCTCCAGAGCCCGCTCGTCCAGGGGTTGCTGCGGCTCGACTGGGGCGCCCGCCTCGACCTCTACCCGCGCGACCTCGCCGCGCTGCCCGTCCCCGTCACCTGGCTGGAGGCGCCCTCGGCCCCCCTCGAGGTCGCCTGGGAGCTCAAGCCCGACGAGGTCCGCCGGCTCGAGGCCGTCGCGGCGGGCTGAATGTCACTTCTTGCTCTTGGCTCCGCCGCCCTTACCGCCACCCTTGCCGCCGCCTCCGCCTCCGCCGCTGCGGCCGCCGAAGCCGATGGACTGGACGAGGAGCCCTGCGAAGGTCACCCCGCCGAGGATCCAGAGGTCGCCCTCGCGGCCGAGGGCCCAGGCCACGCAGAAGGCGCCGAGCACGCTCGTGATGGCGGGGAGGAGGCTCTGGTAGAGGTAGGGGAAGGTGAGCACGCCGACGGCCGCCCCCAGCGCCGGGATCCACCAGCGGTCCGGATTGCTGTGTAAGAACCAGGGCGCCAGCAGGCGCGCGGCCGCCCCGCCTACCGCCGCCCCCGTCCCGCGGATGGCGATGCGTTCGGCGAAGTGGAAGATCAGGGCCAGGGCGACCGCGAGGCCGACCATCAGCGCCAGCTCGACCAGGTCGCTCTGCCCGCGCCCGAGCGTGTGACCGGCCCAGCCGCCGATCGCCACGCCGGGCGCCACGACGGCGAGCCGGTAGACCCGGGAGCCTACGAGGGCGAGCACCGCGCCGGTGAGACCGACGAGGATGCGAGGGTCGAGGAGTCGTTCGAGGAGATCGTGGGCGTTCAGGCTCATCGGGGCACCGGGGGAGAGTGCGGGATGATAAGCACGAGGCTTCACCGAAAGGGTCCCCATGGAAGCCATTTCGACAAGTCAGATCGTTGCCATGGCCGGCGGCCTCGTCTGTTGCCTCGGTGTGGCCCTGTTGATCGTCATCGTCGCCGTGTTCCTGCTGCGTCGAAAGAAGGGGCCCGGAGACGACTCTGCCGCGCCGGTGAGCCCGGCTGCCGTCGGTTCGGGTGGCGGCGCGCCCTTTGCGGTGGCGGGGAAGGGTAAGGCGGTTGATGCCCCGGTCCCGGTCCCCGATGACCTCCCGGGTGACATGGGCGAGGTCGCGCCCAGCCGGCCCTCGGCGGCCAGCCCCGCCGCGCGTCCGCCGGCCCCGCCGCCGGCGGCCAAGCCGCGCTCCTCGGCCCCCGCCTCCCCCGACTCCACCATGCTCCCGCCGCCGGACATGCCGATCCCCCCGGACAAGCCTGTTTATACGGACGAGCCCGGCGTAGCGCGCACCCCGCCGCGGCCTGCGGGGCGGCCGGCGGCCAGCACGGCGCCTCCCGCCTCCTTCCAGTCTGTGAAGCTCGACTCCCCCTCTGGCCGGCAGCTCAAGCCGGGCGCCACCATCGTCCCGGATGATGACTGGGTCGACGAGCAGGTGCCCGAAGGCGACGCCACCGTGCTCTTCCCGCGCGGCAGTCCGAAGAAGACGGACTGAACGAACAGGACTCCGATGAAGAAGACTCCGCTCTTCCTGCAGCACGTAAGCCGTGGGGCCGTCACCGAGGTGCACGGCGACTGGCTGCTCGCCGAGCGCTTCGCCGCTGTGGAGGCCGAGGTGGCGAGCGTGCGCGCGGGCGCCGGCCTCTTTGACCTCTGCGACACCGAGGTCTGGGAGCTCCACAGCCCCGACATCCGGCGCTGGGCCAACGGGATGTTCACGAACAACCTGAAGAAGCCCAAGGTGGGGGAGGGCAATCGTAACGCCCTCTGTGACGATCGAGGGAGGGTCCACGGCCTGATTGACCTCTACCTCCTCGCCGAAGACCGCCTGCTCGTGGTGGGCGACGGGGTCAGCCGCGCCGCCTTCGAGCAGCGCTACGAGATGTACCTCACCCTCGACGACGTCGAGGTGGTGGACGTCGCAGGCGCGCCCTCCCTGCTCTCGCTGCAGGGGCCGGGCGCGGAGGCGGTGCTCGCCGCGGCGGGCCTCCCCATCCCGTCGAAGGATCACGCCCACGGCTTTGTGGGGGGAGATCCGCTGGCGGCGGGGCTCCGGGTGATGCGACGCGACCGCCTGGGGCTCGGGGGCTTCGATCTCCTCGTCCCGGCGAGCGCCCTCGGGGAGAGCTGGGAGGCCCTCCTCCGGCTCGGCGCGACCCCAGCCGGAGCGGCCAGCTTTGAGGTCCTCCGCGTGGTCGCCGGGCGCGCCCGCTGGCCCCAGGACGCCGTCGAGCGCTCGATGGTGCACGAGCTCCGCCTCGCCGCCGAGGTCTGTGCCTTCGACAAGGGTTGTTATGTGGGGCAGGAGGTCCTCAACCGCGTGGACATCAAGGGCTCGATCAACTGGAAGCTGATGGGCCTCGAGCTCGCGGAGGACGCGCTGCCGCCCGCAGGCGCCGCGGTGGTGGTGGCCGATGCGGACGGCGGGAGCGAGGAGGTGGGCAAGATCACGAGCGCCTGCCGCTTCGCCGGCCGGGTGTTGGCCCTCGGCGCGCTGAAGAAGATCGCCTGGACGCCCGGCGCCCCGGTGACCGTGGTCGCGGGAGATCGACGCGTCGCGGCGGTGGTCTGTGAGCTCCCCTTCCGTGGGGGCGTGGCGGAGCACCCTCAGGACGCCTCTGTCCTCGCCTGAGTCGGCGTCGCTGTCGTCGCTGTCGTCGGCGCGGCCGGGCGGAGGGGAGGCCACGGTCTCTGCGGCCGTGCAGCTGCCGGGCACCGTGGTCGAGACCTTCCTGCGCCGGGCGGCGGCGCGGGGGGAGCGCTCCCTGGCCGGGATCCGGATCGGGATCTGCCTCATCGGCATCGCCAACTTCCTGATCGTGGCCCAGGGCTGGGAGCCCCTCCTCCGCGGGGAGCCGAAGCAGGTCATCATCGTGACGGTGATGTCGTCGGGGGTGCTCTTCTCGTTGGGGGTCCGTCGGCGCCTGCGCGACCACCCGGCGACGCCCTTCCTGCTCGACCTCTCGGTGCTCCAAGACGCGCTGCTCACCCTGGTCGTGATGACCTGCTCCGTCGTGTGGCCTGTCGAGCACTACTCCGGGATGATGGGGCTCCCCAACCAGACGATGCTGTCGCTGGCGCTCGTGGGCTCGGGTTTCCGCCTGTCTCCTCGCGCGGTGTGGGTGGGGGCGGCGGTGATCTGGAGCTGGACGGTGGTGCTGCTCGTCTACGACACCACCTACCAGCTCGTCCCCTCCACCACGCCCGATGACTTCGGTGTCTTCGGGCTGCTCATGGTCTCGGCGGGGCTGCTCGGCCTCGGCGTGGCCACCCGCACCCGCAGCCTCGTGAGCGAAGGCGCCCAGGCCGTGGTCCAGGCCGAACGGGCGCGACAGCGACTCGGGGTCTACGTCTCGGAGGCGGTGGCCGAAGAGGTGATGGCGAGCGAGGTGCTCTCCCGGGGCGGCAGCCGAAGGAGGGTGGCCGTGCTCTTCTCCGACCTCCGCGGCTTCACCCAGTACAGCGAGAAGCTCGATCCTGAGCAGCTCGTCCGCGAGCTGAACGCCTACCTCGAGGCGATGGGCACGGTCATCCGCGAGGAGGGTGGGGTGGTCGACAAGTACATCGGCGACGCCATCATGGTGGTCTTCGGCGTCCCGCTGACGCGGGGCGACGAGGCCGAGCGCGCCATCCGCACGGCGGGCCGGATGCAGGAGGCGCTGGAGGCTCACAACCGCGACCGGGCCGCCCGCGGGCTCGCAGGGCTCCAGCAGGGCGTCGGCGTGCATTGGGGTGAGGCCGTCGCCGGCAACATCGGCACCGAAGATCGGCTCCAGTACACGGTCATCGGCGATGTCGTGAACCTCGCGAGCCGGCTCGAAGGGGCGACCAAGGAGCTCAAGCTCCCCGTCCTGCTGTCTGCAGACGTAGTGCAGGCCGCGCGGGCCAGCGGTGGCGCCATCCCCGCGCTCCACTCGGCTGGTCGGCTGTCGGTGCGAGGGCGGGAGGGGGCGCTCGAGGTCTTTGGCCTCTCCGGGCAGGGCGGCGTCCCCTCGCCGCCGCCGACCCCGATGGGCTGAAGGCGCTAGGCGGACGGCGGCGCGCGGCGGCGATCAGCGGCTCGTGTTCATCTCGGCGCTCAAGTAGGCCCAGTCGAAGTCCTGTTCGATCGAGATCAGCGACGTGCCGCCTTCGACGCCGCCCTCGAAGGGGACGTCCATCGAGTCCCAGCCGAAGTCGATCGTCCAGGAGCCGCTGATCGAGCCGAATTCCGCCTTGCCGCTGAGGTCGCCCTCGAAGCCGCGGCCCCAGTCGGGGTCGATGCAGGCCGCGTAGCCGGAGAGCGAGCCGTCTTCTTGGATGGTGAAGGAGACCTCCCCGTTACAGGAGCCGGTCCCGCCCTCCCAGCCGCCGCCGCCCGAATACTCGATGGTCCCGAGCATCTCCCCGTTGTACTCGCCGGCGTCCGAGGGCGGGTCAGCGTCGCTGTCGGCGTCGCTGTCGGAGTCGGCGTCACTGTCGGAGTCGCTGTCGGAGTCGGCGTCGCTGTCGGAGTCGGCGTCGCTGTCGGCGTCCGACTCGTTAGCGCCGTCGGCGCCGTCCTGGTTCACGGACCCGGTGTCGCCGCCGAGGACGACCTTGCCTGCGCCACAGGCGATGAAGAGTAGGGTGAGCAGCATCGAGCCTCCAAGTGGGGCGATGCCCGTCGACCCACCAGACCGATCGCGGCGGCGCCACGATCCCTCTGGCTCCGTACTCAGCCCCGTCCACAGCCGCCGGGCTACCTTCCGGCCCCCGTGGTGGAGCTCCCGCTGTCCCGTTGGTTGTTCCGACTCGCGCCCCTCGTCCTGCCCGCGATCTGGCTCGCACAGGCGCGCGGCCTCGCCCTCGGCCGGCGCACCGGCGACCTCGTGAGCCACGTCTGGGCGGTCTGGAACGGCCTCCAGGGGGACCCCACCCGCAGCGCGCTCGTCGGCTTCCCGGCGGGGGTCGATCTCCTCACCATCTATGGCGGCTGGCTGCACACCTTCGTCGGGGTGCTCCTGGCCCGGGCCGGCCTCTCGCCGGTGCTCGCTTACTCTGCGGCGCTCGCGCTGATGCTCGCCGGGACGGGGCTCGGGGCCTATGTCCTCGCCCGGTCGGTGGGCCTCGGGCGCCCGGCCGCGGCCCTCGCGGCCCTCCTGCTCGAGCTCGACGGCTGGGTGCTCTACAACGCGATGGACGGGCGACCGGAGCACGCGGGCTTCGGCCCCCTCTGCCTCGCGCTGGCCGGGGCGGTGGTCACCGCGCGCGGAGACGGCCCGCGCTGGGCGCCTGTCGCCACCGGGCTCGCCGGGGCCCTCGTCTTCGTGGTGGGCTGGGAGCAGGCCCTCTGGCTCTTCCTCGCCATGCTGTGGTTGCTCCCGGCCCTCGTGGGGGGCGCCCCCGATCGGCGAGGGGCCGTTCGGCGCCTCGGCCTCGCGGCGGGCGTGGCCCTCCTCGCCGCCGCTCCCTGGGTGGGCCTGTTCTTCTCGCGCGCGCTCGGCGCCCGACACCTCTCTGAAGGCGCGGCGATGCTCGGGTACGCGCGCGACCAGAGCCTCGTCCTCGAGCAGTGGGCGGTCGGCTTCGGGCGGCAGCCCGCTCGCGCCGGCCTGCTCCTGCTGCTGGCCTCACCCATCCTCGTCCCCCGCGGGGAGCGGGGCCGCGCCCTCTGGCTGCTCGTCGGCCTCGGCCTCTCTCTCGTGCTGGCGCTCGGCCCCGCGCCCGGGCTCCGCCGCGTGGGCGACCTCGGCCTCACGGGCCCCTACGCCTGGATGCAGGTCACGCCGGTCCTCGGCTGGTTCCACTCTCCGGCCCGCCTCGCCATGGGGCTCTCCTTCGCCTCCACCCTCGCCGCCGCCTTCGCGGTCGAGCGCCTCGCGGGCTGGCTCCGCGCTCGAGGGGCCCCGCGCACGGCCGGGATCGCGGGCGCCCTCGTCGGGCTCGGCCTGCTCGGGGCGTCTGGCTGGGAGCTCGCTCAGGCGCGAGACTGGCCCCGCGGCGGCTTCAGCCTGCCCGAGCGTCCGGAGGTGACGGCCGTGGGGGAGCGCCCCGGGGCCGGCGTGGTGGTCGACCTGCCGGTGTCTCGCCAGGGGGTGCACGCGCAGGACAACCAGCTCAATCAGCTCCTGCACCAGCGGCCGATCCCCGGCCACGCCTGGCTCCCCTGGCTGGCCTCCGATCGCACGGCCGACGCCTTGGCCTTGGCGCCCCTGCTGCGCTGGGCCTCCGACAGCACCACGCTCGAGGCCCCCCCCTTCTCGGAGGCCGATCGACAGGCCCTCCTCGCCGCGGGCTACCGCTTCATCGGCCTCACCCCTCGGTACCTCGGCCGCGATCGGGCGGCGGCGGTGAGCGAGGCGATGCAGGAGGCGCTGGGGCCGCCGATGACGGGCCGCTCGGCGCGCTGGCTCTGTTGGGATCTGGAGGGCGTGCGGCTGCGGCCGGCGGATCAGGGCGCGGCGCAGTAGTCCTGCGTCTTGCTGACCGAGGCGACCCGGACGGTGGCCCCCTTCCGAATGACGAGCTCGCTCGCCCCCACCTCCGACCGCGGGTTGCCCCAGTCGTAGGTGTATCCGAGGCGGGTCCAAGGGTAGCCCTTGGCGCTGTAGCTCTGCGCCTGGAGCGCCTGCATCCAGGCGCGGTGCTCGGGCGGGGTGTCGTCGGGGAAGGTGAGGGAGCAGCGCGGGTCGGTGATCTCGGCGTCGGGGCAAGGGCGGAAGAGATCGACCGGGGCGGCCTCAAGGACCACGAAGCGGTCCTTCTGGTCCTCCGGCGGCAGGCCGAGGAGCTGCTCCAGCCGCGTGTTGAGGGCCTCGCCGGTGAGGCCCCACTTCTTGCATCGATCGTGGGTCTCGGGCACGACCGTCACCCAGACCTCTCGCGAGAGGGTGGTCTCCGCGCCGACCTGGCTGTCGTAACCATCCCAGTCTGTCCAGGTGACGAGCCGCACCCTCCCCGACTCGCCGACCCACTGCACGCGAGCGTCGTCGTGGGTGATCGCGACCAGCTCACCCGAGACCTCCCCGGGCTCGGCCACGGCGGCGTCGGCGATGGCCATCGCGTAGAAGGCCCGAGGTTCGGGGCGGCTCTTGCGGAGAGAGGGCTCTGGGTGTGCGCAGGCGAGGAGGAGGATCAGCATGGGCGGGAGCATATCCCGCCGCCGCCCGCCGCCGCCCGCCGCCCCTCTCCGGCTGGAGCCCCTCAGGGGCGGAGCCGCTCGACGACGGCGGCGAGGGCGTCCACGGCGGACTCCCCGCATCGGGAGCAGCGCTCCGGTGACCACCCCTGCTCGGGGTCCGGGGCGTCGGCGTTGTCCTTGAACGGCATCTCGAGGGTGAAGGCGAGGGCGTCGAAGCGCTGGCTCACCTGGCTCGTGCACATCGTGAGGTTGGCCTGTCCGGGGGCGTCCGGCGGGTAGCCGTGGGCCCGCTGGACGTCGGGGCAGGCCCGCTCGTAGGCGTCGCGGAAGGCGAGGTCGAGGGCGGCGAGGCGGGGGCTCCAGCCCGGAGTGCCCTCTGCGCCGGCGAGGAACACGTAGGGCAGCTCTTCATCGCCGTGGATGTCGAGGCAGAGGTCGAGCCCGGCCGCGTCCATCGCGTCGCGGACGTGCAGCACCTCGGGGCTCCGCGACAGGGTGGGGGTCTCCCACTCGCGGTTGAGGTTGGCGCCCGCCGCGTTGCAGCGGAGGTGGCCGAGATAGCTGCCGTCGGGGTTCATGTGGGGGACCACATGGAGCACCGCGCGGGTGAGGAGCCAGCGGGACAGGCTGTCGGTCGGGTCGAGCAGGCGGGAGAGGAAGCCCTCCATCCACCAGGAGGCCATGCTCTCGCCGGGGTGTTGGCGCCCGATGACCCAGATGACCCGCTTCCCCGCGCCGGGCTCGCCGATCACCACCCGGTCGAGGTCGCGGCCCTGCACCGTCGCGCCGAGGCGATCGACCCGGGCGCGGTCCGAGCGCTGGACCTGCCCGAGGAGCTCGGTGCAGCGGTCGAGGGAATAGGGGGCGAAGTAGCTGTACCAGACGACGTCGGCGGTGGGGGTGTCGCTGAAGATGAGCTCACCGCCCACGTACTCGGTGTCGACGCGGGTCCAGGTCTCGCGGTCGTCGGTCACACAGGCCCGATAGCCGGCCCAGGCGGGGGGATAGGAGCAGGCCGCCGCGTTCGTGAGGCGAAAGACGCAGGGGCGGCCTCGGGCCCCGGACACGCGGAAGTGGAACCACTGGCGGTGCTCCTCCCCGGCGTCCCAGCGGATGGCGAGGCGAAGCTCGGCGGGGGCGGTGCCCTCCGCGGGGAGGGGCTCGAGGACGTCGATGTTGCCGCTGTCGAAGGCGGTGGAGATGTGGAGGGCCAAGAGGGCTCCAGGGCGGGAGGAGGAGACCAGGGGGGAGGCGCGGCGAGGGTGGAGGGTACACCCCGCCCCGCGGTTCCGGCAAGGGAGCCGACGGTGGCGAGCTCGTTCCAGTCGGGTAGAGCGAGCGCCAGTCTCGTGTCCCACGCCTGCTGCTCCGCTGGATGTCCCGATGCCGCTGCTCCTCCCGCTGCTCCTCCCGCTGCTCCTCTCCCTGGTCACCGAGAGCCTCGCGGCCCCGGCCGCCCCGGCCGTCCCTGCAGCTCCCCCGGCGACCGCCGCGCCTGCCCTCTCCTCGGAGCCTGTCCGCCTCGCCGGTGCGACGGGCCCTATCGTGGTCACTGTCGTCTATCACGGCACCGTGCGCATCGAGGCCGGGGGGAAGGTCCTGTGGATCGACCCTTGGATCAAGGGCAATCTCGAGGGCCCCAAGGCCGACCTGCTGCTCATCACCGACATCCACGGTGATCACCTCGACATGGACGCCATCGCGAAGGTGCGCAAGCCCGAGACCCTCGTGGTCGCCCCCGCCGCGGTGGCCGCCGCCCAGCCTCCGCTGAAGGTGGACCGTCCGTTGGCCAACGGCGAGTCCGCGGACCTCCTGGGCGTTCACATCGAGGCCGTGCCGATGTACAACCTCACGCGCGGGCCCTCGGCGGGGGCGCTCTTCCACGACAAGGGCCGCGGGGACGGCTATCTCCTCACGATCGACGGCAAGAAGATCTACATCGCAGGCGACTCCGAGTGTACGCCCGAGATGAAGGCCCTCCGGGGGGTCGATCTCGCGCTCATCCCCATGAACCTGCCCTATACGATGCCCCCCGAGGAGGCGGCGGCCTGCGTGGCGGCCTTCAAGCCGCGTCAGGTGGTGCCCTATCATTATTCAGGGAGTGACCTCAGCCTCTTCACCAAGGGCCTCGCGGGGGTCTCCGGGGTGGAGGTGGTGCTCCGAGAGGCCTATCTGGGCGGCCTGCCCTGGTGATGGCGCGCCCGGGTGACGGCGCAGGGGTCCGGCCCGTCGCGCGGCGGCCGGGTTAGCCTCGGCCGATGAACGAGCTCATGCAGGCCATTGGCCCCTCGACCTTCCTCTGGCCCGTGGCGGCCCTCGGCTTCCTCTCGGTGGCCATCGCGGTCGAGCGCTTCTTGTACCTGATCTTTCGGGCGTCGCTCTCCGCCAACGCCTTCATGGCCTCTGTGCAGAAGCTGGTGATGGCGGGCCAGATCGACCAGGCGATGGTGCTCTGCTTGAACGCCCCCGAGGCTCCCGTGGCCAACGTGGTGCGCGCGGCTTTGCTGCACGCCGACGGCTCTCGGGAAGACCTCCACCTCGCCGTCGATCAGGCCGCCGCGGAGGCCGTCCCCGCCGTTCAGCTCCGCCTCGGTTGGCTCACGACCTTCGCCAACGTGGCCACCCTCTTCGGCCTCCTGGGCACCATCGTGGGCCTCATGCAGTCCTTCGAGGCCGTCTCCCACGCCGAGGCCTCCCAGCGCCAGGAGCTCCTCGCGGGCGGCATCTCGCTGGCCATGCAGACCACCGCCAGCGGCATCGCGGTCGCCATCCCGGCGCTCCTCGCCTACTCCTTCCTCGCGCAGCGGGCGAACGGGGTGCTCGATGACGTGGAGCGCTGCGGGCTCAAGATGGAGATGCTGCTCCTCAGCCGGCAGCAGACCCTGCGCGAGGGCCGATCCGCCTCGCCGCCCGCGGCCGCCGAGGCGGAGTGATGTCGGGCCGCTCCCGACTCAACGTCGCGCCCGCCGAGCTCATCCTCGTGCCGCTGCTGGACATGATCTCCCTGCTCGTGCAGGTGCTGCTGCTCAACATCCAGTTCGGGGTCTTCGCCGAGCTCCCGGCCCGACAGGCCGGTGCGGGCGGCGCCGAGGGCGAGGCCGACCTGGCGCTCACCATCGACATCGAGGCCCGCGGCTTCGCGCTGCGCTGGAATGAGGCGGGGGGCGCGCGCGCCGAGCTCCTGCCCTGTGTCGATCCCTGTCGGGCGGTCGAGCACTTCCCCTACGCCCGCCTGGGGGAGGTCCTCTCGGCGATCAAGGAGCAGCACCCCGCCGAGCAGCGTGTGCTGGTGCGGCCCCTCGTCGATCTGCCCTTTGAGGTCATCGCCCGCACGATGGACGAGGCGCGCGGCGGCGGCGGCCAGGGGCGCTTCACCGACGTTGGGCTGGGGGGCCGGCCGTGAGCGCGCTGCGGAGCCGGCGGTCGGGGCGGCGCGGCCGCCGGATGGAGACCGACTCCGAGCTCCTGCTGGCCGCGATGGTCGACATGATGGTCAACGTGCTTCTCTTCCTCCTCACGCTCTATGGCACATCGCCGGGCTCGGAGGCCGGTGAGCTGGAGCTGCCGGGGGCGCGGTCGGAGGCGCCCCTCGTGGCCACCGTGCACCTCACGGTCACGCCGCAGGTGGTCGCCGTCGACGGCAAGACGGCGCTCGCGCTCCGGGCCTCGCCGGAGGGCCCGCGCCTGCCCGAGCGGGTGGAGCTCGACACGCTGCTCAACCTGCTCGCCACGCGGCGCGGAGCGGGAGAGAGCCCGCCGCCCCTCGCCGTCGAGGTGGACCGCCGCGTGCCCTGGACCACGCTCGAGCCCCTGCTCGATGTGGCCGGACAGGCCGGCTTCTCGGACCTCCGCTTCGTCACCACCAGCCTGAGCGTGGTCGGCGCGCCCGGCTGAGCGGCGGCCGGCCCTGTCCGGCGCCTCGGTTATTCGGCGGCGACCCAGGCTCGGATCTCATCGGGCCGCTGGGCCACCCACTCCCGCACGCAGTTGACGTGTCGGTCATAGTCGCTGAGGCTGTAATATTTGTGGCTGTCGCTCTCGACCTCGGCGCGGAGCAGGTCATTGAGGAAGTCTACCTGCCCCACAGGGTCGGCCGCCTCCCAGACCTCGTTGAGACGGCTGAGCTCGGCGACGAAGTCGGCGCGGCAGGTGGCGCTGGCGAGGCACTTCTTGGCGAGCACCCCCTCGGTGTAGGTGCCGGGATCGACGCCGTGGCGGCCGCACTCGTCGTAGCTCCAGGGCCGCCAGCCGTAGTCGAGGTCCATCGACTGGGGGAGGAAGGTCCATCGGTCGGCGGTGGGGTCGTGATAGATGTGGTAATTGGAGCGGTCATAGGCGTATCCGTCCCAATGGGCGATGAGGGCGTCCATCGCCATGCTGCGGATGAACAGCTCCCAGTCGAGCTGCTCCTGCATCGCCGCCTCCCAGTCGGCCCCGCTGAGCTCGGAGGCGGCGACGAGGGCGTCAAAGGCGTCGTCGTGGCCCTCATCGTACTCCTCGGTCTCGAAGCAGCGGCTGTTGGTGAAGTCGCAGTCTTCGCCCCCGTTCTCGTAGAGGTTGCCGTTGGGATCTGCGAACCAGGCCTCGAGCAGGTCGTCGTTGATGGCCTCGACGGCGGTGTAGAGGCCGTAATCTTCGCCGTTGAGGGTGAGGCGGACGTAGCCGGCCCGGGAGGCGGGGAGGCCGGCCTCGCGGAGGGTGCGATAGGAGCGCACCTCGGACATCATGCTGGGGTCGATGAGCTGGTTGTGCAGGTTGAATTTCTTGTGCCCCATGAATTCCTGGCCGGGCACATAGAGGTTGACGTCGACCTTGAGGGAGGGCTTGTCGTCGATGCTGGACGAGGTGCTCGAGCCCTTGATGTGAATGGCCACGCTCCAGCGCTGATCGCCGTAGAGGAGCTCGGCGGGCACGTAGCTGTCGGGGTCGTGGCGGAGGTCGGACCAGGCGTCACCGTCGAGCTCGAAGGCGAGGGGGGTGATGGTGTCTTCGGAGAAGAGCACGTCGGGGACGTCGTCGGTGGCCACGAAGGGGGACTCGGGCAGGGCCTCGAGGGGGGAGTCGGTGGCGACCGCGCTCCCGTCGCTGCCGTCCGTCCCGTCGGCGCCGTCGCCGGTGCCGCCGTCTGTGCCGCCGTCTGTGGCGCCGTCTGTGCCGCCATCCGTCCCGGCGTCCCCTCCCGCCTTCGAGCCGCCCAGCGACAGGTGGCCGCTGGAGCAGGCGGAGAGGGCGAGCGCCGCGCTGAGGAGGGGGATCAGGGGGACGGTGCGGAGGAACATCGGGGCTCCGGGCGCGTTCGGCGCCGAGCGCACACTCTACCGCTCTCGGGCGCGCCTGCGGGGCCCGCGGGCGGGCGGGGTCAGGAGGGGCCGCCCTCGCGGTAGATCGGCAGCCCGCGCCGGCTGTGGTGCTCGAAGATGATCGCCGTCTCGATGTGGCCGACCTCGGGGCGGGAGGCGATTCGGTCCCAGGAGAGGTCGCGGAGGTGGGCCACGTCGCGGACGGCGACGTGGACGAGGAAGTCGTCGGCCCCCGACACGTTGTAGAAGGCCACCACCTCCTCTTGCAGCACGAGGAAGTCGCGGAGGGAGCGCGCGGCGCTCTGGCCGTGGTCGCGCATCCGCAGGGAGATCATGGCCTGGATCCCCACGCCGATGGCCGCAGGGTCGAGCAGGGCGTGGACGCCGCGCAGGACCCCGGCCTCGCGCAGGCGCCGCACCCGCGTCAGGCAGCTCGACGCGGCCAGGCCGACATCCGCGGCGAGCTCCTTGTTGGACAGCCGACCATCCTTCTGTAGAGCGTCGAGGATGGCGAAGTCGATTCGGTCCAGGTCCATCGTGGGGGGCTCCTTCCGCAATCAATTCGGTTGCCGGCGGGTGGCTGGGAATCCTATGGATATAGCATGGCAAAGTACCCGAACATCCTGCTGATGGAAGACCGGTCGAAGGCCGAGGCCCTGCTCGTCGAGCTCGGCCGCGCCCTGCACGCGGCGGGGGCCTCTTCGGGGCGGGTGGAGGCGGCGGTGACCGAGGTGGCGGCCGGCTGGGGCCTCCCCGTCGACGCGCTCGCCACGCCCACCTCGCTCCAGCTCGCCTTCGGGGCGCCCGGGCCGCAGCGGCTCAACCTCTCTCGGCTCCAGCCGGGGGGGATCGCCCTCGGTCGGCTCGTCACCCTGGAGGCGCTGGTGCGGCGGGCGGCGCAGGGAGAGGGGCCCCAGGCGCTCCGTGCCACGCTGGACCGCCTCCACGCCCAGCCCGCGCAGTGGGGAGCCCTCGCCTCCCTCCTCGCCGCCACGGTGCTCGGCGGCGCGGCGGCGGCCTCCTTCGGGGCCAGCCTGCCGGGGGTGGAGCTCGGCGCCGGGGTGAGCCTCGCCGTGGCCGCGCTCGAGCGCCTCGCCCAGCGTCGGCCCGCGGCCGCCCGCCTCACCCCCCTCGCGGGCGCCGCGCTGGCCACGCTGCTCTCCGTGCTCGGGGCCCGCGCCCTCGGTCTGCCCACAGCCTGGCCCTCGCTGCTCGGCGGCCTCATTCAGCTCGCGCCGGGCTACACCTTCACGGTGGCGGCCACGGAGCTCGCCGAGTCTGAGCTCGTCGCCGGCACGGCCCGCCTCGGCGCCGCCCTCTCCACCTTTCTCCAGCTCAGCGTCGGCCTCGCGGCCACCGCCTCGGCCTTGGAGGCCTGGCCGCTGCTCTCGCCGGCCGGCCCGGCGGCGGCGGGCGTGGCTTGGGGGGCGGCGGCGGCCGTGGGCCTCGCCTATGGGGTGCTCCTTCAGGCGGCGCCGCGGGACACGCGCCTCGTCTTCCTTGGGGCCTTGGGCGGGCAGGCCGCCTCAGAGCTCGGTGACTGGATCGGCTCGGGCGCCTGGGCCCCCTTCGTGGCGGCGGCCGGCCTCTCCCTCGGCAGCGAGCTCGCCGGGCGGCTCACCCGTCGGCCGAGCGCCCTCTTCCTCGTCCCCTCGCTCCTCGCGCTCGTCCCAGGCGGCGCGGGCATCGGCGGCCTGTCGCGGGTGCTGCACGCCGAGCCGGGCGGGGGCGCCGCCGCGATCGGCGCGGTGGTGGCCGCGATCTCCCTCTCGACGGGGGTGCTCCTCGGGCAGCTCCTCGCGGGTGGGCTGCGGGGTGGCGCGCGGCCGCCGCTTGACCTCTCGGGGGAGCGTGTCTAAGCCTTGAAGGTCCCTGCCTGTGTCTGTCCGGGCAAGGAGTCGGTCTTCAACAGGCCCGGGGAATAGCCCGGAAAGGACGCGCCGTGTCCGAGACGCAGCAGATCCAGGTCGATTTTCGTATCCCAGAGAACCTCCCCGTCACCCTGCCCGTGATCCCGCTCCGTCACGGGGCGATGCTGCCGGGCGCCGTCGTCCCCCTGTCCGTGGCCCGCGCCCGCACCCTCGCCGCGGTCGACGCCGCCAACGCCGCCGGCCGTGACGCCTCCCGCAAGGGCCTCGTGCTGGTGGCCATTCAACGTGAGCCGGTGGCCGAGCCCGGCCCGGGAGACCTGCTGCCGGTCGCCACGCTGGGCCGCATCGTCGACTTTGGGCGCCCGGCCGGTCGCCCCCCCTTCGTCGTGGTCCAGGGCCTCTGCCGCGTCACCCTCGGCGGGCCGCTCCAGCTCGAGCCCTATATGACCGCCAGCTTCACGCGGGATGAGTCGGAGTGGCCCGAGGGCCCCGTCGCCGAGGGCGTGCTGCGCGCGTTGCGGGCCGACACGCGGCAGAGCGACGAGCTCCTCGGCGGGAACGAGCGGGTGACGGGGCTCCTCAACCTCGCCCTCCCCACCGTGCTCTGGCTCGACGTGCTCGCCTCGGCCCTCGACACCTCGGTCGAGTGGCGCCGCGATTATCTGCACACGGCTGATCCCCTGTCCCGGGCCGACCAGGTCCACCGACAGCTCCGCTACGCCCGCGAGGTGAGCGGGGCCCAGAAGGCTGTCCAGCAGCGCATGGTCAACGAGGCGAAAGACCAGCAGAAGGAGCACCTGCTCCGCAACCAGATGAAGGCCATCCAAGAGGAGCTGGGTGAGAAGGACAGCGACCTCGACGAGCTCAAGGCCCGCCTGCGGGCCCGAAGCCTCCCCCCGGAGGTGAAGCGGGTGGTCGACCGGGAGCTCGGTCGATTGGACCGACTCCGAGATGGCTCGCCCGAGCGCTCGGTGGCGATCGACTGGCTGGAGTGGATGGCGGACATGCCCTGGTCTGTCTACACCGCCCATCGGGATGGAGAGACCGGCGAGGCCGTCGACCTCGGCGCCCTCGAGGCCGCCCTCGACCGCTCCCACTACGGGCTCGGCGACGTGAAGCGCCAGGTGGTCGAGCACCTCGCGGTGCGCAGCCTCGCAGGCAGCGGGAGGGCCGACGTGCTCCTGCTCGTCGGGCCCCCGGGGGTGGGCAAGACCAGCATCGGCGCCGCGATCGCTGAGGCCACGAAGCGGAAGCTCGTTCGGGTCGCGCTCGGCGGCGTGCGGGACGAGGCCGAGCTGCGCGGGCACCGGCGCACCTATATCGGCGCTCGCCCCGGGCGGCTGATCGAGGGCATCCGGCGGGCCGCGGCGGCCGATCCGGTCGTGCTGCTCGACGAGATCGACAAGCTCGGCCGCGGCTGGCAGGGCGATCCTTCGGCCGCCCTCCTCGAGATCCTCGACCCAGAGCAGAACCACGCCTTCACCGACCACTACCTCGAGGTCCCCTTCGACCTCGGCAAGGTGCTGTTCATCGCGACGGCGAATGACCTCTCCCAGGTGCCCGAGCCCCTCCGCGACCGAATGGAGATCATCCACATCGACGGGTACACCCTCGATGACAAGGCCCGCATCGCGGCGGAGCACCTCCTGTCGAAGCTGGCCGAGAACGCTGGGATCTCGCCGGGGGACGTCGTGCTCACCGACGCCGCGCTCCGGGCCGCCATCAGCGGCTGGACCCGAGAGGCCGGGGTGCGCGGGCTCCAGCGGGCGCTGGGGCGGGTCTATCGTGCGGCGGCGGTGAAGAAGGCCAAGGGAGAGCTCCACGAGCCGCTCCGGGTCGACGTGGGTGATCTCGGCCAGTACCTCGGCAAGCGGCGGGTCCAAGAGGAGGAGCAGCTCAACCAGGAGCCCCAGCGCCTCCCCGGCGTCGCCACCGGCCTCGCCTGGACCCCGGTGGGCGGAGACGTGCTGCACATCGAGGCGGCCACGCTGCCCGGAAAGGGTCAGCTCGTGCTCACCGGCCAGCTCGGCGACGTGATGAAGGAGTCGGCCCGGGCCGCGCTCACCTACGTGCTGAGCCACGCCGCCGAGCTCGGCATCGCCGAGGACGCGCTCGCCCATCGTGACGTGCACATCCACGTCCCGGCGGGGGCGGTGCCGAAGGACGGCCCGAGCGCCGGCGTGACGATGTTCACCGCCCTCGCGAGCCTGTTGACCGGCCGCCCGGTGCGCGCCGACACGGCGATGACCGGCGAGGCGACGCTGCGCGGGCGGGTGCTCCCGGTGGGCGGCATCCAGTCGAAGGTGCTGGCGGCGCACCGCCTCGGCATCCGGCGGGTGATCCTGCCCCGGAAGAACGCGGTAGACGTGTCGGACATCCCCGAGAAGGTGCGGGAGGAGCTCGAGATCATCCTCGTCGATCACATGGACGAGGTGATCGCGGCGGCTCTCAGCCCGGCGCGAGAGGAGTAGGGCGTTGGGCGCAGGGGACGGGCGGCGCCCATTCCCTGCGCGTCGTCATGCGAAAGGGGGGCTCCTCCGCATGTTCTGGTTGGACCGGCCCACCGGTCTGGGCTAATCGGTTGGCCGGATCGGAGGTAGACGGAGAGGGAGACCTCGCCCGTTGCCTCGAGGTCACCCTGTGCCGCGGAACGTCTCCCCTGTCGCTGGTCCCTGTCGGACGGCTCAGCGCCCCCTCTCGGGGCGACCGTCCTCGTGTGCTCGGATCGGAGACAGATGCGATCATTCGGGCTCGGCTCCCTCTTGCTGTCCTGCCTGCTGGGGGCCGGCCCCGCCCGGGCCGAGGCCCCCCTCGAGGTTCGGCGCTCTCCCGCGCGGCTCAACGTGCGGGCCACCGCGGCCCTCGACGGCGCGCTCATCGGTCAGATCGAGCTCGGCGTGCCCTTCAGCGTCTTCGCGCGCGTGGCGGGAGAGGGCTGCGGGGGCGACGGCTGGGGGCGCGTCGAGGCCGGCGGCTTCGCCTGTCTGGACGGCGCGGGCTTCGCGCTCGACGCCCCGGCTGACCTCCCGGCGCTGATCGACTTCAACGCGCCCTCCCCCTCGGAGATCGAGGCCTATGAGGAGACGGGTCAATACTCTGGGCGCACCCGCTCACCGATGTTGCCCTACATCTACGGCAAGCGCGCGGGCCGCTGGGGCGGCGCGGTGTGGGCGAGCGAGGCGGACTGGCTGACCGGGGCGCCGTCGGTCGATCGGCTCGACGCTCGGCACGCCTACAGCTTCGTCTCGGTCATCGAGACGGTGAAGGGGCGGGCCTTCCTGCGGGCGAACGGGAGCCTCGTCCCCGAGGCGGAGCTCTATCTCTTCCCCCTCACCGAATTTCACGGGCGTGACCTCGCCGCGCGCCCCATTCGGGAGGGCACGGTGGCCGCCTGGGTGGTGGCCGAGAGCGGGGCCCGCCTGCGGGACAAGCCCTCGGTCATGGGCGAGGAGATCGGGCGGCTGCCTTATCAGAGCGAGCTCGAGCTGGAGGCGCGGCCGGTGGGCGAAGGCCGGTGGTGGGAGATCGCCGAGGCCCTCGGCCCGGGTCGCTCCGGCTACGTGAGCGGGATCGGCCTCGCGCGGATCCACGCCGCCCCGCGGCCGGCCGAGGTTGGCCCGGAGGAGCGCTGGGTCGACATCAACCTCGATCAGCAGACGATGGCGCTGATGCGCGGCGAGGTCCCCCTCTTCGTGACCCTCATCTCCTCGGGGGTCACCGCCCATGACACGCCGCGGGGCACCTTTCGGGTGACCGACAAGCAGGTCACGAATGACATGAGCAGCCTGAGCGGGTCGCGAGAGCGGTACATGGTGGAGGATGTGCCGTGGGTCGTCCACTTCAAGCCCCGGTACGCCATCCACACCGCCTTCTGGCACTGGGATCTGGGCCACAAGACCAGCCATGGCTGCGTGAACCTGTCCCCAAAGGACGCCCGCACCGTGTTCAACTGGGTCGAGCCGGTCTTACCGCCCGGCTTTCACAGCGTCCAGGCCTCACCGGACTCGCCGGGGATGGTGGTGCGGATCCGAGCCCGGTGAGCCGCGTCGGCGGCGCAGGGCGAGGAGGCCGACCAGCGCGGCGGCGGGCAGGGCCGCCCCGGGAGCGGGGCTGGCTGAGCACGCGCAGGCCTTGAAGGGAACATCCTCGTTGGCGGGGGTGAAGCCGGTGTCCTGCCCCGTCTCGCCGCCCCCGTCGCCGCCCGCCCCGGAGCAGTCCTCGGCCACCGCGGGGTCGGTGTCGTCACAGTCTGCGTCGAGCGGGGTGCCGTCGCCGTCCTGGTCGTCGTCGTTGCCGTCGCAGTCCTGATCGATGCCGTCGTACCAGACCTCCTCTGCGGTGCTGGCGACAGCGGGGTCGAGGTCGTCGCAGTCCCCACCCCCGTGCTCGGCGGCGGGGTCGCCGTCGCCGTCCTGATCGTCGTCGTCGTCGCCCGCGCAGTCCGAGTCCACCCCGTCGTACCAGGCGTCGGCGGCTCCGGGGAAGACCGCGGCGTCGGTGTCGTCGCAGTCGTCTCCGCCCGCCTCGACGGCGGCGTAGCCGTCGCCGTCCTGATCGTCGTCGTTGCCGTCGCAGTCCTGATCGACGCCGTCGTACCAGACCTCGGTCGCGCCGGGGTAAACCCCGGGCTCGGCGTCGTCGCAGTCGTCTCCGCCGCAGGTGGCGCCGCCGTGGCCGTCTCCGTCTTCATCGCAGGTCCCGCATTGGTCCTGCCCACCGGTGTAGAGGTCTTCTGCGCCGACCTCCGTCTCGCTCGCGAGGATGAGGAAGCTCGTGCCCAGGCTGCCGAGGGCGGGGAGGCTGTCGGGGCTCGTCCAGCGGAGGGCCATCGCGTCGTCGGTGGTGGCGGCGGCCTCGTCGGTCAGGGTCGTGTCGGCGTCGGTGTCGGAGTTCGACCACCCGGCGTAGTGGCCGAGGGCGGAGTTGTCTTCGTCACAGGCCCCGAAGGAGAGGGTCACCCCGGAGGAGGCGCCCACGCTCTCTGCGTAGTCGGAGGCCGTGCCGCCCCCCGTGTTCTGGACGTTGTTCTTGGTGGTGTAGATCCCGTAGCTGGCGGAGTCCTGATCGGGGTCGACCGCGTAGAGCAGGCGGAGGTTCGTGATCTCCTGGTCGGTCTTGTTGGTGACCCCGAAGCTCACCACCACAAGGCTCTCGTCGAGCGCCCAGCGCTCCACCTTGGTGATGATGACCTGGTCGTCTTCGAAGACGTGCGTGGCGATGGCGTGAGTGAGGGTGGAGTCGTCCCGCTCGTCGGTGAGGAGGAGGTTAGTGCCGCTGCCGGAGCCCGACCAGGCCTCGTACGACTCGTCGCCGATCTGGTATTCGACGGCGAAGCGCTGCCAAGGGTAGCCCCAATAGGAAAATTCGACCCAGGCGCCCACGATGAAGGCCTGGAAGCCAGCCGCGGCGCCCGTGTCATTCCAGGTGCCATCGTCGTTGTAGTAGATCTGCACGAGGTCGCCGGCCACGAGCTCAGCCCCGACCGCGGGGCGCGCGCCGAGGAGCGCGAGCAGGGGGACGAGCAGGGGGACGAGCAGGGGCTGGCCTGCGGTGCGGTGGCGACCGTGGGACATAAGGGTCTCCTGAGATGCGACCCCGACGGTATAGGTCGAGAACGTGCCCAGGGGCAAGCGCTCGCTGCGAACGGGGGCGCGACGGGGCGCGACGGGGCGCGACGGGGGCCAGGGGCCTAAATCGACAGGTCGACCGGAGCCTCGGTGACGAGGGCCCGCAGCAGGTCGCTGCGGGTGATGATGCCCACGAGGGTGGTCTCCTCGACGATGGGCATACAGCCGATGCGGTGGAGCAAGAGCAGGCGTGCGATCTCGCGGAGGAGCGTGTCCGGCGCCGCGGTCAGCACGTGGGTGGCCATGAGGTCGGCGACCCGCAGGTTCTCCCGATCTTCAGCGCGGCTGGCGGGGAGGAGGTCGCGGTCGGACAGGACGCCGATGATCCGGCGCCGCTCGTCGAGCACCGGGACATGGCGGAAGCGTCGCTCCTCGAAGAGGGCCGCGGCCTCGTCGAGGGTGGCCTCGGGGTCGAGCGTGATCACGGGCTCCGACATCAGCTCGCTGGCGTAGACCCGGCGGCGGCGGAGCGGGGACAGGGAGGCGGGGCGCAACCAAGGGTTCGAGCGGCTCGCCTCCCGCGGTGGGAGGTGGGTCGAGACCGGCTCGGCCGCTCGGACCGCCTCCACTGCGACCACTGGCCCGATCACCCGCCTCCCGCTGCTGTCCCACACGCTGAACATCGACGTCCTCCCTTCGCGCGCGAGGGATGGGCCCCGCGCTGCCTGTGCGGCTGCAGCCTTGGATCTGCCACAACTCGGCCTGGAGGTCCAGCGGCGTGTGCAGCGCGCCGAAAGGGGATACCGGCGGTGCATGGTCCAGGCCCCTCCGAGCATCCTCCCACAGACCTATGCAGGTAGCGCCAGCTTCTCCGGCCGCGGCCCGCGGGCGGTGCTGACGATCGGCAACTTTGACGGGGTCCACCTCGGGCATCGGCACCTCATCGGCGCCGCCCAGGCGCGCGCAGAGGCGGAGGGGGTCCCGGTCTGTGTCTACACCTTTGAGCCCGCGCCGCGGGTCGTGCTCGCGCCGAGCCAGCGCCCGCCGCGGATCACCGACTGGCTGGAGCGGATCGACCTCCTCGGCGGGGCGGGGGTCGGACATGTGGTGCTCGAGCGTTTCGGGCGGGCCTTCGCACAGCACCCGCCCGAGTGGTTCGTCGACGAGGTCATCGGCCGGCGCATCCAGCCCGCCGCCGTGGTGGTCGGCTACGACTTCCGCTTCGGGCGTGCCCGCGCTGGAGATGTCGGGCTGCTCCGTGCGCGCCTGCCCGGGGTCGACGTCCTGCAGGTGAGCGCCTTTGAGGTGGACGGCCTCGCGGTGAGCTCGAGCCGGATCCGCACCCTGCTGCTGGAGGGGGCGGTGTCGGCGGCAGCGGCGCTGCTCGGCCGGCCCTTCAGCCTGCGGGGCACGGTCGTGCCCGGCGATCAGCGGGGGCGCACCATCGGCTTCCCCACAGCGAACCTGGAGAGCGACGCCGAGCTCCTCCCGCCGAGCGGGGTCTACGCCGTGCGGGCGCGGGTGGACGGGCGGGGGCCCTGGTGCCCGGCGGTGGCCAACCTGGGCACCCGCCCCACCTTCGACGGCAGCCGCTTCCTCCATGAGGTCCACCTGCTCGACACGAGCATCGACCTCTATGGCCGCGAGCTCGAGGTCGCCTTCATCGAGCGCCTCCGAGCCGAGCAGCGCTTCTCCGGTCCGGACGCGCTCGTGGTGCAGATCCGGGCGGACGTGCTCCAGGCCCGCGAGCGGCTGGCCGCGCCTTGAGCCCGGCGCGGGGCTCGCGGTGATCAGCGCTCGGACGCGGGTGCTGGGGCTGGTGGGGCACCCGGTGCGCCACTCCCTGTCCCCGGCCATGTACAACGAGCTCTTTCGCCGGAGCCGGATCGACGCCGTGTATGTGGCCTTCGACGTCCACCCCGAGCGGGCGGGCGACGTGGCGGGGGCGATCCGCACCCTCGACCTCGTGGGCGTCAACCTCACCGTGCCCTTCAAGGAGCGGGTGATGGCCGACCTCGATCACCTCACCGTCGCCGCCGAGGAGGCGGGCGCGGTCAATGTGGTCATCCAGGTGGAGGGCAAGCTCACCGGCTACAACACCGACGGAGAGGGCCTGGTGCGCAGCCTCGAAGAGCAGGGCTGGAGCACCCGCGGGCGGGTGGCGGTGGTGCTCGGGGCAGGTGGCACGGCGCGGGCGGTGGCTTCGGCGCTGGTCGATCGCGGGGCCGGTCGGGTCTGCCTGCTCAACCGCACCGAGGCCCGCGCTGTCGCCGCCGTCGATCTCCTCGGCCGCCGCTTCCCGGGTGACCGCCTCGAGGCCGGGCCGCTCACCCCCGCCGCCTTCGCTCGTCTCGCCGCGGGGGCCGATCTGGTCGTCAACTGCCTCAGCGGCGGAGCCGAGCAGCAGGTCAGCGCGCTCTCGCCCGAGGTCCTCGCCCCCGGCGGTTGGTGGGTGGACGTCAACTACTGGATGCCGAGCCCGCCGCTCCGGGCCGCCGCCTTGGCCCGCGGGCTGCGCTTCGAGACGGGGCACGCCATGCTCATGCACCAGGGCGCGCTCGCCTTCGAGCTCTTCACCGGCCACCCCGTCGAGGTCCGGGAGATCCGAGAGATCCTGGACACCCGGTGATGGGCCCCTCGACGTCCGTGACGCTCGAACGTAACACAGGTTACACCATATGAAGTCAACAAAACCGGTGGTGATCGTCCGAGATCCCGATCCCACGAGGCGGCTCGCCTGGGTGAGCGCGCTCAGCGCCCGCTACGAGGTCTCGGCCCCGGGCGACGAGGAGCCGCTGCGCCTGATCCGCCGTGTCCGCCCGGCGCTCGTGCTGCTCACCGTGGCGGAGGGCCGGCCTGGGGAGGCGAGCGCCCTCTGCCGGGCCATCAAGACGGAGGCAGGCGCTCCCCCACGCGTCGGCCTGCTCGACCCGGGCGGCCGCCTGACCGAGCCCGCCGCCGCGGCCCAGGCTTGCCTCGCCGACGGGCTGCTCGGGGGCACGCCGCCTGACCTCGACGCCCGCCTCCGCTTCGTCGCCGACACCCTGGCGGGCGTAAAGCCGGTCACCTTGCACCCGGTGGAAGGCGGGTTGTTACGCCGGCTCCGCGGGCTCTGGACCGGGTGAGCGGCGCCACCCGACGCGGGCGGTGGTGGCGAGGCGTCTGTGGATGAGGCAGCATGGGCTTCGGCATGGACCTCTGCACAGGGGCCGGAGGAGACTCAGATGGACCGACACGCACACACCTCGCACCCCCTTCGCTCCACGGGGCGCCTCGCGGGCTTCTGCGTCGCGCTCGGTGTGTGCGGGGTCACCGGCTGCGCGGCGGAGGTCGCCCCCAAGGGGGGCAGCGACGGCAGCGACGGCAGCGACGGCGGTGACGGAGGCGATGGTGGAGGGGACTCCGGCGGCGCAGATGACACCGGTGGCGGGGGCGGCGGCGGCCTCTCGGGCGACGTCGCGGCCCTGCTCACCACCGGCTCCGGCTGCGGAGACCTCATCCTCACCGTCCACGACGACCCCGACCGCCTGCTGCTCGCCTTCCAGGTGAGCGGCCCGGTGGCGGCGGCCTTCACCGCCGGCGCCCCGACCACCACGACCTACACCCTCCCCGACGCCGCGGTCACGCTGCTGGTTCAAGGCGGCGAGCGCCTCGGCGCAGGCTGGTGTAACGACGTGGTCGATGACCGCACCCAGGTCCGCACCACCTGGACCGCCACCGCTGGCGCCGCCTCGCTGCTCGTCACCCCCTCCGGGGAGGCGACCGAATTCGAGCAGCCGGCCGAGGGCTGCCTCACGTTAGACGGCGCCACCTTCGTCGTCAGCGAGGGCTCGGGTAACCCCATCGAGGTCAGCCACCTCGAGGCCTGCGGGCGGGTGGGCTGGCTCCCAGGCTGAGCCTCCGTGTTGACGCTCCAACCCGTTATTTGTGGACAGGTCGCCCCAACGCGGCGCGGCCGGCCGGGCGCAGCAGGGCGAAGAGCCCGAAGGCCCCCATCAGGGTGCCGACCGGCGGCGCGGCCAGCGACAGCAGCGACAGGCCGATCGCGGGGAAGTAGGCCCAGGGCCGCAGCCGCCTCAGCCCCGCCCCGGTGACGAGGCTGAGCGCCAGCAGCCCCACCTGGGCGGCGGTCAGGGCATACGCAGCGCCGCTGCTGACGCCCTCGTCTCCATCGACCAGCGGATCGAGCACGCTCCGCACCATCAGGCCGCCAAACCCCACCACCGCGCCGCCGAGCAGGTAGAACAGGCCGAGGGCCCGGAGGAGGGTCTCTGGCTGAAAGACCGCGTTACGCCAGTGTGACGCGGGGGCGCCATCGGGGCCTCCATCGGGGGTTGGAGGCGACACCGGGGCAGCGGTGGGCGGGCGGGCGCTTGGCCTCGGCGTGGACATTGACAGATCTTACCCGGCGGGGCGCCCGATCCGGTTAGCCTCGCCGGATGATCCTCGTCTACGGCGCTTATGGTTACACCGGTCAGCTCATCGTCCGCGAGGCGGTCGCGGCGGGCATCCCCCTCATCCTCGCCGGCCGCGACCGGCAGCGCACCGAGGCCCTCGCGCGCGAGCACGGGCTCCCCTGTCGCGTCTTCGGGCTCGAAGCTCCCGATCTGAGCGGGGTGCGCGCCGTGCTGCACTGCGCGGGGCCCTTCTCCCGCACCGCGGCCCCGATGGTAGACGCCTGCCTGCGCGCAGGGGTCCACTACCTCGACATCACGGGGGAGATCAGCGTCTTCGAGGCCTTGGCCGCGCGGGACGCCGAGGCGAAGCACGCAGGCGTCCTCCTCCTGCCGGGCGCGGGCTTTGACGTCGTGCCCTCGGACTGCCTCGCCGCGCATGTCGCCCGCCGCCTGCCCACGGCCCGCAGCCTCCGCCTCGCCTTGTGGACGCGGGGCGTGATCTCCCACGGCACCGCCACCACCCTCGTCGAGAACCTGGGCGGCCCCGGCGCCGTCCGGCGAGAGGGCCGGATCGTCCCCGTCCCCGCTGGCCACGACCGCCGCACCTTCGCCTTCGGGGCGGAGCGCCGGGAGGCGGCCACCATCCCCTGGGGAGACGTCTCGACCGCCTTCTACACCACGGGCATCCCCAACATCGCCGTCTACACCGTCCTGCCTGCGGCCGTGATGGTGGGCATGCGCTGGAGCGGCCTCTTCGGGCCCCTCCTTCGTTCGGCGCCGGTGCAGCGTCAACTCCAGCGGTACATCGACGGTCGCCCGGCCGGCCCCACGGACGCCGAGCGCGAGGCCGGTTCTTGCCGCATCGTGGCGGAGGCCGAGGACGACGCGGGCAAGGTGGTGCAGAGCCTGCTCACCGCGCCCGAGGGCTACACCCTGACCGCCCGCACCGCCCTCGAGCTCGCCCGCCGCGCCGCCGCCGGCGACGCCCCGATCGGCTTCCAGACCCCGGCGCGGGCCTACGGCGCCGACTTCATCCTCGGCTTCGCGGGGGTCACCCGCACCGACCTCGGGACGTGACGCCGCATGGCGCCGCCCCGCTCACCCGCTGCCCGGCCTGAGCCCGGGGCCCACCTCCAGTGTCCCGGCTGCGGCGCCCCGGTGCCGATCACGGGGGTAGACAAGAGCCGCTGCCTCTTCTGCCTGCGGGAGACGGACGTCCCGGACCACCTCGCCCGGCCGGTAGAGGAGGCCGATGAGATCGAGGAGCGGGTCGAGGAGGCCGCCCGCGAGCTCCAGGCGGCGCGCCACGGCGCCAGCTCGGGCCGCTTCGCCCGCCTGCGGGTGGTGGGCATCCTGATGGGCACGGGGGCCTTCGCCCTCGGCACCACGGGGGTCTCGCTCTTCGCCTCCGGCGGCCTGAAGGGCCTCCAGAAGAACCCGATGGCGCTGCTCGGCCCGGTGCTGATCGTCTCGATCTACGGCGGCATGGGGGCCTCGATGGTGCTGGGCGTGCTCGGCTCCGCGGTCGCCGAGCGCCTGCGCCTGCGCTCCGTTCCCTTCGCGGTGGTGCGCACGGCCAAGGGCATCGAGGCCCGCTGCCCCAACTGTGCGGCCGGCCTCGTGCCCCTCGGCAAGCTCACCGCCACCTGCGGCGGCTGCGGCACGGAGGCGCTGCTCCCGGCCCCCCTCGTCTCCGCCGAGCTCCAGGCCCGGCATCACAAGCTGGCGATGGCCCACAAGCACACGAGCGGCTTCCACCGTGGTCAACAGCGGGCCGCGGCGGTGGCTCAGCTCGGTATGGGCTGCGTGATGGGGGGCGTGGGCCTCGTGGCGATGGTGGCCATTCCGGTGATCATGTTCTTCGCCTCCAAGCACATGAAGATGTCGCCGGCCGTGATGATCGGGAGCGCGGCCCTGCCGGTGGTGATCCTCGGCGGCACCTTCGGCATGAACGCGCTCACCCAATTCTGGACGGCCGTGAAGATGTGGCGGGCGGCGGGGAAGATTGGACCTGAGGGTTCGGCCTGAAGATCAGGAGCTCGCGGTCCAACAGGGCCGACAGAGCGGCTTGGCCATTGTTGTCTTCTTCTCCGCTCCGCAGGAATGACAGTGGACCTCGTCGTACTCAGGGTTCTGGAATCGTGCCCAGGACGCATAGCAGGCCGCACAGTACGGGCGAGCCGGATTGAGGGGAACAGCAGCGTTGCAGCGGATGCAGTGGCCTGAACTACCTGTGGAGCGGGACGCAGCCGCGGGTGGTTTAGCGCCCGGTCTCGCTGGGGGTCGCTTCAGGACTTCAGAAGGGCGAGTAATTGCGATTGCGGGGCTCGCTTTCGGCAACGGAAGACTGCCAACCATTGCAGAAAAAGCAGCAGAGAACGCTGCGATACCGGTCGGCGCGTTCAGCTTTCGGTCGTCCACCGCCCGCTGGTGCAGTTTCCTCACCTCATCCTTGACCTTCGCATAGTCTGCGAAGTCGGTGTCTTGGTGGAACCGAATCGCGATCTCCCACGAATTTAGAGCGGACGTCTCGAGCAGATTCATCGAGGTCACGATCGCCGTTGTCTTGCTGAGATAAATCTTGGCATGAAGATGAGGCAGGTACTCGATCTCCACTCCGGCAGCCTTGACCGTAGACGTCAACGCTTCCTGTTTTTCTCGGTCACTGCCACCCCGAACGACCAAACGTACCTTCGCGCCCGGCCGGGACGCCGCGTGTCGAATCGCGTCCGTCAGGCGGACCCATGGTTTGAAATAGGGCGTGATGAGAACGAGCTGGCCTTCCGACGATTCGATGAGCTTGAGGACCTCGCCGGAGATGTCGGTTCCACCTATGATGTCCATGCGAGTATTGGTCCGATTTGTAGTGGGTAGACTTGTGGCGTTGGCTGGGTCAAAGCTGGGACAGAGAAGGACCTGTGGGAGCGCCGAGGCACCGTCGGAAACCGCTAAAACGCTGGTAACGCACTCCAACTGGTCGTTCAATGCGGTGGTGAGCGGCTCGTGGGTCCCTGGGCGGGGAGGTGACGGAGGCGGGGTACCGACGGGCGTCACCGCAGCCCATATTGGTGCAGAGGCTCGCACGATGTTCGTAGTCGTGGGACGTGTTTTAGCTGGTTGGACGCGACGCCTGCAGCGCTCATTGGAAGTAGACCGGGGTGTGCTCACCAGGGGTAGTCCACCTGCGTGCTGGTCCTTGCAAGGGCTCGGTGGTTCAGTTATCTCTTTGGTCGGTCGACACCTCGGTGGTTCATGAGGTTGTTCGGCCAGCCGAACACCGAAAAGCTGGCGTTCGAGCGCCCCCGGTTCGCACTTCCGCTCCCATGGATGCCCCCTGAGGACTCCCTGGAAGCTCATCGAAGGGCCTCCGTGCGGGGCCCCCGCCCCCCGCCGCCAGCGTAGCTGACCGGTGGCAACTCCAACCGGGGTGGACTACTTCCGGTGAGCAGAAGTGGTCTACTTCTGGTGAGCGCTCAAGGACGCGGGTATTCGTGATTGGGGACCTACGGCTCACTGCTCTCCTGCGGGTGGTGGGCATCCTGATGGGCACGGGGGCCTTCGCCCTCGGCACCACGGGGGTCTCGCTCTTCGGCTCCGGGGGCCTGAAGGGCCTCAAAGCCAACCCGATGGCGCTCCTCGGCCCGGTGCTGATCGTCTCGATCTACGGCGGCATGGGCGCCTCGTGCCCCTCGGCAAGCTCACCGCCACCTGCGGCGTCTGCGGCACCGAGGCCCTGTTCCCGGCCCCCCTTGTCTCCGCCGAGCCCCACTCCCGCCACCACGAGCTCGCGATGGCCCACAAGCACAAGAGCGTTTTTCTCTCTGGAGAACCGGGACTTCAGCCCGCCTACCCGAGCGCCCGTCGTCGACGCCCGGCGACGAGGCCGAGGACGCCGAGGAGCGAGGCGGCGGCGCCCGCGGGGCCGCCTTGGGTTGTGCAGCCGCAGCCGGCCTTGCCCACGTCGCCGTCGGCCGCGCCATCTCCGCCCTCGCCACTGCCATCTCCCCCGCCGTCGCCGCTGTCGGCCTCGTCCGAGGCGCAGGTGCCGTCGGGGTCGACCGCTCCGTCACAGTCATTGTCGAGCTCATCGCAGAGCTCGGTGGCCTCGGGGCTGATCTCGTCGTCCTCGTCGTCACAGTCGAGCCCGTTGTCGACGAAGCCCTCCGGCTGGTCGCAGGCGACGACCCCGAGCTCGCTGCCGTAGCCGTCGCGGTCGGCGTCGGGGTACCAGGTGGGGGCGTCGACCGCCGCGGCGTCCACCCCGCCGTCGCAGTCGTCGTCGACCTCGTTACAGCGCTCTTCGGCGCCGGGGTTGACGGTGGGATCGGCGTCGTCGCAGTCGCCGTCCAGGAGCGCGTAGAGCGGACCCGGATCGCAGGCAGACACGCTCTCTGCCGCCTCCCCGTAGCCGTCGGCGTCGGCGTCCAGCCAGGCCGTGAACTGCCCCTCGGCGCTGTCGTCCTCGTCGTCGGAGAGGCCGTCGCAGTCCTCGTCCTGGTTGATCTCGTCGCAGATCTCCTGGGCGGCCGGGTTGACGCGCGGATCGCTGTCCAGGCAGTCTTCACCCTGGCTCTGGACCGCGGCGTTCGCGAGCCCCTCGGTGGTGCAGCTCAGGTCGATGCTCTCGACGGTGTCCGAGGTGGCCCACCCGTCCGTGTCGGCGTCCGTATAACAGAGCTCCGTCCCGCTGCAGTCTTCGTCCAGCCCGTCTCCCGGGATCTCGGCGGCGAGGGGATAGACCCGCGCGTCGCCGTCGTCGCAGTCGCCGCCGATGGTCGCGCTGCCGGAGGGCAAGTCGCAGGCCGCGCTGAGCCAGGCGTCGTCTCCGTATCCGTCCCCGTCGGCGTCGAGCGGCCAGGTGCTCATGCCGGAGGGGTCGGCGGAGGGATCGGCGTCGTCGGAGAGCCCGTCGCAGTCTTCGTCGACGTCGGCGGCGTCACAGAGCTCGGTGGCCGAGGGGCTGATGGCCGCGTCACCGTCGTCACAGTCTGTGCCGAGCTCGGTGAGGAGGCCCTCGGTCGGGTCGTCACAGTCGCTGTCGGCGGAGGTGGCGGTTGCAGGGCTCGAGGAGAGGTAGCCGTCGTCGTCTGCGTCGACATAGCACTCCTCCGATCCGTCGCAGTCCTCGTCGATGCCATCGGCCACGACCTCGGTGGCGCCGGGGCGGATGGAGGCCGCGCTGTCGTCGCAGTCGGTGGTGGGGTCTGTGCTCCGCCCCTCGGTGGCGTCTGTACAATCGGAGTCTGTGGAGGACAGGGTCGCGCCGCTGGTGTCGAGGTAGCCGTCGTCGTCGGCGTCCAGGTAGCAGAGCTCGGCGCCGTCGCAGTCTTCGTCTACCGCGTTCGCGACGATCTCGGGGGCACCCGGGTAGCGGGAGGCGTCGCTGTCCGCGCAGTCGGTGGTGAGATCGGCGCTGGTGCCCTCCCGGGCGTCCTGACAGTCGGTGTCCGCGGAGCTGCGCGTGTCTCGCGCGGTGTCGAGATAGCCGTCATCGTCATCATCGTCGTAGCAGGACTCCCCCCCGTCGCAATTCTGGTCGATCTCGTCGCCCGTGACCTCGGTGGCTCCGGGGCGGATGGCGGAGGAGGTGTCGTCGCAGTCTTTCTGCCCCGAGGTGGAGGTGCTCTCGTAGGCGTCGTTGCAGTCGGAGTCGACCGAGGTGACGGTGGTGGCCGCGGTGATGATGTAGCCGTCATCATCGGCGTCGAGGTAACAGACCTCTCCGCCGTCGCAGTCCTCGTCGTCGCCGTTCCCCACCGTCTCGGTGGCGCCGGGGTGGTCGCCGGCGTCGGTGTCGTCACAGTCGGTGGTGGGATCGGCGGCCTCTCCCTCCTTGGCGTCTCTGCAGTCGAGGTCTGTGGAGCTGCGCTTGTCGGCGGTGAGATCCAGGTAGCCGTCGTCGTCGTCGTCGTCCCAGCAGCTCTCCGAACCGTCACAGTTGTTGTCGATGCCATCATCTACGGTGTCGGTGACCCCTGGGTTGATCAATGCGTCATCGTCGTCGCAGTCGCGCAGGGAGGCCGACACCCCGGAGCCGCGGAAGTAGCCGTCCCCGTCGGTGTCGGCGGAGCCGTAATAGACGGCGGCGTAGCCGTTGCCGCTGGTCGCGCAGTAGGCGCCGGCGAGGATGTCGTCGAGACCATCTCCGTTCACGTCACCGCCACCGGAGACTGAGTAGCCGAGGCAGGAGGTAGAGGACCCGGAGACGGTGCCGAGGTAGTCCGTGGACAGCCCGACCGCGGAGCCCGCGTAGGTGCGGACGAGGCCGAAGCTCGCCGAGTACAGGTAGCCGCCGACGACGACATCGTCGTAGCCGTCGTCGTTCATGTCGCCCGCGGCGCCGACGGAGAAGCCGAAGTCGGAGGTGCCGGGCCCGCTCACGGTGATGGCGGCGGTGGCCCCGAGGCCGGAGGCTGAACCGTGAAAGACCTGGGCCTGTCCGGTGTAGGCGCTGGTGCCCCACGCGCCGATGATCACGTCGTCATAGCCGTCTCCGTCCACGTCGCCGGCCCCGGCGACCGAGGCCCCGTAACGCTGGAGGGCGGCGGTGCCGGAGAGCTGGAGGGCGGCGGTGGCCGAGAGGCCAGAGGCGGAGCCGTGATAGACCTCGACGTAGCCGGTGGTGCTGCCATAGGTGGGCGCGCCGACGATGAGGTCGTCGTAGCCGTCCTGGTTCACGTCTCCGGCCGCGGCCACATCGGCGCCGAAGGAGGCGCCGCTCCCCGCGCCGCCGAGGATGCGGGCGGCGGTGGTGGAGAGGCCGGTGTAGGCGCCGTGATAGACGTAAGCCGCGCCCACGTTGTTGGGGCTGTCTGCGGCGAGCGCGCCGACGACGACGTCGCTGAACCCATCCCCGTTGACGTCGCCCGCGGAGGAGACGGCGGCGCCGAATTGCCCCGCGGCGGACACACCGGTGAGGGTGGCCGCGGCGAGGCTGCTGAGGCCGGTGGAGGAGCCATGGTAGAGGTACGCCGCCCCGGTGCTGCTGCTCACCCCGTCGGCGCCGACGATGAGGTCATCGAAGCCGTCCCCGTTCACGTCGCCCGCTCCGGCGACGGAGCGCCCGAAATAGAGCTGGGTGCTCGCGCCCGTGAGGGTGAGGGCCGCCGAGGTGGACAGACCGGCGATAGCGCCGTGGTAGATGTAGACCCGCCCGGTGTTGGTGCTGTAGGCGGGCGCGCTCACCGCGACGTCGTCGAAGCCGTCGAAATTGAGGTCACCGACCATCGAGACCGAGGTGCCGTAGTTGCTGGCCCCGCTGCCGGACTGGCTCCAGCCGGTGGTGTAGGTGATGGGGTCGACATGGATGGGCCAGCGAGCGCCGGTGTCATCGATCCGGACCTGGAGGCCCCCTTCGTTCGCCTCCATCCAGGCGGGGAGCGTGACGCCGTCGTCGTCCCAGGCGACGAGCCCCTCGAGGACGAATTCGTGGTCGGGGGCGACGAGCGACATCGCGCCCGGAGCGGCCCCGGGGGTGACCTCGGCGCCCTCGACCTCCAGCAGGATGGAGAGGGGGCCGCCGCCCGGGGGTGAGCGGGTGAGCTCCCACCCCACCTGCACTCGACCCGGCGTGCTCGACCACCACTCGGTGATCCCGTCTCCCGCTCGTTCCGCGCGGCGAACACAGGCGCCCTCCGCGTCCAAGGCCCCGCTGGGCTCGCAGGCCCCCCAGCGAGCGGGCATCGGCGCCCGGCGGGGGACGGGGGAGCCCCGGCTGAGGCCGCGGCTGTGGAGCCCGACCCGATCCTCCCCCGCGCTGAGCCAGACCCCGCCGCCCTGGACCTCAACGCCCATCCCCATCAGGGGCTGCTGGGCCACGAAGCCCTCCCCCGCGGCCTGGAAGGCCACCGCCTCCGCCTCGAGCCGCCGCCCCACCTCGGCGGACCATGCACCGCCGGCCGTGTCTCCGCCGACGGTGTTCCCGCCGCTGGTGTCCCCGCCGACGGTGTCTCCGTCGACGGCGTCGAGCGGACCGCCGCAGGCGGCCAGCAAGAGGAGAGAGGTGGGGAGGAGGGAGGTGTTACGGTCGCGACGAGTCATTTCGCGAGCATAGCAGAGCGCGGAGACCGTGTGGGATGCGCCCCGATGTTCCGCGCTCTATTTTCTGTGTTGTACGTGCTGTTTCCCGCGTTGTGGACAGGCCGCAGACCGACTGACGCCGAGCGGTGGGCCTCAGGGAACGCGACACCAATCGGGGAAGTCACTCGGGAGGCCGCTCGTGTAGGCCTCGGTGACGCCCATCGGGTGGTCCTCGAAGAAGCGCCAGGCATAAGCGCCCGCTCCGGGCGGGATGGTGTGCCCGTTGTCGTGCTCACACTCGACGACGAAGCTGCCATCGGCTTGGAGCTCTGTGGAGAAGTAGGTGCTGGAGTCGTCGAAGGAGAAGCCCGAGTAGGTGTCGGAGGGGCCGCCCCAGGTCACGAGGACCGGCAGGGGCCAGGCCGGTGACTCATAGGCCCCCGCTTGGGTGCCGCCGGAGAAGGGCGCGGTCGCGGCCAGCCACTCGGCCTCGTACATCGTGAGGTACGTGGTCCAGAGGCCACCGGCGCTCATGCCAATCGCGTAGACCCGGTCGGTGTCGATGGCGTATTGCTGCCCCACACAGGCGAGGAGGTCTTCGAAGAGCAGGAGGTCGGGGTTGCCTGCCGGGGCGTCGAGGAAGTGCCACTCGTAAGCGTAGCCGTCAGACTGGGGGGCGATGACGATGGCGCCGTGTTCGTCGGCGTAAGCCTCGAGGTCGAGGTAGCGGATCGCCTGCTTGGCGTTCCCGCCGAGCCAGTGCCAGCCGAAGACGACAGGGGCGCCCACGGGGTCAGCGGGGAGGACGACCTCGAAGCTCCGCGTCGTGTCCCCCGTGGGGAAGTCGGAGTTGGTGCCGTCCACGATCGCGGGGCAGGTGCCCGCCGAGTAGGGGGGGAGGACGAGGTCACCGCCGTCGCCGCCGTCGCCGCCGTCGCCGCCGTCGCCGCCGGTGTCGCCTTCCGCGCCGTCGGCGCCGTCGCCAGAGCCACCGTCTGCGCCGTCGTCGCTGGACTTGCCACCCTCGGCGCCGCAGGCCGCGAGCAGACCGAGGGCGAGCAGGGTGACGGGGATCAAGGGATGCGCGGGGCGGTGCATGGGGAGGCTCCGGAAGGTGAAGGGGTCTACCGCGGTCTGTGGCCGGCGGCTCACCGCCGGAGACCGAGGAGGCGCGACAGCCAGCCGAACAGCGCGGTGACGAGGCGAACGAGGAGGCCGCGGGGCGCGCGGGGGGTGCGGGTCGCGCGGGTCGGGCGGGTCGGGCGGGGGGCCTTGGTCTCCTGGCGGGGGGCCTTGGTCTCCTCGCGGAGGGCGAGCGCCAGCGCGTCGTGGAGGTCGCGCCGGAGGATGAGGCCCATCGCCGGCTCGGGGCGGGCCTCGGTCTCTCCGCTGGTGCCGACCAGGATGAGCTCGGGGTGGCGCTCGAGGAACTCGAAGAAGATCTCGCGCAGCACGCCCTGTCCCTTGCCGAACCAGACCACCGACAGGGGCTCGGTGCACGTCAACAGGGCCTGCTTGGCCTCTCGGGCCCGCATCCCGTGGAGGTCGAGGAGCTGCACCTCGACCGCCGTGGCGCCGGCCCGCGCGAGCGCCGCGGTGAGGACAGGGCCGGCGTGCCCGAGGAGGTCGCGGACCTGCAGCACCCGATCCTCCTGACGCTCCACCTCGAGCGCATACGCGAGGTGCTCGAGCAGCGGCTCGCAGGCGTGGGTGACCGCTCGGTTGGCGACCGGGCGCGCCCCAGCGCGGGAGGGGGGACGCCGCGGGGCCACCGATCAGTCCCCGATGCGGGTGAGCTCGACGAGCGGGCCGTCGGGGTTGGTGTTCTCCCGAAGGTCTATCCGCCCCTCGATCGACCAGGCGCAGACCTCCTCGTCGTGCCCGCGCTCATCGCCCTCCTCCCAATTGGCGGTCTCCCAGTCGGCGGCCGCCTGCTGCCGGGGGGTGAGGACCTGAATGACCGTCCACTGGTGGGGGCCGGCGGGCTGAAGGACGGTCTTCCCAGCGAGGCGGGCCCGGTGGTCAAAGGCGAGCTCCCCGTGCTCCTCGAAGAAGGGCTGCAGCGCCGCCTCGAGCTCGTCGGGACCCCAGGGGCCCTCCTCATCGCGGCGGAGGCTCGCGGCGGCCTCGGCCCAGTCCTGGCGGGACAGGGCCCGGAGCAGGGCGTGGAGCTCGGCGCGGACCCGGGCGGCGAAGGCCCGCGGGTTGGCGGAGATGTCGAGGGGCGGCGCCACGGCGGTGGCCTTGGCGTCCTGTCCGGAGAGCAGCGTCTCCCATTCGGTGAGCAGACTCGAGTCGACCACCCCGACCGTGGCCCGAAGATAGGCGATGGCCTCCTCCATGGCGTCGGTCTTGGCCTCGGCGGGCACGTTCTGGACGAGGGCCTTGTAGGCGTCGGTGAGGTAGCGGAGGAGCACCCCCTCGGAGCGCTCCAATCGGAGGTCCTTCACGTACTCGGCGAAGGAGATGTGCGTCTCTACCATCTCGCGGACCACGGACTTCGGGCGGATGGCCTCGCCGCTGATCCAGGGGTGCTTCTCGGCGTAAGCGTTGAAGAAGGCGTAGATCTCCTCGGCGTTGGGCTTCGGCCAGCTCACGTCTTCGAGGGCGGCCTGTCGGTCCTCATAGGGCACGCCCTCGGCCTTGAGCGCGTTGATGATGGCGAAGCGCTCCCGGTTGGCCTGCTGATAGAGCACCGGCCGCGGGTGCTCGAGGATGGCCTCCACCCAGGTGATGGCGTCCAAGGGGTAGGTGGGCGAGGTGCGGTCGAGGGTGGACAGGGCGCCGAGCAGGAACAGCGACAGGGAGTGATGCAGCGAGAAGTCGCGCTGGAGGTTCGGGTCGAGCAGGATCCGCTCTTCGGAGCGGATGGCCACGCCAGCCACCAGCAGGCCGTCGAGCATCCGCTGGGCGGTGACCTTGAGGTCGGTCTTCTCTTTTGCCGTGGCGTGGGAGCGATCGATGAGCTCAATCAGGGCCGCGTAGCCCGGCGTGGCGTCGCCGGACTGGTCTTGGGCGTGCTGGAGCAGCGAGAGGAGGCGCCCGTGGTCTACGGTGAAGCGGGCCTCCAGGGCCTCGGGCGGCTTGTCGACGAGGCCCTTGAAGGTCTCTTCGTCCCAGTGTTTGTAGCCCTTCTGCGGGGGCTTCGCGCGGACGATCTTGCGGCGCTTCTTGGGATCGGTGACCTTCTCATCGATCCGCGCGTTCTCGATGATGTGCTCGGGGGCTTGCGCGACGACGTAGCCGACCTTGTCGTAGCCAGCGCGGCCGGCTCTCCCGGCGATCTGCTTGAAGTCGCGGATCCGGAGGATGTCGACCTTCTCACCGTCAAACTTGCAGAGCTGCGTGAACAGAACGGTGCGGATGGGGACGTTGATGCCGACCCCGAGGGTGTCTGTACCGCAGATGATCTTCAACAGTCCTTGCTGGGCCAACCGCTCACAGAGGAGGCGGTACCGCGGGAGCAGCCCCGCGTGGTGCAGGCCGATGCCGTGCGTGAGGTACCGCCGCATCGTCGCGCCGAAGGGGCTGTGGAAGCGGAAGCCGTGGATGGCGTCGATGATGGCGCGCTTCTCCTCCTTCGAGCAGTAGTCGACGCTGGTCAGGGCCTGGGCCTGCTCGGTCGCGTCCTGCTGGGTGAAGTGGACGACATAGACCGGGGCCTGGGCGGAGCGGACGAGCTCGGCCAGCGCCTCGTGAATGGGGCGCATCGAGTAGGAGAATTCGAGCGGCACAGGACGCTTCGCCCCGCGGACCTCCACCACCTTACGCCCGGTGCGGAGCTCGAGGTCCTCGCGGATGTGGCTCGTGTCGCCGAGGGTGGCCGACATGAGGAGGAAGCTGGCCCGCGGCAGGGTGAGCAGCGGGATCTGCCAGGCCATCCCGCGGTCGCGATCGGCGTAGTAGTGGAATTCGTCCATCACCACGCTGCCGACCGGCGCGCCCTCGCCCTCTCGCAGCGCGAGGTTGGCCAGGATCTCCGCCGTGCAGCAGATGATCGGGGCGTCTCGGTTCACAGAGCCGTCGCCGGTCATCATGCCGACGTGCTCGGCGCCGAAGATGGCACACAGGGCGAAGAACTTCTCGCTCACCAGCGCCTTGATGGGGGCGGTGTACCAGCTCCGGCTCAGGTCGACGAAGGTCTTGAAGTGCTGGGCGATGGCGACGAGGGACTTCCCGGAGCCCGTGGGCGCGTCGAGCACCACGTGATTCCCGGCGAAGATCTCGAGGATCGCCTCTTCCTGGTGCGAATAGAGCTGCAGCCCCGACTCGGCGACCCAGCCGAGGAAGACCTCGAGGGCGTCGTCGGGGTGCTTGAAGCCCCGCTCGGGGATGCGGGTGTCGAGGCGGAGGGGGGCCGTCGCCATGAGGGGCCTCTGGACCCTGGGGCGGTCCGGGGTGTGCGCTCGCTGCGCCGTCCGACCGGTCTAGAAGCCGGGGCCGCCGCGGAACAAGAAGGAGACGCCCATGTCCGTGGCGCTGCCGTCCGAGGTCCAGGCGCCGACGAGCACGTCATCAAAGCCGTCGTCGTCGACGTCGCCGGCCCCGGCCACCGCGTGACCGAAGTCGTCGCCGGTGTGCCAGCCGTTGATCAAGGAGGGCAGTGTGGTGTTGGTGTAGGTGCCCGACCAGGGGCCGACCATCACCGCCACGAAGCCGGCGCTGTTGGTGGTGGCCCCGATGATGACGTCGGCGTACCCGTTGGCGTCGACGTCGCCTGCGGCGGCCACCGAGTAGCCCACCTGGTCGCGGTAACGGCCGCCGAGCACGGAGCCCGCGGCGTCGGCCTCCGTGCGGCTCCCCTCGAGGGGGCCCATGAAGAGCCAGGCGACGCCGACGTCGCTGGCGCTGTCGTCATGGCCGGGCGCGCCGACCACGAGGTCGCCGTAGCCGTCGTCGTCGGAGTCGCCGATGCCGGCCAGCGAGCGGCCGAGCTGGTCGCCGCTGCTGCTGCTCTGGATGTAGAGATCGGCGGCGCTGAGGGTGGCGGTGCCGGAGACCGGCCCGAAGAAGACGCTGGCGACGCCGCCCGTACCGGCGAGGTAGGAGCCGACCGCGAGGTCGTCTACACCGTCGCCGTTGAGGTCGGGGACCATGGAGAGCGCCGCGCCGGCCTTGTCGCCCGCTGCGTCTCCATAGAGCAGCGCGTCAGCCTCGCCCGCGGGCGTGGCGCCGGACCAGCCGTCGTTGAAGAGGTAGGCGGCGCCATCGGCGGAGTTCACGACGTCGGTGGAGGGGGCGCCCACGACGATGTCTCGGGTGCCGTCGCCGGTGACATCGAGCCCGCCTGCGATCGCGTAGGCCGCGAGGTCGTTGTTGGCGGTCCCGAACATGTAGTCGGGCTCGTCTTCGAGGATGATGTCTCCCTCGAGGGGCCCAAGGAGGATCCAGGCCGCGCCCGCCTGGTTGACGCCGTCATCCCAGGAGCGGGCGCCGACGGCGAGGTCGTCGTAGCCGTCGCGGTTGATGTCGCCGAGGCGGGAGAGGCTGCAGCCGGCGTGGGCGCTGCTGGTGCTGCTCATGATCGTGGCCACGCCGTCTTCGATGAGCGAGCGCCCAGCCACGGGGGACAGGAGGTAGGCGGCGCCGCCATTGGAGGCGCCGGCGTTGCCGTTCTCGGCGCCGATCAGGATGTCATCGACCCCGTCGCCGGTCACGTCGCCGACCCCGGCCACCGCCGAGCCCGACTTGTCGGCGGAGAGCTCCCCGAAGAGGGAGGCCCAGGCGTCGGTGCTGGCGTCGAGGTCTCCGAGGAGGCCGCAGCCCTCGGCGTCGGTGCTGCAGTCGTTGTCGAGCCCGTCGCCGCAGACCTCGACCGCGAGCGGGTTGACGAGGCTGTTGGTGTCGAGGCAGTCGCGATCGTCGGTCACGTAGTCGGCGGTGGGCGCGAAGCAGGAGGCGGTGGAGGTGGTGGCGTCGCCGTAGCCGTCAGAGTCACCGTCGTAGTACCAGTCCCGCGGGTAGAGCACGGCGTCGTGATCGTCACAGTCGGCCCCGCCCCAGGCGGTGGCGTCGTAGCCGTCCTCGTCTGCGTCGTAGTCGGAGAGCCCGTCGCAGTTCTGGTCGGCGCCGTCGTAGTAGATCTCCTCGGCGTCGGGGTGGACGAGGCGGTCTTCGTCGTCGCAGTCGTCGCCGAGGGCGGGATCGGCGTAGCCGTTGGGCTCGTCACAGGACTTGAGCGTGCTGTCGCTCGTGCCGTAGCCGTCGCGATCGGTGTCGGCGAACCAGAGGGGGGCGTCGCGGGCGTCTTCGTCGACGCTGCCGTCGCAGTCCTCGTCGACGTCGTTGCAGACCTCGGTGGTGCCGGGCTTGATGCGGGACTGGAGGTCGTCGCAGTCTTCGCCGCCGTAGGCCTGGGCGTCGTAGCTGTCGCGGTCTTGGTCGTAGTCGCTCTTGCCGTCGCAGTCCTGGTCGACGCCGTCGTACCAGGTCTCATCGACGCCGGGGTTGACCGTCTCGTCGGTCTCGTCGCAGTCTCCGGCGCGGTTGGTGTAGCCGGCGGGGGCCTCACAGGCCTCGACGGGCAGCTCGCCGTCGCCGTAGCCGTCATCGTCGGCGTCGAAGAAGAAGGTCGAGCCGTCGGTGGTGTTGTCGTCGATCACGCCGTTGCAGTCGTCGTCGACCCCGTCACAGCGCTCCTCGGCGCCGGGAAAGTCGCGCGAGGACTTGTCGTTACAGTCGAGGCTGTTGTCGACGTAGCCGACCGGCGCCTCACAGCTCAGGCGGGCGTACTCGGGCGAGCCGTAGTCGTCGCCGTCAGCGTCGGCGTACCAGGTGGGCACGTCGAGGGCGCTGTCGTCGTCGGTGAGGCCGTCGCAGTTGTTGTCGATGCCGTCGCAGAGCTCGGATGCGCCGGGGTTGATCTCCCCGTTGAGCTCATCGCAGTCTACGGCCCAGCCGTAGCCGTCCTGATCGAGGTCCATCGGGCCGTCTTCCTTGCTCGGACCGCCCGCGCAAGCGGTGAGGGTACAGGCGAGGGCGGCGATCAAGAACAGGGCAGGGCGGAGCATGGACAGCAGTCCTCCGGACGCTGGCGGGAAGATAGCCGACCGGCGCGCCGTCGGCCCCCGCTAGTTCATCCGATCCTGAGGCGCGGTCTGCTCGGCGCCGCGCCGGGATCAGGGGACCGCTTGCCCGGTCAGCGTGAGGGTGCGGCTGGGCGTGCGGGCGTCATCGCTCTCGATAGTGAGGACCGCGGTGGACGGCCCCCCCGCGGTGGGCGTGAAGCGCATCAGGACGAGGCCGCCCTCCGAGCGGGCGGGGATCACCGTCCCCTCGGCGTTGACGACGATCGACCAGTCTCCGGGGGTGTCGTCGATCAAGGTGACGGCGTCGATGTGGAGGTCATCGGTGCCGTCATTGGCGATGCGCAGCTCGGCCTCACCCTGGTTGCCGATCGTCACCGTCCCCACGTCGAGGGTGGACTCGGGGTCGAGGCGGATCGAGGGCTCACCCACGGCGGTGGCGTTGAGGCGGAGCGTGAGCTCGGGGCTCTCGGGGTCATCGCTCTGGATCTGGAGCCGCACGGTGGGATCGTCGAGGGAGATGGGGTGGGCCACCACGGTGACCAGGGCGGCGGTGCCTGGCGTGAGCTCTCCGGAGAGGCCCCCGGAGAGCGACCAGCTCGGGCGCTTGCTGTCGTCTTCGAAGCCGATGTCGAAGAGCTGGAGCGGACCCTGGCCGAGGTTGGTGATCGTGAAGGTCTGGGTGGCCTGCTCGCCGAGGCGGAGCGTGCCGAAGTCGAGCGAGGTGGGCGCCACCTCGACGTCACCGGGGACCACCACCTCGACCTCGGCGCCGCTGTCGGTGGCTTCGCCCTCTCCTTTGTCGCCACAGGCGACGAGCAGGCCGAGACCGAGACCGAGGCCGAGGCCAAAGCGGAGGCGGGCGCTGGAGCGGACGGCGGAGGCTCGAGGCGTGGACATGGGCAGCCCGGCGTGCGGAGGGGATGGCGAGCGGAGGGCCCGGAGGAGCGGGGCGCTGAATGTACACCACCGGCGGGACAGGGTGTTATCGGCGCTCGGCCTTTGCCTGGGAGTGCCTATGCGGCCCTTGATTCCCTACTGGGAAAACGACTTCAGCATCCCGCTCCCCTTCAAGATCCCGTTGGTGGGGGCCGACGCCATCCACCTCTTCGGCATCCTGGTCGCGGTGGGCTTCATGGTCGGCGCCCACATCTCGATGAACAAGGCGCGGCGGGACGGTCAGGACCCTGAGCTCATCAACAAGCTCGTCGGCTGGATCGTCGTTGGCGTCTTCGTGGGCGGGCACTGGGGCCACCTCCTCTTCTACTACCCCTCCGAGATCATGAAGGACCCGATGGTCCTCTTCCGCTTCACGAGCGGGCTCTCGAGCATGGGTGGCTTCTTGTTCAGCACGATCCTCTGCACCATCTTCTACCGGCGGGAGATCAAGAAGGTGGAGCGGGCGAACGTGAAGCGGGCCAAGAAAGGCGAGCCGCTGATCACGCCGATCAGCTTCTGGGGGCAGGTGGACTGCTTCTGTTACGGTTTCACCATCGCCTGGATGTTCGGTCGGCTCGGCTGCTTCTCGGCCCACGACCACCCGGGGACGCCGACGAACTTCTGGCTCGGTGTGCCCGGGATGAACCCCGCGGTGGGCTGTACCAAGGAGGTGGCATGCCACGACCTCGGTCTGTATGAGGCGATCTGGTCGCTGCTGATGTACTTCGTCTTCCGCCCCCTCGACAAGAAGCCGAGGTTTCCCGGTTTCTTTGCAGGAGTTTGGCTCATCTCCTACGGCATGACCCGCGTGGTGCTCGACGTGTTCCGGAACCCCGGCATTGATACACGCTACTTTGGGCTGACCCCGGCCCAGTATGGGTCGATGATCATGTTTGGGATGGGCGTATGGATCCTCTGGAGCCAGCGGAACCAGACCCCGCTGCGGGAGCTCCCGCCGGTGAACCCCGAGGCGGCCGCGCCCGCGGCCTGATCGGGGTCCCTCGACCTCAGGCCGTGTAGAGCCGCTGGAGGTACTCCCGCACCATGCGGTGCGTGTTGAAGACGGGCACGCAGGTGCGCATCGCGCGCGCCATCTTCCGGGCCCAGCTCGCAGGGTCGGAGAAGGCGGGCAGGACCTCCTCCTCGAGGGTCTGGTAGAGCTGCAGGGCGTCGAGGTGGTCTTCGGACCCATCATCGGGGCGGTCTTCCCCCTCGCCGATGGCCCAGCCGTTGGTGCCGTCCCAGGCCTCGGGCCACCAGCCGTCGAGGATGGAGAGGTTGAGGTTGCCGTTGAGGGCCGCCTTCTGACCGCTGGTGCCGCTGGCCTCGTGGGGGCGGCGGGGCGTGTTGAGCCAGATGTCGCAGCAGCCCGTGAGCAGCCGACCGATCGCCATGTCGTAGTCGGGCACGAAGACGATCTGGTCGCGGAAGCGGGGGCTCCGCGCCCAGCGCACCACGGCGGCCGCGATGTCCTGCCCAGCGACGTCGGCGGGGTGGGCCTTCCCGGCGAAGACCACCTGGAGGCCGCGGTCGAGCAGGGCCTCGAGGCGGACGGGGTCGGAGAAGAGCAGGTCGCCTCGTTTGTAGGGCGCGAAGCGTCGGGCGAAGCCGATCGTGAGGCGCCGAGGGTCGAGCACGTCGCGGCCGAGGCGAGCTCGGAGATCGGAGACGAGGCGGGCCCTTCGAGCCTCTTGCATGTCGAGCAGGGCCTCGGCGGGGATGTCCTCCGCGGCGGCCCAGAACGCGGGGTCTTCGAAGCGGTCCATCCAACCGGGGAGGTGGCGGTCCCAGAGGGCGGCGGTCTCGGGGGCCAGCCACGCGGTGGGGTGGACGCCGTTGGTGATGCTGGTGACCGCGACGCGCAGCGAGGACCACATCTTCTTCGTGACCTCGCCGTGGAGCTCGCTCACCGCGTTGGTGGCGCGGCTGCCGCGCATGCCGAGGACGGTCATGCAGAGGGGCTCGTCGACGTCGCCCGGGCGCACTCGCCCGCGGTCCATGAAGGAGCCGATGGGCAGGCCGGTCTGGTGGCGCCAGGCGCCGAGGACGGGATCGAAGATGTGCCAGTCGAAGCGGTCGTGCCCCGCGTCTACCGGCGTGTGTGTGGTGAAGACGCAGCGCCTCCGGACATCCACCCACGCCGCCTCGAAGGAGAGGCCGCGGCGGATGGCCGCCGCCCAGAGCTCGAGGGTGAGGAAGGCGGAGTGGCCCTCGTTCATGTGGTAGACGTCGCGCTCGACGCCGAGGGCGGTGAGCAGCCGGACGCCGCCGATGCCCAGCACCACCTCCTGGCGGATTCGATCGTGGGAGCGGCCACCGTAGAGGCGCTTGGAGAGGGCGCGGTCTTCGGCGAGCGCGCCCTCGATGTCGGTGTCGAGCAGGTAGAGGATCGCGCGGCCCACCCTCACCTTCCAGGCTTGGACCTGGATGTTTCGGGTGCCACAGGGCACCTCGACGAGGAGGCGGGCGCCGTCTGCCCGGTGCACGGGCTCGACCGGGAGGCGGCTCGCTTGATTGTGGGCGTAGGCGGCCACCTGGCGCCCGTCGTGGAGGATCTGCCGGAAGTAGCCCTCCCCCCAGAAGAGACCGACCGCGACGAAGTCAAGGCCGAGGTCGCCCGCGCTGCGGACGTGGTCGCCGGCCAGCATCCCGAGCCCGCCCGAGAAGATGGGCAGGGACTCGTGGATGCCGAACTCCATGCAGAAGTAGGCCACCCGCGGCCCCCCGGAGACGCCGGGGCCGGAGAGCGCGGCCTCCCGTTCTTCAGCGAGGGTCCTCATGCTCAGGAGCCAGCTCGGCGGGGCGAGGGAGAGGTCGGCCTCGGCCAGGAGGGCCACTGGGTTGTGCTGCACGGCCTCCCAGAGGAAGGGATCCAGCTCCCGCCAGAGGTCATGGGCGCGGGGGACGCCGGTCCACCACAGGTCTCGGGCGAGGTCGTACAGAAAGGTCGGGGTGCTCATGGGGCTCCCGTCTACCCCGTCCCCCGGGCGGGCGCGATCCTTAGGCGCGCCGAAGTGCGCCCCGCCTCGCTGCGATCTGGCGGGCGAGGGTGAGCGCGGAGATCATGCTGGCGGGGTCGGCCTGCCCCGCGCCGACGAGGTGGTCGGCGGTGCCGTGGTCGACGCTGAGCCGCAGCAGAGGGAGCCCGAGGGTCCAGTTCACCGACCGCCCGAAGTCGACCGCCTTCAAGGGGGCGAGGCCCTGGTCGTGGTACATCGCGACGATGAGGTCAAAGCGCCCCTCCCGCGCGCCGAGGAAGGCGGTCTCGGCGGAGACGGGGCCGGTCACGTTCAGCCCGCCCGCGCGGGCGTCCTCGCAGGCGGGGCCGATGATGAGGCGCTCCTCGTCGCCGAGCAGCCCCTCCTCGCCTGCGTGAGGGTTGAGTCCGCAGACCGCGATCCGGGGCGCCTCGAGGCCGAGGTCTGCCACCAGGGCCTGGGCCGCGGTCTCGATGACGGTGCGGATGTCGGCGCGGTCGAGGGCGGCGGGCACCGCCTTGAGCGGGATGTGGGTGGTCACGAGCGCGAGGCGGAGCTCGCCGCCGACGAAGGCCATCACCTCCCGTAGGGGCGGCGTCGTCGGGGGGCAGAGCGAGGCGAGGAAGTCGGTGTGGCCGTGAAAGGCGAAGCCGCGCTCGCTCAGGCGCTTCTTGTGGATGGGCCCGGTGACGAGCGCCGCGGCCTCCCCGCGGAGGCAGGCGAGGGCGGCCGCGCGGATGGCCGCGACCTCGGCGGGCTCGACCGCGTCACCCGGGTCGAAGACCGGCACGCCGTCCGCCTGGGCGCTCCAGGAGGCTGGGTGGCTCAAGGTCCGCTCCAGCGCTTCGGGGCCCGAGAGCCGGCGAAGGGGGAGGCCGAAGGCTCGGTTGGCCTCTTCGAGCGCCGACCAGCGGCCGAGGAGGATGAGGCCCTCGACGCCGACACGTCTCAACGCGGCGAGGCCGACCTCGGCGCCGATGCCCATCCCCGGGGTGAGGAGCAGCGGGAGGGGAGGGCCCTGGGCGCGCGTCACGGACCCGGGCTCAGGGAGCGCCGATCGTGGAGGCGCCGTCCGACGGGATCACCCCGGGGGGCTTCGCCTCGAGCTTGATCAGGACCGAGGCCTGGCGGCGGGCCTGCTCGGTCCACTCTTCGGTCTCTTCGACCATGCGCTGCTGGTAGACGGCCTCCTCGAGCTCGGGGCGGAGCTGCTCGAAGGGGACCGGGGCCACCGCTTGGCGCGACAGGGGAGAGATGATGAAGACACCGAGCGGCGCGAGCACGATGGGCTCGCTGACCCCGCCCACCGGGAGGTGGAAGGCGGCCTGGTTCATCTCGGGGCCGAGCATGCCCTCCCCGAACTTGCCCCAGCGTCCGCCGTCCTTGCCCTGGAAGAGCTCGTCGAGCTCGAGGGCGACGGTGGCCCAGCTCTCCCCGGCGAGCACGCGCGCCCGGGCGACCTCCGCCTTGGACTTGGCGGCCGCGAGCTGGGCGGGGTCTTCGAGGTCTCCCACCTTGATCGCGATGGCGCCGAGCTCTACCTCCTGCGGCAGGTCGCTCGCGCTCACCTTCTTACGCCAGAGCGCCTTGAGCTCGTCTTCGGTGATGGTGACCCGATTGCGGAGCACGGCGTCCGTGAACTTCATCTGCCCGACCTGCTCGCGGAGCTCGGTCTGGTAGATGTCCCAGGGGATGCCCTCCTCTTCGATGCGCTCCTGGAGCTGATCGCGGGTCATCCCGTTGGTGGCGGCGATGGACGCGATGGCTCGGTCGAGGTCGTCGGTGGTGACGCCCTGGCCGAGCTTGTCGAGCTCCTGGTTCACCAGACGGCGCTGAATGAGCTGGTCGAGGACCTTGAGCTCGGCGTCGCGGCGGCAGGTAGCCTCGGCGCCGCAGCGCTCCATCGCCGCGTCGATGAACTCGCCGCCGAGCTCATAGACCTCCGAGAGGGCGACCACGTCGTCGTTGACCACCGCCGCGACCCGATCGAGGAGCTTACGCTCGGCGCACCAAGCCTCGCTGCCGCCCGCCTGGAGGGCGAGGGCAGAGAGGAGGAGGATCAGGCCGCGGCGGAGCGGGCTCACTTGTGCTCGGGCTCCGCGGGGGCCGTCGGGGCCGCGGGGCCGCCCTCGGCCGCGCCGGGCATCGGCATCTCGGGGGCCTCCATCTCTTCGTCGATGCCCTCGCCGCCCGGGCCGCCCTCGATGTTGAGACCGGAGGCAGCTCCGGCCTTGCGGGTGGGCTTGACCTCGATCGCGGCGAGCTTGTCGGCCTTCACCTCGATCTTGGCGGTGGCGCGGAGGTTGGCCACGTAGCCGTCGTAGAGGGCCTTGAGCTTGTCGTTCTTGACCTTGCGGAGCACAGAGCCCTTCATCTGCTGGAAGGTGCGCTCGACGCGCTCGCGACGGTTGGCCACCTGGACGATGTTCCAGCCCTCCGCGCTCTTGAAGGGGGCGGAGATCTCGTTGACCTTCATGGTGAAGGCCTTCTCGACGACGGCGGGGTCGAGGCCGGGCTTGCCGGTCTGGGCCACGAAGCCGACGTCACCGCCGCGGCGGCGGTAGGGGTCTTCGGAGAACTTGGAGGCGAGGTCCTTGAAGGAGTCCGGGGCCTTGTTGAGCTCGCCGGCGATGCGCTTGGCCTCCGCCTCGGCGGCCGCCTCGGGGCGCTGGTCGCTGACCTTGATGAGGATGCGCTTGACCTGCACCTTCTCGGGGACGATGAACTCGTCCTTGTGCTCCTCGTAGTACTTCTGGAGGTCTTCGTCCTTGAAGTCCGAGTTGCGGACGCTGCCGTAGACGTCCTGGCGGAGCAGGGTGTTGACCATGACCTTCTGGACCTTGGGGTCCTGGTCGAGGCCCTTCTTCACGGCTTCGAGGTAGAGGAGCTTCTCGTCGACGAGGCGGTCGAGGACCTCCTTCTTGTCGGCGTCGGTGAGCTTGTCACCCTCGGTGGGCTGCTTGCGCGCGGCGCTCTGCTCGAACTCGATCGAGCCGACCTCGAGGCCGTCGACCGTGGCGAGGACGACGCCGATGTCTTGCTTGACCGCCGCGCCCGCCGCCGGCTTGGCGCCCTTTTCGGTGCCTCCGCCCTGGCAGGCGGGGAGAGAGAGGGACAGCACGACCGCAATGACTGCAGAGTTGAGAAACCGCATGCCTGTTCAGAGCCTCGATGGGATCACTCCCCGGGAGGGGGGAGATGGGAGTCGGGTACGACCCCGCCGGTGCCAGGGTTCTTCCCTCGACCCGAGCGGAGATCCGCGGGGGTCAAGGGAGTCCTGTCGGCAGGCGAGCGGCGTTGCTTAGCACGAGGCGCCGGTCCACTGCAAGAAAGCGGACAGAGCGGCGCTCCCGTCGGAGTGGGCCTCAGCCTGGGTGGAGGCGGAGCAGGCGGGTCATCCGCGAGGGGGTGTCCTCGAGCTCGAGCAGGGTAGGGACCTCCCAAGTGCCCATCACTACGACGTCATCGGGGGGATAGGCCCGGCTCGGATCGCCGAGCAGCACAGGGATCCCCGATCGGGCGCAGCGGCGGAGGAAGGGCAGGACCCGCTCGACCATCGGCCGGCTGTAGCAGATGTCACCGGCGACGATCAGATCGACCTCGGGCAGATCTCCATCGACGATGTCCTCGACCTTCACCTCGAGGGAGAGATCGTTGAGCCGGGCGTTGAGGCGGATCGCGGCGCCGGCGAGGGGATCGATCTCGACCGCGGTGACCTGTGCGCCGAGGCGGGCGGCGGCGATCCCGCTCAGGCCCGAGCCTGCGGCGAAGTCGAGCACCCGACGCCCCGCCACCCAGGCCGGCTCTTCGAAGAAGCGTCGCGCGAGGAGGAGGGAGCCCGGCCAGGCGAAGGCCCAGTACGGGGGCTCGGCGCCGAAGCGCGGGAAGGCCGCCTCGGCGGCGATCCACAGCGGGGTGAGGGTGCCGGAGAGGTGGAGGCGGAGCTCGGGCAGGTACGGGTGGGCCTGGATGACGGTGTGGGCGACGACGAAGGCCTCCGCGACCGAGGGATCGGGGTGAGCGGCCGAGGCAGGGCCGCCGGCGAGCGGGCTCATCGGGCGTCGAGCACCTTTCGGATCAAGGTCCGCGTGAAGCTCTCGCCGCTCAAGAAGGCGAGGCGGACCTCGTCGTCGGCGGGGCCGATGTGGGCTCGCACGATGGGCCCGAGGTCAACCCCGTCGGCCACCGCGCGCACGGGGCGCCGCTCGGGGCTCTGGACCTCGATCTCGACGCGGGCGTCCGGCGGGAGGATGAGCGGCGAGAGCCGCGGCGAGTGGGGGCAGACGGGGGTGAGGAGCACCGCCCGCACCCGGGCGTGGCAGGGGGCGCCCCCCGCCGAGTAGCTGTAGGCGGTAGAGCCGAGCGCGGTGGCCACGAGGAGCCCGTCGCAGACGAGGCGGTTGACCACCGGCAGCCCATCGACGAGCACGCGGAGGTGGGCGGTCTGGCCGCTGCGCCGCTCGACGTAGAGGTCATTCATCGCCACGGCGGTGAAGCGCTGCCCGTCCACGCCCTCGGCCTCGAGGCGCAGGCGGGGGAAGCTGTGCGCGCTCCAGTCGCGGTCCCGGAGGGCGCGGGCGACGTCGGCGAGGTCGTCGGGGTCGTTGAGCAGGAAGCCGAGGTGCCCCGTGTTCAGCCCGAGGAAGACATAGCTGGGACCCAGCTCGCGGATGCAGGACAACATCCAGCCGTCCCCGCCCACCACGAGGCAGAGCTCCGGTGGCAGGGCGTCGAGGTCGGTGAGCTCACCCAGCCGCCGATGGAGGGCGCCGGCGCGCGGGTTGTTCGGATCGACGCGCTGCATGGAGGGGAGGGGTCCTGAGGGGGAGAGCCGCTCGCCGGGGAGCGGAGGGGTGGCGGGCAAGCTACCTCGTTTTCACGGAGCTCGTCTGCGCGGACCTCGACTGGACGGGCCTCCTGCCTGTCCGCCGTCAGGCCAATGTGTTTCGGCGCAGGGCCTCCCCGGGCCCCATCCCGTTAGACTCCGGGGGCCGCCCCGCCGCGCCCCGCACCCGGGAGAGTTGATGCTCCGCCACTTCCTCAATCCCCCGAATTGGTTCACCTCGGCCAGCCTCTTCTGCGGGCTCTACTCGGTCGTGCTCGCGACGGGGGTCCAGGGAGAGCCGAACTACTATCGGGCCGCCCTGATGATCCTCTTCGCGGCGGTCTTTGACACGATGGACGGAGCGGTGGCCCGGCTGACGCGCACGGGCAGCGACTTCGGCATCCAGCTCGACTCCCTGGTCGACGTCGTCTCCTTCGGCATCGCGCCTGCGATGCTGCTCTACACCTGGGGCGTACACTCCCTCGGCAACATCGGCCTCGCGGGGGCCTTCTTCTTCGCGCTCTGCGGCACCTTCCGCCTCGCCCGCTTCAACACCAAGGCGGACGGGACGAAGTCGGCCTACACCGAGGGGCTGACCATCACGATGGCCGGCGCCACCGTGGCCAGCGCGGTGATGGCCCACGCGGCGAGCGGGCGTACGAACGTCGAGCACCCGCTCCACGTGCTGGTCCTCGCGGTGTCGCTCGCCCTGCTGATGGTGAGCTCGGTGCCCTACCGGAGCCACAAGTCGATTCGGCGGCGGAGCTACCTCGTCGTCTTCGTGATGCTCTTCCTCGGCACGCTGCTCACCATCGCCGTCCGCTACAACCTGAGCACGGCCTTCGTGAGCGTGCTGCTGGCCTACGGGGTCTCGGGGCCGCTGGAGGCGCTGCTGTTCCGCCGTCGGCGGCGGGAGCGGGGCCGCGATCCGGAGGCGGCTGTCGAGGAGCACAAGGCCGATGGTCCGGTGGGCTAAGGGGGCGACGCGGCGAGGCGGGGCTGCTGCCTCCGCCGCTGGAGACGGGTATGTTCGCCGCTCGGGATGTCCTCTCGCTGTTCGCCACCTTCGCCGGGGTCTATGAGGGGGCCGGCCTCAACCCGGAGGGGCAGCCCTTCTCCGGGCGCCTCCACCTGCGCCCTCGCCTGGATGGTCGAGTCTACGAGCTCGAGTACGAGGCGATCGGCGCCGAGGGGGCCCGGATGCACCACGAGCTCGGCCTCGTCTCCGCGGGCCCCGACGGGCGGCTCGGCCTCTGGCTCATCCACACCGGCGGCACGAGCCTGATGTCTCACCCGCTCGAGGCCATCGAGCCCACGGAAGAGGGGGGATACGCCCTGGTCTTCGGGGGAGGAGACGCCCACGAGGGCTCGCGCTTTCGCATGCAGCTCACCCTCGGGCTCCACCCCGGCGGCGATCTCTCCTGGGGCCATGCCTGGGGCCTCCCGGGCGGGGAGCTCAGCGCGCGCTCGGCCTGTCGCATGAGCCGCTGATCGCCCCCGTGCTACAAGGGGGGTCGATGTGCCATTGAAGCCTGATCTGTTCGCTCGACCCTCCCTCTCCCGCCCCTCCGCCTTCGCCTCCGACTATGGCGAGGTGGGTGGTTCGGGTGCGTCGAACCCCCTCGCGGTGGCCTCGCTCGTGCTCGGGATCTTGAGCTTCCTCGCCTGGGGCTGCTGCTGCCTCGGCTCGATCATCCCCTTCGTCAGCTTCCTCGTGATGGTCGTCGACTTCTTCCTCGCGGTGGGCGCCGTGGTCACGGGCGCCCTCGGGGTGAAGAGCTCGGGTGAGACGGGCACGGGCAAGGGCATGGCCATCGCCGGCATCGTGCTCGGCGCCCTCTCGCTCCTCATCCTGGCCGCCTGGGCGGTCTTCATGGTCTTCTTCGGCGGGCTCGCCGCCATCTCGGCGATCGCGAACCAGTAGGGGCGGCACCGAGGGCCGCCCACCTTCGCCGCCTCTCAGCGGCGGACCTCTGGGGGGGGGGCGCGGTCGTCCTCCTCCCAGTGGGCGCCGCCGCGGGCCTTCTTCATCAGAGGGGCGAGCCCGCGGTCCGTCAGGCGGGCCGCCAGCTCTCCCATCCGGGCGGGGTCGATGACGAGCTCGGTCTCGGAGACCCGCGCCAGCACGAAGTCTTCGAGGGAGATCGCCGCGGCCAGCTCGTCGATGGCGCGACGGTCGCGCACCACGAGCAGGGCCACGTTGCGGTGCGCGATCGTCCCCGGCGGCCCGCTTGTGCTCATGCGACGACCTCGATCTCGTAGGCGTAGCCCTGCTCCGTGAGGAATAGCTGCCGCTTCTCGGCGAATTCCTGCTCGGTGGTGTCGCGGCTCACGATGCTGTAGAACCAGGCGACGTTGCCGTCGCTCTTCGGGCGGAGCACGCGACCGAGGCGTTGGGCCTCCTCCTGGCGGCTGCCCCAGGTGCCCGAGATCTGGATGGCGACGTTGGCGTCTGGGAGGTCAACGCTGAAGTTCCCGACCCGAGAGATGACCATGACCGGCACCTCGCCCGTGCGGAACTTCCCGTAGAGCTCGTCTCGCGCCTTCTGGCGGGTGTCACCGGTGATGAGGGGGACGCCGATGCGGTCGGACATCTCGTGGAGCTGATCGAGGTACATGCCGAGGATCAGCACGCGGGCGCCCGGGTGGCGCGCGAGCAGGCTCTCGACGACGTCCATCTTGCGGGGGTTCGTCGCGGCGAGGCGGAACTTCTCCTTGTCGTCGGCGATGGAGTAGATGAATCGGTCCTTCTCGGGGAGCTCCACCCGGATCTCGGAGCAGCGGGCGGTGGCGATCCAGCCCTGGTGCTCGAGGTCGCGCCAGGGCACGTCGAAGCGCTTGGGGCCGATGAGCGCGAAGACGTCGCCCTCGTGGCCGTCCTCGCGCACGAGCGTCGCGGTCAGGCCGAGGCGACGGCGGGCCTGGAGCTGGGCCACCGAGCGGAAGACCGGCGCCGGGAGCAGGTGCACCTCGTCATAGACGATGAGGCCCCACTTCTCGAGGTCAAACAGCGCCATGTTCTGGAAGGTGTCCTGCTTGGACTTCCGCCAGGTGAGCATCTGGTAGGTGGTGAGCGTGATGGGCTTCACCTCCTTCCGTTCGCCCGAGTATTCGCCGACCTCGTCCTCGGTGAGGGTGGTCTTGTCGAGGATCTCATCCCGCCATTGGCGGAGCGCCGTCACGTTGGTGCAGAGGATGAGCGTGCGCATGCCGAGGCGCACGATGGCCGAGATGCCCACGATGGTCTTGCCGGCGCCGCAGGGCAGCACGACCACGCCGGAGCCCCCCTCTCCGCCGGTGTCGGGGCCGGCGAGGAAGGCGGCCGAGGCCTGCTCCTGGTAGGTGCGCATGCTCCAGGCGGGGCCGGCCTTGCGCATGGGGCGGATCTGGATGGCGAGGGCGGCGCCGTCGGTGAAGCCCGCGAGGTCTTGGACGGGGTGGCCGACCTTGACGAGGGCCTGCTTGAGGAGGCCGCGGTTGCCTGGGCTCACCATGCTGCGGCGCTCGTCGACCTTGGCGTCGAGCAGGTCTCCGACGCCCTTCTGGCTGCGGACCTCCGCCATCAGCAGCGCGGTGTCGGCCTCGAGCACGAGCTCCTTGCCCTTGGCGAGCAGCCGGAGGCGCCCATACCGGGCCATCGTGTGCTGCACCCAGATCGGCACGTTGGGCGGGACGTCGTACTTCGACCAGGCGGTGAGGACCCCCACCACGTCTTCGGTCTTGGCGCCGGCCGCGGCGGCGTTCCAGAGCGAGAGGGGGGTGATCTTCCAGGTGTGGACGTACTCAGGGCTCTTCACGAGCTCGGCGAAGCGGGCCAGCGCATCTCGCACGTGCGCAAAGTTGGGCCCCATCGTCTCCAAGAGGAGGGTGTGGTCAGACTGGACGATGAGGGGATTTTCAGGAGTGTACCGCATGGCCGGCAAGCCTAACCTCGCCGGCGCGCCGAGGGGTGCGGGCCGGCCAGCCCTCAGGTGGCGGTGACGATGGCCGTGATCATCACGAAGTGCAGGACGCAGGCCAGGATCACGAGGGCGTGAAACACCTCGTGGTATCCGAAGATCGTTGGGAACGGATCGGGCCGACGGGTGGCGTAGACCGCGGCGCCCACGCTGTAGATGAGGCCGCCCAGCACGAGCGCGCTCATGCCGGAGAAGCCGATGCCGGCGTACATCTCGGGGATAAAGGCGGCGCTGATCCAGCCTACCGCCACGTAGGTGCTGGCGGTGAGCCACTTCGGCGCCCCTGGCCAGAAGATGGCGCGGGCGATGCCGATGAGGGCGCCGGCCCAGACAGAGAGCAGCAGCTTCTGTCCTGCGGCGGGCTCCATGGCCAGCAGCGCCATCGGTGTGGTGGTGCCGGCGATAAAGACGAAGATCACAGAGTGATCGAGCCGCTTCATGAAGGCCCGCGGCCGGTCGGCCCAGGTGACCCGGTGGTAGAGCGCGCTCACGCCGAACAGGGCCATCAGCGAGACCACGTAGATGCCCACCGCCACGGTCGGTCGCCCCGCGGAGGCCACCGACAGCAGGCCGATGCCCGCGGCGGCCGCGATAAAGAAGGCGAGCTGGTGGGACACGCCGCGCAGGCGAGGGCGCTCGCGCGGGAGGACCAGCGCCGGGGGCGGCGGGTTCAAGATGCCGTCGTTCTGCATGGGGAGCCTGTTCAGGTGGAGAGGTCATCATCCCACGCCGACTGACGGTCGTCGGTCATGCTCCGGTCACCGTTCGGTCAGGTCTGCGGCGGCGGCGGGGGCAGCCCGGCGCGGTCAGGGCCGTGCCTGGGCCGCCGTCCACGCTTCGAGCTGGTGGCGGAGGATCGGCAGCGGGAGCGGGCCCTGACCGAGCAGCGCGTCGTGGAAGTCGGGCAAGGAGTAGCGCGGGCCGAGCCGCTCCCTGGCCTCGGCGCGGAGGCGGAGGATCTCGAGCTGGCCCAGCTTGTAGCCGAGCGCCTGCCCCGGCCAGGAGATGTACCGGTCGACCTCGTTCTCGATGTTCTCTGCCGTGAGCGCTGTGTTCTGCATCATGAAGTCGATGGACTGGGCGCGGCTCCAGCCCATGGCGTGGATGCCGGTGTCGACGACGAGCCGGCTCGCACGCCAGGCGTCGAAGCTCAGCATGCCCATGCGATCGAGGGGGGTGCTGTAGAGGCCCGCTTCGTCGGCGAGGCGCTCGGTGTAGAGGGCCCAGCCCTCGATGTAGGCGTTGGTGAGCGCGTTCTTGCGGAAGGCCGGCAGGGCAGGGAGCTCTTGCGCGATCGAGATCTGGAGGTGGTGCCCCGGCACGCTCTCGTGGAAGGCGAGGACCTCAGCCTCGAAGCGGGGGCGGGTCTCGGGCGCGTACCGGTTGATGCGGTACTCGCCGGGCTGGGTGCCGTCCGGGACGCCGGGCCGGTAGTAGGCGATGGTGGTCCAGGCCGCCTCGTGGTCCGGGACGGGCTTGACCACGCAGGCGGCGCGCGGGAGCCTCCCGAAGAGGGCGGGCACGGCCCGGTTCGCCTTGTCGAGGGCGGCGGTGGCGGCGGCCTGCACGGCGTCGCCGGACTCGAAGTAGAGGCTGCGATCGTCCCGCAGGCGGCGGAGGATCGTGGGCAGGTCGGTGGAGTCGAACAGCAGGGCGCCTTGGGCCCGCATCTCCGCGTGGATGCGGTCGAGCTCGGCCACGCCGATGTTGTGGATCTCCGCCGCTGGCATCGAGAGGCTCGAGCCGGCGCGGATGCGGGCGGCGTAACAAGCGGCGCCGTCGGGCAAGGAGGAGACGCCGGTGCGGCCCTCGGGGCGGCTCGCGGGCAGGAGCTCGTGCTCGACGAAATCGGCGAAGGTGCCGATGGCGGCGCAGACCTCGGCGGAGCCGGCGCGCAGCTCCCGCTCTGCTTCCTCTTGCTCGTCGGCGCTCCAGGCCGGGTGGGGCTCGCGGAGGGGGGCGAGCAGCGCCGTGTCCTCACAGGGGGTGGCGAGCCAGCCGCGGAGCTGCGGCACCATCTTCTCGACCGTGCCGCGCGCTTGGGTGCGGCCCTGCGCGATGCCCTGGCGCAGGTTCTCGATGGTGCCGGCGACGTAAGCGGGGGCGGCGCGGTACCGAGCGGCGAGCGCCCGCGCCTCGGTGACGGTGACGACGGGCTGGAGCTCGGGGAGGTACTCGAGGTCGACCAGCGGGTTCATCCGCGCCGAGACCTCCCACTGCTCGCTCCGACAGACGTCTTGGGCGGTGTCGACCGAGAGCTGATCGACGAAGAGGTCGAGGGTGAGCTGGTCGCCCGCGGGGAGCGCGCCGCGGTCGAGCCGAGCGGCGCGGGTGAAGAAGGCGTCTCGCGCCGCGCGGGCGGCGGCCGAGGCGGCGGGGCCCGTGGCGCTGAGGCGGCCGTCGTAGCGGTGATCGCCGAGGCGGGTGGCGCCCTCGGGGTATCGCGCGAGGCTGTCCTCCCAATGGTCGATGAGGAGCCGCTGCAGGGCGGGGTCGGCCACGCCAGCGGCGGCCTCGGCGGTGGGGACGGGCATGGGGGGCTCCACAGGGGCGCGGTGACCACAGGAGAGGGCCAGGACGGTGAGGAGCGGCCAGAGGGGGGCGAGGGCGGAGCTTCGCATGGAGGGCAGGGTATCTCGGCCCTCCGGCGGTCAGCTCGGCTCCGCGCAGAGGAGGATGTTGCGGGGGGTGACCGATCGCGCGCAGAAGGTGCCGAGGCGCACCCGCTGCCCCGCCTCGGCGAGCTGTTGGGCGCGATCGCTGGCCAGCCACACCTCGACGGCCCTCCGGAAGGGCGCCCGCACGAGCCCGAGGGCGCGGCTCAGGCGGGAGCGCTCCCGGCCGGCCCGCAGGGCGGCGTCGAGGTCGATGCGGTCGGGATCGAGGGGGAGCCTCGCGGCGCCGATCATCTCGACCAGGAAGGTGCGGAGGCCCCCCGTGAGCCAGGCCGGCGGGCAGCGGGGGAGGGTGTGGTAGCGGTCCTCCCCGGTGGCCTCGCGGAGGAGGGCGTCGAGGGCGGCGCGGTAGGCGAGCTCATCCCTGCGCAGCCGGCGGGCGCGGGCCCGGGCGACGACCTCCTCGGTGGTGCAGAAGCGCAGGTCCTCTCGATCGAGGCGGAGCCCGCTCTCCCGCCCGACCGCCGACTGGGGTTGATGGCCTCCGGGCGCCGTGCGGTGGTAGCAGCATGCGGCGAGGTAGGCGCGGGCGCCGGCGGTGCGGGCGAGGGTGAGGGCCCGATCGCCGAGGAGGCCGCAGGAGTGGAGCGCCACCACCGTGGTGCCGGGGCCGAGCAGCGGGCCGAGGATGCGCGGGAGGTCGTCGTCGAGCACGTCGGCCTCTACGAAGCGCAGCGGGGCGGCCTCTTCGAGGGCGAGCTCCTCGCCGGCGCGGATCAGGGCGGGGTCGCGCTCGAGGGCGAGCCCGGCCCGCCCGCTGCGCCGAGCCAGCAGGCGACCGAGGTGGCCCTTTCCGGCGCACCAGTCGATGAAGGGGCCGTCACCGAGCTCGACCTGGTCGAGGAAGGGCACGATCTGCGACCACTTGCGTGGAGGGGTCCCCGTGGGGCAGGGGCCGGCGCCGGGCTCGACGCCGGGCTCGACGCCGGGCTCGACGCCGGGAGCGGGGGAGAGGTCAGGGAGAGAGGACAGCGCCGCGAGGGCGGCCAGGGTCTGGCGGAGGGGCTCGGGGAGCCAGCTCGGCGGGAGCTCGCTCGCCTCCAGCGCCTCGACGGCGTCCAGGGAGAGCCCGCGGAGGCGCGCCGAGAGCGCGGGGTGCTCGGCCTCCCAGGGCAGCGCGCTCACGACGAAGGGCCGCGGGGACCACCATCCGCGGCTCTCCTGCAAGAGGCGGCCGAGGCGCAGCGTTCGGCGGGATAGGTCGCTCGCGGAGGCGGGGTGATGCGGTTGATTCAAGAGTGGCTCCTCGCGCGGGCGTGGGGGTGGGTGGTCCGGACGGTCACCGCGCTGCGGCGCCGCGCCGAGGCCCGGGAGCGTCAGCTCGTCGCCGAGGCTCGGCTGCTCGGCGCCGAGGTGCGGGTGCTCGGCGCCGCCTACTGGGGCCCCATCGACGCCCTGCGCTTCACCCCCTCGCGTAAGCGCTTCCCGGCCGTGCGAACCCAGTATTACGGGCACGGCGCCTTCATGGGGGCGACGCCGGCCCTGCTCGCTCATCCTCGCTGGCGGCGGATCCTCGCCTTCCTGATGCCCGACGTGTTCAGCGCGGTGCAGGAGAGCCTGGACGCTGGGGTCGACGTCTCGCGACTGATGCCGATGTTGGAGAACAACCCGGTGCTGGCCGCCTTCGGCACGCTCGAGGCGACGCGGGCCAGCCAGAGCGGAGAGCACCCGAACCACCTCGCAGGCATGGAGTGGGATCTGTTCGTCAACACCGACCTCATCACCGCCTGGGAGGAGGCCGAGACCGAGGCAGCCCGCGCTGCGGTGATGGACCAGGTGATCGACACCTCGCTCATCGCCCACGCCAACGCGCTCGACACCGTCCAGGAGAGCCTGGGGATCAGCCAGTACGAGGACGTGCGGCGCTCCCCCAAGACCGCCTTCGGAGGCGTCGAGATGGACGCCTGGCTCGACCTCTTCGGCCGCTCGCTCCACCTCGCGGAGGCCGCTGACTTCGACGCCGCGGTGGCCGAGATGGCACCCGAGCCGCGGAGCAGCCGCGAGGAGGCCTGTATGCGGGGCACCTTCGCGGCGCCGTGGTCGGTCGAGCGGGTCACGGCCCTGCACCGGGCGGTGACGGGGCGCCCCCACCTCTCCGTGGTCATCGACATCAAGTCGCTCCGCAGCACGCCGCCCTTCCTCTCCGGCCTGATCGGGCACCTCAACCGCTTCGGGGTGCACGTGGCGGCGGTGGGCTCCTTCTCGAAGGCGGAGATCGAGGGCATCAGCGCCAACCCCCAGCAGCTCAACGGAGGGACCCTCCCTGGCGCCCGTGAGGTGCAGTTCTTCCACTTCGCCGGTGACCTGCAGGCGGCCTGCGAGGCGGGGCAGGTCTCGGCGGGCCAGTGTGTGATGTTCAACGGCGGCAGCCTGCTCGATCACGTCACGCTCGACCTCGGGGCGGCCGGGGAGGCGGGCACGGACGCGGGGGGCGAGGCGGTGCGCCACGTCTACAGCGCGCGGCAGCGGGTCCTCGCCGAGCTCGAGGACTGGCGGGCCCGCCTCGACCTGCAGATCGGCCTCTACGTGCAGGAGGGTGACTGCGAGGCCGACGCCGCCTCCGTCCTCTCCGACATTGTCCTCGCCTGGCCGGACACCTTCTCCCTCGGCTTCGCTTGGGGCGGGCTCCGCGACGAGGCCGGCCTGCCCTCTGGGGCGGAGCCGCGGGTGGGCTACGGCGCCCAGCGTCTGCTGGAGCACGTCGGGAAGGCCCGCCAGTGGCGCCTCAGCGGCGAGTAGCGCCCGGTTCGCCCAGCCCGGCGGGCGGATCGAGGGCCCACCAGAGCGTGCGACCCTCGCGGTGGGTTTGCTGGAAGCCGAGCTTCTGGAGGACGCGGATCGAGGCGGGGTTGTCGAATTCACAGTCCGCCTTGACCTGACGGACGGCGGGCTCTTGGAAGGCGCGCTCGAGCAGGGCCCGCCCCATCTCGGTGGCGATGCCTTGGCTCTGCCAGGCCCGCGCCGTGCCGTAGCCGAGCTCCGCCACGCCGTACCGGTTGGGGCCGCCCTTCAGCCCCATGTCGCCCACGAGGGTGAGCCCGCCGTCGCCCTCGCCGCGGTGCAGCACGAGGCCGTCCCAGCCGAGGCGCTCCGGTTGGCCTGCGAAGACCTCGAGCATGTCCTCGAGGGCGAAGGCGAGCTCCGCCGAGGGCCAGTCGAGGGGCACGGCCGCGCCGAGCCTGCGGGCCAGACCGCGGCGACCCGCGGCGGCGATACGCAGCAGCTCGATGTCGTAGGGGATCCAGCGGAGGCGGGGGCTGTCGAAGGCTCGCATGGTCGGGGCGCGCTCCGGCGGGGGAGAGGCGGCCGGATCGGGGGCTATCCCCGTCGCCCCTGCCGGTCCGGCCGGGCGTGGCTCGGGTTAAGTGGGCGCTCCCCGACTGGAGCCCATCATGTCCGACCGCACCCTATCCGAGCGCGCGCTGCCCGTTGATCAGCAGGAGGCGGTCGAGGTCGAAGCGGATCACCTCACCGTGGCCCCTGGAGACGCCGCTGAGGCCGAGCTTTACCGCATCCGCCACAGCCTCGCCCACGTGCTGGCCGCGGCCGTGCTGCAGCTCCGTCCGGGCTCCACCCTCGGCTTCGGCCCCCCGATCTCGGACGGCTTCTACTACGACTTCATCCTGTCTGCGCCGATCTCCGAGGCCGACTTCCCCGAGATCGAGAAGCGGATGGCGCACATCCTGAAGAACAACCAGGAGTTTGAGCGGGAGGAGCTGGACCGCGACGCCGCCACCACCCGCCTCTCGGCGATGAACGAGCCCTACAAGGCCGAGTATGCCGCCGAGCTCTTCGAGAAGAAGGGCATCGAGAAGCTCACCTTCTACAAGAACGGCAGCTTCCTGGACATGTGTGAGGGCCCCCACGTCTCGAACACGAACCGCATCCCAAAGGGCTGCTTCAAGCTCAAGAGCGTGGCCGGCGCTTATTGGCGGGGCAACTCCAACAACGCGATGATGACCCGCATCTACGCCTGGGCCTTCGCGAGCAAGGACGCCCTCGAGGGCTACGTCAAGGCCTACAAAGAGGCCCAGGAGCGCGACCATAAGAAGCTCGGCGCCCAGCTCGACATCTTCTTCATCGACGAGGAGGTGGGAAAGGGCCTCGCGATGTGGATGCCGAACGGCACGGTCATCCGCGACGAGCTCGAGGGCCTCGCCAAGGAGCTCGAGTTCAAGGCCGGCTACGTGCGGGTGGCCACCCCGCACCTCACCAAGGCCAGCCTGTATTACAAGACGGGCCACCTCCCCTATTACGCCGCCGGTATGTATCCGCCGATGGAGCTGAAGGAGGAGCGAGAGGGGGAGGGGGGCAAGATCGAGGAGGTGAAGGAGACCTACTACCTCCGCCCGATGAACTGCCCGCACCACCACAAGATCTTCGACGCCCGGCCCCGGTCCTATCGGGATCTGCCCCTCCGCCTCGCGGAGTACGGTCAGGTCTATCGTTTCGAAGACTCGGGCTCGCTGTCGGGGCTGCTGCGGGTGCGCGGCATGTGCATGAACGACGCGCACATCTACTGCACGGAAGATCAGGTTCATCAAGAGTTCTTGTCGGTGATGAACCTGCACCGCGCTGTCTATGACGTGCTCGGGCTCTCCAACTACTACTTCCGCTTCTCCACCTGGAACCCCGATGATCCGAAGGGGAAGGCGAAGTACGTGGACAATCCGGCCGCCTGGGAGAAGAGCCAGGAGATGGTGCGCCGGGCAATGATCGACTCCGGCCTGCCCTTCCGAGAGGTCAAGGGTGAGGCGGCCTTCTACGGGCCGAAGATCGACGTCCAGTTCCGCACCGTGACCGGTCGGGAGGAGACCGCGAGCACCAACCAGCTCGACTTCGCCGTGCCCGAGCGCTTGGGCCTCCGCTATGTGGGCGCCGACAACAAGGAGCACATGCCCTATGTGATCCACCGCGCTCCGCTCGGCACCCACGAGCGCTTCACCGCCTTCCTGATCGAACACTACGGCGGCGCCTTCCCCACCTGGCTCTCTCCGGTGCAGGTGCGCTTGCTCCCGGTGACCGACGGTCAGAGCGAGTACGCCGATCGCCTCTCCGCCGCGCTCCGCCAGAACATGGTGCGGGCCGAGGTGGACAGCACGGGGGAGCGGGTCCAGAAGAAGATTCGCACGGCGCTGACGAGCAAGATCCCCAACCTGCTCGTCATCGGGGAGCGGGAGGCCGCTGACGGCACCGTCACCCTGCGCCGCTACGGCGTCGAGCAGCAGGAGACGATGCCCTTCGCGGAGTTCGAGGCGCGGATCCTCTCGGCGATCAAGGCTCGCAGCCGGAGCCTCTGATCCGGCGTACCGGAGCCGGGCTCCCGGGCTCAGGCCCGGAAGCTCGTGCGCTGGAGGTCGAGCCAGTAGCGTTGGAGCAGGGCCTCGGCGGCGCGGCCCTGAACGCTGTAGGTCACCCCGAGGACGCCGTGCTGGAGGCCATCCTGGGTGGGGAGCTCCACGCGGCGGGCCGTGGCCTTCGCCTCGATGTGCTGCTCGCTGATGTGCATGATCAGCGGGATGCGGGGCGCCTCCCGAACCCAGGCGTCGAGGGGCAAGGCGCGCGCCGCGGGGAGGGTGAGCTGAAGGCCGATGCCGCCGGGGCCGTGGTCGGTGGGCACCGCGAGGTCCTCGATCCGTAGCTGGATCGGCGCGTCGCCGTGGTGAAAGATCGCGTGGGCCGACCAGCTGGTCGGCACTCGAACGCGGAAGCAGGCGCGCTTGCTGCGCTCCGAGAGGGAGCGGCTCGCCAGCGGGGCGAGGGGGGCCAGCAGGGGAGAGTCGACGGTGAGCTGGGACTTCCCGAGGAGGGCCCTCGCCACCTTCCGGCTGAGCATGTGGTGAGAGTCAGGGAGGTCGAGGAGATCGTCTACCCCAAGCTTGAGGAGCTCCACGGCGGAGTTCACCTCAAGGCCGCTCGCCAGCACGAGGACCTTCAGGTGGAGGTACCGCTCCCGAATGCGGCCAAAGAGCCGGATCCCCTCCGTGTGGGGGGGCTGGATTACGACCAAGAGGAGATCTAGCGGGCTGATCCCGGCGTCGGTGAAGTCTGCGCCGATGGGTGTGACCGTTGCAATAGCGGACAGTGCTTCGGTGCAGGTTGCCAAGAGCTTGGAGCCCGCGCCCAAGATCCCCACCTGAAAACGAACGTCGGACATCAGTCATCCTTGGGATGATCCCTCTACGTGGAGGGTAATCTCTCCCCAATTTTAACTGGTCGCGTGGATTGTGCCCACGAAAGTTCGCCTTCGCAGGAAAAAGATCGCCGCCAGAGCCGCAGATACGAGGAGGTTCGACCGCCCGCCCGCCCGCGAGGCGCAGCCGCAGCCCTTCTGCGCAGGGTCTCCCGCGGCGCAGGTGCCGAGTCCGTCCGGATCCTGGCGCCCCGTCTCGTCAAAGTCTGCGCAGGTCACGGTCCAGACATCCGGCGCAGACCCCTCGGCGATCAGGGTGAGGGTCTGGCCGTCGGGGTCGAAGGTTGCCGCCTCGCCGTCGCCGCCGACGGGTGCCGGCAGCCGCTCGGCGGGGGAGGTGATGGCGCCGGCGACGTCCCCGCCCGTGATCGGGAAGAGCAGGAGGTCGTCGTTGGTGCGCACGATCAGCCGATCTCCGAGCGGTGAGACCGTGGCGCCGGTCACGCTCTCCGACTCCGCCCCGAGCGCCTCGAGGTCGAGGGTACCCACCAGCCGGAGGTCGGTCGTGCGGTCGGGATCTCCCGGGCCGTCAAAGGTGAAGAGCTGTGCCGGGAAGCCCACCTCCTTCGTGAGGATGAAGAGTTCGCCGCTGCCGGGCAGGACGATCAGGG